>JAKAKR010000009.1 GCA_021813435.1 Nanobdellota archaeon | reverse complement strand
CACCTTATTCTCCCATATTGTCGAGAAGAATCCCCACAATCGCGCTGCACGGATACGATTGCAGCAATGCAAAGAGGCGCTTGCACATGCCGAATAATCCTGCAGGAGAGATCGGACAGAGCATCATCGACCATTACAAGATCGAAATCAATGATATTGTAGTCGATATCAAGATTGCACTCCATGAAGATGACGCGGTCCCGCACTACATTGTCTCGCTCACGAACATCAGCGACGCCACAAAACTCATTCTCGAAAAGATCCGCCAGGAATTCGTATCTGTCGTCGATAAACACCAGATCGACACTGCGCGGGAATCCGAGGATATCCGCGACCGGTTTCAGGGGGAGATCAAAAAGATCATCAAAAAATATTTCCATACTGCAAATGAAGAGACGACCAGTATGCTCGTCAATTATATCATCCAGGAGAACCTGGGACTCGGAAAGATCGAGATACTGCTCAAGGACTCCCAATTAGAAGAGATTGTCATCAACAATCACACTGAACCGGTCTGGGTCTATCATAAGAAGCATGGCTGGCTCATCACCAACATCAAACTGATCACTGAAGCACGCATCAGGCACTATGCGACCATGATCGGGCGCGACATCGGAAAAGAGATCACAACGCTCAATCCGCTCATGGACGCGCATCTCAAGACCGGCGATCGTGTGAATGCAACGCTCAACCCGATATCCAGCAAGGGCAATACGCTCACCATAAGAAAGTTCTCGACTGATCCCTGGACCATCACAAAATTCATCAACGACAATACAATATCCGTCGAAGCAGCAGCATTTCTCTGGATGGCAATCCAGAATGAACTCTCCATTCTTGTCGCAGGAGGAACAGGCTCAGGTAAGACATCAATGCTCAATGTTCTTGCAAATTTCTTCCCGCCCAACCAGCGCATCATCTCCATTGAGGATACCCGCGAATTAGTGCTGCCGAGTAGCACGCACTGGGTCCCTATGGAAACAAGGCTTCCCAATCCTGAAGGCAAGGGAGAGATCACCATGCTTGACCTCCTCGTCAATTCGCTGCGCATGCGACCCGACAGGATTCTCGTCGGAGAGATCAGGCGCGCGCGCGAGGCGCAGGTTCTTCTTGAGGCAATGCACACCGGCCACTCGGTCTACGGAACCATCCACGCCAATAATGCAGAGGAAGTCATTGTCCGTCTGACCAATCCTCCTATTGATATCCCAAAGCCAATGATATCCTCACTCTCAGTCATACTCGTACAATCACGTAACAGGAGGACCGGCAAGCGACGGACACTGCAGGTTGCAGAAATCACTGAGACCGGCGATGCGCACGTCATCATGCAACTCAATGTCGCAAGTGATGTTCTCGAAGACATCGCGACATCGCGGATCGTCATGGAGCGATTGCGACTCTATACTGGTCTTTCTGAAGAGGAGCTGAAAAATGATCTTGCACAAAAAGTCAAGATCCTCAAGTGGATGGTCCGCAAACAGATCGATAATGTCGACGATATCGGAAAAGTGATGGCACGGTATTATATGGGAAAATTAGTCCTTACCTAAAACTGCCCGGGACCACGACTAACTCCCGATACGTCACACCTGTCCGAAAGAGTAAAAGGGGATGAGATGAGCATTGTTAATATTATTGTGAATCAGATGCCTGATCTAAAGGAACGGCTCCTCATGGCCGGCATCATCAAACGCCCGACTGATTTTGTCCGTGAATCGCTCATCAATAGCGCGATCCTCTCAGGATTTCTTGCCATCCTCTCGCTTTTTCTTATTGTGAAGACCAACAATCCGCCAATCCTTATCATCCCGGTATTCCTGATATTTTTTTCCATCATCTTCTTTTTGTCTATACGCAACCTTGATGTGCTCAAGATGAAGCGGGAAAAAGAGATTGACCGTGACGTCCTGTTTGCCGGACGGTTCCTCCTCGTCAAGCTCAATTCCGGAAAACCGCTCATCAATTCACTCATCGATGCATCAAACAGCTATGGTGTTGCAGGAAAATATTTCAAAGAGATCGTCGATGATATCAATCTCGGGACACCGATCGAGGATGCGCTCGAAAAGGCATCACGCACGACTCCCTCGAGAAGATTCCGCAAGATCCTCTTCCAGATCAACAATGCGCTTCGTATCGGCGTTGATGTCACGTCATCACTTGAGGGTACACTCGAGAATATCACGCAGGAACAACTCATCGAGATCCAGCGCTACGGGAAAAAATTGAACTCCATCACCATGTTCTATATGCTTGTCGCTGTCGTCGCGCCGTCACTTGGCATCACGCTCTTTAGCGTCATCGGATCCATCATCTCCCTGCGGATCGATATGCAGACATTCATCATGCTCCTCTTTTTTTTAGTGGTCGTCCAACTTTTTTTCATCACTCTCTTCAGATCCATCCGCCCCAACCTCAATATCTAAAACAACACACCCATGAGCACACCCGTCACCTACGAATTCGGAAAAGCATTCATCTTCAAACGTATCAGGCCAGGGATCCGAAGATTCTTTCTCAAGGCAGGATATGATGATGTGCCCTACTCCTTTTTCGGATGGCTTTTTTTCATCACCGCAGCAATCACTGCCCTTGCCTACATTATTGTGTTTTATCCTATTATCAGTGCATACCAGACGGGATCAATCTTTGTCATCACATTCCTCTCATGGATTCTTGTCCAGGGCGCGCTCATCACCCTTGCGATCATCTATCTCTATTTCGACCTGAATATCCGCATCTATCGCCGAACCAAGGAACTGGAGAAGATCCTGCCAGACTATCTGCAGATGGTTTCAGCAAACCTGAAAGGCGGGATGAGTTTTGAGAAATCATTGTGGAACGCCATCAAACCAGAATTCGGCATCATCTCAAAAGAGATCAGTATTGTCTATAAGAAGGTCATGACGGGAAATGATCTCACCGAGGCATTGCGCGAATTCACTGAAAAATACGATTCCCCGATACTGCGCCGATCATTCGATCTTATCATCAGCGAGGTTGAAACCGGCGGAAAAGTGTCGCATATTGTCGATAAGGTCATCGAGAATATCAACAAGACCAAGCAGCTCGCGCAGGAAATGAGCGCTGCGACATTATCCTATATCATCTTTATCGGCGCAATCGTCATTGTCATTGCGCCTGCACTCTTTGCGCTCTCCTACCAACTCCTTACGATCATGATCGGATTCAGCGCAAAATTGTCAACCATCAATGCGTCCGCAATACCCATCACTTTTGCAGCACTCCAGATCAGTCCGAATGATTTTCGGACATTCTCAATCGGCGCATTGATTGTCATCGCGCTCTTCTCCTCAATGATTGTCTCGATTATCGAGAAAGGGGATATCCAGGGCGGCCTGCGCTATATCCCGATGTTTTTGGTTTCCTCAATCATCGTCTATATCATCCTGATGAAAGTCCTGGAGATGCTCTTTCGGGGCATTGTCATCACATAACTGAACCATACAAATCAAAATAGCAACATTTAAATGTATGTATACCAAGGTGGAGTCTATGAAAAGATCACAGGTTGCAATTGAATTTCTGGTCACCTACGGGTGGGCGATCCTTATTGTCATGATCGCTATCGGGGCGCTTGCATCGTTCGGGATCCTCAACCCCTCAAAATACCTTGCAGACAAATGCATTTTCGGCAATAATTTTCAATGCACGGATTATCAGATCACGACCAGCCAGGCAGACATCATCATTGTCAATGGACTCGGGCAAAAGGTGTACAGCCCGAATGTAACACTCACGGATACCGGAGCTGCATGCGCGACCAGCATCCCTGGTGATGGCGAGTGGCCGGCAGATACCCGCATGAACATCACCTGCGACGTCACCAGCCTCAAATTCATCCAAAAAGATAAGGCAAAAGTGAAAGTGACGCTCAATTATCTGCGCAGCAAGAATGGATTCACGCAGGTCGCGCTCGGCGAACTCTATGCAACAGTGCAGTAAGAAAGATAAATCATGAGATCAAAAAAAGGACAGGCAGCAATTGAATTTCTGGTCACCTACGGATGGGCCATTCTTGGAGTACTTGTCGCAGTAGGAGCGCTCGCGTATTTTGGCGTATTTAATCCTTCCAAATATGTGAATGATGAGTGCAATTTCGGAGACCAATGGCATTGCGAGGATTTCATCATGTCCAGCAATGGGAACGTCACTGTGCGATTGCGCAACAATTTTGGCACAAACCTCAACATGAGTTGCCAACAATCCTATCTCATCATCGATGAAGAGAATGGATCCTGCAGCAGGATTTTTGTCGCAGGACCTCCGGCGTGCAGTGCGTCGTACTGTGAAGTTCCTGCAGGGTCGACTGTTGATGTCACATTTGCACTCTCACCCTGGACTCCGAATGATCGCCTGCGCGGCAAGGCAGCAATCCGTTTTAGTAAGGTAGGCGATGGGAGCCCCTGGCATATCCAGACTGGCGACATCTACGGGACAGTCACGGATAAAACCGGCTGATACCGCGCAGAATAATCCTCCTGCCCGCGTCAATCCATTCTGCAATCACCCGAGTCATCAAAAGTTCGCAAGGCAAAAAAAAAGGTTTTTGGCAAGAATCCTGCTCAATCAAAATATTTATAAATAATGAGCGACTACCCTCATTCATCGTATCATTCTGTAAAATTCTAAAGGTGATTACATGGAAGGTAGAGAAGGTCTGAAGACTGGAACAACAACACTTGGTATTGTTTGCAAAGACGGAGTCGTCATCGCTGCAGATAAGCGTGCGACCGCAGGACATTTCATTGCAGGAAAAGATATGGACAAAGTGGTCCAGATCAATGAGAGCGTAGCACTCACCATTGCCGGATCAGTCAGCGACGCGCAGGTATTCATCAAGCTCTTGCGTGCAGAACTCAAACTCAAGAATGTAAAGACCAACAGGAACAGCACAATCAAGGAAGCTGCAAATCTTGCCGCACGCATGTCCTATGAAGGTGTCAGACAATATTTTCCCAGCATGGCACATTACCTGCTTGCAGGATTCGACAAGGAGGGAGTGCACCTGTATGAGATCTATCCCGACGGATCATTGATGGAAGTCAAGGATTTCATCTCGAGCGGATCCGGAAGCCCCATGGTCTTTGGAATACTCGAGCAGACCTACAAAGACACCATCACTACTAAAGAAGCAGAGGATGCTGCCGTCAAGGCAATCAGTGCTGCAATGCAGCGTGACAGTGCATCCGGCAATGGCATCGATGTGATGACCATCACCAAAAACAGCATCAAGAAAACAGTCCAGAAAAAGATGCAGGTCACATCAATATAACTATTATTTTTTTTATTGATATTTTGCACAACAGTGCGCAAATGACACCACAACAAAAACCAGAATATCATTCTCGGGTAAGCAGTGATGAAGAAAACGAGGGAAGTTTATGACAACTGAAATCATCAAAGAAATATTAAAGTATATCCCTGAAGGGAAGATCAGCGAGGTCTACTTTGAGGGTGCAAACATTGTCCTGTACACCAAAAAAAAGGAATTTTTCCTTGACAATGGCGGGATCATCAAATCAATCGTTGATGCGATAAAAAAGCGCATTGAGTTGCGTCCGGACCCCAGCATCTGTCTCGAGCAGGAAAAAACAGAAAAGATCATCAAGAAAATCATGCCCGAGGATGCAAAGATGGGCGGCATCATCTTTGATCCGCAGCGATCCATTGTCATCATTGAAGCAGAAAAGCCCGGCATGGCCATCGGCAAGGACGGGGAATTATTGCAGGAGATCAAGAAAAAAACCTTGTGGGTCCCGATCATCCGCAGAACTCCGACGATACGATCACAACTCATCGAAAATATCCGCGAGGTATTATACCAGAACAACGATTATCGCAGAAAATTCCTGCATAAGACCGGAGAGCGTATCTATAATGGCTGGCTGCGCCGGCAGAAAAAAGAGGAATGGATCAGAATCACATTCCTGGGCAGTGGACGCGAGGTCGGAAGATCCAGTATCCTTTTGCAGACTCCAGAGTCACGCATCCTTCTTGATTGCGGAATCAACCCAGGCGGCGATACTCCTGAAGAATCCTATCCCTATCTTGAAGCGCCGGAATTCAACATCTCACAGCTCGATGCAATCATTGTATCGCACGCGCACCTGGATCATTGCGGCCTTGTGCCTTATCTCTTCAAATTCGGATACCGGGGACCGGTCTACTGCACCCCGCCGACCCGTGATATCATGTCGCTTTTGCAGCTTGACTTTGTCAAGATCCAGCGCGAGGACGGCAAGGAGCCTATCTATACTGCTGATGATGTCCGCGAAGTCGTCAAGCACACCATCACTTTGGATTATGACGAGGTTTCAGACATCACGCCAGATGTGCGCATCACGTTCTACAACGCAGGACACACATTAGGCAGCGCCATGGTCCATCTCCATATCGGCAATGGACTCCACAATTTCCTGTACACTGCAGACCTGAAATACGCAAAGACCTCGATGCTGAGTCCTGCAATCACCCAATTCCCCCGTCTCGAGACACTGCTCATCGAATCAACATACGGCGGAAAGGAAAATGTCATGCCGCCACCATATGAAGCAGATGAACTCTTCAGCCAGATTGTCATCGAGACAGTCAAGCGTAATGGAAAAATCCTTGTCCCAGTCCTTGGAACAGGAAGAGCGCAGGAAGTCATTGTCCTTATCGAGCGTTGCATCCGCGAAGGCAGGATGCCCGAGATCCCCATCTATATCGACGGGATGGTCTGGGATATCACTGCAATCCATACTGCATATCCTGAATATCTGAACAATGATGTGCGCCAGCAGATCTTTGCAAAGGACAATAACCCATTCCTCATGCCCAACATCAAGCGTGTAGGATCCGCAAAAGAGCGCCAGCAAATCCTTGAAGAATCAGGTTCATGCATCCTGCTTGCAACGTCAGGCATGCTCGTCGGCGGACCATCAGTCCAGTACTTTAGGGCGCTTGCAGGAAATGAGCGCAATGCGCTGGTATTCACATCCTATCAAGCTGAAGGATCACTGGGCTCGCGCGTCCAGCGCGGGGAAAAAGAATTCAATTTCCGCGAGGGCAACAAGACCGAGACTGTCCAGGTCAAACTGGAAGTTGTCAAGCTCGAGATCACCGGGCACTCTGACCGTCGGGAACTCATGAATTTCATCGGCAAATGCAGTCCGCGGCCGAAAAAAGTCATTGTCAACCACGGAGAGAATTCGCGCTGCCTCAACTTTGCGTCAAGCATCCACAACCAATACAAGATCGAGACCATTGCGCCAAGGAATCTTGATGCGATACGGATCAGGTAAAGAAAAGACTATGAATGGCGTTGAAATCATCAATGGAGATATTGTGAAAGAGAACGAAAAAGGAACAGTCTTTGAATTTGACAATCGAGACTCTAAAAAGTTTTTGCTCATCAAACGCAAGAAGGGAACAGTAAGCGGCGAACATTATCATACTGGAAAAAACCCGTTCAAAAATCCTGAAACGCTTATTATTCTTGAAGGAGAAGTTGAAGTATATTTTAAGAATATCTATACGCAAGAAGCATTCCGTAAGGTATATACAAATCCTGTCATGTTCAAACTTGCACCATTCATCTATCACGAGATTATTGCATGCACAGATATTGTCATGCTTGATATGAATGGAATTACGAGCGATGTTGACGATACAATAAAAGGAAAGATAGTATAATAGGAGTTAGATAATTCTAAAAAATAACCGTATCTTCAAACAGCAACATTTAAATACTCGTCTTTTTAAGGAGTGTAGTATGGGCGAATCGTTTAGTGTACTCAATAGCGGACCGATTATCATACGGTATAAGGGTGTGTTTGATTTTGAAGGGCTCTATCGTATGATGCATGCCTGGCTCATCAACAAGCGTTTCTTATTCCATGAGGACCTCTACAAGGACAAGGTCTATACGCCATTCGGTAATGAGCTCGAGATTAAGTGGAAGGCAGAAAAAAAAGTCACCGAGTATGTCAAGGAATATATCACGGTCTATTTTCACCTCTGGGATTTTGCAGAGGTCGAGGTCATCAAGGATGGCAAGAAGGCAAAGATGACAAAGTCACGCATGGAGGTAAAAATCGACGCACTCCTCCAGCTCGATTATACAGGAAAATTCGATAATAGCGGGCCGTTTGCAAAAAGACTGGGAAAATTCTACCAGGACAAAATAATCTATTGGGACTGGCGGATCAAGCATGCGGATTCGCTCACGTATGGGATGTACGACCTGCAGACCAAGATAAAAAAGTATTTAAACACCGAATCCTCATCAAACGCATACTGATTGCATGCATAAAAAAAGAGGCTCATGGCTGAAATCAAGACATTAATCGATGGAAAATCCATCTCGTACGAGGGCGTATTCAACCTCAGGGAACTCTATCGTACCATCGACAAATGGTTCAAGGATCACGGCTATGAGAAGCAGGAGATCAAGAATTGGGAGGATATTTCAGAGAGCGAAAAACAGATCGTGCTCGAGATCATCCCTTACAAGAAGGTTTCTGATTACGCAAGAATCGACATCAGGATATTCATGATATTCTCGAAGATGACCGAGATTGAGGTCGAAAAGGACGCAATCAAGGTCAAGCTTAACAAGGGACGCGCAGAATTCTATTTTGATGCGTATGTCGTCACGGATTATGAGAATAAATGGGAGACAAGACCGATATTTTATTTTGTCAAGAATATTTTTGACAAGTTCATCTATAAGGTCTATACTTCAGGTTATGATACTGAAGCGATACGTGACGCCACTGATGTCGAAAACGAGATCAGAAGCTACCTGAATATGAACCGGTTCTAGAACAGCAAAAATCAGGTAAATCCCACTATTCTTCATCAACTATTTTGAGATAAATGCATCGATCTCGTAGACGCGCAGGAAATAATACCAGGGCACGCTCGGAAGATGCGCGATGGATTCATATTCTTCTTTTGCGACTGCGTCTATGGTTCGCGCATGGATGACAGCGTATAGTTCACGCTGGAATTCATGACGGTATTCTGGCGTGTTCGCCCGGATTGCCTCGACAATGATCGCAACAGCGGTCTCATCAGAAAGCAGGGGCGACTTGGAGTGGAGTTCATGATTTTTCAGACGTGATGCCTGTTTTTGATATAAGAGCTGGTAAGTGTCAATAAAGGTGTGGACCAGCGCAGTGGGGTTCCAGGTGGAAAGTGTCGCAATATAATGTGAGAAGTTTTGCAAATACCCCCGCTCTACAGTACTACTTGCGTTCTGGCCTGTTCCAGGGATATTTTTTCTCGGAGTACGGTTCGCACCCATGAGATGAGTAGAATTCTCTGAGATTTATAATCATTGCGGTCAAAAACACAAACTATTAAAAGCAACTTCTGATTCGAGGATTAGTCAATATTGCCGGCGTGGCACAATCTGGTACTGCGCAGGACTGGAACTGCATTGTAGCATGTAGCAATGCACAAAAGTAATCCTGTTCCGCAAGGTTTCCCGGTTCAAATCCGGGCGCCGGCGTATGTTTGCGATAGCACCGGGCACGGTTCCAAAAATCAATGATTTTTGTTATCGGGCGCCGGCGTAATCATTCCCAATAATCTTTCATAACCATGGTCCGTGAGTCAGAGAAAAAAGCCAGAAGGCATAAGAACATCATTTTTCTTGTCGCATTCTTATTCGCAATCATTACCTTTGCAGTCACCTACATTCTCAAATCAGCGTTTGTCGCAGATTTCCTGTTTGAGACCATAGCTGTTGTCATATTTTACGTTGTGGAGCGCAAGTATCCGGCGCCGATCCATGCAATCATCGTGGGATTTCTGCCAATCCTTCTCTCATTCGGAGGGGTTTTCGGATTATTCGGCGTCACACTTTTTGGTATAGGTTATGATAAGTATGCCCACTTCTTTTTCGCGTTTTGCGCGTCCTATCTCCTCTATTTCATGCTTACTGCAAGGAAAAGGACGCATCGCATACTCAAGATGATTGCAGTTGTCCTTATCATTATCGGCCTTGGCGCGATCAATGAAATCAATGAATTCGTAGGATCAGCCTATCTTCACCAGAACAATGCGGGGATGTTTAGCATGGGCGATGAGCTTCCACCATCCACTGCGGATCTCCAACGCTATGATACCCAATGGGATATGATCTTTAATACGTTCGGATCAGTAAGCGCCATACTCCTTGTCGCAGTAGCGGATCGGATAAGACAACAGAAGGTAAAAAAATAAAACAATAGATGAGAGCATACCACCATGCGAATCCTTATCACCACAGACTCATTTTATCCACTCATGAGCGGAGTGCTCAATTATGTTATCGTGACTGCAAACACCCTTGTTGCGCGCGGGCATCACATTGATATCCTTGCAACGCGCGATACGCCAAAGATCCCCCGCGGCATCATCAATCCTCAAGTAAAGATACATTATGTTGACGGCAAGGGACTCTTCTTCTATCCGGAGATCAAATTCACCAGCATCATCGGCGTGAAGGATGTGCAGCGCATCAAGCGCATCAAGCCGGACATCATCTATTTCCAGACGCCAGGAACACTCGGTTTGAAATCCATCATTCTTGCACGGATGTTTGCGATTCCACTCGTCGGGATATTTCATACGCGTATTGCAAGCAAGGAATATCTTTCTTATTTAGGAAATCTTGGAAAGACCGATACTGCCCAGTATATCGCGTGGGCATACACCCGCTACTGCTACAATAGTGCAGACCTCGTCATCAGTCCATCAATCGATATCAAAAAAGAACTCCAGAAACATCAGATCACAACGCCAATCACAGTCATCAATAATGCCATCGACCATAAAAAGATAAAACGCAAGACAAGTCCGCACTCCATCAAGAAACCAGCGTTTGTCTATGTCGGACGCGTCTCACGCGACAAGAATCTCTCTACACTCATTGCAGGATTCATGCTGGCGCATCAGAAAAACGCGTCCATCAAACTCTATATCATCGGTGAAGGGCATCTGCGCAAAAAACTTGAGGAGACTGTGCGAAAAAAACACGCATCAGAATACATCCATATCCTCGGTCCTCTGGAAAATAAAATCCTGCTTGAGACGAGGTTTCTTGAACAGTTCACGGCATTTGTCACCATGAGCAACACTGAAGTGCAGCCCATCAGCATCATCGAAGCATTATTCCGTGGATTGCCTATCATTGGGCCGGATACTGCAGGCATCCGTGAACTCGCAGAAGGGAACGGAATTCTCGTCAAGAAAAATTCTCCGACAGCCCTTGCACGCGCAGTCCTTGACATCACGCGCAATCCAAAACTCCGGGAAAAACTTTCCCAATCATCGCTGACCCGCGCGAAAAAACATACTGCCGAAGCCGCCACCACAATACTCGAAGACGCACTTGCACAATGCATAACGCATGCGCGCAGCAAAGCGCGATAGTGATAAACAATATAAATGCTTGACACTCTGAGGCAGTGTGACACACCATTCAGCCAGCAGGGAACTATTCATCTTCGCATTCATCCTTGAATTGATATTTCTCATTGTCTCGATCCTCAAAGGACAGCCCTTTGTCATTGATTGCATCTTCGGTCTTGCATTCATCGGAGCATTTTATCTTATCGAAGAGACTTATCCCCTTCCGCCCGGGGTCATTATCGTCGGATTCATCCCGGTATTCTTGCATACCATCGGCGTGGTACTAGGATTATTCAGCATGATGTTTTTTGACATTGGATACGACAAGTATACGCATTTCATCAATTCGTTTGCCGTAGCATTTGTGGTGTTCTTTGTATTAATTGCGCATTCGAAACGCGATCCCATCAAGAAAGGCATTGCAGCGCTCCTTATCGCCCTTGGATTCGGATCATTCAATGAGATCAACGAATTTGCGGGATCAACATACCTGAATGTCACTGGACCGACGATGTTTAGCCAGGGCGATCTCGAGAATACCTTGATGTATCAGGAAGGCATCAGGATCGGCAAGCCCCTCATGCCTGAGGGACTTTCAAAATTGAAACAGGACTTTCAGGTGTATGATTCGTACTGGGATATGATATTCAATCTTGGCGGATCAATTGCAGCGCTGCTTCTCATCAGTCTCCTGTGGAGTTTCCAGGTCATCCCGCATAGCAAGGATGCAGAACCGGAAGTCATTGTATAATTTTCGAGGAGCGCAGGCTATGCTTGCTGATTTTTCCAAAAATTTAAATAGTGACGGATGCTTCTCTACCCTATGCACAAGTATGAGAAGACCATCAACATCATGTTTCTTGTGATGGCAATCATCACTATCGGATTTGGCGTGTATGCGGCATTTGCAGTGCCGGGTTTTGTCAAGGACTGTATTGGCGGGCTTGTCATCATTGTTGCATTCTATTTCTTGCAGCGCAAGTATTATGTGCCGCCGGTTGCAGTCGCGCTCGGCTTTGTCCCCATCCTCTTCCATCTCATGGGCGTTGTTTTCGGATTCTTTGAATATCTCATCTTTGGCATTGGATACGACAAGTATATCCATTTCCTCAATTGCCTCTCCATTACTATCATCGTATTCTATCTCCTTATTGCGCATGCAAAGAAATTCCCGGTCAAAAAGGCAATGGCTGCATTCCTTATCGTCCTTGGCATTGGCGCTGTCGCAAAGAATCTTGAGTTTGTCGGATCGCAATATATGAAGTTTACTGGCGCAACCATGCTCAGCGAGGGGGATTATGCAGCAGATATCGGGACAGTCCTGCAACGCATCGAGGTTCCGACTCAATTGCAGACTGATATGCTTGTCTATGATTACCAGTGGGATATGCTTGCAAACACCCTTGGCGCGCTTCTTGCTTTGGGAATCATCGCAATCCTGTGGCGTGTTGACAAGGAATATCTCAAGGAACGAACAATTGTGCATGAAGGGTAGAAACAGGATCTCTTGCCATTAGTCAATCATACTTAGTCAATCATATCTTGTGATATTCGCTGAGCAATCGTTTCCAGGCAAGGTAGAGCGGCGTCAATTCTTTTTGTATGTGAGGAAAAAATGAGAGGTCGTCATAGTCCCGTTCCAATTTATCGCGCGCGTATCCTGCTAATTGTTTATCATTGATTGTTCTTGCGTCTATCATCATGCGAAGATACACATAATCAGTCAAATGGCTTGCAGAATCAGAACAGGCAACGCATTTTGCCTCTTTGGTTTTTGGTTTGACATCCCGACACCGATGCGCGCGTATGCAATGCAGGATCATTCTTGTTTTTTGCGCATCATAATGATGTTTTTTTAGGAAAACATTTGCAATCCGCATCCCTGCAACTGCATGATCGCGTGCATGATCTTGCTTGGTGTGAGGAAACGAACCGATATCGTGAAGCCAAACCGCAACCAGGACAACTTCGGCATCGATATCCGGATTCTTCTGGAGGATAATTCTTGCCCATCGTTCGACTTCTGGAACGTGAAAATAGTAACCTCCTTTTGCAAGAGGATATTTCTTCAGCCGGTCATAAAAAAGTTTTTTTGATAAATTGACGATATCTGCCATCATACACCATTTCAAAAGAGATATTCACCACAGTACCACTATAATAACAGTACGCCGGAATAGTACACGGGCGATATTACACATGTTTCAGTTTGATGCTGTTCGTCATCCCATGCCGATGTTTGGTAATGACTTGTTTTCGCTCAAGACTTGCAAGGATGCGCGTGGTCTTGACTTTTGATATCCCTAATTTGAGGACGAGTTCGTTCTGGAGCATCTCCCCGTGATGTTCCTTGATGATATGCACTGCTTTTTTCTCATCATCACGCAAAAGAGGGATGATAAGATCGTACGCGCCAGGGGTATGTCCTTCGACCTTATGCTCTGATGCAGTGTGCCGGGTGATTACTGTTGCGGCATCTGCATTATAATAGAGGTACATGATCGATGCGCCGATGATGAATGAGCAGGTGATAAGGATCATGGCAGTCGTGATGGTAAAATAATCAGGGCTTTTTGTCGTGATTTCCTGTCCGGTTTCAAGAACAATCTGGATCGGTTGCGGATTGAATAAGAGATAGACCAAGAATACAATGGATGCGACAAGGAGTACCATCGCGATAAGGACAGTGAACCGTCTCATCGTCTTAGTATCGCGCGCCATTATTTAAATGTTATTATAGCGATGAAGTTGTTTCACTAAAATGAAACGGTTTCAGGAAATATCTATATGTTGTTACATCTTCTCTTTACTATATATACTGCATACTGCAGATTATCGCAAGTACGCGAATGTAGAGTGTTGCGTGTGAGGAAAATGACCATGGCAAAAAAGAAAAGAAATATCTGGAAAACCATTGCATTCATATTTATCATTATCTTTGTTGCAATCATCATCTTAGGGATATGGCGCGCGTATCATTACCGATCCAAGGCCGCTATCGCAACGCCGGAACAGATTGCGTATGCCAAATCCATCGCAGAAAGCGACTTGCAAACCCAGGGGATCAATGCGACCGCCTACACTGTAAAGGTCTCTGATCATATCCGCAGCATCCCGCTCAACCATACGACAACACAGACTATTGAGGTGACGTTCTCTGCGCCATCCATCAAACACAATTATATTATTGATGTCCAAACCGGAAAGATACTCATGCATATAGAGATGCAATTCTATGATGGACTTGATCATAGCCGCGACCCTGAACGTGGCCCGGATTTAAGGGAACCATTTGCCGCAAGACCATGAAACAGACTGTCATACAATTAACCGACGTTTGGAAAGTGTATTCCATGGGTGAGGTAGAGGTCAATGCGCTCCAGGGTGTCGATGTCCATATCACCAAGGGTGAGTTTGTCGCCATTGTCGGATCAAGCGGTTCAGGAAAGAGCACCATGATGAATCTTGTCGGATGTCTTGACCTGCCTACGCGCGGAGTCATCTTTCTTGACGGCAAGGACATTGCAAAGCTCTCAGAATCGACCCTTGCGCAGATCCGCGGGCAAAAGATCGGGTTCATATTCCAGCAGTTCAATCTCATCCCTAACCTTACTGCGCTTGAAAATGTCATGCTCCCTCTTGAATTCCAGGACACTCCTGCAGGTGAAGCGCGCAAGAAGGCAATCGCACTCCTTGAGATTGTCGGACTTTCTGATCGTATGCATCACCTCCCATCGCAATTATCCGGCGGACAGCAGCAGCGTGTCGCTATTGCCCGCGCATTATCAAATGATCCTGAAGTGATCCTTGCAGATGAGCCTACAGGGAACCTTGATACGAGTTCAGGAACAGAGGTCATGGCATTACTCGAACGATTATGGAAGCGTGAAGGAAAGACCATCATCATGGTCACGCATGATATGAATCTTGCAGAACACGCTGAGCGAAGGATACGATTAAAAGACGGAAAGATCGTCAAGGGTGAATAAGATGAAACAACAAAAAAATATACTGGTCAAACATACCGGCATTGCGCAGCGCGCAACCAAGATAGCAGTATTCCTACTGACTGTTGTCGTATTGGCATTCGCATTCATCAGCATGGTGCGTGCTGATGTCACGGATTCCCCGGCAATCAGCGTGACGCTGCTCAACCAGAATCCGACTCCTGCACGTGCAGGCGATGTCATGAAATTATTATTCCAGATCGAAAATCAGGGTGGACAACCTGCAAGCAATCTTGAACTTCGTATTGTCGATGATTACCCGTTCGCAACTGTCGGCGCGAATGCAACACAAACCATTCCGACACTTGCCGCATATCAGACCGGAACGAATGCCGCAAATGTGCAGTTCAGTGTGCAGATCGACAAGAATGTTTTGCAACAATCCTATCCCTTGCGATTCCAGTACCGGTATAATGGCGGCACCTGGACTACACTAAGTTTTAACATCAATGTCGAGAACAAGGAATTTGCCCAAATCAGTTATGTCAACCAGGCGCACATCCAGCCAGGTGCTGAGACTCCACTCAATTTCACCATCACTAATGTCGGAAGCGCGCCACTCCAGAACCTTGTCTTTTCCTGGCAGGAACCGACTGGCGTCATACTCCCGGTCTATTCAGGCAATTCACAATATATCCGGTATCTTGATGCAGGACAATCAACCACGCTCTCGTTTGTTGCGATCGCTGATGTGAATGCAAATCCCGGACTCTATAAATTGAATCTTAACCTTAATTTTGAATCTACCGGCGACAATACCACTGCGTCAAGCATATCGACACAGTCCGGAATCTTTGTCGGCGGAGAAACAGATTTTGATGTGGTGTTCTCCCAGAGCAGTCAGGGACAGACATCGCTTTCAGTCTCAAACATCGGAAACACTCCAGCGCAATCCGTGTCAGTCAGCATCCCGCCGCAACAGAATTTCCAGGTCAGCGGAAGCGGCTCGGCAATTATTGGAAATCTCAACAAGGGAGATTATACTTTAGTCTCATTCCAGATCACTCCACGAACTGATGGCGGCAATTACACCCGTCGATTACAGAATGGCACGCAAAATCCTGCACAGACAGCGCAATACCAGAATTATCGCATGCAGAACAGAACCAATGCAGGAGGAAGTGGACCTCTCGACGGACTTATTGTCGATGTCTCGTATACTGATACGACCGGAAAGCGCATCACCATAGAAAAAGTTGTGCCGATCCAGTTCAGAAATTTTAACAGCACCGGCACTGGAACAGGTTATGGCCGGACAAGCGCGTCCACTGGATTTTTTGGAAGCACGACATTCTGGATCATCCTTATCGTCATTGTTGTAGGTACAGGATTTTTCTTCTACAAAAAGAATGAGAAGAAAAACGCTGTCGTCGCATCAAAGAATCCAAAAAAGTAATGCAGAAACACCACACCACATAGAGGTATAACAAAAACCAAATACCTGTAGGACAATCTACTTATGAGAATCCAAAAATCATTCAAACTTGCAGTAAACATCCTCATCCATAGTAAGCTGCGCAGCTGGCTCACCATTATCGGCATTGTCATCGGTGTTGCAGCAATTGTCGCAATCATCTCTATTGGTGAGGGAGCGCAGGTAAGCCTCCAGTCGCGACTCGGCGGACTTGGCGCAGACCAGGTCACTGTAACGCCTGGATTCCAACGCGCGTCAGGCGGAGGATTCGGACGGGGTATGGATCGCGAAAGCTCGATTGTTACCAATAATCTTACGACCAATGATGTACAGGTCATAAGAAATGTCGACGGCGTATTATTCGTCGATGGCATCGTTTCCGGAAGGGCAAGTGTCAGTTATCTTGCAGAGACTGCAAACCTTAATATCCAGGGTGTTGACCCGCTTGCCTGGAGCAATATGATGACGACACCGCTTGCATCCGGAAGACTTCTGGAAAGTTCAGACACAGGTGTTGTGGTCCTCGGAAGCCGTGTGGCGCAGACAACATTCAAACAGGCGCTTGCAGTCAACCAGGGCATCACCATTAACGGGACAGTCTATAAGATTGTCGGGATCCTTGAATCATCCGGCGGGTTTGGCGGCGATGATAATAGGATATTCATGACTGTAAAAGATGCGCGCACAATCCTGGGAAGAGTCGGCGAGAACAAGTATGATTCTATTGTGTTCAAGGTCGCGGATTCCTCGCAGGCAATGGTCATTGCAAATGAGACTGATGCGCGTCTTGCAATCTCGCGACATGTCATTGGCAAGACCAAGGATTATACCGTGACTTCTGCAGAGGCGACACAGCAAAGCATCCAGAGCGTGACGCAGACATTCACGCTCTTTCTTGCGGCAATCGCTGCAGTCTCGCTCCTGGTCGGCGCAGTCGGCATCGCCAATACCATGTTCACTTCAGTTCTCGAGAAGACCAAGGAGATCGGCGTCATGAAGGCTATCGGCGCAAAGAACCGTGACATCATAATCATCTTTCTCTTGAATTCAGGCCTTGTGGGACTTGTCGGAGGACTCATCGGGATCGGCCTTGGCGTTATCATCTCATCAATCCTGCCCAATCTTCTCGGACGGATCGGCGGCATCGGCAACATCACAACAGTTGTCCCGACAAACCTACTCATCGAGGCCATACTCATCTCAGTTGCCATCGGGATGATTGCCGGCGCAATCCCTGCGTATCGCGCATCAAAATTAAAGCCTGTCGATGCATTGAGATACGAGTAATGAGTATATATTGGCATTAGCGCGCAGTATTCTTGACGTAGAACGTTATCTTAAAGACGACACGAAAGCTTTATAAAGACGTCATTATTCCCTTAAGCATACCCAATAAGCATGCACACCAATTCTCGTCGGTGGCTTGCGTACTACCGCGTGTAGGAGGGCACTATGGATAAGAAAGAATCATTAGAAATTATAAAACAGTTGCGTAGTCAGAGTCCGCAGAAGAAATTTTCACAATCCGTTGATGTGATTGTCAACCTGCAGGATCTTGACTTCAAAAAGCCTGACCATCAGATTGACTTTTTTGTCACCCTGCCACATACTGTCGGCAAGAAGCGCAGTGTTGCGGCATTTGTCGATGCAGACATGGTTGATGAAGCAAAATCCAATTGTGATGCAGTCATCACCCTGACCCAATTCGATGAATTCGGCAAGGACAAAAAGCGCATCAAGAAGCTTGCAAAAAAGCATGATTTCTTCATCGCGCAGGCAACGATTATGACCAAGATCGCCGCGACATTCGGACGCGTCCTCGGTCCAAAGAACAAGATGCCGAACCCAAAGGCAGGATGCGTTGTTGCGCCAAAGACAAACCTGAAGCCGCTGTATGACAAGCTGCAAAAGACTATTCGCGTACTTGCGCGAAACAAACCGCTCATCCAGGTCATGATCGGAACCGAGGCAATGACTGATGAACAGATCGCAGATAACCTCTATCTCTTCTATGATCAATTGATCCACCACCTGCCCAAGGAAAAGAACAACATCAAGAGTGTGTTCATCAAGACGACCATGGGCAAGGCAGTGAAGGTGGGGGTGTAAAATGAAGCACACACGATCAAAGGACAATCCCCATATCTCCGAGTCAAAAAAGAAGGTTGTCGGAGAGTTAAAGGCGCTCATCGAGAAGTATCCGATCATTGGCATCATTAATGTGGAAAATCTCCCTGCACGGCAGTTGCAGAAGATGAAGACTAAGCTGCGCAAGGAAATGCATATCCGCATGGCCAAAAAGAACCTCATCAAAGAGGCAATCAAGGAGTCCAAACGCAAGGACATCCAGAAATTGAATGATCATCTTGATGGTATGCCTGCACTATTATTGACTGATGTCAATCCGTTCAAGATCTACAAGATCCTCAAGGATAATAAGAGTGCTGCTGCAATCAAGGCAGGACAGGCAACGCCCAAGGATATCACAATCCCTGCTGGTCCCACACCATTTGCTCCCGGTCCAATCATCGGGGAATTTGGAATGCTCAAGATCAAGGCAGGAATCGAAGGCGGAAAAGTTGCAATCAAGGAAGATGCGCATGTCGCAAAGAAGGGCGACATCATCAAGCCGCAACTTGCATCACTCCTCTTAAGGCTCGGCATTGAACCTATGGAAATCGGGCTCAACCTGACTGCAGTCTATGAGAATGGAGAGATACTGACCGGCGACGTCCTTGATATCGATCAGGATGCATTCATGGCAAAACTCATGACTGCTGCAAGCGAGGCAAGAAACCTTGCAGTCGAGGTCGCATATCCTGCAGAAGGAATTGTTGAACTCCTTGTCCAGAAAGCATTCCGTGATGCAAAGGCGCTCGCGCTTGAACGCGATATTCTTGCAGATGCAGTGATTGAACAGATCATTGCAAAGGCGGACGCGCAGGCAAATGCCGTCGCAGGACTGGTCAACAAGTAAACGATTAAAAAAAACAAGAAAAAAAATAAAAATACAAACTGCTATTTTTGGAGGTAAAAAATGGAATACGTATATGCCGCAATGCTTTTGCACAAAACAGGAAAGAAAGTCGATGAAGCATCTGTAAAGAAGGTGCTTGAGGCAGCTGGCGTCAAGGCAGACGATGGCCGGGTCAAGGCACTCGTCGCAGCATTGGATGGCGTCAACATTGATGATGCAATAAAGAATGCCGCAGTCATGGCAGCTCCAGTCGCTGCAGCTCCCGCACAGGATGCAGGACACAAGCCAGAGGCTAAGAAGGAAGAGAAGAAGGACGACAAGGCATCTGAAGAAGCATCTGCTGCAGGATTATCTGCACTCTTCGGATAAATTTTTTTTATACCTTTTTATCCCTACTGTTAAGTCTTTCAGGTGAATGTACACATGCTTAGTGAATCAGAAATACAACAATTGATGAACGAGCTGAATACGCTCAAGACAGAGATCCGCGAACTGCACTCCAAGCTGAATAGCGAGGATCGCAAGAAAGAGGATTTGTTCCGCGAAAAAAAGCGCATTGGCTCTGAAATCCATTCCAAGATCCGCAACGCAAGCGAATACAAGGAGAAGCGCAATTCACTTACCAGCATTGTCAAGAACACCAAGCTTTCTAAGGAAGAATTAGAAAAGAAACTCACTGATCTCGAGTCTGAGATCGCAAAGCTTAAGGAAGATCGGAAAAAAGTCCTTGAGAAGAGCGGCGTCGATGACCCGGTCATGCTCAAGCGGACCATCAAGAAGCTTGAATACAGGATCGAGACAGAGGCGATCTCCTTTGAGAAGGAAAAGGAGATCATGAAATCACTTTCCAAGATGCGCAAGCAGCTTGAGAAGGCGTCAGAGAGCCATGCCATTGAGCGGCAACTCGATCACAAGTTCCGCGACTTGCGCGACGTCAAAGAGCAGCTCGAGATGCACAAGAAGATTGTCCAGCATTCTGCCAAAGAGTCACAGAAGCATCATGTCGAATTGATCGAGAGTTCTAAAGAGATTGATGACTTGCGCTCAAAAGAGGAGCAATTCGAGGAAAATATCCAGAAGATCAAGTCAGATATCAATGCGCTCGGAACAGAACTTGATGCAAAGCTTGCGCAGATGGATGTGGTCCGCAAGAAACTGCAGGATAACAATGTCCAGCTCAAAGAGGATATTGAGAAGAGCAAGCAGGAAATCTTGAAACAGAAGGATACTGCAGTCCAGGAAAAGATCAAGAGCGGAAAGAAACTCACGACTGAGGACCTCTTGATATTGCAACGGACAATGAAGTAAGCGTTTCTTTTTTTATATCTCTTCGCATCAGTAAAAAAGCATTGGTACAAGAAGCATACATCAACGCGTATACACAATACGAAATCCTGGCGCGCAATGCGTGTATACGATTCTATCGGAATACCAAGAGTACGGTTGAAGATTTGAGTATCGATGCAATCATGAATACTATTGAAAAAGATGCAAGGTACATGATCAATTTTAGGGATATGACGCTAAGCGAAAGAGTGCACGGTGCTGCAACACCTAAAAGAACACGGTTCTGGATGAAGGAATTCTGGGTCAAAGAAGATAAAAATCATGAAGACGTCACGATCAAAATCGAACACATCAAGAAAGCATTCCGATATAACAATGGTCCAAGAAAAAATAGGATCACACCGCAGGATGTCCCCGCATATCTCCTGCAATAAACAGGTGACACCATGTTTACAACAAAAAGAAAGATGCAAAAACAGTTTAATGCAATAAAAAAAGCATTAGAATCAGAAGTGTACGAAATGTATGCCATATTGGCAACAACGCCGGTTTTCGCAGATACCGAACACGAATATCCTGACATCGCGACAGAACCCGCAATGAGAAAACTCGAGGGCGCAAATAGCGTATTGCAGATGTTTGCAGAAAATTACGGCCTTTCATTCAAGCCAACGCCGTTAGCCGCAATAGAACAGGCATATCATCATAACACGCGAAATTTTTCGTACAATGCGAATCTGGTGCCCGAGCATCTCATCAAAGAAAAATCTTATGCAAACCTATTCAATAGCAACAAATCTTAATTTCCGTAACATTTTTAATATCAAACCTTCAGAAATAATTCTGGATGGTTGATGCAATCATTGTTTTGGGCGGAGGACTCACTCCGAAAGGGGAATTAAACGATGCCTCGCGCTCGCGAGTCGAAGAGTTGGGGAGAATATACAAGCGATATCTGAAAAATAAAAGACTCAAGATCATCTTCTCCGGGAAATACGGCTTTCTTTCAAGCAAGGAGTTCAAGACGAGTGAAGCAGCACTCATGAAGAAAAAAGCGCTGGAACTCGGCATCGAGAAAAAAAGGATTCTGATAGAGACCAAGTCGCAGGACACCATCGCGAATGCGTATTACACCAAAAAACAGTTCCTGGAACCGAGGAAACTGAAAAACATCATTGTCATCACTTCAGATTTCCATATCCCGAGGACTGCCTATATCTTTGAGAAGACACTCGGCAAAGGATACCGGGTCCGTTATATCCCGGTAAAATCAAAGATGAACAGTCTCAAGAGGCACGAACGACTCGTCAAGGAACAAACTATTCTCCAGTATTATCGGGTCGTGCTGCATAATGGCAAGAGCGGCGATGACGTACTCATCAAGAGTTTCATCAACAGCGGCCATCCCTGGACGCAGATGCGGAGGATACTGAAATGAAAAAGGATTCCTGTCCATTCTGCACCATTAATCCGAAGCACACGATTATTGTCAAGAAGTTCAAGGAATGCTATGTCTGCTTCTCAAACCCGCGGCTCATGCCCGGGCATCTTCTCGTCATCCCCTACCGGCATGTCGAGCGGCCATCAGAACTGACTGCGCGCGAGCGCAGGGAACTGTTTGATGTTGCCATCGCATACCAGGAAAAAATCCTGAAAAAATATTGGGGCTGCGACGTCAAGCAGAACTGCAGGCCAACACTCAAGGAGAGTGCAGTGAAGGTGAACCACATCCATATCCACGTCCAGCCCCGCGCATACCAGGACGAACTCTACCGGAAAGTGCAGATCCATCAGGATAAAGTCTTCAGGTCAATCACTGCAAAAGAGGTCAAACAATTCCTCAAGCTCTTAACATAACTTTTTAAACACGCGCATCTCCTCTGCTTCTATGACACTCTATTTTATCGGCATCGGACTCAATGACGAGAAAGACATCACACTCAAGGGCCTCGAAACTGTCAAGAAATGCGAGTACATCTATCTCGAGTATTACACCAGTATGCTCCATTGCGATATCGCAGATCTTGAGGATCTCTACGGCAAAAAGATCATCACTGCAGACCGCGACATGGTCGAGAAACGCGCAGACGAGATCATCGACCAGGCGCGCGAGGAGGATGTCGCATTCCTCGTCATCGGCGATATTTTCGGCGCAACAACACACACTGATTTGATGCTGCGCGCAAAGGAGAAGGATGTACACTGCGCATTCATTCACAATGCGTCAATCATCAACGGTGTCGGAATTGTCGGGCTCGAACTCTACAAGTATGGCCGCATCACCAGTATACCTTTCCAAAGTCCAGGATTCAGTCCTGAAACGCACTATACTGTTCTTAAAGAGAACAAGACGCATGGACTGCATACCCTGATGCTGCTGGACTTGAGACCGCACGAGGATAAGTTCATGACAGTCAATGACGCCATCAAATCGCTTCTGGAACTCGAACGCAAGCGCAAGGAGCAGGTGTTCTCAGAAGACACCTGGTGTATTGGCTGCGCGCGCATCGGCGGCGATCACAAGATAAAATATGCAACGGCAAAAAACCTTCTTGCCCAAGATTTCGGAGAGCCGCTCCACTGCCTCATCATCCCGGGCGAACTCCATTTTGTTGAGGAAGACGCGATCGCGCAGTGGAAATAAAAACAATTAAATACTTCTGCGATATTCCCTCACTATGCATACGAAATCCGTGGACAGGTCATTTCTTTTTGGATTTCAATAGATAGCATGCCGATATAACTTCTGGTGATCAGCGGTCGAAAACCGTATCGTCATCACAAGGAACATCGGAACATTCTCTGCAAACAGTCTATAGAGAGTAGGAGCAATAAAAAAAAAATATTTTGGAGGTATACCATGATACTGCTCATATTAGGATTAGCGATAGCACTCCTCGTGCAAAACATGTTTTATCAGCCATCTATGGGATGGAGCCCGCCACCGGATCCTGAAGAATCAAGACGGACAAGAAAAAAGTATATTGAACTTTGGAATGGGCCGTTCAAACTCGAGATACGAGCAAATGATCGGTTCAGTATTGATGTCCGGGCGCAGACTGCTGCGGAAATCAGGACCATCATGACGCTGCTCGAAATGCAAAAATACGAAAGCAGGAGTAGTATTGCCTCAATCGAGGAACTCATTGATCATCGTAAAGCATATCCAGAGACTCCAGTATACAGTGAGCGGATACTGCCACCATACCAAGACCCTGAGATTTCCTTTTGCTTTGCAGAATATGCGCCAAGAGCATTGTATGCTATCTTGCCTATTGTCCAGGATGAGAAATATCGCGCGCAATTGGGCGAGGCGATTGTCACCTACCGCCAAAGCTGCGAAAATGTGCTGAAGAAAATAAGAAAGGCAGCAAACCACTCGCTGGGCGCGCAGTTCAATAATGACGCACTATCCCGAAAGATGCTATCCTACATTGCAGGAAGCATTGAAGATGTACTTGCCGGAAGAGAACGCTGATGCGCAACGCAGGTGCAGGAATTCATTTTTTTATTTTTTTGTGTACATTTTATTTTGTTGTTGCAAAACACGTAATCAAAATCCCAAACAGTAACCTATTTAAATACTGGAACGTAGAGCATATTCATGTTCGAAAAAAGGGGTAAGAAGGGCATTTCTCCACTTATTGCAACAGTCCTCTTGATAGCGTTTGCAGTGTCCATCGGTGCGATGATCATGAGCTGGGGCAAGGACGCCTTTGCAAGTTCAGGGGATTGTACGAGTGTCAAGCTGGAAATCCAGACCATCAATACCAAACCTGTGTTCTGTTATGATACGCTCAATAACAGGATTAATTTCATGGTCAAGAATACCGGCGATGTCGATGTCGAGATGATTAAACTACGCATCATCAACCGGGACCTTGCCGTCGAGGATAAGAACATTGCCGATAGCGCTATTGCAGTCGGCGGCATAGCCAGCAAGAATATCGATTATATCCATTCAGGAAAATTCCATGTCGAGATCATTCCGCTCATCCATTATGGCGGCAAGGAAAAGACCTGCGCTGGACAGGCTGTCGTGACTGACGATATCCCTGCATGCGGATAATTTTTACTTTCGCGCAGCATACGCGCTCATTCTCTGCAATCTATAACTTTTTAAACCATCCGGACTCTGCACAATCATGGAAGTGACCCTTGTCATCACGAAGAGTGTTGAACAGAATGCCGAAACCTATTTTGAGAAGGCAAAGAAGGCAAAGCGCAAGATCCCGGGAGTCAAAAAAACCATTGAAGAGCAGAAGCAAAAGCTTGGCGTTGCACAGACCAAAGCAGAGGATGCCGCAGCGGCAAAAGAGAAAAAAATCATCAGGAAAAAAGAGTGGTTTGAAAAATTCCGCTGGTGCTACTCCAGCACCGGTTTTCTTGTTGTCGGCGGAAGGGATGCGACAACAAACGAGATCATGATCAAAAAGCATCTGGATAAAAATGACCGGGTATTCCATGCTGAACTCCCAGGAAGCCCATTTATTGTCATCAAAAATCCTGACCATAAAGAAATCGACGAAGAAACCAGCATGGAAGCTGCGATCATATGCGCCAGTTTCAGTAAGTCATGGAAGAGCGGAAGAACAACTGCCGAAGTGTACTGGGTAACACCAGAACAGGTCTCTAAGGAGGCAAAATCCGGCGAGTATCTTGCCAAGGGATCATTCATGATCTATGGCAAACGGACATTCATCACTGCAAAAATCAATCTTGCAGTATGCAATTATCAGGACAGGATCATGTGCGGACCCGTGAGCGCGATTGCGCATCATGCAACGCGATACCTCGAACTCGTCCAAGGCGAGAGCAAGGTCAGTGATACTGCAAAAAAGATCCAGAAAATCATCGGCGGGGAACTCGACGAGATCATCCGGGCACTGCCGCCGGATTGTACGATCAAGAAAGAAAAGAAGTGATATGAACGCGCATGCACGCTACTGCCGGCGCATTTCAGATAAAACTAATTGATGTGAAACCATGGATGAAAAATTGCGAAAATTACGAAGTGAATCAAAACTACTCAGCCCGAAAATTATTATTGGAAAGAATGGCGTTACCGCACATACCTTTACGCTTATCAGTGCGGCGTTAAAGCGCGAGCGACTCATCAAGATCAAGGTGCTCAAGACATTTCTCGATGAATCCGGAACAGACCGGAAAGCGCTTGCCCGAGAGCTTGCAGAAAGGACTGGTAGCGTTCTCGTCGATCAGGTCGGGTTCATGATTGTGCTTACAAAAAAATGAGCACGCAGGGTCATAGGATCCCCTGCGCTGAATATACGACCATAAAACGAGGGAAAGGTTTATAAATAAGTAATTCTAGGATAGTACTATTATATACTGTGCAGTCTATTCGTAAAAGAGGTCATGAAAGGTATGGCAGATGCTCCTGAAGCAAAAAAGAAGAGTCCGCTAGAGGAAGCAGGAAGCCGGTTTGGCTGGAGTGAGGAGATTGGCGAGGAAACCAACGGCATCTACACTCCTACCAATTATCCTGAACCGGACGAGCGATTGCGACTTGTTTATGAGGCGTTCTCGCTCTCCATGGAAGAGACCTATTTCTGGATACTCAATCAGATGCAGTATGATCTCTCATTTCCCAAGATTGAAAAGATCACAGATATTTTTTCTGCCTCAGAGAACAGCTCATTCTTCGGCCAGGCCAGCCAGCGTCTTGGAATCCAGCAGGACAAGGTCCAGACACTGCTTGCAACAACCGGTAAGATGGTAAAAGATCTTTTTGCGCTTGTCCGCGAATTGAGGATCATTGATGAACGCCTGGTCGCCCATGATGCCTGGAAAAAGAACAGCAAGGCGGCCGATGTCACACTCAAGGAAGTGTTCATCAATTTTGTCGAGAATCAGGGCGGACAGATGAAGACTTCATCAGTCTATGGTCTTGCCCAGACCCTGGGCTATGCGACACTGCCGGATTTTTTCTTCAACACCAAAGCATATAGCAAAGATGAGGTCGACAGTGCAGTCGATAAGGTCCAGACGAATGAGCGGGTAAAGAATGTATTGCGCAGAAAACTCTTTGAATTCACAGTCTGGGTCGAGCAGATTGAAAAAGAGCTGCGCAACAGGAGAAAATTCAATATCCACTACCTGCGCCAGCATTGGGCAGTCATCAAAATGTATATGGGGTGGCTCAAGCCATACCTGCGCAATGTGAAGCGCCTGAGCATGAATGAGCAGCAGATCATGAGTCCTGAGATCATCTCTGCATTCGAGACGGCTTCGCTTGAGATTGAGATTCTTGCCTATGACAATACCAAATACCCCTCGACCTGCGTTCTCATCACGTTCAAATATTTTGTCAAGCCATCCTTGAGCTATCAGCAGCCTGAAAGCTATCAGCGTGGCGCAGTCCATGTCGGAAAAGTCGATATCAGCATGCGCAGCTATGGTTGGGATAAGGAAGAGATCGAGGCGTACAAGAAATACCGCGAAAAAGAGGAGCTTGAACTGCTCGGGGTCATTGACGCATCGCTCAAGGCGGCAGTGGACGCGTTATCTGAGGATTTAGAGAAATACCTTGCAGAAGCCGGCGAGGAAGAATTCAAGAAGATCAAAGAGGAAAAAGAGGCAAAGGAGCATAAAAAGAAGGTCCATCCCCTCATCCGTTTTCTCGGCAAGGAGAAAGATATTGAAGCAAAGAACGCGCGCATGGATGTCACTGAGCCATTCGCTGCACTGTTTGGAGGATTTGGGGAGATCATCGGCTTATTCACCCCGACTTCATTGTTTACAGGATTTGGCGGCGCAGAAAAGACAAGCAGTAAAAGCCAAAAGAAGGGTAAGGGCAAGGCTGCGACCAAGAAGATGATTCTCCTGATGAAAAATTACAAGAAGGCGCATCAATTATTGACCTGGTAGACAGGGACAATATCACGCGAACAATACTGGGCGAGGGATTGCATGGTCAGAACAAGCGACGGGGTCATGGACATCAACCCCTTGGAGCGTATGGATCAATTGAACGAGATCACCCGCGAAAAAAAAGGCACCATTGCATCAAAGAAAAAAGAGCTTGAGGAGTTCGAAGCCAAAAAAAAGCGTGAGATCGAAGCGCTTGAAGCGCAAAAGAAAAAAGAGATCGAGGATCTTGAGAACCGCAAGAAAAAAGAGCTTGACGGTATCACCCAAAAGAAAAAGGAACTCGAGGATCTCGAAAAGAAAAAAGCAAAGGAGATCGAGGACACTGAGGATCTCATCGAGCAGAGTTTTCAGGATTTGATGCGCCATAAACGCATGATCATCGCGCAGGAACAGGAAGCCGAAGACAAGCGCCATAAAGAGGCGCCATCCCTTGATTATGTCGCAAAGACTGCAGCGCCGCCGAGAGGCGCTCCGGGCATTGAATCGCAACAATCCAATTATCATAAATTTTTCGAGGAACTCAACGCTCCCCGCAATGTCTATGAAGCGACCAATTATAACTTTTATAATGGACTCACCGCATTGCGTGACCGTGCAGCACGGGGGGAGATCACCCCGCAGGAAGAAGCATTTATCGATAATGTCCGTAAACAATTCGAGCAGTTCAGCAGCGACACTGATATCCAACGCAAAGACGAGCATCAGTATATCCAACGATCGCTCAATGTTGTCGATCAGATCTGGCAGTACAAGAAAGGGTATCAAGGATATTAAAATTAATGCACCTCAAGTAGCGCCTTAAGATGAGCATCAACAAATAAACAATGAAACTGATATGAGAGATTGCAAGAGTAAATGTCAGTTATGACCTGCACAGAAAGATGCGAATGGCGCTACGGCAGAATATGACCGTATACATACAAACAAGTAACAGAGAGCAACCATGATATTTAATACTGAATATTATTCCACACTGGATCGCGGGTATTATAACGCAAGCAAGGGAAAATACGTCGATGACCCAGTACTCAAAGAGCCGATCACTAATCTTACCCCATTTGAGATGGGTTCATCTGAGGCAGACATCGGTGGCGGAACAC
Organism: Nanobdellota archaeon; assembly: GCA_021813435.1. Taxonomy (GTDB): domain Archaea; phylum Nanobdellota; class Nanobdellia; order Woesearchaeales; family UBA9642; genus UBA9642. The sequence continues at coordinate 18,234 of JAKAKR010000009.1, read as the reverse complement.
CGCTCCAGAAATTTGACGCAGCGATAAGGCAGGGCTCTGCAAAAGTGGAATTCACGTTCTTTGGTCAGGGCAAGAGCGGTGGGCAGCAGCATACGCCAGAGTCTGTCGGAAAAATTGAGCGCGAGCAGATCCGTGAGATGGCGCGGCTTAACAATGCAAAATTTTCAGTCCATGCAACAGTTGCAATCAATGGCGCTTCAGGAATGACCCGTGAGGGATTCAGCGAGGAAGCGCGATCACAGACCCTGCGCGAGATCAATAAAGCAATTGAATTTGCCGGCGATGCGTCAACAGGCGGCGCAGTCGTATTCCATACCGGTGAATGGCATAGACCGCTTACTGACGTCAAGGGCGGAATGTTCCGACAATATGGCGATGAGGATTCCCGAAGCCCGGTCATGGTTGTTGATGGAAGGACTGGAGAGATCCAGGCATTCAGAAAAGACCATAAGGTCTATGAACCAAAATTCCATACCGCAACGACCTATGAGAAAGAGTTGGGGAAAAAGATCGTTGGCGTCAGGGATAAAAATGGGAATATTGTAGAAAAAGACGATTGGGTCGACATTAATGGAAACGCCATAAAGCGTGAATGGCTCCTCGATCAGAAAAAAAGTGAGGAGTTATTCAACAGGGTTCCGGTCTGGAATAAGGATAAAACTAATTTTGCTGTAGAAGAACATGATTTTACCTATTTTGAAAAACAGGCAAAGAATTTAGGTATTGCTCCTGAAGTGTATTTCATGAAATCACAGCTTGCAAATCAGGTTCTCCAATATAAGGGTAATTCATTATTCCATGGACTTCAATACGATGAATTAAAAGAGGAACGTGATGCACTCAAGAAAGCCTTGGATTATTATAATTCACTTGAAGTAGGGATTCCTGATAATGAAAAATGGCGACTGCTCGTCAACAAATTTGCGAATCGATCAGGAGGATTTCTCCTGCCTAAAGATGTCATGCCTTCAGAGTATCTTACCCAGAGTCTTAAACAGACTGAAGACCGTATGCGCCATATCCATGAGTCCTCGGCCTCAGCTGATGCTATGGCAAGGCAGGCGTTGGAAAAGATGAATGAGGTAACAACGCTTGAGAATTTCGGACTCAAGAAAACTACGAAAACCATTGCAGAGGTCGGTATGACTGCAATGGAGGTCAGCAAGAAAAAGAAGGACGAGCTTCGGGAAGCGATCTATGTTGCGCCTGAAAGTTTTATGCCGCAGATGTATGGGTCGCATCCTGACGAGATACGAACCATCATCGAAAGTTCACGCAAGGAGATGGCTAAGATGCTCCAGCAAAAAGGATATGGCAGCGAAGAGGCCAAGGATCTTGCAAAAAAACATATCAAGGCAACAATCGATACTGGACACTTCAACATGTGGAGAAGATACTTCCAGGCAAAGGAAGGCGAATCGCCAGAAAAGGCCGAGAAGCGATTTGAAAAGTGGTATCTTGACGAGACTGAGAAGCTTGCAAAGGATGGCGTCATCGGTCATGTCCACTTGACAGACAATTTCGGTTATGATGATGAGCATGTCACGCCCGGTCAAGGTAATGCTCCGATCAAGGAATTTATCCAGCGCATGGAAAAAGCCGGAATCAAGGATTTTATCGTCGAGCGTGGTGGGGAGAACCCACATGCATTATGGGAGACGCTCGAGCAATTCGGCAGCCCGATCTATGGCATCGGACATAAGATGAATATGTCACAAATCAGACATGCACATTTCGGATATGGCGCGCCTGCAAATTACATTGTGGGAGCATATTCGCCGAGCAATGAATTCAGGCTTTGGAGTGAAGTGCCGCTCGAATAACGGGAAATAGCGCAAGATTAATAAATCCTGAATCCTGCAACATATAAAGAGGTGGGTGGATCGTGGAGTTTAAGGTCGAAAACCGTAAAAAACCGTCTTCGGATACGTACGCAAAAGAGGATATTGATATTGCATATGCCTTTGCAAAAGAGGCACGCAAGGAATTCAAGGAACTCTTGAAGGCAATCATTCTTTTTGGCAGCACTGCACGCAAATATCAGGAGCATGATACCAAGAAAAGGCCTGGAGATGTTGATGTCCTCCTGATTGTTGATGATGTCTCAATCCAACTCACCCAAGAACTCGTCCAGACCTATCGGATCATTCTTGAGAAAATCGTCGCAAAAGTGTCCAAACGACTCCATATCACGACGCTTCGCTTCACTAATTTTTGGGAGTACATCCGGGCAGGCGATCCTATCGCCATCAACATGCTCCGTGACGGCATTGCGATCATGGACAGCGGATTTTTTGATCCGCTCCAATTGCTGCTCTACCAGGGCAGGATCAGACCCAGCAGCGAGTCTATCCAGAATTATCTTGCACTCGCGCCGCAGACACTCCAAAATTCGAAAAATCATATCCTGCAGGCAACACTTGACCTGTATTGGGCAGTCATTGACGCAGCGCATGCGGCGCTCATGTCAATCAATGAGATTCCGCCAAGCCCTGCGCACGTTGCAGATATGCTTGATGAGAAACTGGTCAAGAAGGGATTGGTCCATAAGAGGCACGCCTTTACCATGCGTCAATTCTATGCACTCGGCAAGAGCATCATGCATGGAGAACTGCTTGACGTTTCAGGACAGCAATTCGACGTCTATTATAAGGAAGCGCGCGATTTTGTCTTTGAGATGAAACGGTTTATTGAAGGGAAATAAAAAACTAATCCTCGAAATAAGAGAGATAATAAAAAGAAAAAAATAATTCTCATATAAGACAAACAAGTTATACTTGATATCGAGGATTTCCAATACACGCGCCATTTACGCAACCATTTGGACAATCAAACAATCGTGGTTCGCCAGCGTTATGATCATTACAAAATAATTCTCTTAGCGTAGTATTGTCTACGCATATATCTACCGCAATATCTCCTGAAATGAGATTGCCAGTAATTACTCCTTGTTTATAATAATTCAGTCCGCCGTCAGAATCAGTACATCCTTTTGGTTGTATCCATGCAGCCTGTCCGACAGTGTCAGGTCCAGAAACCGTAGACACTGACGATGCAGTCTGTCTATTCATCACTAAAACAACCAATGCAATGACTGCAACCACTGCAACAATTGCAACAACATAAAAGCTTGATTTCTCTTCCATTATTACACCTCTCGTAAGTATAAGCTATATGCTATCCTTTAGTATACTTATATATAAATGTTTTTTTTGGAAAACCATATAAACCTTAGAAAACCTCTCTAATCTATGAAAGATTTCGACATCGAGAAAAGGAAGTGTCTTGATAAATTGTATAAGCCAGATAGATCGCGCAAGGGAGATGTTGATGAACCAATCATCCCACTTATCGAATACCTGAATTCGCTCGCGAACTATTACACGACTAGCTCCTGCTCTGGACGCATCATGCTCCTCACTGAGTCTGATGTCAAGCCGGATGTGAAATGGCTATTTGTAAGTCACGAAGTTGTTGAGTTTGACACAATATGGAATGCACTTGCGGAATTGCCAGAAGAGCGCGTCTGGCTCAGGCAGGAAAACCTGATTTTGCATGTTGCATGCAGGATGATTGATGATGCAGACCGCTTGCTTAAGATTGCACGCGACATCGGCCTGCGCCGCTCAGGGATCATCGCAGACTCAAACGTAATAATCGTAGAAATCTGCTCGACTGAGAAGATGGATGTGCCGATTGCAGAGCATGGAAAACTGATTGTGAGTAAGGAATATGCTGCATTCATTGTTAATATCGCAAATGAGAAATTTCTTAAGGGAAGAGAGAAGTTAATGTCGTTGGAGAGTAATGTTAAAAAAACTCTAAAAAATTAATAAGTAATATACTATACCGGCGAGTTACTTCCCGGCAATAGTAAATCCTAGTAAAATTTATAAATATAATAATATACGTATATACATGGATATCAAAGAGCTTAAAGAATTGCGGGAAGGATTATACTACAAAATCGATTCACCACATTTTGAAATTGAGATTCTGAGAAAACCACCGGCGTTAATGTTAGCATATGATTCTCGCGACATGAGTTATAATTATGAGGTACCTAAAGACGTTTTAGATGCATTCGAGAGAAGTTGTAACGAAAAACTGGTAAGATGCAATGATGGCTTTGTTTATTTCAGAGAGGAATCGCAAGTTCGTATGAAAGATATTAGTGATGATATCTTGAGGATATTTAATTCAACGGAAATGACTTTATACCTTAATACAATATCGAACCAATTCTCCACAAATTCTCAGATATCACTCAAACCATCAGATTGGGCACTATGCAATTTAGAAGGAGGAAAAGTTTCAGACAAAGACTATAAATATATCAATACCTGCTATAATATCCCTCATGAAGAGTATTATAAGATGAGTATAACTGCTGCTCAAAAAACAGGCGATACCCATATGGATATAAGCATATACATCACATATCCTGAACCTATGCATTTTGACGGGATAGACAGCCTGAATTATCCGGTTTACCTTTTGCTTCTCACGGGACGAGTAAAAAATTCACACCAGATAGAATAGAAACATTGGCGAACCAATTGATAGAACGCAAATAATTCTCTATATAGGATATACCCTCAATAAGTGTCATCATCACTACATTGAAGACATCAACCTTTCTGTATCTTCGCTACAAAGAAACCCTCAGTATTATTATCGTAGGGATGGATGCGCAGGCATTTCTCAACGCGGGGATCAATGAAGAGGTTGTTGAATTTTGTGACTGCAGGTGTCCGCGTAATCCCTAAGCGCTCAGAATCAATGTCAAGTAGCTGCGCATTCGGATATTTGGAAAGAAGATATGAAACTACTGCCTCATTCTCTTCTGGCTCAATGGTGCATGTCGAATAGACCATTGTCCCACTTTCTTTGAGCATGCCAAATGCGATCTCAATGAGGTTCTTCTGGATTTTTGAGAGTTTAGTTATTCCAGATGGATTCCACATCATGATGGTCTTGAGTGATTTGCGGATTGTTCCAGTACCTGAGCATGGCGCATCGACAAGTATCCGATCAAAGCGGAATGCAGGGTTTTCCTGTGCAAGTTTTGCAAAACGATATTCCTGCATCATGGTCATGACAGTGTTGCGTATGCCGCAGCGCTGCAGGTTCATCCCAAGCGCCTTTAATCGCGCACCAGATACATCATTTGCAATGAGTATTCCCTTGTTTTGCATGTACATTGCAATCTGGCTTGTCTTGCTGCCGGGCGCTGCGCACATGTCAAGGACCACCTCTCCGGGCTGCGGGTCAAGGACGACCGGCGGGATCATGGATGCCGATTCCTGGATGTAGACATAGCCAAGGTGATGTTCAATGAGGTTTCCCAAGTCAAATCGTTTCCCGTTCTTGAACTCGATCCAGAATCCTTCAGGACACCAGGGTATGGGTTCAAGGTTCCAGCGCGATTCAAGACGCGCGCGAACATCTTCGACAGTTGATTTTAAGGTATTGACCCGGATGCATTTTCTGATGTAGGAGAGCGAATAATTCATGAATGTATCATAATCCTTTCCGAGCAATAATTGGTAGTGCTCTTCAAAGCGTTTTTTGATGTCGACATTGCGCGGGATACGCTCAAGCTTGTGACGTGAAGAATGCGCAGAATACGCAGAACTTGCTGGAGAGTCTATTACAATTCCTGATTCGCAGGGTTCACAATACGCTACCGATTCATCCTGCAGTGCTGATTCATCCTGCAGTGCTGATTCATCCTGCAGTGCTGATTCGTTTTGCAGTGCTGACTCTTCAGATTCTCTGGTTTGATGCGGATGATTGGACATGTTTAGTGAATACTGAAACGATTTATAAATTTAAAGAAAGAATTATTTAAAAAAAATAAATTTTAATAATTTAGCTGAATCCGTGTTGCTTGTGCGAGACGAGGATGAATCCGAAAAGGAGGCAGACAACACTTGTGAACCATGCCAGATACTCATTCGGTACAATAAGGCTTGAATTGAGTATGCCTACGAGCTTTAATACCGCAAATAGTCCAATGACGAGTAGCAGGAATCCGAATATCTTCTCGATCTTGAATAATATTGGTCGTGGATAATTATACATATGATCACCTAGAAGCAACTGCAGTATCGCGTATTTTTAAATGTTGTTTTTTTGCGCAGCGGGTTGCGGCGCAGCAGTTGACGATATCTGTCCTGCATCATCCTTGATAAATATCTTGCCGACTTCCATAAATACAAATCCAAGGCTTGAGACTGCAAGGAGAACGACCCAATCCATACCAGTCAAGGGGACTGTGCCGAATATTTTCTGCAAGGGAGGAACATAAATCACTATGATCTGGATAAGTACTGATGACGCAATCCCGATAGTGAGCCACTTATTGGAGAATGGTCCGACTTTAATGAATGAGTTGAAGCTACGCACACTCATGACTGCAAACATCTCAAACATGACAAGGGTCGTGAATGCCATGGTCTGCGCGTAGGTAAGCGCTATCCCGCGGTAAAGATTGAATACGAACAATGTACCGATGCCCATGAACAATCCGAAGAGCGCTATGAGGATAAGCATGTTTTTCGTCAATGGATTTGCACGGGGACTGCGTGGTTTGCGTTGCATCACATCATCCTCTGCCTTCTCAGAACCAAGTCCTAATGCAGGCAATCCGTCAGTAAGAAGATTCATAAGCAGTATCTGGAGCGGGACCATGGGAAGCGGCAGGCGCATGATGATTGCAAGGAGCACTGAAACGACTTCACCCACATTGCAGGCAAGCAGGTATTTGGTTGATTTGATGATCTTGTCATAGATCGTTCGTCCTTCCTCGATCGCATTCACGATCGTCGTGAAATTATCGTCGACAAGAATGGCCTTTGCGACCTCTTTACTCACATCTGTTCCGGTGATGCCCATGGCGATGCCGACATCTGCTTTCTTCAATGCCGGAGCGTCATTCACGCCGTCGCCTGTCATGGCAACAATCTCGCCCTGTTTCTGGAGTGCAGTCACGATGCGCAGTTTCTGGATTGGAAGCGTGCGCGCGATGATGCGTATCCGCTTGATCTTTGCATCAAGTTCTGCATCGCTGAGCGCATCAAGTTCAGTGCCGGTCAGGACAATATCTTCAGGATGGAGCAGTCCGATCTCTGCGGCAATCGCTGCAGCTGTCGCTGGATGATCGCCGGTGATCATCACGACATCAATGCCTGCAGCGTTGCATTTTGCAATGGCATCAGTGACGCCTTCCCGGGGCGGATCAATCATGCCCACGAGTCCGAGAAAGACCAAATCTTTTTCGACTGTCGATATTTCATAAGTCTTTAATCGCGAGACATCCTTGAACGCAAGTCCTAAGACGCGCAATGAACGTTTTGCGAAAGCATCATTTTTCTGCATGATGCGATCGCGGTCCTTTTTCGTGAGCAGATGGATCTTGCCGTTCACCATGATCTTCGTGCATGATTTAAGGATGATATCCGGCGCGCCCTTGAGGTATGCCTCTTTTTTCTTGTTCTTTTTATTCTCGACAATAACAGACATGCGTTTGCGGTCTGAATCGAACGGCAATTCCTTGATCTGCCGGTATCCTTTCTGGATGTCTTCCTCATGGATATTGCCTTTTTTTGCAAGGACAATAAGCGATCCTTCAGTGCTATCACCCACAATCGCCCATTTTCCCTCGCTCTGCGCAAGTTTTGCATTATTGCAAAGATGCCCGGTCCGCAAGAGGAGTTCGATATGCTTGATCTCACTTACTTCCTTGTTCTCATAATAGAATTTTCCTTCAGGGATATATCCCTTGCCTGACACATCCATCTCCATATTATTTGCGTAGAGTTTAGTGATCGTCATCTGGTTTCTCGTCAATGTTCCGGTCTTATCAGTGCAGATGACAGTGACTGAACCCAGGCTTTCTGCTGCAGGAAGCTGCTTAATGATCATATTCTTTGCTGCAAGCCTGCGCGAGCCCATGGCAAGACTGATGGTTACGATTGCAGTTAATGAACTCGGGACTGCAGCGACTGCAAGACTTAAAGAGAAGAGGAATAATTTCATGAGAGGGACATCAAGACTCAGTACTCCAAAAATGAATACGACAAGAACCAGTCCGATGACTGCAAAGGTTAATTGACGCGCCATGATCTCAAATTTTACCTGAAGCGGGGTCTTGCCTGTCTCTGTCTCCTGGAGTGTCTTTGCGATCCGTCCAAATTCAGTATGCATTCCTGTATTTACCACGACACCCTTGCCCTTGCCATAGGTCACAATGGTACTGCTAAAGCACATATTCTCCTGGTCTGCCACAGAAAGCCCTGGCGTTAATTGCGCAGAAACCTTTTTTGAGGGAGTACTCTCGCCGGTGAGTGATGATTCATCGATCTTCAGGCTGGACTCCTCAAAGAGCCTGATGTCTGCCGGGACAATATCGCCTTCTTCCAGAATGACAATGTCGCCTGACACAATCTCGCGTGCCGGAACCCTGATTTCCTTGCCGTCACGCATGACCTTTGCGTAAGGCGCGCTGATCTTCTCGAGCGCTTCAACGCTTTTTTCTGCACGGTATTCCTGGACAAATCCGAGGATGACTGAGAGTATCACGATCGCGATAATCCCGATGAAATCATAGAGGTCGCCAAGAAAGAGGCTGATGACTCCTGCAATGATGAGAAGGACTGTAAGAAAATTCTGGAATTGATTGAGGAGTATGACAAGAACCGTCGTATTTTTTCTTTTCTGTATCTCGTTGAATCCATTGGCACGCAGGCGCGCATCTGCTTCACTTGCAGAGAGCCCTTCTTGAGAAGTATGCAATGCAGTATAGATTCCAGTGATTGGCTCATCAAAATACAATACACTCACCTCTGCAGCAATCCTAAGAATGAGAATTTATAAATATTGCTGTTGACCGAGTCGTAATCTTTAAATACCACTGTTTTATCTTCTTACCATGGTTGATTTCAAGGCAGTGCAGGACAAGTGGCAAAAGGAATGGGAAGAAAAAGAGGTCTTTAGGACTGACGAGGACCATACCAAAAAGAAATTTTATTGCCTCGAGATGTTCCCCTACCCTTCTGCAAGTTTTCTGCACATGGGCCATGTACGCAATTACTCCATTGGCGATGCCATTGCACGGTTCAAGCGATTGCAGGGCTTTAATGTCCTCTATCCCATGGGCTATGACAGCTTCGGACTTCCTGCAGAGAATGCAGCAAAAAAGGAAAAGACCCACCCGCGCGAGTATACTGAAGGATCGATTGCAAAGATCAAGTACTATATGAAGCAGCTGGGCCTTAGCTATGATTGGGACCGGATGATTGCAACACACCGTCCAGAATATTACCAGTGGAACCAATATTTCTTCATCAAATTCTTCGAGAAGGGACTTGTCTATCGCAAGAAGGCTGCAGTCAATTACTGCGATTCCTGCAATACGGTCCTTGCAAACGAGGAGGTCGAGGAGGGAAAATGCTGGAGGTGCGGCAGCGAGGTCGTGCAAAAAGAGCTTGATCAATGGTTCTTCAAGACAACTGCATATGTTGATGAACTCCTTAATGATATCTCAAAACTCCACTGGTCGCAGCGTATCAAGTCAATCCAGGAGAATTGGATCGGCAAGAGTTACGGCACCATGGTCAATTTCACGCTTGATGACAGCTCAGATTTCCCGATATTCACGACGCGACCTGATACTATTTATGGAGTCACATTCATGGTCATTGCCTTGAACCATCCAAAATTGAAAGGAATGGTTGCAGGGACGCAGTATGAAAAGCCGGTCAATAATTTCATTGCAGAAGTGAAGAAAGCGCAAGAAGCAGAGGATATGGATTTTCTCGAGAAAAGCGGCGTATTCACTGGCCGCTATGTAACAAATCCATTGAATAATGAGAAGATTCCACTCTATGCAGGAAATTTTGTTGTTGCAGATTATGCGACAGGCTGCATCATGGCTGTCCCTGCACACGACCAGAGGGATTATGAATTCGCAAAAAAATACAAGATACCAATTAAGCAGGTTATCCTCCCTATCTTCGGAGAATCCCATCAGGAAGACATTGAACGTAAAACAATCACCGCGATCGTTCACGATAAGAAGACCAACAAGTTCTTATATCTTAAATGGAAAAACCAGAAATGGATTTCTCCAGTGATTGGCGGGATTGATGAAGGGGAAACCGCTGAAGAAGCAGCTGAACGTGAGGTATTTGAAGAAACAGGATACAAAGTAAAAGCGGTCCGAAAATTAGGTTTCCAATTCCAAGCGCATTTTTATGCAGATCATAAGCATGAACATCGCAAGCGTATAGACCAACCCGTACTACTTGAATTACTCGACGAGAATCCCTCTAAAGTTACGGAGCATGAACACACATTGCATGAGGTAGTATGGTTCAGTGCTGATGAAGCAAAAAAATATACGACACATGATTATAATCTTATAGGTCTGCGCGCGTATCTTGAAGGAGAATCTGCATATGTTGAAAATGGCATTCTCATAAATTCAGGCGATTTCAACGGCATAAGCAATCGTGATGCAATCGAAAAGATCACGGCATTTATTGAATCAAAGAAATGGGGTGCAAAAACAGTGCAATACAAGCTTAAGGATTGGCTCATCTCGCGCCAGCGGTATTGGGGAACGCCCATCCCGATGATTCATTGCGCAACATGCGGTGTGGTCCCGCTTGACGTCGAGGAATTGCCGCTCCTTTTGCCTGAGGATGTCACTTTTGACACGCCAGGCAATCCGCTGCTCACCAGTAAATCATTTGCAAAAGCGCTTTGCCCGAAATGCAGGGGTCCTGCCAGACGAGAGACTGATACCATGGGCGGGTTCATGGATTCTTCATGGTATTTTTTGCGGTATTGTGACGCGCATAATGCGCGCGCACCATTCGATAAGGATAAAGTCCATTACTGGATGCCGGTCGACCAGTATGTCGGCGGGATCGAGCATGCAGTCGGGCATCTCATCTATTCACGGTTCTTCACCAAGGCGCTGCGTGATATGGACATGCTTGATATTGATGAACCGTTCAATGCATTATTCAACCAAGGCGTGGTCTATAAGAATGGCAAGCGCATGAGCAAGAGCCAGGGCAATGCAGTAACGCAGGATGAGGTCGCAGCAAAATATGGGATTGATACTGCGCGAGTATTCCTGCTCCTGCTTGCAGCGCCGGACAAGGATATTGAGTTCAGCGAGACCGGCATCGAGGGAACATACAAATTCCTGCTCAAGGCCTATAAGCTCTGCGAGGATCATGCAGCACGCGCAATCACTGCAATTGATCACGCCAAGGATGCGCATGTCACGAGCAAGATGCATCTTACCATCAGGGAACTGACCGGACAGATGAATGAGTTCAAACTCAACAATGCAGTTTTGACACTCATGGAATACACGAATTATCTTTTCGACGAGAAAGAGCATGTCTCGCAGGAAGTCTTGGGCAAGTGTCTTGCAGGTCTTGCAATCCTTCTGAACCCGTTTGCGCCGCATCTCTCTGAAGAATGCCATGCACTGCTGGGCGGCAAGGGATTTGCATCGCTTTCGTCCTGGCCGATGTTTGATGAATCACAGATCAATGCGTCGCTTCATTTCATGGAAAAAGTCATTGAGAATACTGCGCGTGATATCAGGTCAGTCTTAGAGCTTGCAAAGATCGAAAAACCGCAGGAGATAACACTCATCATTGCGGATGCATGGAAGTATGCACTTACTGAAAAGATCCGGGAATTGAACACGCGAAATATCGGCGAATTGACCAAACATATCATGGGCTCAGCGTTCAAAGTACATGGCCAGGAAATCATGAAGATCCTGCCCAAGATTGTCGACAAGATCCCTGAAGAGCGCATAGACCAACATGCAGAGATTGATGCATTCACTGCAAGCAGTCTTGGCGCTACATTCAATTGCACTATCACTGTTCTTCCTGCTGAAAAATCCCGCGAGCCAAAGGCAAGACAGGCGCTACCTGCAAAACCGGCAATCATTGCAAAATAATCACTAAAAAGGGGTAACTTTAAAAAGTGAACAGTGTTTCTCCACGCATGCAAACCGATTCATTGCATATCGAGTGCATCATCGACGAGACACACCACAATCTTCTCGAGATAGCCGCACAGAAATTACGCGAAGATGCAATCATCAGTCCCCAGAAAAAAACCTGCTTCAAGGACACCTCAGCAATCTATGGACTCGTCACACGCATCAACGACACATTCTACCAACGGAATTTTGATGCACTCAACCGGATACTGATCCTTGCAAGAAATGGCGAGACACGGGCATCATATGATCTGCTCGTAAAAAATATCAAGGAATATTTCAAGAAAGAAGAGGCAATCCATTATTCTTCAAATATTGCGCTCCTGCCGACAGTATGCAACGAAGTGCGCGACGGCCTCAAGGATTCTATCGAAAAAATGCATAGCTCATTCTCCAAAAGAGACCACAAGAAAGTGGCCGCCCAGTACAAATACAACAAAAAATACCATCCGGAAAAGAGTTATTATGGAAAGGAACAGCGGAACAGGCACATCCTGTTCGAGAATCTTGCGCGCGTCGAGAATAAGGGCGCAAGGCTCCTTCTTGACGCGAATGCAAAAGCAGTGGCGCAGATCAGTGCGGATATCAAAAAACATCAGGAGCTCTATGTCGCACTCTGCAATGCGCTCTACCCACCATATGAAGCAGTGTGCAGGCACAAAGGAAAGAAAGCGACAAAAGACCATCGGATCATTGCTGAAGCCGCAATAGAATCGTATGAATTGCAGCAACCGGTAAAATTGCTGACGCGTGATGCAGATTTTGTTGACGTATTCATCTATGGTTACAAGGACCATGCCGCATTTTCCCAGGTATTCAGCAAAAATACTATTGATATCACACTCTATTATAAGCCGCCGCTCAATGGTACCATCCCCAAGTTCAAGTATGCTGCACGGCTTACCAGCAATTCCAATCAACAATGGGTCAACTTGACTGTTGAAAGAATGTTCAAGTAATCCGGATTGCAAATAGAAGTGTGCACGCCCAGGAATGGATTCTACCATACAAGAGCAGTTGATCCTGGGTTTCCCTCCCCTCCGCGACCCTCAAAGCACCTTTCTCAACGCTTAGGACTGCTCCATTCCTGGTCTGATCCGGTTCATGATGAAAAAAGTCAAAGAGGACAGAGGATCGACAGTACATCCAGGGCTGTCTTCTATGATAAGACCTCTTCCTGAGCTTCGGCTCTCCCTAAAGTCCGTTTGGAGTAACAAGCAAGGACTAACTGCCCAGCCTAGCACAAGGCAAAGAAATAGCATAGGATTTTTAAAGGTGTTCTTTTAAACAACAGCACATGTCATCGCGCACTGTGCTTGCACCTCGCGAACCTTCAAATAACAGAAGCAGACGAACAATAAATCGTGGACTACAACAAAGACAGAAACGATGTGAGCGTGCAAGCAGTTACCGGCAGAAATAAATATGAATAATATATGATTTCGACTTAGTTTGTACAATCGCTGGTATCAAAGACGCAGTCTGTGCATTTGAGTGTTCCACCTGCATATCCGAAACTTTCGCAGGATTTGCCATTCATGGTCGTGACTTCGCACTGCTCAACACCGATAAAGAGGTATCCGTCGCCGCAGCGCGCAAAGTAACCATTTACGCACGCGCCATGAGTATCATTCGATGTACTTTTACATTCTGTTCCCTGCACTACAGACTGGATTGTAGGCGGCGAAACATCTGATGGTGCTGCAACCACATGACCGGTAATCGTAGAATATTCGCTGGTGGTCGATGATGTGGTGGCAGTAATCATTGCAATAATTGCTACAAGCCCGACAATTCCGACAATCAGGATGAGATAGAGATTTTGTTTTTCCATTGATTCCCTCTAAAGGTTATCCCTGCTTTATGAGCTGGGAACCTCAGTAACAGTCCTTGTACTTGCAGTATAATCCCATGATAATTTAAATGTTTTGGTACTTTGGGTCATGGGATCAATGATTGTGCAGGTAGCATAGAGGCAGTTACTTGCGCAGACAGCCTGTGCTGTGGTGTCCAGTGTTGAAAATATCTTGTGTGTTCCTGTAGTAAAGAGTGTTCTGCAATCACCCGTAGTATCTTTTGAAATGTATTTCCCATTCGGGTTTGCGTCGCAGTATTCTGAAGAATCCAATACGCCATTATTGCATGGTGTAATCGTGTCAGTAGTCGCGCCACTACTTGCTTGTCCGTTGGTTTCGTCCTTGTTTCTTCGGGTCCCTTTATCGCCTTTAATATTATTCCAAAGGAATGAGACGAGCCCTGTAGATTGATCCGGTGAAGTGAATTCACACGAAGTGTTGCGCAGGTTCCTTACACTTCTCTTGAAGCAGCGCTCATTATGCACGTATTGTGTGAATAATGCCTCTGCCTGCGCATTGCCTAATTTCAATAGTTCATCGACGGTTTTTCCCGTGGACTCAGAGAGTTGTGAAAGATTGTACGCTTCAGGACAGATATTTCTGCAATCATCAGTGTAGAGCGTAATAGAATCTGTCGGGGCTTCCTGCAGGGTACTGCGCAGGATTGTCTTTCCGCCAGTGATGGTATAGAGTTGTGGTGTTGCAAACCTGAGGGCTTTTCCACTGCATGCCTCAGTGATTGCATTGATAGTATAAGTAAAGGTATCCTGCGATGAGAATGCAACAGGAAGTAGAGAACTCATTCCATACATCCCGCCTGTTCCGCCTGTGCTGTTGATGATACAGCTCGTGATATTGACATTGGGTTCGTTTCTAAAGTCTACCTGGACAGTGTTTGCAAGCGCGCAGTCCGAACCATTGAATCGTACGGTGATATTGAGCGCGCTTCCAATATTGCATAATCCCTTGTCGCATCCGATAGGCGTGATAGTGATTGGGTTAGTAGTATTAATCGTACAATTGTTCTTATAGCATTCATGCGAGCATCCATTTGGCGTAAGATTGTAGTCACATTCTTCTGGCGGCGTCACAATGCCATCGCCACAGACAGGACCACAGTCAGGATCGCTGATACCATTTCCTGAGCAGACACCATATTGTGAACCTTGTAACCTACACTTAAATCCTGAAGCATAATTAGAACTAAAACTATCTGGACAGACGCCATCTAAAGCACCACAATAATATGTAAAATACGGGCCATACTTAATTCCTTTTCCACTCGCATTATTTACATATTCAGTATTTGATGCCCATCCATTGACGCAAGCGAAAAGACAACCAGACCAAGTCTTTCCCGGATTAGTATAAACAGCATCAAATAATTTATTAGTGCTTGAAGGATAAGGAATTACAGTACCTGCCTGCGGGCAAACAGTAAACATTATACCTGAAACATCCTGTGAAGTATAATCATTAAGCCGCAATACGCCATCAGCAGAATATAAACCTACAATAGTGTGATAAAAATTCTTTCCTGTGCATTTAGGGTTGGGTATTGTCGGGACAGTATAGATAAATGAGTAAGAATGGCTTGCATCACTAATAAAAGAAGAGCTCGACATGCCAGGCATAAACACAGTCAAACCCTGTGATACTTGGTCAATAGTCAGATTTTTTTCAATAACACAAGAGGATGAAGCATAGGTGGTGTTAGGCAACAAATCAACTTGGAGTGTCTTACCAAGTGCACAATCAACACCAGAATATGCTATAGACACATTCAAATGCTCTCCTTGAGTGCATAATTGCCCACTGCAATCAATCGGCGTAACATTGACGCTGGTAATAGCACAATTAGTCTTATGACAAGTGCTATCACAACCATCACCATTATTAGTGTTGCCATCATCGCATTCTTCACCAGCAGCAGAATCATTAATATTATTGCCGCAACAATTACAATTTGATTGCGCTGTGCATAAAGAATTACGGCAACTTCCATTTGAAACAACGTTCCACCCATTACAGCTAAGGCCATTATTGCATGATGGTCCCCATAGACCGTTGCAGGAAGCATCACATCCAACAGCAGAGCAGCCGGAGTAGTTGAATCCTGAGCAATCAGATTTACAACTTAATGTACCCGAACCATAGCCCTGGGATGCGCAGGTCTGACTATTAAGATCAGTGCCATCACAGACTTCATTGAATCCATTATTGTTTGGTGTCTGCGTGGTATTGTCACCGCAGTAGGTGCATGATGCGCGGCAGACTCCATCGCCGCAGAGTGTGAGTGATGCCGCACTGCAGGTATCATTGACCCAATTATAATTTCCGCTTTGCAGCGTGCAGGTGCTGGTGAGTGTTCCTGAACAGCTATTTGCAGTGCAGGAAAGTGTTTGTGTTGTTCCTGTTGCAGTGCAGGTTGCGCCGGTGTATGTCCAGGTTCCACCAACACAGACCTGTGTCGTGGTGCCGCAGGTTCCACAGCTTTTGGTACTGGGGGTTCCTGAGCATGATTTAACACATGCATTACCTGATTTGGTGTAGCTAGTGTTGCAGAATGTGCATATTGTACTTCCTGCGCACACATAAGAATCAGTACTATACCCATTTGTCGGAGCAGCAGATTGGCATCCAAAGTTTGAAGTCCCCTCCTGTGCTGTAGGGCATGCGGGGCAGGAGTTATTGCAATATGTTACCCATGAAGCATCGTATGATGTTGGGGAACTGATGATTGCACTGCACGTGATGTTATTTCCACAGACATTATAATAGCTCGTGGTGCAGCTCGCGCCTGCGCTCACAGGATGGATTAAGAGTAATGCGAATATGAGCAATGCGAGAAACACTAGATTTTTAGTATTCATACGTCCTCAAACCCTTTTTTAAACATGCTGTGAGTGTGATTATATAAAGTTTTCTAAAACCAGGGGTTGTCGGATAATAGTTTAGCGTCAATTAGTGAGTATCATCGATAAATGAACTAGAAAATCGGACAGGATTGCAAGTGGTACGATGTTCCTTAAATTTGCGAATTCCGATACGAACGACGCTAAAAAGCGAAGCTTAATTATCCGACAACTCCTAAAACCAGAGGCTTTGTTCAAAAAGTACGTCAATGCCGCAAACATTCCCGCAACTCCCACAATTATTTGCATCAGTTGCAGTATTTATCTCGCAGCCATCTCTGATATCATTATTGCAATTCTTATAGAGATCTAAGCAAAGATAGCAGCTTCCCGCACAATCATATTTGGCATTCCATTCAGTATTAGGATAATTAGGTCGAGGGAAAACATCAAATGGATCGCCGCAAAAACTTCCATAAAGACCATTCACACTAGTGCAGGGTGTCACACATACTCCATTAGCGGAACAAATAGGAGCACAACAGTGACCAGAAATATTACAAGCACCACAATTTAGATTTGAAGAAATTACGTTTACTGCTCATCCAAGTATATCATTATCTCTTTAGTATTGAATATTCTCACTCGGGATTGCGTTTTTAGCTTCTTGTCTTCAGACCATATTACGCTATCGTGATGTGCGAGTGCGCATGCTATGAATAATGCATCGTTGATATCTATATTTTGCGCTATTGCTAATGCGTCTTTAGTGTAGGGTGCTAAGGTACTGTGGGGTACGATTAATACTTTCTTTAATATGAGATGGAGCAAATCATCAAATCCTCTTTGTGATAATCCAGATTTTTTGAATAATTCATCGATATGATGTTCCATCTCAACAAAGATATATGATGGAAAAAGGAAGAAGCCATCATAATTAAGGATTATTCTTCTTGTTGTAGAATTTTTTATTAATGCAGAAAAAAGTATGTTTGAATCTAAAATGATGTTCATTCAATAATCCTCTTAGTGGCTAATGCATTAATTTTATTACTAAAACTCTGCACATCTTTTTCAGTTAGCTTGCTTTTTTTTGCCAGAGATTCAGCAAGTTTCAGAGTCTCCAGCTTTTCAATAATTGCCTTTCTTGCAACCTCACTCCATCTCACTTCAGAAAATTGCCTCATTTGCGAGTGCACATCATCCGGCATTGATAGTGTTATATTGCCCATAAAAATCACCTTCACACATAATTATGTGATAACACATATTTAAATCTTGTGATTTATAAATAGTCTCTTCTTAGTGGTAACAACCGTAAAGTTTATAAATACCCGCATCCCAGATTACGAATATGAGCGTCATAAAGAACACACTCTTAGGACTCGCACTATTCCTCGGAATGAATTATGGGATACATGCACAATCCAAAGTACCAATTACTGGACGATTCGTAGAAAAAGGAACAATAAGCGGGATA
>JAKAKR010000014.1 GCA_021813435.1 Nanobdellota archaeon | reverse complement strand
GAAAAAACCAACAAAATTAGAAAATGGAAAAATGACAAACATGCCCGTAAAATTAAAAAAATTACTTAAGCAATAGGTTTGCAATATCGCCCGATGATAATAATATTTAAAAAGGAAGGAGGAATCCCCTCAGAATAGTGGGGGTTACATGTTTGATCGTGAAGAAAAGAAACGTATTGCCGCTGCGTTCAAAAAGATCAAAGAGGAACGCGACGAGCATCTCGAGTCTCTAAACCAATTGACAGGCGAGTTGCAGACTGCATTCGATTATATCAGTGAACTCGAGATCAAAGTCGAGAAACTCAAAGAGATCACTGACGATCTGCAGATGTTCAAGAACAGCATGCTTCTTTCTGATAAGTCTCACTTTGCAAATATCACGCTCAGTCTCGAAGAGCAAAAAGTGTTCTTACTCCTCTATGTGTTCGGTGAAAAAGAACCATTATCCTGGGACCAATTGCATACCCGCATGAATATCTCTGAAGATGCGCTCAGAGCGCTTTTATCCTCACTTCTTTCCAAGAAAATCCCTATCATCAAAGAGAAGATTGGTGCAGAATCTTATTTCAACCTTGATCCCCGGTTCAGGGAATTACAGACAAAGGAGAATCTTATTGTGATCCATGAATCAGTCTCGAAAGGGATCTATGAGAAGAGCTTGAACAACTTTTTCTAAGAAAAATTTGTTTCTTCAAAATTTTTTGCTGCTCAAATATTTTAAGCAGATTGTTTTGTTGCTTTTAGCACTCACTTTTAATTTTCTTTTTGTGCTCGAATAGCATATTTCTAAGGGGATATGATACGTAGAATCGAAGTGAGTGGCAGTAGACAAGTGCAAGAAAATTCTTTTTTTTTGAATGTTTTTTCACTATTTTTTTATCAATTTAATATTGCATACACAATATATTGCTTGTACAATATATTGTATGACCAATATATTTTTTTATCGTCGACAAAATACTAAACATTGTTATTTTTTATTTTTCTATAATTCCTTATTTTTGTCAAAAAGAGTAAACTATATAAATGCGTATGATTCTATATTGCATATGGCTGCATCTTCAAAAAAACGTGGATCAACCCCGGTATATATTGAATTGAAGGGATTTCTGAGTTTTTTTATACTCCATGAATTATCACATGGTGAATTGTCCGGAGATGAGCTTGCATTACGTATCGGTAAGCGTAAAGGGTCAATATTAACTCCTGGAACAATATATCCGGCATTAAAACGCCTTAAAAAGAAAAAATTGTTATTTTATCGTCGAGAAGGAAGAAAAAAGTATTATTCATTGACTATTATTGGGAAAAAAGAGTTAATGAGACTTTATAAAATTTTTGGAGCTTGTTTTTCAGGTCTAAAAAGCAAAATCAGACGATAAAACGACCGAATAGCTTACGATTAAATATTATAATCAATAATTGTATTTTTTATTTATTTATATTTTAATTTTTGATTATAATATTTAGTTTTTGCTTTTAGTTTTCTATTGTTTATATGACGAATTTTCGCTTATATTTTTTATTTTTTGATTAATATTTTTCATCAATATCAATATATTTTGATAGTATATTTTAATATTCGCTTATACTTTTTAAGAATTTATCTTCTTTCTCTGTGACGCATTTGTGGTGGAGCAATAAAACGAGGAGCATATTCTCTGTGATCAATGATCCGGTTATGCGCACGTGGGAAATCATACCCGTTCCACATCATAAAATCATTGAATGCTAGCTGCATATTCATGCGCTGCCAGGCAAGAGTTCTGAATTGGTTGTATCCTACGCTGAATTCAAAAATAGCATTGTTTCCTCTGTTACCATAAAATAACATCATCTGCGTAGAAGGATCATACCCTCTAAAATAATAAGATGATCTATCGAGTAAAAATACTTCTCCTGGACGATACTGTGTGATTGCAGGCATTTCTGTATTTGGAACGGGTCTTTCGATAAAAACAGTATCTTTTTCAGAATTTTGAGTATAATAATTGTTGACTATAGTCGTTATTGTACTGTTTGGATGTTTTTGATGTTGATTTTTGCTTTTTTTACTGTTTTTTACTATTTTTTCATGAGAATGCGGTGTTTTTAGTGTATTTTGATCTTTTTCGTAGTGTTTATTGAGAAAATATAATGATCCTGCGGCTATCACTGCGCATGCCGCTATGCCTAAGACTGTTTTTCCAGCATCACTCATACTGTGGTAAAGTATAATTATTATTTAAATCTTACGATTTAGTAGTAACAATTTTTTGTTTTCAGGTATCATTCGTGTGCGTATTATTGTTCAAAACATTTAATCAAAACCTATAGTTTTTATATTTATTCTTGTTCGTAATTCGAAATATTTAAATATTTCTTACAATAAGGTTATAGAATAATTATAATAAGGGAACCCTTATGATAATTAACTACCCTTTGTTTACACTATTTTTGTGATTAAATTATTGCTGAGGTAAAATTGATTAATATTTTCAAGCAAAAACATAAATTTTTATACTCTTATTTTCATTTTTTAAAGATTAAATATTTTAATCAAATCTATAAATTTTTATTATGCTTTGAACATATATTAATTAACAGCTTTATTAAAAAGAGTATTTTTTATAAGTTTAGTTTTAAAATATATGATGAAAAAAATAGCATATGACATATCTTTTTAAGAGTATACAATGGTTAAAAAAATTGAAAACCAAAAAGTTGCAATTTACGCGCGTGTAAGTACTGAAGAACAGGCTAAAGAAGGTTTGAGTATTGACGCGCAGATCGACAAATGCACCAGTTATTGTACTGCACGTACTTGGGAGGTCTATGCAGTCTACAAAGATCCGGGATTTTCAGCAGGAAGCATGGACAGACCTGCACTTAAAGAACTCCTTAAGAATGCAAAGGAAAAGCGGTTTAATGTGATTCTAGTCTATAAGATCGACAGGTTCTCACGCAAACTTAAGGATCTCATCTTAACACTTGAAGAATTAAAAGAAGAAAACATCAACTTTACCTCTGTGACTGAACAGATTGATACAACCTCGGCTATGGGTGAAGCGTTCTTTCAGATTATCGGTGTCTTTGCGCAGCTTGAGCGCGGCATGGTTAAAGAGCGCGTAAAAATGGCGTTCGATCGCAAAATCAGTCAAGGCGAAGCGTTATACCGGCCGCCTTATGGATACACTTACCAGAATAGGAAACTTGTCATGGATTCTATCACTGGTCCAAAAGTGAGTGAAATATTTGAGCTCTGGATACAAGGAGTCGATCATAAGACTATTGCAGAACGCGTTGGCGTAAGTCCATCGTCAGTTTATACTATCATCAAAAATCCAATCTATACGGGAAAAATACGGTATAAAGGAGAATTGATCCCTGGGACACATAAGCCGCTCATCAGCCAGGAACTATGGGATACTGCAAATAGGATTGAAAAAGAGGGTGAGGGCGCATGATTGACCTCACTTCATCACTTAAAGAAAGAATCTTTGTAAAATATGATTATGCCTGCCAGAAATGTGGGTTTCGCGATGAATCCTGCGAAGATATTGTAGTGCATGTTGTTGCTAAAGAATTTCGTGACCGAACTTGTACTGAAGACTTGCTCACTGTCCTTTGCAAGATCTGCGATAGATTTGCGCCGCAGGAAGAAAAATACTTTAATACCTATATCAGTGAAAAGATTGATTCAAATGTTCTTGAAACCTTCCGTAAAGCAGGCCGCGGGACATCCAAACGGACAAAGAAAGGCATGGAAAAGGCAAAAGCCGAAGGAAAATACATTGGAAGAGCGCCCTATGGGTATATTCTTGTCGATGGACGATTAGTCGTTGATGAAAAGAAGATGAAGATCGTTCAGGCAATATTTGCCGATGCTCGTCGCGGACTTGGATTACGCGAGATTGGACGAACATATGGAATTTCTGCGCCCGGTGTGAAGAAGATACTGGAGAATAAGGTTTATAGCGCCTAAACGATCCGATAGAGATAATATGACTTATTCGTTGTTATGACCTTTCCGCCTGTCTTATTCGGCGATACTAGCATGGCTTCTACTTCGATATAGTACATTGAAACATGCGTGTAATACTTATAATCTTCGAGTGATTTAAATGTAATCCATACTCCTTTAGCGTTAGTTGATGCCTCGACAAGTTCTACAGTCTCCAGATAATTTCCTCCTTCAGCCATTTTTCCTCTGAAATCATGTTCAGGAAGACCCTTTGAAAGTGTTTTTGTTCCATGCGCAGAAAGATTACACTCTTTGAGTATCATGACAGGCAGAATATGTCCTGTTCCTTTATCGTCGAAATATCCCATTCTGAAGCGGTATCGATACTTATACCCGCGGGCTGTCTTGTTTATTTTTACGCTAAATCCGCAGGTGTAGGGGTGATTTCTCACATATGGGCTTTCATAGATGAATTTATGATTTTCTTTATCTATCTGGATACTTCCGGGCGGGACAGCGGTAGGTTCAATCTCTAAAAAAATATCTTCAGGCGCGCCACCTTCGTAGATCTCAATCGTTACGTCATCACGTTTCTTATCCTCAGGATTGTCAAATCGCTGCGCAAAAATGTGCAGTTGATAAAATCCTACCTCAAGATTTTCGATAAGATATTTAGGGTCAGACCTTAGTGTAATCATATGCGTAACGCTGGTCAATGGACCGGGATTATAATCGTCTGGATTAGATATTCTCATCTGCTCCCCGACTTTATGGATATAGAACGCGTATTTATACCCTGGAGGGATGACGCGTGCAGGATTAATAATCTCAAATTCTAGAGGATATTTTGTTCCCTTCTTTATCCTTGCCGCAAGCGGCGGTCTTGTGGGATCAGTATACGGTTTTTTGCTTTGTGGGCTCTTAAATTTCACATCCCAATCGCTTGGTGGATCTCCACAATTTTTTATTCGCAGCTGAATGCTGTGCGTCCGGGTATCTTTTGTGGCAATTGATTCTGCAACCACTAGAATTTCATAATCACCGATAGGCAGTAGCGCGATAATGTCAGTAAATGTTTTTGTATCAACAGTCTCCTTACTGCCTTCACGAGTATCGATGATATGCTTAGTCTGCACATTCCTTACAAATAGTTTGTAATTATATCCGTGGGTTGTCAGTGTCTGCAGATTGATAACCTTGAATGTAATATTCTTTTTTGTTCCAACGCAAATTTCCTCTTTATCATGCGGGTCAATGATCTTTACTTCCCAATCACTCTTATTATTGACCGCAATATCTGTGAATCCGAGTAATTCTTTGTTGGTATTTGGGTCGCGGATCACTTTTCCGTTCGCATCAGTCAACCGGATAAATATTCGATACTCGTCGATGGGTGCAAAAGGGAATCGTGCGTATTCTGCGCGAAGGTTTCTTATTGCGTACTTATGTGTACTGTTTCCTGCAAATGAAGCTACATTATGTACGCCGCCAGTCCTTCCCTGTGTTGTGACAACGCAGGTATATGGTAATTGTACATTGATGACATCAAAGTGAAGTGGAATCGGTTCAACTGCATCAAACTGTCTCACATGTGATTTGGGTGGTTCATAGACACGGATTTCTGGTGTAGGTTTCAGTTTTCCATCATCGCCTTTATCTCCTTTGTCCCCCTTATCGCCTTTATTGCCCTGTGGTCCTTGCGGCCCGGGTTTTCCATCATTACCACCGCCGCCTCCGCTGAAGAGTTTGAACACCCTGATAAGAACACAAACAAAGGATGCTATCCAGGCAAGTGTAATAATCGCCATTAGTAGTCCTGAGTACTGTTGTATCCAGTAATAAATCGTCGTGAACACTCCGAAGAGTACTGCATACATGATAAGGATTGTAAGGCAGAGCGCCACCATTGCATCATCGAATAATCCTTTGAGGAGAAAGTAGAGGAATGCAAAGAGTATGATGAAGATGATTATTGCGGCATAGAAGTCTAATCGTCCGATGTTGAATCCTGTGCGCATCTCAAAGACTGCCATAGCAAATGTTAATGCAAGGCCGACACCGAGGGCAACGATTTTTGATTCCCGCGACGGTTTTCCATCGGCACCCTTGTATACCTTGCCAAAGACGTACTGTGCAAGGCTCATGAACAGGATGAGATAGACGACTGCATCAATAAACGGGTAATACAGTAAGTAGATCTGCCCGATGTTTACGCCAGAGAACGGCCTGAACAGAAGATCAAGCGGATTAGAATAGGCAGAGACAAAAGGGAGCATGAACAGTGCGTATATCCCGTATAATAATTTTTTATTCATTTTTGTGCTTCTGCTACCTTTGTATCTGTACGCTTTACCGATTGTAAATCAGTCTCAAGTTTTTGTTTGTGTTCTTTTATATTGTTAAATATTGTGGTGTTCACACTTATTTTTTTAGTTTTCTTATCCTCAACAAACAGGCTTTTCAGCTCTTTCGTGACAGACCGTATTTTTCCGCGGATATCTTTTACCAGAATCTCTCTATTTTTTGACTTTTTGTTACCCTTCAGATTGCTGACGTCGGCCTGTACATTCTGCGATAATGTGACTAATTGTGTAGTGTCCGGTGTGAAATCAGGGACGATATTTCCCTGTTTGAAATTTTCTGTCTGTGCAATAATCTTTTGCAGTATCGTATGTATCGCAAGATAATATTTTATGCGTATTTGATCTATACTCTTGTATTGTGTAATCATCTCATTCATTATTTCTTCTAAATCTTTATTGAGTTCTAGTTCCGTCTGGTCTAATGTATCAATTTTTCTCTTGATGAGATCCTCAACTTTTGTTATTTCGGCATTGAATCTTGTTTTAAAGTCAATGATTTTAGTAACATTTTCTCTTAACTGTTTAACATACTTGAATAATTGTGCAAGACTTTGTGATTTGATAAAATCAAGACCGTACAGTCTCGACATATACTGGAAGCGGAGCGTCTCGAAATTGTTCTTCGTCGTAAGATCAAGCATTTTTTGGATCGTCTGTTCGTTTGCTTTATCGAGTTTTTCGATTTGTGTTAAATAATCAGTGCGCAATCTTGCTTGATCATCTTTGGATATGAACGATTCTGTAATCTTAGCGTTAACGTTTGCGATTCTTCCTTTCATCAATTCATAGTATTCTGGATCAAGTTGCTCTATGAACGCATAATCTTTCTCTGCATTTACTAGTTGCTGCTCATCAAGCGCGATCGTCTGAGTTGCTTTTGCAATTCGTTTTCCTATGTCGAACTCTTCTTTTTCGTCAGTGATTATCTTGTCTCCCTTTTCTTTGAGTTCGGTTATCACTCTTCTTATGGTGTTGATATATTCGTTGAGTTGGTTTGCATATCCTTGTATATTTGCAGCATACTGTGCATACTCCGGCTGTCCGATTTTTGATATTACTTTTTGGATTCCTTCCTGCATCCTCCAAGTCATATTCAGTGCATTTTCCAATTCAGTTAATTGCTTCAAGAAATCTTCACGGGTTTTAATCTCCTGATTTTTTAATGTTTGCTCTAGTTCACGTAATTTTCCTAATTGTTCTTCAAATGCCTTTCCTTCTGTCTCGGCTTTCTGGAACTTTTTTGCTGCTCTCTTCTCGTTGTTAAACAGTGATCCCCAACTATTTTTATTCTTATTTGCTGTCTCTTCTGATGCGTTCCAATCCTTGTTTCCGCTTTTGATATCCTTGACTAGTTTGATGATCCCATAGATGAGTCCGATAATAGCAAGGATGAATAGTATTGAGATGAGTCCCCCGAGCCAGTCCAGCTGCATGATTTGTGCAAGTAGGCTTGGCGCAGTGTTTTGGACGAGTACATAAAAAAAGATATACGCAACTGAGAATGCGATAAGCGTGTTTGCCCCGAATTGTTTTGCAATATAGTATATTCCTGCGGCGAAAAGGAGGAAGAAAATCAGTCCGAAGAACCACCACATCTTGCCGATGTTAAATCCGGTTTGGAGTTCAAAGACTGCCATCCCGATTCCTCCAACAATTCCGATAATGATCGGAACTGCAGGTTGGCCTTCAAACTTTTTTCCGAGCGCAAATTTGGAGAGAAAAATAAATAAGACAATAAAGAGTACGCCATCCACAAAGTAATAATACGCGTTATATGTCTGCCCAAAATTTGTTCCTGCAAATGGGCGCAGTATCTGATCAAGGATATTTGCGCCGAATACGAAAGGCGTCGCTAGTAAGAATACTACCAAAAATAGTGCTACAATGTTCCTACTCTGTACACTCATTACTTACACCTTACTTGACTGGACAGCCGCTGAGCGGCAATGATTTGATAAATGGTATTGTGCACAAAAATATTTCCCAAAGATAGGGCGCGACCATGATCAATGCACCGATAATGAGGGTGTGCGGGAGCTTTTCCCCGACACGTCCTGCGACTGCTGCAGCTGCACCGATCTTGATCATTGCAATGATTCCGATAACAACGCGGATGCCGATGTTGATCCACATGTTGTCTTTCCATCCCACAAGTTCAAGTACGAGCGGGATATTCATGCTGATAAAGATGAATATGAACATGGTGGGGATTGCGTGCAATCCGTGTTTCATCCATCCCATGCCTGTTTCATCCTGATGGACAAATACTAATTCGAGAATTGCAAGGACAAGGCCAATGACAACCACGGGTATAATGACTATTTCCATAAGACCACCTTCTCACACACTTTTTTATATTCTTGAGAGAAGCAATATAAAAAGCTTTCTATTTTTAAGCACAAATATGGGCTAAAATGTGCAAAGAAGTAGAAAATAAAAACTTCAGAATTATTCTATTTTTACTTTCTGGCCAAGCGCCTGTCCTGGCATTCCTGTTTCGAATACTGCGCGTAGTGCGCCTTTGTTGCCATGGATTGCATTAACCTTACCAATCATGTCTTTTTTTCCAGTGTGGTAGATAACTTTTTTACCGACCAGTTTTGTTGCCTTGTCTTTCGTGTCGATTCCTTCGACCGATACGACAACATGATTTGGTTTCTGCACGTGAACGCTCTTTCTGTAATTGACAATTATTCCTTCCATTCCCTAACGAAACAACGAGTTATTTATAAATATTATGGTCAGATTTGGTAGAATGCAACAAACGGGTAGTCCTTCTTTTTGGTGGTTTCAATGATTGCAAAACATCCTTGTTCGAATGCCCCGGGGGTAATAACAGTGTATTGGTCGGGGTATATTGTCAGTGCATCATTATTCAGCCGGGGGGTCATAATTCTGGTGTTAGTGGTGAACTTTCCAGTGATATACCCTGTGGTTTGTGTAGCAAATTCTGGTTCATGATCGTGTCCGCGGATCATAATGCGATATTTCATTTTACGCATTTCTGCAAAATTTTCTTCATGATCCTGTTTTTTTTCCAGTCTTCTCCAGAGCGGTTTGAGCGGGGTTGGGCATTTCGGGTAACTCGAGAGATTTCCTCGATACGCGCCATGGAGTACCACTGTCGGATACTGTGTGCGGTATTCTTCTTGCGCAAGATAAAACGCTGCTTGTATTGGTCCATGAATGAGTGATTCAAGGTACTTTTGTGCGAGTGTATCTTTCTGGAATGCGTAGTGTAGCTCTTGGATCGGTTGCATTGTATCGTTGGTAATATGGATTTCAAAATTATTATAAATCGCATGATCATGGTTTCCTGGAACAACAATGACTTTTTTTCCTTGTTTTTCGTATTTTTCTTTGAGTGTGAAAAATTCTTTGAGTGTTTCTGGAGAATCGTAATCGCCGGTGTTAGCAATCACTTCAGGGTTTAGCGCAGTAATAATCTCATCTAATATCTTAATACTTGATCCATGCATATCCCCAACAATAAAATATTTCATCGCGCGCTCTTCCTATCGATACTGTTCAAGTTGCGTGTAAATGTTATCCATACTCGGTCGTTGTCGTGGGTCTTTTGCAAGACAATCCATTAGGATGTTATCGAGTGGTTTGTGTGTAGAATTAATAGGTGCAGGGGAATCAAAACAAATCTGTCTGTTGAGACTACCTACCATTTCTGTAAATGGTTCGATTCCTACAAGCATCTTATACCCTAAAATTCCGAAAGCATAAACGTCAACTGCAGTAGTTTCTTTGTTTCTATTCTTAGTGATTTTTTCCGGTGCGTTATACCTTGGCGTTCCAATACACCACGTGTCGTGTTCTGCAGGATAACCTCCATCTTCGAAACTCGTTCCAAAATCTATAATTTTTGTTTCCGCTACATTCAGGATAAACACATTATTATCCGAGATATCATAGTGGATAAATGCGGGTTTTTCTGTCGTTCTTGTATGGATATATGCAAGACTTTTACTTATCGAGCTCAGCAGGGGTAACGCTTCTTTTGGCGTCAGTTTTCCGTTATGATCGATATACCTTGAAATGCTGATGCCTTGGTCCGTAAGATCCTCGAGATACATTTCTTTCTTCTTATTGTCATACCCGTATAACCGGATAATGCCTGGGTTTGCGTTATATTGCAGTGCCGCTATTTCTCGTAAGAATGTTTTACGCGCAGTATTATTAACTCGCTTGACTATAATCTCTTGTGATCCCTGTTCTGTTTTTGCTACTGCCTTAAGAATTTTTGAATAATTTCCCCTTACAATAATTTCGTTATATTTAACTGCGGTGAAATCCATTTCTTTTTCTTGGTGGTTTGTATTTATAAATGTTTCTGTTTTTGTACTACCTATTAGTAGTTCTTTTTTTGTGTTATCTTTGTCTTGTTGAAAACGTGTTTTTGTTTCTATACGAGTGATGTATTCATAGCAAATAAATAATCACCGGGACAATAAGGCATGCCATGGCCTGTGTTCGCTGCACTTTTACTATCCCGGGAATGAGCCCGATGGCCGTTGAGACAATAAGGACCAACAGTCCAATCCATGAAGTCAGGACAAAAACCATGATGGTCACAAACAATATGATTGTGATGACCAGAATTCTGTAATTCACTACGCCCATCATCTGGCAGAATATCCTGCCGAATGCAAACGAGAGTACGACAGCAATCCCTCCTGCGATAAGCGCGACCGCAAGAAAGAGCGTGATTGTTGCAAGTGTTGTCGGCATAAGCTTTGCAATGACAATAACTGCACCGTTGCGCGCCTTATTGACTGCATAGAGCGCGACAAGGCTGAGTATAAATCCTGCTGTGCCGATGCAACCCATCAGAATCATAAATCCGTGATCCTTAAGATCCCTGACTACCTGCATGGACATCACTGCAGCAATGGATCCGGAAAGCCCGGGAAATGTCGAGACAATGAATGCGCTGATATTTCCTGCAAGAAGACTCAAAACAGTTTTTTTCTTCTCCAGTTTTATGGTCGTGTCATTATTTTGCGGCGGGATGGTATTGGCGTCATTAAGACTGATGATTAGTGTTGCAATCCCGAATAATCCTGAGAGCATGGGAAAGAGCGGATCCTGCATGTTAAGATTGAAGACGAGCATTCCGAAGATTGCAGCGCTGCAGAATACAAAGAGCGCCCAGAGCCGCTTCTCATCCTTCCAGATCATGAATACAGATGTCCCGATGAGTATGAGCGCAAAAAATTTCTCAAACCAATGATAAGAGTATGTGGTGATGAAGTACAATATCGGAAATGATATGACTGCAAAGAGAAGTCCGAAGAATGATCCGATCGTGAACAATTTTACTGCCATAAGCCCGTTTCCGCGCAAGAGATACCGATGGCCCGGAAGGACTCCCAGAATCGTGTTCTCATCAGGCGCTCCAAGAAATATTGAAGGGATGGCATCGAGAAATGTATGCATGACGCCCATTGCAATGATAAATGTTCCCATTGCAATAACACTGATCCCGAATCGTTCCATAAGCAGTGGACTGAGTGCAAGTACGAGAAGCGATATCATATTGATATGGATCCCGGGTGTAAGACCGCTGAGGGTTCCCACGATAATTCCCGCAATGATTGCAATGAGCAATTGTATGAGTATCATGTTCTTTATCTTTTTCCTGCAGCGCATCACTTGAGTGTGATCCGGTCTGCAATCAACTCTTTTTTTCCTTCATATTCCTGGATGATGCCCTCAATTCTTGCTGTGCCTGTAGTCATGTTGATTGGCTTGAAGACAATCACGTCTAAACTGCAGGTTTGAATTATTTTGAGAAATGTGGTGCTATTGCGCTGCTGGACTTCCATAATCGCTCCGGTAACGACGATCTTTTTTCCCACTGTTGAATCATTGATTGCAGCAATGCTGGTCTCAGGAATTACTGCAGTGTACACTAATATGCAGAGCGCCATGAGTCCAAGAATTGTTGTTGCAATCGCAATCGTCAGGAGTGTCGAATCATCCATTATCCAGCAGATACCTGCTTCTTCATAAACCCTCCTTTCCTGAAGGTGCAAATCATCCGGAACTTTCGAAAATTTTTCAAGCAGTGATGCTATATGTTTATGAAGTACATCCTATTACATCCTGCATGGGATTGCATACAAAAAGATCTATAGTGGTTTATGAGTTCCTGGTAGTGCGCGCTCCGCTTCTCTCCACGCGCGCAATTATCCGGCTTATTGCACTCTGGAGTATGAATCCGTGCGTTAAGGCCATTGCATCTATTGACAATGGATTTTTTGTTACGCTCTATTGCAAAACACCTTTCTGTTATGCAAAATTATTGCGTAGTATGCGGCAATTCCCGTTGATAAGTATTGCGCAATACCGCGTGCAAGAAATCATTGCGTATGACTGATTTAATCATCCACGAGCGTAGAAATGATTGGTTTTTCCCTGACCACAAGCGTGTGTTCTGTCTGACTGACCAGTCCGTGCTTTGACTCGACAAGTGGCGGATAATCATGGATGATTCCTGCCTGTCGTAATTCTGCAAGTGCAAGGCGGACTTTTGCAAGGGAATGTTTTTTGGTAAGCCAGCGTGTAGTGAAGGGAAGCGCGTTGAATGTCTGGATATCTTTGAGCACCTCGCGGGCAAATTGGCTGCGCACAGGCTTTATCTGCGTGACGCTGAATAATGTTGCATTAGTGCTCTCATAGATGAGTCCATGACCTGTTGTTGCAAATGGCTCTATTGCAATATGCTGGTTTTCCTGCAGGACAGTCTTGTCACATGTATCAAAATTAGGGATTGTCGGATGCTGGTGGACTGCATATTTTCCAAGGCCGTGACCTGAGAGATTCTTGATAGGGCTCAGGTCATAGCGCATGATCGTCTCTTGGATCATGAGTCCAATTTCACCCAATGTAACGCCCGGTCGTATGACGCTTATAGCATTCTGCAATGCATCCTCTGAAGCGGTTTTGAGGGTCTTTAATGCGTCATATTCAGGGTTCTCACGAAAGATGACTGTTCGCGCATTATCGCCAATAAATCCATCAACATGGACGCCTACGTCTAGTTTGATGATGTCTGTGGGCAGAAATGTTTGCGGGTCATCAGCGAGCGGACAAGAATGTGCGGCAACATCATTGCGTGCAATCTGTGCGGGAAACGCGATTTCCCCACCGTTTTGTATGATATATTCCTCGATTCTATCGAGTACTTCTACAATGCGTGCGTCAGGCGTGATGAGCGTTTGCCCGTATTTTAGGGCTTTGCCTGCAATCTTTCCTGCAAGGATCGCCTTTTCAACATCTTCCTCAGAAAGAATCATGCTTATTGAGAGAATGCGTTGTTTAAATAATTAGCGTTTTTGACTTATCTCAAGTGTACGCGTTGATATCTTTTTTTGCCTGTTCTACTGCTGCGGTATACAATCTACCCACGATTTCGTAAAGTGGGAGCATGGCATCTACCTTAATGCAAGAATAATAGTCATGATAATAAGTACACCGGCAATGGTGTAGTAGAGGTAGTTTGTCAGTTTGATTTTTTTCATTGGCGCGCCTTTTTTTAGGGTAAGTTATGCTCTTTTTGGTGTTGTTTTTATGATTTAGTAGATGATTCCTACAACAACCCGCTTGACTTGCGAGCAGCGGATCCTGCCAGGGTCATCTTCTTTGTTATTATCTCCTTTCATGGTGAAATACGTTCCCTGCGCATCGCTGTCTATTGCCACAACGCGATGAATAATGATGCCATCAGCATATGCTGAGCTGTAGGACACAATGTCTCCGATCTTGATATCTCCCGGGCAATTGGGGACAATTTCTATAGCGTTTGCACGTGAACTGAGCACTGGCTCCATGCTATGCGTATCAGTGAATGTCGCCCATTGTGCATTGGCAATATTAAGAACAACTTGGCTGTTGTATACCTTAATCTGATTTTCCTTGACCCAATCATTCGGACTTTGGACTTCATCAGTATTTGTTTTTGTCCCTGTGGTGAGTCCCTGGATATTGCTTGCAGGTTGCTGCTCGCTATGTGATTGTGCAAGGATTGTACTGGTCAAAAATCCCAGCATGAATATTGCGGTAAGCAGTACTGCCTTCAGGAATAATGATTTCATAATGCACCCCCCAATTTGTGCTTATCCTGCTTAAGATAGCAGTATTTATAAACTTTGCGGTTTTTTGTTACTTAGAAGTAGTTATTAATTGCGGGTTGTGGGTTCATCCTTTTTTTTACGCTTTCCCCAGTATATCCATTGCCGCATCAATGAATTTTTCTTCATCCTCTGTATTGATGACTGCTCCTGCGGCATGAAGATGTCCGCCTGCAGTACCCTGCGCAATTCTTGCGATCATGCGGGTGATGATATCCTTGAGATTGATCGTGGGGTTTTGCCCGCTGACGCGCAGCGATACCTTGGTGGTTGTATCGATATTGCGTGCAAGCGTAAGGATGAATGTATTTTCTTCAAATGTATTGGATTTGGAGAGTATGGACCCGAAAGTTCCGATCATGGTCGGAAGAATATCCTCTTCAGCATTGATGATGATATAGTTTTTTCCTTTAATGATCCTATTTGTATTTTTCTGATCCTTGTACCAGTGCATGGCATTGACTATCTCTTTACGGTATTTTGCAAGATTCTGCACTGCAAGTTCTTTCATGCGCGTATCATTGAGGCATGCGCCGAT
The DNA here is from genome assembly GCA_021813435.1 of Nanobdellota archaeon. Taxonomy (GTDB): domain Archaea; phylum Nanobdellota; class Nanobdellia; order Woesearchaeales; family UBA9642; genus UBA9642. Next base: position 144,228 of record JAKAKR010000014.1, on the reverse strand, counting down.
GCCGATACTTGCCTTGCCCAATCGCCCGCAACTGTTGAGCAATGTTGCAAATTCTTTTGCATCACGATAGGGGCTGTCCTCCTCTTCGCCCACAAACAGGTAGGCGTTTGCAAAGATATCCTCAGGCTTTTCCTGGTCCTCTCGTTTGGCTATGATTCCTGCAATAAGTTTCTTCTTTTCCTCTTCAGTAAGATCTGCGATTTTCTTCCAATACTTTCCCTTGCGCGGATTGATCCCTAATTGTTCGAGAAATGCTATTGCTCCGGACTCTGACCCCGAAACTTCTGGGATGATGATATCTGCGCTATACTGGAGTATTTTATGGATGGGTTTTGTCTGCACCCCAAAAAATCTGAGCCCGCGCTTCACTTCAATAAGATTATTCTTTATTGCAAGTTGAAGGATGGTGTTGTTCAACTTTTGGAATTCCTGGAACGCTGGTGCATCGCCGATTGCGCCGACAATCGCGATTCGCGCCATCTCAGTATTTTTTTCATGAGTGATCTTTTGCGTAAAAATGAATGTGACCCCTGCACCTGAAACCTCTTGGGATCCGTCAATATTGCAGTAATGGGGATTGACGTGAGTGATGTTCGGCGGGTTTGCCGCAGGTTCAGGCAGGTGATGATCGAGTATAAATACAGTCTTGTTGCGCAGTAGCTCGCCAATTGTTGTGATATTTCCTGAGCCAAGATCCACAAACACAAAATATTTTTCCTGTTCGCGTGCAAGAAGTGTTATTGCTTCTTCGATCACAGTCGGAAGAATGGTCAATGCGTATTTCCGATTCAGTATCATGAGCGCATTGATAAGAATTGCTGATGCGCAAATGCCATCTGCATCAAGATGACCAATGATTCGTATGGGCTCTTTTGCAGGTATTGCAAGAAACTTTTTTGCAGCTTCATCCAGAGATGTCTCCCAGGCAGCATAGTCTGGTTTGGCGTCATCAATGCGCTGCTGTTTCATCACTTTGCGCGCTATTGCCCCTTTAAATAGTTGATGGTACTCGTCAAGAATTTTTTTCTACTTTTTTGTTTGCTCTCTTTTGGACTACACGGTCTTGCCAAGAAACGCTGCACCCTTGCCGATGTGACTTGCGCCAAAGCTACCATAACCATGATCCTTAGTGTGCAGGTTCATTGCAAGCAGTCTTGCGCGGGGAACAGCATCATGATCGAGTTTATGGTATATCTCGATGAATTCCCCGATATTTTTGCTGTACCATTCAAGATATTCTCCTATCCGCGGCCCGATGATGGCTTTTGCATGTGGATTCTTGGATGCATCATCAAGATTCATGATTCCTGAATCTGCATGGACTGCTTCACCAGTCAGAACAATGGTCTGCATTCCATCAGCGATTTGTGTGGCTCTATACAGTTCGCTGAGTGGATATGTTCCTGCACCGTTCTTTTGTGTTTCTGCGCTTGTTTTGATATGTTGTGGAAAATAGAAATATTCTGATTCATGGGTGTAGACTATCTGTTCTTCTCCTGCTTTGTATGGTGGCGTGATGCGTAGGCTTGGCGTGATAATGACCTCGCGGCCTGGATTGAAGCCGGGATTATTGTCAAGAATGATATCGATCAGTTCCCGCATGTTTACCGGCAGGTATCTATTCTCATAGAGTTCCTGAAGTCCCTGATAACTGTTTTCTGTATTGCTGAATATGCGGTATTGCGGTTGTTGTGCAGTAGGGGTTATTGCAGTCTCGTCCATACTGTAGTCGGGATTCTCCTATTTAAAAACATTTCGATTAAGAACAACTAATAAGTGATAACTTTCTCAGTTTTTTGCTGCATCCTTGTAATTTTTTTCAACAGCATCCCAATTGATGACATTGAAGAATGCTGCAATGTATTCTGCACGGCGATTCTGGTATTTAAGATAATAGGAATGCTCCCAGACGTCGATACAGACAAGCGGCGTCTTGCCGCTGGATACCGGCGAGTCCTGATTTGCAGTTGCGACAATCTCGAGCGCGCCTTTATCTACCACAAGCCACGCCCATCCTGAACCGAATTGCCCGACTGCAGCGTTAGTGAACGCTTCCTTGAATTTATCGAATGACCCAAATTTCTTCTCAATTGCGTCAAGGACTTCTCCGTGCGGTTTTGTCCCGGTCTTCATCACACTCCAAAAGAAGTCATGATTCCATGTCCCGCCGCCGTGGTTTCTTACTGCAGTGCGGATATCCTCAGGAATCTTATCAAGCTCTTTGAGCAGTACAAGCACTTCTTTCTTGAAAAGTTCCGGATGCTTTTCCACCGCGGCATTCAATTTATCGACATATGCCTGATGGTGCTTGTCGTGATGCAACTTCATGGTTGCTTCGTCAATATAAGGTTCCAGCGCGTTATATGCGTAAGGTAATGGTTTTAGTTGATACATTGTTCCACCTCGAGTTAACAATGGTTAATTATTGCTACTTTATATGTTTTATGAAATTATCGCATCCTAAAAAACGTATACGAAGAAAAGAAGAGAAAAAATAAAAAATATGTGCTACTTTATACGTACAGTTTTGCCTTGGAGACATCATATTTCCAGTCTGCAGGCAATCGTCCAGTCCGCTTGTAATACTTTACCAGTGCCTGGATTTTTGACTCAGTAATCTGCAGACCGCGCAAGGCGACCTTGTCCTGCTTGTTCTCATCAAGGTGTTTTTTGATCATGATTAATTTTTTGATCATGAAACTCAGATCCTCAGGAAGCTGGTCTAGTGAATCTTTCTCCTTAAGAATTGCAGTGATGCTTTTTCCGGTGAGCACCTTGATGTCCGGAACGCCATAGACGTCACGAAGATACAATCCGATCTGCGAGGGGGTCTTTCCCTCTTTTTTCAATTTGAGTATCAGCATCTCAACTTCCTTGGTGCTGTATCTATTCCATGAAGGAACAGTCTGCTTAACCGGTTTTTTACTTCCGGCTTTTCCTTTTGCTCCTGAGTATTTTCGTGCCATGTTCTATACCCTCATCTGATTTTTTATGTTTTTGAGTTATCGGAGAATAATGTCTCCAGCATAGCGCGGGCTTGCACTCGGCTATCTCTCGTATAGTGAACGGAAAAGAAAAGTATTTATAAAGTTTATGTCATACTCTCCGAAATAGTTTCCAAAGAGTTGATATGATGGAGAACGAAATCGCACAAATACTGGCCGCGCTTGAGCGTAATGAGACTGTTCTTATCGCTGCGCTCTGTGAGGTGTGGTATTTCGGGAAGGTCGAGAGTTATCTCCCGCTTGGTGACCGTATTATCCTTGTCAAATCAGATAAGACGCTTCTTGTCCATCAACCGACCGGGGTAAACCCTATCAATTATATGAAGGATGGGACAGAACATCGCATTGTTGAGGATGCAAAAGGGATATTTCTGAAGAGTCATCATCAGTTCCAGAAAGATTATATGGATATCCGCTTTGAACAGATCCATTTTGTGAAAAGCCACGGCCTTGAGGACGGCAATAAGATCCAGGTGCAGGGTAGCGAGGCTGACATGAGCGATATGATCTATGCAAATCCTGGTCTTATCGAGCAGGGTTTTAAACCCTTCAGCCGCGAAGAGCATACACAATTCGGGTTTATTGATGTTTTCGGAACAGACAAGAACGGAAAAGTTGTTGTTATCGAGTGCAAGCGCGATATGGCGGATTTCAAGGCAGTAAGCCAATTGCACCGTTATGTGCACAAGATTGCGCGCAGCAAGGGTATTCCGGAAAAAAATATTCGCGGCATGATCGCTTCTCCCCGTATATCGGAGAATGCAAAAACGATGCTTTATGAACAGGGGTTTGAGTATGTCATGATTGTTCCCCCAAAATATCTGGAAAAATATGACACCAATCAAAAGCGGCTTGGAGAATTCTAAATCGCGTTTATTTGTTTTTTCTCTAAAGTAGTAAACTATTTAAATCTGCGCCTTTTTTACCTGCTTATGCCCAATAAAATCCTGCGGTACAATCTCTTTACGAACCAATCCGGTGCGATTCCTATTGATGCGTACAAAACGCACGATATTGAACTCTATGAAAAATCATCTCCTGATGCAGACCCTATATTCATCGGGGTTATCTGTGACGTGACATATTCTGGAAAGAATAATCTTGAGGCGCGGCTCTATTATCGTACTGCCACTACAGTAAAGAGCATACCTCTTACTCGTGATACCCCCTCTAACGATTATCTTTTGCCTGGGAAGAATTTTTATATCGATCGTACATTTGAGGAAGAAAATACAAGAGAACGCGAAAAATTCTCGAAGGAAAATCCTGTGGCGATTTCCCTGGAAAAAAAAGATTAAAAAGTCAAAAAATTAGATAAATACTTCTTTTTTTGCAAAGCGCATCTTTGGTCGCGGAGTATCGCTTGCATATCCGACAGGAACCACAGTTGTTGGCACAAGATTCTTGGGCAATTTCAGGATTTTTGCGTACTCCTCAGGGTTGAACCCTTCCATAGGGCAGGAGTCAAATCCCAATGATTTCGCGCCATTGATGGCGTTTCCTACTGCAAGATAGACCTGGCGTTGCGCCCAGGAAAGTTTCTTGTCTGCAGGCATTTTTGCCTCGAAATCTTCCATCATCTTGACATATTCTTTAGCGTTGCCGCCAGTCATCTTGTCGATCTTTGCGATGTTTTCCTTGATATTAGTGTCTGCGCAAAAGACGAGCAGGTGCGAGCATGATGCTATCTGCGGCTGGTTCCAGGATGCCGGAGCAAGCTTCTCTTTGGTCTCTTTATCATGGATCACTTTTATTTTCCAGGGCTGGAGATTGAATGATGAGGCAGAGAGCCTGATGATCTCGAATAATTCATCAATCTTTTCCTGAGGGACTGTCTTTCCGTCAAAACTTTTTGTTGCGTATCTTTTTTGTACGATTTCCTTGAATTCCATAATTCCACCTCGAATTGTCTTCTGTGTATTCTAGAACAAAACCGGTAAGTGTTTTCTTACCTTGGTATCCAAAAGAAACCTTTAGACCTTTATAAAATTAATGGAATATAACTCCTAAGACTCCAGAATTGTGTAGGTACTACTGCCAAGCCCGTGGTCTTTTGCCTGTGTAATCTGCAATTCCTTATCGATACTGTTCAGTTTTGAGAATGCATGATGCGAGTGTTTGTCTGCGAGATCAAGGCTTGCCTTATCGATTGCAACAATACTCTCTGCGCCTTGCGTTGCGAGTATCCCTACATTATCCATGATTGGCTTTTGCACAATTCCAAAGCAGTCGCAGTCCTTGGTGATATTTTCTAGAACATTGATGAATATAGTATTGGGAAATCTTGAGAGCACAGCTTTTGCATACTGCGCAACGCGTTTTTGCAATTCATGCGGCGCCTCATTCTCCCAGGGAAGCGCGACTACATGATGCGGGCAGACTGCAATACACATAGCGCAGCCCTCGCATAGTTTGGGATCAATATATGCTTTATGGTCCGGCGTCAATGTGATTGCTTTTGCATTGCATGATTCAATACATTTTTGGCATCCGGTACAGGACGGGCCGATGATGGGATGAATGCCTGCGTGCATCTCCAGTTTTCCTGCGCGGCTTCCCAGGCCCATACCGACGTTTTTTATTGCGCCGCCGAATCCTGCGGCAATATGCCCCTTAAAGTGGCTGATCACTACAAGTGAATCATACTTTTCTATTCCTGCGCCGATCTTGCATTTATTGATTTCAGTAAATTCCTGACCAAACTCTCCATCGAGAATATCAATAGGCATATCAAATCCATGCGCCCTTGCAGTCTTGAGATGATCAGTCGTGTTGGTCCTGCTGCCGCGATAGAGTACATTGCACTCGACGAGTGTTGCGCTTCTTCCGGTGGAGACAATCGCATCATACACTGTACGGACGAGTTGGGGGTTGATGTAGGTTTTGCATCCCTGCTCTCCGAAATGGACTTTTATTGCAACACGTTTGCCAAGTTTTGAGAAGTCAAGTTTTTCAAGGATTGGTTCAATTGATTTTGAAAAATATACTGCAGGCATTGTAAGTATAGAATATTAGTGTAATATAAAGCTATCGGTATTTGTTTTCGCGCATGCATGTAGGCGCGAGATATGCCCTGTTTCATTTTTTGCAACACCTGTTTCACTTTATGTTGACTGGTTTCAGTAAATTAGTTATCCTGTTTCAACGTATGATACCTTATAACACATGTTCGAGGTGAACACTATGAAGAAGATAACAATGGTATTGCTTGCAGTGCTGGTACTTGGCATTGTAGGCGCAGGCGCCGCATATGCATATATGGGCGGTTTCGAACGGCAAGGCAAGGGCGCAGGAAACACTGATGTGCAAAGCATCATGTCTACAGGAACATATCAAGACCTTGTCGCGTACCGCGCAAGTACAGGGTTTAATGTCATGCCTTGGGTGCAGGATGAAGCAGATTTTGCGCTTGCACAGCAAATGCACACCCGAATGTTGCAGTGGCGTGAAGACAACAACCAGACCTTCGGGCGCGGATCAGGACAAAGACATTTCGGTTGCCCGATGATGTCTAACGACGGGGATGAATAAATAAAACCTTTTTCATTTTTTTATTTTTTTTATTTTTCACAACCCTTATATATTCTGCAGTATACCGAGAGGATGATACTATGGCATTTTATGATACTTGCCCGATGATGGGTGGCGGATTTTTCGGAATGGGCTATGGATGGATATTCCAGCTCATCATATTTGTACTGTTCTTTCTTGTCGTATGGTGGCTTTTGCGCAGCAACCCGGCATTCATGCGCGGAGAAAATAAATCTGATGAAGACCCTGCACTCATCTTAAAGCGCAGGCTTGCCAAAGGAGAGATCACTGCAAAAGAATATAAAGAACTGAAAAAAGAACTCGACTAAGATGGAAGTTTCCCCCAAAAAATTAATCCTTGCACTTGCATTAGTATTCATCCTCGGAATACTTTTTGCATTTGTCAACGGGCTCTATACTCAAAAGGAAGGCAGCGCATTGCCATTGATTGTCTATGCAGTGTCTGCGGTATCGCTCATCCTTGGGGGAGCACTCGTCATCATGTTCCAATGGAAGATCAGCAAGATGCAGATACAGAAAGTGGTCAAGATCCTGCCTGCAGACGAGCGGATACTCGTCACAGTGCTGTTGGAGAACAATAATGCCATAGAGCAGAATAAACTTGTCGCGCTTTCAGGATTGAACAAGGTGAAGGTATCGCGGCTCATCAAGGAATTGGAGTTGCGCGGTGTCATCAAGAAATCAAATCTTGGAAACACCAATCTTATTGTCTTAGCGATCTAGGTGATATTTTTGTCTGACTTTCTCTACGAGTTCCTGTTCTATAAAATCAGCGATGCTCTTATCCTGTGATCGCTGCACATAATACGTTGCAAGTTGTTTCTGGGCGTCCTGGCTGATTCGCGCAACCTGCGGATCATGCATCAATCGCGCCATATTGAGTTCGATATCTTTTCCGCACATGCCGCAGCTTCCTGGCATGAGTGGGTATTCAGGAAATTTTTTGGTGAACCATTTTCTTCTTATGGAAAACATCATGTCGTCAAGAACGCAGGGATGCGTCATCGCAAATGCCTTTGGATATTGCACTATCATTCTTCTGATCACTTCCTCTTCACTGAGACGGGTGATGTGCTCTACTGTTATTCGTATGCCTTTTTTCTCCAGCAATTCATTCAATCGCATGACGCCTTCTGCAGTCGTTGAATATTTTGTTGATTGGCTATACGCTCCGGAATAGATCTTATTTGCCTTGCGATCCTGTGCAACAGGAACCATGAGCATATACATGAGCGCGTCTCTGAGATGATACGCCTGGTATCCCGGGCCTAACTTGAGACTCGAATACGCAGGGATAATGACGGGTGTTCTTGGGAGGAATGGAAGAAACTGCTCGACAGCCCTGATCTCTCTTGTGCTTGTCGATCTATTTATGCGCGTGACATGCACTGGGATTGAATCGGTCGCAAGCGTCATATAGGTTGAATCCTTGCCAGTTGAAAAACAGGAGATGGTATCTGTTCCTGTAGTTCTTATCTTTGGGGTTTTGATGAATTGCGCGTGGAACTCAGGCATTTTTACATCAAAATATCTGAATGCGTCCTTTAACCATTCAAAGGCTTCCTTGTCAATAGGAATATTGGTCGTGACTGTCTTGAGACTCCCGTCAGGTTTTTTATCTGCGATTGCGTAGAATAACATAAAATTTTCAATAAGATTCTGTGTGGTGGGATCTGTCTGACGGTATTTGAATACTAATCCTTGCACATCAAGTCGCTCCATAATTGTCTTTGATTCAGAAGGAGTGTATCGTGATAAGTCAGGGGTGAGCCCGATTGACTGGCGTGATTTACATCCCGTGATAGTCAAGTCCAGGTCCTGACGCATCAGTGTCATGCTGCTTTGCAGCACAGTGTCTGTGTGTTTTCGCACCATATCCTGCGGATACACACCAACTTTATAAATTTTTCATTATCGAGTAGATAATAAATACTCTTTAGAATTGGCATGATCCACCAGTATATATTGTCGAATAGCGCTGATCAGAGATATTAACATATTTATCGACGAGAGAATAATTCATGTCTTTTCGGAGTATTTTATCCATTTTCCTTCGGATATTACAGAAATTTTTCCGTCATCCAACATAATTGCTGAATTATCATCTAATGCGTATGTTTCCCCTTTAAGTTTTTTGACTACTGTTTTTAGGATTGCATCTCTGACTCTTGGAAAATGTGGTGAATTGAGATGCGGTCTTACATTAAAGTCGATATATCCTAATCCCTTCACTTCTTTTTTCGATTCATCTCCATATAGAAATTCTGAAGACGCGTTTAATGTTTTACTCATAACACAACTTCCTGCGCTTATACCTACATACACTTTATCTTTGAGTAATCTTGGAAGTTCATCTTTTAATCCTGATGATACTACACATTTCATCAGATATTCAGTATTGCCACCACCAACCACCATAACATTGGCTTTTTGTAATCGTGGCAACCAAATCTTTTTATCAACAGCAGAAATATCAACAATATCTACAGTACCAAGTTTTTGACAATTAACCAAATCATTGATAAGCCAATCTTTTTTTCCATCTTCAACATTAGCCGCAGTCGGAATAAAAACTATCCTAATGTCTTTAACCCAATTCTTTAGAACAGAAACCATTGATTGAGTAGTAATGCCACCTGAAGTCAATAATAGCCTCATATATGATAAAATCTAATCTATATTTATATAGTTACTGATAGAAAAATCTTATTAGCCCCAAATCTTTAAAAGAAAATTTATAGTAGCCCCGCCCAGAACCTTGTACCTTAGGGGTAAGAACTCAGGGCGACCTTAAACATCAACCACTTCTTGCGACGTTATAGACGAGGAAATATAAGAAAGTTGCGGTGATTGTTTAGTGTAATAACTTTTGTACTTGCTTTTCAACAGGAATTTTAGAAATTTTGTAGAGTTCTAAACTCGGCGAAGTAACTTTGAAAGTCTGATCATTTTTTTCGCGAAAGAGTGGAGCAACATATACTTGTCCACCGTTTGAAGATATTGCTAAATGACCTTCACGAGATATTGCAATTCCAGTTGCAATATTTAATGGCAGATTTTCAGTATCAAGCGCGCCTTCAAAAGAAATATCATAATTTTTAGTCATAGAAAATAATAAAAAAATAGGCGGAGTTACGCCTTGTTTATCTTCTCCGCGCATAGTTTTAAATGAACCATATAATCCAAAATAAGACCCGCCAGCAGCAATGACATTTACAGGTGCAACATCATCTAACAAATCCAACTGCTCTTCACCTAAGCTGAATCGTTTAATATCTTTAAGTTCATAATCAACTAATCTTATTGATTTTCCTTCACAAATAAGTATTCCATAATCCATCATAGCGATCGTGGGAGGATAAGATATATCACCTATAAACATAGCGTATATCCCATCAGTACTATAATTAGCGATATTGGGGTTTAATCCTCCTGTATTTGAGAGATGGCTTGTTCCTGTAATCGTTTTGGTATTTGATCGTTGATCAGTTAATGTAAGAAGATAATTACCTGTTTGAGCATGATATACTACTGCTGCTTTATACGAATCATATATTTTTATTGTTTGTACTTTCCAAGATTCCTTTTGTTCTTCAAATTTTCGAATTTGAGCAGTATCAATAGGTATTAAAGCTATTGCATCATCAATACTTGTATCTTTAGTGTGCTTAAATTTTTCAATTGAAGATTCTTGTTCGACAAGAATCTCATGAAGGTCATCGTTAAGCACCATAATTTTTCCCGCATTAAGGAGTATTAATGAGTCTTGATATCCGGCAAGCGAATATGGTGCTTTAATTGGTGGAGTTGATTGTTGATAAATTAGTGTTCCATCTAAATTGAATGATTTAATACTTGGCTGTAACGATTCATCGACGGAAAGTGCATATAACCTATCTTTATGAAATGTAACGTCGAGTGGAAGATCGCCAAGATTGGCAATTTTATATTGAATAAGCCGAGAATTCGTTTTTATTAAATCAAGTACTCTACCGTATTCATCACTCATTACCTTTGTTTTATCACACAACTTGTTGAATGAGAGAAATAATTCAAGTCGATGCGAATTTTCGAATGAAAATAATGTACGTTTAATAATTTCAGCCGTTAATAAGGATTTTGCATATTTGTTTAATCCACATGAACCTAACGGTAATTCCGATAATATCTTTGCATAATCCATTCTCGTTTTCGGAGTTTTAGCCGTATAATTAATTAATTCATCAAGATAATGATCAATAGCAAACATATATGTTCCAACACGATTGAAATCTTCGCCAAATGATTTTTCGATTAACTCTCGCTGAGTTAAGATTTTTGCAAGATTGTGCTGTATCGAATTTAGATCGCTAACTTTCAATAAAAATCCTGATTTTTCGAGAGAAGAAATGGTTTTTTGAGAACAAAGGTATTCTTGTAAATTAAAAAATGCATAAAAATAATTTTTATTAGCGTCATCTGCATATTGTTTTTTAAGTTCTTCACGTGCTAATGGGAAAGAAATTTCATCTAATAATTGATTTAAATTATATTCTTGACCCATAACCCGGGTGATGGCGTCGGACAATTTCTTATATTCAGATTTATTTTTTTGTATACGCGTAATACTACGCCAAGTTTCAATAATAGCGAACGTATCTTCCAACGTGATAGACATAAGTTATGAAATAGGTGCAAATTTATAAAAGTTACTATTACAAAAGAGTTACTGATAATTAATTTTTTTACTCGCCCCTTTTCTTACCTTTAAACTATACTGGCCCGGCCAGAAATCAATACCCTTCTTAGAATTCGACGAGAAAAAAGAGACTAGCCCCGCCCAAACATGCACTGTAAGAAATAGCCCTCTCAAATCACTAAAATATACGTAGCCCCGCCCAAACATGCACTGTAAGAAATAGCCCTCTCAAATCACTAAAATATACGTAGCCCCGCCCAGAATCACCGTCTTTAATGATCGGAATTCGGGGCGCATTAAACAATTAAAGCCTAATTCTTAGTATTAGAATGGTATAAGTTATATATTAAATTTGCTATTAATCATATCTTGTTTTTTATATCTTTGGTTATATTGTCCAGTTTGTTCTGAAAAAATGGGCTGCCGCAACCAATGCAATTTCTTGCATTATTATCGTTCATTCTACTACATGTTCCACATTTTTTTGCCATTTTTCACCTCATTCAAAAGACACACTTCCTTCATCATCCACTCGAGCTACCTTCCATTCATACTTATGACACAATATGGCTTTTTCTATTTGTTTCCTAGAATTGATTAAATTTGGAGCATCATGTTGTTTGGACAAGAAAACTATGTTGTTGATGCAATCTAATTTATCCATTCCACAAAAAACAATAAAATCAACAGGGTTCAATAGAGGTTTGACATCGAACGGGTTGTATTTAAGCGCCCTGAAAGATGGCATCAATGCATTATTGATGACTTTTTCTGCTTGTTTTCTTCCCTTCTTTACGGCAAGCTCTCTTAATTTATCTTGAATTTCTGCGAACTTAGCCTCTTTTTCATCCATTTTTTGTTCTTTTGCGTCGTATATATCCAACCATGTTTTAACAGATTTTCCTTTTACTTGCAATTTCAGATCAGATACTCTCACAATCTCTCCGCAACATGGACAGACACATAGAATCTTTCTGAATTCCTGATATTCTTCGAATAACTCGTTCATTTGAATTCCTTGTAAACCACTTTTTTATCTTCCACAGCTTCTTTGACAGATTTTTGATGTTTATTCAATCTGGCATTTCCACTTTTTACTTCAATGAAATTTATTGACATTATATTTCCTTTAGACATGCCATTGAATGTTATAAGATCAATGGGATCGCTTAAGAATCTTGCATCCGGTAATTCCCATTTAAAATCTTTTAAAGTAGGGAATATTTTCTCGATATTCTTGCCAACACCGACTGATTTTGCGGTGTTTTGAGCCCTATCAGTAGCCAATTTCTTCTGTTTACTTAGTTCTTCTTCTCTATCTTTAAGTCTTTGCATAAGATTATTCTGGGCTTCTAATGCCTCCTTAGGCATGGGCTTAGTTCCATCGAATAGAATTGCGTCACATAATCTGAATTCCTCACCACAGGTGCATTCAGCATATAATCCTGATTCTTTCAATTGTTTTATCAGCTGCTCAGTTTTCACTATGTATACTTGGCACTATTCGATTATAAATATTATGTTTTTTGTATTCTCTGCGTTATCGTTTCTCCGAGTTCTGATTATCAATATGCCTGATTCTATTGGTTTTATGGTAATCAACAAGAAATGTCGGATGTGTGGAAAGAACATGAGGAATCGTGCAAAGGATGAGAAATTTTGCTCTTCTTGCAAGGATTTCCTCGAATGGAAGTATGGCTCTCTAGAGGAGTATGCGGACATGTTGTCCCAGAACTGTGTAAACCAGAAGGAGGTGCATTAACCATGAAAACCGCAATATTGCTGGCAATATTGGCATTAGTAGTGTTCCCTACAATGGTTGCAGCCGTGGACTTCAATCAGACCATTTCAGCGCAAGACAAGGCAACATTTGACCAGATATTATCTCCAGTAATGAAGATATATAATTTCGTCAAATATGCTGCCACAGCAATTGCTGTAGTGTTTTTAGTCTTTGCTGGAGTGAGTTTCATCATGAATGGCACGGATCAAGCCAAGAGAGAGCAGGCTAAACTTATGGCTACATACATTATTATCGGACTGATAATAATCTGGGTAGCCCCCTTGGTTGTGCAATTCATCGTAGGATGAAACCCTTTATAGCCATAGCACTAGGAATAATTCTTCTCTTGCCTAGTGTTATGGCCTATAATTGTAATCTATTTACAGGAATCAATAAGGACAATTGCATAGCATTGAATGATACAAACGAGGATATGATCGCTAATCTCATCTATACAAATCATACATATCCAGATTTCAATTCTATTGAATCATATAATTCTAGAATACAGATAACTAATGCACCGATAGACACAAGCACATACTCTCGGAACTATATAAAAAATGCATGGATAAGTATTATAGACGTGAATCCCTCAATAATCTACGAGAACAACACCTTTGTTCCAAGCATTATTAATGTACGAACAGAATATGATTATAATATACAGATCCCGCCAGATTACTCCAGCAATAAAAAACAAGCCGGACAAACATGTAAGATATATTATTCCAAAAATAGCGAATCACAAACTTTCAAGATATATTCAAATGAACTATATCAAGGAAATACAAAAAAGCTCGACATAGAAGTAACAAATGATACAACAATCAAATCAACATTAGACATAACTGTAACTGTCAAGGCAGATTATTATGAATGGATCAGTTACTATGATAACGGATATCTTGTGACTGAATGTGATTATGACAAGACAGAATATTATCCAGAAATCTTAAGCATCCAAGATACGCAAAATTTGAAATATGATAATCAGAACATGACCTTTGATGCAGTCATCACAGGAATTTATCACAATACAACAAGAGGAGAACTATCAAAAGACCAAACCACAAGCATATCATTACACCTAGGGAATTCTTCATATTCAGAGAATGAATTCGAATATTATGCAACCTTCAAGAAATCACCATATTACTTATTACAACTAGAAGCAGTCAAAAACAAGAAAATAGAGATAAATAACATGTATTATAGCAACAATACATTCTATGTATCTGACGCATCAAATTGCGAGATAACAGGCTACAATTTCTTCTATCAAACAACAAAGACCTGTTCAGAAAATATCACACAAGAACAGCCGATAGCTGCCCTAGGCATCACTCCAAACCTGACCTTATTATTCATGATTGCCGTATTGATTTTCATATTATACATGATGTACAAAGGAGTAAAACATTATTGGACTAGATATGCATTCATAATAATCTTAGCCATTGTCGTCATACCAAACGTCAGTGCAGCAGATTGTGGATTGACAAATCTTGCAAGCTGCATCCCACAAGCAATATTTGATTTCCTTACTAATCTTATCAATGCACCGCTGCAACCGTTATTAGAATTATTCAAGAATCTCTTAAGCAATGCTCCGAACATCGATATGTTCATCAACATATGGGCGATAATAGTCTATTGCATAAGCATATTCTACAGCTTCTTATTGATATACTCAGGATTCCAATTCCTATTCGCGGGGCATAGTGTTGTCAGAAGAGAGATGGCCAAAGAATGGCTGAAAAACACTGTTTTAATGATAGTGCTAATCCAAGGATCATTTTATCTGTATCAACTGATACTGGACATAGGCTCGATTACAACAACAGCCATACTGTCAATAACAGATCCGACGTTCTTTCAGTTGACAGCTGACAATATCACAAACGTCGGACTGGATTTCATATTCACATTAGTATATGTTTTAGTACTAGTGGCTACTGTGTTATACCTGACAATCAGATATTTAGCTGTCTGTATTGGGGTCATATTCTTTCCTATAGGATTATTCTGTTACTTCATACCACCACTCAAAAGCTATGGAAAACTAATCTTAAACCTCCTAGGGATGATGATCTTTGTGACCGTACTGGATGCAGTGGTAATATTGGCCTGTTCCAAGTTCCTAGACATAGCGATGTTCCAGAACTTCAAGATACTAATAATGATAGCATGTTTGCTGATAGTCGACCTAATAACGCTAATCCTAGCATGGCACATAATAACAAAGACAGGGATAGACAGCTCAGCAGGACAGATGACAGAAGCAATAAAATACATAGCAATGACTTAAATTGATAAAATTTTTATTCTCGAGAAAATTCAGCACCTTATGCACGATAAAAGCGGAAAGGTGCTTTTTTGGACAATGTTCAGCGCAGTAGTTGTAGCTTTCTTTGGAATGGTAATTTACTCATTGGTAATGCCTGCTTTAAATAGCGCAACCACTCAAGTCACTACCGAAGTAGCTAAAACTGATACTAGCGGCGTAACTGGGAATGTTGTCAATACAGTAAATAACATCCCCGATCCAAAAGATACCGTTAAAGTTACAGGAGGAAATTTTCTTTACTGGCTATTAACTGAACATCCCTTCTGGTTCTTTGTACTTGCTGCTGTGGTTACAGGAGTATTAATTTATGTAGGAGTTTCTGTTAAGTCAGTCAGCAATTTTTAGTATTTCTCCGAGTTCCATTTATATACTAAATAAGCCTATTTCTTATTATGGCTTATGAGATACCTCAACAGTTGCAGCACAAGGAGAAGATCATGTTCGGTCTTACCTTCCCTCAGTTAGGTTGGGCTATACTGTTTCTGAGCATAATAGCATGGGTTTTGACCAGAAAGATGGATCTGGTGACTAGGATTACTTTTGCCATATTTGTTGGATTGATTGGTGTAGGATTCATCTTCTTCGATATCAGCATATGGTTCAAGAGGTTCATGTTCTTTTTCAGCTTTAGGTATGCTTCTTTGATGTCTCCTAAGATGGTTCAATTATTAGGGATCACAAAGATAGAGAATGATATAGTCAAGACTGACAAGGATATTGCTATATTGCAGATAACTCCAATAAATTTCAATATAAAGGAGAATACTGATCAAGAATCCATAATTGTAGGATTCCAAAAGTTTCTCAACAGTCTTGATTTCCCTGTGCAACTGATTGTAACAACTAGCACTCTAAATTTAGAGAATTATTTCAAGATCCTTAAGAAAAGGGTTCACGATAAGAAGATGTATGAAGATTTCAAGGAATTTATGGAAGACACCATAAAGAAGAACAATATGCGTACAAGAGATTTCTATCTTATAATCCCCAAACAATCTGATCTGGACATCCAATGCAAGATATGCACTGATAAACTGACTGGGCTTGGATTGAAAATAAAAAGATTGGACGATGCTGAGCTTGTGAAGAAGATATTCTTATTCTTCAATAATGACGGAGTAAAAAGAAAACCACAAGAAAACATAGATAACGGAGTCCATTATCTAATCGCTCCAGATGAGATATTGGATTCTGTCGACTATTTCAAGGTCAATGAAAAGTTTTCTAGAGTGGTCTCAGCTGTCGGATATCCTAGAAATGTAGAATCTGGTTTTCTTGATAAAATCATCTCAAGCAATGATGATTTTGATATCTCTATCCATATCGAGCCCTTTCCTATAGATAGCATGATGATAATGCTCAATAAGGAATTACAGAAGCAACGTGCTGATTTATATGCAGAAGAATTGAAGAAATCCATCAATCCATCTCTTGAAATAAAATATCATGATACAAGAAAAGTTCTGGAAGACTTACAGAAAGGTAATGAGAAACTATTCAACGTATCATTATACATCAACTGTAAAGGCAAGACAAAAGAAGAATTAGACCTACTGACAAAAAAAGTAGAATCAGAACTGAACTCTATAATGATAATACCGCAAGCACCCATATTCAGACAAATCAATGCGTATAAATCAATGATGCCTATAGGCAAAGATGAATTGAAAATCAAAAGGAATATTGCAACAAAGGCATTGAGTGCATTCTTCCCATTCACCTCGCCATTCTTGACAGTCGAGCCTACAGGAGTGATGTTAGGATTGAATAAGAATAAGGTTCCATTCGTGAAGGATATATTCTCACTAAACAACGCAAACGGTTTGATATTGGCCACTTCAGGAGCCGGTAAAAGTTATTTCACTAAATTATTGATATCTAGGCAATTATTGAATGGGACAAAGGTCATCGTAATAGATCCACAGACAGAATATTTAGGACTGATAAAGCAATGCAAAGGAGAACTCATCTCTATAAGCAAGGATTCTGAGACAATCATAAACCCTCTTGACCTAATGGGACACGAATTCATTGAAAAGAGATTAGCATTGATGGACATGTTCAAGATAATGTTCGGAGAATTGACAGAGATACAGAAATCCATCCTTGACAAGGCGATAACAGAAACGTATGCAAGAAAAGGGATACATGCAGATAGTTACAATCATAAGATTCCACCTACTTTGATGGATCTATACAAAGTATTGCAGGAGATGGACAAGAAAGCCAGCCAGATGGAAAAGGTCACATACAGAGCATTAATCAACAGATTATATATGTACACAGAAGGAGTATTCAATTTCTTAGACAAACAGAGCTGTATCGATTTCAAAAAAGATTTTGTCTGCTTCAACATAGGAGAGATGCCTAAACAGGTAAAACCGATAATAATGTTTCTCATATTAGACTATGTCTTCATGAAGATGAAATCTGATAAGGAAAGGAAATTATTAGTCATAGACGAAGCATGGTCACTGCTTGGCCATGCAGAAGAAGCATCATACATCTTCGAGATTGTCAAAACATGCAGAAAATTCAACATGGGATTATTGCTAATAACTCAGGATGTCGCAGATTTGGTGAACAGCCCAGCAGGACATGCAGCATTGGCTAACACTTCATACACATTGCTATTGAGGCAAAAGCCTGCAATAATAGATTCAATAGTCAGGACTTTCCATCTATCACAGAATGAAAAAGAATATCTGCTGACAGCAACACAAGGAAAAGGCATACTCATCATGGATAATGACCATCAAGAACTAGAAGTCATTGCATCGCCAAAAGAACACGAACAGATAACAACAAACGCAGACGAGATACTCAAAAAACAGAGAAAAAAGAAGGATGATAGGAAGGAAATAAACATAGGGTTAGATATCGAGAGAGGCTTATATTATGGAAAGGAACTGAATATAGAAGACAAGAACTACCTATTCAATCACGGATACAAAGCAGGATATTTCGTACCGATAGGGAAATCAAATCAAGTAGAATGCATAGTGAAAATAAATGACATAGAATCAATAGGACACACATTTCTTGTACAGAACATAAAGCAAGAATTAGAGAATTATACAAAAAAGATACGAATAGAGATAAGCAAGGATGCAGACATAATATTCAAGAACAAGAAAGGAGAAACAATAGCTCTGGAAATAGAGACAGGAACAAGATATGACAAAAACAGGAAAGAACTGGAGAACAAGATCAATGACCTCAATCTGAAATACAAAAACAAGCTGTACATTATATTGACAGACAACAATTACAAAAGCAGATATCAACAGTTCCATAAACAGACAATGTTAAGACAAGACATACCCCAATTCCTATCCGCCAATTTCCCCCGAAAAAACAAGAATACTATTCCTGCAAAGAAGTCGGCGGAAATAGAGCCTAATAAGCACAAATAATGAGGTATTGGGCGGAAAAACGGGGGAAAGAATGTATATAAAGATACTCAGAATCATTAACCGTGTGTTTTTCCTCTAGTCAATTTTGCGATATAATTACATGCGTATAATGCGGCTACGACCCTCAGAGGTATGTTATCATCCGGAAGTTTCCCGTGATTGAATTTGATTATCTGTTTTTTTCTATGGATGTTATTTAGAACAATCATCTCATATTTTTCTTCAGGAAAATGTTTGTCGACTAAGGATTTCACTGACTGCAATGCTGATCGAGGTGTCGAGAATCTATGGTCGATTTTGACTTTACAATGCTGGGACTGAAATTCTTTAGCGATAGGTATTTTATTGTTAAATTCGTGTTTGACACTTGTAATATATGCTTCAACCACTTTTTTATCTGAATATGAATTAAGTAATAACAATATTCTATTTGTGTTTGGTACTGATTTTTTCATGCTATCTATTCCTGTCGCATGATGTATTGATGCAGACCACAATATCCTGTTGCCATTCATTCTTGGCATGTTG
The DNA here is from genome assembly GCA_021813435.1 of Nanobdellota archaeon. Taxonomy (GTDB): domain Archaea; phylum Nanobdellota; class Nanobdellia; order Woesearchaeales; family UBA9642; genus UBA9642. Next base: position 124,916 of record JAKAKR010000014.1, on the reverse strand, counting down.
TTGTCAAGTTCTACTCTGAAATTATGATATTTCAAATCAGGTACTATTTCAGCAAAGTTGGCTCTTGGATGCTTATCTCGAGGCATTTTTTTAGGTGGATTTTTTTTCCTCAAGTCGGCAGATAATTTACTGACGTCTGCACTTGATTCATATTTATGAATTAGCCGTTTATTCTCTTTCTTGAGTATCTCTTTTGCGAATTCGAACGCCATCTTTGAACACACAGCATTTCCTACAAGACGATATTTAGATGCTTCATTATTGGCCTGAAACTGGTATGTGATTGGAAATGACATTATACTGGCAACCTCTCTGACGGTCGGCGACCTAAAATTATCTGGCGAGCCGTTTGGCAAAATCATTGATTCTCGGGATAATACTGATCGTGTAGCCATTATGGTTCTGCTTGGTCTCAACGGGTCTTCAGGAAACGACATGCGACCGTAGTATCTTGCTTGCTGTTTTTTTATTTTTGCTTCCTGCCATTCAAACGGAGGGATTATAGTGTCATAATAATGATCCGTAAGATCTTTCTCCTCAATTATGATGGCCTCATAATTAGGATCCTTAATTTTTTTCTGACCAGATTTCAATCCATCAATGATATAACCCAGTTTCACCCACTTATCTTTTTCGCTTGTTGTCTTAGCGGGTTTTGGATAATGGCCACAGATAAATCTTAATCTGTTTTGAGGGACTCCGTAATGAACCGCATTGAATATGGTGTCGTCTAAATCAATTTCTAGTGCCACCTCGGTCTCCTTTTTATGGATATTTAGATTCTTCAGAATATCATTGGTCAAGCCTAACATTTTAAACGTATATTTGTCCTTGACGTGCTCTTTTGAGTTGGGTACATTTTCCATAAGCCAATACTTAAGATGAACCTTAGGATTTGGTTTATATTTTTTTAATGCTATTATCTGCAAGTATTTTTCGATTAACACGACACCCAATGATTTATCGGCCTTACCAGCCCTATTAGATGAAGAAAAAGATATACATGGCGGAGAACCTATAATGACATCTACATCAGGCATATCATAAAGAACATATTCTGGTGTCATCAACAATACATCACCCTTTGTAAGATGATCACAGTCCAATCCGGGATGTTTGGCATTTGGATGATTCAAACTATGAGTCTGCCGTGCAGGTTCCCAATTATCCACAGCGAAAACTATATCAAATCCAGCTTGTCGAAAACCTTCTGAAAATCCCCCGGCACCGCAGAAGAAATCTGCTACTGTCAACTTATCCCCCATCTATCACACCCTCCAAAACTGATCGACAAAAACAATATAATCGACCAAAACTATTATATAAAGGTTACGCTTTAATGGGTTCATGGTTGACAAATTTGATAAGAATACAAGAAGCACAATTATGTCCAAAATAAAAGGAAAGAATACTAAACCCGAGATATATCTTCGACACGAGTTATCTAAAAGAGGTTATAAGTATAGAATAAACCATAAAATCAGTGAGACAAATATACGGCCTGACTTGGTGTTCGTCTCGAAGAGAATATGCATATTTGTGGATGGATGCTTTTGGCATGGTTGTCCGGTTTGTTATGAGAGTCCTAAAACTAATTCTCTATTTTGGAAAAACAAGATTAAGAGAAATAAACAGAGAGATGTCGAGCAGGTCAGGTATCTTAGAAAACACGGTTGGAAAGTTATTAGAATTTGGGAACATGAATTGAAAAGACCATCATCTGTTAATAAGATCCTAAGAATACTGTAAATCGTCTTTACTTTTCAGTTCGCTCTAATATCTTATAGATATCCAAGAAATTATTCTCTTTCCAAGAATTGTACAAAACCTGTATTCCGTATTCTGCATAAGTTTCTACTTCTTTCCATAATTCCTTTGCGTCTGTTATTTGCGGCTTTCTCTTCAACACCAGTCTGACCATCAACTCCTTGATATCCCTATCTAAGCTGACCAGATTCACATGGTTGATTGATTTCGGAGCTATTTCGACTTGTTGATTGAAATGATACCCTATGGCAAATGTTACATAAAACATTTCACTCATTCCGACAAGCAAACCCGTATCATCTTTTTCCTTGATTACGAAATACATAGAATCTCTATAGGCGCTCCTAAATTTTATATTTCCAGCGTCTATAAATTCTTCTATCTTCATTTTGTTTCCTCAATTATGGTTGATTTATAATCATGTCTTTCTACGACGAATTCCTTAGCGATTCCAGGTTTCATATTTTTGAGAATGTCTCCGCTTAATTCAACAGGTTGGGCTAAGAAAATGACTTGATTCTTCAGATGAGACAATGCAGTACCGATGCCGGCACTGTGAACATCATCCAAGCTTGCCACAGGAGTATCCATAAGTATTACGTTATTAATCCCTGTGTATTGATTTAAGCCTAACAAGAAACTCATAGCCATCACTTGTTTTTCGCCCTTAGATGGATTAGTTACTTTCCTATTGTCCTTGGTTTTTATGACAAAGGAAAAACTTGAATCGTTTTCAAAATCCAACCCGAGGTATTCTTCCGGTTTGTTGGTAATGGCATTAAATAGTTCATTGGACTTTTTCAATATAGACATCCTCTTAGTTTGTGTGCCTAATTCTAGCGCCTCATCAAGCAACTTAACATATTTACCTGCCGTACTCGCCAAAGTCGTTGTTTTGCTGAATATCTTATCATCATGGCCAAATCTCTTTATCTCCTTCGTGACCTCGTCCTTTTCCTCTTTGGTTTTACGAATTCTTAATTCTAGCGTCTTATTATCAGCTCGCAATGTAGAATTTTCCTCATCCAATAAACCTATTTGCCTGTTTATTGTCGATAAGCTTCCGTATTCTTCTCGTTGGCTTTCTTTGTCCAAATCCTTCTTTTCCTTTAATAAAATACCTTGTTTTAGGTTTAATCCCTTCAAATCATCTAAGTCTTTCTGAAAATCATAATCTTTGACTAAATTCGAGAACGAAGTATATAATTGATTCTCATTTTGTATATCATCACGTTGATTCTTATTTTGATGAAATAGCTTCAAGGACTGATGAATTCTCTCCTGTTCTACTTCTAGATTTTTCTTTTCTTCAGAATCTAGTTTATGGCCGCAAACATCGCATACAGGGATACTTTTCTTTAATATTTTCTCTTTATTTATCTGTGTCTCAGCTTGCATATCAGTTAGTCCGCAGACGTCTTTTAGTTCATCTATCTTCTCGATGTTTGTGGTTACTAAATTCATCAAATCGGATTTTATAAAAGATACGAAAAGGTTCTTTGAATTCGATTGTAGCCTGTTACTTATTAGATTAATCTCTTTATCGTTGCTTCTTATTTTTTCATTTATCTTTTCAAGCTCTTGCATAACCTTTGGGAGATTTTCATATACTTTCCTTTGATCCTCAAGTCCTCCCTTGATTTTGTCGTTTTCAGTAATCTTTGCGAGATTATTTTGGATTTTAGTTTCAAAGTTTTTTATGTCAACCAACAAACCTTTAATGATGTTCTGTCGTTTCTCGACTTCCTTGTTGGTCTCTGTCTGCTGCACCAACCTGTTCTCATATCTTTCCTCTAATTTTCTCAAATCATCCCTCAGAACCCGTAATTGTTTCAACCCCAGCAGTTGATGTATGCTGTCCATGAATAGAAAATCTTTCTGAGCAGTTGTAAATTTGCTTAATTGCTCACCGTCGAACATAAAGAAATCTGAAAAATTCTTCGGGATTATCTGATTAATTTCATCTTCGATATCCTCTAATTTTACTATTTCTCTATTGTCTTTGGATAATGTTAACAATGAGGATTTACGAACACTCGGAGTGTAGGTTCTTTTGAGTTCATAATTATGATGTCCATACTGAAAGAAGATTTCAACAAAACAAGAATCCTTGTCCGGATTAAGTCTGTCATTCAGGAATTCATCTATATGCACCTGCTTGGAATCTTTATAATATTCTATGTTCTCTCCATAGAATCCCCATTTTATTGCCTGAAATAAACTAGTTTTTCCATATCCATTTGGAAGTTTGAACAAGAAGATGTTTTTATCTGATTTGACTTGAAAATCTATCTCATTATTACCATAATAACATGCAAAATTATATATCCTTATTTTGATTAGTTTGAATTCAATCATTCCAAGTAACCGTTTAGTATCAAATCTATGTCATTCATCCTTTTGACCATCTTAGTGTCTGACATATCTTTGTTCACGACATCTAACATGTCCTCTATTATCTTAGAATCTCCTTCAGAAAAAACCTTTTTTATTATCCTATTAATATCTTCATCCATGGTAGTTCATTCCTTAAGGCTATTTGTTATAATATCTCCATACTCAAGCTTTTTTAAAAAGTTTTCGGCTTTATTGAGGGAATTTTCCATAAATATGTCCATTCTCTTGATTTGAGTTTTCAGAAGGTTTGCCTCATAAACTTCAAGTTTTACTTTGCCGGTTTTCAAATCAGCATATTTTTTTGGAAAAACGATTATGTCATGCACAATCGCATATTCCTTAGACTTGTGCAGTCTGAGGATTCGACCTCGCCTCTGAACATATTCTCGAGGATTTTGTGAACTGGAAAGTATGATTGCTGAATTACAGATAGGCAAGTCTATACCTTGATCCAATATTTTTATGGCTACCAGAAATTGCACATCGCTATTTGTGAACGAATCAAAGACTCTCTCTCTTTCATCCTCATCCATCTGGCCGAAGAATTTTCGACAACTCAAACCTTTCCCAGATATGATACTTGATGCCTTATCCATATGTTTCTCATCATTACAATATACAAGGCACTTCAATAATTCATTATCCTTTTTCTCTAATATGTCTGAAAGTATTTCGTCTTTTCCCAAACATTCCTTGATTAAGTTGGCTCTTTCAAATAACAACATCTTGAGTGCAGGTTCATCGTCTATACTGCTGATTTTCTTGCCTTGTGACATCAATGTTGCTATTTTCCTGTTTATCCTGTTTGACAATTCTTCATATTTCGCAGATTCATCATCAATAAGACTACACTCATGTAAATGATATTTGTAAGGGCAAAGACATCTTTCATATCCTTCTGGGGGGTTTATTGCTTTGTCCATATCCCACACGAAAATCGGCTTGCCACCAAAGAATTTTTGTATGGCCTCATCACCCTCGGAATCCCAGACTCTACTCGGTGTTGCACTCAATCCGAGCCTATATTTAACATTATCAAACATGTGGAACATTTTTCTATTCTCAAAACTGCCGAGTTCATGAACCTCATCTAATATCAGATATGCATCGCCGATTATGTTCTTAATAATATCTTGAAATTTCGCTGAACGCATAGTGTTAAATACAGCGATAATAATCCCCAAAGATTCATTTCTGATACACTGCCTTATCTCCCTTGATAGATTCGATTTCCAATCCGTGTCGCTATGACAAGGTATAATTTGTTTAGGTGTATCTATAAATACAGATTCACATTGTGTTTCCCATTGGGCTGCTAATTCCTTTTGAGGTACACCAATAATCAGCATCCTGCCTTTAAGTGGAAGATTCTTAATTGCACATAACGCTGTTACCGTCTTACCTGTGCCCGTAGCCATCTCTAGAACTCCTATATGATTATTATCATTCCACGCTGTTATTGCTTCTAATTGATATCTTCTTAGGGTCACTGTTTTTGATTCCTCTTCTTCGAATTCTTCAAACGAGAAATCAACTTCATCCTCTATTTCTGGTTTATGCGCTGGCGTAATAGACAACAATCGATTTTTGACTGCATCAGGAAGTTCAACAGCTTCACAGGTGGGATCTTTGCTTAACCATACTTTATCAAATTCTGCCTTAGCTGTTTTGATGAATATATCATTGCCTTCAACCCAACTTTTATGAACACAAAATGACTCCCTGTTTTTTCTCCAAGCTCTCCAAGTTTCATTAATAGATCCATCTACCTGTATCTGACTTTTGTCATAATCTTCAAATATCAGAATTTTCTCGTGGAATATGGCTTCGTTAGCGGTTAAATACCTACCTGATTCATCCTTATTTATCCCTATACGAATCTCCAGTTTATCGTTAGCAATTAACCAAGATAATAATTCAAATCTTTTTTTTATTATATCGTTATTAAAATCCTTGAAACAATCTTCCCATTTTCTCGTCAATATTTCATCGACTTTCAGTATTCCTTTATTTATTGCGTTTACATCGTCCGCAGTTAATTCGCTGCCAACTATCAAGAACATCTTCTCGCCATTTTCTACAAACGAACTTATACCTCGAAAAGCTGCTGCTATCGCCATGGATGAGAAGTATCCTGCAATCCTGTAATAATATCTTGACCTAGATAATGCCGGAATGAAAAAATCCTTTATTAGATTATGTGTAGCGCTGCTATATCTTGTATCCCATTGATAATCTTTCAATGATTCCATGTTTACTCCATTATTAAATCATCATCCATTTCAAGTATAACTCTTCTTTTTATCTTTTCTAATTCAATCTCATGACTATTATCGAATCTTGATTCGTGCATTTCAATATTCTGGATAATCCTTATCACTCTTTCCCATTCATGCTTGCTGAATAGTTCTTTATAATCCCGTAATCTCCTTCCGGAAGGTTTAGTTCCTTCTATGTAAAAAACTGAATGTAATAATACCATTAAATCCAAGTTTTGGTTATATATGCGATCTAATTTATCATCTATACCTGACGGAATCTTGAATGCATCTTTGTCCTTCGACATCTCATCAAATTTATTGAGTCCGGAGTATACTAATAAGTCTTGTTTTTTCAACACTATCGTGTCTTCAATCAATTTCAGAGTATTTGCAATTGCATCCTTGGCTGTTCCCCCATTATCCCAATTCTTTTCGATTAAATCCGAATATTTGGGGTATATCTGATTTAATACATATGCGCATAAATACAGACCCTCAATATAATTTATCGATTCAGATTTTTGTTGGTTACTTATAATTGAAAAATGCGCCAAGCAGCAATTGATTTTGAATTTCGATTTCCAATCTATATCTTCTCCGTATAAATCTTGTATCAATTTGAAGAATTTAGGAGTTATGGTGATTAATTCATTCCGTAATCCAGTATACGTCTGAGATGCATTTTCCAATATTTCCAAATATGATGCCATTTTTTATTTATCAAACTCCATATATCTTTTTAATTCCAATAAATCCCTATGTTCAAGGATATACTCTTTGAAATTTACATGTTTTCTATCTGTATAATGATTATTTAATAGCGGAGAGAGTTTTACAGCTAACATTGCGTATATCAATCGTTGTTTTTTCTTCCTCAAATTAATAGAGAGGGATTTCTCCTCGGAGTATGTGAAGTCTAGTGAATCGAACTCTTTCAAACCCACAAAGGACAGAATTCTGTCCTTTTTATCACCCACATATTCATCACATTGAGATAAGACGTTATAGATATCGTCAAATATACTCTCTTTTTCTTTTTTGTCTTCTACATTGGATAATATTATATCTCGAGAAACATTGTCCCTGATGTTCCTCAGAACATAAGCGCATATGAATAAATCATCCATGTAGCCCAAATCCGTAGCGCTATTATCAGGGATTATATCGCTTTCTATTACAAGATAAGACAAAGCACAATTAGCAAGCATTTTAGAATACCAATCCGCTTTATGATCAGTAATTATTTTAGAAAGTATCAAATAAAATTTAGGCAGATAAGAGAGTAATTCCCTGTTAGTCGTGGTCTTATCCAACTGTTGTAATAATAACTCATAATAGTTTACGTAATTCGGAGTCGCAATCTGTGATTTACTTGGTGCATTAATGGGTTTCTCTGTAGCGACTATTTTATTCGGAGATTTATAAAATTTTACAAAACAATCATCACAGACCCGTTGATTGCCTAAATTAAAAAGATATTTGCTACTTTTATTGCATAGCGTGCAGTTCTTTACTCCTTCTTTTATGTCCATCGTCATTTTATTTAAATCTGTTAATTTCACTATAAAGATGTTTAACGCCGGTATGCATGTACTCCTTGAAATATTCAGTCAGCTCTAAGGAATCGGCTTCAAATCTATCTGTGCCTCTGCATAGTCCTTTAACCTTAAATAACGATATTATAGGTATGAAAGAGTCATTAACGCCCTGATGCGGTTGCAGGAAACTTATTATTATATCCGCCCTTTTAGGGTCATATATATCATAGTCATTGACTAATCTGTAATTCAATGAAGAAAACTCGACAGCGACCTTCAATATTGTTTTATCATATGTCTCAACTATCAATTCCGGACTAAAATCACTGACTTTCAATATCTTACTTATTCCAAAAACATGATAATTATCAAGTAACCAATTCAAAAACTGTTTTTTATTGAAAAATAATGCATTATTGAATGTGTCGTAATTTCTTGTAGGCTCGATTATCTGATGATTCTTTATTGATTCTCGTCCATCTCTAATGAGATTTTCAAATGATTGGTTTTTCATAACTAATGCATCTCCTGTAAATCAAATGAAACATATCCTTTGGAAAGGGCATAAATATTGATATTTAGTAAATAAGATGAAATCGTGTGCTTTATTGAACCCCCAATTTATCACTAGCCCCGACCACTTTTTAAATTTTTCCTTTATAAATAAAGTCTTATCTTCATATATAGTTCGATAAATCCGTAAATATTCCGGTAATCGAGCATATACATTTATATACTACCTAATCCTTATCTACTGTATAGGGGTACTAAAATGATTAAACAATACGTAAATAACTTCTATGATATGTTTAGTCATAAGGCTCTAAGGTGGAAGCGCATGTATTTGCTTCCACAAGCAATTTGACCATTTTTTTCTTAATACTCATGTCCTGTAGAACAGTAGAGGAGGAACGCCATGATAGCTTACCAAAAGCCTGTCATGACAGTGGATAAGGCCATCACTGTAAAGGGCAAGATATTCCATGATGACAGGAGAAAGAGGATAGACTTGAAAAAACCGATAAGAGACCTATTCGAGAACGCAGAGACCGAAGTAGATTATGTCATGGAGTTATGCATGAGTAAAGAGAAGTTGGATAGCAGGATCAAGGAATTGACTGAGAAGAAAGTGATGCCTGTGCTGCTATACTTCGTTGAAGGGGGTGAAGCTGATGAGATGTCCTGAATGCGGAAACGATGAGACAAGGATAATAGCCAATGAAGAAGTGTGTGTATCATGCGGCCTCGTATTAGATGATACAATCGATACTCCATACATCGAGACTACAAAGAAACATTATGCACAACAACCTGATGTAGCGACAGCAGGATCAAGAAGACAAGACGGAAAGATTGTGAAATACGAATGGTTGTTTACGACAAGAGAAAAGAACATCAAACAAAGCGATGAACTGCTCGAGATGGCGGCATCTCGGCACAATTTAACAGATACTGTCGTGAAAGAGACCAGAAGCTTACTACAAGAAGCTATCAAGACAAATTTCAGCATTGGAAGAGATACCAATAGTGTCGTCTATGCCTGTATCTATGCAGCATGCACAATCACAAAAACCCCGAAAATATCTAAGGAGCTAGCATTACATTCAGGTATGACAAAAACAACTCTATTGAGGACATATAAACATTTGAAGAGACACTTGAATATACAGGCTGAAAATCTTAAACCCTCGGATTTGGTTGAAAGATTCGGAAATAAGCTGAAGTTAGATCAACCTGCAATACAGAAGGCATTGGATTTGACAGAACAGGTTCAAGAATCCTTGCAAGGCAAAAGACCAGAGACTATCGCAGCTGCGGCGTTGTATTTAGCTGGAAAACCAAAAGTCACGCAAAGACAAATAGCGAATACAGTCGGGATCATTGAAGTAACAATAAGAAAAAGAACAAAAGAAATAGAAAGAATAGTATCCTAGACCAACAGAAGTGCCTTCAAAATAACAAAATTTATTATATGATGTGCCTACACTTATTGTATGAACAACGAAGATTTGAAGACAAGACTTAACCTTGTAGCCGTAAGAATCAAGGAGATATTTAGATATACTGAAGAAAAGTCTGGAGAAGTAGTATATATTGATTACAATAACAATTTGAATAATGTTCAAACAAAATGTAATACTGTAATTTATGGGAGGAGAGGATCGGGTAAAACAACTCTCTTGGTTGCATTAAAAATAAATGCCGAGAGGAAAAAAGTGGCTACTACATTTATAGATTACAATCTATACACTGATCATAGATATCCAGATTTATTAATAGCCAATCTAATTAAAATATTTGAAGACTTAAGGAATAAAGTTCAAACAAAAAAACATTTTGTTCTAAATTTATCCGGAAAACGTAAAAAGAATAAAATCGTGAACGCATTAAATAAAGACATTGCTGACCTGAATTCGTTAAAGGATTTGCCGATAGAATACGATCAAGATCTAGAGCAAGGATTATCCGAATCTAAAAATAGCAATGCCCAATTTTCTGAACAGGCAAATATAATTGGATCTTCGATGAGTGCAAGTTTATCTTCTGGAAAATCGTCAACTAAAGAAATTAAAAGTAGAATAAAATTGAATATGAAAAAAATTGATTTTCTTTATAAAAATATCGATACATACAGGTCAACTTTAAGCAGTACAATAATTTATCTAAATCAGAGTGCATTATTTTTATTGCTAGATGATTTTTATCATGTTCAAGTCGAAGACCAACCTCATGTTATTGACTATTTATTCAGATTATGCAAAGGTCAAAAAGCATATCTAAAAATAGCGAGCATATCTCATCGTACGAAATTATATGAAAGAGAATCTGATGGAGCTCCACATGGTCTTGAAGAAAGTGCTGATTTACAAAAAATTGATTTGGATTTTCTGCTACAAAGATTTGATGAAACAGAGAGTTTTTTACAGAAGATTTTAAGTGACATATGCTCCATGTTCAAAATCAAGGATGCTCAAGATTTGTTTGTTGCTACGGATAATGGATTCAAAAGATTGGTGTGGGCTTCCGGAGGAGTGCCTAGAGATTTCCTTCAATTATTTGTATATTGTGTTTCTCAAATGGATTTCTCAAAGGAAACTCCAAAAATTGATTTTCATGTAATCAACAAAGCTGCACATAATCTATTCCTAGATAAGCAGAAGAATTTGGAGACAAAATACGCAAAGAAGAAAGAATTAGATGTATATTTTAATGAGGTATTCGATTTCTGCACGAAATATAACAAAAGGACAGCATTTTTAGTAAATAAAGGGACTAAACAAGAAGAAAAAGAAACGCTTGACAAATTAAATGATTTAATAGATTTCAAGATAGTCCATCTAATCCATTCAAACCTACATCTCACACACACTTCCAAAGATGTTTTTGAAGCATATTGTTTGGATCTTGGATCGTATGCATTATGGTTACATAAGAAAGTTGAGGGTTATGAATTAGCAGAAACTGATATATTGAAAAAGGATGAAAAAGGTTATCCGCAAACCATTAGAGCATTGCGTGAATCTAATACTTTATCGAAAGAGAATTTGATTAAGTCCAGAGAAGAAATTCACAAAATAAATGAAAAAATATTGCAGCAGGCAGTAAAAGATAAAGAAGAAAATCCGCAATCGCAATTATTTCCATGGATAAAAAGTGTATGAATTTCATTTGGATTATTAATCTATAATTATAAGTAAACCTTCATAATATTCACTTCTTTGAGGGTCATCTTTCTTCATTTTTTCTATGATTGCTCGCTTGATGTAGTGAGATATGGATGTCTTGTCTTTAGTCTTAGATCTGACTTCTTCCCAGAGCTTGTTCGGACAGAAGAAGCTCTTTCTTTCAGATCTGTATTCTTCGAAAGATTCATCCATTTCCGCACACCTTTTCGTATATCTTATTTATTTTTTCTTCGCTTGAATTATCACTAAATAATTTGCTCCTGATATAGTCTGCTTTCTTGCTGAATCCCGACTTACGTGTTCGAGCTATTAGTTCAACATTCTGCTCTTCAGTGACCCTGATGAGTATAATCTTATTTTTTACCATATAAGAAAACAGTTCAAGGTTCAATAAATATTGTTAGGATAAAGAAATGGGTACAAAAAAGGGACAAGTAATCTCAGAGATATCGTTTGTATGAGTTCGTGATTTAAGGAAGCAAAAATACATTGATATTATGGATCAAGAACTCGAATCTATGGAAATGAAATTGAAATCTCAAGGATACAAGAATATTGAAGATTTCATAAGGAAGAACGCATCTAGATTGACAGATAAACAGTTAAGGCTTCTAGAATTGATTGGCATAGTAATAAAATAATAAAAAAATATTATTTTGTCGTGCCTAATTCTTTGAGTACACTCTTCAGAATCTCTTCCCTCATGCTTTCTTGATCCTTCTTCATCTTTTCAAGAGTGTCTTGCAGCTGCCTGTTCTGAAGTTTCTGTCTCTCGAATTCTGTCTTGAATCTAGCGATTTCGTGTTCTCTTGTCTGCTCTGCTATCTCATCGTCAGCCACGGAGTGGAAATAGACTTGTGGTGCATTGCTTCTCAGCGTCCAGCCATATCTAGAACAGAACTGTTGATATGTCTTAATTATTGATGCATAATACGTGGCTGAACTATGCCTTAATGTGTGAGGAGAGATGTTCTTATTCAACACCCTGCTTCCGAGTCTTCTGACAGTAAGACGCAATACATCATAATTAGCATCAAATAAGAATCCTGAAGGATTAAATTTCTTCGCTGCTATCAATGAATTCTTATATGATTCAATCATATCAGTCGCTAACCAGAGAGAAACTTTTCTTGATTTCTTAGTTTTGCTAGTCTCTGCACGGACATCTGCACGATAATAATTTCTGCCCTCCTCTTTAATTACGTCAGGCCATTTCAAGTTAGCCAATTCTTCAATCCTGAATCCTCCATCAAATAGCATCATTATCATGCATTTAGTCTTTGTAGAGTTAGCTGCTTGCACCATCCTCTCAACTTCTTGACGTGTAAGATACTCTTTTGTGCTTTTCTCTTCTGTCGTGACCCAGTCAGCGCATATGTCTGGATAAGATCTGTTATTGCCAAATCTCCATTTCAAGAATTTCCTTATGGTCTTATAGTTCTTGGCTTTTGTCGCTTGCTTGAACTTTTTCCCATTCTCATTCAAGAACTCATCTTCCTCCATCTTATCATAGAATAATTGCCAGTCTTGGGCTGTAGCTGCATCAAAATCTTTCTTAAGCCATTTCTCACTCAATAACCTCAATACACCTAAAACACGGTATAAAGAGCTTTTTCCGACCCTGACATTCCTGCCACCGCTCTTGGCCTGTCCCTTTTTACAAGCCCTCAGATACTCTATAATAAGAGCCCTATTGCTCTCAAAAACCCATTTCTCAGAAGACTCCAACTTCTCAAAAGCCTTATCGTACTCAGCTTCGAGGTTATGGATATCTCTCTTCCCGTTCGACGCAAATGCATGTCGTACCATCTTAAATCCTCCAAGAATTAGCTAATATTTAAGTGGATATGTACACCAAAGCTAAAAATCCTAATGGACAGAAAGCAAAAGGCTGTTAGCCCCACTTTCCGAACATTAAAGAATGATAGCCCCGCCCAGATTCGAACTGGGGTCAGAGGATCCAGAGTCCCCTATGATTGGCCGCTACACTACGGGGCTGTATTGCTCCTAGGGAAAAAGGCAATATTTATAAATGAATCGTTTTTTCTCCCACTAGAAGTTTTACAGGTGTTTTTTATGGCAAAATTACGCAAAGGATCAGCATATAACAAGGAATTCAAGCGTCCCTATACACGTAAATCAAAGTATAGAAAGAAAGATTTTGTCCGCGGCTCGCCGCATAGCAAGGTCATCCGTTATGAGATGGGTAATCTACAGAAGCAGCCGGGAGAATTTGAGTATACGCTCACGCTTGTGACCAAGAAGGATCTGCAGATCAGGCATAATGCATTGGAGTCAGCAAGACAGTCCGGGAACAGGGTTCTTGAAAAGTATCTTGGAAAATCCGGTTTTCGCATGCAACTCCGTAAATTCCCGCATCACCTCCTGCGCGAGAATGCGTTAGCGTCAGGCGCGGGTGCAGACCGTATGAGTACAGGAATGGCTGCATCCTTTGGAAAGACTGTGGGTCTTGCAGCACAGGTCAAGGCAGGCGAGGCAGTGTTTGTGGTCTCTGTCGACAAGACAGGATTGAAATATGCAAAAGAGGGTTTGACCCGTTGCAAGAATAAATTACCTTGCCGTTGCCAGATCTTTGAAGTCAAGAATAAATAATTTTTTTTTCTTATACTATTTTCTCTGAGAACAACCCCGCTATCAATCTTTAGGAAAACTGAAAAGGTAGAGATAATACTTTATCGGGATGATGGTTGTGACCATCAGTTTTTCCCGGGTGACGGGATCTATTTTCTCTTTCTCTTGGGTTGTGGTATTATTGAAGTTATAGGGTGAGGGATTCTGGAGCGCGTAGGCATGGTATGCGTGATCATTCTCAAATATTGTTATCTGTTCTGGCGTGATCTTGGTGAATGGTTCAGGATTTATCCCGATGTCAACATAATGCGGGTTCTCATGCCACACCATCCCATGATCAGTCATGGTCCCGTTATAGCGTGCGTTGCGCGCAAGCCGCTTGATAAGTTCAGTTGTTGCTCTGCGCAGTGTTACCGCAAGGTCTTCTGCTGCGGGGAGTAGTCCGCCTTCTTTAAGTTCATGCTCGCTGACAAGGTGATTGGTGAGCAGGTATTCTAGCGCTTTTTTCATTGTAGTATCAAGCAAAAGAAACCAGAAGTTATTAAAATAGTTTGAGTATAGTATACTTTTGTATACTTATCTGCCCTGTTGCATGACCTTCTCTATGCGTGCACGTAAATCCCCGACGCTGGTGATGGCGCGGTATTTCTTCTTTGCCTTTGCGGTCGTTGCAGCATCGATGATATCAGTCTTTGAAAGATAGATGACAATGGGCTTGTCATACTCTGCAAGTGTCTTGAGAAGTTTTTCCTGCTCCTTGATGCTGTAGGGTTCAGTGAGATCAATCACATAGACAATAAGGTTTGCAAGATACTTCATGATAAGATATGCCTGCTGCTCAATGGCATTCATCTGGTGGCGGTTCAATACACCCGGCGTATCGACGAATTGGATCTTGTGGATGCCATACTGCGCGTATCCCTGATTCAGATTTTTTGTTGTGAACGCATAATTTTTTATCTCAGGCTTTGCCGGGGTCAATTTGGAGAGGAGCGTGCTCTTGCCGATATTGGGAAAGCCTGTGATTGCAACCGTGAAGAGTTCAGTCTTGATCGTCGGATACGTCTTCATGATCCCGCGCGATTCCTCAAGATAGGCAAGGTTTGACTTGATCTGCTTGAGCAGTGAACTTGCGCGGCCATAGAATTCAGTCGATTGCCGCTTGAGTGTTCCCTGTTCGCGCGCGCCGCGCATCTTCTGCTCATATTTTCTTGCAAAAATCCTTACATGCTCGCTTGCCCACTTGACTGCGCCGAGGGATTTTTTCAATTGGTCATAATCGATTGTTGTCCGGACGAGTTCCTGATAGAATTCCGGCATGCCATCGATCGAGGGAAAATTCTTGGTGATAGCGTCCATCTTCTCCCGGATAGTCTTTGCAAATTCCTTGACCCGTTCGATCTCGGTCTTTTTGATGCGCAGGAACTGCTCTCCGGAAGTGCGCATGTAGATCTTGTCGCCCTGCTTGCGTGCAGCGCGGAATGCGAGTTCGATATAGAATTCTGCGCGTTCAATTTTTTGCAATCCCTGAAAATTCATGATGCAGGAAACGACGGGTATTTTATAAACTTTGTTTAATATCCTGCGACATCCCGCGTCGTTCAACTAAAGCATAATATTTATAAACATCCCACTGTTTCTTGCACTCATACGCATAAACAACTGAGGATGCATGCCTCTGGAAGTTTATAGGATAGTGCGGACCACCAGTCCTCTTTATTCTTATGGATTTCTCTGATTTGCATGTGTTTCTCTGGGAGGAAAAAAATGGATTTAAAACTGAATATTGCAGACAAGTCAGGAAAGTGCATCAAGAAGGAATTGAAGGAAGATGCCGCAGGATTCTTGTACGGTAAAAAGATCGGCGACAAGATCAATGGAGAGTCAATTGATATGCCGGGTTACGAGTTTGAGATTGCAGGCGGTTCTGATTATTGCGGATTTCCTATGCGCAAGGATGTGAATGGGATCATGCGCAAACAGATCTTGACAACCACTGCGACTGGAAACCGTTACACTCGTACAGGAATGCGACTCCGCAGAACTATTGCAGGAAACACCATCTATAATAGGACTACACAGATCAATCTCAAGGTCGTCAAGTATGGTCCAACGCCGCTCATCACTGCAGCGCCTGCTGAAGAGAAAAAGGAATAAAACCAAGTACTATTCTTATTTTTTAAATCGTTCAGAATACCTTGCCGTTTACGGCAAGTTGTAGTCTGTAACGGATAACTTTTTCTATTTTGAAATTAAAAAATGCGTGACGAACGAATTTTTTGCGTCACGCACTAACCTCTCTAAGTTAGCGTGAGCTATGTTCGTCGGAGACGAACAAAATGGAATTAACAAATTTTTCGCACAGCGTCAGGCAAAATAGTTATCATTTGGTTTGGAAACCAAAATATGCATGGGATATTTTCAAATTTCCTTGGATAAAAAAGGATTGCGAAGCAATCCTTAATGAAGCAGCGCTTCGTTATAAAATTCAAATCTTTGAACTCGAAGTCATGGAAGATCACATCCATATATTTGTGGAAATTCCACCGACCATTGCTGTTTCCAAAGCGCTTAACCTTCTTAAGGGCTTTACTTCTTATAAACTTTTTCAGAAACAACCATGGCTGAGAAACTATTTTAGAACTGGGCACTTATGGAGTCCAGGAAAATTTTTCCGCTCAGTCGGAAACGTGACTGCAGAATCTATAAAAAATTATATTGCACAATCAAACCGTGGAGCAAGAGAACAAACATTTCTTACAGGATACTCAGGCCTTTAGGCCTGAGAGGTTCATTTTTTATCCTTTGATTTCTTATTGACGCTCAACTAATCCTGCGTGGTATTGATGAGTTTGAATGTTTTGATTGGTGTTATGCGGTATTCTTCACGGGTGAATTCAAACACGCTGAACTGCACTTGTTCCAGCAGTATCCCCCGCAACTTATTGACGCCATTTTCATCCTTGAAAGAGAGATAATCATTATATACCGTGCGGATCTTCTGGTGCTGTTTTGGCGTTATGGGGTGCGTGTCAGTGAATCGCGCAATCTTGGTCCATTGCTGCGCATTTTCTCCAGGAAAATTCTTGAGATACGCTGCGATGACATCTTCGTCAGTAGTGGCAATGCCTGCGCCGCTGTTCTGGCCTGCAATGTGTTTTCTGAACACATCTTTATCGTCAAGCGCGCGATACAGCCGTCGTACCTGTTCATAATAGCCGCTACGCGCAATCCCTGCAGCAACAATCGAGTAGGTATCGAACATGAACCGCTCAAATGAGTAGCGTACTGCATGCAGTCCCGTGATAGTCTGTTCCAGTTCAGCACTATTCTCTTCAATGAGCTGAGTGAGATCTGCAATGGTCGGGCGATAACCTGTTGCGGCAGTGATTTCCTTTCCCTTGACTTTGAATATCTCAAGATTCATCACGCTTTGTGGAGTGAGGTATAATCCTGGAATAATGGTCTTGATTTCCCTGCCGAGATGCGCCAGAACATCACAGGTTTCACCCGGCAATTGGTATGACAGCACAATCCCCCGATCTTTGGAATGCGTCCGGAATATCAGTGTTGGTCTTCCTTTGCGCGGCATGTTGCGGGATATTCGTGAGTAATAATAATCCCGTTTGAACTCCAGGCGCTTCCTGAATTCAGCAGCATCAAGATGACGGCTTGCTTCTGCACTGCGCGCATCAGTGGACGCCCCTGTGGTATTGTCTTCCATGATATTCGGAATAAATCCTGTTTTATAAATCTTATTATCTTGAGTACCAAGAAGTAGTCATATGCGGTGTTGCGTAATGCAGGGAGTATCATTGCATAAAAACAAACTTTATAACCATGCAACTTTTCATGACTCTCATGGATTTTACTGAAAAAATCGCAGAACTTCTGCACAAGGAACTGGACGTCGAAAAAAAGGCAATCCTTGGAATCATCGAGAGCCCTCCGGACCCGAAACTGGGTGACTATGCCGTGCCCTGTTTTATCTTTGCAAAGCAATTGAAAAAATCACCGCAGATAATTGCGCAGGAACTCGCAGAAAAACTCACCAAGAAAAATATTGCCGAAGATCATCAGCATTTCACGCTCATCACCAGTAATGGTCCCTACCTCAACTTCTTTATCAACAAAGGCATCTATACCAAAACTATCCTTGCACAGATCATGAAGGAAAAAGACCAGTATGGCGCAAGGGAAAAGCAAAAAGAACGGGTAATGATTGAATTCAGCCAGCCCAATACCCATAAGGAATTTCACGTTGGACACTTGCGCAATATCAGTATCGGGGACAGCCTGGTACGCATCTACTGCAAATTAGGATACACAGTCATTGCCGCAAATTACATCGGAGACATGGGTAGCCATGTCGCAAAAACATTGTGGTGCTACCTGCGCAATCACGCAAACGATGAGATTCCTGCCAATCGAGGGAAATATTTAGGCAGAATTTATGCAGAATCCTCACGCCTTATCGATGAAGATGTCGGAGCAAAAGAGGAGGTTTCACAGATCTTGCAAAAACTTGAACAGAAGGATCCTGCAACAATCGCACTCTGGAAAGAGACGCGTGAATGGTCACTGCAACAGTTCAAATCCATCTATGATGAATTAGGAGTGCATTTTGACATCTACTTCTTTGAAAGCGAAGAAGAAGAGGAAGGAAAAAGCATTGTCAAGGAACTCCAGGAAAAACACATTGTCACAGAAAGCGAGGGCGCACTGCTCGTCGATCTTAAACCCTACAAACTTGACGTCTTTTTGGTCCTGAAAAGCGACGGTACCTCACTGTATGCTACAAAGGACCTTGCGCTTGCACAAAAAAAATTCGAGCAGTTTAACATTGACAAGAGTTATTATGTTGTCGATACCCGGCAGTCGTTCTATTTCCAGCAGTTATTCAAGACACTGGATCTCATGGGATTCAAGAAAGATATGCACCACATCGCCTACGATTTTGTAACAACCAAAAACGGTCCCATGGCCTCACGCCAGGGAAATGTCATACTCTACGAGGATTTAAAGGAAAAGGTCCTTGCAAAACTAGAATCAGAAACCAAAAAACGTCATCCGGATTGGTCCCCGGAGAAAATCCGCGGAAATGCAAGCATCATCATGTATTCTGCATTAAAGTTTGGAATGCTCAAATATGACACCAATAGAATCATCGTATTTGATTTTGATGAATGGCTCAGTTTCGACGGAGAGACCGGACCCTATATCGAGTATAGTTACGCGCGGATCAATTCGATTTTCAGAAAACTTGCTAAAGAAAAAGAGATCGTGGCTATCGAAGAGTTTGTCCTGCATGCTGATGCAACGCTCCTGCAACAATCCAATGAGATTGAGCTTGTCAAGACTCTTGCAAAATACCCGCAAGTAGTCGAGAATGCGGCCAAAGAATTCAAGCCATCAACCATTGCCCATTATCTTCTCGGATTGACCCAGCAGTTCAACGAATTCTACCATGCAAATCCTATTCTTACGGCTGAAGAACACGTCATGAAGGCAAGACTCCTCTTAATCTATTGCATCAGATTTGTCCTGCAATCAGGCATGGATCTTCTCGGATTTGAAGCAATCGAGGAGATGTAATGCGCGCAAGACACGATCAAAAGGTAAGGTTATGTCATGGAACTCTCTAAATACCGATCAAAGATCCCGAAAACCATCTATGCAAAACTAGAGCCGCGGATACAGACACTGCGCCCTGCGCAATACAAGGCAATCGACAAGGGAGTATTTGAGGACAAGAGCCTGCTCATCTGCACGCCCACTGCATCCGGTAAGACCCTTGTCGCTGAACTTGCAATCATGAATGCGATCTTTCATGACAAGGGCAAATGCGTCTACATTGTTCCCCTGCGCGCGCTTGCAACAGAAAAATACAAGTTCTTCTCAAAGATGCATGCATTCAGGACTGCAATAACCTCCGGGGATATTGACAGCGATGATTCATACCTTGACAAGTATGATCTTATCATCACGACCTCTGAAAAATTCGATTCACTCATCAGGCACCAAGCGCCCTGGCTCAAAAAAATCCGCGTAGTCATCATCGATGAGATCCATCTTTTAAACGATAGCAGCCGCGGCCCGACCCTTGAGATCATCATCACGCTTCTCAAGATGCTCATCAAGAATATCCAGGTCATCGGACTTTCGGCGACCATCGGCAATCCCCAAGCGCTTGCAGACTGGCTTGGGGCAGAACTCATCCTTGACTCCTGGAGACCAGTAAAGCTCGAGAAAGGAGTATATTTGGATGGAAACATCACATTCGACAATGAGTGATGCGCAACTGATGCTATCAAAAGTAATACCCTTATTCATGAACCATACCTGCTATCAAGAAGCGACAAACCATAATATTTATGAATACGCACAATTAGCATTGATGTCATGACAAAAAAGATCCGCATCGGAATTCCGCGCGCATTATTCTTCTATGATTATTATCCGCTCTACAAGACATTCTTTGAGGAAATCGGCTGTGAAGTTATTGTCAGCAGAAAGACAGACAAGAAGATCCTTGATGCAGGACTCTCTGCGAGCAACAATGAACTCTGCCTACCTATCAAACTCCTCTATGGTCATGTGATCGATCTCAAAGACCGCGTGGACTACATCTTTTTGCCGTATATCATCTCGACACAGGAAGGATCCTACATCTGTCCAAAACTCATCGGCTCGCCCGACCTTGTCAAGGCAAATATCCCAATCAAACTCCTCACTATTGATGTTGATATGCATGCAAAATACTCGACCATGTTCAAGGCGCTGCGCGATCTTGCAATGCAGATAAAGCCGAATCCTGTGGAATTATACGCGGCGTACCGCAAGGCATTGAAGGAATACCACACCTTTGATGGTCGCATCAAGAAGGGATGGCTCTTTGAAGACGCGCTTGCAGGAAAACAGCAGCAGTACCCGCGCACAAGAACCATCGCAGTCATCGGACATACCTATGTCTTCAATGATGAATATATCAGTTCAGGACTTATCAGTAAATTGCAGAAAAAGAATATCAAGGTCGTCACTTCAGACGTACTCACCCTGAACCAGATCAAAAACATCCTCGGAAAACTCGGCAAGAAAACCCATTGGAACCTGGGCAATCGGGTGTTTGCTGCAGCACTCTATTATGCGCGATCAAAAGATATTGACGGAATCATTTATGTGACGCCATTTAGCTGCTCAAGCGATTCACTCGTCAAGGAATTTATCGAAGCGCACATCCCGCAAAAACCGTTCATGACAATTACTGTTGATGAACATTCGGGCGACGCGGGACTCGTCACCCGGCTTGAGGCATTTCTGGATATGATCGATCGGAGGGGCTCTTCATGAAAGCAATGTTTCTGCGCATCGGCGACTCGACTATTGCAACTGACGCATTCATGCGACTCATCGGACTTGAGCCTATACAAACCCATGCCCCGAACAATGCGACCATCAGTCGTGGCGTATTATACGCCCCAGAATTTGCGTGCTTTCCGTTCAAGGTCACACTGGGGCTGCTCATGCAGGGACTTGAACAGGGTGTAGAGGTATATATCTCTCCTGCAGGCAGGGGACAGGTATCCTGCCAACTCTCAGATTTCGGCGCAGCACAAGAATATATCACCCGAAAGACCGGAAAACAGTTTGAACTCGTGGAATTGACCAGCATCCAGCCGCAGAAGGTGCACGCACAATTTGTCCGCTACAATCCTAAACTCACTCTTACCCAAACCACGAATGCACTCCTTGTCGGACGACAAAAAATGCTCCTCTATGATGCGCTCGTGGATTATTACCGCGCAATCTACATTGCTGCAGGAAAGAAAAAAGCCGAGCGTTTTCACGCCAAATGGGAGCATAAGATCAAGCATACGGATAAGATCACCAAGCTTCTGCGCATGGGCAGCTCGCTCAAAAAAGACGCAGACAGCTACCCCAAAATCAATACTACAGGATTCGTAAAGATCGGCGTCATCGGAGACATCTACTGCCTGAATGAGCGCACAGTCAACAACAATATTTATGAACGATTGCTCAGTATGGGCGTCATCGTCGGACAGGGGACAAAGATCTCCGCGCTCCTCGGCGGAAAATTATCGCTCTCACCCAGCGAGATAGTCCTTGAAGGCAAGGCAGAAAAATATCTGCGGCATAATGTTGCAGCGTTTGCAAAAGACACCATCAAGGACGCCATCCGGTTTGCTGAAGAAGGATATGATGGGATCATCCAGATCTACCCATTCAATTGCATGCCGGAAATCACTGTCCGCAACATCCTGCCTAAAGTAGGACAGGATTATCACGTCCCTATCCTATACCTCCCCATCGATGAACAGACGGGAGATGCAGGATTCACCACACGCATCGAGGCATTTGTTGATTTAATAAAACTACGGAAGGGAAAAAAGACTCTTGTAAATGAAAGCGTCGCCGTCTAATGGCGAACATCCAAAAATGCACGATCATGAAAAAGTTGTGGAATTGCATCGAGAAAATCAAAGATTTTCTAGATGTCTTGAAAATTTTTTAATTTTCACGACAAATGACAACTTTTTCTTTCGAAAACATATAACAATGTGAGCGACTGCGACGCTCATATCACATACTACGCGTATATGGAAGGGAAAACAATGGAATACTATCTTGGAATCGACGTCGGTTCAGTAAGCACCAATGTGGTGCTCATTGATGAGAAGAATGCAGTGCTTGCAACAACTTATATCCGCACCCGCGGAGACCCGCTCACTTCAGTAAAAGCAGGACTCAAAGAGATCGAGCATCATCTCCCGTCAAACGCAACCATCAATGGCGTCGGAGTGACAGGCAGCGCGCGCTATCTTATCGCGGCAATGGTCGGCGCTGATGTCATCAAGAACGAAATCACTGCGCACGCGGTCGCAACAACGCATTTCCATCCAGATGCGCGCACCATCATTGAGATCGGCGGGCAGGACTCCAAGATCATCATCCTCGAGCATGGGGTGGTCACGGATTTTGCAATGAACAATGTCTGTGCTGCAGGAACAGGAAGTTTTCTGGATCAGCAGGCATCACGACTCGGTATTCCCATCGAGGAATTCGGCAACCGCGCGCTCCAGTCAAACGCTGATGTACGCATCGCAGGGCGTTGCACAGTCTTTGCAGAATCAGACATGATCCACAAGCAGCAGCTTGGATACACCACCAATGATATCATCAACGGACTTTGCGAAGCGCTCGTGCGCAATTATTTTGCAACAGTCGCAAAAGGCAAGGACGTAAAAAAACCCGTAGTCTTTCAAGGCGGAGTTGCAGCAAACGTCGGAATCAGAAGAGCGTTCAGTAAACACCTTGGGCATGACGTACTTGTTCCCGTACACTTCAATGTCATGGGCGCAATCGGCGCAGCGCTTCTTGCACGCGAATCACATACGGCAAAGAGTAAATTCAAGGGATTTGACGTCTCACACCACAACTTCAAGACCACAAGCTTCACCTGCAAGGACTGTCCGAATCATTGCGAGGTCGTAGAATTCCACCAGGACCATAAAGTGATTGCATACTTCGGGGACAAATGCGGGAAATACTCGAACAGGATAAGCGCGCATGAGTGATACTATTCGTGTACGCGTTACGATTTTATAATCCGGTGTTTGTCCACAAATCTTTTTCTGAACCATCAATAAAAATATATCCCCAGTCAGGGTTATATACATAATCTGCGTATAACTTGAGTTGTTCGAGGTCTTTGGGATGGAGTGTTTTTGCGAAAAATTTCAATGCATCAATCATGATGCTACGTTCTCTGGCTGTTGCATTTTTACTATACATGAATGCTGTTTCTCCTATAGGAATATTGATAGTCTGGCGAAATGATTCATCCCGGAAGATACGATCCTGATCGATATGATCGCCGCACCATAATTCTCCGATAATCTTCCCGTGATCTGCAATAATCGTTCCTGCATGAGTACCCTTGATGTACTCAATAATCTGGAACAGGTACACTTCACCACTATTATTCATCAGTGTGATCTGTTCTTGAAGGTTATGAAAACCCATGTCAATGCAGGTCATCACTTTCACTTTAGTTTTTGCAGGTATACATCGTAGCCAGAATCTCCCATTCCGCGCTTGCGGCTCAATAATACGAAACAATGCAGGAACGCTCTTGACTGTACCGAAATAGCGGTATTGCGGCAGATGATACTTCCTCAGAAATTGCTCTTTGTCGTCGTTAGCAGAGGCAATCTCAAGAAATTGCTGTTTGTTGAGTACTCCAAGATTTGCAAGCGGCTTTATCCACTCCCGTATATTAATGCGTCCTTTGCGAACCATGCAGGCCTATTGCTTTAACCCTTTATATTTTTAATGCCAAAAGCCACCACATGTAAAGAATAAAAAACTGAGCGCGGGAGGATTCGAACCCCCGACCTACTGGTCCGAAGCCAGTCGCTCTATCCAAGCTGAGCCACGCGCCCGTTTCTGCATGAAATAATCGATTGTTTAAAAAAGTTTTTAATTTGTTAACGCGAGTTGCCCGCATTGCAGTGTTTGTTCACGTCGCTCGCATTCGCAGCATTCTCTTATGAAAAAATTCATCACTTGCAATCCTATGAATTTTTTTCGCAGTACTATTTTAGGATGCTCTCTTATTGATGCTATTGCTTAGAAATCTATGATTAATAATAAAGAAAAATAATTTATGCTTTTCGCATGACGATCTCGATGGTTGAGACGCGCACAAGGCGCCCTTCTTTATTCGTGAACTCTTCAGAATTGAGCCGGATATCAAAGACCTTGACCTGGTCTTTTAAGAATCGTTTGGTCGTGACCTCGCAGATATCGACTGCCTTGCTGATGAACTTTCCGCGTGCCTTGAGAAATACTTCGTCGGCATTCTTGGTCGTGAACTGCATGACAAGACCCGTCACATAATTCATGAAAGGTTTTGTTCCCACAAAGACTGTGTTGTCTTTATCTACGACATCGTCCATGGCAATCACCTGCCTTGTTTCTTGAGTCTGGTTGCGTATCCTGCAATGACATTACGCATCTTTTTTGAGGATATTCGTACCTTGGAGTCGAGGACCTTCTTATTCTGTTCAAAGTCCCCGGTGAACTCGTCAGCGTATTTTGCCATTGTCTCTTCAGTAGTTCGCTTGATCAGCATTGTCTTAATCCGTCCCATATCGTAGTACCTCTCGTAGCTGTATAGTGCAAGAAATAACCGGCGGTTTATAAATGTTTCTTTAAATGAAGAATACGCTCTACGGAGTGTTTCTTTAGGATACTCTTCCAGAAATCGTGACGAGCATAGGATAGTCGAACGCGCCCTGGGGCTTGGTATACTTGAGCGTGTAATCCTCATGGATATCGTTCACTGTGGAAAGATTGCAATAACTGACAACTGTGAATACATCATCCTCACTGATCGCGCGGCTGGTGTTGGTGCAGGTCAAATCGCCCTGATTACAGAGATATACTGCATTGCATGCCGCAGGCATATCAATTTTTCCCGGCGAGGTATCGATGAGTATACTCATGCCAAGACCATTCTTGAGTGTGAATGCGACCTTGTCTTTTTCGATAAGGGGCATGCCGATGCATGCGATCCCTGTCTTGGAAAAGCATCTGCTGCTTGCGACTTGCGAGGGGTTGAATACGCCCATATACGCAAGGGTCGAGACCACGATAAGTACGACGAGAAATGCCCAACCATAGGTCATAATGAACTCTAAGGCAAACTGGCCTCTTTTTTGTCTCATGCGCGATATAGGGGAAACGGTATTTATAAAAGTTGTCAAAATTTTTGTCATGCCGCGCAATAAGAATCAATCCCGAACTATCAGTACATACCGATGCATGAATTTCTTTTTCATCTCATTTTGCAGTGCAGTGCGTTTTGCCTTCTCTGGTTTTACGGCAAAATAATATTGCACACCTGAAGGGGTCATGGCATAAAAGTCGCTGCCCTCGCCGGATTTGAAGACCTCAAAACCCTCTTTTTTGAATGCATGATATAACGCATCATCATCCTTATGGCGCAATGATTTCAGAAACATCTTTCGCTTTTCAAAAGACCACTTGTCAAAGTCCATGGTAAGAAAATAATATAAAAAATAATGTCATCACTAATATTCTGGCATGCCTTGCGGCATTCCGCCCATTCCCTGACCGCCGCCACTGCCTGCTGATCCCTGATTTCCTGCAATCACATCATCGATGCGCAGGATCATGACCGCGACCTCAGAAGCTGAACTCACTGCCTGGGTCTTTATCCTGAGCGGCTCGATGATTCCTTCATCCCATGCATCAATGACCTTGCCGGAGAATACATCAACACCTGCCCAGACCTGTTTTTTATCATGCGCAGATTTGAGTGCGACAAGAATATCAATCGGGTCGAGTCCTGCATTCTCTGCAAGAGTCTTAGGGATGACTTCCATGGAGTCTGCAAATGCCTTGACTGCAAGCTGCTCTCGCCCGGACAATGAATTGGAATATTCGCGCAGTTGTCGTGAAAGCTCTATCTCACAGCTTCCTGCACCTGCAACAATCTTGCCGTTCTTCAACGCTGAGATCAGATCCCCGATAGCGTCTTCCATTGCGCGCTCGATCTCTGCAATGACATGCTCTGTTCCGCCTTTGACAAGGATAGTGACTGCCTTTGCGTTCCTGCATTTTTTCACATAAGTCATGCCCTCGTCCTTGACCTTGACTTCCTCGATCATTCCTGCAGTGCCTAAGTCCTTTGCAGTAAGATCATCAATATCAGTGACGATTGTTGCCCCTGTTGCGCGCGAAAGCTTTTCCATGTCTGATTTCTTGACACGCCTACAGGCATAGATCCCTTTTTTTGCAAGGAAATGCTGCGCTAAATCATCAATGCCTTTCTGGCAGAGGACAACATTTGCTCCTGCCTCGACAATCTTTGTAACCATGGCGCGAAGCATGTTCTCTTCCATCTGGAGAAATGCCTGCATCTTTTCAGGATCAGTGATCTGGATCTTTGCATCAATCTCAGTGTTCTTGACCTCAATTGCAGAATCGATAAGTGCAATCTTTGCATTCGCAATCTGTGATGGCATGCTTGGGTGAATCTTTTCCTTGTCCAGCACAATGCCTTCGATAAGCTCTGAATCCTCGACGCTTCCACCGACATTCTTCTCGATCTTGATATCATTCTTGTCAATGACGATATACTCCTTGCCGTTCACTGTCTTTTTCTCAAGTACTGAACTGACTGCCTTGACAAGAAGGTTTGATAATGATTCTTTTGCATGCTCTGCCTCTTTGCCAGTGATTGCAGTAATCGCGATCTTCTTCAATAATTCATGGTCTGATTCCTTGATCGGCTTGCCCATACCCTCAAGGATGTGATTGGCCTTTTCAGCTGCGATCCGGTAACCCTTGGCGATGACTGTCGGATGAATGTTTTGGTCCAGGAGCGCTTCGGCATTCTTCAATAATTCTCCGGCAAGAACCACTGCCGTGGTTGTCCCGTCGCCGACTTCCTGTTCCTGAGTCTTTGCGATCTCGACAAGCATCTTTGCCGCAGGATGCTCGATAGACATCTCCCGCAGGATAGTTACACCATCATTGGTGATGATGACATCGCCCATAGAATCGACAATCATCTTGTCCATGCCCTTCGGGCCGAGTGTTGTCCGTACAATATCGCTGACGAGTTTTGCAGCCATGATATTATTGCGCTGCGCATTCTTTCCGGTTGTGCGCTGCGTGTGTTCTGGTAGTATAAATATTGGTTGGATATCTTTTGCCATAATCTCCCCCACTTGGTATCAATGATTGATGAAATAAGAAGAAGTTTATAAATATTATGTCACAGAGCGCGTAGCGCGCCTGATATGCAACCCGCGCGGGCATGAGGCGGCGTGGTATCCAAAAATTTTTTATATAACTTCACGTTTGCACTGCAATGATTATCACGATTTCCGGGCAGGCCGGATCAGGAAAAACAACCATCGGCAAGGCGCTTGCAAAAAGACTCGGTTATGAATTCTACGATATCGGCACACTGCGCAAACAGATGGCGGCAGAGCGCGGGATGACTATCGAAGAATTTAATAAATTGGGGGAGACAGAATCATTCACTGATAAGGATGCCGATAATTTCACGATACAACTTGCAAAGACCAAAAAAGATTTCGTGATGCAGGGACGCCTCGGCTATTATTTTATCCCGCAATCACTTAAGGTATACCTGAATGTTGCGCCCTGGAAGGCTGCAGAACGCGTCATGAAAGACCAGTCGAATCCTGAACGCAACAGCAAGTCAAAACATGCAACACTTGCAGAGATACAGCAATTATGTATCGATCGGGATTCCAGTGATATCATCAGATACAAAAAGGTTTATGGTATCGGGAATTTTGCTGATCCGAAAAATTATGACCTTATCATTGATACGACAGGCGAGGATAATGTCGAGGCAAATGTCCAGAAGATCATTGATTTTATCGCAACGCACGCAGAGCGCCTGCACGAACATTCTAAAACTTTTTAAATGAATCGGGGTTTCTCGCATTACCTATCAACGAGGGGATTGCATGACAGAAGAGCATACTGAAAAAAAGAATATAAAGAAGAACGCAAGCGAAAAAGACGAGAAAAAAGACATTAGTGAGACTGTACAGGCGCAGCTTGATACGACAACTGCAATCAAGGCAGGAGATTTTGTCTCACTCGATTTTGTCGGGATACTCAAGAGCACAGACACGGTTTTTGACACCACTAAAGAGGATGTTGCAAAAGCGCATGGATTCAACACTGAGCGCGCAACCTACAAGCCTCTCATCATCAAGATCGGCGAAGGGCAACTTCTCAAAGCGCTCGATGATTTTCTTGTCGGAAAAAAATCCGGAAATTACCATCTTGACCTTCCTGCAGAACTCGCATTCGGCAAGAAGGATGCAAAACTCCTCCGACTCATATCAATCGGGGAATTCCGCAAGCATGAGATTGCACCGCAGCCCGGACTTGAAGTCGAGCTTGATGGAAGGCGCGGCATTGTGCGCACTGTCAATGGCGGGCGTGTCATAGTCGATTTCAACCATCCGCTTTCCTCGCAGGACATCAGCTATGATCTCACAGTCAACGGCGTTATCGCTGACACTGCAATGAAAGTCGAGGCAGTCCTTGGCATGTTCCAGCTCCCATTCAAGAGCGTCAAACTGGAAAATAATGTAGCAACTATCGCGCTTGCAACGCCGATCCCTGCTGAACTCACCGATACCCTCAAAAAGGAATTCATCCGGCTCACTGGAGTCGCAGATATCCTATTCCAGTAATATCAGAGAACTTTTAGAAACTTTTTTAAAGTCCAGGATTTTTAATTGGACAATTAAGACAATTGTGTGAGGCGTGGAACATGGATAAGATTCATCAACAATTCGATCCCAAATTGACTGCTAAAGATCCCAGCCAGCGAAACATTCTTGATGCAGAACTCGAAGAGATGCTTGCAAAACAGAAAGCGAGCATCAAGGTCGTGGGTTGCGGCGGCGCAGGCAATAATACTATCAACAGGATTTCTGAAGTCGGTGTCGTCGGCGCAGAGACCATTGCGATCAATACGGATGCGCAGGACCTGCTTTACACCTCTGCAGACAAGAAGATTCTTATCGGAAAAGAACTCACCAAGGGGCTTGGCGCAGGCGGAATCCCAAAGATCGGCGAGGATGCAGCGCATGAGCAGGAACACGAGATCAAAAATATTATTACCGGCGCAGACATGGTCTTTTTGACCTGCGGGCTTGGCGGCGGGACAGGAACAGGCAGTGTTGCAGTGGTCGCAGAGATTGCAAAGAAACTCGGCTCACTCACGGTCGGTATCGTCACAATTCCCTTTGCCATGGAAGGCCATAGGCGTTACGAGAATGCAATGTACGGGCTTGATAATCTTGAAAAGAGTGTTGATACGCTCATTGTTATCCCGAATGATAAATTGATTGAACTTGCACCAGACCTTCCACTGCACACGGCATTCAAGGTCGCTGACGAGATACTCACGAACGCAGTCAAGGGCATTGCTGAACTCATCACCCGGACCGGGCTTGTCAATCTTGACTTTGCAGATGTCAAGGCAGTCATGGGCAATGGCGGAGTCGCACTCATCGGTATCGGCGAAAGCGACACTGATAATCGCGCAATGGAAGCAGTTGAGAAGGCAATCCATAACCCGCTTCTCGATGTGGATATTGCAGGCGCCAATGGCGCGCTCATCAATGTCTGCGGCGGAACAGACCTGACACTCAACGAGGCAAAAAAGATTGTCGAGGCAATATCGGTAAAGCTTGATGAGGATGCACGCATCATCTGGGGCGCGCAGATCTCTGAGGATCTTGAAGGATCAGTCAAGGTCATGCTCATCGTGACCGGCGTCAAGAGTAGTCAGATCACTGGTCGCAGTGTGGTTGAAAAGAAGAGCGGAAAGCCTGGAATGCAGGATGTTCTCGGGATAGAATTCGTATAATCCTATCAGGAGCGTCATCAATTTTTCTCTGACATTATTTTTTTAATCTTGCAATCATGGTTCAGAATATACCGGTATACATCATATACCGGATATAAAATCATAATACATTTAAACAGCACACTATGTATCTACATCATGCTTGCGCAAAAACAGAATGCACCCGCATCAATTGATAGTGCAGTAATAAAAGAACTTCTCCATTACCCGCCATTATCCATCGCAGAGCAGCAGACAATCAACAGGGACTGCGCAAAGACGCTTGGCGTATCTTCCCGTCATGACAAACAGTATCCTCTGCTCATTGTATTTTCAGATCATAATCCAGTTGCGCTCGAATTCCATGCACGCAACGGGTATTGGAGACGCATGGATAACAAAGACCTGGTGATATTGGGTGATACCAAAAAAATCAGCAACACCGTGAACTATCATGCAAACAAACCATCCGACGATGACACGACGATCATTCTCACCAAGGTGCAGCAATGGTATGTGGATCATATCAAAGAGTATATCCACAGAAAATAAAATCATTCATTATCAGGACAATAACCTTTATAAACACTTTCTTGTTCCAAAGCGTATTCAGGCGTTCTTAAACGCTTATCAGGTGCATGGATTTTCACGTAGCGTGCATCTCAATCTGAGGGATATGAAAAATGGCTGATGATAACAAGACCGCAGCAAAGAATGCCGCAAAGGCAGCTGCAGATATAAAAAAGCAGAAAAAGAAGAAGTGGTGCCCGATTGTTGCACCAGAATTATTTGGCAGTCGCATTATCGGAGAATCATTCGTCGATGATGCATCATTCCTCATGGGCAAGGCAATCACCGCAAACATGATGCAGCTTGTGGGCGACATGAAAAAGCAGCACATCAACCTGATGTTCAAGGTCACTGATGTCAAGGAAGGCAAGGGATACACGACTCTCGTCAAGTATGAACTCTCACCCTCCTCACTCAAACGACTTGCAAAACGCGAAAAAGACAAGCTCTCCGACAGTTTTGTCGTCAAGACAAGCGATGGAAAGCTCGTCAGGATCAAGCCAGTCATGGTGACTAACAGTAAGACCAATGGCTCAGCACTCGCATCACTCATCAAGAATTGCCGCGCAGTCTGTAAAGAGATAGTGAACCGTACTAATTTTGAGCAGATCGTGGTCGATCTTGTCGAATATCGCTTCCAGAAACAGGTCCGTGAGGCACTGCATCAGACATATCCTTTGCGTAATCTTGAGATTCGATCATTTGCAATCGAGTCCAAAAAGAAGAAGGAGACTGTCGAAGAAGAGCTGCTTATGCGTATGAAGCAGGCGCAAAAGCGAAAAGATCAGGAGAAGCTTGAGGCAACTGAACAGGAAGCGCCTAAGCAATCCAGTGAGGAAAGCGAAGAAACCAGCGATGACGACGAACCGGTTGATGAATCTGCACGTGAAGATGCAGATGACTCGAACGAGGCAGACGCCGAAACCGCTGCAGAAGACGAAGAATAAATTTTTTCTTTCTTATTTTTTCTTATTGATACTTCTCTTTTTTTATTGATATTTAGGAAGATTTTCTGCTGATATCGTGGATACCGGAGTATTATTTCTTGTTCTTGATTGCCCGGATACTGTTGATGTCCCCTATCCGCTTCTGCGCACTAATGCTTGTCCGAAAGATTGACCAGAACACTTTTTCCAGCCACTCAATCCAGTCTTCATC
This sequence comes from Nanobdellota archaeon, assembly GCA_021813435.1. Taxonomy (GTDB): domain Archaea; phylum Nanobdellota; class Nanobdellia; order Woesearchaeales; family UBA9642; genus UBA9642. The sequence goes on along the minus strand of JAKAKR010000014.1, from coordinate 92,488 downwards.
ACGGATCTCATAGAATATATAGTGCTGGCGTTTTTCAGGACCTGCCCGGGTCTGTTTTGTCGTCCATTGCACCTCCTTGAATCGCGCAAAGGTATCATCAATGATGAACGCGCGGAACGGCTGCTCGCTGTGACGGATCTCAATCATCTCTTTTTTGAGCTTATGGTTTATTGCAAGCATTTTCTCGACATTACCCATGGAATCCATATCGACCCGACAGAGGATCTTGATGACGACATTGCGATCAGCGAGTTCTTCAAAGACGTCAATAATCCTCTTTCTTCCCTGCTGCGCATTGACCCAGGAAAGATTTCCTGAAAAGATCATGACCTGCGATGCTGCACTGCGCAGGCTTCCGATAAGATTCTGCGTTTCAGTGATATGATATTCTGATTGTTCCTCAAGGAATGCCGAACGTTTTTTTTCATCGACATACTGATAGATGTCAAAGGGGCTGAAATCCTCTTTTGTGCGACTGGATTCAATGCGCTTGAAGAGCCGCTCCTGAAAATCCGAGGAATGGATCTTCTCGACATTGTTCCAATAGACAATCTTTAAGGCCCCGCGTGTCCCCCCGCGAAATGTCCGGAATGCAAGAACACCCTGTTCTTTATGGATCTTTTCTGTATAGGTATCTGCAGTCCTCCAGTTCTTGCCGATATGCTGGGCAATCTCCTGGATGGAGCGCGGCTTGCTATAGACAAAATCAAGAATCTTTTTGGTTGTCTCAGCGTCAAGCATGCAAGGGACAAAGAGGTCGTTCTTTAAAAATTTAATCCTACTGCAACGCTGATACATATTTTTTGTCAATAAAACTCATAATGATTACAACTCTTTGTAGTATTTATGCCGTACGTAACAATACCATACGCCACATAACATCAAACAAACAGCACAGGTGAAACAATGGACAAGGATTATTGGACTGAAGAGGAACTGGAAGAAGAAATAACGACAGGCGCGGTAATACTGATGAACCGATACACCTACACGCTATTCGCGCAAAACGTCATTGAATGCCGACTCAAATAATACCGCAAGTTCATCCTTTGCAGCAGACTGTTCTATGCTCGCACATCACTTGCACAAATACGAACAAGATTTCTCGTCGATAAAAATGCGGCATTTTTTTCACAAATCACAATTTTTATATAGTCGCTAGATTATTCTTAAAAAAATTTGCAGATGAAACAACAACACAATCTGCATTTTTCCGACGATAACATGGGATATGAACTGATCATCACTGAAAAACCGAACGCGGCAAAAATGATCGCTGCCGCACTTGCCGACGGAAAGCCCATAAAAGAATCCTACCAGGGCGTCCCGTATTATAAAGTGACGCATGGCAAGAATGATATTGTCATCGGCTGCGCCGTGGGACACCTCTACACAGTCGCCGAGAAGGAAAAATCATTCAAATATCCTGTTTTTGATCTGCAATGGAAGGAATCCGGAGAGATTGATGCAAAAAGCTTCACCAAAAAATATGTTGCAGCATTAAAAAAACTCGCGAAAGGCGCAAGCGCTTACACTGTCGCGACAGATTATGATATTGAAGGCGAAGTCATCGGCCTGAACTGTGTGCGCTATATCTGCAAGCAGAAAGATGCTGCGCGCATGAAATTCTCAACGCTCACCAAAGACGATCTCATTGAATCCTACGCGCATAAATCAAAAACGCTGGACTGGGGTCAGGCAATCGCCGGAGAGACGCGCCACTATCTGGATTGGATGTATGGTATTAATCTAAGCCGGGCACTGACTCTTGCGATGAAAAATGCCGGCATATTCAAGATACTCTCATCCGGGCGTGTCCAGGGTCCTGCGCTCAAACTTATCGTCGATAAAGAGGAAGAGATTGCAGCATTTAAGCCTGAACCCTACTGGGAAGTCCAGGCAAACGTCACTATCGGAAAACATCCGGAACTTGTGCAGTCCTGGCACACCAAAGGCAAATTCAGTGACGAGAAAGAGGCGCGCGCAATCGCAGAGAAAGTTCAGGGAAAAGATGGCGTTATTTCCGGAGTCCAGAAAAATAGGTTTATCCAAAAAGCGCCCGTGCCTTTTGATCTTACGACGCTGCAAATGGAGTCGTACCGGCTCTTTGGCATCAAGCCACGACAGACGCTTGATATCGCCCAGGAACTCTACACCGGCGGATTCATCTCCTACCCCAGAACATCATCTCAAAAACTTCCTAAAGAGATCAATTATAAAAAAATCATGGATGCACTTGCAAAACAACCATCATATACGCCGCTGGTTGCAATCGCATCACGCGGTCCGCTTATCCCCAGCGAGGGTAAAAAGACTGATCCTGCGCATCCTGCAATCTATCCGACTGGCGCTGCGCCAAAGCTCAAGGATTGGCAATTCAAAATCTATGATCTTATCGTCAAGCGGTTCCTCTCCTGTTTTGGAAGCGATGCGACCCGCGAGACTGTAACTCTTACGATCAATATCGTCAATGAACCATTCCAGGCAAAAGGTACGCGAACAGTTGAGAAGGGATGGCATGCGCTCTACGCGCCCTATGTCAAACTTGAAGAGGAGGATCTCCCTCTTGCGCAGGAAAAAGATGTGGTACACCATCAGGAAGTCATTGTCCACGACAAGGAGACCCAGCCGCCAAGGCGTTATACCCCTGCATCAATCATCAAGGAACTGGAACGGCAGGAACTCGGGACAAAGGCGACGCGCGCTGCAATCGTTGATTCATTGTATGATCGCAATTATATCAAGAATGAGTCAATCGAGGCTACAGAACTCGGGATCAAGACAGTCCAGACACTGGAAAAATATTGTCCGGAAATTCTTGATGAGGGACTCACCCGCCATTTTGAGCAGGAGATGGACGGTATCCGTGAAAAAAAATTCACTGAAGAGAAGGTTCTTGCAGAGGCAGAATCAACACTCACAACTATTCTCACCAAATTCAAGAAAAATGAAAAGCCCATCGGCGAAGCACTTACAGAATCCCACAAGGAGAGCATGCGCCAGGAGAGCGAACTTTCCACATGCCCGCTCTGCAAGGAGGGAAAACTTGCTATACGCTACTCAAAGATTAGCAAGAGAAAATTCATCGGATGCACCAATTATCCGACGTGCACTGCACTCTTCAACCTGCCGGTGTTCGGCATTCCCAAAAAGACTGATAAGATTTGTCCGCAATGCCAATTTCCCATTATTAAGATTCTGAATGGCAGAAAGACAAAGGAAACCTGCATCAATGTCAATTGCCCCTCAAAAAAAGTCGAGGATGAGGCGCTGCGAAAAGAGATCGAGGAGCTTGAGGCAGGAACACTCACCAAGACCTGCCCGAAGTGCGCAAAACCATTGGTCCTGCGCAAATCAATGTACGGGCAATTCCTTGGGTGCTCGGCATTCCCCAAATGCAGGCATATCGAGCGCATCGGCGGTCCTGCGCGCAAGCACGCGCAAAAAGACGCTGCTGCAAAAAAAGATGCGGACATCACGCAGGCTAAAAGTAAGAGTGCAAAAAAGACGGCTGCGACATCTATTTCCAAAAAAAGTACTGCAAAGAAATCTTCAAAGACCGCTTCCCCGAAAAAATCAGAGACCGCAACAATCACCTCAACTGAACTTGAACTCAAGGAGAATAATCTTCCGAAAAAGAAGAAGACTGTAAAGAAAAGATAGGCGCCTGCGCAAGTGGATTGGCGTTTTATTTATTTCTGTTATAGAACAATCATGTGTACGGGTAATCGCGTTTAATCCCCGCCGTCGTCAAAATCAAAGTCGCCATCGAAATCGAGTTCATCATCATCAGTGTCGCTGTCTTGATCCTCGCGGCCAAGGTCATATTCATCACGTTTCTTCTTATTGTCGTCAATCTCGATGATTCCTGAAACGTCATATTCCTCTTTTTTTGTGATTTTTGCCATATGAATCCCCCGGTACAAAAACCCCATGAGGGGTGATGAAATTTATAAATTTTATTAATCGCTCAGGCTCCTTTCAAAATCTCGTCTTCGGCTCGACTTTTTTTGCCGCTCACATCGCAATAATGTATCATTGTATGACGAGCTATTTGCAATCGCCATAGTCATTTGAGTGTTCGCAAGGCAATAAAAGAGACTTTTTGAAAGGAGCCTCATCTCTCTGCGCTTTCAAAAGATTTAAAAATAAACACCTTTTCTTTTGCGATGATGGGGCTATGGGGTAACCTGGTTAGCCTTCGAGGTTTGGGACCTTGCGATCCCGGTTCGAATCCGGGTAGCCCCATAGAAGAATGCTTCGACGAAGTCGAACATTCACTTTTTACGAGATTTTTTGTAAAAATCTCTTCTGGTCCGAATTCGGGTAGCCCTAGTTATTTCTTCGTTTGCATATATGAATCAAGGAATGTATAATGTTTATTTTTCTGAGTCATTGTCGTTGCGAATGTGATCATCTGTTTTGCGTTAGAATCTGGATACACTGCAAGTAATTGTATGGCATGATCGCAGTGCACTCTTGCATGCGTTCGCCCGTATGCAATAATATCATTATTCACCACAATTGTACGGATAGCGTCCATTTCTTGAGTGGAGAGATTGGTTTTTGCGAATAAGCGTACAAACGTTTCTTTATCGGCACCGGTGAGGTGCTCGAACGCATAGTGTATCGGAAGAGTGTATTTTCCTGCGCGAAAATCTTCTAGGTCTTTTGCAAAATCCCATGTGTCATTTGCGATGATATACGCGCTTCCGATATGTTTTCCTATCTCCCCAAACCGATCAATATCTGAACGTGCGGCATGACCGAGTATTGCACCAATACGCATTGTTTGCTCCCAAAAATTATATCCCTCAACCTTCTTTGAATACGCGTATTCATTAGGGGTTGTTAATTTGCAATCAAGTATAAATCCCTGTCCATTGAGTTCGTCAAGACGAAAGAGTTCATGGATTACTTCCTGCACTTCCTCTCGAGAAAAAGAATCATCTAATGTGCTAATCATCGCGTAGGATAACGAAATAAAAGGTATACCTATCAGTGGAACGCGGTGTATGTCGATATGTTTATCGAATATATCATCGATGCAGTAATACGCTGCTTCTTTTAATGTGGATGCCGCGCAGGCAGGAACAATCTGTTTCCAATCCGTTCCTCCTGCAAGTTCATATGCAAAGCGTACCTGCGCTGCACGTAATTGTGTCTTTCCTTGAGTGTAACGTTCGGTAAGATCAAATTTAAGTTGTGGCGTAAGTTTGAATTTATCCTCAATGTATGTGAAGAAAAAAGCATTAACAATATCTGCGGTTTCCTTTAATGTTGCAAAATAATTTTCACGTAGCCGGAACTGTTCCTGCTTGCGGCTCTTACGATCAAACCCTTCTTGCATAACACCGCAAGCATAACGAAATTTATAAATATTGTTTTTATTATCAAGTGGTATATATAAAAGATATGCCAAATTATGAATAATTCATGCGTACGAGCAAACCACAAAGTATATAAATGAATGAGGATAGTAGAGACTATTTCAGCGTATCCGATAATCATTCGGTAAAAAAAATCGTGCACTGCACGAAACATAGGGTCTCGGGTGAGTGATGATGTTAGCGCCAATTAAACGAACAACACTATATATACTCCTTCTCATCATTGTAGGGACAGTGATTGCGACCGCATTGCCATTTGAACTTGCGTATTCGCCAATCAAAGAGAGCATCTATACAAATGAGACTGCGCAATACACGTTTAATATCACGAATGCTGCAACAACATCTGATCGCATCCAGATTTATACCATCAGCTCGTATTGGGATGTCAGCCCGACACTTATTACAGTCGACGCCAACAGCACTGCAAGTTTCACGCTTGAAGTGAGCGCGCTCAGCGATGCATTCTATGGCCCGCAACTTGTACCGCTGACCATCAAATCACTCCAGGCAGGAACAGTACAGAACGAGAACCTGTACGTTTATGTCAAATCCAGCAACGAAACCCGTCGGACGTATTCCCCGAACATTGCTTCAGAAGTGCACTTGACCAATGAGATTGATCCCCGCAATGTATTCCCTATCGAGATTTATCTGCGCAACAGAAACCCGCTCAATATCACGCAACTCGATATCGCAATTGACTCTGAACTCTTCCACAAATCATACACGACAACACTCGGTCCGCTCGAGGAGAAGACAAACCAAGTCATTTTCGAGATCAACCCGCTCCAGCGCCCCGGAACCTATAGTGTCAATATCCATATCATGGTCGGCAACCAGACCATCAATGATGTCAGCAAGGATGTCTATATCAAAGAATATTCAGATATCTCCATTGAAGAGACGCTCACCAAGACGCTTTTTACGACCACGGAACGATTCGTCCTCATCAACAAGGGAAATTATGACGTCACAAAACAAGTTAAGACGCGCAGTAATTTCTTTCAGCGCATCTTTACCTCTTCATCAGACAAGTATTTCACGCTCAATGAGGATGGAGTCAGTTATATTGCATGGAACGTCCCGCTCAAACCTGAGCAGAAAGTGCAGATTGTTGCCACAACAAATTACAGCATCCTCTTTATTATCGCAGTGATTATCATTGTATGTATCATACTTTATTATTTGTTCAGAAGCCCAGTCCTCATCTATAAACGCGCAAAAATAACAACAGAGACAGATCAGGGCGTCTCAGAACTCAAGGTGAAATTGCACATCAAGAACCGTTCAGGACGCATCATTCGCAATATCAAGATCATTGATCGCTATCCCAAGATCGTCGATATCGAGGATGAATCAGTTCTTGGCAGCCTCAAGCCGACTAAGATGGTCTCTGCAGACAAGAAACATTCAGTCCTGATGTGGAATCTTGAATTGCTCGAGCCATACGAAGAGCGGCTCGTCAGCTACCGCCTGAAGAGCAAACTCAATATCGTCGGGAACGTGCATCTGCCCAGCGCAAAGATCCGGTTCCAGACCAAGGCAGGTGAGCGCACGCAATTATCCAACGGTGTAAAATTATTGCACCGCAGTCATCATGCGATCACCGAGACAGACGAATAATAGAATTATTCTTAAGCACACGCACTCCAGCGCGCCACAATTTTTTTAATCTTTTTAATCAATAATTCTTTACATCAATTATTCAATAGCAGACTATCAGGAAGAAAATAAAATCCCTTCGCCCAGACTCGAACCGGGAACCTCATGGTTACGGCTGATCGCAATTCATCCATAGCCCTGTAGGGCCTCGTCGTGCGACTTCTACAGCCATGCGCTCTAACCATTGAGCTACGAAGGGATCGTAGAACAATCATTGGAGAGAATTGTGATTGTTTATAAATATTTTTAATTTCAAAAAACGCATTTTTATATTTTAGAAAGACCAGTATATCAAAAATATTGCATCATCATTGCATCAATGAACGCGGTCTATCGCATACGAATAGCGCATACTACTTTATAAGTTCTGTGCGGTGTTATGTGGAAAAAACCAATACTTTTATAAATGGTTCCTAATTCCTTTAGCTGTTTTGGTGCTTGCAAGTTCATCAATGACAAGAAGAGCTTATGACACTACGTATTTGCAACGCGCGAGAATATTGAGACTGACGTAACGTCACGAGGAATATTAATATGCGTGTATTGTTTTTATCAGAGCAAGGCTATGGTTCTCATACTATTTGAGTAAAGCGATAGCTACCGCAATACACCACAAGATATTCCTAGGCGATTATGCCTTGGTAGTGTAGTGGCCTATCATGAAGCCCTGTCGAGAGATTGCCAAAAACAATCATCATAGTAAGGCTTCGACCCGGGTTCGAATCCCGGCCAGGGCGTTCAGTATACACCAGATGCAGGCGAGCAGGGTTTGTGGGTCGGTAGCTCAGCCTGGTTAGAGCACTGCACTTTTAACAAAAAACAGGGTTTTTGAAATCTCAAAAACTTTGAAAGCAATGCAGTGGCCGCGAGTTCAAATCTCGTCCGACCCGTTTATAGTTCGAAGGTGGCACCATGGCAAGGAAAAAAAAGACCAGATCAAAAGAACAGATAGAAATCAAAAATCATGTTTTTGTCCCCAAACACGAGAAATGTTCAGAGGCAGAAAAGAAACGCGTCCTTGAGAAATACGCTGCAGACCTCAAGGATTTCCCGAAGATATCCATCAATGATCCCGCGCTCTATACGCTCGAGGCAGCGCCCGGGGATTTAATCAAGATTACCCGTGAAAGCCAGACTGCAGGCAAGACTGTCTTTTACCGCGTGGTGATCGAGATCCAATAGATGCAGGTGAAACTATGACTGAATACGCTAAAATACTCATCAAAAAATATTTCGAAGAAAACACGATGATCAGCGCAGACATCAAATCATTCAATAATTTCATCGACGTCGAATTGCAGCGCATCATCGAAGAGAACAAGACTATCGAGCCAACCATCATCCCGAGCAATGTCGAGGAATACAAGATTGTTCTGGACAAGATCTCAATCACAAAGCCTGAGATCACTGAAGCCGACGGTTCAAAACGGGTCATCTACCCTGTCGAAGCGCGCCTGCGCAAACTCTCATATTCTGCACCGGTATTCATCGAGATCTCAAGCCACATCAATGGTGTGCAGCGTGAAGCATTCCGCACACAGATCGGCCACATCCCGATCATGCTCAAGTCGAAGTATTGCCACTTGAACGGACTCTCCAAAGACGAACTCATCGAGAAGGGCGAGGACCCGAATGATCCCGGGGGATATTTCATCATCAACGGGACTGAAAAGGCGCTCGTCAAGATCGAAGACCTTGCGGCAAACAAGTTCCTCGTCACCAAATCGAGCGGCGCAAAAAACACCCACGAGGGAAAAATATTTTCTGAACGCGGATCCTACAAGATTCCCCATCTCATCGAGAAGCAGAAAGACGAGATCATCAATCTCTCATTTACCCGTGTCAAGAAGATTCCTATTATCGCAGTCATCAAGGCACTTGGCATTGTCAAGGATGAGGAGATCATGCGACTCATCGCGCTTGAGGAAAGCTCTGAAGTTTTCATCAACCTGTATGAATTTGTCGACATCAAGACCGCTGATGATGCCGTCGATTATATCGCAAAGAAAATCGGTATCACCCAGACCAAGGAGATCCGTATGGAACGCACCCGGGAGATTCTTGACAAGTACCTGCTCCCGCATATCGGTCTTGAAGAGCAATTCCGCAATGCAAAGGCGCAGAACCTGTGCAAGATGATCAAGAAATATCTTCTGGTCGCTAATGGATCCCTGCCTGAAGATGACAAGGACCACTACATGAATAAGCGGCTCAAGATGTCTGGCGATCTTCTTGCAGATCTTGTCCGCGCAAACCTGAAGATACTTATCGGCGATATGCTCTATAATTTCCAACGCATTGTCAAGCGTGGAAAATTCCCAAACCTGAAGGTCATTATCCGTGATAAACTCCTGACACAGCGCATTTACAGCAGCATGGCAACCGGCTCATGGGTCGGCGGCAGGAAAGGTATCAGCCAGCGTATGGAACGGCTCAATTACCTGCAGGTCCAGTCCACATTGCAACGAGTGATCAGCCCGCTAAGTGCGTCACAGGAAAATTTCGAAGCACGTACACTCCATCCGACGCATCTCGGACGGTTATGCCCTGCAGAGACTCCTGAAGGTACAAACATCGGATTGCGCAAGAATCTTGCTTTGCTTTCCAGCATTACTCAGGAAGTCGATGAGGAAGCAGTGCTTCGCGGACTCAAGGGTCTGGGATTGGAGATTGCAAAACAATAATCAGAAACATTATGCTTCAAGGTGAAAAAAATGGTCGAAGTGTTTATGGACAATAAATTCATTGGAACCGTTACTGACGGAAAAAAATTCAGCGAGGATATCATCGCGCAGCGCCGCGAGGGAAAATTCCCGCTTGAGATGAACATCCTGTATCAGGAAGATACTGATCAGGTCTTTGTCGAAACATCACGGGGAAGAACCATCAGGCCGGTAATCGTAGTTAAGGACGCAAAATCCACGATTACTGCAAAACATCTTGAGCAATTGCAGAAAAACGAGATATCCTGGACTGACCTTATCAAGCAGGGAATCATCGAGTATCTTGATCCTGCTGAAGAGGAAAACGCATATATCGCATTTACTGAAGAGGATCTCACGGCAGAGCATACACATCTGGAGATCAGCCCTCTTGACATTCTTGGTCTTTGTACGAGCCTTATTCCTTTCGGCCAGTTCAACCAGGGCGTCCGTCTCTCCCAGGGTTCAAAGAACCAGAAACAGGCAGTAGGATTTTACGCAACGAATTTTTTCAACAGGATTGACATGGATGTCAACTTGCTCCATTATCCGCAGGTCCCGATTGTCAAGACTATCATGCACGATATTTCCAATTATGAGCAGCATCCCTCAGGACAGAACGTCGTGATTGCAGTCATGCCCTATGACGGGTACAATATGGAGGATGCTGTTGTCATCAACCGTGGATCTGTTGATCGCGGACTTGGCCGCAGCACATATTTTAGGCCAGTCGTCTCTGAAGAGCTCCGCTATCCGGGCGGTCTTATGGATGAGATTGTTGTTCCGAACAAGGATGTGAAGGGTTATCGCACTGAAAAGGATTATCGATTCCTCGAAGAGGACGGCATTGTCTCTGCAGAATCAAAAGTGAAGGAGGGTGATGTCATCATCGGAAAGACCAGCCCGCCCCGATTCCTCAATTCCGGAGATGAATACAATTTGACCAGTAATATCAGACGTGAAAGCTCCATGGCACTCGAGCATGGAGAGAAAGGAGTCGTTGACTTGGTTCTTCTCTCAGAAAATGAGGAAGGAAATCGCCTCATCCAAGTACGACTGCGCGAGCAGCGCATCCCAGAGATCGGGGACAAATTCATTTCACGTCATGGACAGAAAGGAGTCATTGGCATGGTTGTCCCAGAGCAGGACATCCCATTCTCAGAGAACGGCATGCGCCCGGACATCATTTTTAACCCGCACGGCCTGCCGAAGCGTATGACTGTTGCGCACCTCATTGAAATGATTGGTGGAAAAGTCGGCGCACTTGAAGGACGATATATTGATGGAACAACATTCGGCTCTGAAAAAGAGTCTGATTTGCGCGCAGCCCTGGAATCGCTCGGATTCAAGGAGGACGGAACTGAAGTCATGTACTCTGCAATCACTGGAAGAGCATACACTGCACGCATCTATATCGGAAACATGTACTATCAACGATTAAAACACATGGTCGCAAATAAGGTCCACTCGCGTGCACGCGGACCGATCCAGCTTCTTACCCGCCAGCCTACAGAGGGACGCGCTAAGGAAGGAGGATTGCGACTGGGAGAAATGGAGAAGGATACTTTTGTTGCGCATGGCGCAAGCCTGCTCCTTAAGGAACGATTCGATTCTGACAAGACTGTAGTTCCTATCTGCGAGAAATGCGGCATGATCGGCGTCTATGATTCACGCAAGAACAAATCCTATTGTCCTATCTGCGGCGATAATGTCGAGATCAATAATGTCGAACTCAGCTATGCATTCAAATTATTCATGGATGAATTGAAATCATTCGGCATTTATCCAAAAATGTTATTGAAGAGCGAATACGAATAAGGTGCAAAAAAATGGAAGACTATATTCATAAACGGGTTGACCGGATCGAATTCGGGTTCATGAGCCCAAAGGCCATCAAAGAGATGGCATCTGCAAAAATCGTAACCCCGGAATTATATGATAAGGAAGGATATCCTGTCGATGGTGGACTCATGGATATCCGGCTTGGCGTCATTGATCCTGGACTCAAATGCAAGACCTGCGGCTCAAAACTCAAGGAATGTCCTGGACACTTTGGGTACATGGAACTTGCACGACCAGTCGTCCATATCAAGTTCATTTCGCTCATCTATGACCTCTTGCGATGCACCTGCAGGGATTGCGGCAGAATCCTTATCCCGAAGCAGAAGATTGACAAATGCATGGAAGATTTGGATCATGCAGAGCTTGAAGGCGGTCTTAATGCGCGACGCGACAAGATTAAAGAGATTATTGTCGAACTAAAGACAGTCAACCAATGCCCGTATTGCAAGGCAAAGCAGTTCAAGATCCATCTTGAGAAACCAACCACATTCATGGAAGAGGAAAAGAAAGTCTCACCTATCGAAGTGCGCATGCGACTTGAAAAAGTCCCTGATGATGATCTCAAAGTCTTCGGAGTCAACCCTGCTGCACTGCGACCAGAATGGACTATCCTTACAGTCATGCCCATCCCTTCAGTGACAATGCGCCCCTCCATAACATTAGAGAGCGGCGAGCGTTCAGAAGATGACTTGACGCATAAGCTCGGTGATATTGTCAGAATCAACCAACGATTGTTCGAAAACATCAATGCCGGAGCGCCAGAAATCATTATTGAAGACTTATGGGATCTCCTCCAGTACCATATCACGACATTTTTCGATAACGAGGTATCACAGCTTCCGCCTGCACGTCATCGTTCAGGCCAGCCGCTCAAGACACTCACTGCGCGTATCAAGAGTAAGGAAGGACGCATCAGGCATAACCTTGCCGGTAAGCGTGTCAACTTCTCTGCACGTACAGTCATCAGTCCTGACCCGAAGCTTGAGATCAATGAGGTTGGTGTCCCAAAGATCATTGCAATGAAGCTCACTGTTCCTGAACGGGTCACTGAATGGAATATGGAATACTTGAAGCAGTATGTCTCGCGCGGCCCGGAAAATTATCCTGGCGCAAACTATGTGATTAGACCTGATGGTAAGCGCAAGCGCATCACCAGTGAAACCAAAGAGCAGCTCCTTGAAGAGATCCAGCCTGGCTTTATTGTCGAGAGGCACCTTATGGATGGTGATATTGCAATCTTCAACCGTCAGCCTTCACTGCACCGCATGAGTATGATGTGCCATAAGATTAAAGTCCTGCCCGGACTCACATTCAGGCTTAACCCCTGTGTTTGCGAGCCGTACAACGCAGACTTTGACGGTGACGAGATGAACCTGCATATCCCGCAGACTGAAGAGGCGCGCGCTGAGGCAGAAATCCTCATGCATGTCCCGACACAGATCATCAGCCCACGTTACGGCTTAAGTATTATCGGATGCAATAAGGACGCGCAGACAGGAATGTTTGTCCTTTCCAAAAAGGATTTCAAGCTCACGCGTGAAGAGGCAATAGACTTGCTTTCCAGTATCGGCATCACTGAATTCTCACGATTGCCGGACAAGGAGATTGTGACTGGAAGAGATGTCATTTCTGTACTTCTCCCAAAGGATTTCAATTTTACAGGATACAGCAAGAAGTATAAGGAGAATAAGGAAGATCCGGATGCAATAGTCAAGATCGAGAAGGGACATCTCAAATCCGGTGTTCTGGATAATGCAAATCTTGGTGAAGGACAAGGATTACTGCTCAGGACAATCTATAAGCAGTATGGTCCTGATTTTGCCTCTGAATTCTTAGGCCGAATATTCAGGTTGGGAAACGCAGTCCTTGCATTTACCGGGTTCACGACAGGCATTGCAGATATTGATGTCCCCAGTGATATCAAGCAAAAGATCAAGGATATTATTGATCAGACGTATGCAGAAGTCGACCAACTCATCAAAGAGTATAAGGAAGGAACACTTGAGACTCTTCCGGGTCGTAACATGAAAGAGACGCTTGAGCTCAAGATTCTTGAAAAGCTGAACAAGGCGCGTAACCGTTCAGGTAAGATTGTTGCAGATAATGCAAATCCTGACCGGGAGATCATGGTCATGATCCAGTCAGGCGGCGCAGGAAATCTTTTGAATCTTGCACAGATGTCTGCATGCGTCGGGCAACAGGCCATGCGTGGTGGACGTATCAGCAAGGGATATAATAAGCGTACACTCTCAGTATTCAAGAAAGATGACTTAAGCCCTGCAGCGCGCGGATTCATCAAGGAAGGATTCAAGGACGGCCTTAAACCGCATGAACTCTTCTTCATGAGTATGACAGGAAGAGACAGCCTGATGGATACTGCATTGCGTACTCCAAAATCAGGATACCTCTATCGCAGGCTTGCAAATGCATTGCAGGACTTGAAGATCGACAATGACTTTACGGTCCGCGACGCGAGCAATAAGATCATCCAGTTCATGTATGGAGAGGATGGTGTCGATGTCACCAAGAGCGAGAATGGGCGCATCAATGTCAAAAGGATCATCGACAAGGTCCTTGCAGAGGATTAAATCAAGGGTGTAACAAAATGGAAAGCAAATTATTCAAGGAATATGAGAATCAACTCCCGAAGAGGATTATTGAGGATATCAAGGAAGCAGTTCCGGAGAAATTCTCAGAATCAAAGCTCAAGAAAGTGCTTGAACTTGCACGCGAGGAATATGTGAATTCACTTGCAGAGCCTGGAGAGAGCGTCGGACTTGTCGCTGCAGAATCCATTGGTGAGCCCAGTACGCAAATGACGCTGAACACATTCCACTTTGCAGGGGTTTCTGAAATGAACGTCACCACTGGACTTCCCCGAATCATCGAGGTCCTTGATGGTCGCGCAGAGATCTCCACTAAGATGATGCAGATCTATTTCAAAAAGCCGTATAGTGAAGGAAAAGATATCAAGAAGATCGCAGAGAGCATCAAGGAGACAACATTGCGCGAATATATCCAGGAAATCAGTATTGATGTTGCAGAAGCGCAGATGAGTATGACACTTAAAGCAGAAAAGCTTGCACGTGTTGATATCAAGCCCGGGCAGATCATCAAGGTCCTTGAAAAAAGTTTCCCGAAAGGGTATCAATTCAGGCCTTCAAAGGATGATGATCACACCATCATGCTCAAGTCCACTTCCAAAGAGGATGATTTGAATAATCTTTACAAGCTCAAGGAAAAGGTCCAGGATGTCTATATCAATGGGATCAAGGGCATCACGCAGGTGCTTCCGGTCAAGCGTGGCGATGAATACATTGTGGTCACTGCAGGATCAAACCTTAAAGATGTTGCAAAGCTTGAATTTGTCAATTTTGATAAGACAGTGACCAATGACATCTTTGAGATTGAACGGGTGCTCGGCATCGAGGCAGCGCGTCAGGCAATCATCAATGAAGTGCTGAAAGTCATTGATGAGCAGGGTTTGAATGTTGATCCCCGCCACATCATGCTGGTTGCAGACACTATGAGCGGCTCAGGAACAGTCCTTGGCATCAATCGTTATGGTATTGTCAAGGAAAAGCCATCGGTTCTTGCACGCGCATCATTCGAGACACCCATCAAACACGTCATCAACTCTGCAATCAGCGGAGAGACGGATTACCTACGCAGTGTCATTGAAAATGTGATGATCAATCAGGTCGTCCCTACAGGTACGGGCATCCCCAAGCTTGTGGTCAAGACTGGAAAGAAGGCGAAGAATTAATCGTTGAGGTAAAAATGTACGAAGAAGAAATACGAAAATCTATCACTTCAGAAAAATTGCTTATTGGAAGGGATGAAGTGTTGAAGAATATACGCAAAGGCCTTATCGCAAAGGTATATATTGCAGCAAACTGTCCCAAGGACCTGCTTGATGATCTCACTGCATATAGTAAGATTTCAGGTTTCGAGGTGCTTGCAACCAAGGTTCCGAACGATGAACTGGGCGCAGTATGTAAAAAACCGTTTTCAATATCGGTTCTTGCATTGAAGAAGTGATGCAAAGGTCCAACGTATGCCTGAAATAACGCTTAAGCAAAAATCCGGTGCGACAAAGACCGTGTATGATGTTGAGATGATTAAACTCATCAATTTGTTTGAGAACATCACGCATGCACGGGTCAAGGACGCATTTTATTTGAAGGAGGTGCTCACCTTTGTGGTTTTCGAAGGTGACATGTTCAAGGCGCTCGGAAAAAACCTTTCCAACCTGCACCGGGTCGAAGGACTTTTGCAGCGTAAGATCAAGATTGTTGAGTATCATCCGGATATCGTCAAATTCATCGCAAACCTGCTCTACCCGTACAAGGTCCAGGACATCAAACAGGACGGGCATATTGTCACCATCACAGACCCGGATCAGAAGACCAAGGGACTTATCATCGGCGCGCGGGCGCAGAACCTGCGGGCATATGAGGGTATTGTAAAAAAATATTTTGATATTGAAGAGATCAAGGTGGTATAATCCATCCTTGAAAGCATATACTAAACACGAAAAACACATTTCAACAAGGATACTGGAGGAAAAATGAGCAAGAAATCATCAGGATTGAACAGTGCAAAAAAATTAAGCAAGCGAAGAAAGCAATTCCGCTACAATGATAAATGGTTTGTCAAGCGCGTCACTAATTACAAGAAGCGATCAGACCCGCTCGAGGGTGCATCACAGGCATCAGGGATAGTCCTTGAAAAGACGCAGATCGAGGCAAAGCAGCCGAACTCAGCAATGCGTAAGTGCGTCCGTGTCCAATTGATCAAGAACGGAAAGCAGGTCACGGCATTTGCTCCAGGCGATGGTGCAATAAAGCTCATTGATGAGCACGATGAGGTCGTTATCGAGTGCATCGGCGGAAAAATGGGCAAGACCAAAGGAGACCTTTCCGGTATCAGATGGCAAGTCATCAAGGTCAACAGCCAATCGCTCAATGCACTCTTGCATGGCAAGATTGAGAAGGCGCGTAAATAAATACGCTTAAGCGTTCTTTTTTATTTTTTTATCATTCTTTAATCTGAATGTATTCTTTAGTGATATGATTTGCAGTATCCGTAATATTGATAAATACCACAAAATTACCGTCCTTCATGAGTGATAAATTAATCAAAGCATATTTTGGTCCGGGGTATTGCCCTCCAGGTAATGAGTATGGGCCATATTTGAACCCCAACGCAATATATCTATGTTTTGATCGTGGAAAAGAGGCTGAAGGGGCTTTTGCATTGGGAACGTATAACTACAGGCATCAGTGCATCAAGGATCTTGTCAAATATTTCAAAGCAGACATCACGAATATAAATCTCAAGGACTGTAGCGTTGATGAAGTACATATCTATAATGTATTAAGCGCGTATTATGTTCACGCTAAAAAGGAGATTGTCGAAGAAGCAGTACGCATTGTAAAAAAGGATGGTATGATATATATCGGTGAAACGCGAACACCTGAAAAACACACACTGCCCCAACTCCAAACACTCATCCCGCCATCTGCAGAACTAGAGGTACTCTGGAGCATTTCAGATAGATCACAGATAAATAAGACGCATATCGACTTTATCACCAGCAATATCGGATTATTCTATACAAACATAGACAAAACAGGGCATAAAATAGATAAAAACTCGTATGTAGCAATCATCCGTAAAAATTGAATACCGCACAGCAGAGATAAATCATAACCCGACCTACTTTCCTAAAATTTATAAATACACCATTATTCTGTGCGGGTAGGTGATGTTATGGCAACGAAAGAAAAATCTAAAGCTAAAAGTTCTGTGTCTAAAGACGCTGTTCCTGTTAAGAAGATAGAGAAATTTGCAAAAAAACAAGCGGCTCCAACAAAAAAAGACACAAAAGATTCATCAGCAAAACCTAGTCTGGTCAAGGAAGGGCATTATATCGCAGTCGAATACACCGGTACACTCGACAATGGCGAGGAGTTTGACTCCTCAAAGAATAATGGTCCTATACAGTTTGTTGTCGGCTCAGCGCAGGTCATCAAGGGATTTGATGACGCAGTGCGCAATATGAAGGTCGGTGAGGAAAAGACATTCCGGATCGCAAAACAGGAAGCATACGGCGATATTAATCCAGAATTGCAGAAGGATTTCCCGCTCAATGTTATTCCTGAGCATATCAAGTCGCAATTGAAGGTCGGCGGATTCTTGGTATTGCAGGCGCCGACTGGTCAGCAGATCCCTTCAAAGGTTGTCAAGATGGATAAGGATAAGGTGACGCTTGATATGAATCATCCGCTTGCAGGAAAGGATTTGACATTCAAGATCAAGATTGTTGATATCTCAGCTGATGCTCCGAAAGAAGCATGCGGTTGTGGCGATGATTCATGCGGTGATGATTGTGGATGCGGCGAAGGGGATGACTCGGAGAATGATTCCTGCGGTTGCGGGCATAAGCATTAATCACGCGCAGCATTTATCCCTGAGGGGATAATGGAATTTCTGAACTGACTATGGGGAATGTAGCTGCATTGAATACTTCCTGAAGCAGCGTGTAGTGTTGAGGGAGGACGAGGTTACGTGCAATCTCTTCCTGGACCCACGCATTCATATACCCATCTTCGTACGGACCAAATCCGTGCAGGATCTGGAATCGCATCTTTGCAGATTCAACAATGTTTCTGTAGAAAAATGTATGACGCGAGAGATCAAAGATTGAGAGATAGAGTGTAGAAAGATCATGGTCAATAAAGACTTTCTTGATGATTCCACTTGATTCTTGGGGTTTGTCAGTGTTCTTGATGCTGGGGATGCTATAATTTACAAGAATGTTCTGGATTGTGAAATCTGCGAATTGACTGATCTCATCAGGGAGTGTAATCGGATATTTTTCTTGCAAAATGACATCATCAATGTGCTGGACGTCAAAATAATATTCACCGTGGTATTCGCTCCAGATATGGACTAGGGTGTTTCTGACATCAAAAATGTTTTTTGGCCGCTCAAACCCTACAATGTATCCCTCAAGCCATTTGCACCCATCGTACCTGCTCTCATGCGCAACAAGATCCATCAATTCAAGCGGTTCAAGATTATGATTATCGCGCGGGATATTTGAAGGCATCATGATTCACCAAAACAATAGCGCATACCTTGCCGCATCATAGTGGGCAGGTGCTTATTTTTTTATGCTGATATAGACGCGAAATCCGCTCTTTTTCACGAGTTCTCCGGCATTGCCGAATACTTCAAGCATGATCCGCTTCAGGCTTTCCCCGCCCTTGTTATGCGGCGCGACAAGCTGGAATAATCCATTCTTATTGAGATGCATGGCGCTCTGCCTGATGAATGCAATGCAGACTTTTTTCCCTGCAGAGAACGGCGGATTGGTAAGGATAACATCAAATGTCTTCTGTTGCAGTTCAGGATGGGAGAACATGTCGCTTTTGAGAACTGTCGCATCAGTATTGTTCGTCTTAACATTCTCTGCTGCGCATTGTACGGCGCGTTCATTGATATCGCTCATGGTCAAAATGATCTGGGGATAATGTTTCTTGAGTGCAATGCCCACGATTCCATACCCGCATCCTAAGTCAAGAACAGTACAGGAGGTCTTGGGTATTTTTGCGTGCGCAATGAGCAGTTTTGTCCCAAAATCGAGTTCTTTGAGGGAGAATATCCCGCTTCCGGACTGGATCGTGATATCTTCACCGTCGAATATTCTTGCAACAAATGATTCTTTCCGGAATGGTACAGAAGGTTTCTCGCTAAAATAGTGTTCAGTCATGGCAGTGGAGCGAATCATCCCATAATATGGAGGAGGCGGTAGCTGAATGCGTCAGCGACACGGATTGATTCATTTACTGTTGTCGCTTCAAGAGTGTAGCAGTTTCCCTGCGCAGTGATGCGATCCTGCGGCGCGCTGGTGTTGATCACCAGATGGATCACTGTAGTATTTGCTGACGCGTTCGCGCAGGTGATAAGCGGATAATCCAGGGTCTGGTTGAAAGGCTGGTTGGTGATTGCAACATGGGTATCAAAGTTATAGATATTGTACTGCTTGCCGAGGAGTCGCGATAATTCAACGCCTGCAATCACGATCTGCGGTCCTGGCGTATTCGGGTCAAGGGTGATAAAAACCTGTTTTGGCGTTTGGAGAAGATAAAAATTCCAGATAGTGCGGCCAATATCAAGTCCACTTGCGACACTGACATTCTCTGCTTCTACAGGATTGTAATAGAATGGGATGTCGTAAGGCGCTCCCTTAATAATGATGCGGGTATACCATTTGTTGTCATCTGCCTTGGCAAAAGTAAAATTATGATAATCAAGCATATGTTCTGCAAGTTTTTTCTTATTGATCTCCCGGGTTGCATACCGCACACCGAAAAAAATCAATGCCATAATGAGGAGTATGACTGCAAGAATAATGATTGTCGTCCATAATGAACGTGATGATGAGGGCGGCGTATGCGCGGGTTGCTGTGCTGCATCCTGATGCGTACTAGTCTTTTTGTGTGTTACATGATTCGTTTTCTGATCGTTTTTCATCATAGTCACCAAAAGATACGCAGAGATTCATTTCTGCGAGAGGAAATCATTTCATGATACCATAATTCGTATAGACCAATCGGTCTTTGAGCGCAAGCAATTCCTTGAGCCGCGCCTGCATGGTGATGCAATAAGGATTTTCTGTAGGTGAAGGATCACTGATCCGGGTGTCTGCAGTGCTCGTATTGGTATCGATAACAAAGAAGAGCGCTTCTTTACTGGCGTTTGCGCAACTCAGAACTGGAAGACCCGGATAATTTTCTGAATCAGTAGTCTTTGCAAAATAGATCTGCTTATTCAATTGTGTTGAAAGGTCATAGCGCATGACATCGATGAATGCAAGATCATCACTGGACGCATTAGGACTGAAAAGAAATACATAGAATGTAGAATCATGCATCTTCTGGATTGTTGCAGCGCTGATATTGATGCGCTCAAGTTCAGCAGGGTAATAATAGAACGCCATCGCCGTTCCATTGATCTTTGTAAGATATCCGTTATCAGTGATCTTGAAATCCTGCGAGCCATAGCGCAGGGAGTCCTGCGATGCATTATCGACATAGACTGCAAAGATACTCACGATCATAGAGAGTATGATGATTCCTCCCATAATAAGGACGAGATTTCTTCGCCGTTTTTCTTCACGGTTCTGTTTCATGGGCGATCTTTAAAGCGTTGCTGCTTATAATACATCCTCGATAGGCTTTTTCTTTCCCGGGCTTGCCCCTTGTGCAGGCGCAGATTTCAATTGTTCAACCTCTTTTTGGAGATCGACACCAAGCTCATTGAGTGCTGCGACATGCATCTGCATGAGCTGCTCAACAATCTGGAGGATCCGTGCAAGTTCTGCACGCTCTTTTGCAAGTGTAGAAAGTGATCCCTTATGGAATCCGATCTGCTCATCCTTACTTGACGATGGCGTACCGGCAGTCTTTTTTGTTTTAGGAGTAGTTTCAGTCTTTTTCATAATATCACCACTTGCTGTGTTATTGCCTGCTTTATATATTTTGCTAATTATCATGCACGATACGAGGATGGTCTCGACACTCCTCCCCTGCATAAACATTTATAAACCCTGCGGTATTCGAAAGTCCATGGCCGCAGCAGAGGTTACCAACAATAGTATCGGATCCATTGCAGAGATGAATGAGGCAGTTGCTGCAGTAAACCCCATCATCACCAATATCATCACTGCAATCATTATCGTACTTATCGGATTCATTGTAGGACGCATCCTCAAGAGCATCATTGCAAAACTGCTCAGCCTTGTGGAGCTTGACCGCATCATGCGCAAACGCCTGCACATCAGATTTTCGCTTGAGAAGGCTATTGCCGCATTGATCGCCTATTTTGTTTATGTGATCAGCATCATTATGGCATTGAATCGGCTTGCAATAACCACAAAAGTCATCACGACCATCATGATCCTGCTCATCGTCGTATTCATCCTGTTTCTGGTCTTCGGACTCAATGATCTCTTCGGGAATTTCTTTGCAGGGTTCTATGTGCGATTGCGCAATGATCTGCATGTCGGCGATTATGTCAAAATAAAGGATAAGCGGATCGAGGGACATATTATTGGGATGACGCTTGTCAATATCCGTGTAGAGACCGGCAAGGACGAGATGGTCTATGTCCCGTTTATTGCAGTCATGCATTCTGCAATCGTCAAAGTGAAGAATCGGGCAAAAAAAGAATAGAAGATTGTGTCAACAGTAATAGTTATAGAATCATCTGCACTGCAGGATTACTTGTTCAATTTCTCCAGCATGCTCGAGACATTCCAGACCTGGGTCCGGATGAACGGCTGAAGGTTCATATCCTCAGATATCTCATCAAGACTGTGCAGCGACTTGCCGACCTTGAGCGAAAGGTCAGAATCATCCTGGATCTCTGCGATGATTGACTCGATTTTTGCGCGTACATTCTTCGGCACTGACTCATCATCCTTCAATGCGGTTAATGCTTCGATGATCTTTGCGATTTCTTCAAGAAGTTTTTTTGACGTCATGCGTAGATTCCTTGTGTTTCTTTGCGGGCTTTGACTCTTCGAGCGTTGCAAGGACTTCCTTTTGGATTTCCTCGACCTTCTCTTTGAGTTTTGCCTCCTGTTTCTCGATTGTTGTAACGCGCACACCGACGGTTTCCTGTTTTTCAGAAAGTTCGCGGATGAGTGCTGCAGAGTCCTGCGCAACCATGATGTTTCCGATGATGCGATATGATGTCTTTGCCTGCCTGAGCTCTTTGAGTGCAGTCTCAAGTTCGCTTTGCTGCAACTGGAATTGCTGCCGCTGTGTTGCAAGATTCTGCAGGTTCTGCTGGATGAGCTGTATCTGTCCGATTTTTTCCTGGATGTCTTGTTCCATCATGCACCGATTGCGTGGGTTTTTTCCCAAATCATGAATATCTTGGTGAGCGTACTTGTCGCGACCTTGAACGCCGTCGCATCAGCTGCGGTGATTGTGCAGTAGAGTTTTCCGCCACGCGTCGTAAGAGTGTAAGAAGAACGATTGAATACCTTTTCTTCTGCCATAAAGAGTTTCTTGAGCGCTGGTACATCATGGTCGATTGTAACCGTTACGGTATACATCTTATGCTGCCTTGACTTTCGTCGTTGATATGCGTGGTTTGAAGATGAGCCGTGAACCACAATAGGGGCAGCGCACCTTCTTTTTAATATACGTGTCTGAAACGATTTTTTTACAGGAGAAGCATTTATAATCTACCATAGTGACCTCGAATTATTCAGCAACAGTTGCTGTTTTCCCGACAGTATATGCCCTGCTCGTGAATTTCGTGTGGCATTTCCGGCATTCCCAGATTCCGAGCGATACGCGGCTGACTGCAGGATAATTACAGTTGGGGCAGGGATGTTTTTTGCGTTGCTCTACCTCGAGCTTTGCGACCTTATCCCTATTTCTGCGGCCATACCGCACGCCGTAGCGTCGAACTGCCTTACTATGCTTTATTGATTCTGCCATATAGCCCTCTAATCATCGTCTAAATATGATACAAGGATTTTTGAGGTATTTATAAATCTTGCGATAAAAAGAATCGACTGAGTTGAACAAAGCGTTACCGTCAATGTGCGAGCATCTTTCAATGATACTTCGAGAAATTTTTGTAGGATTGCAAGTGACAAAAATTTCAATCAAACACTGATTCGGATGCGAGCGACAGTAACGTAAAGCAAATAAGGGTCGCCGAGATACGTCCGAGATTTTTACAAAAAATCTCGTAAAAAGTGAATGTGCAACACTGTTGCAGCATTCGAAAAACAATGGGGTCGCCGAGATTCGGACTCGGATCACAAGGCCCCGAACCTTGTAGGCTAACCAGGTTACCCCACGACCCCTACATATAGTGATGTATAATCTATTGGGGCTGCCAGGATTCGAACCCGGGTCGCGCGGACCCCATCCGCGAAGGATACCAAGCTACCCCACAGCCCCATTAGTGTATTGAGAATTGTTCTTATTTAAAAATCTTATAGTTTGCTGCTGATATGTTCGTGTTTATTGATGCGGATGATGTGTTCAGCGTAGCTTTCCATCTTTGCTTCATGGCTTACGATCAATAATTGTCTGCAGCGCATTTCAGTCAGCACTTCTTTCATCTTGTCGAGTTGCTCGCTGCTAAAGCCGTCTGTCGGCTCGTCCAGGATCAAGAGGTCTTTGGTCGTGATTGTCGTGATAAAGTCATTGATGGCCTTGTTGAGTGCGAGGCGATAGGCAAGGGCAACTGCAGTCTTCTCGCCGCCCGAAAGGTTCTCGAGTGCGGTCGTATAATTGTTCTGGGTGATGACTGGAGTGAATTCCTCATCGATCGTGATAGTGATGTTTTCGTCGTCAAGAAGCATTTCAAACCAGGTCTGGAAGAGTTCATCGAATTCGAGATGGATCTTTTGCATGATGGCCTTTTCGATAGTTGCGACGATGCCGACGAATTGCTCGGTGATCCAATGGTTGAGTTCTCCCATGTATGCAATTTTTGCTTTTGCGGAACGTTTGCGCGCGATCTCTTCAGCGATATGGGAGAGTTCTATCTGCAATGCTTCGCAATCCTTCTGCTGCGCGAGTAGGGATAGCGCCAGGGTGTTCACGTTTCGTGTCGATTCGTCGCATGCGCGCTTTGCGGCGAGGTATTCCTCCTCGAGATGCGATTCTGCGGCGATGGATTCTTCAAGGTGTATTTTCTCTGCGCTGAGCGCTGCAAGCGTTGCAGTGATGCTTGTCAAGCGTGCGGCAAGCTCTTTTTGCTGCGCCCCTTTTTCCTGCAATGATTCCTGAAGGTGCCTGCGCAATTGGAAGCTTCCTAAGATCTTTCGATGCTTGGAGATGAGATCGATAAGTTTGTCCACTGGCATAGCGTCCAGTTTCTGCTGTTTTTCACGCAATTCTTCAATCTCTTTTTCCAGGGCTGTTTTCTGTGTTATCTTCTCGTTGAGTGTTCCGATGCGATGGTTGATTTCCGCAAGTTCCAGTTCGTCCTCGTGCAATGCATCGATGAGTTTGCGCTGCGCGGCAATGGTTTTTGCAAGTGACTCTATCTTGCGCTCGATCTCTGCAAGCCTGCGCGTAGCGTCACTGATAGAGGACCCTTCGCGATCGGTGATCTTTACCTTATGGGCAAAATCAACAGTCTGCAGGCAGACCGGACAGGTGCTTAAGTCTTTTATCTGGTCGATGATTTTCTGCGCGCTGGTCTGGGCAGTGAGAAGTCCTGCACGTTCAAGCTGCAATGCCGTATGCTCGCGGGTCATCTGGTCAAGCGTCTGTATTGCCTGCTCTTTTCCTTCAAGCTTTTTAGTGAGCGTGCCATGACGACTTGCAAGCGTAGCGCTGCTTTCGATAATAATGTTTTTCAAGTCATCCATCTTGCTTGCAATCCTGCTCGTGATGGTCTCTTTGGCGCTTGTGACCTTGGTCAGTTTCTCTTCTGCAGCAGAAAGTTCATTGCGGATATCCTCTTCATTGATATCCACTGATCCGAGTTCTGCGATGCGTTTGGTGTAGTCTGCAATGCGAAAATCATTCATGTTGGATTCTTTCTGGAGCCGATCTGATTCTGATTGCGCATTGCGCAGGTTCAATAGTGCGATATCATATTGTTGTCGTAATGCGCGCAGTCCGTCCATACCTTGAGTGACTGCGGCAAGTTTTTCCTCGTCCCCTTTCGCGCGTCGCTTCTGGTCCTCGAGCTGCGCGGCAGCGCGCGTGATGCCTGCCTGCATATCCTCTTGACGTGCACTCTTATCTGCATGCATTGCTTCTTGCGCGCCAAGATCAGTGATCGTTGATTCGAGCGCTTTACGCTGATTGCGCAGTTCTTTGGCGTACGCGAGTGCATTCTCCCGGATACGCTTGTAACGGTCGATGTTGAATATCTTGCGCAGGATATCCATGCGTTCTTCAGGTGATTCGTAAAGAATCGTCTTCATCTCCTCCTGCGGCGTATAGACCGTGTAGCGGTAGATGATGGAAGGATTTCTGGTAAGCAGGTCCTGAGGGTAGCCGAAGAGTTCAATGATCTTAGACTTGAGTTCAACAGGAGTCAATTCTGTCTTTGTATCATGCAGGATAAGATACCCGGAATCCTGCGCGACAGTGGTATTCTTGCGTTTGAGCCTGCGCGCAATCACCAGCGGCACATCATTGATGGTGCAGGACAATTCAACAATCCCTTCTGCTGCGCCATGACGCAAAAGTGTTGCGCCAGAGATATCACCCTTGAGAAGACCGAAGAATGCGAATTCTATCGCAAGAAGTATGGTCGTCTTTCCTGCACCGATATCGCCGGTGAGAAGAGTTGTCCCCTCAGAAAAATCGATTGTTTCATCAATATACGATCGAATGTTTTTGAGCCGCAGCGATCTTAAGAGCATACCTTCTGGAACAGCAGGGCTCTTTATATGTTTTATTGAAAAACAATATTTTTAAAGCCGCCGCATTTCTGCATCATAACAGCCCCGTAGTGTAGCGGTCAATCATACAGGCCTTTGGTCATTCAACACTGAATGAAAGAAAGCCTGGGACCCCAGTTCGAATCTGGGCGGGGCTATTTGGAGAGATAATGCGAAAAGAAAATTCTTCTGGATTAAATGAGTTCAAGGCACTGGCAAATGCAGGATGTGTGCTATTCAAAAAACATCAGCTCAAGAGATATTCAGAGTAAAACTACATTTGAAGAATACATCCAACACAGAGATTCACAGTTCGTACTTGAAGTTATTCCTGCTCCAGAACCATAACGGCGGGTGCATGTCAATAGGATTTATCCCTGATCCTTGAAGAATACCACGCCATCGCATAGCGATGGCATCCCGTGATAATGATTCTGATTCTTCCTGCGAGATAACGCCCAATCGTACAGAGCATTGGATGATGTGCGTGTCCGGAGCGATCTCGATGTATTCCACATTCTTGAGTGTGACGCCGCCATATGCCTGGAGGATAAAGCACCAATAATTGAATATCTTAGGGCCAGAGATATAGGGAAATCCTTTCTTGTACGTCTCTTGCACGATTTTACGCAATGTGAGATAGTCATAATCAACAAACGCCAGTAATCCTTTAATGGTTTTCCAATGGGTATAGATTGTCTGCGCAATGGTTCTCCAGGTGGCAATGTGCTTATGCGGCTGCAACGCGACTTTATGCACTACTAATTTTGCGCGGAGCTCTTCTTCGGGGATGGTCGCTGAAGCCGCGATGTCAAAAACTATGCGCGTGTCTGCATCAGTATATGTTTGTAATGCTGCTTCCCAGAGTTTATAACTGTCACGCTGGTAATTGAGGCTCATGGGCAGGGTGAAATATGTTAATCGTTCATCTTCGTTAGAAAATTCGGGATGGGAATCCTCGGGCATTTTCATATATCCTAATCTACCTTGAACATATGCGTCGCGTAATTTCCTGCATTGGACAATGATTTGTTGCGTATCCACATGATAAATCTATTCAAGGCATTCATATAGTTTGTGATTATCTTTGCAATTATGTTTGCGATTACTGCCCTATTCTCCTGATGATGGTATTCATATCGCTTGATGCGCACATGTTTTCTATCATAATATTTATAAAAAGAGAAGTATTAACTATTGTTAACTTTATGCGAATAGTGTAAAAAACGAGGGGCTGATACTATGGGAAAACAAAATCCAGTCGTACATTTTGAGATGGGCTATCACGACAAGAAACGCATGGTGGACTTCTACAAAAAAGTTTTCAGGTGGAAAGCTGATGAACTCGGCCCTGAAATGGGAAATTATGTTGTGGTAACAACAACAGAAGTCGATCAGAAGACCAAGCGGCCAAAAACTCCTGGCGCAATCAATGGCGGATTTTACCAGAAGATACCTGATCCATTGTCGCACGCGCCTTCTATTGTCATTGCAGTTGACGATATCGCCGCGTCCATAAAACAGGTTGTTGCGCATGGCGGAAAGATCCTTGGCAGCATGGACCAATCAGGAAAACATAGCATGGAACCTGCAGAGATCCCGGGCGTCGGATTATGGATATCAATCATGGACACTGAAGGCAATAGGGTGAGCATGCTGCAACCGAATCCTATGACGCAATCATAGAAACATGAAAAAACTTATTTTTTTTATGCTCATCAGTGTAGATGGATATTTCGAAGGAGAGAATCACGACCTGAGCTGGCATAACGTCGATGAAGAATTCCAAAAATTTGCAATAGCCCAGTTGAAAGAGATAGATTTCATACTTTTCGGAAAGACAACATACGAGATGATGGCTCGCTTCTGGCGTTCAACGCACGCAAAAAAGATAGACCCTGTCACCGCAGAATTAATGACCAATACTGATAAGATTGTATTCTCAAAAACATTGCGTAGTGCAGACTGGGAACATACACAGATACGAAGAGAAGTCGATCCAAAAGAGATTATAAAACTAAAAAAACAATCAGGGAAGTATATCTCCATATTCGGGAGCTCGGATCTTGCGTTATCATTCATCAAACACAATCTGATTGATGAGTTCAGAATACTGGTGAATCCGCTAGTCTTAGGGAGAGGCACATCCTTATTTCATGGCATACAAAAATATCTGCAATTAGAATTGGTTGATATAAGAACTTTTGGCAATGGGAATGTGCTGCTTACCTATACGGCGCAAAGAACATACCAAAGATGAAAAACACGAGGTGGAACATGAAATCTACAATAACGCCATTTCTCTGGTTTGACAAAGATGCAGGCAAGATTGCACGCTTCTATGCATCGATATTCTCAGGCTCAGAAATAGTAAGCACGAGAAAACTGCATAATACCCCCTCAGGTACAGTGGAGATCGTTACCATGGAACTATTGGGACAGCGATTAACACTGATGAGTGCAGGACCATTCTTCAAATTAAACAAAGCAGTATCGTTCGTCATATCTTGCAAGACACAAAAGGAGATAGACTATTATTGGACGAAACTCTCGGCAGCACCTGAAGCAGAGCAGTGCGGCTGGCTAAAGGATAAATATGGTCTATCATGGCAGATCGTCCCTGAAATAGTGGAAAAGCTCACGTCTGATAAGGATCCAAAAAAGGCACAGCGTGTAACACAGGCATTGCTTCAAATGAAGAAGATTGATATTGCAAAACTGAAACGCGCATATTCTGGAAAATGAAATGAACATCTGTTCAAGTACATATTGCCCGCACACAAAACCGGTGCAGTAATGCGCTGACCCTAAAAAATAGTTGTTCTTCTTTTTCATCAGTAAATTTATATATCGGCGCTTCCAGAAGTGACATACCATAGTATATCGTGGGGGTGTTATCATGAACTGGGATCCAGTCTCTTTGGTAAATCTTGTACTCTGTATCATTATCGTGATACTAGGGTTCGTGGGGTATGCAAAACGCAAGGATAAGGTGCCGCTGTTTATCGCGATTGCATTCGGGTTTTTCGGACTTTCGCATCTTGCAACAATCCTTAGCCTAGGACTCACGACAGTCCTCATCATTATCAGGATACTTGCATATCTTGCAGTCGTGTACGCGCTCTATTGCTTTATCGAGAAATAAGCGTATACCTAGTGCAACGCGTAGGACTGTTCTTTCATTAGTTTTATAAATAATCGTGATGTCAAGAAAGAAAAGGATTATGGCAGGTGGATACTATGAAGATCGGATTCATCGGACTTGGACGCATGGGCGCGCCCATGACCCAGCGACTGCTCAAACACGGCATACAGGTCGTAGCATACAATCGGTCGCAGGATAAAGTCAAAGAGGCAGTAAAAAAAGGCGCAATAGGCGCCGCAACCCCGAGCGAATTTATTGCAAAACTTCCTGCGCGAAAGATCATCTGGCTCATGCTTCCTGCAGGAAAACCTACTGATGACATGATCAAGGAATTACTCCCCCAATTACGAAAAGGCGATATCATCATCGATGGGGCAAACGATTTCTATAAGAATGCAGAAAAACACGCGGCATGGTGCAAGAAACCCGGGATACATTTTTTTGATTGCGGAGTCTCTGGAGGAGTATGGGGACTCAAGAATGGATACACACTCATGGTCGGCGGGCCAAAAGAAGAATTCAAGACCATTGAGCCATTATGCAAGGCGCTTGCGCCAAAGAATGGATATGGATATTTCGGTCCTACAGGCAGCGGACACTTTGTCAAGAGCGTACATAATATCGTCGAGTATACCTACCTGCAGGGACTTGCAGAAGGGGTTGAACTCTTAAGCAAATTCAAGCATCCCATCAAGATTGCAAAGGCTACAAAAGTCTGGGAGCCTGCGTCAGTCGTACGCAGCTGGCTTTTGGAACTTACGACCAAGGCATTGGAGCGGCCGGATTTCAAGCATATCGGAACAGCCATCGGCAGTGTCACCATCGAGGAACTTGAAGCAACCAAGAAGAGCGTGCAGGGTTACGCACCAGCATTTGATGTTGCAGTAAGGATCAGAAGGGACAAGTCAAATAAATTCACACTCGGCAAACGGACCATTGCAGCAGTCCGCAATGAATTCGGCGGCCACGCAGTCCAGAAAAAATGACAATATCCTCTGACTGCAGAGTATTATGCAGGATTCCATCATGAACATCATCTTTGAACAGGACGAGAAGACGCTTGCAAAAAAAACAGCAGAAACAATACTTGCGCAGGCAAGAATCATCGCAGAACAAAAAGAAAGAGTTATCATGGCGCTTCCTGGCGGGAGAAGCGTGAGCGGAGTTTACGAAGAATTCTCTCAAAGCACAGATCCGGTTTGGAAAAAAATCCACATCTTTCTTGTCGATGAACGCCTGGTCGAGACAAGTGATCCTGAAAGCAATTTTCGTCTCATCAAAGGGTCATTTGCCGCAAAGCTTGTCGTGCGCAAGATATTGCCGCAGGAAAACCTGCACCCATTCATCACAGACAAAAACACTGATGATCAGGGCAGCGGAAAATACCAAAAACTTCTTGAAGCATATGGCGGGATGTTTGATATTGTCCTTGTCTCGAGCGGCGAAGACGGGCATATCGGCGCATTATACCCGCATCACCATGCGCTCAGCGTTTCCGGAAGAAGATTCATCACCCTGCATGACAGTCCAAAGCCCCCGCAGGACCGGATGACTGCAAGCGTCGAACTTATCGCAAACGCATTCATCGTGCTCTTATTTATCGGTGATGGAAAACAGGCAGCATTCCATAAATTTAATGATAAGACTGTTGCAATCATTGATTGTCCTGCAAAGATTGCAGGAAAAGCGAAAAACGCGGTTATCTATACGAATCTGTTGGTGGACACATGAAAAACATCACTATTGTCATACTCGGCGGGACGGGCGATCTTGCCAAAAAAAAGCTTCTGCCTGCAATCCTCGCGCTCACCCAACGCAAGGTCATTGACCGAGTGCAGGTCATCGCGACCGGCAGAAGGCCGCTTGACGCAAAAGCATATGCTGAAATTGTCGGATTCGAGGCAAATGCGCATATCACGCTCCATTATCTCCAGGCAGATTTCACGCAAAAAAAGAGCCTTACTGATCTTGGGCCGCTGCTTGCGCAAATCGAGGACGCGGATACTGTCGGAAGATTGTTCTATCTTGCCATCAGCCCGTCCTATTTCAAGGATGTCGCAAAAAAGATCTCGCACTGCTGCACTGATACTGCAGTATTCAACAGGATTATGATTGAAAAGCCTTTCGGCTATGACCTTAAATCATCACAGCAATTAAACAAATCCCTCACCAAATATTTTGATGAGAAAGACATCTTTAGGGTCGATCATTACTTGGGCAAGGAGACTGTGCAGAATATTCTTGCATTGCGACTCGCCAATCCCTTCTTTGAGCGAACCTGGAATTCTGCGTTCATTGACTCCATCAAGATCATTGTCAGCGAGAATATGGGGGTCGGCGATCGGATAGAATATTATGATAATTCCGGGGCAGTGCGGGACATGATCCAAAACCATCTCCTCCAGATGCTCTCTCTAGTCATCATGGACGCGCCGCAAAGCATTACGCCTGAGGATGTCCATGAGAAAAAACGCAATGCACTCAAGGCATTGTCGCTTGCAAAAATCAGCGTGGGGCAATACGCCGGGTATCTTGATGAGATACAGAAATATGGAAAAACCCATTCAGATACGGAGACACTTGTCAAACTTGAACTTGCATCAAAATCAAAACGCTGGAAAGGAACAAAGATCATTCTCATGACTGGAAAAAACCTTGCAGAGCGCTATGCATTGATTGAGATCAATTACAAGAAAGAGCCCTGCACTATCTACTGCGATATCAAGACAAACCCGAACCGATTGGTGTTGCATGTGCAGCCGACGCAGGACATCACTTTTCACATGAATACGCTTGTTCCTGCAAGCAATATGGACATCGCTCATGTCAACATGAACTTCTGCAAGGAATGCGCATTCAGCGCAAACAGCCCGGAGAGTTATGAAATCATCCTTGAAGAATGCATCAAGGGACAAAAGACACTCTTCATCACAGAACCAGAACTTGCAAGCGCCTGGAAACTCGTCGATACCATCAGAACACAGATGCCAAAGCCCATAATCTACGCCAAGGGTTCGCGGATAGAATCCGCAGTATAAACCCCACTGCAAAGAACAATGAACGCCTATCATGATGACCCGGATATGACTGTGCAAGAGGATTGCACGTGACACGATTCAGCGAATGGAAAAAAGATATCATCGAGCACAAGAGTAAGATCCTGCTTGCAATGCTCTTTCTTGCAATATCCTTTGTGGCGCTCACTGTCTCGAGCAGGTATGTTGACGAGGTCAATGCAGTGTCAGTACCGGATCTTATCCTTGACGCAATCCCGACCATTGATTTAAGTTTTCTTTTTGTCTGGGGAATCCTGCTTGTCCTTGCGGTATATCTCATATACCCCTTATTATTCAATCCTAAAAAATTCCATTACGCGCTCGGTATGCTCAGCCTTTTTGTGCTCGTCAGGTCTGCATTCATCATCCTTACACATCTTAAGGCGCCAATCGGCGCAATACCTGTTGCTGCGCAGGGATTTCTCCAATTCCTGACATACTCCAATGACTTATTCTTTTCCGGACACGCCGGTCTTCCCTTTCTCGGATTTCTGGTATTCCGGGAGAGCAGGATACGATACTTCATGCTTGCAGCGTCGATCATTCTTGCAATAACAGTCCTTTTCATGCATGTCCACTACTCGATTGATGTCGCCAGTGCATACTTTATCACCTATGGCATTTTCATGATCGGCCATCCCTTATTCAGCGGAAAAGACCAAAAGATAAGAAGAAAACAAAAAACAACGAGGAGAACATGAACAAGAGCACTGCACAAAAAAAGCGCATGAGGACTGCACCGGCAGCTTCTGCAAAAAATCCTTCCCGAAGTAAGCTCTTGAAGGTAACATCCATCATCATTGTCATGATATTCATTGTCATCATCGGTCTTGATCTTATCCGGGAATCCTACACTGAATCCAAAGCAATCCCTCCGACTGCGGTCCAATTGGATGCTGCAAGAGCGCTTATCGCGCAGGCATTGCAGCAATCCGGGGACAATATCACTCATTACAATACTACATTCTCCAAAAAATTGACGCTTGCAAATGAAGAGAATCATCCGATCCTGATACTGCGGGCCTGTCTTGCAAACGACACTACGACGCACCGCTACATCATCGATATGAATGCGACCACAATTCTTGTGCATACCGCAACTGAGATCTATCGCAACACCACTGCGCATTATGATGCGCGCGAATCATGCCGCAGTGATTGACGCCTTGCGATAATAGCTTGCGTCAGATCCAAAACACTTTTATAGGACCACTGCTCGCGTCCATGATGTTTGCATTCAATCCTGACGGGAGCCTCAAGATATCAAAATCCGCTTTGCAGGCAAAAGAAGAGAATATCCGGAAGATGAAGACTGGAAGGTGCATGCATGCCACCAAGGAATTCGTGCAGATGACTGCGCCGAAAAGATGCATCCTGCATTTGACGCTTTCTGAGGCCATCACTGACAATCGGTTTGTCGAAAATATCCATAATTACTTCACGCAGGAATCGACAACACCGACGCGATTGGTCAAGATCAATGAGAAGGAATTCCAGATCGAGATCGGAACAGATTTCCGGCGATGCACCGACTGCTGCAATCTCGTCAATCGCTACCGTGATTTTCTCGACGGAAATATCATCGAGAAAAAGCAGGGTTGCACTTTTGAGGGATTCCGCAAGAATTTTTCTTACGAGGATCATTTTGATTGAATAGGATCGGCATCACTGCGGTATCCCTGAGGGTTTTGAGTGGGGTAAAGGATAGTATATTGCAACAGCACCACAACATTTATAAATTAACAATTGTTAACTTCAGCATGGTCGAATACCAACGCAGCGGCAGTGGAGTATATCAGCAATCAAGCTATCATGCTAGCCATGCAAGCAGTAGCTCCATCTATCAAAGTACAGTCGTCGGATATAGCGAAGAAAGTCCGCAACTCTGTAGGGGAACCTGCCAGAAATATGGTGTCTGTTCCTGCGGCAGGCATTGATGAGAATCATCTTCATAGCGCAATAACGCGATTCTGGTGCATTTGATCATCGCATTCTTTCCCGCAAAAAATCCAGAACCAAAAGAATACCTTTATAAAAGTTGCATAGAATAATCGGATATGAATATTCTTTTTATCTGCACGGGAAACATATTCCGGAGCATGAGCGCTGAGTACTGCGCAAAACACTACTGCACCGCGCATCATCTCAACGAATTCTCCATAAGTTCTGCAGGAACTATCGCAACTCCTGAACCCATAGATCCTACAACGCTTGCGACTCTTCATACATTTGATATCGACCCGACAGACCATATCCAACGCCAGATCACTGCAGAAATAGTGCATGCCGCCGATATTGTCGTTGCAATGGCGTCCTATCATCAGGAACTGCTCAAAGAAGAATTCGGAATCCACGCGCCACTATTCAATAAGATCTGTTATAACACCGAAACATCAGTATTGGATTTAGGAGATGTCATGGACGACCCGAACACCAACATCCCGAAACGCCAGGCGCATCTGCAAAAAACCGTGACATATATCAACGACGCTATGCCGGCATTTTTTGCGCATATTGGCGCGTATCAAGAAAATAATAATACCGCAAATAATGAAGAGAAGAGGTAAAAAGATGCTGCCAAAAAACAAGCAAACCACCTGCAAATTCTGCAGATTCGTGAAAGGAAAGAGCCAGACGCACGCCAACGGACTCCCCTTTCTCACACTGCACAGGACCAGACACTCGATCGCATTCCAATCCGAGGATTTGCCCCAGGGCAAGGACGCGCATATTCTTGTCATTCCCAAAGCGCATTATCCTGAACTGACAAACATGCCACCAGAAGTACTGCATGATGTTATTGACCACGTGCAGCTTGCAGCGCGCATTATCACCAAGACCCACGGCGGGTGCAATGTTCTGCTCAATAATGGGAAGAGCGCAGGACAATACGTCTTTCACGCACATTTCCATATCATCCCGCGTGACGCAAAGGACCATATTGAGATCGAACGCTGGAAGCGTGTCGCAATCAACAGAAAAAAATTCCTTGCACTCCACGAGAAACTAAAAAAACAATTCCAGCATGTCTCAGTGCGTCCCAAAAGTCTGAAAACAAAAAATCGAAAATAACAGGAAGGATAAAGAAAAATAACAAGAAGGAAAGAGAAAGAAAGAGAGTTAATCTTTGAGTATGAGTCCGACAGGCGCATGATCCGAGCCCATGATCTCAGGACGAATAAATGCGTCGACAAGTTTTGGCTTAAGCGTTTTTGAGACGCAAAAATAGTCAATCCGCCACCCGACATTCTTCTGCCGCGCATTGAACATATAACTCCACCAAGAGTACTGTCCGGATTCTTTGTGGAACACGCGGAATGTATCGATGAATCCGGCAGCGATGAGCTGATCAAAGCCGTCGATCTCTGTCTGGGTGTACCCTGCGGTCTTGTTATAGTTTGACGCAGGATGCGCAAGATCGATCGGTTGATGCGCAACATTCAGATCACCGCAAAAGATGATGGGTTTTTTCTTTTCCAGCTGTTTGAGAAACGCCAGGAATTCCTTGTCCCATTTCTTGCGGTATGCAAGGCGCAAAAGCCCGCGCTGCGAGTTCGGCGTATAGACTGTGACGAGAAAATATGCTGCAAACTCAAGGGTGATGATGCGTCCTTCAGGATCATCAGGATCATCATGATCATGGTCCTGCAGTGTTATCCCGTAATACGCGTGGAGCGGTTTTATCTTCGAGAGTACGGCAGTCCCGCTGTATCCTTTCTTGTCTGCACAGCTCCAATAGACATAGGGATAATCCTTGAAGGGGATGGTTTTTTCATGGTCCAGTTTTGTCTCCTGCAGGCAGACGATATCCGCGTCCTCTTTCTCAAGATATTTAAGAAATCCTTTCTGGAGCACTGCGCGCAGTCCATTCACATTCCATGAAATGAGTTTTGTCATCTTTTTTGAACTTGTCTTTTATTGAACCTATTCTATCTTTTTTGGGGTCTATTTTTTGTGATGCTGCTGTTATAGTATGGTAAATTCTGTATGTTTTTTAAATCTTATGAAAAACTATATAAAAGATACCAACTATCGCAAGTATCCTCTTAGGGGAAAAAATCTGTAAAACAAAAAATTCAATAAAATCA
Organism: Nanobdellota archaeon; assembly: GCA_021813435.1. Taxonomy (GTDB): domain Archaea; phylum Nanobdellota; class Nanobdellia; order Woesearchaeales; family UBA9642; genus UBA9642. The sequence goes on along the minus strand of JAKAKR010000014.1, from coordinate 56,154 downwards.
TAAAAAAATCGTAACTCTATGCAAGACCGCAAAACCTCGAAGGACCAAAAAACTCAGAAAAATCTGAAAACCCGACCAGACCAAAAGCAGAGTCATTTACGAAAAATTTTTTCATATCTGAAAGAATACCGCTGGCTATTAGCTCTTGCGTTACTTCTTGCGACGATAAATCAGGTATTCTCATTACTTGACCCGCTCATCCTACGAATAATCGTCGATAATTATGCGACTAATTTTGCAAATCTTACCCGATCAGCGTTCTTTCGAGGCGTCATGTTACTGCTCCTTGCAGCAGTTGGGGCAGCATTAGTGTCCCGTATCGCAAAAAATTTTCAGGACTATTATGTCAATGTCATGAGCCAAAAAGTTGGGACATCGCTCTACGCAAAAAGTGTGCATCATGTGCTTTCATTGCCCTACGCGATCTTTGAGGATCAACGGTCCGGAGAATTGCTCCAGATACTCCAGAAAGCAAAGCTTGACATGCAAAACGCGATTACTGGACTCATCAATGTAGTTTTTTTCTCAATGATCGGCGTGATTTTTGTTCTCATCTATTCATTTGCAACCCATTGGGTCATCGGAGTCGCATTTTTGTGCAGCATCCCAATTATCGCGATCGCGTCAATTGTCATCAGCAAACGCATCCGCGAAGCGCAAAAAAGCATCCTTGCCGAATCGCGTGAACTTGCAGGAATGACGACTGAAACATTACGTAATGTAGAGCTTGTAAAAAGCTTAGGGCTTGAAACTCAAGAGATCCATCGTCTCAACAGCAGCAATGACAAGATCATGCATCTCGAATTGAAAAAGATAAAACTTGTACGCAAACTCAGTTTCATCCAAGGAACAATCGTGAATCTTACGCGATCAGTCATCCTCCTGATTATGCTTGCACTGATCTATTACCACGGGATCACAATCGGCGCGTTCTTTACGCTCATGATCTACTCCTTTTTTGTATTCGGGCCGCTCGGAAATCTTGGCGATGTTCTGCAACAATATCAGGAAGCGCGTGCAAGTTATGACCAACTTGAAGAGACATTACGTATACCCCCAGAACGAAAACCAAAGAATGCAAGGATCCTTTCCAGCGCAGATGAGATTGTATTCAAGGATGTTTCATTCCATTATCCGAGCAGTCTTGATGCGTCAATCACTCATGTGACATTTACCATCAAGCGCGGGACAACTGTTGCGTTTGCAGGACAATCCGGGTCAGGCAAGAGCACTATTATCAAATTACTCATCGGACTCTATACGCCAAACAGTGGAAAAATCCTTATCAATGCGATTGATGCCAAAACCATTGATTATGATGCGTTCAGAAAGCATGTCGGTATTGTATCACAGGATACGCAACTTTTTGCAGGAACCATCAGGGAAAACCTATTATTTATCCAGCCTGATGCGACAGATGCGGCGTGTCTTGAAGCGTTAAGGCTTGCATCAATCACTTCAATCATTGAACGGGGAGGCAAAGGATTAAACACTAAAATTGGTGAGGGCGGCATTAAGATTTCCGGCGGAGAACGTCAACGCCTTGCAATCGCCCGAGCACTCTTAAGAAATCCTGACATTCTCATCTTTGACGAAGCGACAAGCAGTCTAGATTCAATCACTGAACGTACCATCACAAGAACAATCGAGCGGATCAGAAAGGAGCGACCGCACATCATTATTATCATGATTGCGCATCGCTTATCAACGATTGCGCATGCAGACACTATCCACGTTCTTGAGCATGGGAAAATTTGTGAAATAGGGACCCATCAGAAACTTATCCGCAAAAGCGGACTCTACGCGCGATTATGGAATGAGCAGATAGGAAAATCACGTAGATAAAAAAAATTTCACCAAGAAGATACTTGGAACATACTTGAGAATTGCTCATACAACTAAGTCCGGGCCTTTCCATTCCGTTTACACTATCTCTACTGCGATATCTGTCATACTCTGGTTTCACAGCATTATTTCCTTACTGCCACCACCACTTCATAGCTGTCGAATAATCATAAACTATTTAAACAAAGTTTATATGAAGATGTTATGCTCAAAAAATTATTCGGACCAAAATTAAAAATTATCAAAAATCCAAAAGATCCTGTTATCAAACAGAAAACAACAAGCGTTCTTATCAGCAGGACTCCCTCGGCCGATGGCGCAGAATACAAGACTGCAACCATCAGGCTCTACACTGTCAATAACCCCCACAAGACAGGGGAATTTCCGGCACTCACCTATGAATTCACTAATACTGAAAAGATCCGCATCATCGGACTCAATGTATCCTATTATCTTGAGGGCAATGATATTGTCGTCAATGATCTCGAGGAAATCTTTATCACCCACGAAGGCACAAAAATAGTTATCAAGGGATACCAGCATCTTGTCGAGAAACGGCAATAATGCCATAACAAACGTGGGGATCAAACGCATACGGCATAGTTCTTTTGCAATTATCGTCTGCTGATCTTATAGACGAGATCATTCTTGCGCGCGAGTTTTTCAGTCTTGAAACTGACCTCCATACCCTTCACTGCTTTGGGCACTGCCACAGCATCATGGAGCACTGTTCCTAATTTCTGCCGGAAAACGCCAGTTGTTGTTCCTTGAATCATCACTGCATCCCCTGCAGCAATGGATGTAGATTCTATCTTGACAAGCGCAACACCGGGTTTTGCATAGTAATTGATGATTTTTCCGACATAATCTTTTTTCTCTGCAGCGCTGCTCCCATATTCTTTCGTGTATTCATCGACGGGTTTTCCCAGATAAAATCCTGATGAAAAGCCGCGATGATAGACAGTTTCCAGCTGCATACGCGCGGATTTCTTGAGCGCAGTAAACGCGCGACGCGCATCTGCGTTGCGTTTTATTTCTGCGCGATGCGCAAGATAATACTCGATGATTCTGCGGTATTCTTCAACTGTTGTCGCGACATATTCCGGGCTGCGGTTTCTGCCCTCGATCTTGAAGACCTCGATTCCTGCATCGATCAACTGATCGATAAAATCAATGGTGCAAAGATCCTTAGGGCTCATGACATAATCATCGCCGAGTTCGATCGCGTGCTGCTCTTCACGATCATGGAGCGTGACAGTGTATTTTCTCCTGCAGGGTTGCAGGCATTCCCCGCGGTTTGCGCTTTTGTTGAACAGTTCGTGACTCATGAAACATCGCCCGGATACTGCAATGCACATCGCGCCATGGATAAAGACCTCGATCTCGACATTGAGCCTGTTCTTCCTGATCTTTGCGATGATGGATTTAATATCCTTAAGGTTGCATTCGCGCGCAAGCACCACTCGTCTGAGCGTTCGGATGTTCTTTTTTGCAAATGCAAGGGATGCGTAATTGCTGATGCTGTTTTGCGTCGAGAGATGGACAGGGATTTTGCGCGCGACACATTCCTGGATGACGCTTTGGTCCCAGGCGATCACTGCATCGATTCCTGCAGATTTTGCTGCGCGCAATATTTTTGCGACCATGCGTTCCTCATGTTCGTAGACAATGGTGTTGAGCGCAAGAAGCGCTTTTGCCCCTCGCGCATGGCATTGCGCTGCAATGGTCTTCATATCCTGCAATGAGAAATTTTTTGCGCCTGCACGCATATTGAGTCCCTTGATGCCAAAATAGATCTCGTCAGCACCTGCGGCAAGTGCTGCCTGCAGTGCAATGAAATCCCCGGCAGGCGCAAGAATCTTCGGACAGGATTGCAGGGATGCACGGGTTTTTTGTTTCATGATACCGTACCGATTAAGGGATTGTTTTAATAGTTACTGGTTCGCCATTTTGCGTGTAGAATCGCACTGATTCGCGCGTGTAAGGCCTGCAGATAATGGCATGGATTATTCCGGTCTTGTGAAAAAAACTGATGTCTGCGCGCGAAGGCCTGTTGCTCGGGCCAGGATGGCTGTGGACACTGCCATAAAAGCTCTTGTCTGCAAAGTGGAAGATCGGCGCTGCAGAATTCTCTGAGGCAGAGAATTCATTATAGACCAGAGCATCGATGATGAGCTGCTTTTTTCTGATGATGCCATGGAAGAATGCGACAAATTCTTTGGGATGGTTTTCCTGCGCAAAATCCATGATATCTCCGATCACTGATTCCCTGATGAGGATATCCTCGAAAGTGATCTTGTCAAGGTCAAACAATCGCTCGACTGCATGAGTCCAGAATCGCCCGAATTTTCCCTTGACCATGAACCCTGCAACATGCATGCATATAAAAAAGTAGTGGAAAGAAAGAATGAAAGAATAAAAAGATAAAAAGAAAAAATTCTGGTGTTTATTGCGGAACGCTCGTCGATACAGAGGTATTGTCGAGTGTTCCGGGGTCAGACGGGGCATTTGCCTGCGAATCTGCGCCGGCATCAAGGGTAGATGTGTTGCCATTGCCGGTTGCGGTTGCAGCGTTTCCGGAAGCTGCAGTATTTCCGTTTGTTGCAGGCGGTGTAGCCTTGCTGCATGCAGATACCAGGATTGCGAGGGCAAAGATGCCGATAACGAAGAGTGTTGTTGCGGTTTTCATGTTCATTGCACCTCTTATTCTTCAGATCGCGAACCATTCGAACCATTGCCCTGTCCTTGCGGTTCAGAACCATTGCCATTTGCTTCCTTGTTTTGTTCACGCTGCTGTTCTACTTCTTCCTGCTGTTGCTTTGCCGCCTCACGTTGCTGTTCGCGCTGCTGCTTTACTTCTTCCTGCTGGTCCTTACGATCCTCGCGTTCCTGCTCGCGCTGCTGCTTGAGAAGCTCCTTGTTGGTGTTCTGGAGTTCTTTGGTAGTATTCTTTAATGTGTCCCAGACCCTGTCCTGATCCCCTTCCTGGAATTGGTATTCGGGCGCAGTATAATTCTCGATTTCAGAGAGTCGCTCTTTCATATCATCGATGTTTTGCGTTTGGTTGTATTTTTCTGCAAGCGGCTCGACCTTCTGGATGTACCCTTTCAATCGTCCTTCTTCAAATCTCGCCCAGAAATGGAGATGATCCTGGCGCAATGTCTCAAGATAGTCTTTAGCGCCGCTCCAGTTGCCTGCATCGATAAGTCCTTTTAATGTATCAAGCTTTGTCTGGAATTCAGCGTTCACTGCGTTCATGTCATCAGTGCTGATATTTTTGGCCTCAAGGTTTGCAGTGTCCTTTGCCCACTTTGACTCTACATTTTCATAATGGTTCAGCATGACTTCAGACATCTTCTTTTCCTTGTCGCTGATGCAATCGTTGTAGTTTGCAACTGCGGCCTTCAAATCTGTCCTGAATCTAGCGCGCGCATCATCAGTGATATTGTAATTCTTGAAATTCTTCTTGACATCCTGCGCCTTGCTGTTTGCATCCTGGATATCCTTGCGCAGTGTTGTTGACACGAATGCATCGAATGCAGTCTGGTTCCCTGCGTCAAGATACGTCTTTAATGTGGTCATGTCTGCATCAAGTTGCGTTTTTGCAGCATCAAATGCGGGATCCACAGTCACATATTTCTGGATAAGGTCGAGTTGGGTGTTAGAATAGTCAACCTTACAAGCAAGATGGTCGTGGCGGACATTCAATGCCTGATTGAGTGTGGTATTGACCGGATCAGTGCTATTATTGTCTGCACGTACAAATCCGACACTTACCAATGCAAGCATCACCACGAATGCGAGCATTGTTGTTTTCAACAAATCGTTTGTTTTCATTGGTTTCCTCTGTTTTTTGTTTTAACTTATCGGGGTTTCCCCACCCACTTAACAATCTCTTGCAACATCAGTGTTGATACGCAATACTGCCACTAACGTGCATCTTATTTATAAACATACTTCCAGAACGTTTTTTTTAAAAGTTTATTAATCCTTTTAAAGCTTTACGACGCTTAATTTGAACTCTTTTTACTTTTCCAGGGGAGATATTAACACATCTTTGTTTCAAATGCGTATTTTTATTATTTTACAAAATAAACGCGTCATCATTCCTACAGTAGTCGCGAATATTATTTAAGAAAATATATAAATAGAGCATCATTCATGCACCCATGCGTTATTCGGGACTAAAGGGGATAATTAGTGTATTGCTTGTTCTGGCGCTATTCATGACCCCTGCAGTCCATGCAGCACTCATCCATGGGGCAGTATATGATCTTGCGTTGCAAAAAGTGAATGATGTACGTATAGAGATCAATACTGTGCCTAACCAAATATTTATTGCAAAGAATGGCACCTATGGATTCAATGTGCCGCCTGGTGAATACGCGCTAAAGGCGTACGCGCAAGAAGGTTATGCTGAAGAGAACATTACAGTCACAGATAATAATGGAGAGTACATTATTGATATGGTTCTTGCGCCATCAATCCATAAGCCAGTCATTATTGAGACAAACTTCACTGAACCTGCAATTGAGCCGAAAGAAAATCCGATCAATTGGCTAAGCATCCTCCTAGGAGTTATTGCAATCATTGCAGTAGGTGTTGCCGCGTTCTATCTTTTCAAGCATAAAAAATCCAGACAACACGCGCATCATCATGAAGAACAGATCAGTGACGAGTATGGTAAAAAAGTATTGCATCTTATCAAGAAAGAGAAGCGCATGACCCAAAAGGATCTGCGCAAACAAATCCCACTCTCCGAAGGAAAGATAAGCCTTATTGTCTCGCATCTTGAACATGAAGGAAAGATCAAAAAGATCAAGAAAGGACGCGGGAATATACTAGTATTTGTCAAAGAGTAGAATCAGTGTAAATCAGTGTATGATGATACAGAAGCATTCTTTGGGGTATAATATGTCGCAATCACATCTTCATGCGGACCGAAAGGCGCGATTGTTTGTCAGTATCATGTATACAGAAAAATCCAGAAGCTTTGCGCTTGAAGCGCAGAATGCGCTCTGCATGCAGTATGGTCCGGTAAAAGATATTTTTCCAGAATACGAATTTTCTGCGTATACGAAGTATTATGATGCAGAGATGCAGGGCAAGGTGTACAAACAGATTGTGGTGTTTGAGCGATTGATCAACCCTGAAGACATTGCTGCAATCAAGATATACACCAATACGCTTGAGAAAGGGTTTAGCATTAATAGCAAACGCCAGATCAATCTTGACCCCGGATATCTTACTATCACCAACGTGATACTGGTGAGCACAAAAAATTTTACGCACCGCATCTATCTGGGCAAGGGAATCTATGCAGAACTGACCCTAATGTTCAAGAAGGATGGACCGCAGGATTTTGCATGGACCTATCCTGATTTCAAATCAGCAAGCGTAAAGGATTTTCTGTGGAATGAACGGAATGTATTAGCAGAAAAAAACAAAATTCTTAAATAGCGGTTTTTATCTGTACTCATGGGTAATGCCGCATATCTTCTTGACTGTTATACAAAAGAGTTTGAGGCAATGGTTGTGCATGTTGATGAGACAGGAACAATCATCATGCTTGATACGACTTATTTCTATCCAACTTCTGGCGGCCAACCGAATGATTACGGTACAATCGCAAGCGGCGTTGAGGTATTCGCAGTCACTGATGTAGTCAAGAAAGACGGCGCTATTGGCCATATTGTTGAGAGGCCCGGATTGAAGGTTGGCGCAAAGGTCTTATGCAGTGTTGATTGGGATCGCAGATACCGGCTCATGCGCTATCATACTGCATCGCACATTCTTGCAACACTCATCCATAATGAGACTAGCGCAGAGATCACTGGCAATCAATTGTATCTGGATAAGGCGCGCGTGGATTTTAGTCTTGAACAATTTGACCGATCGCTCATGAACAGCTTCCAGGACAAGGTCAATGCAATCATAGACCAGAATCTTGCAGTATCATTCAGAATTCTTGAACGCGAGGAGGCATTCAAGATCCCGCAACTGGTAAAATTACGCAAGGCATTTCCTGAATCAATCACGGCAATACGGATTGTTGATATCGGGGATTTTGATCATCAGGCATGCGGTGGAACGCACCTGAAAAATACCCGCGAGATAGGGCATATTGAAATCTATGAACTGGAGAATAAGGGCAAGGATCGCAGAAGAATCTATTTTAGGATTCCAGAAACAGTACCGGCGGGATAACTATGGCTAATTGGGGAATGATATTATTCTTAGTGGTGTTTGTGCTCTTATACGGCGCAATGAACCACTATGTACTGAATAAAGTGTATAAGACCTTTGAGTTCAACAAGAACAAGTATTATAATCTCTATATCCTCTGGGCGCTTGCAACATTCTCCTATATCATCGCATCATACTTTTCAGGAAAATATTATAATGGATTCACTGAAGGATTCATGCTTTTTGCAAGTCTCTGGATGGGGATGGTGTTTCTTTTTACTATTGCATTTGCAGTCTATGACCTTCTCCGCTGGACCCTGGGCATGGGATCTGCGAATATATTATTCGGTTTTATTATCGCGGTCGTACTGGTGACTATCTTCTCAATATATACGGTAAATCATATCACGACCAAGACCATCACGCTCCATTCTGATAAGGTCACTGAGGAATTACGGATTGCACACTTATCAGACTTGCATATCGGCTCAACCCAGGGACCGCAGTTTCTTGATAAGGTTGCGGCAAAGACCAATGCATTGCAGCCGGATATTGTGCTCATCACCGGTGATCTTATTGATGGACCGCACAAGTATCCTGATGATGCGCTCTCCAAACTTGATGCCATAAAGGTGCCGATGTATGTGAGTATTGGCAATCATGAAGAGTATGCGGGAAGATCGCTTGTTGACCGATTGCTGAAACAGACTGCAATCACGCTGCTTTCAAATGAGAAACAATCATTGCGAGGCCTTGGGGTTGATCTTATCGCTATTGATGATGCTGAAAACAGGAATCAGGTAGCAGGAGTGCTCGCAAACATTCCAGTGAACAAATCCAAGTATACTATCCTCATGTATCATAGGCCCACAGGACATGATGATGCTGCACGCAGCGGTATTGACCTGATGCTTTCTGGTCATACGCATAATGGGCAGATCTGGCCATTCCATTATATTACTGGAGCATTTGTCCAGCCGCTTACGGGATTGCACACGTATGGGAATATGACCTTGTATGTGTCCCAGGGTACAGGTTGGTGGGGCCCGCCCATGCGCCTTGGCTCGCAGAATGAGATTGTACTTATCAGGATTCTCCCGAAGAAATAAGACGCTATAATATCCTGTTTATGAGCGATTTGTGGTGAGTTCTATAAATTGTTTGAGATTGATGGTCTGTTCCTGCGGCCATACTGTGCGTGAATCATTCTCCCAATAATAGATATCCTGCGGCTGAAGTGAGTGCACCAGCGGCTTTAATCGATTGATGCCCTGCGGAGAGTCAAGACAGAGGTCGCGGATAACATAAAGATTTTTGCGATCCTTTACATCACGGACTATGGCGCTCAGCGCTCCGGAAAGACAACCATTATCATTTCCATACATGGTTTCTGTGCTATTATACATTCCTGCAACAAAAATATTTTTTGCATCAAGCATCTTGAGAGCATCATAATCGATTAATGACCCTGCATTAGCATGGGTAAACATCACCTTATTAATAGCTCCACGTTCTACAAAGATACTGCTTATCGAAGTATAATGGTGTGCTGTATCAAAAACAACAATATCCAAGGCATTGTTTTTTGCCCGGTGGTTAAATACTGTGGTGAGCGCAAGGATGTAATTTGTGGCGTGAGGGGCGATGAATGGATGCATATAATCCCAATTCGAAAGATGCAGGAAAAACGGGTGTACAAGCACCAGTGTGTTTTCTGCAGTGAGCGGGGTAGTTTTAGTACTTGCATGATTCTTTGCGCGAAAAGATATCTCTTTGACACGTACCTGCGCATAATTCCCTTCTGTACCATGCCAAAAATCCCTACTGTAATCGTAGTGTACACGCCAACAGTAATTCATACATAATGCAATATCCGGTGCAAGATTTCGAAAATAGGTATTGATTGGTGCTCCATGCATTGTGTCTGCATGTTCAGAGAGATTGAGCGTCTCTACAAGTGTTTCATCATAGGTTTTTTTCTTGAACAGCATGCAGTGTCGCAGCGCAAGATATTTATAAAGTTTACCATAATTGATTACTATATAATAGTATCAAAAAGGTTTGAATTGCTGGAAAAATAGGGTGTTATCGCGCAATTTCCACACAAACATAGACTGCTCCCGCACAAAAAACCATAAATTTTATAAATAAGCATGCCCGGGAGTAGTGATTATAGAGTGGCATATAGAAGATATGGTGATTGATTATGGATTCTATTGAAAAGATGAGACGATTGAATGATCTGACCAAGGAGTTGAAATCCCATGGTTTTGCGGAATCCAGCCTTGAAGCAATCCAGCAGGCAAATCAGATTTATGGCGAGGATGAAGTGTCTGCCGATGTCAAGCACGGAGTCATCAGGAATAGTCCGCATGAGCGGATTACCAATGCAGCAGAGGCAGCGATGCCGCAAGAGCACCCTAAGATCCAGCAATTGACTGAAAATATTGATACACTTACCAAGAAGATGAATGAGATCATCACTGCAATCAATGATCTTGATGCGCGGTTAAAGGATATCAAGAACAGACCGGCTGAACGCGTGATTGAACGGCAGGTTGTGCGTGAGGAACCCAAGCGTGAAACGCTAAGCGTGCATGAAGAATCAAGAACAGAGCCAGTACAGAAACCTGCGCCTAAGCAGGATGAGTACGCCACTAATCAGCGTACCGGCAATTATGAAACCAGTGATGTCGCGATCGATAAGATGTTTTATTTTGGAAAAAAATAATGCAGGTGATACAACATGGCAGAAGGATATTGTGTAAAATGCAAATCTAAGGCAGAGATGATTGACGCAAAAGAAGTCACGATGAAGAATGGCCGCAAAGCAATGAAAGGCAAGTGTAAGAAGTGCGGTACAGGAATGTATAAAATCTTGGGTATTGCAAAGAAATAAGCATACCTTTTTTTCTCTTTTTTCACATGACTGACGAAGACTTGATTGACTGTATCATGGAATTAGACGAAGTCCTTGCAGAAGCAGAAGAAGCACTCGAAGCAAAAAAGTATGCTGCTGCGCTTGAGAAGATCAAGCAAGCCCGTGACACTATTGAGGATCTGCGCAAAGAGGATGAGGCTGATGATGACCGGCAATCAGTCGAGATGAATGTCATGAATAAGCTGAGATAATTTTTTTCTCTACTGCATCTTTTCCTTAAAGCACTTTGCCGTGATGTTTCATGAGAAGGTAGCGGTAGTAATTTATTGCGATAAGAAAGAGCATGAATGCTGCAATTTCAGAGACAGCTATGGCAAGAGCGACCGGATAATAGGATATGAGGTGTTTTGAGAGGAAATAGAGTGTCGGGTATGAGATGCAGCAGGCGATTGCAAATGCAACTGGCGTGAAGAACAGGAGGTCGCGTGCAAACTCTTTTTTTGAGAGTGCGTTCTGTTTTGCCTTATCGTACGCGCGCGTTCCCAGAAACACTATCCCTGATCCGACGATTGCGCCGATGACTGCAACACTTGAAATAATGTATGACGCATGCGTGAAGAGTGAAGCGATATGCCCGGAGAGTGGGGCGCCGATGACTGCACCGATCTCGCCCAGGAGTATCTGTTTATTAAAATTGAATGTGTCGCGTGTAAAGAACGCTTCTTTGAACGATAAATCTGTCATTGCTATCATAAACAATCCTTGATTATTTAAAGCTTTGCACTGCGATAAAAAGGCATAGCATGAAAAGAGGGTGCTCAAAAAATAACAACCTTTTTAAATTTAAATTCTAATGGATCATTTGCCTGAAGGTAGTGATCCGGATGGAGCTTGATGAAGACCGCTAGAATGTCGGGATAACTGTCATGAACAAACTGAAATGAACAGATTTCACCCTGAAATATTCTAAACCGCTCAAAAGGATAATTATAGAGTAAAAGATGAAAGAAAGTTTCACGCTGACTATAGTTGCGATAATGGGGATAATAGCCATAGTATTCTTAACATATGTTGTAATCAATGAAAAACATGTTCAGACAACAGCAGTGAATGCTGCTAACTTAAACGATATATCAGGAGACGCTAAGAGATTACCACCAAAATGGCAGTGCGCATTAGATTGCAGAAATAATGAATGTGGCGGTAGAGGTACAGAAGATCAGACATGCCTAGTTAATTGCATAAGAAAATGCGGGTTATAATCCACAGAAATTTTAACGTATCACCACTAAAATAACAACCTTTTTAAATGTCTATTCTACAAGAGTATCATGCCGAAAGGGAGCACTGATGACCCGGATGACATTGATTTAGGCGATGAAGATAGAGATGACGAGCCCATCCCTGCGCGTCGCGATACCAAGATATTCCAGCACAAGAAAGAGGAGAAGAAGGATTCTGATGATGATTTTGAGGAAGATGTCTTTGTATAGATCCACGTTATATTCTTGGTAGTGCCTTTTTCTTTTGTTCTGAATCACACCTCCACAAGGTTTATATATTTGTGCAGCGTTTCTTCACTAGTGAACTAAACATTCACAGGAGGAAATCGTATGGTTACTGAACTTACTGCACAAACATTCAAGAAAGAAACTACAGACGCCAAGGTCCCGATCATTGTTGATTTCTATGCGAACTGGTGCGGGCCTTGCATGATGCTCAAGCCAATCTTTGAGGAATTATCCAAAGATAAGGATTTTGAGGGAAAACTGCGCTTTGGAAAGATCAATACTGAAGATTACCCGGAATATGCTGAGGAGTTCAATGTCCAGGGAATCCCCTGCCTGATCCTTATCAAGGGCGGCAAGGAAGTGAACCGTATTGTAGGATTTGCGCCAAAGCCAGTGATGAAAGCCAAGATATCATCGCTATTGAAGTGAACCTATGGAATTTGCCTGCAAACCGATCAAGATCGAGGAAGTCATACGCTGCAGTCTTGATTTGCGCAAGTCAGAGTATAAACTGATCGAGTTCATGATCAAGGAAAAGCAGCCGATCACAATCCAGGACATCTCCAAAAAGCTCAGTCTTGACCGCACTACAGTCCAGAAGATGATGAAGCGATTCTTTTCCAAAGAGCTTGTCGAGCGCTACCAGGAAAATCTTGATGGCGGCGGATACATCTTTACCTATAAACTGCGCAACAAGGAACTGCTCAAGCAAAAGATCAAGGATATTGTAAGATCCTGGTATGAATCAGTGAATGCAAGTGTTGATAAGTGGTAAAACGGATTATGTCAACCACAGCAACAATGCCGCCCAGCGAACTTTCTGATAACCATACATGCTCCAAATGACTCGTCATCAAACGCGATACTCTACGCGATGTGAGCGCGGCATTGCAATGCAAAAATTCTCAACGTGACACCGCAGTAAAGCGTAAATTTTATATATCTACATGTCTCGGGTAGTGCATGAACTGGATTGGCATTCCTGTGCTCATTGGTGCAGGATATTTTCTTCGCAAGGCGTACCAGACTCATCACGAGAAAAAGGCGCGCGCACAATTGGAATCATTCCAGAACGCATATGATCCGGGGATGGATTATTATGCCGCGGATGAACTGTATAGCAGCATCACAAAGATACGTAATCAGTTCCCCCGACGGTTAAGCGCTGAAGTGCAGTCATTATGCGCAAAAATCGAGGATACCCTACAGCAGAAGCGTCCTTCTATTGATGAGCGCATCACGCATTATATTGCAGTCTCTCAACGGCAAGCATCGCAATCATGAGTGATTGTCCAGAAAATCTTTCTCAAGTTCCCCTAATGCAATGAGCCGCGCGTAGAGCGCCTTCCAGAGTTCTTTTGGCCAGTGCTGCATGATGTCCTGTTTCAGAAGTTTCAATGCGCTGATAAAGTCCTCGCGCACCGCAGTCTTTCCTTCAAGGATTTCAACCATGTGCTCGCGCAGGGGATAAGGAATGTTTTCAAGCGACCACGCCATGCGCTTTAATTGTTCAAGTTTCTCGGATTCGAGTTCTTCACGCTGCGCAGTCTCATCCTTCCAGAAGGTGTCATAATCAAATTCTTGCGGTGTTATGGTCAAGGGTTTTTCCCGACCATTTTTTAGTGAGATCTTTGCCTGGACCATCTCATGCATGCGCTTTACGAATGCTATCCGATCCTCTATTTTCATGATGTCAGTATAGCCCATGGTGATGAGGTTGAATGCAAAGGGACTGGGGATGTCTGTTGAATATTCTTCGATGTGTATCCGTCCTGATTCTATCTCTGCAAAGACCTGTGTTGCATGCGCAATATCCATCAAGTCCTCAAGGACTTCGCGCTTTGCCTCTTTAAGGATAGGGAAATCTTCGCTTATCCTTCGAACACTGCTGATTAAGAATTTTGAGTTCAACTGCTGGCGGCTGACAGTCTTTCGTTTGCCCATATAACTGCGCAGGATCATGAGTGAGCGCGCAGCGCAATGCCTGAATCTTCGCGCAAGAACTTCAGTCTTGTCTAAGGATAATTCTGCAATCTTGCGCAAGTCCTGTGATTTGATGAGTTTGAATGCGCGTGACGCCTGGATGGTGTCCTGCGTTCTGATATAGAATCCATTGTCATTGATATTGATCTCTACATCCTTGTGCTGCATCCTGCTGATGACATAGCCGAGCGCGCGGCTTAAGACATCATTGACCCTTCTGCCGTATAATGCGTGGAAGAGGATGTATTTATGCTGCCCGTCATTGAAGTATTCTATGAGCAGTCTTTTGTCTGTCGGGATCTTTGAGAATGCGTATTGGTCACGAAAATAATTATAGATTGCCTTTGCACCGTATTCGTCGACATAAAGGTAGGTGTTGATGAATCGCTCGATCTCTATTCGCGGGGCGTCTTTCTCAAAGTATTCATTCATGTACCTGCGAAATCTTCCGATCTCATGGGCAAGATCAAATGAGAGTGGGAGTGTCTCTGAGACCCAACTTGGAACAGTGGGCGGGCGATTGATTGATGATTTGACGAATGCAGTCATGCCCTGGCTGTGGATATACTCGTACGTGTTTCCTCCTAAAACGAATACGTCACCTTTTTTTAATCGTTCCAGGAATTGTTCGTCGATCTTTCCGATGAATGCTCCTTTCTCATCAGTTCCTGACCCTTGCAATTTTACTGTGACGAATGATTCGTCAGGGATTGTGCCCAGGTTTGTCAGGTAGAGCATGCGTGCAAGTTTTCCTTTCTTGCCGATCATTCCAGTATCCGGGTCAAACCAGATCTTGGCGTAGACGTGACGCTCTTCTAAAGAGACGTATTGTCCTGCAAGGTAGTTGATGATTCCGGTGAATGATTCGCGTTTGAGATTGCGGTAAGGGTATGCTGCAGTGATGATGCGAAATATCTCGTCGATATGCTTGGGATCCTCTATTGCCATGCCGTAGATTTCCTGCGCGAGTACGTCAAGAGCATTTTCTGGGATTGACACCTTGTCGATCTTTTTTTCAATCGCTGCCTTCAGGAGTACTGCGCATTCGACAAGATCATCCCGGTCCTGGACTATGATGCGTCCCTTGCTGACATCATGGAGTTTATGTCCTGATCGTCCGATGCGCTGCAATGCGCGCGCGACACTCTTCGGGCTTCCTAAAAGAATGACAAGGTCAATGTAGCCGATGTCTATTCCGAGTTCGAGGCTTGTACTTGAGACTACGCATTTGAGTTTGCCTTCTTTCAATCGCCTCTCGATATTGAGCCGGTGTTCCTTGCTTAATGATGAATGGTGCGCGCCGATATAGGATTGCGCAGTGATCTTCTGGAGTTCATCAATATCAGTTGCGTCCTTAGCGGTCCTGACATCCTCTCCCTCTTCAAGTTTAGTATAATTCTGGGGGAACCGGTCCTTTAAGTGGTGGACTATGCGCTCTGTTGCTGACCGGGTATTGGTAAATATGAGTGTGGTCTTATGGCTTTGGATGAGTGAGTCCAGAAGTTTGTAGAGTGCTGTTGAGGTCGTGGTATAGTCTGAAGCGATAAGGTCAGGCACTGGGCTTAAGACCTTGAGGTCTAATTTTTTTATTGCCTGGACATCAATGATGTCGCAGTCACGGAACTGTCCTAACCCTGCGTGTTCCATTCCGACAAGAAATTGCGCAATCTTTTCCAGTGGTGAAACAGTTGCTGATAGTCCTATGCGCGTGAATGCCTTTTCCGGGGTGTTTTGTTGTACTAATGCGTGCAATCGTTCAAGCCCGACCATTAATTGTGTTCCCCGCTTGGAGGATGCTAATGCATGGATCTCGTCGACAATGACCCAGTCGACTGCGCGCATCTTTTCACGAAATTTTTGGCTGGTGAGCATGATCGTGAATGATTCCGGGGTCGTTATCAGTATGTGCGGGGTCTTTTTGAGCATTGCCGCTTTTTCAGAGGTAGTGGTGTCGCCTGTCCTGATGGCGACTTTGAGATTGATCTTTTTTGAAGCGCCCTTGACCTTTTCTTCTGCTAAGGACTTGATCTCTTCTAATGGCGTGTTAAGGTTTCGTTCAATGTCGTTTGCAAGGGCCTTTAATGGAGAGATATAGATGCAATAGACCCTGTTCTCCAATTGGTCTTTAGACGATAAAGCGATGAGTTCATTCAGGATTGCTGCAAACGCAGAAAGCGTCTTGCCAGAGCCTGTGGGGCTTGAGATCAAGGTGTTCTTTTTTTTATGGATATGATTGACCGAGAATGTCTGCGGCGGGGAGAAATGGCCGAATTTGCTCTGAAACCAGGTTTTTACGAGCGGTATGAATATCTCTAACGTTTCATCTTCCGCATAGGGCTTATCCATAAAGCTAATCGTCATAGCTCTCGCTCCAACTATAAAGAACAATACACTCCTTATATAGTTTATGCAGCAGTGGAGAGTCAAAAAAATTCGCAAAGAGGATTCTGCCCAGAAAAGCGAATTTTTAGGACGCTAAAATCCGCAAGTCGGATTTTTTCGTGCGGGGAGTGAGCACAAAACATATAGAATATTTGCGTTAACTATATAAAGGAAGATATAGAAATGGATACTGGGGGATTCATGAAAAAGTCATTAGAACCCGTAGTCAATGATAAGACAGAAATTCTCATATTAGGATCAATGCCGAGCGATGAGTCAATAAAAAAACAGGAATATTACGCGAATCCCAGAAACCAATTCTGGAAGATCATGGGACAATTATATGATTTTGATCCCACGATCAGTTATGCTGCGCGCGTTGAGCAATTGCTTAGGAATCATGTCGGACTGTGGGATTCTTTAGAATCGTGTGAACGAAAGGGGAGTTCAGATTCTGCAATAACTGATGGTACACCAAACGAGATTGGTAAATTATTAGATAATTATCTATCTATCAATACGATTGTTTTCAACGGAAAAAAATCTGCTGAGGAGTACGATAAGCATATCGAACGATTCGATGGAGTTAAGTACTTCATTATGCCTTCAACATCATCTGCGAACGCTACGCCGTTCAAGAAGAAATTAGATGAATGGGAGAAGATAAATACATAAACGCCGACACAACACGAGGTGTGACTATGAGCAAAAGCTGTAAAAGTTGTAAGAGATATACTACAACAGAAAACATTTGCAAAAAATGCGGCTATGTAGGATGTAATATTTGTTTTTTTAGCAAGTGCCCTAAATGCGGCAATGGATACTGTGAAAGAAAACATGTTTAGAGACCACACAGAATGAATACAAACCAAGATCACGATATTATTAATTTTTTTAAAAGAATCGGTCAATTAGCGATACTTCTCCATCTCCTATTCTGGTTTGTTATTTATATCACGTATCCAATCTTATTTATATTTTTTAGTGTAAAAATAATTTTCAATAAGCTAATCAAAAAGGAACGTGCTAAATATTTCACACAGATAGAAGAAGAGTTTAATAAGTTCAGACATATGTCGAACAGAAAAGAGGGCGCCCAAAAATTAGTTATAGCAGCCATACTCGCCCCAGTATCTATTGGGGTAATTATGAGTGTCATTATAAGTCTTCGTGGATTCAGAGGAAGCGGTCTTTTTATTCTTTTGTTTACAATAGTTTTAGTTATAATTAACCTCGTATTGGATAAGATACAAAGAGAAGATAAAACGTGAAAAAAATTGCGCGGTGATAAAAGTGATGCCATTTTCAAGATGGACCGATTGGAACAACAGAGACAATATCCCCCAAATCAATTATCCCGGGGTATATATTATTGCAAAAACCGATAAAAATATTACAGGGAAAAAATTTTCCCTAATAAAAGAGATAATATATATAGGGATGACTAATTCCAAAGGTGGACTAAAAGCGCGATTAAAGCAATTTGATAATACTATCAAAGGAAAATTACAACATGGCGGTGCTGATCGCGTAAGATATAAGTACCCGCAGTATAATAAATTAATAAGCAAATTATACACGTCCGTTTCGTACATCGATGCAGATACCACCAATCCAAAAACAGGGGATTGGAAAAAAATGGGGGAAGTGGCTAAACATGAATATGTTATGATTGCAAAATATTTAGATAAGTTCCGAAGACTTCCAGAATTCAATAATAAAACAACACACAAGTTTAGCAAACACTCGAGTAAATAAAAAAATGACCGACTACTCTCACTCCAAATTAACATGTTTTGAAGATTGTAAACTTAAGTATAAATTTAAATATGTGGATAAAGAGGATATCGAATTGCCTGAAGCGATTAGTCTTTTTCTCGGTAAGCGTGTTCACGAAGTGTTTGAGAAGCTTTACCGAGATTTGTTGAAGGAAAAGCTTGATACTGTTGATGAACTCATTGATTTCTATAATGATTTGTGGGATAAGACATGGCATAAAGATGTTAAGATGGATCCTGGCTTTAAGCAGGAGCATTATAAGAAGCAAGGAGAAAGATTCATCCGAGACTATTATAAAACATATCATCCATTCAATCAAGGGCGAATAATAGGTGTTGAGACTGAATATAAGCTAGAATTGAAGCCGGATTATTGGTATCATGTAAGAATTGACTTATTATTAGAAAAATCCAAAGGTCATTATGAGATACATGATTATAAGACGTATTCTAAGATGCCGGTACAATCAAAGCTCGAAGAGGATAGACAATTAGCACTATATTCTATATGGGTTAGAGAGAATTTCAAGGATGCCAAGAAAGTTAAGCTAGTGTGGCATCTAGTAGTGTTTGACAAAGAACTCACTACTGAGAGGACTGTTTCCGAATTAAAAGAGTTAAAGAAAGAGATATTGGGGGTAATCTCTCAAGTTGAGAAAGAGAAGAAGTTCGAGCCAACAGTTAGCGGTCTATGTAATTGGTGTGAATATCAGCAGATCTGTCCTGCATGGAAACATAAATACAAAACAATGGAATTGCCGGCAAATAAATATCTAAAGGAAGACGGCGTAAAATTAGTCAATAAATACGCTGAAGTCTATGCTCAAAAGAAGAAAGTTGAACAAGAACTCGATAAAGAACTAGAAGACCTGAAAGAGGCGTTGATTAAGTATTCTAAAGACCATGAAGTAAATACTATATTTGGTTCAGATAAAAAAGTCTCTGTGAAGGAGTATGAATCGGTATCTGTTCCTTCGAAAGGTACTCCTGAACGTACAGAATTAGAAGAGTTATTACATAAATTAAAGAAGTGGCAAGAAGTATCTGGATTGGACACGAACGCACTAAAGAAAGCGGTCGATGATTGGCCTTCGGATATACGACGAAAAGTTGAAAAATACTTCGAGATTGAGAAGAATCATAGAATAAGTTTGGGAAAGAATGACGGAGAATAATCATGGGTGACGATGTTAATTCATTTAGACTTAGAGCAATACACTGCCATTTGAATATAGACAATTATATGGATATGATAATATCACATTTCATCTTTAAAACTGCTTCTGAAACATATTCTGGAGGTTCATTTCTCAATGCACTAATTTTAGACAACATGGATTTTGGAAGGAAGATCCACATAATAGAAGATATCTTTAAGGAATCAAGATATAATCAATTCTTAACAAAGATATACTCTAACAAATTCATATTTAATAATAAAAAATCAATAGTAAATGTAGAAATAACAGAAGGAAAATCCTTTAAAATTAGCGAGTTGATAAAACACTTATATAGAATAAATAATATAAGAAATCACTTAGCACATACATTAGTGTCAAATTTAGATAAAAGAGAAGATTTGACGGAATGGAAAAATACCACTATAGATATGAATCTGTACGGCGATGAATCTCAACTAAATCAAAGCCACGAATTCGCAGCGATGGTTCTATCTGGATTAAGATAAAAAAAGAAAACATTAAAAAGACAGCATATTGAAACATTGCGGGGTATAAAAATGACACAAGATTTTAACAAAAAGCTTACCACCTTATTAAAAAAAGACTTACGTTTCGTTGATGAAGAATCAGGCGAATTATTACGAAGCGAAGTTATCAATGAAGCACTTAAAATTGATAAAAAATTAATTGAAGCACTTTTGGATGATAAAGATATCAAAGAGAAATTCTTTACAGAAATAAAAAATCATTGGGTTTTCGAGATCAATAAATTCATAGATTACATTCAAGATAAAAACTTCCTCAGTGATTCATATACTAAATTTAAAAATAAAATCGGGTTAAACATCGATGGTAAATTCTTAAATGAAAGAAAAGAAGTTGCATTGGTATGGCCTTTCAAGGATTGTGTTCTGGAAGGAGGAATGACTTTAGAAGATCAAAAAAGAAATGAAATATTTTTTAATGAAATACTAGCACAAGACGAAATTGATAGATTATTTGATCCGAAGGTTTTAACTGGCTTCAAAAAATTCACTGCAAAAGGTGTTGAGAAAGTTACAGATTTAAAAAGAGATACCGAAGGAAATATTAGAGAGAATCTCGTAATAAAAGGAAATAATCTTCTTACATTGCATTCTTTAAAAAAAGAATTTCAGAAAAAAATTAAGTGCATCTATATTGATCCCCCATATAATAGTGGTGGAATGGGAGATACATTTACTTACAATAATAATTTCAAGCATTCGTCTTGGTTAACATTTATGAAAAATAGATTAGAGGTAGCCAAACAATTGCTTTCAGAAAACGGCGTTCTAATTGTTGCTATTGATGATAATGAACAGGCGTATTTAGGAGTTCTTTTGGATGAAATATTTGATGAATATGAGAAGCATTGTGTTACGATAGTGCATAATCCTAGAGGAGTTCAAGGAACAAACTTTTCTTACTCACATGAATACACTTATTTCGTTATACCACGAGGTAAAAAATTAATTGGTTCTAGAAAAATAGATGAAGAGGAAATATATTGGAGTAATTTGAGAAATTGGGGTGGTGAATCCCTTAGATCTGACGCTAAAAATTGTTTTTACCCCGTAATTATTAAGAATGATCAGATTGTCGGATTTGGAGATGTTCCTGACAACAGTTATCATCCAAAATCCCAAACCGAAGAAAAAAAAGGAGAGTTTCATGTGTGGCCTATTGATGTTAAGGGCAATGAACGAAAATGGAGATATGCTAGACAAAGTGTAGAAGAAATAAAGAATTTTCTTCGAGTTAAAAAAACAAAAACAGGCTATGAAATAGAAATTGGTAAGAATTTTGGAATGTATAGAACTGTATGGGTTGATAACAAATACGACGCAAATGAATATGGAACAAAATTAGTCAAAGACTTAGTTCCTGGTTGTCAGTTTAGTTTCCCAAAATCAATATACAATGTTTATGACTGTATATACGCGGTTGTAGCTGAGGATAAAAACGCAATTGTCTAGATTACCATGCAGGATCTGGAACAACAGGCCATGCTTTGCTTGATCTAAATAAAGAAGATGGCGGCCAAAGACGGTTTATTCTTGCTGAACAGATGGATTATGTGGAAACTGTAACTGTTAAAAGAGTTCAAAAAGTCATCCGCAATCATAAAAGCGACGCTTCATTTATCTATTGTGAATTAATGAAGCATAATGAAGAAGCTATTAATAAAATCGAATCTGCAAAGTCGACAGATGCACTTTTAAAAATCTGGAAAGAGATGGTTGAACATTACTTCTTGAATTATGATGTAGATATTAAGAAGTTTAATGACAATCATGATGCTTTCAAGGAACTCTCTCTAGATAAACAGAAGAAAGTATTAGCAGAAATGCTTAATAAGAATCAATTGTATGTCAATCTTTCAGAGATTGATGATTCACAATTCAAGGTAAGCAAAGAAGATAAAGAATTGAACAAGAATTTCTACAAGTGATAAAATGACGCAGACTACACTCGCTCAACACAGAAAGTGGCTTTATGATGAGTTAGATACAGCAAAGAAGTTTGGTGTTCTACGACCACACATGCAAACTCCGAAATTTGTAAAAGAGAATCTAAATCCAAATTTTGAGTTGAGACCGTATCAGATCGAAGCGTTTGCTAGATTTTTTTATTACTTAAATGAATACCCAGACAAGGAGCAACCAGTTCACCTGCTATATAACATGGCGACTGGAAGCGGAAAAACTCTTGTAATGGCTGGTTTGATTCTATACTTATACGAAAGAGGGTATAGAAACTTCTTGTTTTTTGTAAATTCCACAAATATAATCGAGAAAACCAAAAATAATTTTCTAGATAATTTATCTATGAAATATCTTTTTAATCAGAAGATAATCATTAATAACAAAAATATTAAGATTGTGAAAGTTGATAATTTTGAGGGAGTAAGTAATGATGATATTAACATTTGCTTTACAACAATTCAAGGATTGCACAGCTTACTCAATACTTATAGAGAGAATAGTTTAACTTACGAGGACTTCAAAGACAAGAAAATAGTAATAATTTCCGATGAAGCACATCACATAAACACATTAACAAAGAAGAAGCTTGGCAAGGATGAAGAAATAGAATTGAATACTTGGGAACATACAGTAAACAACATATTTATGTCGAACAAAGAGAATATCATGCTTGAATTTACAGCAACGATGGATTTTGCCATACCTGAAGTTGCAAAAAAATACACTGCAAAAACCATATTCAAATATGATTTAAAACAATTCAGAAACGACAGATATTCCAAAGAAGTTGAGATCCTGCGTTCTGATACAGATACAAAAGGGCGTATTCTTTTAGCTTTGATACTTAACCAATACAGGCAAGATGTTGCAAGTAAACACGGAATCCAACTTAAACCAGTAATATTGTTTAAAGCACATCAGACAATCGCACAATCAGAGGAAAACAAAATATTATTTCATGAATTAATTGAAAAATTATCGAAAAAAGATATTGAAGAGATTAAGAAAAAAACAGATATACCCGAAATACGAAGTGCGTTTGCCTTTTTTGAATCTAGTGGAATCAACACAGAAATTCTTGTTCAAAAATTAAAGCTAAATTTTGCAGAGAACAAGTGCATAAGTGTTAACGATGAACAATCCAAAGAAAAGAATCAGATATTAATTAATTCTCTGGAGAATACAGATAACCAAATTCGAGCTATTTTTGCTGTTCAAAAACTAAATGAAGGATGGGACGTATTAAACTTATTTGATATTGTCAGATTATATGAAGGACAGGCAGGAGGAGGTGGTTATAAAGGAGAGATAGCACCATCTACCATTTCTGAAGCCCAACTGATAGGTAGAGGAGCGAGATATTTTCCATTTAAGATCGCTGGTAAGGAACAGGAAAGATTTTTACGCAAGTTTGATGATGATCTCAACAATGAATTACGCATACTTGAAGAATTACACTTCCACAGCCCAAACGAACATAGATACATTGCTGAATTGAAGAATGCACTGGTTCAAGAAGGGATTATGGATGATAAAACTGAAGAGAAAGAACTACGACTAAAAGAAGATTTTAAGAGAACTAATTTCTATAAAAATGGAGTTATTTTTACAAATAAGAAAATTGCGAATGATTATTCTAATGTTAAATCATTTGCAGATCTGGGCGTCAAAGATAAAGATTTCAAATATGAAGTTGCAACAGTTAAGGGTTCAGTAACTGAAGCACTAACTGATGATAAATATGACAATATGTATATTTCAAAAGAATCAGTCACTTTGAATGTTGGGAAAATAGAACGGCATATTTTCATGAATGCCATCTCCAGAAAGGAGTTTTACAAGTTTGAAAATATAAAGAGATATTTTCCTGAATTAGTTTCAGTAACTGATTTAATTGATAAGAAAGACTTTTTGGCCGATGTTAAAATAAATTTTTCTGGATCTAAGGAGGATGTGACCAATCTCTCAAACGAACATAAATTCAAAGCCATAGTCCATATTCTAGACGAAATTGAGGAAAAACTCAAAAATAATCTTGTAGACTTTAAAGGAACAAAACAATTCTTCTCCAGCAGAATCAATGAAATATTCCATAATAAATTAATTAAGGTCGAGATAGGATCAGAACGATCAAAAGGTCAAGAAGATTTCTTAGAAGATAAGGATTGGTATGCGTTTACTGCAAATTATGGAACATCTGAGGAAAAAGCATGTGTTGAGTTTGTAGATCGATTAATAAGAGAAGACTTTTCAAGCAAATATAAAGAAATATTTTTGTTGAGAAATGAACTTCATTTTGTTATCTATAACTTTGAAGATGGAAGAGCATTTGCTCCAGACTTTGTAATGTTTATGAAGGATAAAGCAGGAAAAGAGATAACATATCAAATCTTCATTGAGCCAAAAGGTAAATTCCTTGAACAAACAGACGAGTGGAAAGAGAAATTGCTCATACAGATCAAAGACATGTTTGAGACCAATGACTTAATAAAATTCATAGAAACAAGAAAATATAAGATCATAGGCGTTCCATTCTTCAATCAAGCTGATGAAAATAAATTTAAAGATGAATTACTTAGTGCAATAGATACAATTTCAAATGACAAGGGATATATTTCTGAATCAGCAAATTGGGCTGTTGCAGAAAAGAAAGGGAAATATGCAAAGAAATAGTTAAGTCTTTCTTTAACGACTTAATTTAAACCATTCTTCATCAAATACGTATTCGATGAAGGTGTATTCTGGTTTATAAAAATCTGCTCAATATGCCGAATATTCCGAGTAGTCCAAACACTATTCCAATCACTACTCCACCACCTATAGCAATAGTCCCCCAACTTGCTACGTTAAAGGCATTTAACAATATTCCCGCAACGATTAAGACGGCGACAATGCCAGTTCCGCCTAACCCCAGTCCAAAAATGCTTTGAGTCATTTTTATCTTCTCCGTCTGGATGTACAGACAAAGCGAAGAATACCTCCGGGTTTATAAATGTTATGTATTTTTATACACAATTATGGCGGTTTTATGTATCTATCAATCCAAACATTTAAATATATGTATATACACACGTACATACAATGGCAGATGTTAGGGATAAGAATTTTTACAAACTCATTGAAATTCTCAAAGAAAAACCGCGTTCAATCAATGAGATAGCTACCGCATTAGAAATCAATTGGCGTACAGCAGAATCATACTTAACATTATTGCGCACATTAGATCTTGTAAAAGAAGAAGCAGATTCTAATTCGCGAATATTTTTCTACAAAGACAAAAACAACTATTTCGGCCTTCCCGTAAAACCTAAAGATGAAAAAATAATAAAATCAATATATGCATTAATAAAAAAATTCTCTAATAAGGAACCGACAAAAACACAAGTTTACAAAATCATATGGAAAGTAAATAAGCAATTCAACCTAGGTCTCCCCATCGGATGGTATCGGTTTGGTCCGTGCTGCGAAATAATATATCAGGGTGATGAAGAATCACAATATGATTTTCCTAAGAATCAGATCTCATTCATCAAAGAAACCACAGAAAAATATGTTGAAATGGATAATTTTGCATTACAAAGAATGATTTATACCGAAGATGATAATAAATTGTATCTAACAAAAGAAAACCTGCTCAGTACACAAGATACTAAGCCGAATGAAATACTAATGGATCTTATTAAATATTCCCCTAAAGAGTCCATAGAAGCAACTACTGATTTTGTCAGAGCAGTTCTGCTCGTAGGATGGGATAGAGAAACAAAAGAATGCTTTAATGATCTATGGAAATACATAACCATGATAAATTACAAAGACACATTAACATTTTATCACGAAAATATCTCTGTATATATGGATAACAAAATAATAAAAGCAAAAAAAGATGCACAATCGACTATTTTAAATACTGTAAAAACGTACATGGATTCTAAACATTCTCAGGATAGCAGATATCAATCGTGGAAGAAGAAGGGAAATCAGAAACATTCCTAGTCACAAGCTTATCACATTTTTCTCGCGTAGCAATAATTAAATGCAATGCATCTTGCCAATGGGAAGATTGCGCCATAGCAGCAGTTTTCTCTTGAGCAGTATAACCGACTCGAATCAATTTCTGTTTCTCTTCAAAATACCCCAATAATTCATTTATAGAATCTTCAGAAGCATAATTTCTTAATTCTTCAATATTCCATTCAGAAACCACTAAGTGGAATGAACACCCCCACCCTCGAGAAAAGAACTCGAACGCAAACAACCCGAGTGGACGTAAATGATCACTTCTATTATTAAGAAAATCAAGAAATACATTCGTATCACAATATATTTTAAGCATTAGCCCAACTCCAAAAAGTATCGGTGCCAATAATGATATGATCTAATAACGCGATATTCATGATAACACTGCCATCTTTTAAAATTTTTGTTATTTTTAAATCTTCATCAGAAGGCATACAATCCCCTGAGGGATGATTGTGTAAAATGATTATTGCATGCCCACTTTCGCGTATTGCGGTCTTAAATATTTCACGAGGATGAATGAGCGCGGAGTTTAATGTGCCAATACTAATAATTTCTTCCTTAATAATTGTGTGTTTTGTATCTAATACCAGTACCATAAATGTTTCTTGTTTTAAATCCTTCATACGTAAATGATATTTATCAAACACATCCTTAGCGCAACTGATCTTACTGCCTGTAAACAAAGGTATTCTTCTATTCAGTTCAAATGCAGCAAGTATCTGTGTTGCTTTTGCTTCACCAATTCCATTAATTGTAGATAGTTCGGTAAGAGATAAAGAAGATAATTTAGACAATTCATATTTAGCAATCAGTTTATTGCTCATATCAATAACATTATCAGAACGAGTGCCTTTTTGCAAGATCAGCGCAAGTACTTCAGCATCAGATAACGCTCCAAGCCCTAGTTTCTTCATCCGTTCCCGTGGCCTGTTCTCTTGGGGGATGTCTCTTATTCTCATGCGTGCTTGGTGAGGACGTATCTCTTCATAAGCATTGGGGTATGTTTTCCGCAAGTTTTCCGTTGGAGCAGGTACAGGTGATATTCGAGAAATAATTGACCATAGAAGTAGTTTTCGCTCAAGCTATCCTATTCATTCAAGTGTTGTTACTCTTCCTGCCTTTATGTCTTCTATTCCTTGGACCAACTTTGATAACAGCTCATTCTGTTCCTGGATCAGTCTTTCTTTTCTCGTCATAATACACCATTATATGTCTTGGTTTATATTTTTTACTAACTTTCGTAATTCAGGATATTTCTTCTTAATGAGCAGGATAGTCTCTTTCTGCCTTTTCTTATCGCTTACGGCAACCACGAACACGATGACTTCCTGCTCGAATATGATGAAATATATCCTGAACTTATCCAGTTTGAGTTCACGAAAGTATTTGTCGCCCAGGGGCCTGCCCACAAAGGGATTGTCCCTGAGCTTCAATAAGCGCCTTCTCACATCACTCTGAAACTGTCGGGGGATGATCTTCGGAAAATCCGCATTAAAAAGTGCAGTAGTCTTAACAATATAGACCATCACGCCAGAAAACAAAAAATTCTTCATATACTTTGGGGTATGTTTTCCGCAAATCTTTCACAACCCTTATAAAATATGGCATATTCGTGGTGTTATGGCAAATCTTGACATAAACAAATCTTCGACAGCGCTTGTGGTCATTGATCTCCAGAAGGGTATTGTGTTCGGAAGAACGCAGGGGCCTTATACAGGCGAGGCAGTGCTCAAGAATGCGAATCTATTAGCAGATGCATGCAGAAAAGAGCATATCCCGGTGATCTTAGTGAATGTGAAGCCGAATCCTGGACTCAAACCTGACGCTGATGAAGTCATGCATGCAACCCCTGGTCCGGACTGGGCAGATCTTGTCATCACAGTCAAACCCGAAGACATCCTTATTACTAAAAAGCAGTGGGGCGCATTCTATGGTACAGATCTTGAACTCCAATTGCGGAGAAGAGATATCACAACCATCATCCTTTGCGGCATCTCGACCAATATCGGTGTGGAGAGTACTGCACGTTTTGCCTATGAGTACGGGTTCAACCAGGTATTTGTTGAGGATGCCATGACTGCAGGGAATAGTACTGGTCATGCGACAAGTATCCAGCAGATATTCAAGCGTATCGGAAAGGTCAGAACGACCCAAGAAGTGATTGATGCGATAAACCATGGATGATCATGTAACATTTGAGGAATTGAAGGATAAAGTCAAGAAGTTTTCTGAGGACAGGGATTGGGGACAGTTCCATAGCCCTAAAGAATTGGCGATCGGCGCGATCACTGAATCTGCTGAACTCTTAGAACATTTCCGTTTCAAATCCGATAAGGAGATGGAAGAAATCCTAAAGGACGAAAAGAAGCGTGCAGAGATCGGTGAGGAACTCGCTGATATCATGTTTTTCATTCTTAGATTCTCTCAAATGTACGGGTTTGATTTAAGCAAAGAAATAACCCGTAAGATAAAAAAGAATGCATTACGCCTTCCGATAGAAAAATCCCGTGGTTCTAACAAGAAATATAACGAGTATTAGATTTCTATCTTCGAGAATAGATAGCTTCCGACGGCAAGGAATACTCCGGTCACAATGATGAGTACAGTCAGGTTTGTAAGGACGCTAAATACTCCTGACCTGATGAATGCGTCGCGCAGTCCATCAACCCCATAAGTGAGTGGATTGATGGTGCTGATGAATCGTATGGCAACCGGCAGTGTCTGGATAGGGAATAATGCTCCGGAAAGAAAGAATATTGGCATAATCAAGAAGTTCATGATCAATTGGAATCCCTGCATGTCGTCAAGTGTTGATGCGATCGCTGTTCCGAGCGCAGTGAAGAGTATTGCGATAAGGAACATGAAGAGGAGCGCGAGGGGGAGCATTGCCCAATTGGGATGGAATCCGAAGCATAATGCGATTGCAAATACGATGAGTCCCTGGATGAGCGCGACTGTTGCGCCGCCAAGAGTCCTGCCGAACATGATTTCAAGGCGTGAGACAGGCGCGACGAGTGTCTCTTTCAAAAATCCGAATTGCTTATCCCAGATGATCTCTAGTCCTGCAAACATCGCAGTAAACAGTATGCTCATCGCAATGACGCCCGGGATGAGGAATTGCATATAATCTCCTGCACCAGCTTTCTGGAATATCGGCCCGAAACCGAAACCGAAGACTAATAAGAAAAGTATTGGTTGTCCGAGTGATCCGATGATTCGTGCACGTGATCTGAAGTAGCGTTTCAATTGCCTTAGCCATAAGCCAGTGATTGTATTCATCGTCTACTCCACATCCTGCGGTGTTGCCGCATATGATCCATAGGGCTTGCATCCTCATCTCGGATGGTCTTTCCTGTAAGTTTAAGGAATGCGTCTTCAAGTGAATGTGTACCGGTTTTTTCTTTTAATTCTGCGCTTGTCTCTTCAGCGATGATTGTCCCATGGTCAATGATTACGACGCGTTCAGCGACCTTTTCAGCCTCTTCCATGTAATGCGTGGTAAAGAATATCGTGATCTTCTCTTTTTTGCTCAGGTTCTGGATATATTCCCAGATATGGTTGCGTGTCTGCGGGTCAAGCCCTACAGTCGGTTCATCCAAGAATAATACTTTAGGATGATGCAATAGGCCGCGCGCGATCTCAAGCCTGCGTTTCATGCCGCCAGAGAATGTCTTGACCAGATCATCTTTGCGGGTATCGAGTTCAACAAACTTCAAGAGTTCCATGATGCGCTGCTTTTTCTCCTGCACCGGAACATGGTAGAGTGTCGCGTGCAGGTCCATATTCTCATATGCTGTAAGATCATCATCAAGGCTGGGGTCCTGGAATACAATCCCGAATGATTGCCGTGCAAGAAGTTGGTGTGTTGCAACACTATGCCCATTCACCTTCAATACGCCATGTGTGGGCTTGAGCAGTGTCGTGAGCATCTTTATGGTCGTGGTCTTTCCCGCTCCGTTCGGTCCGAGGAATGCAAAGATTTCCCCTTCGTTCACATGGAATGAGATATCGTCTACTGCAGTGAAATCCTTGAACTTTTTTGTAAGATGAGAAACATCAATCATGCAGGGAGGCAAGAGGAACCATATTTAAATGTTATGCATGATAACACGGCACTCGCACATTGGCATGGCATATTTTTGAAATACAGTGCATGACTGCAATACATTTTTATATCCAGAATCATGCGTGGAACATATGATCGGAAAACTCATGGGTTTTTTGGACATCACCTGCGCAGTCATCATCATCCTCTACCAGTACAGTGTCATCCCCTTTCACATTGTCCTTGCAGGCGCAGCATTCCTTATCCTGAAGGCAATCCTTTTTTTCGGGGATTTTTTCAGCATCATCGATGGGATCATCGGGATAGTGATGCTGCTCATGTTCTTTATCCGGATCGAAACCGTCAGTTTTATCGCGCTCGGGTATCTTGTGCTGAAAGGGTTATGGAGCATGTTCTAGAAACAATATATACCGATCGTCAGAACGCCTATCTTGCCTTCTGGGGAATCATAATTCGAGGCTTTCGATGATAATGTTTGCGTCAAAGACCTTTAAGTCATCATAGGTCTGTCCTGTCCCTAAGTAAAGGATCGGTTTACCCGTCACATAGGATACTGATATTGCTGCCCCGCCCTTCTCATCAATATCTGCCTTTGCAAGAATGATCGCATCAATCCCTGCGACCCGGTCAAACTCTTTTGCCTGCTCGACACAATCATTGCCGGTAATGGATTCGCCCACAAATATCTTGATGTCAGGATTGCATACCCTGACCACTTTCTCAAGTTCACGCATGAGATTAGTATTGGAGTGCAATCGACCCGCAGTGTCGACGATGACGACATTCATATTCTTTGCTTCGGCATATTTTATGGCGTCGAATGCGACTGCTGCAGGATCAGAATGGTAATCATGCTTGATGAGTTTGGTATTGAGCCGTGTTGCGTGCTCTTCAAGCTGCTGAATTGCTGCAGCCCTGAAGGTGTCTGATGCTGCAAGGACCGCGCTCAATCCGGATTTTTGGAATAAGTGGGTGAGTTTTGCAATAGAGGTCGTCTTTCCTGAACCATTGACACCAATGATAGTGATGATGTAGGGTTTTCCGGTCTTGTTCTTTTTCTTGATCTCTGCGATGAGGTCGCGCCCCTGGACATCAAAGAGATCGATGATGGAATTGCGCAGTGTGGTCATGATGAGTTCATCAACGCCCTTGCGCGAGATCTTTCCTGCAAGAAGCTCTTTTTTCATGTCTGTCTTGATCTTCTCAATGACTTCGACCGCGACATTATTCTCGAGCATGACCACTTCCAGGTCCCAGAATAATTCCTCGAACTTTTCTTCAGAAAGGTTGAATTTGGTGAATGTCTCAGTGATCTTAGTGAAGAACCTTTTTTTCTCCTCAGGTTCCTCGACAGGAATAGGCGTCTTCACAGGTTTTGGCGGAGAAGGCGCAGGCTGCGATGATGCAACTATTGCAGGTGTTGCAGATGTTGCAGGTGTTTTCAAAACAGGTTCTGGTTTTTTATTGATGACGGGTTTTTCTTGAGATTTTTTTGCCGCATAAGCCTTGAGGTCGAATTTTTGCGTGACAAGATACACCCATCCCGGCTTCCATGCCTTGGTATTTCTCCAATCATCACGTATAGCATCAGTCCAACTCTTGCGCTTCACCAATACATCAAGTGCAAGTTGGGGCGCCTGATGCGCGACAATCGCCACATGCTTGCCATAATACTTGTCATAGAGTTCGTTCAAGAATTCTGCCATGCGCTCTTCAACATCATGGTAGCTTTCGCCGTCAGGGAATGGGGTGATGATAAATGCAGCCAACTGGTTTTTGAATGTCGAGGATTTTGCGCGGGTATACTCGCCATAATCTGCCTCGCGCAAACGCTTATCAATGATAATAGGATATTTCCCTTTGAATGCTAATTCCGCTGAATCAATCGCGCGTTTCAAATCAGAGCAGAAGACGACTGCAAAATCCGCGTCAGTAATCTGTTCAGGCAATTGCTTAGATTGCGCAACACCTTTTTTTGAAAGCGTCCCTTGCTCCCATCCTGTCGCAAGATCCTCTTCATTGTCTGTTGTTGTCCCATGGACAAAATAAGTTATCTTTACTCCAGCAATCTTACTTTCAGCGACTGGCACTTTATGTTTTGCAGGAGCAGCAGCCGGCGCAGGCGTTGACGTTGCCTGAGGGACTGACGCACTCTCTTCGATTGATTCTACCGCAACACCTTCGAGTTTTTCGCGAAGTTCTTCCTTCTCCTCAATCTGCTCTTCAACCTCTTTCTTGCCGAAGATCTTTGCGAAGAATCCTTTCTTTTCCTCTTTTTTTTCTGCAGGCTCCACTGCAATGATCGGTTCAGGTTCAGGACGCGTTTCGCGTTGAGGCTTTGATTCTGCTGGAGATTTTTGTTCAGGTTGAGATTTTGATTGAGGCAGTGATTCTGCGGGTTTTGATTTCGGTGCGGGTTGAGACTTGGGTTCGGGCTTTTCTTCAATGACGACTCCTTTTTTTTCGACAACAGCCTCTTTTTCCACATCCTTCTTGAATTTTCCGAGTGCGCCTTTCAGCTTATCCTTGAGAAATCCGAACATGATCATTCACCTGACTGGTAGGACTGTAATTTTTCGACGAGCGGCTCCATCTGTGCCATGATCTCGTGGCGATAATTCTGCAATTCTATGATCTGATCATCCATCATCTTGGCTGTCTCTGAAACGCTTTTTTCCACAACCACATTGCTTCCGACATTCACTGCAAGCGTCTTGTCCTTGGATAAAGTGCCTTGAGCAAATATCCCGTTTGCAAGAGGTATCAGCACAGCGTCTTCCTTCGTCTTTTCAAAGACAGCGAGTGCCTCCTTGATCTCTGCGATCTGCGCCAATTGATTGTCAAGATTTTCAACAACCTGCTGCATCTGACGCAATTGCGCGTCAAGCATCTGCAATTCCTGGTACTGTTCCTGATTCATAAGCGCATACCTCTCAAATACTGTTCATGTTTGAATGATTCGTCTCCAATCATTAATGGATCTGACTGCTTATCGTTTGATAAATCCCAATGCCTCATCAGCATTCATGATCTCAGGACCGCCTGATGCGTCACCGATGACAAATCCATGATTATTACAAAGGATTCCTGAGCCCACGAATGGAACGCCCAAATTGACTGTTCCAGTCATGACCTCAACTTTCATAATCTGAGTGATGAGCGCTGCCTCATGCTCCAGGATATCATGATGGCAGAGCATGCCTTTCTTGGTATGGACTGCAAGACTTCCTAATGTATTCATTGACGCGATCTTTGCGCGAACAACCTCGACTTTAAGCGCATCATGCATTGCCTTCAATTCACGCTCGCCATACTCATTGCTGATGAGCGCGCCATGATCATTGCAGATGACATTATTCCCCAGGCACGTAAGCTTTGTGTCAATAAGCCGATAATTGATCTTGTGTTTTTTAAGGATCTCAAGTTCCTGCGGGAATGCGACACCCGGGACCAGAAGACAGTGCTTGTTTCCTGTAAGAAATATCCCGAGAAGCGATGTTCCTGCAATAGTCAATGGGATGATCGGGACATCAAGGATTTTTGCGATTGCCTGAGCCTCTTTTTCCGGCACTTCGCGTCCCAAAAGGCAATACTTATCTGTAGCGTATCCATAGAGTCCGACATTCGGATTGCTGTTAAAATTCGTGATAAGGATATGATCACGTGTTTTCTTGGATGATGCCATCATCAAAAGAACAAGAGAGGATTTATAAAGGTGATGCATGACCGTCGGTTGAAGGTGAGATATTCTTTCTGTTCTGGCGCGGTTTTTTTTGCGGGGCAACAGCGGATTCTTGCGCTGCAATGATCTTTTCAGCAGTGCTACTGGCACGCATTTGTGCTTGTTGTTCAGCAACAGGTTGCGTATCAGTGCCGGCAAGCGATGCCTGCAGTTTTGCCTCTTCTGCCTTCTGCTCCTCTTCCATGATGCGCTTCAACTCTGCATAATCCTCAGGAGTCAATTGCTTTGCAAGATGTATCGCGATGGTCTCGAAATGTTTTTCCTGCTCAAGATCGACCCTGCGGAAGGTATCAAGGTGCAGCAGCGGGATGAAAGTGAGCACTTTGTCCCGTTTGGAATAGCTCATGACCAGATCATCGAACGTGAGGACAGTGTCCTTGGTCTTTTTCCCATGATAATGCTTTTCGACTTTTCCATAGATCTCATCCATGGATTTTCCGAGATCGAATTTCTTTTCCGGCATCACGAGCGTGATCTTTTTTGCGTTTGGCTTGTACAGTTTTTTCCGGCGTGATTCGACTTCAAGGGCCTTTTCGAGCGCTTTGACCAGATCAAAGATTGAGACCTTGCGTTTGCGCGGCTGCGGCGTGCGCGCAAAGATCTCGGGCTTGCCATCAAGAGACATCCGCTGCCGCCCGTCCTCTTCAAGCGGCAGGTTTTCCTCGACGGCATTCATCATGTGGTCAAAATGCGCAATATCCTCGTCGACCAGTCGGTCGGATTTCATCTTCAAGAGTATTGCTGCCGCAAGCACCATCTTTCCTGATACGCGAAAATCCAGCTCCTTTAATTTGCGGAGCATCTCAAGAAATTTCTGGGCGATAATCGTCACGTCAATGTCCCAGGGGTCCATCTGTTCCTGATCGATCAGCGAATAGATGACATCTTTCCATGAGAGTTCGTCCTCGACAAAAAGGATGTTGAAAATCTTGTCATTCGTGACTGTAACAGCCTCTTTCTTGCGTTCACGCGCTTCCTTCTCCTCAAGAGATAATGCCTTACGGGCCATAATGCCAATCGCTGCTGCAGAATATATAAATATTTTGGTATTGAGCAGTGGATGCAAGCGGTTATTATAAAAGAACAAAACTTATTGTAGAGAATAAAAATTCTTAGGAGAATAAGAATAAGTTAATAAAAAAAATCAAAAAAACGTTTTACTTGCGTGCGTTTCGCTTACGCTTTTCTTTCTTGATGCGCTTGCGCTGCCATTTCCATCGCATCTGCTTCTTCTTTTTCCATCGACGTGAACTTCGCTTCAAATTACACTTCACACAGATTCAGGCCGTGTTACGTTAACCTCCATATTATTTTTTATAGTCTATAGAGAATTTGTGCTGTTTATTAATGTTATTGTTATAGATACTTATCTCTTGTCTCCGAGCATATATTTGAGTTTTCTAAATTCTTTCGTTTTCCAATATCCATCACCATATTTATTTTTGAGTCTGAGCCTATGTTTTTCCATCTTTAATGTCCTTAATTGAACTTCTGTTAGAGTCCCATTCAGGGAATCTGTGAAGATATGATATGACTGATATACTTCAGAAGGGTCTGTTTTTAGTATCAAACCATCTCTTCGCGGATTATTTACATAGTCTTTGATGTAGATGATGTGCTCTTTTTTAATAATCCCATTATATGCTTTATTCAGGTCAGTATCTGTTTTAAATATTGCACGCATGCCTATCGAGTCAGAAAGATTGATCTTATTAGGAATTGATCCTTTATGCATGCTCATTGATTTAGATCGCACACTCTTTTTATCTTTAACTCTTCCTATCAGTTTAATAGGTTTAATTTGTAACTCAAAAAAAATTTTTTTCAGCTCAAGGATTCCTGTTTTTAATTGCTGTTCGGCTTTATCCATCTACTATGCCCTTTTTTTAAAGAAAAATAAAAATGCTCTGGCCGATAACAGAACCTGCGTTCTGAAACCGTCCGAGCATCTGTTGATGCTCTGGCCGGGATTTGAACCCGGGTCATCGGATCGAAAATCCGAGATGATTGGCCGGACTACACCACCAGAGCGTATCTGTCCGGAATAAAATAAAATGGTGAGCCCGCGGGGATTTGAACCCCGGACCACTGGCTCGCTTAGACCATCCTCAAGTGGATGGTGGTCTTATAAGACCAGCACTCTAACCAGGCTGAGCTACGGGCTCGCACCAGTATGCGATCGCCGGGAATCGAACCCGGGACACAGCCTCTTTGCGTGGAATCTTGGCAAGGCCGTATTATACCATTTAACCACGATCGCAGCCTGGGCCCGGCCAGATTCGAACTGGCGACCTTCTCCGTGTAAGGGAGACGTCATAACCACTAAACCACGAGCCCGTTAGTCCATTGAAACTTTGAACCATTTATATAGATTATGTTTTTAAATAAAATTTGAAGCGCCGAGCAGTGTAAAGCATTCGACGCAAGAATTGATCCGGATCCTTCTGGTATAAGCGCAAGAATTCTTTATAGGTCAACCATTGCACTGCGGCAACTTCTTTTTTCTGGAATCGTATCTTCGGTCTTCCTACGACGATGCCGATATACCATTGAGTAAAATATTTCCAGTGACTATGCCTGAAGAATTTCGGTCCCTTCTTTAAGACAAGTCCTTGCAATCCGATCTCTTCGAGGGCTTCCTTGATGATGTTTTGCGTGTATGTCTCTCCTTTTTCGACAGTGCCTGCAACCGCCGGACCCCATTTTCCCGGATCGTGTTTTTTTGTGAATGCGCGTTGCGCAATAAGAAATTCTCCGCGGTCATTGATGAGCCATAATGCCGAGACGCGATAGATATCACTTGTTGTGACATCTTTGCGGTTCTTGTATCCGATGATATGGTCTTTTTTATCGACAACAGGTATGATCATATCGCAGTGTTGGCAAGTACAGTATATAAATTTTGGGATTCGGTAAGATGAATCGCTCAAGAAGAAGAATCAACAGATAAGAATCATGATGACAGGGTCATAATGACACGGTCATTTACAATGCGTTATTGATCGCATCGATGTGTTTTGCGATCTCTTCGCCTTTCTTGGTCAATTTGAGAATCTTCAACCGACCGGTTTTTTCGAATGTGACAAGGCCCGCATCTTCCATCTCCTGCAGGATCTTGACGACGTGGCTGTAAGTGCAATCGACAGATTTTGCAAGTGTTGAAGCATAACTTTCAGTATTGGTGTTTCCATTGAGAAGATGGACGAGCATCATGGCTGGTTTTTCACGAAGAAACACATCAAAGATTTTCTTGTTTTTAGCCAATTTGACTCCCCCTCTCGACGATAAATATATGCTCTTGAAACATTATATTTCAAAAAACATGATTAAAACTATATTTTGTAAATGACAGGTTATTTATAAATTTTTTGATTGGGCAACCAAGCGCAAACAATGCACTCTCGATACACCCCAATCATTGCTATTGGATTTGTTCTTTAAATAGTTGCTGATTTTAAGAATCGACGAGAAACATCGCAGAAGTAAAACACGCATGCAAGCCATCGACGGAAAAAAAGAGATGGATGAAAAATGCAAAACAAAAAAAAACATCAAAAAAAATAAGGAACAAAAAAAACATGCGGCAAAAAAAAGAAAACAGAAAATAAAAAAACGGAGGTACGGGGAATCGAACCCCGGTCCCAGGCTGTTTGCTCCGCAAATCCGGTAAATCCCAGATTTACGTCACCGCAAGCCCGTATGCTATCCACTATACCATACCCCCGTCTAAAATATGTAATGGGTATATCCAAGATATCCGAGCAGCATCACAATCGCTGCTGCAAAAAGATACCACGCGCGCCGCATGACCTGTCCATACGCTTTCCAGGACAAAGAGGAATGCGCCAGTTGGTAGGTCATCATAAATACACTGTACAGGAATGCCAAAAGCGCGAAAACATAAAAATTACTCTGCAACGCCGCAACGCCGAAAAGCACTCCGATAAGTCCATACGTGTAGGGATAATAATATTTCTTGCGCAAAAGGACGTGGCCAATGGCCATGATGAGTCCTGCAAAGATTGCAGCGATAAGCGAGTATGCTGCAACAATGATTCCCGCCATCCCCCCAAAAAGGATTGCTGATCCATACCATACATACGGATGAACACTTGACAATTCGTCACGGGTCATCCGGGTAAGGACAAAACCTGCAAGCGTCCCGATATATACGCTGATGAGCGCCAAAAGGTATATCCATACGTCCATAACAAAAGAAAAATAATCACTTATTTAAAAATGTATCAGTTCAGAAAGAAAACAAATCTTAGCATTACACCTTGGTGCCGCAACTGATCCCATTGATCGTCAGATTCCCATTACCATATCCGAGCGTTCCATTGACGGGAATCACATAGCCGTGTTGGTCAATCATATAGATGCAGAAATCCCCCCGAAGGCCAAGACGTTCTTTGAGCGAAGTATAATCCATAGTATACAATTGTTCTACCTTGGATTTGTCCACCGAACCCTTGTCGATGACTGCAAGATCAGTATTGATCGCGGTCTGCGCATCGATGTTGCTGGAGAGCGTTGAGGCCTCAAGCTGGAGCTGCTCAGTCTTGGTATTTTTCTTGGTACTCAGCAATGCATAGATGATACCGACGACAAGAAGAAACACCACGAATGCAAGAATAAGGTCAAATGACCACGACTGCGCCCCTCTTTTTTTCAACATGGAACATTCAGGGAATCACTCCTATAAAAATGTTTTGAAAGAGCAGCATCCGAGAACCCGCAGTTCCTGACCCGCAAAAAAAACCAAAAACAATGATGCAGAGATAACGGAAAAATTTAAAAAACTTTGCAAAAAAAGAGTAAACTTTATAAATAATCGAAGCATTTTTTTATAAATTTAATCAAAATATGCTGATGTTGGGGGACAAAAAGGCATTAATCATTGATTAAAGGTTATTAACAACCTCATTTGTCGTCGATAGTATACAATCAGCGAGCAGGGGGTGCTCAAGATGTCCATGTATGTCAAAAAATGTCCAGAATGCGGAGGGACAAATCTCGCGTGGAACAAGGAAAAGGGAGAAATCTCTTGTCGTGACTGTGGACTTGTCGTCGAAGAAAAGATGGTCGATTTCGACCAGGAATGGCGCGAAGTCGACAGTGAAGCCGCTGCAAGAAAACGCAGGACCGGCGCGCCAATCTCCTACACCCAATTCGACCAGGGTCTGGGGACTGATGTCGGCCGTAAAGCAGACCTCTACCAGCTCGACGAAGCAGGAAAGAACAAATTCTTCAGGCTCAGAAAATGGCAGAACAGGATCTCAACTGCAATCGAGCGAAACCTCAAACTTGCACTTGCAGAATTAAAAAGAGTCTCATCCTATCTCAAATTACCGCAATCTGTCGAGGAAGAAGGTTCACGCATCTACACCCTTGCAGTCCGTAAAGGACTTGTCCGGGGAAGATCCATGGAGTCAGTCGTTGCAGGAGCGCTCTATGCCGCCTGCCGCAGACATGATGTTCCGCGTACGCTTGATGAACTCTCCGAAGCCTCAAACATTGAAAAGAAAGAGATCGGACGAACATACCGGTTCATCACCCGGGAACTCGGGATCACTATCCTGCCGAGCAATCCATCAGATTATATCGCGCGATTCGCATCAACACTCAAGCTCGGACCAGAGACCCAATCACGCGCAGTCGAAATCATCGAGGAAGCGCAGGGCATTGAACTCACGAGCGGTCGCGGCCCGACAGGAATCGCTGCTGCCGCGCTCTATGTTGCAGCGCTCATGAACGGCGAGAAGCGCACCCAACGCGAGGTCGCTGATGTTGCAGGCGTAACTGAAGTCACTATCCGAAACCGTTACAAGGAACTCCTTGACGAACTCGAGCTCGAAAAAGAGATCAAGAAGAGCAAGAAGAAGCGCAAGGAATAAGCGCATAATTTTACATTTTTATTTTTTATTATCATTCTATTGTTATAATCAGCATAATCCTATCATGATTAATTCTGCTATGATGTCAGTTTACATGACATAGAGCGATTGTTTCTCCGAAAATCTTCCGGTTTTTTTTGCCAAAGGCTTATGAATATTGCGCCATTATATGCAGTGATGAAATCGCAAGTGGGTGAGGATACAAAGTACAGTGATGTCTTCATGAATCTGCAGATGACACGCCAGGAGCCGCTCCATGTCGTCTCGATGCGTCCGAGAAGGGAATTCATGTTTATGGACACTACGCCGGCAAAAAGACTCATCACCTACCTTAAGATGCATCCGCAAGTCAAAAGGGTCTGCATCACTGACTGCGGAATCCTTTTGCGCGCGCAATTCTGCAGCGCCAAGGAATATCGCGCATTCATCGCTGCGCTCCATGATGCGTACCGCGTGAGCCGGATAAAACGATACATTATCACTGCAGATCTCGGCAATACCCGTCGGCTCTTCTTCTCCCATAGCTGGTGAATCATGAACAAGAAACCGCAGCATAAAGGACATGGACTGGAGCAGAATGTCGCAGAAATCTATCGCGACCGCGGATACTGGAATGTAAAGACAAACCAATTCTATAAAAAAACTGTCCATCGAGAAATCATCACCCGTGAATTCGATATTGTATATTATCGCATGTTCGAGAAGCGATATACTGAATGCAAGTATCATTGCAAGACCAATGTGGGGATTGCAGAAGTCGAGGAGTTCTATGCAAAGCTCCGGCTCTTTCTCATCGACACTATCCACGCAGAGATGATCACTAATCAAGGATATAGCAGTCCTGCGCAGGCATTTGCCAAGGAAAAAGGAATCCAACTCATCGACGGAAAACAATTGACAGAGATGGAATCAACACGCAAGAAGGATTTCTCGCTTGCCATCATGTGCTACCGCGGACTGGACGCCTATAATAAAAAAGGAGTGCTTGGTGTCATCAATTATGTGTTCCCGCGTCTTCTCCCCCTCGATCGGCAGATCGATAATTATACCCGATAATACCATATCATTAAAACGCGCCGTTATACGTGGCGTCTACAGCGAGTGTATCAGCGCAAAATTTCTCTCTCTCCAACGCAGTCACGGTATGTCATAATCGAAATTCTTGCGGAATGCGCCGCAAGTCTTCCGGATTTCTCGTCGACAATTTATTAAAAACAATTCGCTTCATAACAGCATTGCCAATCAGGGCAAGAACGCATACAACAATACGTGGGGTGTTTTGAATGGGAACCGAAGAGAATAAGCAAGAGAACCTTGAACAAAAAGTAGGGATACTCGGAAGACTCAAGCGCGCAATCGTGCCGCTCAGCGCAACAATCTACGAGGGGCTCAAGCCAGAAATCGACAACTATCTCAAGGAAAAAACAAAGAACGGGGAGAAATACTCCAAAGTCACTGAAAAGGTCGTCGGTGCCGGCGCAGTTATCTATGGCGCAGAGAAGTTCACCAAATAAGCGATCAACAGCAAATGAAACTTGAGGAGATCACAGAACTCGTCGAAGATTTCTCCGCTGCCGCAGGCAGCATCCACACATATGGCGGCGTCTTCAAGAAGATATTGCGCGGAGAACATGACGCGCTCGAGGCGCCCGAAGCAGAGAAAGCGCTCGTCAATAAATTCGGGCGTGAGACCTACGAGCGGATGAAGGTCGCGTATTTCAAGTATTTTGCAAAACGCGGCAGCGAAGTATCGCCCGAAGCGCCATCAGAAGCGCAGCCAGCATACGCGCAAAAACTCCTCCAGGAGGTCCAAGATGACAGAACTTAAAAGCAAGATTTGGGAATTAACAAAAATCGGTATCGGTGCAACCGCAGGATATTTTTTTCGTGCATACCGCGACAAGGAAGAGTATAAGCGCGCACGCATCGGCATATTCAAGGGAAGCGCGCTCATCTTTGCAACTTACATGACATTCCACAATATCGTGCCGTCATGCAATGAACTGACAAAGACTTACCTGAATGGAAAACAGCAGATAGAGCAGCGGCAGTTGGATCGCGATTTTATCCGTGATACCATGAAGATCAAGAGGGGACTGTCTTCCACAGAGACTGATAAGATCAAGTCCAGTATCGATGAAAAGATCGCGCCCATCTATGAGGGCCAGGATGTTATTGTAAAAAAAATGGATCCGATCTATGAAACCCAGAACGCAGTCAAAGAAAGAGTGGAGTCCATCTACAACAGTCAACAGCAGAACAAGCAGGATCTTGAGAAAGTCACCAATGAATTGAGTAAGATCAAAGAAGAGATGAATAAGCCGAAGACTGTCCAGGTCCAG
Organism: Nanobdellota archaeon; assembly: GCA_021813435.1. GTDB lineage: Archaea > Nanobdellota > Nanobdellia > Woesearchaeales > UBA9642 > UBA9642. The sequence goes on along the minus strand of JAKAKR010000014.1, from coordinate 13,833 downwards.
TTGCAGATGCCCGAGGGCGCAGCATCAGAAACATACCGTCAGCCGCGCATCATTCCTGCGCAGGCTTCAGTCGATACAAGAGTCAACGCGACGCAACGCGCGCCAGTCGCGTCACTTGTCGGCTATGAACTCACGCTTGACAAGTCTGAGGGTGAGGCAGTGCTGCGCGCGATATACAGCAATAAGCAGGCTGAAATTGTCGGCGAGTATGCCGCATCGCAGCCTGTCAATACCACACCTAATGGTATCTACGAGGTCTACAAGACCATGCAGCTGTCGAATGATCGCGCGCCCGGATACCTTTTTTTCAATAAGAGCAATCCGAACTGCGGCATTGCCGGTGCAGGATTGAATAATGAGCATCAAGGCGAGATCGATGAGCGATTGGTCACCAACCGCAATGGCTGGCGCATCAATAACGCTGCATTCAACACTGTCTATAGGAAAGCATTGCAATACCGACTCATGGTACGGGTCCAAGAGTAATAACACCGACAAGAGTAACACCGGTAAGACGCCGGCAAAATAAGCAGGAGTATACTATGGAATATCACACCAATGCGCAGATAGCGCAAGCGCTCGAGAGCGATGAACGCGCAGCAGCGCAAACATATCAGCGCGCACCGCAGAAAAGGGGAGGAACAGAACAGCTGCATCAACGTCCCCACCGCAGTTTTTTGATGAGTACAGTGGCAAGCGCCATCAGCATCGCTACAGTCGCTTCAGTCGTGCTGTATGCGAACACTGAACTTAAAGGGATATTTGGCAATGCAAAAAATCCTGCATCTTTCCCTGACAAGAATGTCCTTGCCGCTACTGCAATTGTTGACACGGTAACGCAACTCCCGTATCACCCATTTGTTCCTCCAGAATTTTGGGAAGAGAACATTGCAAAGAATGCGCGCCGCAAAGAGCAGTTGCTCCAGGGACAAGAGGAAAGGTTGCCGGAGGATATCACACCACGAGTACTTGAAGATATACTCAAACCGAGCGCGCTCAAACCGCAGATGACAGTCACAGCTGTTCCAGAGGTGCTCACTCGACTAACCCTGCCGTCAAAAATTCCATCAAAAAAAGAGTACACGTTGCCGCAACTCATCCTGCCCGGTGATGCTGAGGAACAGATCGCAGCATACGCGCGGGCAACAGGAAGGCGTTATAGTGATAATGCATATTTCAAAGAGCGCAGATTAGAGGACGCATTGGAAGAACTCTTTGCACTCAACGATGCATCAACGCCGTATGCCATTGTAATCAATAAAACATTCCAGAAAGCAGGAATCTTTCGTAATGATCCGGGCCAGAGATTCATGCCATATTATCCGGTCGGTGAAGTTGATTGTTCCACTGCAAAAATATATGGGAAAAAACATCATAGCGGTGATGGAAAGACTCCTGAAGGTGTATATCCTGCGCAGGACATCCGCAGAGGGGACCGGCTGCTTTTCGACGGAAAACGCGCCTATGGTCCGTATGTGTTCACAATCCTTGATCATATATGGGGGCACGGCAATGGTTCATCATTCAAGGGAGACCCTCGCACGTACCAGCCTCCTGAGCCTTTAGGGATAACGCCGCAAGATGAAAAAAACAAGACAGTGTATAATTTTGGGTATGGGCGCTCCCATGGATGTACCAGATTTGACAATGCGCAGATGAAGACGTTTATTGAGGAAGGGATCATTACTGAAGGAACGCCGATCATCATATTTGAGAACAAAGAAATGACAAAATTACTGCGCAAGTATTATACCATAACACATCAGGCGTCCCATGACAGCATCGCAGTGGCAACTGCAAAAAAACCGTACAAATCATATATGACAAATCATGCGTCTGAAAAACTGCATGCAACAACTCGCGCGTATATGCGCGCGTATACCCAGAAACACGCACTATTCCCTTCAGGGGTCAAGGATACTGTTGCATATCAGGGTGAAAGCCATGCCATTACTCGATCGCATCGTTAAAAAAATCTTCGAACGCCGTGGAATTGATTATGCGCTTACCAAAAGGACTGTACGCTCGCTCTCTGCGAATGTCAAATCACTTGCATCGACTCTCGATGAATTCTTGTACGACAAAGTATTCCGGAAACATACATTCAAGACTGCAGTTGCAGCAGCCTGCGAGTATTCGACTGATTATCATACGCTCATCACTGATCAATGGAAGAAGGTCAAGCGCGATTGGGGATATGTACGCAGTGTATTAAAAAATGGGGATTGGAACAGGGACAGGAATAAGGACAAGAGTGGTGTAAATACCATGACAAGAACAGTGATGACTCACGCTTCAGGTATCGCATCGCCGGTTACACCCCAAAGTATTTTTTCTCCGCACAAGACTATCGACGAATATCTCGGGAGTCCTGTATCGCAGGAGAAACAATCACCGGGAAAACAATCACTAGGAAAACAGGCATCGGGAACATACAGTCTTGATTATCTGACCACACTCATCACTGATGTGCAAAAGTATCGGGGAAAATCATTGACAAGAGTTGCGCAGTACATCGGGAAAACGCATGCACTACAGGATGATCTTTCCACAATACTGCAGGTTGCATCGCAGTACAAGACCTGCGAGCCATCCTATGCACGCTTGCCGCAGATCAGATTCCATCGGGATCTCGTCAGTGACGAGATGAGAACGTATCTTGTCAAGGGGTATGTGGAATCAGGAAAATCACTGCGCGAACTCTCTGCAAATTTTGAACAGCAGTACGGCATCCATATCGCAGAGGCAACGTTCAGCAAGTACGCGCGTGAATACCTCTCTTTTGCGCAGCAAAAACCCATACAAAGCAGGCGCGCCGCACAGAAAGAATATCGCATTCTGCACGCTGCAGCATAACATGAGTATACTGAGTATATACCATACAAACGACATACTGCAGGCAATGCCAGGTATTGTCCGGTCTAGCGCATGCACTGCATGATGTCAGCTGCAACGTTCTGCGTGGGGTGACGTTTGTATTTACGTGCAATGTCATGCAATGTTTGAGTATCTACGTCGATCATTTTTTTCTTGAGGATAGTATTCATGCGCTTTGATGCGAGGAATTGGATGAATTGCGTGATGTTTTTGGGGAGCGGCGTGTAATGGCAGCGTTCAAAATCAATGAATACCGGGTCGCGGGATTTTGTCACAATGATATGCTTATAGGGATTGGTGAGTTCCTGTTTATTGATGTGCAGGGCGTCCAGGGTAGCGATTTGGCCAAGTATTTCCCTTAAAAACGTCATAATGTCTTTTTTTGTGGTCGATGACTTTTCCAGATAGTCAACGATCCGATCACCCTCGATGAATGCCATGGTCAGCGTGTTTGACACCGCATCATAGGCGATGAATTGCGGCCCGATATGATGCGTGTTGAGCAGTTGCAGGAACGCTGCTTCTTTCTTTCCCTGATAACTTGTTCCCCGCGGCCGCTTGACTGCCACGACGAGCGGTTTTCCATGATGCAGGATTTGTTTTTTCTCGACGATTCCACGGTGTCCCTTGAATATGACGTCCGGGTCCTGCAATCGCTTGAGAAGATAGACGTAAAGATTCTCCATGAAGACATGCGTTTTCCCCACAAGATTTTTTTCATAGGATAATTCCCGCAGTGCTTTATCGATGACAGATTTTCTTGATAATGAACTGAAGAGGAGCAGTATGATCCCGTCACGCGCAAGATGATCTTTTGCTTCCTGCAAGAATCGGAGGATGGTCTCGTATCCTTCTTTTCCGCCGGTGGTGATGTGTTTTTCTGCATCGTACTCGTCGTCAGGAAGGTACGGCGGGTTGAAGATGATGGTGTCAAACAGCGCTTCGCGCGGGATAGTAGCAAAGAGATCAGAGTGAACGAATGAGAGTGGAGTGCGGATTGCAGCAGTTGCAGCGGCAGCTGTTGCCGCGGTTTTTGCATGCGTGATTGCTGAAGGATTGATGTCTGCAAAAGTGATTGCAGTCACATTCCTGTTCATCAATGCCGTGATGCCCTGGATCCCCGAGCCGCATCCCATGTCAAGGACTGTACCGCGTGCATATTTTTTTACTGCGGCAAGAAGCAGCAGTGAATCCTCCTGCGGTTCATAGACGGTCTTGTTCATTGCATTGCCTGCAGCGCAGTTGCGGATGAATGCGCCTGATTAGTCTTTATGCAGAAAACGGGTATCGACTTCCTGGACGTATTCCTTGACACGTTCAACAATCGATGAGAGATAATATTTCTCGATCTTTTCATTGAATGTCTCGATGAGTGCTGAGTTTTCAGTGATGCGATAGACATTCTTCACTTTCTCGACAATGAAGAGGTCGCGCAGGCGCAAGAGTTGCCTTCTGATATTGCTTGACGCAATCCCTTGGAGCGGCAATTTGTTGATCCGCCGGAAATCAATGACTTCGCGTTCGACATCAATAGAACTGAGCGGCTCTTTTGCCTTGAGAATGACATACAGGATATCAACGATCACATCGCGCGAATCTCCAGGCTGCAGAAGTCCGATACTCAGGCAGAGTTTTCTGACGAGGTCACGGTCTTTTAATGCGTCTGGCTTCTCATATTTACGCAGTGTGATTTCCGCAAGTGGCGTATCGACTGCAATAAGCTTACTCATTACTATCCCCCAACTCCAACATACTATAAATCGAGTATAATATAAAAAATATATAGAAATAACTACTATATAAATGTTTTGATAAAAGGACGTGAAAATTGATTAAAGAATTTGAGAAGAATAACTAGCGTAAAATAGTGTATTATGATAGTATAGTGTATTATTATAGTAGAGTAATTTAAGAAGAATGATATATCATGTAATAGAGAAGAAGAATATCATGTGATGAGAAAGAAGAATATCACGCGATGATAATCGCGTTATGATAATCACATTATAATGTATTGAAGAGTATCTCGAATTCCCTGCCCTTTATTTTTTCAATTGATGACGCAAAATAATCAGAAGTGGGATTGGATTTCTCAAAGGAAAGCGTATCTGCGCCGACTTTTTCTTTAATGAGATGCTCGAATTTTTGCAATTCATGACCGCCGACGATCGTGAGTGCAATAACATCTTTCTTATTCAGGTTCTTGTCCTTGCGCAATTGCTGGACGCGCCTTGTAATCTCGCGCGCGAATCCCTCAAGTTCCAATTCCTTGGTCACTGCTTTCTCAAGATAGACTATCCCGCCGCGGAACTCAGCCATCTCATAACCCTGCGGACAGAGCCGTTCAAGAACCACATGGTTTGAAGTTATTTCAAACTGTTCAAACCTGAACCCCTTATTTGCCTTGATATGCGCAATGATCTCTCCGGCATGCGCAGTGATCGCCTCGATGATGCGATGCGTCTCATTGCCGAAATCCTTGCCGAGCGCTTTGTAATTCGGTTTGACTTTTAATTCTGCATCCATTGCCTTAAGAGTTATTTTTTTGACATTGACCTGACGCGCGATAAGTTCAGAAAGATCGTTTACTGCGCGGGAGACTTCTGCATCACCAGTATCGACTATGACTTCGGCCAGCGGCCAGCGGACACCGAGTTTTAATTTATCGCGGCAACTGAGCACTGCCTGCATAACATCCTGCACCTGCTGCATAGCAGTCTCAATCTGCGGATTGATGCATGATTCATCATGATGCGGCCAGGAATATGCATGGATAGACTCTTCAGTAAGATTGAATGCTGGAACTGCCTTCAGGTTCTGATACATGCGCTCGGTGATGAACGGGCAGACAATACTGAACATCTTAAGCGCAGAAAGGATTGTTTCGTAGAGCACAGCAAGGATCGCCTCTTTCTCCTCTTCTGTTCCCACGACGGATTTTTCGCGGATAAGCTGGATATACACCCGTGAGAGATCCATAAACAGATTTTCGACAGCGCTGGGCGCAGCATCCAGGCGATACCCTTCAAGCGCTGCAGTGAGTGACTTTATCGTCGAGTGGAGCCGTGAGCGCATATATTTTTCTTCATCCCCAAAGACAGGATGCTTAGGCAGGCTGAGCGCCTGATGCGACTGGTAATCAATAAGGAACTGGTGGAGATTCCAGAAAATAATAAGGTTCTTGTGCTTCAGGAGGACTTCATCCCAGGAAAAACTCATATCATCGCCGATCGTGATGTCGATAGCGTAATAGCGCAGGGTATCAACCCCATACTTGTCGATGATCTCGTATGGCGAAATGATATTGCCGAGCGACTTTGACATCTTCTCGCCCTCAACATCAGTGATGAATCCGTGCATCGAGACATTTTTGAACGGAGGCCTGTCGAATGCCAGGGTCGAAGCGACCATGAGAAGATTGAACCATCCCCTGATCTGGTCTTTTCCCTCGACAATAAAATCTGCCGGGAAATATTTCTCGAAAAGCACAGTCTGGTGCGGGTAATCAAGGCAATTCCATGAAGTGGTCCCTGCATCGATCCAGACATCAAGGACGTCAGGGATGCGCGTCATTGTGCCGCCGCAGATGCAAGAGCAGTGCACACTGTCAATCCAGGGCTTATGCAGATTGTCAGGGATAGGAGTTATCGCGTGTTCGCGCAATTCTGCAACTGACCCAAAGACGCGGTATTTATTGCAGTGAGCATCATTGCAGACCCATATCGGAACTGGCGTTCCCCAGAATCGTTGTTTCGTGATCGAATTATCCTTAAGATTTTTCAGCCAGGAATCAAAGGCGTTCTTTGCAGTGCCCGGGATCCAATTGATATCCTTATTGAATGCAAGCATGCGATCCTTGATATCTTCTGTCTTGAAAAACCATTGTTCAGTAAGCCTGAAGATGACGGGATTCTTGCAGCGCCAGCAATGTGCGTATTCGTGCTCGACAAATGTGGTCTCGATGAGCGCGCCGGATTCACGCAGTTTATCGATAAAGAGATTGTCGTCTTTTTTTGCAACCATGCCGGAAAATGCATTCATATCCAGTGGGAAAGCGCCGAGTTCATCGATCGTATTGAATGGAGGGATGTTGAATGCGCGACCAACCTCATAATCCTCTGGACCGCAGCCCGGGGCGCAGTGGACAAGTCCAGTGCCTGCGCTGGTGTCGACATATTCCTCGCTGAGGATGACGGTATGGACATTGGCATGATGCGTTTTCAATGCAGCGTATTGCGGAAGGATCGCATGGAATGGATGGGTATAGGAGACTCCTTTAAGTTTTTCTCCCAAAAATTCTTCGATGATCTCAAAGGATTTTCCTGCAACCCCCGAGATGAATGCCGTTGCAAGTGCGGTCGAGACAATCCAGGTCTCGTATTTTTCTGTCTTTTCGTCAACAAGCACTTTTGCACGCAGGTATTGCAGTTCAGGATTCACCATCACTGCAAGGTTGAATGGGATGGTCCAGGGTGTTGTCGTCCAGATGATGAGGTACTCATCCTGTTTTCCGTTGACCTTGAATTTGACAAAGATAGAATTATCCTCGACTGTCTGGTATTCGAGTTCGTGTTTTGCAAGCGCAGTCTCGCAGGACTTGCACCATGTCATGACCTTGTTTCCCTTATAGAGGCGGTTCTTCTCGTGCGCTTTCTTGATGAGCATCCATTCTCCCTCGATAAACGAGTTATGGATCGGCATATACGCCTCTGCATGGTTCATCCACACGCCCATCTTCCAGAGATCATCGCTCATGATTGCAGCGTTTTCACGGGAGAACTTAAGGCATTCATGCGCGAATTTCTCCACGCCAAAATCCTCAATATCCTTTTTTGTCTGCAGATCGAATTTTTTCTGCACCTTATTCTCTGTCGGAAGTCCATGCATGTCATAGCCATTGCGGTCCCAGACATCAAAACCCTGCATGCGCTTGTAGCGCAGGATCTGGTCTTTGAGCATGTGGTTCCATGCAGTGCCAAGGTGAATGCGCCCGGAAGTATAAGGCGGCCCCTGAAGGAAGTAGAATTTTTCCTTGCCATGATTTCTTTTCTTGATCTGAGGATAGATCCCGCTTTCTTCCCAGAATTTGAGTGTCGCTGATTCTATCTCAGAAAAAACATAATTTTGCATCCCTCTACGAATAAAAGGGTGGTTTAAATAGTTTATTATTGAGAGGAGTTATCGGAAAATAGTTTTAGCATCTTAAGGCGAGTGTCTTCGTTAATACGTCGGGAAAAATCTGCAGGATTGCAAGTGGCAGATTTTTCACGCGAGTGCAGCGCAATACACGAGCGATGCTAAAAACGCAAGTTTATTTTACGACATCACGCTATTGAGGAAGCAGGGTGAAAAGTGATCATGAAATTCCACAACACATTTAAACTCCTGCTTCCCAGAGCAGTGCTATGAGTCTTTTTCGCAATCAGATGACTGAGGAGGAGAAGCGCGGCATCGCAACAGTCAAGGCAGGATGCCCAATCTGCAAGGGCGACGTCAAGGGCAACGATGAATACCTCTTTTTTTGCGCGCACTGCAACATCCTTTACAAACGCGATGATCTGCGCGTCAGCCCCGAGCATATCGAGAGCATCATGAAGGAAAAAATCGTAAAAAAGCTTGAGACAAATCCTCTCATTGCAGAAAAGACAGATGAGCTTAAGCCCATTGCCGAAAAGACGCCTCAACGAGTCATTGAAAAAAAGATCTATTATTTTGCATCCAAGGAATCCGACAAGGTCCACGCATCCAATTGTCCGTACGGCAAGAATATCAAGGCAAAGAATCGTATCCGATTCCCCTCGCTTGATGATGCAAAAGGCTACACGCGATGCAGATGCGTGGGATGATAGGATCATGCGCATTTGCGCTACTACTAAGGCAAAAGGTGAATATATGACAAAACACAAGGAACAACGGGTCGCGGTTTTTATTGACGTGCAGAACATGTATTATTCGGGAAAGAATCTCTTCAAGCGCAAGGTCAATTTCGCATCAATCCTGAAAGCAGGCGTGAGCGGGCGCAAACTGGTGCGCGCAATCGCGTATGTGATCAAGGCTGATGTCGCTGAAGAACAGAATTTTCGTGATGCACTCCATAACATCGGCTATGAGGTAAAATCCAAGGATCTCCAGGTATTCTATGGCGGAAGTAAGAAAGGCGATTGGGATGTCGGCATCGCAATGGATACTATCCGCATTGCGCCCAAGGTCGACACCATTGTCCTGGTCTCTGGCGACGGGGATTTTGCGGACCTTGTCGTCTATCTCAAAGGGCTCGGATGCCGTGTCGAGGTCATCGGTTTTGAAAAGACCACCAGTTCACGGCTTCTGGAAGTCGCTGATGATTATACGCCTATTGACCGGAAATTCCTCATCTAGAGCGTGCTGCTTACTTGATAAAAATTTATAAACCAGGATTCTTTTTTTCTTTTCATGTTCATTAATAACATCAATCCTGTTCTTTTCACTATCGGGCCTTTTGCGATAAAATATTATGGCCTCGTCTATGCGCTCGGATTCATACTTGCCTATGTTCTCTTGCGGTATGCAGTAAAGAAAGGCAGGATCAAACTCACGTATGACGCCATTGACAGTTATCTGCTCTGGCTCATTGTCGGAGTTGTTGTCGGCGCGCGATTGTTTGAGATTATATTCTACGAACCATCATACTATTTTAGCCATCCGCTCGCGATGTTCATGATCTGGAACGGCGGGATGAGTTTTCATGGCGGGCTTGCCGGGGTAATCCTCGTCACTTACCTGTACAGCAGGAAATATCATATTACATTCTATGATCTTGCGGATGTTATTGCACTACCTGCAGCGCTTGCACTCGCCATTGGAAGGATTGCCAATTACACCAATTCAGAGCTTGTCGGGACCATCACTGACCCTGCAAAGACCCCCTGGTGCGTCGTATTCCAGAGAGTCGATCAGTATTGCAGGCACCCTTCACAATTATATGAGAGCATCACCCACCTGTTTACATTCAGTGTGCTTTTGGTTATGCGCAGAAAAAAGTCTGCGTTCAAGAAAGGGACGATCTCAGCGATATTTCTTATCCTGTATGGCGCATTGCGATTCCTCTCAGACATCTTCAGGGATGACCCGCGATACCTCGGTATCAGTATGGGACAATTCCTCTCAATCCTCACACTTATCCTGGGAATCATACTCCTGTGGAATATCCATAAGAAGGATTGAAAAACAAGAAAGACACCCTTCTTTTTATATACCAGTATAGTAAAATCCACAAAATTAATAAATAAGTGATACCAGTAATCCAGTACTATAACTAATAGCAAATCATATAACTAACAATAAAGGGTGAAATCTATGCCAATAAAAACAGCAAGCGGACCACGATGCCTAAAACACCAGATCGAATGCACATATAATTGTGGATGGTGCGGCAAACCCATCTGCGAAGAGTGCCTTAGCGCGGCAAGCGGAAAGAAATATTGCGATAAGTGCTGGACAAAAAAACAGCAGTTGGGATCAGCGCAAGTCCATGAGAGCAGCGCGCCAAAAACAGCAGCGCCACGCACGCCCATACGCAATGTCGACACAACACTTGATCCGAAGATCGCAGAAAAACAGCGCATTGAACTTCCGAACAAAAAGAAAGTCGATCCAAGTGTCTTTGAAATATAATTGTTATAGTTATGATTTTTTTTATTTATACTATTTTTTCTTGAATTATCGTCACAATTTTATCCGTAATTCCTTGAGTTGCATATTCGCAAGTTGAGAGCGCAGTTTTGATTCATCAAAATCCCTGATGATTGAACCCCGCAGCATAAGATCAGTGATGATTGCCTTCTCTTTTGCAATGCGCAAGTCAAGTTCTTGGGCATGATCCATCTCGCTTCCATAATCAGAGAGGTTTGTACTTTTGTACTTGCATTTCCCGTAGGTTTTGGCGCTCGTCAAGGGATATGCCCTGCAGATGAGTGGGCGCAACGCGTAGACTGTACATTGACGTTTTTCTTTATCAAAAAACGGACAGATGTCATGGTCGATAAAGTAATCCATGACTATCAGATCATGATTAGGGGTGACCAGGGCGCGTTTTGGTCTGATGCGAACATCCATGCCGCGTCGTTTTGCCTCATCACGCAGTCGTTCTGCCTCTTCAGGCCAGACATTGATCGTGACTTCTGATAATGATGCAAGGTAAAAGATCCCAAAATGTTTCTTCATATAGTCCTTATATGATTTCTCTTCTTCAGCGCTGAGTTTATTCTGTTCTCTGATATGGCAGCATGCGCCGCATTTTGCGCATTGCCAGAATTTCTTAGGGGAAGTTTGCGCCACAGGATGAGTCATGGGCATGGTCATCATGCAACGAGCAGCCCCTGATTTAAAAATATGACGGAGTAATGGGTTATGTCGAAATCATCCTCGCTTCGCTGCGGTCACCATCTGCAAACTGCTCGCATCAGTCATAAATGATGCTGCGTTCCCGTAGGGAGTTTCCTCTCACAGAGATTTGAGAACGCTAGTGACCAAACCTCGCAACGCATTTGTTCAATGATTCAGAGACAGTTTGCCCTGAAGATGGTGATTATGATTTCGACACAAGTGGAGTAATTCTGGAGAAGTGAAAAAGATTTAAAAACAATAACGGTTTGAGAAATGCATGGCATTCTTCACCAAAAAAAGAGAACCTGTAGTCATGCAATTGGACCCTGTGCGGCCAGTCATTATCCTCAACTTCAAGACGTATAAAGAGTCGAGCGGCGCCAATGCAGTACGACTTGCACGGATTGCAGAAAGAGTCCAACAAAAGACCCGCGTCAATATCATCATCACGCCGCAGGCAATCGATATCAGGGAAGTTGCAGCAGCAGTCAAGATTCCGGTCTATAGCCAGCATGTCGATGCAAAACCTGTCGGCAAGAGCACTGGCCAGATCATTGCAGAAAATCTTGCGGACAATAATGTCCATGGATCATTATTGAACCATTCTGAACGCCGCATACTGCTCAAGGATATCAAGGATGCAGTCCTGAAATTAAAAGAGATCGGCATGCAGAGCATTGTCTGCGCAAAAGATGATAGGGAAGCAGCAGGTATTGCAAAAATGCAACCCGTAAAGCCGGATTTTATTGCAGTTGAGCCGCCAGAACTCATCGGCGGGGAAGTGTCAGTCAGCACTGCAAAACCCCAGATCATTCCCAAGGCAGTCAAGGCATGCAATGGCGTTCCGACCCTCATCGGCGCGGGGATAAAAGAGAATAATGACCTCAAGATCGTATTGCAGCATGGCGCTAGGGGCGTCATCTTATCCTCACACTTTGTCCTCTCAAAGGATCCTGAAAAATGGCTCTTGGATCTGGTACAAGGAATATAAGATATTGTTATTCTCTCCACAAAAAGTGTTGTTAGTGTCACTGTGCGAGTATCTGCGATTCTAGATCAGGAAATTTCTACAGGATTGCAAGTGGTAGAAATTTCTTTCGAAAAATTAACGAATACGAACGACAATAACAACAAGAAATCTAGTTCACGATAATATACACTTTCGAGACACCATAATCCGCACTCGTACTATTCTTAACACTAATCGTGTATACATATTCTCCTGAAGGAGCACTTTTTGCAACACTGAAAAGTATGCCCTTTGATTCCTGCGATTTTGCACCAACATCAACGTCTATCTTAGCTACAGGTTGGATCTGAATGTTCGTTCCGCATCCTGTAGCAATTTCTTTGCCTGCAGAATCAAAATATTTACAAGCGCTCGCGTCAATGGTGAAATTATCTTTAGTGTTTGCGTCATTGCTGATGCCGACACCGACCAATTGTGAATCACCGCGACTGAGCGTCAGATCGCGCGGGTAGACTGCCACACGCTGGTCAGAATTGAGCATCATCGCCTTGATCTTCTCCTGCGTCTGGCTGTCGACTGTATCGACATAATTCTGCGCGCCGCTGCGCATCTTTGCAAGCAGTGCAAATCCTGCAACGATAATCACGACTGATATAACTATTACCACAATGACGTTTACAGAAAGTTCAATCGCTGCCTTAGTATTCATGGTAAAAAAAATAAAAAGAGATCATAGCCTTATGATTTGATGAATTCATACTCGCGGACAAGAATGATCGAAAGGATGACAAGCAATATCACGCCGCCGAGCAGAACAGAGAGGCTGACCACAAAATTTGCAGTTGATGATATCAATAGGTATATCCCTAATGCGAGGAGGAATACGCCCAGCAATAGGAATTTATCGATTACAATCTTAAGGATGTCGAATTCCTCTTGTCGTGTTAAGTGTCGTTTCATGAGTATCACCTTTTATTGTACCTTAATGACAATGTCCTTTACTGCCATCTCGCCGGTATTTCCACTAGCAGTAATGTTTGCGTGTACTGCACACAGATAAGTTCCTTTCGCGACAGTACCAGGAACAGTTAATGTCAATACAAATGATTCAGTGCTTCCAGGAGCAATAATCTTATCAATGCCTTTCGGCATTACTCCACCTGTGAATGCATTGCAACCAGGAATAAAAACACTTACTGTTCCCGAAGTCCCATTGACATTCATCACATTTGTCTTGATCACTGCAGTCGCGCCCGGTGTTGCACCGATTGTCGTGCGTGATAATGAGATAGGATCAGCAGAGATTGCAGTCGCAGCATCCGGTTCCTGCTGCTCAAGACTTGAAGAGAGATCAGTAAATTTTGATCGGACAAACGCCAGGATCAAACCCATAATGACAATCGCAATCACTAATATGACAATAGAATTGACACTCAATTCCATAGAACCTTTCTTATTCATGATGAACACCTCTTTATATGCATCATCCGGATACAGCCATTTATAAATATTTCTATACTTAGGCGATATTGCAAAGCTCGTAGATTTTGAGAATTAATCTTCTCCATAAGTTATGTGCTAATATTTTTGTTGTTACTTCTGCGCGTCTTCCTTTTATTGAA
>JAKAKR010000010.1 GCA_021813435.1 Nanobdellota archaeon | reverse complement strand
ATTTGAATGCAATTATTGCGGAGCAATATGGTTTCGGAAAAAACCAACAAAATTAGAAAATGGAAAAATGACAAACATGCCCGTAAAATTAAAAAAATTACTTAAGCAATAGGTTTGCAATATCGCCCATCTTTCATAATCTTTAAAAACACTCCGCATTAACTATTGTTAATTACTGTTCATTCGTATTGTGCGGGGTGCATCTCATGAAAATAATGAAAAATATGACATTCGGATTATTGCTGGTCTTTGTTCTTGGTGTAGTGATAGTGAGCGGTTGCAGATCAAATACTGCCGCCACTCAATCACCGCAGTCATCAAATGCTGCAGAAACTCCTGCAACCTCACCAGCGGCGACCAGTGGATCAGCTGCAACGTCAGGATCTTCAGGGTCAGGAACCAGCGGGGTAAAGACCATTGAACTTGAAGCATACAATTTCGGATTCAATCCCTCAACAATCACGGTGAACAAGGGCGATCATGTCAAGATACACCTCTACGCGACTTCAGGAACGCACAGCCTTGCAATCGCAGGATACAACGTCGAAAGCAGTACTGTGAGTCCAGGACAGGATACGACAGTCGAATTCACTGCAGATACTGCAGGAACATTCAATTTCCGCTGCAACACCTATTGCGGTGAAGGACACGGGGGCATGGTCGGAAAATTAATCGTGAACGGATAAACACCATTGCAGAATAGCAATATTTAAAAATAGTTTTTTGTTCCCTGCAATATGTTAGCAAGTCTTGAAGAAATAACATTTGATGGCGACGCCTGCCGTTTTGTCGATCATAATGACAATGCCATTACTCATGGCGCATTATACAGTGTTATTATGATGCCTGAAGAGATCGCGACATACCGTGGAGGGACGTACGCACTTGTGCACAAGCACATGCGAGAGCGGCATAACCTGGTATTGAATTCTGGAAAAGAGTACGGATTCTATTGTAACAACCATTTTGATGCAAGACATTTCCCGTATATCATCGCTGTGGTCACAGAAATAGTAGGACGGGAAAAGAGAGACTAAGAGATATCTTGTTTATCATATCCTGCGCGTGGATGTCCAGTGAGAAAGAATAGATTATTGCGGATGCCAACCAAGTTTCTTTTCAGTCTCGTAAATTTTTAGTGTGGTCTTAATAACTGTATCAGGATTTAATGATACACTATCGATTTGACATTCTACTAAAAATTCTGCAAATTCCAAGTAATCACTTACCGCTTGACCACACAATCCGATCTTTCTATGATACTGCTTTGCATCAGCGATGACTTTCTTGATCATGCGCTTGACTGCATCATTACGCTCGTCATAGATATGCGCGACAATCTCTGAATCGCGGTCCAGTCCGAGCATGAGCTGGGTCAGATCATTTGATCCGATGGAAAATCCGTCGAATACCTCAGAGAACTGGTCTGAGAGGATGACATTTGCAGGGATCTCACACATGACATAGACCTGTAATCCATTCTCTCCCTTGCGAAGTCCGTTCTTTTCCATCTCTGCAAGGACCTGTTTTCCTTCAGCAACTGTCCTGCAGAACGGGACCATGACTTTGAGGTTCGTGAGTCCGAATTCATTGCGCACTTTAAGTATCGCCCGGCATTCGAGTGCAAATCCTTCCTTGTATCCTGGGCTGTAGTAGCGTGAAGCGCCGCGCCAGCCAATCATGGGATTATCCTCTTTAGGCTCATAATTCTTTCCGCCGACAAGATTTGCATACTCATTTGTCTTGAAATCAGAGAACCGCAAGATGACGTCCTTCGGGTAGAATGCTGCGGCAATCATGCCCACGCCCTGCGCGAGTTTATCGACGAAGAACTGTACCTTGTCATCATAGCCGATGCTGATATCATCGATCTGTTTCTTCACTTCTGGCGTCTGTTCATGATAATGCAATAATGCAAGTGGATGCGCTTTGATATAGCTCATGATGATGAATTCCTCGCGTGCAAGCCCCACGCCATCATTCGGGATGAATGAGAGATCAAACACTTCCTCAGGGTTTCCGCAGTTCATCATGATCTTGGTCTTTGGTTTAGGGAGATGTTCAAGATTCACTTTCTGGACTTCAAAGGGAAGTATTCCCTCATAGACAAATCCCATATCACCCTCGGCGCAACTGATTGTTATCTGTTGTCCGGTCTTGATCTTTTCAGTGCCATCGATTGTTCCGACAACACAGGGGATGCCAAGTTCCCTGCTGATGATTGCTGCATGGCATGTCCTGCCGCCGCGGTTGGTGACAATTGCACTTGCAATCTTCATGATAGGCTCCCAATCCGGATCAGTCATTTCAGTCACGAGAACCTGTCCTTTCTTGAATAATCCGATATCATGGACATTCTTGATGACATTCGCTTCGCCAGTCCCGATGCGCTCGCCGACAGACTTGCCTTCGACAAGCACTTTGCCTTTTTGTTTGAGGACATATGTTTCAAGGATATTGCGATTCTTCTGGCTCATGACTGTTTCCGGGCGCGCTTGGACAATGAATAATTGTCCGGTCACTCCATCCTTTGCCCATTCCATATCCATGGGCTTGAATTTTCCTGCCTTTCCGGAATAATGGTCCTCGATCTGGCATGCCCAGCGTGCAAGGGTAAGTATCTCCTCGTCATTGAGGACGAACTTGTTGCGTTCTGCACTGGAGACCGGGACATTCTTGGTGCTCTTGTTTCCCTCATGCGTATAGATCATCTTCTGTTCTTTGGTCCCGATCTTTTTTGAGATGATGGGCTTGAATCCCTGCTTGAGCGTCGGCTTATAGACATAATACTCGTCAGGATTGACTGCGCCCTGCACCACATTCTCTCCAAGGCCATATGCGCCGGTGACAAATGCGACATCCTTGAATCCTGATTCAGTGTCGATGGAGAACATGACTCCTGAACATGCAAGATCGCTTCTCACCATCTTCTGCACGCCGATACTCAGGGCAATCGAGAAATGATCGAATCCCTTGTCGACCCGGTATGATATTGCGCGGTTCGTGAATAATGATGCAATGCATTTCTTGCATGCCTCAAGGATCTGGAAGTCCCCGCGGATATTAAGATAGGTCTCCTGCTGTCCTGCAAAGCTTGCATCCGGAAGATCCTCGGCAGTTGCGCTGCTTCTTACTGCAACATCAGTATCGCTTCTGTCCTTGTTGTATGCGCCGCACAGGTCGCGGTATGCGGCAAGGATTGCAGATTTCAATTCCTGCGGGAATTCTGCGCGAAGAATCGTATCCCGTACGCGCTGTCCGCGCTCAGCAAGATTCTGCATATCGCCGGTGTTTAAATCCTTGAGTATATCCCGGATCTGTTCCTTGATTCCTGCTTTCTCGAGAAAATAGCGGTAAGCGTATGCGGTGACTGCAAACCCATTCGGAATCCTGACTCCTCTGCCCGTAAGGTTGATATACATCTCTCCGAGTGATGCATTCTTTCCTCCGACATAGGAGACATCCTCGATACCGAGCTGGTCAAACCAGAGAATAAACATTGAACTCTTATCCATGCAATCACCCGCACATTTTAATTGTTGATAAATATCGCGGCCCAAAAGAAAAACGAGCTCACCTCTTTTTCCCGGGCCACGTCATCGCGATACAAAAAAATCCATTCCCGCATATATAAAGGTTTGTTATTATTAGAAAGTAAAGAGGAGAATGATTGATATCTTATTCTTTCTTCACACAATAGCAATTGAAGATTCTGAGGTGTTCAAAGAATCTATTGATTTTTGACATACACCGTCTGTGTCGGGAATGCGAATGCGATGCCTGAGTCTTCAAAGCGCTTCTTGATCTCAAGATTGATTGCCGTACGCACTGCTGAAGTCTTCTCCGGCAGGTGCGAGTAGCCGACCGTGATATTGAGCGAGGAATCCTTGAACATGTTAAAGCCGACAAAATATCCGGTATGCTCATCCTTGATGACATCAGGATTCTTCTCTAGGACATCCTTGACAATGGCGATGGCCTCCTCGATCTTTGCATTCGGGGTATCATAGGTCAATCCAAGATCGAATGTTGCGCGGATGGCATGATCCTTGGTCGTGCTGATATTTTCGACAACAGTTGATGCGATCACTGCATTCGGCACATGCAGGATAGTGCCCTTGCCGGTCTTGACTGTAGTTGAGCGCATCCCGATCTGCACAATATATCCTTCGAATTTGTCGTCGATTCTTACACGGTCACCGATTGCAAATGGCTTGTCGGCAATGATTGCAATGCCGCCAAAAAGATTGCTCAGGAGCGGCTGTGCTGCAAGCGCGAATGCAAGGCCACCGATGCCAAGACCTGCGATGAGCGAGGTGATGTCATACCCGAAATTCTTGATCAGGAACAATACGCCGATGATAATGATGATGACTTTGAGGAATGTACGTGCAAAGGGCAGGAGCTGGTCATCAAGTTGCGATTCTGATCTGCGCACCCGCGGCTCCAGATAATGCTCGATGAGTGCGTCTGAGAGTTTGATGATGACCCAGAGTACATTGATGACAATCATCACTTCAATGATGCGTGAGTAGATCTGCGATCCCCGTGCAGTCAGGGTGAGCTGGAACTGTGCAAGATACAATCCGATAATAAAGAGTGTGAAGACAAAGGGTTTCTCGATGACTGCAACAAGGATGTCATCGAGCGCAGTCTTTGTCTTTTCCGCAAGCCTTTTCAATATCTTAACAATGATGAGCGAGAATATCTGTCCAAGCCCGAAAAAAAGCAGGAGTAGCGCGAGTGCAAGAACATACTGCTTGATGCTATTTCCTAAAAATATGAATTCCCACATGTATTGCGGGAAGAATTATTTTTTTATAAATCTTTTGTGACTATCATGCAGTTGAACCCGGATCTTCATCATCTGCGCGCGGATGGATGAGTCGTACCTTGTTTGCCCGTAGGTATTCACGGAGTTCGTTTCTGGTCACAAAATTCTGCGGGGACCAGAAGAGCAAATATTTCTCGATGACTTTCACATCCTGTTTTTTTGCTGTGCCCTGCATCTCTGCTCCAAAGGCAAGAATCTTTTCAGAGAAATCATTCATGGTCCGCTTCAATTCCAATACTTCTTCATTGACTCCGCGAATCTCCTTGAGGAATGTGCGCTCATTTTCAATGACGCTCTGGTCGCTGAGCTGGATTTTCTTGCGCAGATTGCTGTAGCGTTCTTCAAGCGTGCGCAGCCTGCGGTCAAGATCACTGATAAGATTTGCAAGACTCGAGAAATCCGAGCCGCCTTCCTCTTTTTTTTGCGAAAATGCTTCTGACACCTGGCTTGAACCATTATTGAATGGCGCGAGCGGCGGAAGATTCTGATCAACCATTAAAACCTCTTTTACCTATGCACTCTTTTACTTAGTAATGTAAATGCTTGTATTTAAAGGTAATGCTTTACTATTTTGTGATTATACATTGTGATTATAGATTGTGATTGTAACAGTGATAACTGTTTTCAGCGCGCATTCGGCTCGCGATTTCGCAGACCTTTAGAAACGCTGCTCGCCTACGCCTGAACGCCGCGGGCTTCAGCCCGCGGTAGTTTACCTCTCATGCTTCTTAAATTCACCCGACTTTCACTGGACTCATAATTCCGTAACCTTTAAATATCCTGATTGGGGATGGTGGTGATATTGTGAGCAGTGGCTCTCTTGAAGGGCTTTGGTGAGGGTGTCATGATACAAAGAGGTGTATATCTTGTTTTCGAGTAGCGCATCCTACGAGATATACCGTGAAGGCGAAGAGACTGTCATGCGCATTGATTATGAGCATTCTCTAGAAGTCCCTTCGCTTGAGGATTCTGAAAGCTGCATGAATGACACTATTGAGCGGCTTATGCAGAACCGGAATGTGACCAAGATCGTGTTTGTCCAGAAGCGTGAATATGAATACGATTATCATCAGACCAAGATGCTCGTTGAGATCGCAAAGGTCTTAGCCTCACTCTACAAGCAGAAGGATGTGTTCAATTACACGAGCATGATGCAGGGACGTGAGGACCCGCAGACCATGCGCGTCGCTGCGCAAAAATACGCTGAGCTCCAGCGCGTCATCTTCGAGACACTCAAGAAGGATCCTATCGGCGCCTATGTTGAACTCAAGCGCATACTCCGTCGGGAAAAAATAGAAATCGAACGCTATGCCGATGAGAATTATACGCGCATGTTCGAGCGCTACACCCAGATACTCAGCTATGTCATCAAACTGCTGGAATCAACGCGCATCATCGAGATCTCAAAGAATCTTCTTTCCGGAATGACGCTGGGCGATCGCACGATCTATCGTCGCATCTTTACCCCGAACATCAAGCCGGATTTCATGTTCACCAAGATGATGGCATCCTATCCTAAGAATGCCGATGAAATAGATAGTTACACCTGCAAGGATTCTGAAGTGATCATCTTCAGGCTCGCGCACAATGTCCAGAACCTTTATCATATCACGCCGCCTGAGTTCAAGCTTCCTGAGGAGAAATATGAGATCCTTGACCTTGCACGCAAGATCATGTCCGAGCATACGCCGGAAAAACAGGAATTCGTCGACCCTGCACGCATGCGCGAAGTATTCACCAACATCGGCCGTGACCTTGTCGAAGAGCTCGCATCATACCGCAATGTGAAACTCACCCATAAAGAGGTTGAGGAACTCGCAAAAATCCTTGTCCGCTACACTGTCGGATTCGGCGTGATCGAGGCATTGCTTGAAGATGACAAGATCCAGGACATCACCATCAATAGCCCCATGGGACTCCAACCCATCTTTATTGTCCATCAGGACTATGATTATTGCAGGACCAATCTCATCCCGACACTGCGTGACGCAGAATCCTGGGCAGGAAAATTGCGTATGCTCTCCGGCAGGCCACTCGACGAGGCAAATCCCATTCTTGATACTGAGATACTGCTTCCGGGAACCGCGAATGCAAGAGTCGGTGTCATCAGCCCGCCGCTCAACCCGACAGGACTTGCCTACGCATTCCGCAGGCACCGCGACAAACCTTGGACCCTCCCGCTCTTTGTACGCACCGGAATGATCACTCCGCTTGCTGCAGGACTTATGTCATTTCTTATCGACGGCTCACGGACCATGCTTGTTGCAGGAACACGCAGTGCAGGAAAATCATCGCTCCTCGGCGCAATCATGGTCGAGGTCATGCGCAAGTACCGGATGATCACCATTGAAGATACGCTGGAACTTCCGGGCGAGAGCCTGCGTAAATTAGGATTCAATATCCAGCAGATGAAGGTATCGAGTGCTCTTTCAAAATCGACCAGTGAGGTCTCTGCAGAAGAAGGCATCCGTACCACCCTGCGTCTCGGCGATTCCTGCCTTTTTGTGGGAGAAGTGCGTAGTACTGAGGCAAAATCATTGTATGAAGCGATGCGGGTCGGCGCGCTTGCAAATGTTGTTGCGGGAACTATTCACGGCGACAGCCCCTACGGCGTCTATGATCGTGTGGTCAATGATCTCGGGGTTCCCCGCACGAGCTTTAAGGCGACAGATATCATTATCGTCGCAAATCCCATCAAGTCTGCAGACGGTCTGCATAAGTGGCGACGGGTGACCCAGATCACTGAGGTGCGTAAGAAATGGACTGATGATCCCTTGCGTGAAAAAGGATTTGTCGATCTCATGAAATATAATGGGAAGACCGACCAGCTTGATGTGAGCGATGAATTGATGAATCAGGATAGTGATATCATCAAGGCCATTGCAGAGAATGTGAAGGAGTGGAGCGGCAATTGGGATGCAGTCTGGGACAATATCATGCTGCGCGCAAAGAATTATCAGACACTCCTTGATACTGCGCAGCGGCTGGGCAACAGTGAGATCCTTGAAGCGCGTTTTGTCGTCGAGGCAAATGATCAGTTCCATAAGATCACCGACAAGGTGAAGGAGGAAGTGGGGTCAATGGATAGCAAGCGCATAGCATTTGAATGGTCTGAATGGCTCAAGCGTGCCGCAAAAGAATACAACAAGAAGACGCGTCCCTAATCCAGTCAGTCATGCTTATTCATTTGTTTATTCATTCGTATCATGAAGAGGTGAGTTTTGGTTTCCAGCATCAAGTCAGAGGATCTTCGCAAATTCGAAGAGAAATATAAGGAAAAGATCAAGAAGGAATTTGAGGATTTTAAGAATTCTGAGAATATCCAGACAGAATCACGGCAATACCAGGAATTTAAGAAGCAATGGATGCCGCGGCATTATACGATCTATGAGCACCTCTGCGCTTTCTCCGAGAAAGTATTCACCCTCCAACCTGATAAGCAGGAAGCCCTGGAGTTGCAGGAATCAATCAACGTCTGTCATCTCAATGTGACGCCTGCAGGTGTAAAGAGTTTTTCTTTTGTTGCCCCGATTATTATGGTCATGGTCGTAGCCCTGTTCTCTTTTATCATCCCATTCATCGCAACAAACGGCGCGTCCGGAGGAGAGACATTCTTTATTGTCTATGCGCTCATCCTGGGACTCATCATGATCATCCCTTTGGGAAAACTGCCGCACTTTTTTGCGAACAGTTGGCGCATGAAGGCAAGCAATCAGATGGTGCTCTGCGCGTTCTATCTGGTGACTTATATGCGCCACACCAGCAATCTTGAGAATGCCATTGATTTTGCTGCAGAACACCTCCCAGCGCCACTCTCGCTCGACCTGAAAAAAATACTTTGGGATGTGGAGACACAGCGTTATAGCAGTGTCAAGGAATCGCTGGACGCATATCTTGAGACCTGGAAGAAGTGGAATATGGAATTTATCGAGAGCGTCCATCTCATCGAATCCTCGCTCTATGAAACTTCTGAATCACGCAGGCTTGATTCACTGGATAAGGCATTGAATGTCATCCTTGACGAAACGTATGAGAAGATGCTGCACTACGCGCATAGTCTCCAGAGTCCGCTGACCATGCTCAATATGCTCGGTATTGTCCTGCCC
This sequence comes from Nanobdellota archaeon, assembly GCA_021813435.1. GTDB lineage: Archaea > Nanobdellota > Nanobdellia > Woesearchaeales > UBA9642 > UBA9642. The sequence goes on along the minus strand of JAKAKR010000010.1, from coordinate 2,385 downwards.
ATCCTGGGGCTTGTCATCCTTCCGCTCGTCGTCAGTTTTATTGAAGAGATCAAATGGTATCACCTGCTTGCACTCTATAATCTTACGCTTCCTATCGGTGTCTATTATTTTGAGAAAATGATTCTGAGCACCCGTCCGACAGGATATGGTGAGGGCGATATCTCTGAGGATAATCCTGAACTGAAAAAATATCGGTTTGTCCTCTTCAATCTTGGCGGTCATGAGATCAAGCTGCACCCTTTCTTTATCGCATTCAGCGCATTCTTCATATTATTCCTGATCGGGATAAGCCCGATTCTTATCCATGCTGCGGCGCCGGGTTTCGATGTGATCCTCCAAGCGCCGGAGTATCAGGTCCATGTCATCAAGGCAGTCACAAATTGCGCAACAACACAAAAGACAGACACCTCGTCTGCGTTTGCGCTCATCGGCTATAAATGTAACAAGGCAGGACAACTGGTGGGGCCTTTTGGTCTTGGCGCAGCAATATTAAGTCTTGCAATCCCCTTGAGTTTTGGTGTAGGATTCGGATTATACTATCGATTGCGATCGCACAATGTGATGAAGATCCGCGAGGAGACCAAGAAGGTCGAGCAGGAATTCGCCTCTGCGCTCTTTCAACTCGGCAACAGGCTCGGTGATGGATTGCCGCTTGAGATCGCATTCTCGAAAGTTGCAGAATCCATGGAGGGAACAGTATCCGGAAAATTCTTTGCGCTGGTCAGCATCAATATCACAAAGCTTGGCATGAGTGTTGAAGCCGCAATATTTGACAGGCATAAAGGCGCGCTCGTCTATTATCCAAGTCCCATGATTGAGAGTTCAATGAAAGTGCTTGTGGAATCGAGCAGAAAAGGACCGCTTGTCGCATCGCAGGCAGTCATCAATGTCTCTGAGTACATCAAACAGATCCATCGCGTTGATGAACGATTGAAAGATCTTATGGCAGACACGATCTCAAGCCTCCAGTCGCAGATTGCATTCCTTACTCCTGCAATCGCAGGAATCGTCATCGGAATAACATCAATGATAACGACAATCCTTGGAAGCCTGACGGAAAAATTGACTTCGCTCTCCCAAGGGGTTGATGCCGGGAGCGCTGCCGGTGGCGCAGGAATCGGCGCATCTTTGGGAAGTCTTGACATGTTCGGTTTGGGGATACCTGCATTCTACTTCCAGATCATCGTCGGGATATATGTGGTCCAGATCATTTATATCATGACTGTACTCGTCAACGGAGTGCGTAACGGCGAGGATCCGCTCAATGAACGGTATCTTCTCGGCAATAATCTTATCAGCAGCACTGTGCTCTATGTGGTGATCGCGCTCATTGTCATGATCATCTTCAACATCGTTGCCGGAATGGTTCTTGGCGGCACTGCCGGACTGACGGCATAATACGTGTCGTGAAAATCTATTCTTATGTGTAATTCTTATTTGTGATTGTCGCATAGAAAAAAGTATGGGTCGGCTGGAATTTGAATCCAGGACATCTACGGTTCGAAGAATGCAGGCATTCTTAGGATGTTTGCCCGCAAACACTTCAGCGTAGCGCTCTCCCAGGCTGAGCTACCGACCCTTGGGGTAACAATAAGAATATGCTGAATTAATCAGTGATTTAAATATGTTACGCTTTGATAGGCTATGTTGACGTCATCTTAATTTCTTGATTAAATATTTCTTTAAAGATTCCAATAAAATATAAAAATAAAGTCCTAGTATTAAAATAAATAATGGAAATAGATACAAATTTATAATGCCTGTTCCGGGAGCGATAATCCTTTTTATTAAGACCAGGCTAACAAATAGCGTAAGTCCTATTTCTAGAACAAAAAATGGATAGGTTATACTTTTGGTTATTAGTTCTTTTTTACTCATTTTTTTTAGATATATGAACGCCAGTAAACCAATAAAAACAACCCATACGTCTTGAATAAATGGATATATATTGCCTCCACCAGACGTTATTAATGAAAAACCAGAATATTCTAGATAATAACTGACTGCCTTAAATAATAATGCAACTGAAAAAAATGTTAATATAATATATAGCGCATAATGCCTCTTCCCTTTGTCTAACAATAACATTATAATTATGACATTAATTATTGTAAATGTTATTAAAAACATCCCTATTGACACGTTCTGAAAATTCCAAAAATAATCAAAACTCAATATTCTGTGAATATCAAATGACGAAAAAATATTCGCGATGAAACGAGGAATAATAAGTAATGGTTCAAATAATGAATCCAACCATAGGCGATATTGCAAACCTATTGCTTAAGTAATTTTTTTAATTTTACGGGCATGTTTGTCATTTTTCCATTTTCTAATTTTGTTGGTTTTTTCCGAAACCATATTGCTCCGCAATAATTGCATTCA
>JAKAKR010000005.1 GCA_021813435.1 Nanobdellota archaeon | reverse complement strand
TATCGGAATTCGCAAATTTAAGGAACATCGTACCACTTGCAATCCTGTCCGATTTTCTAGTTCATTTATCGATGATACTCACTAATTGACGCTAAACTATTATCCGACAACCCCCTAATTTAATAAACTATTAAAACCCCCGCTTTATCCTATCAGTTATCCTTGCGAAGCGATTGTAGTCCAGCGGTAGGATACGGCCCTCCCATAGAAATCTTTTGGAGCAAGGCCGCGACCCGGGTTCAAATCCCGGCAGTCGCATTCTTTACCGCAGGGAATTATAACACCGGCAACTGGTAACAAGGCATATGAGTGCAGGCAGGTAGAGGGATAGGTAAAAAATAAGGTAATTATCTTATAGAGGTGTATTGAGGTGAATGATATGGCAACAGCATTGATAACCGGCGCATCAGGTGGCATTGGATATGAACTTGCAAACGTGTTTGCAAAGAATCATTATAATCTCGTCCTTGTGGCACGCAGCAAGGAGCGATTGGAATTCGCGCAAAAAGAGCTTACGACAACATACCCCATAACAGTCACGATCATTGCAAAAGATCTCTCGCTTCCTGCGGCTGCAAAGGAATTATACGATGAAACCACTGCGCAAAAGATCCCTATCGACATTCTTGTCAACAATGCAGGATTCGGGATATCCGGATCATTTGCCGCAACAACCATCGAGGAGCAGACAGCACTTCTCGAATTGAATATTGTCGCATTGACAAAACTTACCCATTACTATCTTAAGGATATGCTTGCAAGAAATTCCGGCAAAATCCTTAATGTGGCGTCCATCGCTGCATTCCAGCCAGGTCCTGGCATGGCAACCTATTATGCATCAAAAAGCTATGTACTCTCACTGACTAGCGCGCTCCATCATGAACTGCGCAAAACAGGAGTATCAGTCACTGCGCTCTGTCCCGGACCCACCAAAACTGGGTTTGGTACTCGTGCAGGAATAACCAATAGCAGACTCTTTGCGCATGCAGTGGACGCTGCGTATGTCGCCCAGAAAGCATTCGACGGACTCATGAAAAAGAAGCGGATCGTAATACCCGGAGCGCTCAGCACTATTACTGCGCGCGCAGCGCCATTTCTCCCGACAAGCTCAACCATGCATATCGTTGATAAACTGCATGAGTCTCCCTGACAGCGTAACTATACACAATATTTCGTGTAAACTCAGGTAATCTCAATCACGGTGTTGCGCGCAGTCCACCACCCGGCGTATCTTCTGAGCAGTATTTTCACCTATTTTGACGACAAAAATAGAAATATTTATTAATGGCTATTCGTAGGAAGTACTGTTTTTGGTGAAGGTGCATGGAAACACGGGTTACACGAGTTACATTACTTTTCTGTACGTTAATTTTTCTTGCAAGTATATTCATCCTGCCATTGGCAAGCGCATCAAGCCTGAACAGTTCAAACCCTATTTTTCAGTCGACGCCATCATCCAATGTCCCTATCGGGAGTTCTGTCAATATCTCACTACGCTGGATCGGAGAGCCGCAGATCATCCTTTTCTGTATGAATAATACCTGTAATTTCTGCTCTTATGATATCGCATTTGCGACTGCGACGAACTCCAGCTGCTGGTGTGCGGATACCTCATTCTATGACAATGCATCAAGTTGCATGATACCTGTCGTAAACTCCATGGCAGGGCAGACTGTCCATGTCTATTATCATGCGTATAACCTGACTGACAATCGCAGCTATCTTGGATATATCAATTCCACAGGAACAAGTTTCTCTGTCAATACCCCGCCAGTCGCATCAACTGTTCGCATCCTTCCGTCAAATGCGACCCAGATGAACAATCTCTCCTGCAATTACTCCTATTATGATGCGCAGAGCCAACAGGAAAATGGGACAACATTCCAATGGTTCAAAAACAACTCATTACAGACTGGGCTCACCGGCCAGACCATTACTGCGAGCAATCTCACAGTCGGCGACACATGGATCTGTCAGGTCACTGCTGCTGATGGCATCAATAACGGAACCCCAGTCAATAGTTCTGCGATAACAATCATCGATGCCTATCCGGTAGTCACTTGGACAACACCAAACCAGCTATTTAACACCACGACACAAACCATCAACTTCACACTCCAGGATAATACTGCGCTCAATCTCTCGACATTGTCGCTCACCATCAACCGCACCACTGGCACATCATCAGACCTCCTGCTTTCTGCAAGCAATGTGACATGCAGCGGGAGCAATACGACAAAGAATTGTTATACGATCCTCAACCTTACTGACAGTGTATATAACCTCACGCTCACTATCGCTAATAACGCGGCATATACAACGACTGCAAAAACAAATATCACTATAGACACTGTCCCCGGTGCCATTGCATTGGTCGAGAATGGGTATCATGACACTGGTACAGTCTATATCGCCTCAACAACAAACATCCACTCATTATTTGCAAATTGGACTGCACTGCAATATGCCTCAAGCCCTGCTGCAGCCTACGAATACGCAGTCGGTACAGGTACATCTTATGGCGCTACAGGATGGAATGATACTGCAGGATGGACTGATGTCGGTCTCAATACCAACGTCACTGTCAATCTCACACTCTGGAGCGAGAATGTCTATTATTTTTATGTGCGCGCGCGATCACAGGCAGGAACACTCTCCAATGTGACCCGCAGCAGCGGAATACTCTTTCATGATACTGTGCCGCCGCAATGCGCAGGAGGAAGCGGGCCTGGTCAAGGACCATTATGCGTCATCCGCGATGCAGCATGGAGCAATAACCATAACAATATCCATTTCCTACTCAACTTCACTTCAAATGCCTCGCACATCATCAGTTACCAGTTCATGATCGGAACAAGTCCTTACTCGGGAAATGGGACAAATTACAGCAATATCCGGGGCGTAACCACAATCTCATCGGCAGATTATACTGCAACAGGGCTCTCACTCAGCGATAATGTGACGTATTATGTGACTGCGCGCGCGCAAGGATCAAACCAGTTGTGGAGTGAATGGTTCTCCAATGATGGATTCAAGGTCGATACGCAAATGCCCGTCAATGGAACAATCACTTATACTGCAATCAACCTATCAGCGAATACGACCTCTATCACGCTTTATCCCGGGATCGATGCACTCAGCGGAGTTGCGGCAGTGCAATTGGAATATGCAAAGACCGCAAGCCTCAGCAACAGCACCTGTGGCGCATTCTCATCATATGTGCTTGTTCCTGGTGCAGTCATGGGCACAATCCTGAGTACGACCATAGGACAGACTGTTCTTGCAAATCTTGACTCAGGATACTGCTATCGATTCAAGTATCTTGTGAGTGATGCTGCAGGAAATACACAATCCTATGTGTACAACAACGAATTGCAGTTCTTTGTCGATACCACGCCGCCGCAGAATTTTAGTGTGCGTCTCAATAATAATTCATTCTATTCCTATACGAATGACTTTTCCATTGCGATAGATCCTGCAGCTGACCCGGAATCTGGAATAGCATACTATCAGTACACATTCCTTGACACCGACGGGGCGACACTGGTCAATTGGACCAATACCTCAATAAGCCAGACCATCACCCTGCCTAACTTGCGTTATCCTAACAATAGTTCACTTACGAACCAGATGGGGTATTATGCAAAGGTCATGGCATGCAACAGGGTAAATCTCTGCACTACAATGACGAGTAATACAGTGATCTATCTTGATGTCACGCCGCCTGCAGCTGCAACAATTCTTCGAGCAGGCAATGATACCAATGCGACTGATGGATTCATCGATTGGAGTGCAAGCGGAACAACAGATATCATTGTGACCGGAGAAGCAGGCATTACCTGCGTATACAGCAAGAATGATATTGATTATTCAACAATGTACGGGACTGCATGCACTGCTCTCGGAAATAACCAGCTCAATTGCAGTATCCCTGAAGGCGCAGGGGCGCACACCTACTATATCACCTGCAAGGATTCTAATGGCAATGCGCAGTCTGCAGCGCAAAATACGCAGGTGAACTGGACCAATGGCGGCTACGCGCCTGCGATCACCATCACTAACCCTTCATCAAACGAGATCGTGACCGGAACCGTAAGTCTCCAGACATCAATCACCCCGACAAGTTTTCCTGTCGCAAACGCGTGGTACACAGTCACCCCTATTATCGGATCAGCGAGCATCCCTAAGACCGTGCTGATCGCGAATGCCAACGGATCATACACCGGAACAATCAGCACTGCAAGCCTCGGAAACAACGGGACATATCTTTTGACTGTCTTTGCAAATGATACGTATAATTATACTGCAAGCGCGACAACACAATTCACTATTGACAATACACAACCCTACATCGAGTTGACTGTGCCTTCACTGGTGCAAAGCAATACATTGCCCTACACTATCATCGCGCAGCTTGCAGAGAACGTCACTGCAACAGTCATCAACAGTTCGGGCGGATCAATGGGCGCTATCAGCAATACCAGCAATGCGACGCGCAACTATCTGAACTGGAGCGGAAACTTTGATGTGACGACATGGCCGGACGGCAGCTATACACTCATCGTGAACGCAACAAACAATCATACCTTCAACAATCAAACGAACCAATCAGTGCCTGTACAGAAAAATACCTCTTTCATCATTGATCGCCTCGCTCCGGCATACAGCGCAGTCACTAACCTCTCGGGAACACAACTCTTTATCAACGATACAGTGCAATTGAACGTGACATGGACTGATGCGAACATGCCGCTCACTGTAAACTTTGAGATCAATGATTCGAACACCACACAAAATCTCTCCGCTGGGCAGGTCCTTAACAATTCAAACACCTATTATGTCATCCTGAATCGTTCTGCATTCAGCAACAACAAGACATATTACTGGCGATCCTTTGCAACAGATCCTGCAGGGAATGTGAATATGACTCTGCGGTCAACGTTTACTATCACCAACCGCGCGCCAATCGACCATAATGCATCATTCTCTTTTGCACGCAACAATTCCATCACCCTTGATGTATCCTCATTGTTCTCTGACCCTGACCAGGATGCGCTGACTTATGCAGTCCTCTCCAATGGAACGCACATCACTGTCGCAAGTCTTAATGTTCTTACTGGTGCTGCATCCTTGATTGTAGATAATCAATCATGGGAAGGATGGGAAACACTGCAATTTGTCGCAACTGACACCTTTGGCGCAAATACCACTGCGACTGCAAATGTTTCAATCATCAACATCCCGCCGGCACTGAACGGATTTATCCATCCCCAGTCCTGGCTCGCAAACGATTCTGATACTATCAATCTCACCTATTTTCTTATTGATGAGAACCATGACGCATTAAACTATACGCTCATTACAATAAGCGATTCTAATATGAGCGTCAATATCACGGGCGGTATTGCGCTACTGACCCCGGCGATCGGATGGACAGGCACTGCAACAGCGCAGTTCAATGCGCAAGAGATCGGATCACACCAGTTGAACGCTTCAACCAACGTCATCACACTTACTGTTCTTGCCACAAAAACCAATACGACAGTTACTGACTCGACGATCGATGGCATGGTGTTCAACGGGACAACAAACAACATCACAAGCGTTGATAATTCTGCAATCACCAGTTCTAACCTCACATACTCATCAGTGAGCAATGCAACGATTCTACGCTCAGTCATTATCAACTCGCAAGTGACCGGATCGCAGGTTGTTGATTCAACTATCGATCCCTCATGGATTACGAACAGCACCATTACCGGAAACTCCACGATCGAAAATTCCAATATCACCAACTCAACACTTTCCAATGTGAAAGTTACGGGAAGTGTCGTCAATGATTCGACATTCCAGGACACCACAGTCACTGCTGCAGAGATCATAAGCGACGCTATCTTTTCAGGAACCATTGTCGGGGTCAATGGCATCTATAATGCGACTGCAAGCGGCGCAAAGAATCTTACTGCTATCATCGACTATCCGCCGATTGCAGCATTCGGAACACACACCCTGGCGTATGCAGGGTATTCTTCAACACTCCAATCTGCAGCAACAGACCGCAATATCCTTGCAAACGGGACAAGCGCAATCAATGATGTGTTGACTTATCTCTGGTCATTTGGCGATGGAACAAACACCTCAACAACCTCTGCAACCCAGATAAGCCACACCTACACTTTGGCAGGAACATATACTATCCAACTGACTGTTACTGATGCATTCAATAGATCAAGCGTAGCAGCGCAATCAGTCACGATCACAAGCGCGCCTTCTGGAGGAGGCGGAGGCGGTATCGTAAGTACTGGTGGAGCAATCATCACTGTTCCGTCAACAGCAAATACCACAGCGCCAATCCCCCCGGTAAACAAGACTACGACGACAACTACGCCACCTGCAACACCTGCACAGACGCCTGCTGCACATTCACCTGCACCTTCAACAATCCCGCCAGTCAAAGAATCAGTGACCCGTATACCTGCACCTTCACTGCCGATGTATATCTATTATATCGGGGCGGGATTCCTACTCCTCATCGGGATACTTACGTATGTATTCTATGGTCCGGCAAAACAACACGCAATCGTTCTTCCTGATCCGCAACAGATCATTGCCCAAGGCGTCACTGAAAAGAAATCATGGTCTGCAATCCGGCAGTCACTACTCCTTGCAGGAATCCCTGAAGAGAGCGCAACAACAGCACTCTACTCTTTTGTCATACGTCAGGGACTTGCAGAAGGGCAATCGTATCCGGTCATGCGCAAAAAACTTGTCGCAAAGGGATGGGACGGGAAAAAACTCGACGATACCTACCAATCGATTGCGCATCAGTAATCGCAGCAATCTTATTTTTCTGAAAAACACTAACTATTAAAAGAGTGCATCATCTTTTGCAGGAGAACTATTGCCCAGATGGCACAATCTGGTACTGCGACGGTCTCGAATATCATTTCGTGAGAACCGTTTCCGAAAGGTTTCCCGGTTCAAATCCGGGTCTGGGCGTTATTTTCTATTCTTATGGTCTTTGCGTTTATTCTCTTTTTTCTCATTGATCTCAAGTTCTGCGACAACACCGAGATGGTCAGAAACAATGAGCGGGACATTGTATGTCCTGATGATCTTGAATTCCGGGCTTACATAGATGTGATCAATGCTTCGCGTCGGCTTCCAGGAGGGATAGGTTTTTTCGCTATTGACACTGATGAGGTTTGCACGCTCAAGGATTGCAAGCTCCTCTGCGCGTTCAGTGTTGAAATCCCCGCAAAGAATCTTCGGCTCCTTTATGGTTTTGAAAATGTCAGTAATCTGCTGCAATTCTTTTACCCTGTTCTTTTTTCCGAGTGAGAGATGCGTTGCAAGCACATGGATCTTCTTCTTGCCGACAATGACTGTGGTATATTCCAGATAGCGGGGATGTTTTCTGCTGTAGAGTTTGTAATACTCGCGATTCATGAGCGGGTATTTGCTGATGATGCCGTTTCCCTGGTCCACGATCTTCCAGACACGGAATGTCTGATTGAATGAGGTATACTTGAGTCCTGTCTCTTTTGCGAATTCCTCGATCTGGCTCTTGAATCTTGACTGGATCGCTTTCCCTTCGATCTCGGTGAATGTTGCGATATCAATCTCTTCCTTGTTGATGTAATCTGCAATCTCGTAGATGACCTTATCAGAATGCGGCAGGATATTCTTCCATGCGCCAGTCACATACTGCCAGTATCCTTTATGGACGTTCTGTGCGGACTCAATGTTGAATGTCAGAATTTTTAATCGTGTCATTGCCTATACGTTGGGCATTGGTTTTATAAATGTTGTTGCGTGTATAGGTCGCATACATGTTGCGGATGAGTGTTGCCGTTTCTGTTGTCGCAGAAATCATTGCAGCAAGGGTGAATGCCCCCCACGCGACAGCGATTGCGGTTGTCCCGATATTCTCTCCCATGTTATGCGTGCTGTAGAACTCAGTAATATTTTTCCAGAATACTGCAGGCGTGATTCCGCAGACTGCAGTAGTCGCAAGATACCATTTTGCAGTATGCAGGTATTCCTTGAAGAGTGTTCGATACGACTTGTCTTGTGCGATCATCTCATTATGATCTTCACCACTATTCTTGCAGGTGTGATCAGTATCTATGATGCTATCTATGGTGGCGTTATGATCCATACGGTATTGGTGTGCGGGTTCTTTTCCCATTTTCGATTGGAATAAGAACAGATATATAAATTTTACTATCAATAAGTGATTATAAATACGGCATTTGTTGTATTTCTACACTACTTGCATATTTTGAGAATTTTTAAGGAAGAAAGAAAAAGAATTGCGATTGATTTACTCATCAATCATCTCAATCTCGATATTGAGCCCTTCAGGGATAGGGACCTTCATGACCAGACGCAATGCGCGCTCATCAATACCAAGGTCAATAAGCCGCTTGTGGACACGCATCTCGAATCGATCCCAACTTGCTGAACCGTTCCCGCACGGGCCTTTTCTTGTCGTCAATCGTAATCGCTTAGTCGGCAGTGGTATCGGACCTTTCATGACAACGCCGGTTTTTTCAGCGACGTCCTTGATGTACTCACAGGTCTGATTGATCTTGTTAATGTCGGTACTTGCTAATTTAATTCTTGCTTTCTGCATAGTGTACTCCAATGATAAACTGTTAGTTTACCATGTGTGAAATATAAAAAATAAATACTGAAACAGTCTTACAACTGTTTCTTTACAACATCGATGCACATTCCTGCAGCGACTGTAGCGCCAGAGTCACGGATTGCGAATCGTGACAACTGTGGAATTGTTTTCTGTGTCTCGATGACAAGCGGATGTGTTGGCTTGCACTTGATAATTGCTGCATCACCATTCTTGATGAAATCAGGATGCTCTTGCAACACTTCACCAGTCATTGGATTCAATTTCTTGACAATCTCTGTAACTGTGCATGCGATCTGTGCAGTGTGGATGTGGAATACTGGAGTGTATCCGATGGTGATGACTGAAGGGTGGTTCAAGACAACGATCTGCGCTGTAAACTCTGTTGCAACAGTTGGCGCATTGCCCTCGTGACCCATGACATCTCCACGTGCGACATCCTTCTTACCGAATCCGCGAACTGACAGTCCGACATTGTCTCCGGGAGCTGCTTCCTTCAACTGTTCATGGTGCATCTCGATAGATTTGACTTCACCGGGAACACCCTTACCTTCACGTCCAGGAACTGCGATGACCTTATCATTGACCTTTAAGATTCCAGTCTCGACTCGTCCAACAGGGACAACGCCGATACCAGTAATATTATAGACATCCTGGATTGGCATGCGTAATGGTAATTCTGTTGGTTTCTGTGGAACCTTCAAATTGTTGATTGCTTCAAGCAGTGTTGGTCCAGTGTACCATGACATCTTATCAGACTTCTTGACAACATTGTCTCCGACAAGTGATGCGAGTGGGACAAATGCGACTTCGTCAATCTTCCATCCGGATGACTTGAGAAGTGCAGAAACTGCCTTCTTGACGCCTTCGAATCGCTCCTGGGAGTAACCCTGCATATCCATCTTGTTGACTGCAACAATAAGTTGGCCAACGCCAAGGATCTTAGTCAATCGTGCGTGCTCAATGGTCTGGGGAGGAAGTTCAGTGATGCCTTCAGTTCCCTTGATCTCGTTAGCGCCGCAGACAAGAACTGCAGCATCTGCCTGTGATGCGCCAGTGATCATGTTCTTGACAAAGTCCTTGTGTCCTGGTGCATCGATAATAGTGAAATAGTATTTTTCTGTCTCGAATTTCTTGTGTGCAAGATCGATTGTGACGCCGCGCTCCTGCTCTTCCTTCAGGTTGTCCATGACAAATGCAAACTCGAATCCGCCTTTTCCTAATTCCTGCGCCTTATCCTTTAATTTTCGCATTGCCTGTTCGTCGACATTGCCAGAATCGTAGAGTAATCGACCGACTGTAGTGGATTTTCCGTGGTCGACGTGACCGACGAATACAAGATTGATGTGTTCCTTATTTTTTGCCATTTTTCAAACCTCCTCGACTATAAAAGCATCATTAGTAGTTAATAGTATGTATGCTTTACTTTTTAACCCCCACGGGATTCATCAGAGAAATTATGGTTGATTTATAAATATTTTGCTTTTGTCCTCTGAAACATTCTGGGTGTGGCTTCGCCGTTCATTCTCGTCATTGAAAGATAAGAACTCAGGGTTTTTCTTTTGCAGGAACTAATGGTGTACTATACAGCAATTCTCCGCATTGCCGGCACACATAGTTCTGGACAATCTCTTCACCGACAAAACTATTCATTTTCCGCGGTGGCCCTGCAACAATGATGCCTTTTGTTGCGCAGTCATAGAATTTTGCTTTTTCGTTTGACCCTATCTTCTTGGACTTGAGATAATAGATCGTGACTGTCCGGTCGCCAGTGAGGCGATGGTCGATATGCTGTCTTGTTATGATAGTGACAGGTACCTGTTCTTTTTTGACGAATGTCTCGAGTGCTGTACGGTTTTTGAAATATCCTCCGGTCAGCTCATCCGGGTTATACCAGGTGATGGTTTCATCGATCATGCCCTCTCAAAATAAGGCGGGATTTAAATAGTTTATTAAAATTAATCATTATGTAGTAGTTATATATCGGGATTGGGGTGAGCGTTATCACTGGTATCCTTGAGACTACAATTTCGGATCATGCAATCGATACGAACGCTCCTCTTCTTACCAGAATCCATTCATTATAATGACGAGAAAACTGAAGATAGAAAAAACAAATATGAAGATAAAAAAAATAAAAAAACAAATACTTGCCTTATTCAGACTGTTCTTCCTCGCCACCCTTAAGACCCTTACGGTTCCTGATTTGGGTGATGATCTTGCCCTGCAATTCCTCAGGCAACTTCTCGAATGTCTGATCGAGAACAAAGAAATTTCCGCGTCCTTCTGTCGCTGAGCGCAAATCACTGGAGAGTCCGAACATCTCGCCGACCGGGAGCTTGCCCTTGACGACAATCTGCGTTCCTTCCTGCTGCATGTCAAGGAGTTGTCCACGCTTTGAGGAGATCAATTTAGAGATCTCGCCCATGAAATCGACTGGCGCTTCGAACTGGAGCACTTGGACGGGTTCATACATCAGCGGGTTGGAGTTCATCATAGCGCCACGGATACCGTCACGGACCGCAGGATATGTTTGTGCAGGTCCACGATGGATTGCATCCTCGTGCAACTTGACATCATCAAGGACGACCTTGACTCCGATGCACGGCTCTTTTGCAAGAGGCCCTTTTATCATGACATCTTCAAACATGTCACAGACCATCTCGATGACTTCACCGATGTGGACGATTCCGCGTGTTCCATCAATAAGGATGTTGCCCTTGTAGATGTCACGCACTTTTCTTGAGTCCTTGTTGTCCATGCCATACTCTTCGAGTTTCTTCCATAATTCCTGGACATTCTTTTTCGGCCTGCCTTCAGGGAGTTCGCCGGACTTGATTCCTGCCTTGAGTTCATCGCTGAGCGGCTCAACAGTAAAATAAAACTTGTTGTGCTTGTTTGGCGATTTACCCTCGTATGCTTCAGGAGTCTTTTTCATGATGGCTTCACGATAGACAACAATCGGCGGGGATGATTGGATCTCGACACCCTTTTCTGATTTGATCCTGTTCTCGATGATTTCGAGATGGAGTTCTCCCATTCCTGAGATGAGGTGCTCGCCAGTCTCCTGGTTGATCTCGACTTTGATGGAAGGATCCTCTTTAGAGACCTGGATCAATACTTCGACGAGTTTCGGAAGATCGCTTGGGCGTTTTGCCTCGATTGCTTTAGTCATGACTGGTTCAAAGATGTGCGTTATTGCTTCAAACGGATCGACTTCGCCTACAGAGACTGTTTCTCCGGGGTACGCGCCCTTGAGTCCTGCAACGCCGATGATGTTTCCGACCGGGATATTGTCGACAATCTCACGCTTTGCACCGTTATAGATAAAGAGCTGCTGGACGCGAACATCAGTCTTTGCCTTGTTGAGCCGGACAGTGTCTCCACGGCGCATGGTTCCGCTAAAGATTCTTCCAGCGCAGATCTCTCCTGCCTGCGGGTCAATAGTCATCTTGGTGATGACAAAGACTGCCGGGCCCTTGGGATCTGCTTTGATGAGCGATTGCCCGACCGGGCTTTCAATATCGCCGTGCCAGATTTTTGGAATGCGATATGTCTGGGCTGCGCGCGGATTCGGATGGTGCTTTACTACTGCATCAAGGATGACCTCGTGAAGCGGCGCGCGCTGCTTGAGATCCTTCCAGTTCTCATTCTCATAGGCATCAATGATGTCCTTAAAGCTGATACTCTTCTTTTTCATGTAAGGGACTGAAAGCGCCCAATTATGGAATGCAGATCCAAAACAGACGCTGCCGTCAAGGACATTGACCTGCCACTGCTTACCCATATCAGGCGAGAGGTCAAGGATCAATTTATTGACGTGATTGATGATCTTCATGAATCGCTCCTGCATTGCTTCAGGAGTCAATTTTACTTCCTTGATCAACCGGTCGACCTTGTTGATGAAAAGGATTGGCTTGACGCGCTCACGCAGTGCCTGCTTGAGAACAGTCTCAGTCTGCGGCATGATGCCTTCAACTGCGCAGCACAGGACAATTGCACCGTCGACTGCACGCATTGCGCGCGTGACGTCGCCGCCGAAATCAACGTGTCCTGGCGTATCGATAAGATTGATCAGGTATTCTTTTCCCTCGACTGTGTGGACCATGGATACGTTTGCCGCATCAATCGTGATTCCGCGTGCCTGCTCATCTTCGTGGAAATCGAGCGCGCAGGCTTTTCCTGCAAGATCCTGCGACATCATTCCTGCGCCCCACAAGAGATTGTCTGAAAAGGTTGTTTTTCCGTGATCGATATGCGCGCAGGTCGCAATATTTCTGATATGCTCTGCGTCTCCTGCTATTCTCATGACCTTGTCAACAGTTTTTTCTCCCATAAACGTTTACTGGAAACAGTTGTCCCCAGTACCTCCATATTTTTTGTTTGATTATTGTGTTATAAAAAAAATCAAAAGACATGAACCTCATGGACTGTCTTGTAGGTGTGCAATTCATCGGGTCGGAACCAGAGATTGATTTCGTATGCGGCGTCTTTGAGACTTGCTGATGCATGCACGACATTCTTGACACCGACCTGCTTTGCGTCAGCGAGCGCGTAGGAGTGCTGCGAAAAATCCGCGCGGATTGTTCCCGGCGCTGCGGATTTCGGTTCAGTTGATCCGACCATCTTGCGTACCTGTTCGACTGCAGCAACGCCTTCAAGCACCATTGCAATGACGGGTCCCTCAGAGATATTCTTGAGCAGTCCCTGCAGGACTTTTGGTCCATGCCGCTCTTCGACATCAAAATAGTGCTTCTTGCCGAATGCCTCATCGACCCAGACCATCTTCATGCCGACGATCTTGAATCCGACATCCTCGAATCGCTGGAGGATCCTGCCGGCAATCGCGCGCTGGACTGCATCAGGCTTGAGGATGACGAGTGTCCGCTGGATGATAGGATCGCTTTTTTCTTCCTTTTTTTGTTCAGTAGCCATTGGAAACACCTACTCGTTTTTCTTTGCGGCCTCTTTCTTTATTTTTGGAGCGCTTGTCCATTTATGTTCACGGGGGATGCGCTCAAGCTTCAGGAGGTTTTTCTCGCATTTATTCGAGCAAAAATACATAATCTGTCCTGAAACCTTGACAAACATTTTGCCCGTCCCTTTGGGCATTTCATTGTTGCAAAATGAGCATTTTACCATTTGTTCACCTTTACTGGTTTCCTCGACCCATCTTGTTGAGTGGTCGCGCTTCGATTTCTGTTTCTCTGAGCATGAGGATGTCGCCGATCTGGACGGGTCCACGTACATTGCGGCGCATGGTCTTGTTCTTGTCCCTGCCGTCAAGGATTTTGACGCGGACTTGGGTTGCCTCTCCTCGAGTTCCTGTGCGTCCTACAATCTCTTCAACACGTGAAGGGACTGCGTAAGTGAAGTTTACTGAGCCCTTGATTTCTACAGGTGCTGCTGTTCCTTCAGTGCCTTTTGTGGGTTTTTGTTGCGGTTTTGTGCCTGCCATTGTACACCCTATTTATAATGCGTTCTTTGCTTCGCCAAGATCAGTGATAACGACTGCTGCAGTTGGTTTTGTGAGTCCTGCGGCTGCGCCAAGCTCTTCCTTACTGGGAACTTCAAAGCAGGGAACGTCCTTTTCTTTTGCAAGCAGCGGCAGATGCATGACAATCTCTTTAGGATTGCAATCTGCAGCATAGACGACTGCCTTTGCAGTTCCGCGCTCGAGAAGCTTTGTAACCTCGTTTGTTCCTTTCTTGATCTTTCCGCTCTTTCGTGCAAGTTCAACAATCTCGTATCCTTTATGGTCTGTCATTTTGTGTTCCTCCGAGGAGATATCCTAAAACAGTAAGAATAAACTCCCTCATTCAGCGGTCCTTGCCGCTTCATTAATCATTGGTACTGCAAGAAATAGGGGTTGTTTTATAAATATTGTTGTTATGTGCGGTAGAGGAAAATCAGTAATGGGAACAACAGTAGTGGAAACATTTGGATCGACTACTCATCGATCACTGATCGGACGATTGCTGATTATGGTTTCTTCTTTGGTTTTTTCTTTAATTACTCTTTCATTTTTTCCGTAACCTTTTTATACTCCTGTGGTTCAGAGAATGCTATAAACCATTTTGAGGTGGTACAATGTTGACGGATTTTATTAAAGGCGGCATTATCGGCGCATTTATCGGTGCAGCGCTGGTAACAATGATCTTTGTCGGAATCGCATTATACATCTATTTCGCGTTGGTATTCTCTGCGCTTGCAAAGAAGCTGAAGCGATCTGATATTGCATGGCTTGCATGGGTTCCGCTCGCAAATCTTGCGCTCATCCCCATTCTTGCAAAAAAACATTGGGCATGGGTATTCATGTTCCTTGTGCCGGTTGCAAATCTCGTGTTTTTCATCATCTGGTCATGGCACATCTATGAATTCAGAAAATACCCCGGATGGCTCTCGCTTATGCCAGTGCTGTTTTTCATCCCAGTCATTGGATGGCTTGCATTCATCGGTCAGCTCATTATGTGGGGACTTGTTGCCTGGCGCGACAACTAGACCTTCAGAACTTTTTATTTTTTTTTTAGAATTTTTAATTCTTTATTTTATTGCACAGTACTTCTTGATGCCTATGTTTGGGATAGTAACAATAATTGAAGAAAAAATTATTTTTGAACCTGCTGTTTTTTTATTGCATCTTCCTGGTGGATGTGTCCGCAGTCGCACATGATGGGGAATGTGTCTGCAAAAAGTACATTTCCACACTCCTCGCACGAGAACCCATAGACCTCAAGGGGCATGTCGAATGTCTCGAATGCGAGTTCAGACGCAGGTTTGATATTGATTTGTTGTTTTTGCGGCTTTATGGAGTCCTTGTAGATGTCGATGATCCCTTCAGTCAGGCATCCGAGGCAGATGTTGAGTTCGCCCTTGGCATAATTGCAGTTGAATACTGCTGTCTCTTCAGAACTGATCTTGCACAAATCGCATATTTTGACTGTCGAACCAGGGTCGTTCATAGCAATCAGTATACTATAAGGTATACTAATATATAAATATTGTGATGTTACGGAACGGGAATAAAAATACTCTTGTTTATTAGTTATTACTGTTTAGTGATTAATTTTAGTAAACTTTATAAACAATCTCTTCTTTGAATGACCATGCTCTCTATTGATAGCGAATTTAAGCATTATCCTAAGGAAAATTATCTGAAACTTCGTGCATATTTAGAATCCACAATCGAGCCGGCATATACCATGACTAAGGATATGCTCTCAAAAAAATTTGGATGCACGTCTATTTCTTCACTTGAAGAATTGCAGCAGTCATTCCAGGGCTCCGATCAACTGGTCATTCAATTAACAACAAACACCGATGTGCTGAACTTTGCCGCAGGATTGAATGCAGTCGAACGTGGCAAGACACCGCATATTCCGAAAAATGATATCTCTTTGTTCTTTACCAGCACGCATTATACAGATCTTTGCGCAGAGAATGCTGACCGCCATTCCATAAGCAAATATAAATTACAGCTACTGCCTGAAACTGAACGGCTCTTTGTCTACATTTCTCCTGACCAACCGTCAGGATCAAAATTAAATGTCCAGACACGTATCGATGAGATCACAAGACACAAACAACAGCAATATACTCTGCTCTTCTTGAGCGATTTTCTGGATTCGCAATTCTATATTGGATCAAAAGAATACACTGCATGGTATCATTCGATTATTGCCAAGCACGCACATACAAAGACTCCACTCGTGCAGCGGCATATTCATATGATTTGATAGCCTTTTTATTCTACGAGCGGCGCAATCTCTTCATACTTGTATTCTTCAAGAACACCGTAGACCTCATAATCCTTGATAAGCGAGGAGAATTTCTGCCGCAACTCCTTTAAGACTTCGTTAAATTTTCCTGGGTCTTCTGCCATGATATCAACAATAAAGTCCCATTTGCCGATAAGGCTTGCGACATAGGTGATATTCCGGTGCGCCTTCATGAATGCAATGAATTTTTTTTCCTCTTCTGCACTGGGATTATGGAGCGCGATAAAGACATAGTTGATGATCGGAAAACCCATATTCGGAGGATTGAGGATGGGCTTGAAATTAAGTATCACTTTATCCTTGATGAGTCTTTGGATACGACTGCGTACTGCGTCCCGTGAAAGACCGACTTTTTTTGAGATCTCTGCAAGATTTTGTCTTGCATCCTGATTGAGGGTTATGATGATCTTACGGTCATATTTATCGAATTTATGTGCTGATCCATAGATCAGGATTGTTTCTTTGTTCTGTGAAGTTTCAGAAAAATTTTGTTTATCCATAATGCACGCATATTGCGCGTTTTATATTTAAATTTAGCGTTTTTCACGCAAAAATTTATAGAAAAATATATATAATGCTTGATTATTCTATAATTACCAAACAGTGGATACTTGTACGTGGTGGTGTTTATGACTACACTCGAAAAAAAGGAAAAACTGGAAAAATTATTAAAAAGTATCATGAGAATCGGCGTTCCTCTAAAGATATCAAATGAACAGGAACTGTCAAAGGATCAGGTGCCGGAATGCTATGCAAACAGGAATGTACACACGTATGATATAGTGCTGCACTCTATTGTATTCGCAAATATCGGAACAACAAAAAAACCTGATTATTTTTTTAGCACTGAACATATCCTTGACCGATTTGGCGATGATGCCAAAATTTCGTCAGTGGACATGCTTTTTGCAAAAGTAAAGGAAACATTGACTGAGAGGGTTATGGAAAGCTGCGCAACTAAGGGTTATCTTCTCGGTTTGGATTTGAGCATACACCCGGTCTATTTTAAGGATGCGCAACATGGCATCATCACTGCAACCGGAAACGTCCTCTATGAAAAAAAGTTAATGCCGAAAGTGGATGCGCATGTGCACACAACCTATCTCTAAATTTTTTATCCTATTATTTTTTACTATTCTTCTCATCAACTTTTTCATCAACTTTATATATCACTGATAAATCTTTTTCTTCATGCTCTGGGCATCAATCATCATTGCATTTGTCGCATTGCTTATCGGGTCAATCACTGACTTGCGAAAACGCGAGGTCCCGGATTATGTATCCTACGGTCTTATCTTTGCGGCATTTGCAAGCGCCACGCTCTACGCGATTGTTGCGTGGGATTATCGCCCGCTCGTCCAGACCATCATGGGATTTCTTATCGGCATGGGGATTGCATACGCGATGTTCTATCTGGGGCAATGGGGCGGCGGAGACAGCAAACTCATCATGGGGCTAGGCGCGATTATCGGATTCAATGCCTTTGCACTTTTCGGAGACTATAATTATTGGCTGCTCATCCTCCTTATCAACATCATTATCGTCGGCGCAGTCTATGGGCTCTTCTGGAGCGCGTACCTTGCGTTATCGCATCGCGCGCAGTTCAAGAAAGCGCTCCTTGCAATCAGCAGAAAAAGAAATATCCTTATCATGCGCAGGATTGCGCTTGGCGCGCTTGTCATTCTTCTTGCGCTGACCATCCTTGTGGTCCCGGAAGAATATAAATTGTTCCTGTTCATCATCATTGCCGCAGCATTCTTTATATTCTATCTCTGGATCTTTGTCAAGGTCATCGAGCAGGGCTGCATGGTTAAAACTATCCCTATTGCAAAACTGACTGAGGGGGACTGGATCTATACAGATGTCTACGTCGGAAAAAAGTATGTTGCAGGGCCAAAGGATCTTGGGATATCACAGGAACAGATTGCACTCCTCAAAAAATATGAGAAACAGGGAAAAATAAAAAAGATTACCATCAAAGAGGGAATCCCGTTCATTCCGGCATTCCTGATCGCGTTTATAATAACTATGATGCTCTATTCCCTGAACATCTTCAGACTCTTCTAAGAATTATTCAATCTGTTCGATGATCGACTTATTGATCTGTTCTGCCATCGAGAGATTCTTGATGATTGTAAGCTGGATACTGATTTTCTTATTCACGATATCGGATAATGCTTTGAGATTCATCTCTTCGATAGTCTTGTTCTTCTTGAAGAATTCATCAAGCGCTTTCACGATTTCCGGCGGATAATTCGCCTGAACGATGATGTCGCCATAGGTCGCGATATAATGGCTCTTGTCAAAACTTGCCTGCGAGGGAATGAATGCAGTCTTTAATCCGATGCTTGCATAAAATTTTGCAGTGTAGCGGTCGAGCGGCGTATTTCCTGTGGACAAAGAATACGACTTTATCCCTTTCTTTTTGAGTTGTTCCATGATCTTTCGTTCCTGATCAGGATGCAGGAGTGCCTCCCAAAGATGCGCTCCCTGATATGCATTGATATCTGGGTCACCCTTCTTGAATCTCTGATACCAATCATCGATGATGTCCTCCCAGAATTTCATCATCTCATTGACAGAATTGAACGTGAACACTGAAATCTCGCCTTTAATCGAATCAATATTTCTTGGACGGATCTGTTCTTTTGTTAAATCACGGTAGAGTATATCGAGTTGTTTCTTTGCATTCACCACCCATTCTTTGTTTATCTCAAATTCTTTATCCTTTCGCACCAGTATGTCTTCTTTCTCGAGCTCGAGCGCTGCTTTGCGGACAGCCTGAAAGGTGACTGATTTACCATAACGCTTCTTGATGATATTCATGAGATCAATAAGTTTCAGGGGATACTCCTTGGTGAGAATCGTGAAGATAAGATTCTTGACATTATCTTCTTTGCCGAACGGAAGCGTATATGTGATAGTCATTAAACTTATAGGATTAATCTTATTATTAAACTTTTCGGTTTAATAGATATTGAACCAAGGATTCATATACTGTTGCGACTACTAAGAAGTAACAAAAAATAGATTGTGATTAAAGAGGTGGCAAAAATGAATAACCAAAATCAATTAGAAGAGAAAACGACTGAAATTATAAGTCCGGGGCGAGCAGCATATCGCGGTAAACTCGCTCTTCTTGGAGGACTCTTATTGACTATGGCCTCAACAGTGTATGTTATCTTGGGGAGATCTGAAAAATCTTACGAGTTGAGCAGTGTCAATTATTCTAAATCCATTGTTATGTACCGGAGTGCAAAAGAATGCTTGGATTATCCCGTGCTGTTTCCCGTAAAATATTCACTTGATCCGAAGTTCGATCCATATGTTGCGCAATTGAAAAAGACTGCTGATTCGTTGCAAACGATTGTGGAAGAAACACCTCAAGATTCTGTTGTAAAATATGCTCGCTTGGATGCTATTGCTCAAGAAAGAGTAGGTGAAAACGATACAAAAATGTTTCAGGAGCTTGCAGGCGTCGTGATTGGCGGATCAATATTAACTGGATATGTTTCAAGGCCCCGGAGAAAGAAGCAATCTTAAGGTATCCGCTCCAGACTTTCAAGATAATAATTTCTCTTTTTTTGTTTTTTATGATGGTCTGGTTCTTTTTCTTCTTCTTTGTCTTCTGTTGTCTCTTCTTCGGCAGGCGCAGGCACTTCTGCGGTTTCTGTGGTAAGTTGCGGCGTGGGGACTTGTTGGTTTTGTTCCAAGGTATTCATCCCTTCGGTGATGATGCGCTGTATGCTTTCTAGTGCATCAGGAGCTGCCTGTTTCAAGTCCCAGTCCAGTTTCAGCCCGTCATCAGTGCGTCGTGGAATGATATGGATTGAGAAATGCGGGACATTCTGTCCTGCAGGAACACCATTCTGGATGATGATATTAGTGCCGTGAACTTTTAACATCTCGAATAAGAGTATGGAAACCTTATTTGCCGCAGCACTGATATAGGAGAGAAGCGGCAGGGGTACCTGTTCAAGAATAGGATAATGTTCCTGAGAAAATAATTGGATGTGCCCGCTAGTTGCAGGCTCGAGTGCAAGACATATCTTGATCTTGTCGTTCTCGTAGATGAGATTCTTCTCAAATTTGTTTTCACAAATCTCGCAACTCATATTATGCTCCGATGATCTGGGGTGTTGCCTGGCTCACATTGTTTTGTTCATCGCTAGTGTTTCGAGTCATTTGCAATCGCCTTATCTGCCCGAAGGTTCGCTTGCAGGCAACATCCTTAAGTATTATGCTCCGAACAATTTGCCGATATCGTCTAAATTCACTTGTTGTGCTGGTCGTCGAGGTTCCTCTTTCAGGATTGTCTTTTGGGAAGGACTTTCTGCAGTCTTTTTTCTTGCGGTCTTCTTTTTAACTTCCTGCGGTGCAGGTTCCTCAGCAGACTCAAGAGTCTCTTCTTGTTCTGGTTCTTCTTCTTTCTCTTCTGCTTCTTCTTCAGGCGCAATATCCGGCGTAACATGAATCCCTTGCTTTTCCTCTTTGACATCGTGGAATTCTGCAACCTTTTCATTGGTCTTTTTTGGCGCGCCAAACACTTGCGCAAGATACGGCTTGAGACTTGCCCGTAACTTTAACATCTGCTCTTCATTCATCTCATACTTTGGTAATTCAACAAGTCCGTCGCCTTCGCGTCGCGGAAAGACATGGATAAGCACATGGGGGGCGCGCTGTCCTGCAGCTGCGCCATTGGCAATAAACACTGTCGTACCCTTGCACTGCACGGTCTTGAGCAAAGTATTTGACATCAATTGCACGCCCTTGAACAGTTTTCCGAGAACATCATCAGGAATGTGCGGAAGAATCATATAATGCTTTTTGGGATAGACCAGAATGTGCCCCTCGGATGCAGGGTTGATATCCAGCACGCAGATAATGTCAGAATCCTCATGGATGATCTTTGCAGGGATCTGTTTTTCTGCAATCTTACAGAAGATGCAATTCTGTTTTTGGAGCTCAGCAATCTCTTCAGCAGACATATTGCTCGTATCGATTTCCTCAGGCATGCATTACCCCTTGAAGAATGAGTATTTAAAGGTTTTGCGTGAGTTCCTGGAAACTCTTGCTCTGGTAGATGGGAATGTACTGTTCGGGATTGGCAGTGATTTTTGTGATGATAGGACATAACTGCTCGACGCTATAATCAATAGAGCCGATCCACGGACGATATCCTGCGAGCAATTGTTTCATGGCCTCATAGCTGTTATTGCTGATATACGCATCAAGGTCACTGACAATGACTTCGATCTGTAAATTTATTGTATGGATTGCTACGCATTCAAGTTCATCACCGAGCAGCGTATGGATATCGCTTGCAAGTTTTGAGAACATACTCTGTTCATCGATGTTATGGTTTTTCATGGCGCGTATCGAATAATATTCGCAGTTTTGCTGATGATCATAACCACCCCGCTGGTTCGTTCTCACCGCTTTTTTTAAAAGAAAAATAATAATTTTAATGATCTAAAATTTCTTGAACTTACTTGCATCATCGATGAGATCGACATGCCCTAAGAAGAGTGCCCTGCAGCAATAACGCTCAAGACCCAAATCGTCCATGATCTTCTTTTTATCCTCGCCATTCTTTGACCGCTCAGAAAACTCTTCCCAATGCTGCGCAATGGGTTTGCCGCAGGAAAAGCATCGGATGGGAATAATCATTTTTGTTTGCCTCGAATTTTTTTTGCAATAAATCTTTTTGTTGCTGTCGTTCACATCAGATGATGTTATTTATGGAAAAATCCACCATTTGCAATTCTGTGAATTTTTCTCGATTGTTGCTGTTATCATGTTCACACATTGACAGCAACAATGGAAATATGACCTGTTCACCTGTAGGAGGTCTGTGTCCTTGCGCGCGCCTGACCGTGATGGTTGGGCTTTGCGGATTCCTTGACACGGATATCTGCAACAAGCAGGTGACGATCATAATCAAGATATGTTTCTTTGAGTTTTGGAGAGTACTGGACAAGTGCGCGTGCGACTGCAAGACGCATCGCATCTGCCTGTGTGATTATTCCACCGCCATTAACTGTTACGGCAATGTCGACTTTTTTTGCCGCATCCCCTGCAAGAAGCAGTGGCTCTTGGACTTTTAATCGTGCAAGTTCTGGAGTGTACTGTTCAAGATTCATGGTATTAATCGTGATGTGTCCCTTGCCTTCGGACAATACTGCCCGCGCAATGGATTGTTTTCTTCGTCCGCTGGTAACGATCTGTTTCATGGTTTATACCTTCGCGCCCATCTGTCGGGCGATCTCTGCCACACGCACATACTTGAGATTAGGAATTTTCTGTACTGCAGCTGCTGCGATTGTAATCATCTTCTCATTCTTGTACTCTTCAGGAACGCCAATATGGCACATGATGCGTTTATATGCAGCGTTTCCCCGTGCAGTCTTGTACGGGATCATCCCGCGGATGATGCGCCGGACATACCGGTCAGGCATGCGATAGAAGAACGGTCCCTTCGACCATGTTCCCTGGACGCGCCTGCGGTGGCTCTCTGCAGTAAGGTATGTCTTGCTGCCGGTGACAAACATCTTCTCACAATTGACAATGATTACTTCATTTCCAAGGAGCGCCTGTTTTGCCGCAACTGTTGCGACGCGCCCGACAATGAGATCTTCTCCATTGATTAGTATCATCCTGTTCCTCAACCGATAATCCGCAGGGTATTGCCCTTGGGATATTTTTTTAATGCCTCTTCAATACTGAGCAATGTCACGTTCTTGCCGATCTTTGCTGCAGTACTTTTTGAATAATGGAATGCGACAATCGTGACTTTTTTCGTGAGTGTTCCGCCACCAAGGAGTTTTCCCGGGATGACGACAACATCATTATCCTTTGCATAGGTCTCGATGCGTGAAAGATTCACTGCACGCTGCTGGCGTGTCGGTCGCTCCAGTTCGAGCGCAATCCGCTTCCAGACCCCGACCTTCTGCTCAATAGATTGTTTCTTGAGCGTCGCAATGAGCGTTTGCAATTGTTCGTTCTTATGTTCAAGACTCATAATCATCAACTTATTTTTTTGTGGTTACGTTTTTGATGCGAGGGACGTGATTCGAACACGCGCATCCACTAAGGAACTAGCCGTTTGAAGCATTTTCAAACCCAGTGGATTTGTCCACGCCGCCTCAAGCTAGCGCATTTGACCAGGCTCTGCCACCCTCGCGCATAGTGTATATGTCTACTCGAGTTTTTTTACCAGCTCACTGAATTCTTCAAGCTGCGAATTGTAGAGGTCAATAGCCTTGATCACAATTTCTTTAGGGGTTAATTGTCCCCATGACTCAACAGTAAATATGAATTCATCCTTGTCCTGGTCCGGTATCCGGTAAAATATAAGACCCGGGCAGTATTTTGAGTGATCCTTGCCTTTGCCCAATGTTGCAGTAGCCTCTAATTCGACCTCTTGGTCCTCGAGGAGTTTTACAATGGGTATTTTGTTTGCGATAGGCTTGATGTCGGGATCCTTTGACTTGAGGTCTGCAGTATATACCGTGCATGGTCCTGCAGCCTTCAATGTGAACTTGACTGTGCATGAAGCGCATCCTGCGCCACCGCATTTGCACTCACTTGTCATAGTGTACGCCTTTAGATCTGTCGTGAGCGGGATGAGTCCGAGGCGGTGTGCAAATAATTCATCATACAAGATGGAGGAATTCTTGCGGAATTCTACTTCATCAATTGCCATGACTGGGACTTCGAACCCCATGATGCGTCGGAGTGTGTTTGCATAGGCGATATCTATTCCTGATACGGAAAATGTGATGCGATTCTTCTTCTCTTCATTGCTGATGAGTTTGATATCCATTTTATTTTTTATAGACTGGTTTTGCGTTCTTTATACTCTTCGTCCACGCTTGCCGCCCTTCTTTCTGCAGGTATCATGCGGGATGGGTGTTACTTCCTCAATTGATCCGATGCGAAGACCCATACGTGAGAGTGCGCGAACTGCTGCCTGAGCGCCAGGTCCAGGACTGTTAGGTCCATTGTGGCCGCCGGGCGCGCGAATCTTGACGTGGATGCCGTTGATGCCCTTCTCCATTGCCTGTTCAGCAGCATTCTTTGCAGCCATGATTGCGGCTGTTGGAGAGGATTCAAGACGATCAGACTTGACAACCTGTCCGCCGGATGTTCGCGCGAGTGTTTCTGTTCCGGTGATATCAGTGATATGAATAATTGTATTGTTATAGGATGAAAAGATATAACAGATACCCCATTTTGTATTATCAGTACTCATCTTAATCAGTTACCTTCTCCTTTGATATTGTGGTTTTGGTTTTTCCTTCACCGGCTTTTCTGCCTTTTGCTTCCGGTATTCTTCTGTTGAACGTTCAGGATGATCTTGCGCGTAAAGTGGCGATTTAGGAGAAATTGCGATCTGCGCTTCCTCAGAAACCTTCACCAGATAAGACGGGCTTGTGACAATCTTATCATTGATAAGGATGTGCCTTTGCGTGATCAACTGTCGTGCCTGTTTGATGGTGCGTGCAAGATGCTTCTTGTATACAATGGTTTGCAATCTGCGGTCAAGCAGGTGTGCAAGCGTGATACCAAGGATGGCATCTGTTCCCTCTTCAGGCTTGATGAGGTTGTAGGATTGTAATTTGGTAAGCAAATTCTGCTTTTCTTTTTCTGCCTGTTTTGTAACGAGCGCAGCAAGTTTCTTAGTCTGATTCTTAAATGATTGTAATTTTGCAATAGCCTTCCACAGCTCTGTCTTTTGCGGGATGCCATACTCCTTGCAGATCTTATTTTCTTCCTCGATCCGCGTTGCTCTCCATGGATGGCTCGGCTTGGAATATTTTTTCCTGATCTTTTTGATATCTCCCATTTTAAACCTTGATAACTATTATTTTAGACTATCTCCTCTCTTATGCTTTCTTTGGTGCAGCCGCTTTCTTGACTACACCCAGCGAAACCTTACCCTTATTCTTTCTGAAATTAGACTTGGTCCTCTGGCCACGGACAGGCTGACCCCACGTGTGCCTAAGACCCTTGTAAGACTTGACCTTCTTCATACGCTTCAGGTCATTATCGATCATAAGATTGAGATCAGTCGTGATAAGGTGCATGTCATGGCCGGTTTCATAATCATTCTGCCGGTTGAGAAGCCACGTTGGCGCATTATAGGTTGCAGGATTTCTGATAACATCCTCAAGTCGCGCAACTTCCTCATCAGTCAGGTTTCCTGCTTTCTTCAAAGGATCGACTTTTGCCATGTAACAGACAAAGTTTGAGAACATGAATGAGACGCCCTTAATCTTATGGAGTGCCATATGCACTTTCTTCTCTCCTTTCAGATCAGTATTGACGACGCGAACAATATGCCGATAGTTCGGGTCATCTGCAGGTTTTTGCTCCTGCTTGGGCATCGGTTTCTTGAATTCTGGTTTTGGTTTTTTCTCTTCAGCCATTTTAATCATGAATTAGCAGGTAAATCCTCGAGAGAACACAGTTAGTAACCCTAACAATCGCTCTCGTCTGGGAACTCGGGCTAACACTAGGGGGAATAACGGTTTGTTTATAAATATTTCGTATAGGCGAGGTTCTGTAAAAAAGTGCCACCCAGCGAACCTTTGTTGAATGGTCTATCACAAATATCTCGCAACACAATGAATTTACCACAAACTATGTGAGCGTGGCACTTAAGAAATTCCACAGAGCCGTATAGATGAAATAGTTCAACGCAAAGTGAGGAAATTGTTCGGTTTGAGAAAATACTGTTTATTAGAAGAATGCGAATAGCTTATTAAGCAAGCCTGTTAAATGCGAATATCGTGTTAAGCATTTCAATATCTACTCCTTTTGGCTGGGCAGGTTCTTCGATCTTTTCATCTTCAAATATTCGTGGGTGGATATTGGTAAGGGTTTGTGTACCACTCGGATCTTGTCGTTTTATGATAAATTGTGAATCTTTTTTATATACCGCGGTCAGGTTATTGTCAGAATTTTTGTGTTTGTAGTCTGTTTTTTTAAATTTTTGAAAATTGTCAAATATGTCTGTATATACTTGCGTCATGTAATCTTCCAGACCGTTTCGCGGATTGCTTAGATAAAAATAATATACTGGCTTTTCTTTCCAGTCAGGACTTATCTCTGAGATTATTGTATCAATCTTGTACTCTGGACTCTTCAATATTAATGTTTGAATACTCTTAATGGTCATGAAACGGCAATCATTACTATATTTATAAATTTTACGCATCGTAACCTTTATATAGTAGTCACATTTATCTTTTCTAGTGATTTATTGCCCGCGACTCATCACAGATCCAAAAGAGATCAATGCAGTCTATGAATTTCTGAAATCGCAGGACTTGGATTATCCGCAGTATGATGAATGGTGCAGGAAGGCAAAGCGTGAAATGGAATTAGGTTATAAAAAGATTATTGCGATATATTCTAAGGATAAATCAGGAAATTCTTTTGTTATCGGGGAACTCGTATTCCAACAGCATAAAACAGATTCTTCTATGATTGAACTCAAAAACCTTCGCGTTGACAGGCAATATCGTAATAAGAAGATATGTACTGCGCTTCTTGCAGATGTTGAAACCTATGCGCGTGAACAGGGATATAAAAAAATTATTTGCGATGCAAGCAGCAATAGCGAGGATATTGTTGCAGTGATGACAAAACGCAGCTATCGCATCGAAGCAAAAGAGAGTCTCTATACTGCAAAACGCATTGATGTGATACTGGCAAAAGATTTGACTGAGAAGCAATCGATTATCTCTGCAACAATGAGTGATCTGGAAAAATTAATTGCAAAGATGAAATTGCTTATTGTTTCTTTATATCGTCGATATGTTTTACAATTATCCAGGCATTCGCATTCCCGAAACCAGTTTTGTCGATAGCAAATGGCGTAATTTGTTTTACATCCTCGAGAAATGCGAGTGTACAATAATTCTTGTTTTTGGCGAATTTATTCATTTCCTGGAGTGAACTGAATCCTATTGCCCGCCCATATTTTTCGTAAAGTTCTTTGAAAGATGTATATTTTAAGTCGAAGAATTTTGCATCAATAACTGTGGCAGTTGTAGTGACCGGACCTCCGCTTAATTTGAAATAGATCACATCACCTTTTTTTATTTTGCCGTATGGTGCACGTTTTGTCACATACCATCGCGATTCAATGGTCTTGGTGCCTGCAATGATATTGTCCAGAAACGCTTTGTGCATGATGGCGATGTGGTGCATAGCTAATCCTCTGCTATCTTAACTTCAAGTTCAGGATAGTGCTTTCTCAGAAAAAAAGCCATGCATTTTTCGCCAATAAACTCTTTCTCTTCACCGTTGTCTGTCTCTAATGTTATTTTTATACTTTGGGGTTCTGACTTTACAGAAAAGAAATATGATTGATCTATCTGATACCCGAAACTGATATAGTGTTGAAGATATGTCATCGCTTGATTTTTCATGAAATCGCTATCTTGCTGATGCCGGAGGATATGATATTCATCTGCGATGGTTTCAAATAATTGATAGATAATATTTTTGGGCAGTTGCGAAATGGATTGATAAATAGTAAGTGCCATATAACCCTCGAATTCTTGTATAGATAATATAAAGGACGGCCGATGGGATTCCACCGCAACTTTTACTAAAAGTTGCATCAAAAGTGAATGTGCAATCTTCGATTGCAGCATTCGTGTCGTACGTCCTAAAATAGTAAAGGACGACCGGTGGGATTTGAACCCACCCAAAAGGATTGCTGCTCAGGCATTTTATCAATGCCATCCACAGTCCTCTATGCTGCCAGGCTACATCACGGCCGTCAATAAAAAGAAAGAAAATAAAAACGATTTAAAAAGGTTTCAATTATTATTCCTGAACATCCTTATTTCTTCTTTTTCGGCTCGCGCATGGACTGCAGCTGGAATGCTCCGAGTGCGATTCCAAGAACGACAAATCCCCAGACAATGGATATCAGGACTCCGGAGTTTTCCTTGTCGAATATGAGGACAAATATTGTGGTCATAAGAAACATCCCGCCGCAAACCGCAGCGATCGTGACAAACGGATTCTGATCCTTTGCATGTGCATCATTATCTTTCATAGGTATCACCTATGAATATCAACATATACTGAGAATAAAAAACTTGTGTTTTTATCGGCAAAGTCAGTTGCGTATGCTAACAAAAGTTATCGCGCTCACACTGTTATTATTCTCGCTATATTCCTCGGGCTATTGCTCGCCACATATGTTATCTAAAGTTCGCTAGGCGATAACTTTTCTGCATCAGTTGACTTTACTTGCTTTTACAACGTTCCCTTTAATCGCAATCCCACATAATCTGTCTTGATGGTGTTCGGTGTTCCGATAATTTTTCCTTCAAGGCCGATCATGATTC
The DNA here is from genome assembly GCA_021813435.1 of Nanobdellota archaeon. Classification (GTDB taxonomy): domain Archaea; phylum Nanobdellota; class Nanobdellia; order Woesearchaeales; family UBA9642; genus UBA9642. The sequence goes on along the minus strand of JAKAKR010000005.1, from coordinate 26,151 downwards.
CTTTTGTTACCTTGTAATCTATCCCGGGACGGATCATGTATGATTTTGTTTCAGTGTTGTATGAACCGAGTACATCTGCAAATATCTCTTTGGTATTAACAATGCCATACCAATCACTGGTATGCGACTGCGGGAAATACCTGACATCGATTTTTCCCGTAACTTCGTCCATGAGCAATCCCTGTATGCGCGCAACTCCGCCAATCTCCTGACTAACTTGCCCGTTGTTCACATGCTGCACACTCACTCCTGCAGATGCCGGTCCATAGGATACTGGCAGGCTCTGGAATCGAAACTTGTACACATTACGGTTGTCTCTCTTTTCTGCGAGGATATATGCATCTGCTTTGATCGGTCCATATTTCATGACTGCTTCAAACCGTGAGACTGGTTTTTGGTCCGGAACCATAATCTGCGTTCCGGTAATCGCTGTCTTGATCTGCTGGTCCTGCCCATATGCGGTGCTGTATGTTCCAATGGCGATGAGTCCTGCGATGAACAGTTGTTTGATTGATTTTGTTGTTTTCATGTTAACACCTCATTTTTTATCTTTACTATTTAATAGTGATACTAGTATTTAAATAATATTTCTCCAATAGTGGAGGATACTAAATCCTCCTAAATAGGAGGATACAGAAAGATTTATATACAAATGGTACGTAGAACATGCTATGGATATCTCAATACTCGAGGATATTGGACTGACGCACGCAGAAATCAAGATATATCTTGCCCTGAACGAATTGGGATCAACAACCGCAGGACCGATCCTTGACCGGACTGGACTGCAGAACTCTGTCGTGCATATGACACTCCATAAGCTCGTGGAGAAAGGTTTTGTGTCCTATATCATCAAGGGCAAGACCCGCTATTATCAGGCAGCAGATCCCCGCAATGTCCTCAAATTTATTGACGAAAAGCGGAAAAGGTTCGAGCAGATCATCCCTGAATTGCTCGTCCAGCAGCAGCCGCAGGAAAAGCAGGAAGCAGAAATCTATCAAGGGTTTACCGGATTCAAGAATATGCTCTATGAATTCATCAATGATGGAAAACCAGGAGATGAATTCTTATTCTTTGTGTTCTACGCAAAGGACAAGGCGCTTCTTGAAAAGGCTCACAATTTTTACAAGGAATACGAGAAAGAGCGCAAGGAACGCGGTTTTATCATCAAAGGCATCATCACTCCTGAGACAGTCCCTTACATGAAAGGCAGGGACATGAATACCTTGCTGGTCGTCGACTTTCCGGTGCCCACAAACATCTCCATATTCCACAATAAGGTCATCTTCACGCTCTGGGAAGACAATATGATATCGTATATGATTCATTCCAGACAACTTGCAGATTCATTCCGCCAGTACTTCTATTCAATATGGAATAAATACAAAAAACCTGCACGGATATCCTCAGCAAAAAAATGAATCTCGACCAGACCGGCCAGCATTATTTGATCGACAAAGCGTTTGCGCAGTTCATTGTAGACCACGGTGAATTGACCGCAGATGATATTGTCCTTGAGATTGGGTACGGACAGGGCGCGCTCACCAAGCTTCTTGAAAAGAAATGCGCAGTCATCGCAATCGACATCGCAGACAATCGCTGGAAATCAAATCGTGTCACATTTTACACAGGAAATATCCTTGAAGAATTTGATGTACTCTCAAAAAAACATCACTGCAACAAGATCATCTCGAATATTCCCTATGCCATCAGCGAGCCGCTCCTGCGCAAACTCTTCAAATCAGATTTTGACCTTGCAATCCTTCTTATCGGGAAGAATTTTGCAGAATTGTTGGCCGGGGGCAATAATCGTATCGGCATTCTTGCACAGTCATTCTATGACATCGAGATCCTGAGGACAGTTCCGAAAAAGTCGTTCCACCCGCAACCGCGTGTTGACTCTGCAATTGTCCGAATCGAGCCAAAACCGCTTGACATGCTTAGTCAAAAGGCAGTCATTTACAAGAAGCTCGTGCTACTAGACGAGAAAAAACTCATCAACGCCTTTGAGAAGATATTTGTCCATAAGACAAAAAAAGAGATTGCAGCGCTCTGCAAGAAAGAATTCTATACGAAGAAATTATTCCAATTGACGAATGAGGAGTTTGTGGAGCTGGATGCTGACTTGGAGCGATTTGTTTAGTATCGGTTGAGGTTTGTTGGGAATTGGTATTTACGCGCTGAGTGGTTCTTTACTCCTGATATCCGCTCTTATCAGCACATTATACCTCTTATTAGTGGCTACAAAACCAAAATATTTATAAATAGGTGTCACTTCCTATAAGTAATAACTTATTCGCATTTTTTGAGGTATACTATGGCACAACCACATACAAAAAGAAAAACAACACGCGTACGGGCATCAGATGATGAGATTACACTGATTATCTCCCTTGCAAAAGCGCACGGCATTTTTGATCGCATCATAACCGGGCGATCCGCACAGGATTCGAATGTCAAAGGGCATATATACCACGCTATTGCAGAGACTGTCAACCACAGATTCGGCGTGCATCGTAAGAGTAATGCAATATACCATTTTATCCGTACATATGGTGATTCGTTCAGTGATGTGTTACCTGCGTCAAAATCATCAAAAACCGCCATATCATCGATAACAGATATTGCGTCAGCCGCCTCGTTTAGTGATGTCAAAAAATATGATGAAACAGTGCTTTACCCGGCATTGAAAGAGCGCGCCTCCAAAACATATAATATTCTTGAGAAGAAAGCTGCAGAGATACGATCATTCGATATCCAGCAGCAATACGGGAAAAAATCAGTTACAGAAATCGCAAAGATATCCGACGAATCGCTGCGTAACGATATCTTTGAACTGGCCAAAAAAGGATTCAATATCCCTGCAGTGTCCAGTATTGATGTGCTGCTGTTGAACGGAAATGCGAAGAACAACCACGTTTCGCTCGTATTGCCCGTATATTTTACTGATATTTCAGGACCGACACAAAAAAATTTGCGTCATGGACTGGCTGATTATATCTGCGAAGCATTTATCGAGCAGGAATTCCAGTTTGATTCGCAAGACAAGGAAGCGTTTAACGCATTGGCAATGTTCAATTTTACCGGAACAACCCCTGATACTAATGCCATATCCCAATATGTGGCCGGCCAACTCAAAAAAGAGGGGTATACCCCTCCTCCTGTTATAACTATCGTGCATGATGATAAGCTCTTTTATGATCTCTTAAAAAAATAATCATTCACGATCCATGCACGATATGCCCAACCGCCATCCTGATGAGGATTTATGACTACCATCGACTATGTTAAGCTACGTCAATACTGTATTGACCATGGACTTAATTACGGAGAAGAATTACGTAAACAGCTCACCAGTCCGCGGGATGCATACAAAAAATCGCAGCAAAGTGTTTCATCGCCGCCTGTTCAACTGGCAACGCCATCGACAAAACCAGAGAAACTTACCGCAATCGTATCTCCTGCGCCGGTATCAATACGCCCCGCAGAAGATCTTGTTGTTGAAACACTCGACCAATTGCGCAACAGCAAATCACTCCCACAAATATACCTTAAACAGGTCGTTGAACTGTTCAATGCTAAAAATCCGCAGCTTGATACGAGTTGTTCACCTACAGGCTTTGTAAGCGGGGTTATCTATCAGTATGCGCTTAAGACTTCAAGCGCTAAAACATTCAATTCTCCTGAAGAGCTGAAACAGGCATTGGGAATGCCATTTTCTGAGGACTCACTCAAACACATCCTCGGGATACTTCCCGATGAATATATTATGACTCATTATCCGTTGAATACTGATCCCGAATTTAAGTATCCTGCATTCGTGACTACAAAGGGAAGCGATTATTCCATCGAAGGAACAAAGATGTGGTCAACAGAGTCTAAACGTCTTGTGCGGGCGTTATTTCTCGAAAAAGTCCAGGACCTTATCCGGGGGTTCCATAATGCGCAGGAGACCCAAAAAACGCTTATTGATACAAAAATTGCTGATATGACCCGTCAGACCAAAACAGTATCCAAGGAGCATCTGACTTTTGAATTCCTATTCAATCAGAAGGGTGGCTTCTTCACGTTCAGTAACTCTTACCTTCGTGATCATGTATCTAAAGATGTGTCGTTGATGAAAAAATATAATGAGCGGTATACAGTCACCAAGAATTCTTCTGAACGTAAGATTATTTTTACATTTAAAGATGTCGAAACCCGCGATACTATGCTGGCGCATTGGAATGCATATGTCTTGAAGGACCGGTTGTCCTATGCGAGCAAGGTGAAGGTCAGTCCTGCCGATAATCATAAAAATGAGAAAACCATTGATCGTCTGCAATCGGCTATTGATAATCTTAAACTTGAGCGTCAGGAACTGCTTAACCAGAAACTGCATGCATCCTATCTTGGACTGGAAGGCGTGACATTCGGAAGTTATCTTGGTCTGCACGCGCTTTGTGCGCAGGAGAAGACTCCTTTAGATAGCATCATTTTTGAATATGATAAGCGTTCTGCAAATATCATGCAGAGCATTATACGTGCAAATCCGCAGCAGGCATTATGCAACGTACATGTCTATAACAGAAATATTGACGATGCGATACTGCTGGATTTTCCATCGCATGATCTGTTTTCGTTATCAAAATCAGATGATGAATGGCTGGTGAAGTACACCAATGATAACAGCACCAGTACCGCGCCGCTCATGACATTATCCTTATATCAATCACTTATCGATGCAAAATCCCGCCGGCAGACAGATTCGCATCTTGCAAGGGAGTATCGTGTAAGTCAAGGATTTCTGGATGTATTGTCGCGCAGGGATACCCGGCAGTTCAATATAGTGTTTTTAGACTATGTTGGCGGCCTTAACGACATGGAGAAGAAAAAGCTGGTGTTAGATTCGTTGTTTAAGCGCAGATTAACTGACAACGCAATTATTGGAATCACGATCAACACCTCTCCGTATATCAATCGTGTAGTCTCCGCAGCTGATATCCCTGACTTGAGTAAAGAGTTTCTTGAATCTATCATCCATACCCATAACTATACAATCGTTGAAAAACCTGTTATCGAACCCTATGCCAACCCGAAGAGCTCAATGCTTTTTATGTGCTATCATGTCAAAAAAACAAATGCACCTCCTACGCATTAGAGGACGTATCTGAAGAATGCATTTTTGACTGTGGTATGTGCTTTTTATATTAGTATATTAATGGTGCATTGATCGTGTTTTAGTGTCGCTATAGTTTTACTATCGCTATATCCTATCTCATCTTCTGCAACCATCGTGTATGTGGATGAAATTATGGTCTGAATAGAATTATTGTCTCAATAGACTTAGTTCTTCTTATAGCTTCCACGGGTGTAGTGCGCAATATATGCAGTTACTGATTTATCGACCTGTGCACGTACATCTTCTGCTGTTCTGCCATCGTTGAGACCGTTCATAACTATGTCGCGTAATGATATCTCTTTTCTGTTGGTCGTAGCATGTTCATCTTTCTTATTCTCGCCGAGAATTGTCCGAAGATATGATCTATCGATTTGTACCGTTAATGCTACACGCCTATCATCTTTTGGAGTGTATTTTTCTTTCTCCACGCGCGTGTGTTGTTTAAGGCGGGTAATATGCGCCTTGTATGCTGCAACGGATGTTTCTGATATTCCCAATTTTTCTGCGATGTAAGGCGTATCCTTGCCTTTCACGGTTAATGCTCTGACTTTATCTATCATTTGAATTGCCATACCAAGAAGGATGTTTATATTATTTATAAAGTTTATTATTTGTAACTATTGCAAAGTAGTTCATTTTATCTTTATTTCATCTTCAACACTTCTTTGGTCTTTTCAACAAAGAGTTTTGCTTCTTCGACAGTGTTGTAGAGATAGACTGAGGCGCGCGCGCTCCCACCGATCCTGCGCGCATTGAACCAAGAGTGGACGCAGTGCCTGCCGGAGCGGATTGCGATGTTTGCATAGGAGTCAAGAAGCATTGCGACCTCGTGATAATCCATGCGATTCTTGGGATTGAATGAGAGGATGCTAGAGCGGGATGTTGCATCTGGCGGTCCGAGGATATCGATGTCATTTTTTAGTCCGTCAGTCATGATCCTGTTCAGCTCGCGGTCATGGTCCTCGATGTCATCAATATACTTGGAGAGGTACTCGATTGCGGCACCTAGACCGATGAATCCTGCGTAATCTTGGAGACCAGCCTCGAATCGTGCAGGAATCTTCGTGAATACTGCCTTATCATAGAAGGTATCGTCAACAGTGTCCCCGCCGACATTATACGTCTTAAGCTTTTCAAGAATCTCAGATTTTCCATAGAGTACTCCTGTTCCTGTGGGTCCAAGCATTTTATGGCCAGAAAACGCAAGGAGATCTGCATCCAATTTTTTGACATCGATAGGCTTGTGCGGAACAGACTGCGCCCCATCAATCATAACTGTTGCATCATATTCATGAGCGAGTTTAATGATTTCTTTCACCGGATTTGTTGTCCCATCCATATTGCTGGTGTGGACAATAGACACCAGTATTTTCTTATTCTTGTGCTTTTGCAGGAGTGCAGTAAACTGCGCAAGATCAAATCCCTGCTCTGTCGATATAACCTCATGGACAATGCCTTTTTCCTGCTTTTCTACAATCCAGGGCACAAGATTAGAATTATGCTCCTTGTCGCTCGTGATCACGACATCATAATCCAGGGAATGTGCGACAAGATTGAATCCCTCAGTTGCGTTTCGCGTAAAGATGATCTCCTGTTCTGCGCGCGCATTAATGAATTTTTTTACCATCACGCGCGCGCAATCATACTCTTCTGAAGCGCGCTTTCCCAGTCGATGATGACTCCGTCCAGCGCATGCAGGATATTCCTTGTAGTACTCGTTCATCTTCTCGATGACCGGCATTGGTTTTAAGGACATGCATGCAGAATCAAGATAGACGGATGGTTTTTTCTGATTATGCAGAAGCGGGAAATCCTGCCGTATTTTTGTCGTGTTAAGACCCATGGTATGTTAAGAGAAGGGGGGTTTATATGTTTTATGGAATACGTATGAATCGGTATCTATATAAACCCTGCGTACAGGAATACTACAATGGTTGTCACGGATTTCGACATCATTATCGCAGGCGCAGGACCCGCCGGACTTGCAGTTGCAAAAGAAGTTGCAAAAGAATTGGGAAAAGGGCATCGTATTCTTGTCATTGATCCAAAATTGAAACCAGAGACAACTGCGGCATGGTATTCCTATGCGGATCGTATCAAAGCTAACGGATTGGGATCATGCGTTCTGCACCGCTGCAAGTCGCTCATGTATGTTGCAATGGATCTGACGCACGAGATGAAAGACTTGCTTGTTGTCCTTGATGCAAATAAGGTGCTCGGATTATGGCAGCGTCAGGCAAAATCTTGCGGCGTGCAGTTCGTGCAGGATACTTTGCGTGATGCAGAACAGATTGCGTACGGGGTATCAGTCAAAACTGCAAAGAGCAGCTATACTGCAAGGCTTCTTATTGATTGCACTGGCATCACAAGTCCACTGCTCAAAAAATATAATCTGGTATCGCACGTCAACACCTGGGTATTGTACGGCGGTGTCATTACACATATCACTATCAAGGATCCCTCACGTATTTATTTTCTGCCGCTCAATGATACACATAACACGTATATCGGGATCTATCCGCATTCAGCGCATAAAGCGGATTTTTATGTATTCTATAATCTTAACGAGTCCATAGGGAATCCTACTGATCTTAAACCACTATTTGAATCCTCATTCAAATCGCACTATCCCCACGCGAGGATTGCTGCGCCACTCTTCGGGCGGATCGCCGGCGGGGAACTGAATGCGTATGCGCTTGACAACATGGTCTTTTTTGGCCAGTCAGGGATGATGGATCCGCCAGGTTGCGGGATGGGATTCAATGAGATACTCCTGCATCATCAAGCATTTGCAAGAAACATCGCGCTTTGCCTGAAAAACAATCAACTTGATGCATACGCGCTTGATGCTGTAGCAACATCATTTCGTGATCCTGCAATATTCCAGTTCCAGCAGATCATTGCAAAATACACGTACTATTTCATCTTCAGTCCGACAAAGTGGCGTGGAGGGGTTGCATGGCTGAATAGTCTGGGTAAAGACAGCAGGCATTGGATGCGCAACGAGTTTTCCATCTCATGGATCAAGCAGGCATCACTCAAACTCTATAACACTATCCCGCTCTCTGAGGTCATACAGCTTATGCCGCCGAAGGATTACGCATATATCATCGAGCATTTCTTGAAATTTGTCGGAAATGCAGTGGTTGAGGAATCAGAACGCATCGAGAAAACATATAAGAAAGGTCTTATAGGACAATAGTGCGCATCGGTTCTTACTTCCAGAATTCCCACCAATGGATGCCGAGTTCCTTATCAATGACTCTTTTGAATTCAGTATACGATTTTGCACCGACAATGGTCTGGTTGTTGATGAAGAATGTCGGGGTGACTGTGACTCCGGAATCAAGTCCTTCCTGATAATTCTGCTTGACAACATCCTTATATTTCTGAGTGTCAAGGCATTCCTTGAATGCAGTCATATTCATATTGAGTTCCTGCGCGTACGCAATGAGATCATCATAATACTGCTTGGGCTGGTTTGCAAAGAGATAGGCGCGATACGCGGGGTACTGGTTCTGGTCGAGCGCGCAATGCGCAGCTTCTGCAGCGATGAGCGCATTCTCATGCAGTGCAGTGAGCGGGAAATCTCTGTAGACATAGAGTATCCGGTCCCCGTAATGAGTTATCACTTTTTGGACAGTGGGCTCTGCCTGGTGAGTATAATAGCAGGAGAAGCATCCGAATTCGACAATCACTACCGTCGCGTTCGGATTTCCTGAATAGAATTCATGGGTCAAGTCGCCGATGGGCGGCGGGGTGAGGGTCTTGTTGAATCCTGCGCCGGGTACATGGCAGATTGCGCCAGTTGATGTGCTATCATTTGCAGGTTTTATTGTTCCGAGCGGGTCAAAGATGCAGAATTGATTGCTGTTCGGTCCGTTGCAGTTGCCATACGCAATAAAATTATAGATTCCCTGTCCCATGAAAAAGAGTGTTGCAAGCGTAAGGATAAGAAATATCCAGGAGAACACCTCAAAATATCTGTAGAGTATTCGTCCAATTTTCGGAGACCAGCGCATGAATGATCCGGTGATCTGGGATTTGAGTCGGGTATCAAGTCCGGTATCACATTTTTGGAGCGTGATCTTTTTGAAGACGCAATTGAATGCTTCTTTAGCGATGATCCGGTATTTTGCAGAAAAAATCCCAAGAATCCCAAAGACAATAAGCGCAATAATACAGATCATGGTTGCATGAAGGCAGGTTCATTTATTAAATTTGCGAATTTTATGCAATCAATCCTCATTGTGACATTATCGTGCCGTAGTAAACTTTTTAAATGCGTTGTTGTTCCTTGCGTTTACTTTACACATGCATTATGGGGGGATACTATGAGTACGAATGCCTATAATATCAAGAGTTCTGGAAAAGATCTGGATACTGCGGTCTCTGATCTGGATAAACAAAAAAACGAGTATAACTCACTGCTCACCCAGAGCGGTCTTGATGAACTTCCCAAAGGAGTGATGAGCTATGATGTTGCGGGAACATATACTGCGCGGAATATTTCAACTTCATTCACCACCCATGGATCTGATATTGTAAAAATAAAAAAACAAATTAGAAAGCAATATGGGCGGAGCGCAGTCATCGCAGAATACGCCATCACGGCTTCGTTCGATCTTTCAAAGGATCAGCTTCAGGTAGTGACAACCGGATCAGTGATTGAGCGGAAATCACCGCCGACATCAGGCCGACACCAAAAAACATCAATAGAAAACGTGCTGAGCTAGAACCCTGTTCTTTTTTTATTACCGGTTGTTATCATCTTGTTACGTATGCAACAGCATATCGCATTGGTGGCGCCATGGATTTTCCTGAAGAATCAATCAATCGTGCAAGAAGTGTTGTCGCGCAGTATTCCCTGCGAAGCAAGACACAGTTCAATCTTGCACATATGATCTATAACGGATATTTTCTTGAGATTACCTACGGATTCAATGATGCGCTCCGCTCAGGCAAGTGCGGTCTCTTTCTGCATGAAGTGAAATCCCAGGCAGACTGCTTTTCACTTGCAGGGATAAATTATCTTATTGCGCGTGAGGCAAAACTCAAGCCAACATTGTATGCAACGATGGGATTTCGCAGTGTCGCAGACGGTGAGAATCCTAAAGATACTATGATCGGCGATCACGCATTCATCACTGTGCCGCACCAGGGAAAAACCCTGATCATCGATCCATTCCATGGACTTTTCGGGTATGCAACATTCCACCCGGACCGCATCACTGTCACTGATACAAAGACTGTACTCAAGGAATCACACACGCTCACCTATCAATCATTGCGGACCATGAGTGAAGAGGAATTCATAAACACCCTGCAATATAACCGATCACCTCCAGGCGGACGATTGGCGCTCAGCGCGAGCCAGCATATCAAGTATGCCAACGGAGGAATTGCCTTGACGTATTTTCCGCAGCGCAAGGAACTGTCCTCAATGATCACTTTTGATATTATCGCCGCAGCAATCCAGGAACCGGTAAGCCGTCTCCGGTTCTATGAACTCCGCGCGCCTGCAGACAATGGGATATGGGATATTGAATCAGGAAGCATCAGAGCATCCAATACATCGGATATTGCATGGCATGTGGATAAGATGCAGGGATTGCACGCGACCATGCATTTTCCATTGTCGTTTGTGCGCAGGTATCTGCAGAGCCTTGAAGCAGCGAATCGCCGCTCTGGAAGAAAAGAGCCCTTGCGTCGTATACGTGTACGCGATTATCTTGCTCATTTTGAGAATCTGGGTTTTTCCCCGACAGGTGAAATAGAGTCTACGCGATTTATCGATCCAGCACACCAAGCGCTCAAGCAGGAACTGGATCAGTATGCATTGCAATTCACTTCTGACCCGCTGCTGCAGCCATTTGTTGACCAGCGTGCGGTATATACCCATCTGCGCACATCAAATCGCTCTGCAAAAAATCCGAGCGGACGGGTATACTCAGTCGCCGCACATGATGCATTCGTTAAAGAATACCTGGAAAAATATGCTGCGCGGCAGAATGCACATACTGACCTGTTGTTTCATATCATGCTTGCAGGTACAGGATTCGAAAAGAATCCCACTGCAAAGAATCGTGAATGGAATCTTGAGGCAAACCGATCATCTGATGTCACCCGATTCGGTGAAATGCTGATCTACCATAAGATGAGACCGCTGTTTTTTGAAGAACTTATTGACCTCTCGCTTTGGGAGCGCGAGCATCCGATCGGCAGCGTTGTTGCGCGTGACGAGGAGCGACTTTCATTCTCCCGGTATAATGCGCACCGTGACATGTGCACATTGGTCAAGGCATTGCCCTATCTTGAACTCAAGAAATACCAGAAAGGGATAGAACGGATACTCAAGTAATCTCTTTTTGTTTCTTCTTTCTACAGTGTTTATACTCCGCATCCTGCGGCAGTTGCTGCGCCGACAGAATCATACCCGAATCCTGCTCCGGGCGGGGTGCTGGAAAGATTTGTGTTGCATTCGGCGGGCGGCGTGTTGAATGCTGCGCATATTCCTGCAAGGAAGCTTGCAGAGTCCCTGCCTGCGTTTGATTGGGCGCCGTTGATGACCAGTGTCGGACTTCCCTGCACGCCAAATTTCTGGTTGAGTGCTGAATCAGTGTTGAAGAGCGGGAATTGGCCATTGTTCCATGAACTCTTGTCATTCCAGTTCTTGGTCACATCAAATGTCGAATCGCTTGCAGTCTTGCATGCATCGAGCTTTGCCGTATCAACTCCTGCAACATTAAGGCAGTCAGATTCATTGCTCGCATTGAGGAAACATGCAAGATATTTGAGGTATTTGTCCGGTTGCTCTTTTTGGATGCAGTATTGTGCAAGGTTCTCGTAGACTTCTTTTTCTCCATGCATTGCATAGTAGACGAATCGTACCTTGAAATCGATCTTGTCTCCTAGTGTCCTTACAACAGGGAGTATTCCTTTCTCTGCCTGGGTTCCGAATGGGCAGTAGCTCATGACAAATAAATCGACAGCAGGCTTACCAGTCTTGGGAATGCTTGCAGGTGCCGAGGTATCTGCCTGTTGTTGCGGCTGGTTGATGAACCCTACACTGGGTTGGGCTGAACTGAGGATCTTCTTGCATGCTGCAGGAGGCGTTTTGAATCCGTCGCAAATCTTTTGGAGTAGTGACGCAGAATCGCGCTGTTTTTGCGTATCAGCAAATGCTCCATTCACGAAAAGTATAGGACTGCCCTGCACACCATACTTCTTGTTCGCATCAAGATCAACAGGGAATACTGCAACAGAATCTGAGACCCCTGAAATATTGATCCATTTGCTCTTGTCAGAGAAACTCTTGCTCACACTATAATACTCATCAGTCTGGTTGACGCATGTCGTGAGCAGTGCGGTGTTGATATTTGCCTGCGCAATGCATGCAGTGCCGTCACCGTCTGCAACAAAGCATTTGAGATAAGAAACGAATTTTTGCGGCTCATTCTTCTGGATGCAGTACTGGTTCAACTCTTCCTTGATCTCTTTTTCCCCGAACATGGAGAAATAGACGAATCGTATCTTAAAATCAATGGTAGTATTGAGTGCGTCAAGGACAGGGAACAATCCCTTCTCGATCTGGAGAAGATAAGGGCTATAGGCCATTGCAAAAAGTTCAACAGTAGGCTTATCGGTCTTTGTCATAGGCTGTGATACTGTATTCTGTGGGGTAGTTGCTGCAGTGCTTGATGAATCGAGTGCAATCCCTGAGGGAAACAAGAATCGTCCATCCTTAGAGACATAGGAGAGATAATCCTGCCCGCCGACATTGACATTGATGGCATACGCAAATCCCTCGTCACTGACCCCTGTCACATATACTGTCTGGTTTGCGGCAAGCTGCGCAATCCTGTCCTGCGCGATATTTCGCGCGGTACTTGCAGAAATGATATTGCCGTTTGGTGCGTGCGTAAAAATTGTTGTGGTAAGAGAGAGCAGGAATAAGATTGCAAACAGCACTGCAAGGACTCCGCTGATCCACGCGATGATTCTTGCCTTCTGTTTTTTGAGGTGCTGTTTATGCTCAAGATACTCGGTATGTAAATGACGAACCATGATCCCCCCTACAACAATAGATAATGATTATCGCTGATGATACTGCGCGATGAATAGACTGCACTAGACGCAGTCAATAATGAAAATATAATGAAAATAAAAAATAGTAAAAAAATTATTGCAAACCCTTAATCGCAGTACTGCTTTATACTCCGCATCCTGCGGCAGTTGCAGCGCTTGTGCTATCATATCCGAATCCCGGACCGGGACTTGTGGATGAGAGCTGCGTATTACACTCTGCGGGCGGCGTGTTGAATGCTGCGCATATTCCTGCAAGGAAGCTTGCAGAGTCTCTGCCTGCGTTTGATTGGGCGCCGTTGATGACCAGTGTCGGGCTGCCCTGCACGCCATACTTCTGGTTGAGTGCATAGTCAAAGTTCATGATGGGGAACTGTCCAGAAAGCCAGCTTGACTTATCATTCCAGTTCTTGGTCACATTGAACTCTGCGTCTGCAGCAGTCTTGCATGTATTAAGCTTTGCCGTATCAACTCCTGCCTGGACAAGGCATCCTGCCTCATCGCTTGCATTAAGGAAGCATGCAAGATACTTATCATAAACCTGCGGCTGCTCTTTTTGGATGCAGTATTGTGCAAGGTTCTCGTAGACTTCTTTTTCTCCATGCATTGCATAGTAGACGAATCGTACCTTGAAATCGATCTTGTCGCCAAGTGTTCGGACTGCAGGAAGTATTCCTTTCTCTGCCTGTGTTCCATAGGGGCAGTAGCTCATGACAAAGAGTTCAACCGTAGGCTTATCAGTCTTTGGGACACTTGTTGGCTGTGGTGGAGTTGCAGTCTGCGTTGCAGCAGGCTTTGCAGTGCCGCTCATATCAACGCTGCTGGGGAACAATAATGTTCCATCCTTTGTTGCATAGGAATTGTATTTTTGACCGCCGACTTCAAGCGCGATCGCATAGACATCTCCTGCGTCAACAACCGAAGTCACCGTGACGGTCTGGCCCTGGACAAGTCCCTGGACTGTACTGATAGCCTTTGCCTTGACCTCATCAGGAGTAAGTGTCTTTTTTGTCTGTCCATTTGTTCCCGCAAATCCGTGGGTGAATAATGAGACCACCAGTAATATTGCAAGAAGGACTGCGATGCTTCCGAGAGTCCATGCAGTTGCGTTCCCGCCGGATTTCTTCTCGCTCGGGATCTTGTTACTCTCTTTATGCTCTGGTTTCTTGTGAACAGTATGCTTTTTTTTCTGTGCTTCTTCATGCGCAGAAACGTTATCTTCATCCATATCAAATCACCCCATATTATATACGTTATATGCTCTTAGTTATTGAGTATCAATCGTATCAATCTTCTTTGTATCGCTGTTCGATACCCCCTCGTACGTCCATTTTGGCATCATTTATATAGTTTGTGAAAAACGGGATTCGTCGTGTTTGCAGCTGGTTTGCGATATAATAACATTTAAAAACTTGCGCCGTTCATCGCACTCTATTATGGCAACGCATCCGCTCTGGAAAAAATCATTCACGTCAATCCGGCAGAACCCTAAGGTCCTTTTCTGGATATTTTTGCTTGATGTAGGATTCCTTGCACTGTTTTTGCTCCTGAATTATGCAGTCAACCTTCTCTTCCCATCCACTCTTGATGTTGTCACGCAGGCCCAAAAGAATGTGCTCCTTTTTGTCGGGCTCATCGCGCTCTTTGTCCTGTATGTTGCAATCATCCTTTTGGCGTATTCTTTTTTCAGTCTCATCATCCTTGGCAATATCAAATCATTGTCCAAAACGCATACGCATGATTTCTCCATGCTCAAGCAGATGTTTCTCATCAATCTGCTCCTTTTTATCGTATTCTTTGTCTTTTTTATACTCTTCAATATCATCTCAGTATTCTTGACAACGCTTGCCGCGTGGGCATCGCTTCTTGTCCTTGTCCTCTTTGCAGTCTTTGCACTTCTCTTCTATGTATTCTGGAACCTGGCGCACTCTGCATTCATCCTCGGGCATGAATTCTGGGCTTGCCTCAAGAAGAGCTTCCGGAATCTTTTTAGCCGCGCATACCTCGGACTCTTTCTGTCAAGCATCATCGTCATTGCAGTATATGTGGCGCTCGTCATTGGTGCAAGTCTCCTTTTTAAGAATACGTTCATCGCCCATTACCAGACATTCGTCACTGTGGGAAATATTTTGACTGTCATTGTTGTCTACGCGCTCTTTACTTTCAATCGCGTCTACTTCTTTTTCATCGCAGAAAAGCATATTGGGCATACGAATAGGCGTAACAAGACCCCTGCACGCAAGGACGGCAAGAAATAATTACAGCCAGCACCATTACTGCATCTTACTTAATATCCCTTAAAGAAATAGCTTCCCTCGACAAGAAGATCAACACCTGCGTCAATGCATTTCTTGCGGGTGATGTTGTTGATGCCGCCATCCACCTCGATCTGGAACCGCAATCCCTGTTTTTTGCGGATCTCCTGCAGTTTCTTTATCTTTCGCACTGCGCTTTCCATGAATTTCTGGCCAGGAAGCCCCGGATGCACTGCCATGACCAGGACAAGATCGATCTGGTCAAGATATTTTATTTCTGCAATCGGGGTCTCAGGATCGATCGCGATACCAACGAATTTATGGTTCTTGTGCAGGTACGCGATGGTCTCAGGAAAATCCCTCCGGATGACTTCCTGCTGGACAATGAACATATCTACAATGAGCAGAAAATCCTGGATATATTTCTTGTAATCGACGACCATGAAATGCGCTTCTTTTTTGTGCGGTGTTGCGATCCTGCGGCATTGCGATGGGGTGAATGCAGTGTGGGTGACGAATTTCCCATCCATGATATCAAGATGGAGGATGTGGAATTCACTCTTCTTCTCAAGGAGTGCATGATTGATTTTCTTAATCATCACTTCTTCAGATTCCTTTCCCTCTTTTGCCTCGAAATAGAAACTGAGTATTGAAGCTGAAATGCGTGACATGATCTGTTTTCTGTTATTCCTATTTATTAATTTTATCAGTTAGAATTTTTTATCCAAGAACTTGCCAACGACTTTGTTTATTTCTTCGATTATTTCTGGGTGCAGTCGGTAGTTATGTTCGCTATCTACTTCGTATAGTTGTTTTGGATTGGATGAATTCTTATAGGTTTCCCTGACTGATTCCGGGGTAATATCGTCATCTCTCTTGCCTGATATGTAGAGTTTTTGTTTTGTGCATTTGGAGAGTGCATCAATTGCATTATATTTAGACGCATCAACAAAATAATTAAATGGTAGTTCAAATTTGATCCTGCCGCCTGAGGGTGTGTCTTGATATGATATCTCGGCACCATTTTTAACATCCTTTTCAATAATTTTACTCGGTTGAGGACGAGACATTGCAGTAATAATGTGGGTTACATGATTGTTTTGCGTGCCAGCAATCATTGCTACACTTCCACCCCTGCTATGACCCATAAGCACTGTTGGCCTATTATCAAAATATTCTATAAGCTCATTGACGGCTTTGAGATAGTTTGTCATTGTGTAAATTTTAATGCCACCCGGACTCTCCCATGTTCCCGGAGGATCAAAAGAGAGCGCTAAATAACCTTTGCGTGCTAAATACTCGACATGGCTTTTCATATGTGGATAGTCTTTAGTATCTATTCTCCCTGGTAAGAGCAACGCAAGTTTCTTCGCGTTAGGATCGCCCTGTATATACACCGCTAATTCAAAACTCGGAATTTTTACTATTTTAACCACGGAAGAGAATAGATTAAGATATTTATCAATTTTCCTAAATCATTACGGCAGAAATGCTTGCTTTACAGCTCATGTTTTAATAACATTTAAATATCGGCGTTTCAAAGGATATTAAAGAATATTATTAATAAGTGATTTGACAACAGGTGATTTAATTGAAGCATATCCTTGGATTTATCGCAAGCGATCATCGCGGATTTATGCTCAAGGAAGAATTGAAAGGAAAATTCCCCTTGATTGACCTTGGGACATTTGATGATGCAAAACTGGTCGATGAGGTTGATTATGCTAAACGATTAGTCACATATGTTCTTAAGGAGAAGAAACCCGGGATTCTTATCTGCGGATCAGGGTTCGGTATGGATATTGCCGCAAACCGCCACAAGGGCATTCGCGCAACACTCTGCCACACGCTCAAGGATGCCGAATGGGCACGCTATCATACTGATGCCAATGTCATTGTCCTCAGCGGGGAATTCACAAAACCAGTCCTTGCGCAAAAACTTGTCAGAAAATTCTTCACCACAAAATTCTCAGGGCTCGCACGCTATACGCGGCGAATCAAGAAGATGGATCGTTGATCATCTCTTGCGCAATTATTGTTCTACTGCCTTTTTTTCAGCAGGCTGCATCTGCAAACTCAGATAATTGTTCATGTTTTCCAGCAGTCTATTTGCGATGTCAGCATTGATACTTTTTGCGAGCGGGACATAGACTTTTTTATACTCAGTAATCTTCTCCAGTGCAAATTCCGGGGTGTATACCTCAAGTGTCATGCTATTATGGATGATGTCGCAGAGCTTGATGACTTGAATGTCCCTTGGCGCTGCTAAAATCCGTTTGTTGTACGCGTCCCGGGGGACGTCGCGCGTGAGTAAATGGACGCCTTCTGCAATGCCTTTCCCGAACACTTCAGTGATCTCGTCGATTGTAAGATTCGTGTCTTCGACAGTGTCATGCAGCCAGGCAATGCATTTGGTCGCAGGATCTTCGTATCCATACTCTTTCAGCAGATTTACGACAGTTTGCGGGTGGGTGATGAACGGTTCAGCAGTTTTGCATCTGATCTGTCCTTTGTGGTATTCAGTTGCATAATGCTCTGCAAGTTCGAGTATCAATGCGCTGTAATCTCTAGAGCAGAGTCTTACTCCTTTGGTCTGCTCTTGGAAGAATTTTTCATAGTGTGCAGTCGTGATATATCCGGTGAATGGCGATCCACAGGGTCGTGAATACTCCTCAGGCGTTCTATCAGGCATGCGGCTCCAATATTCGTGGACAAATTGCGCGATATCTGCATGGTATCGGTGGAGTGAATATCCGTCGGCTCGCTGGCCCCAGCCCAGTTCTGACTCTTCCCATTCCTGGACATATACTAAACTCTTTTGGATATTGGGTGTTGTTGTTGGTATCATACTATATGTACGGCATCTTATTATTTATAGTTTTCACTATAACATTTTACTTGTATTAGTATAGATTATAACAATATTTTTAAATACACGCATCCAAAGAGGGATTATGGACAAGAAACTCACCACGCAGGGCCCGAAGAATCGGAAATCGTACACCGTAACACTGCCTATCGAATGGATCAAGGACCAAAAACTCGACAAGACTAGACAGGTTGACCTTACTATCGTTGCAGACCGCATCATCATCTCCTCCCCAAAGCAGGAATTACAGCGCGCGATCATTGATGAGAAAGACTATCCTGATGTTCTTGTCAAAATTTTGCAGGTATATTATCGCAAAGGCTTTGATGAACTCAAAATATTTATTCGGACACCGCAATCCATAACAAATATCGCGCAGATCATGGAGCGGCACTTGATCGGGTTTGAGATTATTGAGCAGAAGAAAGAGTATATTATCATCAAGGATATCACCAAGGATTCATCAGATGAGTTCAATACCGTGTTGAGGCGCGTATTCCTGCTGCTCCTGGAATTTTTTGAAGCGACCGCGACTGCAGAGATGGACGTACTGAATCGCAATATCACAAGACTCGTGAATTATTGTCAGCGCATCATCATAAAACGCGGTCATGTGGAGTACGCCAATACGCCATTATTTTTTATGATGCTTGACCGGATCGAGAAGCTGAAGGATGAATTGGTATGGCTGCTGGGTCCTGCGCGTTACAAGAAAGAGTCCATCTATATCAAAGAACTGCATACGCTGCTCAGGACAGCATACGAATTATTCTACGCCTTTAACCCGCAGAAATATTCTTATGGCCAGAACAGGACGTACCTTCTTAAGCGCAAGATACTTGCCGAAGCAAAGAATGTATCCCACATGCATGTCCACAATAGTATGCGCATACTCAACTCACTCTATGCAGATATCTATGCCTTGAAATGCGAGGATAAACACTGACCTGCTGCATGTCTGGCGATGCTTTAATCGGTTGCAGCGCACATTCACTGGTATGTTATCTTGAGATCTTCTATTCTGCGGCGGGCAACAGGATCAGCGTATCGAGACAGCAGTGAGGGATATCCCTCTCTTATGCAATGGTATTTTTCCTCGAAATGTATTTTTGCGCTCATACAGATATTCTTATCTGTTGCTGAGATAAAATCAAGATGCATGATAAATACTGCGCGTGCAAATTCATCAAGCGTCATGATCTTTGCATTATTCTTCCGATGATACTGCGTCGTTGCGCCTTGAGGTGTCGTGAAAAGTTGTTGCTCCCAATGATTCCCTTCTACATCAAGAATAACCTCGTGCAGGGAGATGATGTACTGTTGCAGTATGCGTGAAAGATTTTTCCCGTACTCGGGACGCGCAGAATATTGTTCTGCCATCGCTTTTGCAGCATCAAAGACATATTGGAGGTTTTCAGTGATGCCGTTTGCAATAGATTCGCGTTGCTGGTCTTCTGCACTTGTAGTCTGAGTCGCGATATCTTCTTTGAATCGGTCTTCCAAACCCATAGCTCTCCTTTTTGTTATCACTAATATATAAATGTATCCCCTTAAAAATAAGAACGCACTACATAGTATCTCAAAAGAATACCGGCGATGGGCGTGCTATGCGATTATGGATTTGTTTTCTTCCCGTTTTTCCTGCCGCCAAACATCTTTTCAAGGACTGCATCGACTTTCTCCTTGTCTTTCTCTGACATCTTGATGATGCGGCCGCGGGGATCCTCTTCATACGCTTTAGGTTCAGGACGCGCGGTAGTGTTGGTCTGCGCTGCCTTTGCTTCGAGTTCGCGCTTGAATGTGTTGATCTCGTGCATGAGTTCGTCAACATCCTTCATCTCGCGCCCGCTTGCGATCTTATCCTTGAATCGCAATACATCAATGCAGCACTCGGCGATATGTTCGCCGGTGAGTCCGAATTTCTCGAGAAGTTCGTCCGGTTTTCCGGATTCGCCGAACTTATCATTGATGCCGATCATCTTGATGGGGATTTTTGCCATTGCAAGGGCTTCTGCAACTGCACTGCTCAGGCCTCCATAGATGGAATGCTCCTCGCAAGTCACGACTGCCTTGCACTTGTTTGCATACTGCAGGAGTGTCTCCTTGTCCAGCGGCTTAATCGTGTGCATGTTCATGACTGCAGCATTGATGTTCTGTTCCTGCAGGATCGATGCGGCAAGCAATGCTTCAGAGACCATGATGCCGCAGGCAACAATAAGGACATCACTGCCTTCGCGCATGATGTTCGCCTTGCCGATCTTGAATTCCGAATAATCATTCGTGAGGATGGGGAATGGTTCGCGCGAGAGGCGAAGATAACACGGGCCTTTTGCTTTGACGATTTCGCCCAGCGACTTTTGCGTCTCGAGCGCATCACAAGGGACAACAACGCTGAAATTTGGCATAGTGCGAAAGAGCGAGATATCAACTTCACACATCTGGCTCACGCCATCCTGTCCTAAGGTTATTCCTGCATGATGCCCGACAATCTTTACATTGCTGTTATTGATCGCAATAAGCCGAATCTGCTCGTGCCCCCGCAGGCAGAATGATGCAAAAGTATTCGTGAGTGGAATGAATCCTTCGAGTGCAAGGCCGTTTGCCATGCCGAACATGTCCTGTTCAGAGATCCCGACCTGGATAAAGCGGTCAGGATGTTTTTCTGCAAATGGCTTGACGCGTGAGGACTCTGCAAGGTCTGCAGTCAGGACAACGATCTTTTCATCAGTCAATTCTGCAAGTTTTCTTCCATACCCGTCCCGTGTAGCGATTTTCTGGATCATGATTGTACCTTTGTTTTTTTCTGTTTTTATTTTTTCATTTCTTCTCGTTCTCTTTTTTCTTGCGTTCTTCGTCCCGGGTGTGATCAAGATATCTTGCGATCGCTATTCCTAGGATAATTGTTGCAAAGACGCTTCCGGCAAATCCATTGAGTACTGCAATCCCCTTGTTGAGTCCCATGGGGCAGATGTCGCCATAGCCGATGGTAAAGAAGGTGACGCTCGTAAAGTAGAGTGTCCCTCCGAAACTGTTCACCGCATGCGCATCATCCGCAATCATTGCATGGTTCACCTTGGCGTTCGAGCATGTGCCGTAGGTAAGGTATCCATATCCGAGTTCATGGCTTGCTGAATAGATAGTGGTAAAGAGGAAGATGATGCCAAGCACTGCGATCGCATACCCGATGATCATCTGATACAATTTCCCTTCGTTGTAGAAGAGGTAGCGCACGCCGCGTCGCAATAATGAGATTGCGATAAGCAGTGAGAAGAGTGAGAGCAGTGCAGAGAAGAAAAGGAAGAGTGCGGTACTCACAAAACTGGTGATGACAGTGATGATTCCGAGGATAAAGAGCATGATGATTGATCTGATGATGTGATCTGCGATAGTGTCGGTGATCCGCACAAAGAACTTTTTGTTCTCTACAATATGCTCTTTCAAGTGATCCGGGTCCATGTGCTTTTCAATATGTTTTTTGATGCGCTCTCTCATAGGATACCTATCATTTTTATTCTAGTTCTTCCATTGCCTTCTCGTATTCTTCCTTGTTCGGAGCAATCCCATGCCATTTGGCAGTGTTCTCCATGAATGAGATGCCCTTGCCCTTGATGGTGTGGCAGAGGATGATGACGGTCTCTTTTTTTTCTGCATGCGCTTTTGCTGCCGAGAATGTTTCGATGAGTGCAGTCAGGTCATGCCCATCAACTTCAAGAACAGTGTGGCCGAATGCCCGCAATTTTTCTGCAAGCGGTTCAAGATCCTTGATGTCTGCTGTTGTACCGTCAAGCTGGATATTGTTGTGGTCAATGATTGCGATAAGGTTTGCGAGCCGGTATTTCTTTATGGTCGCAAGACTCTCCCATACCTGTCCCTCGTCGAGTTCGCCATCGCCTAGAAGGCAATAGACTGTTGCAGGATTGTTCTTGAGCGCAAGGCCGAGCGCCATCCCTGCAGCAATCGAGAGCCCCTGTCCGAGACTTCCAGAGCTTGTTTCGAGTAGTGGAAATTTTGATTTGTCTGGGTGGCCCTGGAGTTGACTGTTCAGTTTCCGGAATGTCAGGAGTGATTCATGCGGGATATAGCCGCAATGTGCAAGCACACTATAATATATAGGCGTGCAGTGCCCTTTGGAGAGGATGAACCGGTCACGGTTCTCATCCTGCGGATTATTAGGGTCATGATGCATTGCATTGAAGAATAGGACTGTCATGATCTCTGTTGCAGAGAGTGATCCGCCGGGATGGCCTGATCCTGCAGTGTAGACCATGGTCAGAATATCCTTGCGGAACTCTTTGCAGAGGATCTGTAATTCAGAAACAGCAGTGACCCTATCCATACTATCCTAAGAAAATGGATTATTTATATAGTTGCTGATTTATGTTTTGCTGTTTTCGCACAGCTCTATCGTGCAGTGTATCCGCCGTCGATCACGAGTTCTGCGCCAGTCATGAATTTGGATTCATCAGATGCAAGATAGACTATACTGTATGCAATATCATCAGGCTCACCCATATGCCCTAAAGGATGCGCCTGTCCTGCTGCCTGTTTTGCCTGCTCGATATTTCCGCCGGCTTTCAGGGCATTCTCGACCATTGGAGTCCAGATATATCCGGGATGGACTGAATTCACCCGAATATTCTCTTTTGCATAATTCATTGCATCAACCTTTGTCATGAGCCGTATCGCGCCCTTGCTTGCGCTATATGCATTTGATCCCTCGATGCCTATCAATCCTGCAATGCTTGAAAGATTTATGATTGATCCACTATGCGTTGATCGCATGTGAGGTATAGCATATTTTGTGCATAAGAATACTCCTTTCGCATTTATATTGACTGTTTTGAGCCAGTCTTTCTCCTCAAGCTTGTCTGTCGGCATCATTGTTCCTGCAATGCCTGCATTATTGACAAGAACATTTATTTTACCGATTTTTTTCTCAATGAATTTAAATGCATTCCTTACCTGGCGTTCAGAACTAATATCAAGATGTATATAATAGGCGTGCTGTCCTGATCTTTTGATATCCTCAGCGACCTGTTTTCCTGCCTTATCATTGACATCAGCAACAATGACTGTCGCATTCTCTCTTGCCATCATCATGCATGCAGCTTTTCCAATGCCAGAAGAACCACCGGTAACGAGCGCAATCTTGCCATCTAATCTTGCCATAAAACTCACCTCAATAAACCTCAATATGAAGAACTTGTTTTTACCAGAATAAAAATCTTCCGGAAAAAAGCAAAGTCAAGTTAGGTGTTAATGCTGTCTGACTAACCAAAGATACACTAAGCGATAAGATACAACTCGGCACAACATAAATGTCTATACACGATGTGAGCGCGAATTAATGTGGCGAAGTCACACAACTTGACTTTGTACGAAAAAAAATATTTTAGAATCCAAAATATTTAAATAATACATTCATCAAAATATCTCGATGAAGATCGGAATCATCGGTGCGGGGAATTTGGGAAGCACATTTGCAAAAATATTCTCAGAAAAACATCAGATCATTCTCTATGATATCAATGTGCAGCTCATCACCGCTATTCATGCACGTAAAGAAAACATGCGTTATCTGCCGGGCGTCAGATTAGGAAAAAACATTCTTTCAACAACAGACCTTTCATTGATGAAAGATTGCGCAGTCATTATTTTTGCAGTTCCTTCGGCTGCAGTTGTTGCTGTCGCGCGAAAACTGAGGCTCTACTATTCTCATCAGTATATCATCTCTGCAAGTAAAGGATTGTCTGTTGATGGCTTGGTATTGACTGATGTCATCGAGCATGAATTGCATTGCAAACCGCATAAGGTTATTGCGTTATCCGGTCCCTGCATCGCTTACGAACTCGCACGTCATAAACCGACTGTTGTCATGCTCGGCGGGAGTATCCGTACACTCCATAAGATGAAACATGAACTTGAAACAAATAATTTTTTCTTCAATTTAACAACAGATAAACAGGGAATACAATTACTCGGATTCTATAAGAATATCATCGCATTGCTTGTCGGGGTATGCGAAGGACTCGGCCTTGGACATAATTTTGAATCATCACTGGTATCAAAAGCGTATAGCAGATTTTATTATCTCAATACGGGAAAGAATATCCACAGACATACTTTTATCGGTCCTGCAGGTCTTGGAGATCTCTATGTGACTGCAGTTTCGCCGCATTCACGCAATCGAACATTCGGATTTCTCCTCGGCAAAGGAATGAGCAGTGAAGCCGCCATAAAGAAGATCGGTCAGACTGTTGAGGGATATGATACTCTTAAATTATTGTCTGTACTCAAGAAATCACATATCGATCATCAGCTTACCAAAACATTGATGCAAATCATTGATGGCAGAGTGACCCGTGTACAGATAAAAGGACTATTGCTCGACTACTTGAATTCTTAAGTATGAACATGTTACCTGTTTATTCCTCACAAGATGACGTGCATATTCTAATTCTTTTTTACAACAATGACACTAATATCATCATCAATATTGCCCCCTCTTGCGCGATCCTCAACAATAAGCTCTACAATTGTTTTTGCAGGAAGACTTTTAGTTTCACGCAGTACTTCTTGCAATTGCGCCGGGGTATACTGCGATGATTGGGCAGGATCTATTAATCCGTCAGAGTAGATAATAAATAAGTCTCCGTTGTTTAAAAATTCCCATTCATTAATATGATATGCTGGTTCATATCCGATAACTCCTGTAGTATATGTGCGAATACTGCTGTTTGGCGGTCTAATGCCAAGCATCAGGTTATTCTCGTAGATATTTTTGCTACTGATATCCTCAAGTACGTTATTTTCTTTTGAGAAAATGTAGGGCGACACGTGTCCTGCAGACATGAATCTAAATGTTCCTGCAGAGGTGATCTCACCAAAAATCATCGTGCCGTGAATGTTGCGATGATGAAAATAATCTGCGATATAATCAATAAATTCCCGCCGCATTTCGCCGTGTTCTCTGAGCTGTTGATTAATAGTGCCGTCGACTATTGCGTCGAATTGCGCGGCATAGATTGCTGCCTGTGCGCCATGCCCTTCAAAATCTGCGATAATGAGTGCAACGCGATTTTTTGTTTCTGCAATGGCTTTGGTTATCCGTTGTACGTGATTTGGACTGTGATTGTTTTGGGAGTATTCGAGAATTTTTTTGAAGTCATACTCTTCACTATACTTGATGATACGCGTATAATCTCCACCGACAGCTTCGCGCGGAATCATGATTCCTGCAATATCTATCCCTCTAAGGTTCGGGATTTCTCCAATAGGTGGAGTCATGCGTTTCAGTATCTGTTCAATAGATTCGTCTTCCATAGGATGCCTATTATGATAATAATCATGTGATGATCTAAAAATCTGAGATGTTACTGGAAGTAAAAAATATCCTGTCTACTCTTCCTCGGCAAATTTCTTTATTGCCTCGTAATTTTCGACAATCAGTTTTGCCTTCTGCTTTCCGAACTGGAATGGGAATGCATCGTCTTCCTTGCGCTTGAGGATAATCATCTTGTTGCCTTTGAATTCTCCATATTCGATCATGGTATCACCTTGCAGAAAAGGAAATGGCGGGTTTTAAAAAGTTAGCGGAACGCGCTCATCCCTTGATGTTGCGTATTCGTGGAACAGGATAACATTCATCATCTTTCGGCGATATTGCAAAGCTCGTAGATTTTGAGAATTAATCTTCTCCATAAGTTATGTGCTAATATTTTTGTTGTTACTTCTGCGCGTCTTCCTTTTATTGAATATGCTTTTAGTGCATCTCCATATTT
>JAKAKR010000011.1 GCA_021813435.1 Nanobdellota archaeon | reverse complement strand
ACACGAGGATAAACACCAGAAGACTGATGAACAGACCACTTACCCAAACCACCAGAAAAATCATCAAAAAAATCAAAAACAGCAGAACCATTACTCATACCAACAGCAGTAGAATTCCCATAATAGAGGTAGATGGTGGTATTCTGATATGCAGAAAGGTTCATGCGCAGCCAAACTCGTGTGGCAGCAGAATTACAGCCCGCATCAAGATAAAAAGGAATGAGCACACCCGAAGCATCAACAAAACGCATATCCGCACAATCAGAGCGCATCTTACCCAAAGAAACAAGCACCGCAGTATTCACACTCACATTAACCTGAAAACCAGAAAGCGCAGAACCACTCACCTCACTCACATTAAACGACTGACGATAACCAAAACCAGAATCCCACCAGGGAATCGCCCGTGTAGTATTAAAGTAAAGTGTGCAGTTCGAAACGGCATTTGCATAATCATTGGCAGTGTAGTTGAACATGATTGTTCCGCTGCGTAGTGTTGACTGGTTGGTGGGGTAGAGGAGTGTGATGACTGGACCGAAGGTATCCTTGATGATGGTGAACCAGTCATAGTTCCATCCTGCATGTAAATTAGTGTTTGGCGGATAGGCGTATGCTGCAGCACTGTAATTGCCGTATGTCCTGTTTAGTGTCGTGAATGAATCCTGGAAGAGTCCACTGGTATTGGTCTGGTTGGTGAGCCGTAGGATGAATTCCTGCTGGCTTCCGACGCTGGAGTTCAGGCTTGTCTGAACATAAAAGATTCCGGAGAGGTTGAAATTATCGAATCCTCCATCCTCATTTGCAGCGCTTGTTGTTGCCACAAACCGGATATTGAATCCATTAACGAGATAGGCGCTACTGAGAGTTGTCGTGACAGTCTGTGTCTGTGTTGCGACATTGGGTGTTGCACCATTCAATGATCCGATGGTTGTCCATGATGATCCGCTCGTATTTGTGTAGTCGTAGCGGAGGAATTCTCCGGCATCCCAATTCCCATTGATGGCGTAGACAAAGGAAAGATTCACCATATCATACGTAGAAAGGTTAAACGTTGATGAGGGAAGTATCGCAGAATTCGTCACACTGCCCTGGACATGCGCGTGGTTGCCGGTGAGCGGGTTATTGGTCGAGATATCCCAATTTGTTCCGGCAGTCCAATTACTGGTGAGTGTTGCTCCGCTGAACGTGTCGACAAGCAATTGCTCGACAATGAGATTTCCTGCAAGATACGCCGTATCAGAAGTTGATGCTGCCGCAGGGTTCCCATAATAGACATGATAATTGTTCTCGTTCACTGCGCCTGCAGATACTGATCCCACAAAGTAGATATAACAGGATGTGACATCGTCGCCTGAGATCACGTTAGAGTTGACCAGGGAGAGATCACTGTCAGAGACCACACGCAGTTCCTTGCAGCTGGTGATGGTTCCGTAGGGAACTGTCACGTTCACAAGGATTGCCTTATTGGTTATTGCAGTATTGTTGGTCTGGTTGATAAATATCGGTTTTCGATAGCTCCAGGAGGTATTCCACCAGGGAAGATCAGTGTATGTGTTGTTGGTGTAGATATAATCGAGCGTCATGTTTGCGGCAATAGGGTTATTGGTTGAATTTTTCGTCGTGACATTGACGAGTGCAATCTCGCCCTCCTGATAGATGACTTTATCTGCAACTACAGTCACACTTACGGGGAATGTCACATTCACGGTGAAGTTCCATGTCGCAGAGGTGTTGAAGTTCCCTCCAAGATCCATACATGTCACATTCCAGTAATGTAGTCCATTGATGACTGTCTGGCTTCTTGAAGTCATGGTGCCATTGTATGCCTTGAAGTTCATGTTAGCGGCATTGACTGCACCATCAACCGTAATATTACACGTCGCATTGGGTGAGTAGGCATCGGTGAGTGTGAAATTGAATGTCGTCGTTGTTGCATTGATGATCTGACCGATGGTCGGAAGACTGAGACTGATTGCAGGTTTTGAGCGGTCAGAGACGATTTTCCATGTCGCAGAGTAGCCGGGGTATGCAGTAGTATCAAAGCAGGTGATATTCCAATAATAGGGTCCTTCATTCAGGTTGCTGACTGTAAAGGTGTTGTTTGCGCCATTGACTACTGAGGAATTCGACTGGTTGAATACGCCATTGATATAGAGCGAACAATTCGCGATGCCATTACCGTCCTGCGCGAAATACTTGAAAGTGATATTGGTCCCGTTATTGACAGTCCCATTCGAGGGAGTCTGGAGTTGCACTAATGGACCGCTAAGGACCTGGAATATCCTGCTCTCAGAAGTGTTCACATTCCCGGCGTCATCAGTACAAGTCACATTCCATTGCTTGTATCCATCAAGTAACGGAACAGATTTTGAAACAAGGGTGTTGTTCAATGAAGGGATGTTTGCGAGTTCCACAACACCATTTACCGTGATGTTACAGGTCAGGTTGGAATCGATATTATCTATTGCCGTATAATTGAGGACTGGCGTTGTACCATTGAACACGAACCCTGAAGTGATATTGAGGTACACCTGCGGAAGTCCAGTGTCATACGTGAAGTTTCTCGTCGCTGCATAGCCGCGATAATTGAAGCTGTCAATACATGTCGCATTCCATGTATGCAACCCTTGGGAGAGTCCGGCAATTGTAAGATTGGTCATCACACCAGAGGTGATGTTGGTAAGTGTCGCATTGAGCGATCCATCAAGATAGATTGAACAGTTGACGATCGCGTGCGCATCAGTTGCCGTGATATTGAGATTGAGCGGATTCTTGTTCGTGAATGATCCTGACGACGGAGTGTTGAGCGTTACTGTTGGCGGTGTGGTGTCTGAATCGAATTTCCAGGTCTGCGAAGTGTTCACGTTTCCTGCGTTGTCAGCGCAGGTCACATTCCAATAATGCGTCCCGTCAACAATGCTCGTGATATTCTTGGTGGTGTTATCAGAATCTGCAGAGACCACATTCGAAGCGCGCACGATCCCATCGACAGTTAAATTACAGAGCAGAGTCTCATATCGGATGTCAGTCACATTCCATGCAAAGACTGCATAATTCGTGGTACTATTGCTGTTATTTGCAGGAGCAGAGAGCTGGATTTGCGGCGGAGTATTGTCCACGTAGATGTAGACTGATGCATTGGTCCTGCTCACTAATGTATCGTTACAGAACACTGTCAAATTATAGAATCCATCAGCGATGCTTGAGATACTGCTCGTATTATAATAATAGGATCCGCCGGTATTTACCATGCGCGTGAGATTATTTACCGTGCTTCCTGTAGTGTTGTAAAATTGCCACTCGCAGAAGTTCACTCCATTATCATCGATCGCAGAGGCATTGACTGCAACGGTCTTTGCAAGCATCGGGATATTGTCCACCTGGACACGGATAAAGTCAGTGTTGATGTCTGCGCGCGCGTTCGACCCGGTTCCGAGGGCAAAGCTTCCCTCGACAAGAACATACAGTTGCCGGTTGCGCACAAAGTCGGTGAATCCTGAATCGATCGTTACCTGGCTGGTTACATCAATGGCGCTTGCAAAGACTGTCTTTTCCAAAACATAAGTGTCCGAGCTCCAATTATAGAGATAGATATAATACTGGCTTGGCGTAAGACTGATGGTCCGGGTCGCATAGCCTTCATAGGTAACAGTGAATGATTTCATGTTTACTGTTGATTCAGTGACACTGAAATTAAAGCTTTGATAAGCGTATCTTCCTGTCGGCGCCCCGCTGATGGTCGTCGTGTAGCGCACATCGTCGCTGGTCGAGATATCGACATAATTTGATGAGGATAGTTCTGTCCCTGCGATCGGCGCATTCGCCGAAGATGGCGGCTGCTGCGTTGTTGAGCCATCCCAAGCAATGCTGGTCGAGCTGGGACTCAGTATCCCATAATAAGTCTTAGTTACCGATGTATCTGCAGGGGTGATAATAGTAATTTCTGGCTGCGGCGGTGGATTTCTGAACCAGTCAAAGACATTCCAGTCTGTTGCAGTCTGCGCGCCATTTGTTTCATAAACAGTTGCAGCATTGCATCCTGATCCATCCCAGGAGACGCCGGTCCATTCTGAGCAGCCACCATCACGCGCTGCATCAGTGTATGTCAAGAACATCTTGTTGGATGCAGGGTTCGGCACAAGAAGTGCAGTGCGCAATTGCCCGGCACCGTTTGCAACAATCTGGCTTCCTGAAGTCCAGTTGGGATTGCTGAATGTATTGGTATTCTTGTTGTATGCGCCTGAAGTGAGATACGATTGTCCGTTGTTGACCCATACAAATATTGCAGTGTTACCATCATCCTGCCAGCGGCACTGGAAATTCTGTCCGTATTCTGTTGTTGCCTTATTGCTTCCACACTCGCCTGAAGGATTCTGCGCAGGATTATTAGTCGCATTCACTTTAGAGAATGCAGTGCCATTCCAGATGCCGCCATCAAGGCGCGCAGTGCTCGAGCACATCATGATGCCAAGGTACGTGTGATTGAATCCGCTATCTGCCTCCTGCCCGCATACAAAGAATTCTGACCCTTCAGTATTCATGCCATTATAGATGCTTCCCAAATCATTCCATGTAGTGCCATTCCATTTTGTCGCGAGGAGCGCGTTCAGGCTATCATTGGAATAAACACAGAAGAATACCCCGTCCCCCTGCCATGCACAATCATAATGCCTGTAGAATGTGCGTGCAGTGCCATCGACTGGCGCGTTTGTCGTGACTGTGTGCCAGTTTCCGAATGCAGTGCCATTCCAGATACCTGCATAAATAGCGTTAGGATTGTTGTTGTTCGCGTTGTTGTTCTGCAACGCAATACCGATACTATCAGTACCCTTGCGCGGGTAGAGATTGATCCAGTCGAATTGGCGGTTCTGCGCGCCTGTAACACTCACTGCAGTCTCAGAACCGAGTGCAGTGCCATTCCATAAACGATACATGAACTGCGCATTGTTTGCAGTGGAGTTTTCATAGACCACAAGGCAATTGCCGGTAAGCGCCTCGCATTCGACATCAAAGTTCCTGCGCGTGCCGCTGCTGGAGCCTGCAAGCGTCGTATCCGTGCTCCAATTTCTCGTCGATATATTGAACCATGCAAAGTTGATGTCACTACCGGTATCGCTTGACATGAACAGGCATTGCTCATGATCAACCATGCACCTGAATTTAAGCCAGTCAGAACGCTGCCCGGGATCGACACTGCTCACCATCTGTGCAGAGAGCGTATCCGTGGTCCAATTCCTATATTTTATCGGATTGCTCGCGCGGTTTGCATAAACGACAAGTCCATCATCGCGCGAGATTGCAGGATCTATCGCAAGGAACCAATTGCGCACTTCCACAAAGACTCTCACTACGCCACTTGCGACATAATTGACAAATGCTTTACCCAATGCAAGAAGGTCTGGCGTCTTGAGTGGAGGTTGGGCAGTATAATTAACCACAACGCTGCCGGTCAGGCCACTCCAAGTGAGATAGATATCATTTGTTGACGTATTTGTAGTGATGACTGCGCCGGGCGCATCAACAATCCCTAATCCTGAAGGGAGGACTTCAGTGAAGTTGTACGGTCCATCAAGCGGCACACGCGGAGTGATGTTGATTGATGAGAAGAATGGTCCCTTGAATGGGTCAGTCGTGACCGGCGTATTCCTGATGATATCAAAGTCATAATTCTGCAGGACTGTAAAGAAACTATACATGGTGTTATTGACTCCGGGCGCGATTGCAGTGACGACAAGAGTATAATTTCCTTCAAGGTCAGTGTCGGAGAAATTGGCGACATAAATGCCTTTCTCTCTCTTGGTTACCAGCGCATTATTTGTCGAAAGTGTATATGACACGTTCGCTGGCGTTGTGATGGTAAGCGTGACTGCTGCATTATCCACAAGGTATCCTTTAGTGTCGAGAACGACCATGATGAGTGATGCCTCTTCGCCCGGCTGGTAAATTGATTTTACGCTGTTGACTGTTGCAACACCAGTCTCTGCATAACCGGGATCAGTTGGCGAGAGAAGTACAGTATAAGACTGTCCGGGTCTGATATCTCCAACCTTTACCCAAGTGCCATAGCACTGCTGCTGCGTAAAGTTCCAATCCTTGCATTTCCAGAGTTCACTTCCCTGGGCGGTCTTGGTGAGCGTGCCGTTAGAGAATGATACTGTCGAGAGATCAAGCGCGTAGGAGTCAATAACTGTTCCATGGACAGTCGCATTGAGATCAACCTGCGTTGCGTTAACTGCAGTTACTGCAAGTGTGGGCACGCTCGATCCTGTGATATCAAGATTGTTCATGGTAATTGATGCCCCTTCAAGTCCATTGATCCCTGAAAGTTCAAGTGTTGCGTATTGGGCGATGGTGCGTGGGGAAGATGTGCCGTACTGGCTTGTTGTCGCGACAGTTGTCGGATTGTAGACTGCAAGCTGCGCCGATACACTATTTATACTAGAATCGCGGATGGTGATGGGTGTATAATACACAAGTATTGACGAAGATGATACAGTGGTGTTCGATCCCAAAGTGGTATTATCTGTAGTGCCTGTTGCATTATTCGAGATATTTGACGTTGACGAGTTTAAGGATTGGTTTACGGACTGATTCATGGATTGATTGAAGGATTGGTTGAGCGACTGATTGATATTACTGGTCGTATTTGTAGTGATAGGTATTGTGGTGTTAGCGGCGGTAGTATTTGTGACGTTCTGTATTGTCGTGTTGCCAGATTGCACGGGCACTGGTCGCTGCGCCAGTGGTTTTGCCGTGAATGAGCGCCGCGAGACCACAGTGGAATTTTCAACAAGATACAATTGGTAGGATCCCTCGTGCCGCGGCATGAATTCAATGGTCGTGCT
Organism: Nanobdellota archaeon; assembly: GCA_021813435.1. Classification (GTDB taxonomy): domain Archaea; phylum Nanobdellota; class Nanobdellia; order Woesearchaeales; family UBA9642; genus UBA9642. Next base: position 48,494 of record JAKAKR010000011.1, on the reverse strand, counting down.
GTTCGTGATCCCGATGAATCGGTAATAATCAGTGCCATCTTGGATATCAATCAGGTTGGGCTGTACAGTTGCCGACTCATTTGCAGAAAGGTTTATTGAAATCAGCATGATGGTACCTGCGTAGATCGCTTGGTCATCAATGATCAACCGTGACGGTGCAAGATCCGAAATTGCCTGTGCAGATGATGATGCTTGCGCTGCAGCAGGCGATGTCGATATCGCAGGCAGTGTGGTCGTCGATGTGTTTGGTGCAGTTGATGCTGTAGTATTGGATGCATTTGGCGCAGCGGATGTTAGTGTACTTGCGACATTGGACGCATTGGTGGACGCATTGGAAGTATTAGACGCGCCTGATCCTGCTGATTCTGCAATACCTACAGATACTATGGATGTCGCATTTGCCGGCAATGGTTGTACGATTATCGCAACGCAATCAATAGTGCTTGCAGTTGTCCTGTTGAATGTGCAGATACTATAATTTCCCTCAACTCCCGGCATGAACGCCGAAACATTAGTCTGGGGTGTCGAGCGGAGTACATCATTGATGATAATGTCAATATTAGTAATATCCGGCGTGGTGATGATAACAGACTCATTGACAGTGTAGACTGATTTATCAGTGAACAGGGTTCCTGCAGCATGCACTGTTGTTGATGCAAGAAGACCTGCAATGAGCGCAACGACTAGTATGAACAGTATCTTAAATGTCGGCGCATGAGACGGCAGCGTATACACTACATCAATGCGCGTCCTGCGCGTTTCGCCTTTGTGTGGTTTTTTTAAGTGATGCATGTTTGCAGAGTGTATGGGCAGTATCAGACTATTTTTTTCTTTGATGCGGATAGTGCCGATGGACCATTGATGAGGATCTGTCCCTGCAAGTCTTCCATGACTGCAAGGTGATGGTGGATATTGAATAAGATGACATGTTCTTTCTGGAGTGCGGTGTTACGTAAGAGATAATCGCCGAAATGTTCTTTGTCGAGAAATTCAACATGATATGTCCGGAGCAGCGATACAAGACCTGCAGCATGCTGCTTTTGCGTCATGTCATCAAGCACCAGGATAAGCGTCTTTTCATGCACCAGCGCGAGCCGGATGCCGATACGTGGTGAGATATGCTGAAGCTCTGTGATAATGACTGCAAAATCCTGATTGCGCGCAAGGAATTGTTCCTGACGATTGAGCTCATTGATCGAGAGCAGTATCTTGGTCTTGTCACTGTGCATATTCAGAAAACATTGATAGGATCTTCCGACAGAAATCTTGTGCAGTATCCCTTCCTTGATGAAGAAATTGACTTTTTTATTGATGTAAGGGTAGGCTTTGTGCAGTTTTTTGGAAAGGGTATTGATGCTGTAGGTTGCAGAGAGATCATTCTGGAAGAGACCAATAATGGATTGTTCTAATCTGTTTCCGATCATCAGTGCAAACCATCCGCAATAATTGTTGCGTCCCTACCGCACTCGCGTATCTGCCTATTTCACGCCAATGCAACCACAGTATACATATTCGTAAATTAGTAGTATTATATCAAATTTAGTATATTTGAGACTGAGAGTTTATAAATCTTTTGCTTTTACGCAGAAGAGCTAATTATCGATGATAATATTTAATCAAATTGCGAACAATATATGATAAGCTCATACTTCAAGAGTTTAGAAATAACTTATATTATATCTTTTTTAATATAATAAGATTGTTGAACGAGTTGTATCATGTACGCGTACAATGCCAGTGGCAAATAATATCTAGAAATCTTCGGCAAAGATCTCGCGCTCAATATCTGCGAGAAGTGACGCAAATAATGATTCAAATTCAAGAATCTCATCCATGACTGTTGGACTTGTGGTTGGACTCGCTGCTGGAACTGCAGTCGCAACAGGAGGAGCGGTCGTTGGGACTATAGGAGAAACTGCAGGAGAATCAGTTGCAGGATTTGCCACAGGAGGAACAGGAGTTGGAGCAGGGGAAAGAGTGGAGGATTGCGCAGATGCCGGCGCGAATTCCTGTGCAGCTGCAGGTTGTGCAGGTTGTTGAGCTTGCTGCAGCAAGGATAGTGTCTCTTCAAGAGCGCGCACCATCTCCAGGCGGTTGCGGATCGGAAGCAAGCGCAGGTAGAGCGCGTCGTATACAAACACGCCTTTGATCCAATTTGCAAAATCATTCTTTTCAGGATTTGCATGATAATAGAACGTTCCATCATTGCACTGTACAAGCGCAGATTTCAATTCCTCGATGCTTCGGGCAGTCGCTCCATTAACTAAGCGGAATGCCTGGGAATCAGGAACTGATGCAAGATAATGTTTTGCTTCTTCGGGTAAAACCATAATGTCTTCCTCGATATATGCACACCGTATCATCGATATACGGTAATGAACAGTAATGACGAGTATATATTGACGACTGACGTATATTGTAATGACGAACTATTTTTTTAAAAATCCGAAAATATTTCGTCTTTGTTTATTTTCGAAAGCAGCATCTGTAGGAGTGGAACCGGCTTGCGTGGCGTCCTGTGCGGAAGGAGTTGACGCTGCAGCGGCGGATACGGCATCTGCTCCTGCGTCCTGCGCAGTTTCCGGTGATGCGCCTGAAGATGCATTCTTTGATGCAGGAGTTGCCATCGCATCATCAACACTGAGCCCTTTCACTGCAAACTTGATATTGCTGCGCGCCTCAAGCTGGGTCTTGAGCTGATCAAAGAGCGTGTTGAGTTCTACAACCGTATTCTTTGATTTCTGATCCAATAATTTGAGGATATTGCTGGTGTGTTTCTCAAAGTCCGAGAATTTATCGACTAATTTGACGAATTCCTTCTTGTCTGCCTTCTCTTCAGTTGCAACACGCATCTTGTCGAAGTCGCTGGAAATCTTCTTGAATGAGCGGTCAAGCTCTTTAACTGCCTGGTTGAATTTTTCGAAATCAGAGAATTTTTTCTCGACTTCGATAAAGATGGTCTCGACACGATCCGCATGCTTGCTGATGACGCCTTCCATCTTCTTGATCTCAACAAGTTCCTGTTTTACCTCATCATTGAGTTTTGCGACCTGCTCAAGACCCTTATAGAAATTCATCTGCTCACGCATGCCTTTTATCTCTTTCATGATGTCTTTCATCATGAGTTCATTTGCCTCGATGTTTGCGCGCAGGGCCTCGACCTTGCTATCCTCCTTGCGTACCTCGATCATGAGCTTATCCGGCTGGACAGAGTTGACCAGATCGACAGCGCGTGTCGCTGCAACCTCAATAGTGCCGATTGCCTTATTAGAATCCATGAGCGCGCCGCGAAGCTCGCCTACCTGCTCAGAGATGCGCGTGAACTGTTCTGCGTTTGCCTTCCGGACCTCATTTAATGCCTCAAGCTGAGACTTGATCTTAGTGAGCTCCATCTCTACACTTGCAGAGACAGCAGGACTGGATTCTGGTGCATTCTCGTCCGAAGCAGCATCGCCTGAAGAATCCGATGATTGATCTGCACTACTCTCCTCACTCTTTTTCTTAAACCAGGACATCACTCACCTCTTTGTAAAAAATTTCTGTAATAACATTCCATCAAAAACACATGTGTTCGCGGTTTATCCATTTGATTGCTTGCGTCTTTAAATAGTTTGCGTGCGAGCAGGCGTTGCCGGGCATGGTCAAGACTCATTTTGTCGAGAGGAAATATCCGAGTTCCTCTTTCACATTGACGGTCTTCTCATTTGCACAATACTCGATTTCCTGCGCAATCTCTGCAAATGCGTCAATAACCTTTTGGTAATCCGCAGCATCCCGCGTAATCGCATAGTAATCGATCTTGACCTTTGCATTGCGTGCAAGAAGATCAGGGATGATAGGGTTCTTCTGCACCCTGCGCAGTTCAGAGACTTTTCCATGCAATTCTGCAAGTTTCTCCCGCAATAATGCAATGCGGACATCATCGCTTTGATCATCCTTGCGCGTCGATGCAAAACCTGCAAATCGTGTCAATTGATCTTCGGACACGGGCGAATTGATCAGGATATGCTCGGCAGCAGTTGCCTCCACACTCGTCGATATAGGAGTCGATGGTGTCGGCGATTCGATCGGCATTCCGGATGTCTGCGCAATGAGTTGCCGCCTGAGGAATAATTGCAATTGAAGACGCATACTCCCCCGATTGGTTGTCGTTGCGATCTGTTTTGCGCATTCCTCCTCATTGAAGACATGCAGTATCCAATTGTAAAAATCATTTTTCTGCGCATTCACATGATGCATGAATGCGTCTTCGCTGCAGGTCGCAAGATAGTTCTCTAATTCAGGCAGGGATTTCAATGTCTTTCCATCGACGGTATAAAAATATTTTTCTGCAGGGATTGGATCAGTGGTGTTCATGGTGACCGTAGTATCATTATGTTGGTAGTTTATTGATTTTCATCGTGCGCAGTTTAAGTCTTATTGAGTTTTGATTTGAGATGCGCAACCAATGCGTGTACTTTTGCATCATCAGGCTTGAGTGCAAGATAACGTGCAAAATAATCTAGTGCAGCATCATAATTCTTCTGGACCTTGAATGAACCTGCAAGATAGAGGAGCGCCTTGGCGTTCGATGGATGTTCTGCAAGGATCTCCTGATAGATCTGCGCTGATTTGTCGAATTGTTTCTCCTTGTGATAGAGCAACCCGAGTGAAAACCTAATGTTGAGATCCTGCGGATATTTTGCCTTGCTCTTCTCGAGGAGCGCAATCTGCGCCGCGGAATCAAGGCCAGAAAGCCTATCCTTAATCTTTTGCCAGCGAACATCCTCTTCCGGTGATGATTGTTCAGGCGGATTCTGGACAGTTGGCGCAGGAGACGATGCAGGAGACGATGCAGGAACTGCTGCAACTGCAGGAGTAACGACGGGAGCTTCGCGGGATTCAGGAACCTGCGCGGTCTCGACGACCGGCTGCGCCTGGACTGATACCGGCTTATTGTTCTTTGCCTTATCATCCTCAAGGATCTTGACGAATTCCTCAGTGACTTTTGCCTCGCGCAACCGTGATGCAAGCGCAGTATCACCCATCACTTTCTCGACCCAATCTGCAATATCATTCTTTTCTTTCGTGACATGATGCTTGAATGTCGGTCCTGTAATATTAGGCATGACATCAAGGAGTTCCTGCAGGCTCGTCACGCTGACCCCATTCGAAAAATTCATTGCCTTGTTGAAATCAACAGCACGATCGTATTTCAGAACCTTTTTCTCCTCGACCTTTACAGTCTCCTCCTTCTTTACCGTCTTCTCGTATTCCTTGCGCGATTCCTCTGCTTTTTTCATCTCTGCCTTGAGGCTTGAGACATCGACGAGCTTCAATTCGCGCTTCTTGGGTTTTTTGCCGAGCTTTTGCCATGATTTCTCGACGCGCGGGACAAGTTCCTGAAGATAGATCTCGACCATGTTGAAATTACCGGATTTGACTTTGTCGAGTGCCAGTTTCAATTCGAGCTTGAGATCAAAGACATCCTGTTTTTCCTCTTCGAGCTGTTCGAGCTGGTATTGGAGATCATCAATCATCTCATTATACTTATTGTATTTTTCGAGCTCTTCATCCGGAAGGCGCTGCGTATTGTGCAGGAGCGGCCTGAAAGAGACAAAGTAGGGTTTACCACGATTATATGCCGGGTTTTCAACCATCCCTGTTCCGACGCTTGCCTTGACAAGACCCTGCAACACTTCAGAGCCATACTTGGTCTTGATACGATCCAGGTCGCCCTCATCGCGCGTACGCATCTGGATTTCAGTGTTGATGTTTGCCTTGATCTGACCGACAAAATCTGCAAGGACTTGCGAAATCATAAGGATCCCCACACCCCATTTACGGAATTCACGACATCCACGCTCGATCTGGAGGAATCCCTCGCCGGACCCGCCGAATTTCGGCAGGAGACGATGGACTTCATCGTACACAATGAGCAGCTTGATCTCCGGGGTTTCAGGGAAATTTGCGTGGAAAACCTCACGGATGGAGTTTGCGACAAAGATATCAATATCCTTCGGGTCAAGCTTATTGACTGCAAAGATCTGGATTTCACCGGGCTTGATATATTTCTTGATATCAATAACCTCAAGGGCATTCGTGATCTGACGGACATTACCATTGAATGAACGTGCATCAGTCGGCTTCATGCCAAAATTCGAATACAATTTCAACATATTCTTGTCAGTTCCCTTGCGCAGCATCCCTGACCATTGCGCTGTCGGATCAAAGACAATGACTGCAATATTTTTGAGCAGGGCCTCCTCGACAATGACCTGCGCAGCAACAGACTTACCGCCACCGGTCGCCCCTGCAACAATCGTGTGGACCTTGAACTGTTCAAGATCAAAATAGGTCTTATGCTCTGTCTCTGCAATCTTTCCCACAAATGCGGATTTCGGGCTGACTTTAGGAAGTTCAGCATAATCAACCTTAGCCGAATATCTCTTCCTGCTCTGGATGTATCGTCGAACCAGGAGTCCTGCAAAAAATCCTGAGAGTGCAATCGCGGCAATGAGAAGCCAAAGCCAAACCTTCATCCCATAAAAATACTGTTCATAGAACGGCGAGACAATACTGAAGACCGCACTTGATGCACTGGAAAGCCCGAGATAATCTGCAGTGACGCGCAGGACATAATCACCATTCGCAAGATTCTTCGGCAATTGCGCCGATTTGAGCAGTGAGAATGAAGTCTGCACATACACATTCGATCGATCAGACCATACCGTGGTCCCATTCTGGTTTTGGATTGTGAATTGCAATGTGACCGGATAGGATTGGTCTGTCAGCATGTTATGCAAGTCAGTCTTGAATTTGAGCTGGTCAGAGGAAAAGATATTCTTGTTATACACATCAAGGAATATAAGAAGCGACTCGACCGGAAGCCGGTCTTTGGTGAGCAGTTCGATACGTATCGGAATTTTTTGCTGCAACCCGCCATCAATGACCAGCGATCCATTATAGATCCCGGGATCGCCTTCACCAAATATCGTCAATGTCAATTCATCATTGGTGTTCGGGGAGATGACAGTCGATGCCTTGTCCATCTTGATCATCTTTGAAAGATTCTCTCCCTCAATACTAAAATTCAGATTAACCGGCCCTTTCTTATAACTATAGAATGTGATGACTTCCTGCAGGAAATTGCCAATCACCAATTTACGGTCGATCTTATTCAATGAGATGACATAATCGACACCCTCAATCCGTTTCGGCTGTTCCACAATCGGCACTGCAGGCGCTTCACCCGGACCAACATCCCTGCCCGGTCCTACACCCTGGCCGGGACCCACATTATTATTGGTATTAGTGCTCGTACCCATACCCGTATTGGGATTAGGCACTGCCTCAGGAACCATCACAATATTATAGACTGTTGTATTGCCGGCAACAACAGTGATATTTCCAACATATGCCTGATACCCGCTCTTGATTGCATAGATGTAATAACTTCCGGCGTATGTCGTGAGATTATATGCGCCATTAGCGTCAGATATCGTGGTCTTTCCTGCAACATCGATAATGACACTGTCAAGTTGCGCGCCCACGGATGTTGTCACATTACCAATCACTATGCCGCTGTTCGGCATCGCTCCTTCACCGACCGGACAGACATCATTCGGGTCTGTAAAGAAATAATAGACTGGGTTGGTCCCATTCTTTACCGGCAGGATCATCTGGTAATTATAGATCTTGCCATTGAACCCTTGCGTAAAATTTGCAAGCGCATGCGTGATAAAGATGATATTTCCCTGTCCATCCTTCAGGATGCCCAAATCAAAGACATTCGTGGTATCATTCCCTGTTTTTTTTGTCGAGGTTCCAGGCACGCGATAATACTGGGTTCCAATCTGGTAAGTATAGGTTTGCGTAAATGTTTTTGTCGTAGAGGTAAGCGACATCGGATCGATATTATTGAGCGTATCCACATCAACTGTGGACGCAGACTGGAGAGTCGACCAATCGATACTTGTCGGCGGAACCAATGACGCCATGACCTCGTGGTCAATATGCGGCTGGAGACAATTGAAGAGAAGATTAACATCATACATCCCGCAACTCGAAACCTGCAGGCTCTGCTGATTCGTGTACCCATTGACCATGACTGCAACGCCATACACTCCGGACCACATTGTTGCACATTCACGATAATCAAGAACCAATTGGTATACATATCCTGCCTTGCCCACTGCATAATTCTGATAGACAAATCCGACAAAACTCTTGAGCACAAGAAGCCCGAGGATTGCAGATGACAAGAGCAGCAGGACAAGTAAGACAACAAAGAGATTCTTGCGATCCGTACGTCCCTTGGCGATATCATCAATCGTTCTATTCATAACAATCCTCAACAGTCACCACACAATGCCCGTGTATCAGTAATGTAATCCATCATCATAATCAGTACCATTTTCAGGATGAAGTCATCCTCTGCAATTCCTGTATCTTTGCAAACGTTGCATCCAGCCGTATCGAGAGATCCTTCTTGTAGCGATCATCAATCTTAGTGTATGTCTTTTCCAGACGATCATAATACATGAACGATTCATCAACATGATTGGTACGCACCAGACTCTCAATATAATTAGACAGTTCATTAAAGTAGTAGATATCCAACTTGTTGCAGAGTTCAATGCACTCCTCATAGACTTTACGCCGGACAGATTTGGGGGAATTCTCATAATTCAGCTTGATCTCGCGGTAGATGAGCGCTGCCTTGTCGTAATCGCCCTCAGTCAGATAATCCACTGCATCATTGAGGAGGAGTTTCACGTACTTGATCTTCTTTTGTGAGAAGAGCGACTCATAGAGGTTGCGGATGCGCTCGAATATGTTGAATGTGATGATGACATAGACGAAGATCAAGACCACAATCGCTGTGGAAAGGAGCACTTTTCCACTCAACGCCTCAGCTCCCAGCGATGAAAAATCAGTGATGGCAAGTCCGGTAAAACTGCTGGGAGGCGGGATGTTCTTATCCATGATGATGGTATCGGTCTTCTGGAAATCATCAGAGGAAATGCTCTTATTGATATAATAGGATATGGCAGTTGTGGTTGCAGGGAATTCAACAATGGGATCTGCGCGCAGTACAGTGTAATCCTTGTTGAGGATCACGATATCATTGACATTTTTCGCAATGGTCTTCGGGATAGTCTCGATATACGTCACCGTGTTTGAGTGCGGGATTGCTGCGGCATCATCAGGTTTTGCAATCTTGATGTCCTTAGTGACCAGAGTCAATTCATCGGTACGTCCATCCGGATAATAGAGCTCTACGGATCGCACCTTGGTTGAGATGATGACTTTCGATTGCGCAGTCTTAGTCGCATCAAAGAGCAGATAATCCTTGATATTGAGGTTCTTGATACCTTTGTAGTCCGTAAGCAGCTGCTTAAGGTCCTGGTCGTGGATATATTTTACAAAAGTCTTCGAGTCCTTCACCGCAAGATTTGTCGGGATGTTATTCTTGAGATAAGCGATGGTGTCAGTGATGTTTTTCTGCGCTTCCTGACGGCCAGTCTCATTGAGATCACGGCGATAGGCAAGATTGTGGATGTCGCGATCCATATTATTCATCTTGTCCAAGAGATCGCGGAGCCGGTCAGGGATCCCGAGGAGCGAAGCGACCTCTGCCTCCTGTGCAGGCAATTTTTCCATGTGGTCGAGTGCTGCATTCACGTCAGATGATGAATTATAATAATTGTCTTCCTCACTCTGCAGGTCAATACTGGAAAGAGTGAAATTTCTCTCCTCGCTATACGCAGTGTTGCCGCTGGAGTCTGCGCACTCAATCTTCCACTTATACGAGCCGTAATCAAGATCAGTGAGTGTAAATGTATACGTCGTATTGACTGAGAGGTTGCCGCCTGAATCCTTGAGTGTGTACCAGCTGTCTTCCTGTTTTGCGACAAAGAGCGAGCAGGAGAGCAGGCTGATGTCCTGCGCACTGAACTGCAATTTCACATTATCCTTCTGCAATGTTATTCCGCTTGCGGTGAGGAGTGTGATGACCGGTGGAGTGGTATCATCAATACTCAGATTCATGTAGATCTGCATGTTCTGGTTGACGTTGACATCGTCCAGGAATCCGCCGTAACTGTCCTTAGACGCATAGATGCTATAATGCCCTTCTTTGAGTGCGAGCGTCGCCTCGCCATTCGCATTCGCCGTTGCATTAAGGTTATCGATATGCACAAGCGATCCGCCGATGCGGTTTGCAGTTGAACGGTCAAAAGTGATGACCGTCACATTATAGACGCTCTTGACTGCAACTGAGATGTTTGTCGAGTAATTATTTCCAAAGCTGTCATTCACCAATAATTGTTCGACAAATGTTCCGGGAGTATTGAATCTTGCGTAAGCGCCAGGACCGACAAGCACTGTTCCATTGTGGAGTGTCCAGATGTACGTGTACGCGCCGATTCCTCCGGCGGCAGTTGCATTGAATGTCACGGTATCTCCTGCGCCGACGACAGTGCTCGATGCAGAGATGGTTGCGCTGAGCGTATTGACTATTGAAAACGTCGTATTGCTGCGCAGGGTATAATTTTGGTAGTGCATCACTCCATCAATAAGATAGGTTCCGGTCTTATTCGTGTATGGCATGGCGTATTGTTTGGGAAAAGTCTCATTCTTGAATTCTGGCGTCACGTAGCACTGCACCCATCCCGGACTGAGCGGGCAGATAGTGATGGAGACATTGGAGTTATTTGTCGCAGTGATGGTATAATAGGCGAGTTCTCCAAGGTTGTATGCGGGTCGCGTCATTGCAATACTAAAGTAAGGGGCAAGAATAGTTGTCGTATTCGTTGTAGTGTTTGTGATATTTGTCGTGTTTGTCGTATTTGACGGTGCAATGATAGTGATTGTCCCATTGAGCGTGCGGCTGTTTCCCAAGAGATCATTACAGTTCAGATTATACGAGTAATTCGTCGGCGTGATATTGAAGGTGAGTACAGTCACAACAGGATCAATAGTGGTGTTCTGTGGCGTGATGAGTGCAGTCTGCGCTACAGAGTAATTGCCTGCAGTCAATGTGAGCACGCAGGAAGTGTTGGTAAGATCGCTCACTGTGATATTGAAGGGGAGGATGTAGAGCGGCGATGCGCGGTATGTCAGTGTGACTACTGGCGGTGTGGTGTCGACAATGAATGCGGCATTGATTGCAGCATTGCTGATGGTTGTGGTGTTTGCAGTTGTGGTCGTTGTCGTATTGGTTGTAGTATTGGTCGTTGTATTGTATCCCTGCATGATGAGTGTTGTGGTATTGATGATGGTGAGCGTATTGGTACAGGCAAGTGTAGCAGTATAGAGTCCGTCAGAGAGCGTGGTGATCGGTTGGGTATACACCATCGGAGTTGTTGTGTCGCTTGCGGTAAAAGTTGCAGGATATGATGCAGTACTTGTCGCGTTCGCGGCAGTAAGCGTACAGTTGATTGCAAGCTGGTTGCGCAATGTCGTTGTGGTTGTGGTGTTTGCTATAGGATCTGTCGTGGTCGTATTCTGGTCGCTGAGCCCGAGATCCGCGACATTAAGCGTATAATTTAGTGCAGAGATGCTGGTTGCACTGTTTGCAGTGGAAAGTGTAAGATAGACAGCATGCACTGTGGGCATGATGAATAGGCTTGCAAGAAGTATAAGGAGTATGCGCATGATTGTTCCCTGTCCGTCATGTGTTTGCGCGCTCATTTTGTCTCCTCGAGATGCTTGAGTTCTGCGATCTTTTCTTCGTAGGATGCGTCAGTGTTCTTGAGTTCACGCAGGATCCTGTCCAGATCACTGATGAGCTGTTGTTTTTTCTCCTGGTCTTCATCGATTGATTTCTGCTGCGGCATTGCGCAGTATTTTCTGATGACAAATCGTATCTCATCGCTGATGTCCATGAAATGATTGATTTTTTGCAGATCGCGCAGTTCACTGACCAATCCCTTCGGCATGCGTACAGAAACAATATTCTCTTTCTTGATGCGTGCAGACGTTACAGGAGCATGGACGTACGGGGAGGCGTTACTCATTTTTGTAGCGTTCCTCCAGGACATAATTCCTGCATAATTCGCGGATGACTTCGCTGCGTGAAGAATACAACCCTTGCGCGATATACTCATCGACTCTTTTTAATAATTCAGGAGAAAGGCGGATGTTGATGATCTCAATGTCGTCCATTTTATCACTGGTGAATATGCAGAACCGCTATAAAGGATGCTTGGAAGATAGACTTGGATTGCGGAGTTATCCTCTGATAGCGGTTCAATTAAGTGGTTTTTGTTATGGATGTAGTTGATGTAATTTATTATACAAACGTTAGTTGGGGGTCAACGTTATGTATGTTTCATGTAATTGATAGCGGAATTTATAAAGGTTTTGTTTAAGCACAAATTTTTTAATTTCGTGCTTGAAATGGAAAAGAAAACAAAGACGTATGCTCTCTGTTATTTTTTTGTAATCTTTTTGTATTCTTTATGTAGTTTTTTTGCTTGATTGAAATAATGACAGTCCAGAAAAGAACAACTAATCAAAACATTTAAATCGTATATAAGCTACTATTAAGTAATAACATATTAAGGGGGTTAAACATGTTCACAAAAAAAGAAATGAAATTTGGAATTGCAGGATTAATCGCCGGAGTCGCAGGTACTGTTCTCATCGAACAATATGTGCTTCCACCACAAAATAATATAGATAGCGCAGTCGTAAACCCGACAAATCATATGATCAGAGTGAATCTATCGAATGGAAGCGGCAAAATAACAGGCGTCTATCTCACTGAATCCCCATTCAAATCCGAACCACTCGATTATGCATTAAAAGAAAAAATGCAGAAAGATAACGTCAAACTCTACAGATCATCAGATTAAACTTTTCTTTTTTCACTTCTTCTTGAAGTATAAGGGTTCATTCAGAACCAATCAGAATAACAGCAGCTATCTCTTCAACACTTTTGCTTCACTCACCACTTCCATCACAATATCACCTTCAAGAACAACAAACTGGCCGGGATGAATATCCTTATGGAGAATGTTTTCTACATATTTTGTCTCGCCGTTAGAAGTGATCTCAAGATTCTCGTGCTGCTTGCCATAAACGCGCTCCACAAGCCAGAACCGCTTTTCTGCCATACCGGATATACGGTGCCAGGGATTTAATAAGGTTTTGGTTCGAGTTGCTGGCGCCTGATTTCGTCCATAATCTTTGCGATACCAATAGTCTCTTCGTGAGGCATTATCCTGCTTTCCAGTAATCCTGAAGAAATACACTCCATCACGTGTGTTGCTTCGTGTTCAAATCCTGTTAATTTAAACGGCGCATAGTTCGTATCAGCCGAAGTAACATAGGGCGCGGATATTTTTTCTGTTTTTTCTCCTATCGTAAGATACAATTCAGTTGCCTTCCAAAATCGAGGAATCCGGATGTGGCCTTTTTCTCCGACAATTATCGCCTCTTGCGGAGTTTCCAGAATGATTGAAGAAGATAGTTGCGCTGTTTTTCCCCGACCATAATCCAGTATCCCATAGAATGATTCGTCAACACCGGTTGCGCCGATTGTGCTTACTGATTTTATCCGCGAAGGATTACATCCAAATATATCTGTCGTTAGCGCAAGAGGATAGATTCCATTGTCAAGAAGTGTTCCGCCGAATAATTTTGGATTGAGCAGTCGCCGCTCGGCGCTCCACATTCCTTTAAAACCAAAATCTGCGGCAATATATCTTGGTTCTCCGATCAATTGTTGATCCAAAATCTGTCTCAACGCAGTGTATGCGGGCAGGAATCTTGTCCACATTCCTTCCATTAAGAAGAGTTTATTCGTTCTTGCAGCGTTCACCAGTTCTTCGGCGTCAGAAACAGTTATCGACAGCGGTTTTTCACAAAGCACATGTTTGCCTGATTGTAATGCTAATGTTGCAGGATATTTGTGCATATCGTTTGTCGTAGCGATATAGACCATATCAACATGCGGATCAGTAATGATATCTTCGTATGTGCCATGCTTCGGGATAGCATATGTTTCTGCAAATTTTTTTGCACGGGAAATGTCCCGGGATCCGACTGCCACGAGTTTTGCGTCAAGACAGTGATGTAGTGCTTGCGCGAATACTGGCGCGATAGTGCCGCATCCGATTATTGCCCAATGATATTTCCTGTCAATCATAGAAGTCTCATACAAAATTATTATGCTTATCATTATTTTTTTGCACGTTGATATCTTCGAGTGCCTGACTTAATGCGTCATAATAACACTGTTTAGGACAGTTTGGTTGCTGCAACTTTGATTCTGTAATCTGTTTACGCCTATAAGAGCGCCAAATATCTTTAAAATCATCCGTCAAAAGATTGCCATAGCTAAAATTTTTGATCCCGCGGGTGAAACAGTCGGGATAGATGTCTCCTGTTGCTGAAACAACTATCCTGAATTCATCAGCATGGGGGATCGTATAGGTTCCCCTAATTTTCTCGTATTTATCCCGGGAAAAGAGTATTTTGAATTTATCCCAAGAAAAAGGTGTTTTGAAATTTCCAGTATAAAGAAGAGGATCAAACTCCTCGATTGTATGAATAAAATTTGCGTTAGAATGATGATAGGGACGGAATTGCGCATAATCGACTCCGAGATTCTTTGCAGTCGTTATAAAATCGCTGATGGTGTTTGCGTCATCAGAATAATCAGTAAGATACGCTACACCGATCGTACATCCGGATGTTAATTGATTCTTTGCAGCGACGAGCGAAGCGATATTTTTCTTCACCATCTCAAATGACTCATTGCTCTGCGTGCCCTTATTGAGGCGATGCATTGCAGAATTTATTGCATCAAGACTTATCCGGATATAGACCGGATTGCTTAAGAGAATTTGGTCAATAATTCTCGGAGTCAGAAGATGCCCATTAGTGTCAAGCGCAACACTAATCTTTTTATCGTTTGCATATACCATTGCCTCCGGCGTTTGTTTATTCATGAGCGGCTCTCCGCCGCCAGTAAATTCAATTCCGCGGATGAACGGCGCAAGCTGATCGATGATGCGCGTCATCTGCTCAAGCGATAATTCTGCATTCCTGTCGATTCGCAGGCCTGCGCATTGGCTGCAGTCATAATTGCAGCGATTCGTAGGATCGAGCTGCGCAGTGATCGGCAGAGTCGTGCCAGTGTTGAACCATTCCGCAAATCTATCCGGATGCATAAAGACTTTTGTCCTGCTCAAGAGATCATTATCCATAGGATCACCGTTGTTTTTAGTCAATGCGCCTTCTTGTATGCCTTCTCTTGCGCATAGATTGTTGAATCAAGATAATACGCAAATCGCCTTTGGGCTGCGGCGTACTGCTCTGCTTCATAGCGCAATTTTTCATCCATGATAAAGGGAGTGAATTGGAATTTTTTCTTGATATCGTCATTGAATCGTTTTTCCACAAGGGTATCTACGGCGATCGGTATCCCATTCGAACCCGAAGCAGGAACAAGATAATCGATATGTCCGTCATCGCGAGCGCTTGCAAGGATTACACCACTATCCCAGTACGTTTTTGTGATGATCCGTGGCTGCAGATGAGTATAGCGCGCTTTATCCGGCGCTGGACCTCTACATGCCGTTGCATACAGCAGCAGTAGTCCTCCAGTGATTTTTCCCGTTGTATTGCGCAATGTTTGCAGCAGTGCCATGTTCGAACCTCAAAACAAGTAGTGTTATCACTCAAGAATAGCGTACTTACTATATTAATTTATGTAATTATTATAATTATATTTATATACTAGTGATGCTTAATATAAGCACAATGTTTCGCAAAGTCACTAAAACAGGTCCTGCAACACTCACCATCGCGCTTCCCGCAGACTGGGCGAGGGAAAACAAAATCAGTGCAGGAAGTTATGTGGAAGTGCAGGAGTCAGATAAACAGCTCATGATCACAACCGGCATTGAAAAGCCGCGCGAAAAAATCATTATCCAATATGATGCATCGATCATCGAAGAACTGCTCGAGAAAGTATTTTTAGAGTCAGAATCGACAATCATCATCCAAGGCAAGGACCCACTGCCTGCGCAGCTGCAGGAGAGCATCAAAAGATTTCCCGGATTCCAGATCGTCGAGGAATCGGCACGCGAGATCACTATCGAGCGCGCACTCAAGCCTACACTGCAGAATCCGAAAAACATCCTGCGCAGGGCGTATCGCATCATCCTCCAAGGACTTGCTGTAAATCCTGCACTCTTTCCCAAGGAATTGCATGAACTCCTCTTTATCCTCCAGATCCAGAAGAACAGGCCAAAAGAGACGAGTATCCTTAAAGAATTCACCAGCCATATTGCTGCAATCAAAAAACCTGTTTACGACGATGCGTATGCACTACTCCGCGTCCTCTTCACTGCGCTATACCAACTCAAATATTCTTATTCTGAAGAGCACACCAAAAAGATCACTGCAATCGTTACGCAGGTCGAATCATTATACCACACCTATCTCAAGAACACCATGTCAGCAATGGAAATCACAAGACTCTATCATTGCACGCAACTGCTCGTCCAGCTCTACAAAGAGATCCTGCGCGACCAGAGCATCACAGTATTCAATGAAACAAGAAACACGCCGCTCCAGAAAAAATTCACCATCGGCGTCTGTCTCAAAAATGTTTCAAACACATTCTGGGCAGTCGAGGTCAAGGGCGGGGTTGAGAAGGCTGCAGGGGAATACGTGCAAAGCGCCTATCAATTCAACTCCCCGCTCGTCGATTATGATGTACCTGCACAGGAGCGCATCCTTGAAGAATTCATTGCGCGAAAAGTCGATGGGATCATCTTTGCACCCGGAAAGCCCAACATTGTCGAGAAGACCATTGCAAAGATCAATGCAAAAAAGATTCCGCTCGTCATCATCGATACTGATATTGAATTGCCCGAGTATGAATACACACTCATCACATTCGATAATTACCAAGGCGGATATGACACGGGCACGAATCTTCGGCAGTATGTCAGGAAAGGCGCGACTATTATTGCATTGAAAGGTTATCGTGAAGGAAATTCAACCAAGCGCATCACGGGATTTCAGGCAGCGCTCGGCAGCGACTATCATGTGGTAGTTCTCCAGGCAGAGTTCCAGGAGAGCATCGCGTATGATCAAATAACTGCATACCTTAGAAAACATCAGAAAAAAGTTGCGGCAATCTTTGCAACAAGCGACAATATGGCAATCGGCGCAATCAAGGCATGCAGGGATGCAGGAATAAAGATCCCTATCTGCGGATTTGACATGACCAGTGAGGGTCGCGCGGCATTCGAACGCCGGGAACTCATCAGCGAGGTCAGTTCACAACCGCAAAAACTCGGCGAGCTTGCAGTCGAGAGCATGCAGCGATTATTGACGAAAAAAGCAGTCGCTGAACGCATCGAATACCAGGTGGAATTCTTTGCGCATAAAGAGAAGAAAGGGAAAAGAACATTTAAATAGTACCGTGCACAGTAAACAGATAAAGAGGTGGAGATGGATCACGCGTTGGTATTAAAGGACGTATCGCACGACAAGGCATTCTGGTTCAATAATGGAGTCACCGTAAGAAATATCTATGAACTTGCACGGGAGATCCATGTCATCGACCAGGACCAATTCAGTTATCACTGCAACAAGGATCATGATGATTTTGCAAGTTGGATCGGCGGAGTCTTGGGCGACGTTGAACTTGCAGAACGGTTGCGCAAAATCAAGAACAAAAAGAAATACGCTGAAACCATCGAGCACCGCATCAAGTATCATGAACGGCTCGCAACAGTTGCAATCATCGAAAAGAGAGTGTTTGTGGACACCTTTGAGTGGATCATTTCCTCAGGGATCATCAAAAAAATTGCAGTTCTCATTCTTATTCTCATCGCGTTATCGCTCATCTACGTGCAATACACCGCAATGCAACAGATCACTGATCTTAATGCAAGAATCGCATCCATTGACCAGAAAAGTTCCTGCTACAACCAGTATTATGATCAAAAGATCAACAGCCTTGAGAAGAATACGCCGCCGACAGACCTTGAATGTCTCAAGAATTATACCCTGCCAATTTACGATGATCTGGAGCGCAGGCCTGCAATCATCTCAAGCAATGATATCGTCGTACTCCCCGACCGGGTCATCATCAAGGTTGATAATGCATCCTGGGCGACATTCACCAACAGCTCATCAATGCTCCCAGTCATCAACCATAACACCCACTCTATTGAGATCAAGCCGCAGAGTATTGACGTCATCAATATCGGTGACGTCGTGTCCTATCATGAGAGCAATGATATCATCGTCCATCGCGTCATGAGCAAAGGGACTGATGATCTCGGCCCATTCCTCATCATGAAAGGGGACAATAACCCTGTGGTCGATGCAGTAAAAGTGCGATTCAACCAGGTCCAAGGAGTGGTGATTGCATTTATCTATTAGAAAAATTTAAATAGTAACCGATAAGAGAGCAAGCATGGCAAAACTCGTCATTGTAAGACATGGAGAAAGCGTCTGGAATCTTGAGAACAGATTCACCGGATGGATGGATGTTGAATTATCACCGAAAGGAATTGAGGAAGCAAAAAATGCTGGAATAAAACTGAAAGAGTATCGATTCGACACCGTATATATCTCGCAACTCATCCGATCAATCCATACCTGGCAGCTTATCCAATCACAACTACAAGATACAAGAACGCCAATTATTTATCATTATGATGATACACAAATCCATGCATGGGAGCATCACACTGGCGAAGTTGCAAAAGAATTACCCGTCATTCAGAGCAAACTCATTGCTGAACGCTACTATGGAGACTTGCAAGGACTAAACAAAAAGGATACTGCAGTAAAATATGGCGATGAACAGGTGCATATTTGGCGTCGATCATTCGATGTTCCGCCACCGAACGGCGAGAGTCTTAAAGACACACTTGCACGCGTCGTGCCATTTTTCGACGAGGTCATCGCCAAGGAATTGCAGGCAGGCAAGACTATACTCATTGTTGCGCACGGCAATAGTCTGCGCGCGATTGTCAAATTCCTGGAAAAGATCAGTGATGCAGACATCCCAAATCTTGAGATACCGACCGGTGTTCCCATTGAGTATGAACTTGATGCACAATTAGCAGTCATCAGAAAAAACGTATTAACTTAAGAGACAATACATTTATAAAACCGCATCTATTCCTTTTTCTTATCGTGGGAATTAGTCTCACTCCATACTATGAATATCTTTATTGAGAAGGAAAACAAGCGGCTTGCGCTTGCAAAACATGCCATACGTGTCGCAGATCTTCTTCTAGACTTAGGCATCAAGGATTCAACAGTTATCGTCGTAAAAAACGGAACTGTTGTTCTCGAGGATGAACTTCTCGAACAAGAAGATGATATCCAGATCCTTTCTGTCGTGAGTGGGGGATGAATCATTTGTTACCCGCAGGCTCGCATCAGATGAGAAACAGAAGATTTGCCGAGTTCATTGTAATCTCATCTGCGTTCGAAGGCTCGCTAGCAGCGGGTCACAAATAAGGAGATAATATGCAATGCACCAAATGCGCGGAAAAAGCAGTCTATACCGGACAGGGACAAAATTTTTGTAAGAACCATTTCATTAACTATTTTGAGAACAAGGTATTGCGAACCATCACGCGATTCGGATTGTTTGCGCCGGATGATCAGGTCTGTGTTGCAACATCCGGCGGAAAAGATTCATTGTCTGTGCTGTATATGACGATGAAATATTGCCGGGAGCACCATATCGCGTTCTTTGCGCTTGCAATCGACGAAGGCATTGCAGGATACCGCGACCATACGCTTGATGATCTGCGCCTGTTCTGCACGCAGTATGACATCAAACTCGAGATCGTCTCATTCAAGGATCGGTTCGGCGATACGCTCGACAATATTCGGGAGAAGGGGATAGAAAAAAATAAGAAACCCTGCACGGTCTGCGGGATTTTTAGACGTACACTCTTGAATCGCGAGGCAAAGCGACTTGGTGCGACCAAGCTTGCAACCGGCCACAATCTTGATGACGAAGCGCAGAGTTTTCTGATGAACACGCTCCTCGGCAACATGTCCCATAATGCATCGCTCGGTCCCATCACGGGGTTGAATCAGAACGACAAATTTGTCCCGCGTGTCAAGCCGCTCTATTTCATCAGTGAGAAAGAATCGCGATTATTCGCACTGCTCAAGGGATTCAAGGTCGAGTTCAATGAATGTCCGAACATCGGACTCTCATTCCGGGCGACTGTCCGTGACGAGATCAATGCTATTGAGTCAAAACTTCCTGGCGCAAAGAACGGGATCGTGAACGCATTTCTGGAGATACTTCCCGAACTCAAGGAAAAGTACCGCGCAGAGAAAAGCAGGCATACATTTCAGTACTGCAAGAGATGCGGCGATGCGTGCAGTGGTGAGATATGCAATGCCTGCAGACTCGAAGAAGAATTGTGCAGGAAGGAAACAGTGCTGCGCAATTCAAAGGAGTGAATAAAAAAACATTTCTCTTAGCTATTGAGATTTATTTTCTTTTGCTCTAAATTCCACAATTTTTTTGATGAGATCAAACGGAATGGGTTTATCAATGGGAAATTTGACAGAGCCTTTTGCTGTCTCATATTTTGATAATTCTTTTTTAAATCGGCTTATTCCCGAGGGAGTGGGGTAGAATCCGATATGTTTTTTAAAAGCAGCAAAATGAACAAGGTTGCCATGATATTTGAATGTGGGGATTCCATAAGTTATCACTTCCTCTGCTTCGGGCACAATATCTCTGATTGTTTTTCTGATCTGACTCAACAAATTCTGGACTTCTTTTGGAAATTGCGAGATGTATTCATCAATTGCTGAAACCACGGTTTCTATTTACAGCCTAAAGTAAATAAATCTTTCGATTACACGACAAAGTCAAGTTAAGTGGGAACGTTATCGCCCAGCGAACTCTCAGTAAACACATTTTGCAACAAATAACTCGGGGAATATAACAAATAACTGAGCGATGAGAGCGCGGTAACGTTCACCGCATTCACAACTTGACTTTGCCCGATTACACAAAGAGGAGTATTGCAAGGTTGCGTTGAATGCATGACCAGCAGATTTAACAAGGACAAGTATATCCAGAGAACAAAAGTTGGAATTGAATCGAAATCATTATATAATCAGGAGCTATGCAATCTACCGGGGATGCACTATGACGAAAAAAGAAATTGCCGAAGGAACAATTCATAAAGTGCCGGCTGATCTGCAAAAGGTTCTGGAATCAAAATCCGGTGTACTTGCAAAATGGAACGATCTTACGCCTCTTGCACGTAACGAATGGATATGCTGGATCACAATCGTCAAAAAGCCTGAAACCAGAGAAAACCATATCGCGCGGTGATGCGCAGACCTTGTCAAAGGGAAACGCCGGCCATGCTGCTGGCCTGGCTGTCCGCATCACCGGCCAAGCGCAAAGAAATGGTTTTAATGCGCCGCATTTACTCTCTATATCTTATGTATCTCCAGAACATTTCCCTCAGAATCCTTGAATTCAAACCATTCGTGATAATCCACTTTCTCATGACACATGATTTCTGCGAATGAGGAAACACGTGCAAGTTCGGATGCGATATCGTCAACCCCGAAAGCAATCATGCAATTGGTCCCAAAATCAGAATCATTCAGAGGAAAACCGTCGGCTAAAGGATTGTATAAGCCGATCTTTAAATTCTCTAAATCAAATTCCACCATCCGGTCAATCTCTTCCTTTACAGGCTGCATTCCCAAAAGTTGGATGTAGAATTTTTTAGCCCGCTGAATGTTTCTTACTTTAAGTATAGCATATCGTAGTTTCATGAATATGATTATTGTTTTCGAAAATATAAATGTGATTATTTCTGGTGCCGGGTAATAGTATACCGCATAGCAGAGCGTGAACGTTATGAAGGATACAGTGGAACATGCGAGCGCCGCAAAATTACGGTGGAATGGTCGGAGCGATAGGCTATAGCAAATTATTTTCCTTCTAATTCCAGCTTGAACTCGTGGAGAAAATCAATCAAAAAATCAGTCCTTCTTTGGGCGATCTTCTTTGCGGTTTTGGTGTGCATTCTCTCCGCAACTTTGAGCAATCGCTCATAAAAGAGGTCAAGTGCAAATTGCTGCGCATCTGCTTTATGGTTTTCGCAGAAAGGATCGTCAGAGTTATAAAAAGGTCTTTTCATCTGTCCGGTCGATGAATACGTTCTCATGATGGAGATTGCTCCTGTTGCCTCTAATCCATCGGCATCCTGCAGGATTTTCGATTCTAATAATTCAGGGATAATGCCTTTAGTGAAAGAACACTCAAGAATACACTGTTTTACTTTTGCTATTTTATCCTGAGGAAAATCATCCATGACATTCAGAATGTGTTCTGCTGCTTTTGCGCTTTCTTCCTGCGATCGGTGTTTATCCGGATGATTTTTTTGATAGACAATCAAATCATGGAACAATGCAGCAGGGACAATAACGTCAAGATCGCCATGCTCTACTTCGGCTATTCTTTCGGCATTTGACAACACCCGCAGTGCATGTTCAAAATCGTGGGAAACATCAGTATCCGAGATTCTTTCTTTGGCGATTCTGATTAACTTATTTCTTAATTCCTCATCCATAACACTGAAAGATTTCAACGGATTTAACAATTTTGCCTTTTACCCGTATTGTTCAACTTGTAGATGTTAGGTGTTAGCTGTTAAGAATTCGGCTGTTTTGGTAAACTCACTTCTCTTTTAGCCCAGAACTTTGAGCAATCTCGCCTATGAAATCTTATTTCTCCTTCTGCTGTTTCGTCTTTGTTTATTTTCATCCAACCATCACCGTTTATTGGGTCGCATTCATCGTTTCCTTCAAATGTGAAATCATATTTTGATTCTTTGAATCTTCCTGATGTTGAGCATTGAACATATCCAAAATGAAACTCCCCAATTCCTGATTTCTCAATTTTGATGTAAGCTTTGACTTCTTCATTAACATAATCATTATCCCACTCGCTCATCTTAGTTATGCGCCATAATCCTATAATCATATTTTTATCCTGTTTAAGTTCGGTCATTTATTCTCTCCAATTCTGTTTTCTTCACTCTTTTTTGTAGTCCTATCTTTTTTTCTGAATCGTCATCAACATAGTAATCTTCAGATTCATTGTATTGGCATTCGGAGTATCCTTTCTTTTCTACTAGAAACCATATTATTTGTACATAGAACTCAGGCAAACATTCTATTGAATATCCTTTTCCTAAATATGAACCTTCTTTTACCTCTTTTCCTTTGAGGTTCTCAGCAAAGTCTCTTGCTTCGCTTAAGTCTTTTTCAAATTGCTCTTTAGTTACTTCTTTAGCTAAAAGCGTCTCTCCATTGTCTCCTTCATACCATTCGTATCTAATTTTGAATATATTAAGATCCATTATTTCTTTCCTCGTTTTATCCAAAAAGCGCCTTTATTCTTTACTTTTTCATAATAGTCAGGGTAATTGATTTTTATTCTCTCTAACTTAGTTAGGATATATTTTTCCTTGCATTCTTCACTGCAAAACAAAAGAACTTTTTCATTGTTAAATTGTGGCGATAGCCAGATTCCTGAGCCGCATTCTTTCTTGCAGATTTTACATTGTTCTTTCATTTTGTTTTGCCTCTTTGTTCTGCAAGAACGCATCTTATTTCTTCATAGCTTATTTCGGGAAATAATTCTTTTACAGTTTTTACCGATGGCTCTGAAAGCTTATTTGTAGCATTGATTATCTTATGTATAGTTTCATCTGAGATTATATCTTGGCTTGATAAGAGATTATTTACAATAAGTCTGAAGCAATGAGTGTATATTGTTGATTCTGTAAGTTTTCGCTCGGCAACTATTTGAGCAATGTTTTTCCCTTCATGGATTAATTTTAATGTTTCTTCTTCTGAAAATCCTACCGAAATAGGTTTTGTGTGCTTTATTTTTTGAAGTGCAATTTCTGTTTTCTCTTCTAAAACCTTTTTTCCTGCTTCTGTTAGGAAATAAACTGGATAATTATAATATCCTTGATTGATATTTTTTTTATTTATTAGTCCGATGACTTCTATTTGTTCTATAAATCCTGTGATTGTTGGTGTATCACACCACATTAGACCACCGTATCCTTGCTTAATATTTATTGAGATTATATTTTTTGATTTTGATCCTTTGAGAAATTGGGCTAGTTTAATCTTTCCGACTTGCAATTCTTTGATAGCATTTAATATTATCCAGGTTACCTGGGGAGTCTCAGATTTTGATTGCATGACCATATTTCTCAATATCCTTGTTTAAACAGCATTTTTTGTATTTCATTCCTGAACCACAATAGCAAGGCTCATTTTTACCAAGCTTTATTTTCTTGTGCTCAACATCAGTATGTTCGTATTTTCCAATTGTTTCAGGTCCAAAGTGGTCTAAATTATGTTTTTGCAAAAGATCAGACATCCTATTGGTGTTCTCTTCATCTGCAGAAAACATAATCATATTTGGGAACACATATGAGAAAAAATTATCTCCGAGAAGAGCAAAACACATTTCTGTTTCTTCTTCCCAGAATACACCTCTCTTATTTTTTAATAATTCTAAGTTGGATATTATATCTTTAAGTTGCATATCAAAAATTTCAGCAATGACACCATCATCAGTCTTTACAATCTTTAATTGTTGTCCAAAAGCAAATTCTATAAGTGACTTAATAACAGCGTCATGATCTTGATCTCTGCCAGAAGATAATCTGTCTTTTAATTCAATATAATGGGTAAATCCTAATTCTTTCTCTAAATCGTCGTTCTCTTTTCCGATAAATGAATTTAAATCGTGCATATTCATTGTTATATCGCCTATGATTCTCTTGATAATATGGGTTTTGCTATTCTTTTTTCTTTCTGAAACTCAATCTTTTTTGTTCTTCCGTTTTCTCTAAAAAGTTATCGCTTGAAACAACACTTTTGCCAAGTTTCTGTTCTATGTCTTTTCTTGTCGAGCCAGCAACATCTCCGCCATCTTTAGCGTCTTTTTTGAGATAATTAAATTCTTTTGAGTCTCGTTCTCTTGTGAATCTCGTTGTGGTTGCTTCTCCAAGCATTGTAAGAATCAATTCTATATCATCCATGTGGTCTCTAAGGTTCTCTTTTTGCAGTCCTTTGAATTTCTTGTATTCACTTGGAGTCATACCAAATGTTGCTTTTGATATTTCTGCTGTAAGAATAGCGTATTCTTTTTCTATCTGTAAACCTCGTTTATTCCATTCATCAGTAAGCTCATCTCTTATTGCTATTCCTCTAACTCTTTTTTCAATCCATTCCTCAGAATATCCTTTGGACTTGAATAATTCCTTCATTCGTTTTTGGGCTAATTCTGGATTTTCAATCTCTTTTACTCTATCATAGCCAACCCGTGCTAGCCATAGCTTGAATGGCTCTGCCTTTGGAGAAGGAATAGACTGGATAATCCTAAAAGCTCCTTCAGTATTGACGCAATTTGTCTCTCTTTTCTTGCCATCTGGTGCAAGAAGTTCAAGGGGGGTACAGATTGTACCCCAGTTCGCATTAAGAACAGGGTCACGGCTTCGCATCTTCTTAACATATTGCTTAGGGTCGCTACTATCTGTAAGAATTAAAACTATGTCAAATACAGAGAACCACCACTCATTATGATGCCAAGTCCTCCTGATGTTTTTTCCCTGAAAAACCACGATTGCGTTATTTGTGTCCATTTCTAATCCTCTGGAAAAAATTCTTTATTAAAGCATGCATCACACATTCCATTGTGCCAATCCTTATTATGCGCTGAAATTTTAATTCTGCATTTAGCACAATTATAATTCATCTCTTCATCATGCTTCATGTGAAAAGTACGCATCTTGGTTTTGATATCTATTGGACCTAGTGTTTCAGCGAAAGCACCATCTGACCAAATGCTCTCTTCTTCTATATCTTTTCCGTCAAGTGTTTTTTGAGTCATTTTATTTCTTAATTATCGAGTCACTTTTACCTAAATTACCTTCCTCACACAAAGTTTGAAGATTGTCAATATCATTAGTGCCGCCTTTAGAAAAAGGAATTTTGTGGTCTATGTGGAGTTTTGTTCCTACATCAGTTGCCGGACTTTTACCACAAAAAATACAACAAAAATTATCACGACTTAGTGCTTTCACTCTGATACTTAAGGGTATAGTTCTTGTTTTTCCAATCATATTCTTTATCTTATTGTTAGTGAAATTTATTATTGGCTTCTTTTCAATCGTCTTTTCTTCAATATCAATTTTTTCACCCGATTTATATTCAATAAATTTCAAACAATCGTCTTTCCAACTACCAAAATATCGATATATTGTATCATAACTAATTTCTGGATCATTTGCGACCCATTCATTTCTTGATGGCCTATGTCCAAGTTTTACCACAGTCTCTCCATTTCATTGAACATTTCTTGAATAGTATAAGAACTTCTCCTAGAAGTTATTTTAAAATCGATTCCCTTATTTTTAAAATGATTATGAAGAAATTCCATTGTTTTTTCCCATGAACCAAATTCTCTATTAACTGTAAAATAACTTATATCTGAGATTCTACTAAAGTCGTCCTGTTTAAAGTCAGTATAATTAAATTGTTTCGAAACTTTTTCAAGTTCCTCAATAATTTTTTTACGAGGTATTTTACTGATTTGTTTTCTGCCAAATTCGAATTTAAAATCAGTCATGAGTTCTTCCTCTTTTTAGGTATATTCCAATAAGGGCTCTTACAAGAAGGGCAGATTATAGGATTAAGTTTTTTTCGTGAACGAGGTATCCATTCATGTTTACAACGTTCACATTTATACCCGTCAACAAGTATCTTTATTTCCCCCATACAACACATTAATCATAACTCATATTTAAAGTTTCTTAAAAATATACTTTGTTAGGTAAGAAACGACAAGAGTTATATACAAAATAGCCTTTCTTAAGTTATACTTATATGAGTAATAAATAAGGTTACAAAAATGGAAAATCAAGACGAAAAACGACCAAACTGTCCAGTCTGCAACAGCAGTAAAACTAGAAAGGACAGTGTAAGAAAAACCTTGCTTTGCGATAAGCAAAGATGGTATTGCAAAGCTTGTGGAAAGCGTTGGGTTAATTCTCCAATTAGAAACATTAAGGGGGATCCTAAGACAGTAATCACTGTAATGGATTTGTACATGAAGGGAGTTAGTTATCGTTCAATTGCTGACCACTTAAAGCAAATTTATGGGCTTGAAGTAAGCCACATTACGGTCTTGAATTGGGTTAATACTTATTTGACAAAGATTACTGAGTATGTCAAGTCCATTCAACCGCAAGTAGGTGATTACTGGCTTGCAGATGAACAATTCATCAAAGTAAAAGGCAATCAGCAATATGTTTGGAATGTACTGGACAACAAAACAAGATTTCTTTTAGCAAGTAATGCAAGCAAAACAAGAAACTATGAAGATGCAAGAAGAATATTCAAAAGAGCCAAAAAGGTTGCAGGTAAGAAAGCCAAGACAGTGGTCACAGACGGTTTATTTAACTATTCAAAAGCTGTAAGAAAAGAATTTGCTACTTATCAAAATCCTAAACCTCACAAGCGTTATGTTTCATTAAGACAAAAGTCAGGAAACAACAATAAGATCGAAAGATTTCACGAAACATTCAGGCAGAGAGATAAAGTAATGCGTGGATTCAAAGGAAATCAAAAGCAATACGCAGAGAACTTTCAAACATACTATAACTTTGTACGAAAACATTCAAAAATTGGAATGACTCCAGCTCAGAAAGCGAAGATAGATCAGAAAGCAGATTGGAAAGAACTTCTAAGTAAAGCAATGCAAAGTTCGGTGTCTGAAAATCACACAAGACCAGTGTAAATCACTGGACTCATGTCAAGTCTATTGAGCAGTTTACGTTTGAAAATAGGTCGGACTTGACAAGCAAATTCTCGGAAATTTGCAGTGGACAGATTATTTTTGCATAATTTTAACACCGGACTTACTCCGAAATTCTTTCTTGCATATTTCCTATTTCTCACTGTTGGTTTCACTGTTGATTTTCATTTTTTGCCTACAGGTTTGCCTACTGGTTTCCATTTTTAGAGGGCTCGTTTGAGAGATCGTTTCAAATATGCCTAATGAAATTTTCAGCTAAAATTCAAAAAACAGAGACGGCGTCTGAGACTGCGTTTCAATATGTCCACTTCCCTTCTTAGCCTGTTAGAAGGCCTGTTTACACCAAAATTTGAAACCCATTCAGACGGTTAGTTAGGCGGTTAGCTCCAAAGGATTTACCACTACAGGCTTCACTACAGGTTTCAAAATAGAAAGAGAGTTTTTTGACTGTTAGACATTAAGAAAAAGCCATTTTTGTTAGTTAGACCCCCGACTGCTAGAACATCCGCCATTTAACGGATAGGATTGACATCCACAGGGTGACCAATACGCCTTTTACCAGGGGCATAGTAGCAGCGTGCTCCTTCAAAACTCCTGCAGCACATGTGCCCAGTATCAGAATCATTCATCGATGTCTTCGTAGAGTATGATTCTTTTTGTGTGTATTATCTTTTCTTCGGTACACTCTTCTTGCGCGAGAATCTATTTGCTATTGCAATTAGCATCAATCCGACAGAGAAGGAGTTCATTAATGAAGAATAACATTTAAATAATCTCAAACAAACCAGAGGTATTGTGAGTTATCAAAAGGTGTTTGGAAAGGATGCAGAGAAACTGCAGGGCAAAAGCATTGTGATCATCGGCGCAGGCGGGACAGGATGCAGTGTCGCGCAATTACTGGGACGCATGAAAATCCCGTTCACAATCATTGACGCAGATATTGTGGATACGACCAATCTTGAACGCCAGATGCTCTTTGAGATGAAGGATCTTCTCAAGCCAAAAGTCATTGCAATCAAGGAGCATCTCAAGGATTTCTGCGCAGTCAATGCTGTTAACCATATGGTCGACGAAAAAAACATATCGATGATCGGGATTCCTGATCTCATCATTGATTGCACAGACAATATCGCAACGCGCCTTGCCATCAACAACTATTGTCTTGAAAAAAGAATCCCCTGGATCTATACTGGCGCAGTGCACGGGATCGGGGCAATCTATTTTGTTGATGCAAGAGATGAGAATGCGCCCTGCTTTGCATGTTTCAACAAGGAAAAAGAGGGCGAGACAAGTTGCGAGATCGGTGTACTAAATTTTATGGTTTCCATTGTCGCATCGCTTGCAGTCAATATGGCAGTCCGCTATCTCATGAGTGGCGCAGTGGAAAAAGAGATGATCCGCATCAATCTCACCACAGGCACAGTATCGCGGATTGCAGTAAAAAAAAGAGAAGGATGCGTCTGCAAGACGCATTCAGCATAGAAAGAGTTACCAGGAGCAATCCCCGCAGCCGCTGCAGTCAAGGACTGTATCGCCATAGACAGTGATGCTGCACTTGCCTTTTTTCTTCTTGCAATGACAACCACCGGCATAGGAATTATCATCCAAGGCATATGCTGCTCCTGCAGCATCAGCGCTTGCAGGGACAAAATAGACATCATTGCCGACAATGACTGGCTTTTTTCCTGCAGGGACATTCAATTGCGCAACAGAGGTCGGAGTCCCGCTGTCAACTGCACTACAGGTCTGCGCTTCTTGCACAGGAGCTGCAGATTGCGTGAAAATAATAATGATTGTTGCGATAGCCACAATTGCAACGATTCCTACAATCCATAATCCGGTTCTTGAGTTCTCTCTCATCTGAAACCTCCACAGGAAAAATAATTATTTGTTCACACTGCTCATGCGTCTTAATAAATATTTCGCTTCAGAGAGAACTACTGATGCTGCGTGTGATTACTCCCAATCAAGCCGTCCTGCACTCTGGTATTCAGTTACGCGGGTCTCAAAGAAATTTTTTTCCTTAGTAAGATCTGTTGATTGGCTCATCCAGGGGAAGGGGTTTTCTGTGCCATAGATCTTGGGGAGGTTGATGCGCTCAAGTCTTCTGTCTGCGATGTGCTCCACGTAATTGCTGAATTGCGTCGCATTGATTCCCAGGACTCTCTGCGAGCAGGCATCATACGCGTATGCGCTTTCGAGTTCAACCGCTTTCCTGATAAGTCGCGTCAGTTCTTCCTGGAATTCTGCAGTCCATATCTCGGGATTTTCTGATTTGATGGTGTTGATGATATCACAGCCGAATGCAAGGTGTATGGATTCATCACGCATGATGAATTCGAATTGTTCACCGATCCCAACCATCTTGTTCTGCCGCTTTAATGCAAGCATCATTGCAAATCCTGCGTAGAAGAATATCCCTTCCATGATAACATAGTATCCTACAAGGTCGCGGACAAATCTACGGATGTTCTCTGTCCCCTGGGTTTTGAAATTCGGGTCGAATACGCTTTGGGTGAGTTCAACAACATAATCGTCTTTTGCCCTAATCGAGGGGATACTCGTGTACATGGTGTATATTTCTTCAGGGTCAAGTCCCAGACTGTCGCAGCAATAGATGAAGGTATCAGTATGGATCGCTTCCTCAAATGCCTGGCGGAGCAGGTATTGTCTGCATTCAGGATTGGTCACGTGGTTGTAGACTGCAAGGACAATATTGTTTGCAGTCAGGGATTCAGCAGTACTGAAAAATCCGAGATTCCACATGATGAGCCTGCGCTCGGTCTCACTAAGGACTTTTGTCGATTTCCATTGCTCGACATCTTTTTGCATCCCGATCTCTTCAGGAGTCCAGTTGTTTGCAACCCCATCCTTGTAATGCTGGCGTGCCCACTTATAGGTCATGGGCAGTATCTTGTTTGGATCTGTTTTTGAATTGTTGATGATGGTCATTTTATTGGCATGCCTCACAGTCTGGATTTTCAATCTTGCAGAGTTTAACTCCAGACGCTACATGAATAATCGGCGGCGCAACTACTAGTGCAGGTGCAGGGATAGCAGGTTCAGGAATAGGGATAGGCTCAGGCGTTTCAGCTGCATATTCCCGTTTCTGCGTGAACCCGTACTTTTTTGCATCAAGTGTTGATTTTTCGATTTGCGAGGCTGCAAGTGTGCGCAGGTAATAGGTCGTCTTTAATCCCATCTGCCATGCATAGATGTACGTGTCTGAAATGATTTTTCCTGATGTTCCTTTAATGAATATGTTATGGCTCTGGCTTTGATCAATCCATTTGGCGCGCAGGGCAGTATGCCGAATAAGTACCTGCGGATCAATCTCAAATGCTTCTTTATACTTTGCCTTAAGATAATCAGGAATTCCTGCAATCATGCTGATATTTCCATCATAATATTTGAGTTGCGAGAGCATCTCATCGCCCCACAATCCAAGTCCCTTCAAGTCTTCTACAAGGTAACTATTGACTACAGTGAATTCTCCGCTCATGTTTGATTTCACGTAAATATTCTTGTAGATAGGTTCTATTGTCGGAAAACAAGCAACAATAGTGCTTATTGTTGCAGTAGGCGCAACTGCCATCACATTTGAATTGCGCATGCCGTGCTTTTTTATGGATTCACGAACCTCTCCCCAATCCAAGTGTTCCTGTCTTGGCAGATCTATGGTGACGCCACGCTCGTGTTCCAGGAGTGCAATAGTGTCTTGGGGGAGGATATTTCTTGACCATTTGGATCCCGCAAAACTCGCATAACTTCCCCGTTCTTTTGCAAGGTGCGAGCTGGTAAGTATTGCCTGGTATGCAATGAATTCCATGGTCTCATCAGTTGATGCAAAAGCGAGCGGGTCATCAAACGCAAGATTGAGTTTGAAGAACGCATCCTGAACCCCCATGATTCCAAGCCCTATCGGGCGATGTCGAAGATTTGCATTTCTTGCTTCAGTGGTCGGATAATAATTGATGTCTATGACATTATCGAGCATACGTACCGCAAGTGCAATGGTCTCTGCAAGAAGCGGCTTATCAATAATGAAAGCGCGTACTCGCGTGTTTGTTTCTGGATCCTGTACAACATGTTTTTCAAGATTGATTGAACCGAGATTGCATACTGCAGTCTCATCTTGCGAGGTGTTCAGGGTTATTTCAGTGCAGAGATTGCTATTATGGATGACTCCGGCATGATCCTGCGGGCTCCGGATATTTGCAGGATCCTTGAATGTGATCCAGGGATGACCTGTCTCAAAGAGCATTGAAATCATCTTACGCCAGAGTTTAAGTGCAGAAACAGTCTTATACTTTTTGATGTCTCCTCTTTTAGCACGCGCTTCATAAGAGAGATATTTTTCTTCAAACGCCTTGCCGTAGAGTTCATGGAGTTCAGGAACCTCTTCTGGACTAAAAAGAGTCCAATCCTCATTTGCAAGCATCCGTTTCATAAAGAGGTCAGGGATCCAGTTTGCAGTGTTCATGTCATGCGTTCTTCTGCGATCATCGCCCGTGTTCTTGCGCAGATCAAGGAAGTCTTCAATGTCAAGATGCCATGTTTCAAGATACGTGCATGTTGCGCCGCGGCGTTTACCGCTGCGATTGATTGCTGCAGTCACATCATTTGCAATCTTTAGGAATGGGATGACTCCCTGACTTTCAACATTTGTTGATTTGATATGCGCGCCTGTTGCGCGGATATTAGTCCAATCTGTGCCTATCCCACCGGACCATTTGGAGAGTTGGGCATTGTCTGAATACACCTTGAAGATGTGACTGAGATCGTCAGTTACTGTGTTGAGGTAGCATGAGCTGAGTTGCGGATGGACTGTTCCCGAGTGGAATAAGGTTGGTGTTGAAGGAACAAAGCGATATGTGGAGATACTGTCATAGAATCGTATTGCCCATGCAGTGCGTTCCTCGGGTTTTTCTGCAATTGCAAGTCCCATAGCGACACGCATCCAGAAACTTTGCGGGCATTCAAGCCGCTGATCTTCAGATTTGAGAAAATAGCGTTCATAGAGGGTTTGCAAGCCAATATATTGGAAGAGATGGTCGCGTTCAGGATTTAGTGCTTCTGCAAGTTTTTTGAGATCAAAATTGGCCATTGCAGTGTCCAGGATTCCAAGTTCCACAGCCTTCATGATGCCGTGAACAAATGATTCTTTGTATGCATGATCCAGTGCTGTTTTAGTGATTGATGTTCCGATGACTTCCTTATAGATTTTCTGGAGGTATAATCGCGCGCCAACATAACTATACGCAGGATCTTTTTCGATGAATGCAGTTGTTGCAAGAAGGAGCGCTTTTTCAAGTTCAAAAGTGGTAATTCCGTCATACACATTCTTGATGAGTTCTTTGGTGATAAGGCTAAAGGAGATATCTTTTTCGCGTCCGCTTGCTGCGCGCTTGAGGGTCTCTTCGATCCGTGCAATGTCAAAAATGACTGTCCTGCCGTCACGCTTGGTGATCTTGAGTTTTCCGAGCAAGGTCTTTTCCATATCTTCTTTCTTTTTCTCTTCGCGCGCGCGTGCACGCTCTGCCCTGTAGAGGATGTAGGATTTTGATACCTCGAATAATTCGTATTTCATGAGGTTTTTTTCAATGATATCCTGGATGTTTTCAACATTAGGATAGAGGTCAATGAATCGTGATTCGATTTCAGACACAATATCTTGTATCAGCCTGTGGAATATTGCTGGTTCTACAGTCACCCCTGTGGCGCGTGCTGCCCGCTGTACTGCGTTGATGATCCGCGTAGTGTCAAAAGCGACCAGTTCTCCAGTGCGTTTTACTACGTAGAGTTCTACTGAAGACGCTGCGGGTAGTTCCGCTGTTGCCTGTGTTGTTATTGTTTTTTGTTCCACATCCACCAATCCCCCTTTACAATCCCCCTTCAACGATATCACAAATATATTCAATATCTTTTAGATACTGAATGAGGTATAAAAAATTCATAAACACAAGATATTGTGCTTAGAACTTCTTAAAAAATCAATATGTTGTACAAATGCAAGCAGGTTATATTTAAACATTTTCGTTTTGAAAAAGATATATTTTGAAGTATACGAGCCGATCTATACTAACAAAAAATACCCTTGGAGTACAACAATATTTATATATAACTTGCAGACAGTAATGGACAAGTTTCAAAAAATATACAAGATATAGTAGAAAAATTACATCCAGTAACACTAGATGTAGTAGCAATTTGGGGGAGTTTTACATGAAATGTCCATTTTGTTCAAGTTCTGAGCTTAAAGTCGTTGATAAACGGGTTTCTGATGATGACACCAATAGGCGCAGAAGAGAATGCCTCAAATGCGGCAAACGCTTTACAACCTATGAGACCATTGAGATGGTTGAGATCAATGTGGTCAAAAAAGATGGTCGCAGGGAATCATTCAATAGGGACAAGATACTCAAAGGCATCACAAAAGCATGCGAAAAAAGGCCCATCAGCGCGCAACGCATTGAAGCCACAGTCTCAGAGATTGAAGCAGAAGTCTATAATCAGGAATCAAACGAAATCAAGAGCACAGTTGTTGGCGACATCATCATGAAGCACTTAAAGCAGCTTGATGAGATTGCCTATATCAGGTTTGCCTCTGTCTATCGCCAATTCAAGGATCTTGACGAATTTGAAAACGAGCTCAAGAATCTCAAGATTGTCTCGCAGGATTCTGCAACAAGCCAGGACACTACAGATCTTAATCTTCTGGTCTCAACACCGCTCAAAGGCACGCTCAATGAATGGAATAAGCAGCGCATTGTGGAAGCATTGATCAAGGAGATCAAGCTTGAGAAAGAAGAAGCAGAGACCATTGCAGCATCTGTTGAGAAAAAGGTTGCAAAATCCGGTGTCAGGACTATTTCCACCTCACTTTTGCGTGAACTGGTCAACAATGAACTTTTTGAGCGCGGCTACACCAAAAAACTTGAAAAGCAGGAAATCCTTGGCATCAGTGTCTATAACCTTAACCAAGTCATCTTCTCCAAAAATCTTGAGAACAGCAATATTGTCAATAATAATCCTGAAGCAGTAAATCTTGCAATTGCAGAAGCAGTACTCAAGCAATACGCGCTCAAGGAAGTATTCAGCAAGGATGTTGCTGAAGCGCACCTTAAGGCAGCTGTCCATCTGCATGATCTTGGATATATTGTGCGGGTCTATTGTTCAGCGCACTCACTTGAATATCTCAAGAAATATGGTCTTCGATTGAACAACCTGAACAGCAGCTCAACATCTGCTAAGCACGCACAGACATTGACTGGTCATTTGAACACATTTCTTGCATCCATGCAGGCATACTATGCTGGAGCCCTCGGCCTTGCATACCTCAATATCTTCTATGCGCCGCTTCTTGTAGGACTTTCAGTTAAGCAGTTAAAGCAGGAAGCACAGTATCTTATTTTTAGCTGCTCGCAGAATGCATTCAGCCGTGGGGGACAGACGCTCTTTATTGATTTCAATATCCATCTTGGAATCCCGGGGTATATGCAGGAGATCCCTGCAATCGGCCCAAGTGGAAAATATATGATCAAACGGATTGATGGGACAATCGAGCATGTTACAGAAGTTCCGCGCGATGAGAAAGGAAATCTCAAGCAAATCAATCCTAAGGAAGGAAGGATTCTGACCTATAATGATTTCAAGAAAGAAGCCCAGGAATTCGCGCGCGCTCTCATGGAAGTATGGCATGACGGCGACAGTGAAGGCAAGGTCTTTAGCTTTCCCAAGATGGATCTGCATGTTGACCAGGACTCCTTTGACGATAAATCACAGCTTGAACTCCTGAAATATTCCTGCAAGATCGCTGCAGACAATGGCAGCCCGTATTTTATTTTTGATCGTGAGGCTGCAACACTCTCAGCCTGCTGCAGGTTGCGTACAAAAATCACTGACCAATACCTCTTGCAGCATCCGGAAAGCCTGCGGTTCTGCGGATTCCAGAATGTAACTGTCAATCTTCCCCAGGCCGCGTATCGTGGAAAAACAGTTGAGGGAACAATTGATGAGATCAAAAAGACCATGGAGATCGCAATGAAAGCGCACCTCCAGAAAAAGGCGTTTATCACAAAGATCAGCAGTCAGCCCGGAACACCGCTCTGGCAGATCGGCATGACTGCACTAGACGAAAGACCCTATGTTGACCTTAATGAAGCAAGCTACATCATCGGCATGATCGGACTCAATGAATGCGTCAAATACCTTACTGGTGAAGAACTCCATGAATCAGACAAGGCATACAAGCTCGGGCTCAAGATTGCCTCAGCAATGTATCTGAAGGCAAAACAGATGGAAGAGCAGCACGGACTCAAGATTGTCCTTGAAGAAACTCCGGGGGAATCGACATCACTGCGGTTTGCAAAAGTAGATTTGCAGGAGTACCCGGAAAGCCGCGAGTATGTACGCGGTGATATTGATAAGGGCGAAGTCTATTACACAAATAGTGTCCACCTCGCAGCTGATGCTGATGTTGATATCATGGAACGCATTGAAAAACAGGCAAAATTCAATCCCATTATCGAGGCAGGAGCAATCACGCACGTATTTGTGGGCGAAAAGTCCCCGAGTCCTGAGGCAATCTATCAACTCGTCAAAAAGACCTGGGAGCATACGCCAAGCGCGCAGATAACCATCAGTCCTGAATTTACAGTCTGCGAAGACTGCCATGCAGTATCAAAAGGGTATGATCGATGATAAAAGAAGAATAGTTCAGATATTGTTACCATCAATATGCGAGTATTCAAAATTAAAATATCAAGAAATTCTTGCAGAATTGCAAATGGCAAGAATTTCAATCAATAAAACAGCAAAATACGAGCGAGGGTAACAGATACGAAAAAAATAACATTTATTAATAAAAGAGGCCGGGAAATTAAAAAACATTTTTTGGAGTTGATACAATGAGACCCAACATAAGAGCAAGAGTGAGTACCGTTAATCCCATAGGAGAAAAAGCTTTTGAAATAGCATTTACCGATGGAATGAGCGCCGGAACACTTACGGTCAATAGGGATATCGCACAAAGATGGATTAAAGATGTAAAAGAAAATTCCGTCGCTAGAGGAAAAATAATGGGGGGCAACATAGTAGTGCCAAGCATGAAATCGCTTGAAGGAAGCATTATAGAAATAGTCATAGAGAAAGATCTCAAATAGAAAATATTCTAAGGTATAAAATGGTCAAAAAAATAACAGGCATCATAACACGCGTACAGCAAGACTCTACGATGAGCAGTATTGAATTTGCGGGAAAAATGCCGACCTCTCCTAAATCCGGTATGCACTTACTCACCATTGAATCGAGCGATAAATCATTATTCATGCAACACGCCATTAAAGCAAAAATATCTGGTGGCAGCATGGATGAAGAGAATGTAGAATTGCTGCTATTTATGCAGCCGAAAATTAGTCTCGTTTTATATAAAGATGCGGCTATCGGTCTTGCAGATTCAATACAGCATACTCAAAAACAACCAAACGTACCAATAAAAGAAAAATTCAAGAAAACAATTGCTGAATTAAAGAATAAAGAAGCATTTATATTGATTAATCCGAAAAATAGTGAACTTTCTCCAACAGAGGCACTCGTAGGAACACAGATAGATATTGTAATACATTATATGTAACAAGAGTTTAAAATGCCAAAACTGAGGGATGTTAAAATAGGCGGGCAGGCGAAATTTCTTAGTTTAGCAGAGACTAAGGACAGGATAATCATAAAACTTGCCCATAATAATTCAAGTCTCAAGGATAAGAGCATGGAACTTGCATTAAACAAGGAATTGCTTTTGTCAGAACTCTATTATGAAATTGATGATGATAAATATAATGAAATGATTAAGCTTATGAGCCAAGGTAAAAACATACTCGATGCAGAGATCATAACCGCTCTCCTGCACGTACTTGATGGCTCAAAACTTGATTGGATGTTCGACAAGTGAGGTGTACAAAAAAATGACAGCAAAATGTCCACAATGCGGAAGCAAGAATGTGTACGGCATCAGCCGTGTCGTCGGGTATTTTTCCCGAATCAACAATTGGAACAAGTCTAAGCGTGCAGAATTCAAGAGCCGGCAGAATGGCAATTACACTGTTGACGCAAGCAGTGATTGCGGCTGCAGAAAGTGATTTTTTTAAAAGAGTAAAAATACTATTTTAAATAGTATATATAGTGATTACAGGTGTAGGGGGTTTGATGATGGTTCAAGAAGTAATGCATGCGGAAAAAAAGTTTACACTCGAATATGTGAAAGCAAGTCCTGATCTTCCCGATCTTGAATATGCGCATGATGGTGATGTCGCATTTGACTTGCGGAATGCTGAAGAGGAATATATTCTCAAGCCAATGGAGAAAAAGGTTTTTAGCAGCGGAATCAAGATGAGTATTCCTCCGCATCATGTTGGTAGTATTCGTGACCGTTCTGGCATGGCTGCAAAATTTTCTGTCCATACCATGGCCGGTGTCATTGACCCGAATTTTCGTGGGGAGATAGGGATTGTACTTATCAATCTGGGTAAGGAGGATTTCAAGGTCGAAAAGCACATGCGTATCGCGCAGATGCTTATCCAACCCGTACAGATCGTGACATTAAAACCCACTGCTACACTTTCAGAGACCAACCGTGGCGAAGGCGGATTCGGAAGTTCAGGATATAAATAAAAAAGAGATCAGGTGATTACAATGATTGTTAAAGTCTTTACCCAACCAACCTGCCCCAAATGTCCTGCAGCAAAACAGGTTGTTGCGCAGATCGAGCATAAGGCAATGGTTCATTATCATGATATCAAGACAGAAGAGGGGCTTGCTGAAGCGCTCGAGTATGGCATTCTTGCAACGCCATCCATCGTAGTCCTGAATGAGGATCAGAGTATTGTTGCCGAATGGCGTGGCGAGACCCCGCGACTCGAAGAATTGAACACTGCGCTCAAATAATATGATCAAGGCAATTATTTTTGATTTATGGGGGACACTATTTGAGACAGACGCTGCTGTACGGCCATTCGATGAATTCGCGATGAAGATCGGAAGGACGTATCATGATCCGGAATTCTATACGGCGTTCAGCGAAACATTCATGACGCATCCCATCACTGACCTTCAGGCAACGATGCAGCAATTCATCGCAAGACTGCACATGCAGGTTGACAAGACAACAGTCGATGCATTATGCGAGATCATTGCAAGTAATGGAACCGTAAGAAAATATGCGTTCCCCGAGACCATCGCAGTACTGCAGGAATTCAAGCAGAAATACAAGATTGCGATCCTGAGCAATACCACGAATATCTCGATGAAACAGATCCTGGAAAAGTTCCCTATCCATGAACTTGTCGATGAAATAATCCTCTCTTATGAGGTCGGCATCCAAAAGCCTGATCCGCACATTTATGCACTCGCACTCCAGCGCCTTGGCGTCTCTGCGGATGAGGCAGTCATGGTCGGTGATTCGTTACGTCTCGATGTTGCAAGCGCAGAATCCTGCGGGATTAAGGGGATTCTTATTGACCGAAAGAACAAGCATCCGGATTATCCCAATCGCATCATGACGCTCACTGATCTGGAGAGATTCTTATGATGGATATCCACATTAAGGGAATCGTGAAATCCTCGCTCATTGATTATCCGAATAAGATTGCAACGGTGGTTTTTTTGAGCAAGTGCAATTTCCGCTGCGGCTATTGTCATAATCCAGAACTGATATTTCATGAGGATGAATTCCCAGACATCACACCTGAAGAATTCTTCACATTTCTCGACCAGAAAAGGAAATGGATCGATGGAGTGGTGCTCCTTGGCGGAGAGCCGCTCATGCATCCGGGAATCCTTGAATTCATGCGCGAGATCAAGAAACGGAAAATCTCAATAAAACTCGACACGAACGGGACATTTCCCGGAATCATCGAGAAAGCGATTACAGAACAGCTCGTGGACTATATTGCAATGGACATCAAGAACAATCTTGCAAAATATCCAGAAACCGTCAATACGCAGGTGAATAGCGCAAATATCAAGAAAAGCATCGCGCTCATCATGGATGCAGGGAAAAAAGGACTCATCGAGTATGAGTTCCGGACGACTGTTCTTCCACGACTGCACGCACCGCAGGATTTTGAGGAGATTGCAACGCTTATTGCTGGCGCAAAAAAATATGTCCTGCAACAATTCAAGTCCGAGCAGGACCTGATCGATAATGCATTCAAGGACGAGAAAACATACACGATAAAAGAGTTGCAGGGATTCACCAAACTGTTCGATGGAAAAGTCGAGACAGTCGAAATACGATGAAAGAGATTGGATCAGGGCGTTTCAAGAAGCTGTTTCATTACTGAGGGATGCTTTTGCTCGACGTAGGTGAATAAACTGCAATAAAGCAATTCTTCAGAGATCATGTCCTCGAAAGATCCGAAAGCCGCAATTGCTTTTTGTGAAAAATGATGCCAATGCTGTAGTGTAGGATGTAATTCTTCCGTATTCATGTCTTTGGTGACATATGCTGCGACCATATCTACGATAAGTTCATGATGCGATTCAGGGAGTTTATCATATATTTCTGATAATCGTAGTTTGTGTCCGAGATGCGCCATCTCATGAACCGCAAGATACAGCCCATCTTCTGGAGAAAATAATTTTTTTTTCGTGTGAAAAATAATATTCGATTTCGTATTTGCTAATTCTGAACAGACAAATGCAAAGCTATTGATATCTGACGGGTCATAAGATTCATGTGCGATACCGTACCAGTAACGGATGTGATTGCTGTAAGTGGTGAATGCAGAAAGAGAAATATCGCCCAAAGATGTAAGAAAAATGTCTTCTACTACAGACTGATACCGCTTTACTCCTGCATTAAGACGTGTTCTATTGATTGCTGCAGTAAAGATATTATCTATCATAATTATAGAGAGAAGATAATAAGGGTTTAAAAAGGTTACGAAATATTATCACTATACAGTAAGTACTATTTACCTGAATATCCTATTAAAGAAGCTTGTTTTTTTTCCTGCTTCTTTCTGGAATTCCTTGATGAGGTGTTCCTGCGGTCGTGTGAGTTTCTCAGGGATCTGCACTTTTATCCGCACAAGTTCGTCGCCGGTTCCATGACTATGCAAGTGTTTTATTCCCTTGCCTTTCATGCGCAATACTGTCTCGGGCTGTGTTCCAGAAGGAATCTTGAGGATTGCTTTTCCTTCAAGTGTCGGAACTTCAATCTCATCTCCCAAGATTGCCTGCGTGAAATTGATATGCGCGTCAAGGACAATATCATCATTGTCGCGTTCAAAATATTTGTGTTCCTTGACACTGATAAAAATATAGAGGTCTCCGGATTCTCCGTTCTTTACTGCTTCGCCCTCGTGCTTCAATCGCAGTTGCGCGCCGTCAGTGATTCCGGCAGGGATATC
The DNA here is from genome assembly GCA_021813435.1 of Nanobdellota archaeon. GTDB lineage: Archaea > Nanobdellota > Nanobdellia > Woesearchaeales > UBA9642 > UBA9642. Next base: position 7,211 of record JAKAKR010000011.1, on the reverse strand, counting down.
AATTTCCAAAGTCTTTTTACTGCGCAGAACTCCCCGGCCATCACATTCGCTGCATACATTCTTGATGATTTCCCCGCGGCCTTCGCAGCGTTTGCAGGCAACGGTTGATGCAAAGACGCCGAATGGAGTTCGCTGTGTGACCCGCTTTACGCCCTTGCCGTTGCAGTCCTTGCAGGTCTCGAAATCGTCGCCGCCCCTGCCCTCGCATGCATCGCACGCTGCAGGTTTTTCGAGCGCGATTGACTTCTTGACCCCACGTGCAACATCCTCAAGGGTTATCTCAACATCGTAGCGCAGATCGCTTCCGCGATGCCTGCGCGCATGCATTGACCCGAATCCGCTGCCGCCGAAAAACATCTCGAAGATATCCCCAAAGTCCATATCCTCAAAATCAAAGTTAGAATACTGCTGGTTGAAATTCTGGTGATAACGCTTCTCGAAATCCGAGCCGTACGTATCGTATTGCTGGCGTTTCTGGTCGTCTGCAAGAACTGAGGCTGCCTCATTGATCTCCTTGAATTTTTCTGTTGCATCCGGCGCCTTATTGACATCAGGATGAAACTCCTTTGCAAGCTTCTTGTACGCTGCCTTGATCTCTTCCTTCGTCGCATTCTTGGAAACGCCCAAGACCTTGTAATAATCTTTTTCAGCCATTATCGTCACTGGAAATATATTTTGTTAATAAATGTTTGGAATTATGCCCGCCTATAAAAAATCAAATTAAAAAAATATAAAAAAATTAAAATTGTTTATTTCTTCTTTTTTGCACTGGATTTTTTTGCGCCTTCGTCTTTCTTCTCGGTGAATTCTGCGTCCATGACATGCTCGCTGTCTGCGGCACCTGATGGTTCTTCGGTTTCTGCGCCCTGCGCGCCCTGCGTCTTTGCCTGCTCTTCAGCGACCTTCTGGTACATCTCGGTCGTCATTGCCTGGACTTTCTTATTGATTTCGTCGAGTTTTGTCTTGATTGCTGCAATATCCTTCTGTTCTGGCTCGAGGAGTTTTTTCAATTCTGCAATCTCTGATTTGACTTCGTCCATCTTTTTGTCATCGACTTTTCCCTGCATGTCCTCGAAGAGTTTTTCAGTCGAGTAGACGATGGCGTCTGCCTGGTTGATGACTTCGATTTCCTCGCGGCGTTTCTTGTCGTCTTCAGCGTGGAGTTCTGCCTCTTTTTTCATGCGCTCGATCTCTTCATTGTTCAGTTTCTGCGATGCCGTGATCTTGATGCTCTGCTCTTTTCCAGTGCCAAGGTCTTTTGCAGTCACGTGCACAATGCCGTTTGCGTCGATGTCGAATGATACCTCGATCTGCGGTATTCCGCGCGGTGCAGGCGGGATACCCATGAGGTCGAATCGTCCAAGGCTCTTGTTGTCCTGCGCCATAGGACGCTCTCCCTGCAATACATGGATGGTGACTGCGTTCTGGTTGTCGGTTGCTGTCGAGAATATCTGCGATTTCTTGGTCGGGATCGTCGTGTTTCTCTCGATGAGTTTTGTCGTGACTCCGCCGAGTGTCTCGATGCCGAGGGATAATGGCGTAACGTCAAGGAGAAGAATATCCTTCACTTCCCCGGCAAGGACTCCTGCCTGGATTGCGGCGCCAAGTGCAACGCACTCCATAGGATCAACGCCACGCTCGACTTTTTTGCCCGTGAAATCCTCAAGGAATTTCTGGACCATCGGGATGCGTGTCGGCCCGCCGACGAGGATGATCTTGTCGATCTCTTTCAATGAGAGTTTTGCATCACTGATTGCCTGCTCGATCGGGTGCTTGCAGCGCTTGACGATCGGCTCGATGATCTGCTCGAGTTTTGCCCGCGTCAGTTTGTAGGAGAAATGTTTTGGTCCTTCATTTGTCGCAGACAGGAATGGCAGATTGATGTCAGTATCAAGCACTGTCGAGAGTTCGATCTTTGCCTTCTCTGCTGCCTCGCGGAGTCGCTGCATCGCGACTTTGTCTTTCGAGAGGTCGATGTTTTCCTGCTTCTTGAATTCCTTGGAAAGGAAATCCACGAGCGCATTGTCCATGTCTGTTCCGCCAAGTTGCGTGTCCCCGGAAGTGGATTTTACCTCGAATACTCCGTCGGAGAATTCCATGATGGTGACATCGAGTGTTCCGCCGCCGAGATCAAAGACAAGAATAGTATGCGCGTTGGTCTTGTCAAGGCCGTAAGAGAGTGATGCTGCAGTCGGCTCGTTGATAATTCTGATGACATCAAGACCTGCGATGGTTCCGGCGTCCTTTGTTGCCTGACGCTGATTATCGTCAAAATAGGCTGGGACAGTGATGACTGCCTTCTCGATCTTTTCTCCAAGGAATGCCTCGGCGTCCTTCTTGATCTTTTGCAGGATGTATGCAGAGATCTGTTGCGGCGTGTATTCCTTGCCGTGGACCTTGTATTTGAAGTCTGTTCCCATCTTGCGTTTTGCTGCCATGATGGTTCCGTCAGGGTTGCTGACTGCCTGGCGTCGTGCTGGTTCACCGACGAGTAATTGTCCGTCCTTGGTGAATGCGACTACGCTCGGGAATGCTTTCCCGTAGAGTGTCATGCCTTCAGCGCTGGGGATGATTTTTGGCTTTCCGCCCTCAAGTACTGCTGCTGCAGAGTTTGATGTCCCCAAATCAATTCCAATAATTTTTGCCATTGTAGATACCTCCGTTAGAGTATTTGTTTATTCTTATTTTTTTAGTCTATTGTTGAATAGTATATACTGATGCAGGCGCATCAGCGTTTGCAATCATTGCTTACCCGAAATAGCTGGGCACGTCGTGTGTTGTGGAATTCTTCTTTTGCGCCATCTTCATCTCGAGTTCTGCTTTCTTGATGGATCCCGGGATCTCGATTGCGCCGTATTCCTTCTCGTAGCGCGCCAAGGCATCATTCAGGACCTGCGCGAATAATTTGACCTGGTAGGGGTCGATGAGGACGACATTGTGCTTTAAGACAAAGGTCTTTGATTCGTCCTGGTTTCTGATATCAACGCGTGGCGAGATATTCTTGAAGTCGAACGCGAATTGCGTCGGGACAAAGGTGATACTCATCTCGTTGGAGTAAAAGCTGTCGCCATCATTGATGTTGAAATTCAGTTTATTCATGGGTTCAGGCTGTTCATCTGCCATTCATACACCTCACGTTGGTTCTTATTTTTTCAATGCGACTGCGCGCAATTCATCCACCCGTTCATGGGTGAGGATCTTTTTTTCTGCATGTTCAATATCAACAACCTCAAGCAGTTTGACGAGCTTGTTGTTCATGAAATTATCATAGGGCATGACTGATCCCAATGCTTCGTAAAGGTTTGCGTCTGTTGTCTTGAGTGTGACTTCTGAACTCTTGCACATGATGAGCGTATCAATGTCGTCGGATGCGCCTAAAAAGTATTTGAGTATTGCCTCAGGCGTCAAAAAATATATCTGCTTGGTATTATTTTTGGGGTTCATGGTCTGCCTCCCGCTTTTTTGCGATGACAACCTTTGCATGCCGGATGACGAATCCATTGAGGGTGTATCCCTTCTGCAATTCTTCGACAACAATATCGTCATCCTTGTCTGATTCGCGGATCATGAGGACTTCGTGCTTGTAGGGGTCGAATTTTTTGTGCTGCGCATCAATGATCTGCAGTCCCTCGTCTTCAAGTGATGAGAAGAGTTGCGTGTAGATGAGTTCAAGCCCTTTGCGGTATTTGAGTATTTCAGGATTGTCGGTATTGTTGTTTTTTAATGCCAGTTCAAAACTGTCCAGGACCGGGAGCAATTTTTTTACAAGTTGCACGCTTGCATTCCTGATGAGCGCCTGGTTTTCTTTTTCAGTGCGTTTCTTGTAATTCTCGAATTCTGCCTGAAGCCGCTTTAATGTGTCGGTGAGTTCACTGATTTGAGAGTCTTTAGGGTCTATGGGAACTTGCACTTTTTCTTCTGCAGTATTTATTGTTGGTTCATCGGATTTTTGTTTCTTTGAAACCATGATATCACCATTAAAAAGTCATGCTCATTGTTGATTTGAGTTCAACAAGGATTAAGTAGAATGAACTTATTTAAATAGTTTATGAAAGTGTGAATGATTTGTGTAGCAATTGATCGAGTATGCGTGTAGGTTGCGAATAATCATAACATTTATAAACTGATACTACTAATAGGTAGTATAATGAAGCAATTGCCGCAACCAAAACAAAAATGGAATCTTGATACCTTGCTTATGAAGACAGTATTAGGAAAAAGATTCCCGCACGAATATGAATCAAAGGTAGAATTACCGGACCCACTTATTACAAGAAAGATCCATCTTCCTGAGGGATATGCTGCGCCGTACACAGACAAAGGAACCGTGACGCTATTCATCCCTCCCTGGGCGTTTGATGAGCGATTACATGCGCTTCCTATTGAATATGCACAAACTAAAGGTCCGGTCGTTGAATTCTTATGGGATAAAAAAGCAATATCCCCGGATGTTGAATCGACCGCGCGGGCCTATGAAATTATGAGTTCATATGTTGCAAAATCATTAGAACAGATAACTGCACTCAAAGAAAAATATGCAATTAACGAAATACACATCGCATCCTGCAGTGCCGGAATCCCCATTCTTACTGGTGCATTGAACAAATTGTATGCAGCGCATAAAGACAGCATATTCGATCAAATCACCGATGTAACGCTCATCGGTATGGCGGATAATTTTGCAGACTGTTACCGATATGGCATCAGGACCGCACATATGGGAGCACTCGCAGAAAAAAATGGCTATAGTATCGATCTGCTCAGAGAAAAATTCAGTCATATGGCGCCCATCACTGCAATACCTGCACTCAATCATACCAAAGGAAAAGTTACCTGGATAACCTCATACGCGGATACACATTTCCCCTATGCTAACCAGAAGAAAGTTATTGATACTATAGCGCAAACAGGATCAAAAATAGAGACTAAGAATATTCCACTGCTCGGACATGTAGGTATTTCCGCAGTGTATTATACTACCGGCACTGCTGCAGCGCCGACAAAGAGTGCAGGATCTGCGCTGTGTATCATGAGCACAATCTACACTGCACAAAAGGCAGGGATGCTTGAGCAAGATGCACTGACATTTATGGAAAAATGCTCTACCGGCGGGCTAACAGATTTTGATTGGGATGTTCCTGACGAATGGCTCGACAATTATCAGAAATGCCCATTGCAATATGCAAAATCGGCGTAATAGTGCGACTGCAAAAATCATTGTACAATGACTAATAAAAGAATAAACAAAAAAATAGTTAATAGAGTTCAGTGACCTGATGGGGTACTGAGTCAAAGGGCGATTGGTACATGATTTTTTGTGTCCGCAAATTCTTATCAAGAGAATAGGTATAGACTCCGGCGATGTCTGGCCCGATAAAAATACTGTCTATGCAGCAGTATCCATTGTCCACTGCACGGATATCGTCAAATGCTCCTGCCATGATTTTCTCATTTCCCGTGCAATCCAAGATGCAGGGCTTGCCATTTTTTGTCGCAAGCGTATAGTTTTCGTCGATGTGCATGATATTCTGGTAGTTGCCTGCGTTGACCTGCTGTTCAAACAACGCTTCTTGTCTTGCATGCTGCGCGCGCTCGGAATGTGCACCGGAAAAATAACTGATGAGTGATGTTGCAGCGACCAAGGCAGCAGTTGCAATCCATCTCCTGACTGCATGATTTTTTTTTTGTTGCATGTTCGTATTCAGTGCATTATTCATAGGACACCTCTGTTTTTACTCCATAATAGTTTCAAGAGTATATTAATGTTATTTACTCCCTTTGGAGATATAAGATAGAAATGTTTATATAGGAATCCTGATATAAAGAGTGTGTGGAGAGCGCAATATTCAAGGAACTCGGATTCTCTGACCGTGAGATAAAAGTGTATATTGCACTTCTCGAACTCGGATCAGTGACTGTAGGGCCGATTGCCGCAAAGACCATGCTGCAGCATTCCAAGGTCTATGAAACACTCGATAAATTGCGGGAGAAAGGCCTGGCAAGCTACATCATTGTCTCAAAGACGAGACATTACCAGGCAGCAGATCCTAAAGATATCCTTGGCCTGATTGATGATCGCAAGAAGAGATTTACTGCAATACTTGCAGAGCTCGAGCTGAAAAAGAAATTTTCAGATGCAAAGCAGGTTGCAGTGGTCCATGAAGGGTTCAATGCATTCAAGGGACTCTTCAACCGAATCGCAGATGAATTAGAACCCGGCGGATCCTATGCCGCATTTGCATTCAAGAATGAGTATTATACTCTTGCAGCATCATTGTTTCTCAGATCATTCCATCAAAAGCTTGCAGAAAAACATGTCAATGACCGATTGCTCGGACATCACAGTGTCCGGTCTGCGCTCAAGAAAACATTCACCGGCAATCATAACATCAAAATCCGTTTTTGCAGCAATGATACCCCGCTGGGCGTCATCATCATCAAAGACAAAGTTATCAATCTTCTCTGGGGTGAACGTCCGACTGCAATCGAGATCACCTCAGCGCAGATTCACGCGCAGTACGAGCAGTTCTTTGACGAATACTGGAAAAAGGCAAAACCGTAAAAGAGCAACTTTATGAATGAAGGAGAAATCTTCCAGCATGGATTCTGAATATCATAAGGCCATGAATCCTGAGGACGCAGCAATCATCAAGGAAGAGTTCCCGCAATTTCTTGAATATATTGCGCAGCAAAACCTTGCCGTCAGTATCCGGCGGTATCAAAAGGTTGGTGCGTATATCGCAATCACCATTGATGTTGATAATAAACAGGCAGGAATCCTTGAAAAGACAGTCATGGCCTGCATGGGAAATTCTGTAAAAAAACGCGCAGGATTGCTCCCGCCACTGATACCTGCAGCAATAAAAGAAGAAAAGATTGATCTCATCACCATCAACGGGATACGGTATGACCCGTATAAGACACTGCCCTTTCCGTAAAAAAAAATTGTAAGCATTATTTGTATTCTACAAATTCTTTCTGCCAGATGGGTCGCGTGATCTTATCATACTCTTTATTGTAGCGCGTCATCTCATCATGATATTTCTTGCTTTTCTGCGCGTCTAGCACGTTCCTTACCGTATTTTAGGCGATATTGCAAACCTATTGCTTAAGTAATTTTTTTAATTTTACGGGCATGTTTGTCATTTTTCCATTTTCTAATTTTGTTGGTTTTTTCCGAAACCATATTGCTCCGCAATAATTGCATTCAA
>JAKAKR010000015.1 GCA_021813435.1 Nanobdellota archaeon | reverse complement strand
ATAATAGTCTAAGAGGAAAAACTCCAGCAGAAGCAGCAGAAATAAGATTAGAACTTGGGCAAAACAAACTGCTCAACCTCATAAAATTAGCAAGAAAAATAGAGATGACGATAAGATGACATCATCCTTTTATATCGGCTTCTTTCAAAATTTCATTTCGGCCGCGGTTTTTTTGTAGCTCACGACGCAGCAGCGCATCATTGTGCAATGAGCAATCTGCGGTCATGATCGTCATCTTAGGGTTTACAGGGCTAGAAACGACCTTTTGAAATGTGTCCTTGAAAAGGAATACTTTTATAAATTCGCCCGCCCAGAATGAACGCAGGTACTGGGCTACTGGTGGTTATATGAGTGACTTGCGTTCAGGGGTAGGCATTTCGGTTGTTGCAATCATCGCAATCATCGCTATCTTCTCCATTGTGCTGTTTTCATCCCATCATATGATGATCGTCAATTCTGCATCCACAGTTCCTGCATTAGCGCCTGATACTGTAGGCCATGCCGCATATGGTCTTTCTGTCGATGATAATGCTGCGGGCAATCCCGACACTGTAATGACCTCTGACACTGCAGTGTACTATACGATTTCGCGCCCCATCGACTTCTATTCCGGGCCATTTACGATCTCAGGCATCTCTGCCGATATGGATAAACCGCTTGTCATCAGCGGGACAATCCGGGGCGGGGATACACCATTATTCATCGATACTGTCATCTGCAGCGCAGGCAGCACGACAACATCTCGGGTCATCCGTGAGCCGATATCGCGCAATTTTGAATGGAAAGTGCCCTGTAATCTTTCATATGGGTTGAACACTATCACAATCCATTTTATCGACGGAAGTATACCTTGCATGAAGTTGAACCTGGGTGAAGACCAAGTCGGAAATGCGTATGGGATTCCCCAAGATTCGCAGCGCGTTTCAGCCGCTTCAGCTGTTTCAGTTCATGACAATAGTATCACCCACACATCTTCTCCTTCACTCTTGTCATCAGACGATACGAACGCAACAAACACCACCATCTCGCGGACAACAATTCTTCCCCTTCCAGAAGATTGCACGCAATTCCCGAGAAAGACAACACTCACCTTTTCTGAAGTGAACGTGAGTGCTGAGAAATGCCATGAACTCGGAAGTTATTCCTTGTTCAAACCGCGACAGGTCATCTATAATTATACGCTCTATACTGACGATTGCATCGACAATTCTAGGCTTCAAAAATATTACTGCAATGCAGACGGACTGGCATCATATAATATCACTGATTGCGCTGCATCCGGCATGCAATGCCGCAAAGGCGCGTGCGTATCAAACGATCAATGCGACTATTCTGGAATGCAGGACTCATCGCAGACCTTGATGCTTACAGAACCGTCAGGGAATACTGCAAATTATGCAGTGACGCTCGCACACTCTTCAGGCGCTGTCGCAGTCATCAAAACAAAGGATCCCGCATCCTCTGCGGTCTCCCAAGATTATGCAATTATCGATCAGACGTCAGGAAAAACCTATACCTTGCACACTGACCCCTCATCACATTCTCCCTTTGCAACAACAACATATTCATTCGGGGAATCCACGCCCAATCCTGCGGATACAAATCCTGCTTCTGACGCGCGAAAATCCTATATTGTAAAATTCACTGATGAGCCGCTCGCAGAAATCTACGCTGAATATCGCCAATCGCTGGCGACAGCAAAAGCGTCACGCACCAGCGGAAAACAATCCGGTCAATCTACCCAATCCACATCATCACTGCAATCAGTCCTTGCAATCGCGTATGCGAGTAAGATTGCAACACAACGTGCAGCAATCAGCGAGACGGCGCAGCAATTCGAGGATTCTTTGCAGCGCGAAGGGATGATTAGCTCAACTGCAGGAATCACGCAGTACAAGAATGTATTTGCAGGAGTGCGCGTCTCTCTTGATCCTCAGGATGTGGAAAAAATACGCGCGCTGCCCAATGTTGCCGGAATCTACGAGGATGCGCCGGTACATGCCCTTCTGGATACTTCAGTTCCTTTGATACGCGCAGATAAGGTATGGAAACTTTTTGACGCGAGCAATTCCTCAATCACCGGAAGAAACATCACTATAGGAATCATAGACACCGGAGTCGATTACAAACATCCAGACCTTGGCGGATGCTTCGGCAACGGATGTAAGGTCGCCGGCGGATATAATTTTGTATCACAGACAACAGACCCGATGGATGATATGGGCCATGGGACACATGTCGCATCAATCGCTGCAGGCAATGGAGTGCTCAAAGGCGTTGCGCCTGACGCGACAATCTATGCGTATAAAGTCCTGGATAGCAGCGGCTCAGGATCGATGAGCGATGTCATCTCAGGAATAGAGCGCGCAATGGATCCCAACCAAGACGGGGACTTTTCTGATCATCTTGATGTCATCAGTTTAAGCCTGGGACATCCAGGCGGCCTTCCGACTGATCCTGACGCGCAGGCAATAGATACTGCAGTTGATGCAGGAGTTGTTGCAGTGGTCGCTGCAGGAAACGATGGTGCAGATTTTGCAGTCGCGTGCCCGGGATGCGCTGAACGCGCAATCACTGTCGGCGCAACAGATCGCAACGACACCATCGCGCCATTCAGCTCGCGTGGCCCCACACACGGATTCACATTAAAGCCTGATGTCAGCGCTCCGGGAGTCAATATCTGTGCAGCGCAACTTCCCGGATGGTTCGACCAACTTCATTGCAAAGACAATATGCATATTGCGATCAGCGGGACAAGCATGGCAACACCGCATGTTGCAGGAGTTGCAGCATTACTACTCCAGAAATATCCTGATATGACGCCGCAACAGATAAAATCATTGATTATGGAGACCGCAGTCGACGCTCCGGATGCATCGCCACGCATCAAAGGCACAGGCAGAGTCGATGCATATGCTGCAGCAACTGCAGATACGATCATCATTCCAGAGCCAGTCCATGTGCAGATTGCCGGAGGCGCCGACGGTACAACAGCAGATGCAGATGCCGCGGCGCTTGGAAATATCAGTTTCACGATCACTAACACTGCAAAATCCGCACGAGGGTATCGTATTGTTGCAGGAAACACCACCATGATGTCCTTCAATAAACAGTTGAACTGGGATGTGGCATTCCTGCAGTCTGCGCAGGATATCCTCTGTGTAACTCCCCTGTCCACAAAAAATGTCACATTCGGCCTGCAATCAAAAGAAAAACTTGCGACAGGATTCTATTCAGGAGTCATTCGGGTGCAGGAGTTTGATTCCTGCACGCCACAAGAATCCTCACCGCTGCTTCAGGAATACCGCGTACCCTATGATTTCAAGAAACTGCGCAACATCAATATTACATTCGTTCTCAGAGACCTCTATACACATACTGCAGGTGATGGCGTCTCTGACCTCAGATCTCCCACAATCATCATCACCAACCACGATGCATCACTATACTTTTCTGAACACCTGCCATTCATATATAATGGATATACTTACAATATCCCCATCATGTCTGATGATAATCTCTCTATTGCATACCTGACTACTGCATACCAGTACGCTCCGGACGCAAATGGCGGGCATTACCAGAGTTATCAGTATATATTCATGGGCGAGAAACTTCCTGCAGGTATTGACCATGTGCTCTTTGACGAGCATAATGCAACAGAATTATCTACAAACTTTGACGCACTTGCTGCATCCCTGAACATGATGCCGTATCATGAAACTGTCCAACCAGTATTTGCAGATGTCGAATTTTACAATATCCCTTACTCAGTGCTCTTTGCCATGGATGACATCCAATGTGGATACTTCTTCAGGGACCATCACGTTTATGTTTCTGACAATGGATTCTTTTCCGGCGTATTCCTTTCCCTTATTGCGCGTGAGTCAGGTGCATCCACATGGATGCGCTCGCCGCATATACTTGCTCTTGATCATTTCTTTTCCTCTGGAGAATCCTCTTACAATTACTCGCAGGATGCGCTGCAGGAATTGAATATTTCGTGGAATGATGCACTGCATTTTGATCCCTTGAAGATGAACTCTGCGTTTTCCACCTATTATAATGAGAGCGTCATCATCATGAATTCCTATTTTGGGGATATTGATTATCTGAATGAGTCAGAACTGCCAAAAACCGTGCAGGCGTATCTGTATCCTCAGACAAATATTTTTACACTGGCCCACATCCACGCCACTAACTCACTGGTGACCCAGACTTTTGTTACAGGAACATGGGGTGGTACAATCCTTCCCACGCCAACAGAAATATCCTTCTTCAAGCCGCCGCTTATTGCAAAATATCTTTTCGGAACAACCCTTGTAGGATATCTTAACCCGAGCACTGTCTTTATCTCCCCCAAGCGGATATATGATGGGTTAGTGCTCGGACCCTATGATACGCTCATCAATAGCACATTTGGAGAAATACATGGAACCCCGCACGAAACAATGGGCGAACCATTACTGTCCTGCCAATATCCCTCCTACTCCAACCCTCCATTCAGTGGTTGTATCAACGGGCAATACACACTCTCAAGAGATTTTTCTGACTTTGTAAAGAACGGCACGCGATCAGATGCGACAACAGTCTGTCTTAGGGATTCGCAATGGTTTATAGATACTGGTGAGTGTACCTAAGTAGAGAGCTGCGCATTAGAGAGCTGCGCGTGCATAGTGTTTGCATGATATGGTCTCTACGCATTACACGCGTATGATATCTGGCGATGCCGGAAGAACTTACCGAAAGAACGTATGTATAGGAAGAACGCCCCGAGTGTGTCACGAGACTAAATGCGTTACGAGAGTAATCCTCCTGAAGTTTTATAAATTACCACCGACATCCTTCATCATGCAAAAGGTAGCCATCATCATTGTTGTCATCGCAGTGCTTTTCATCGGCGGAGTTATTGCGCTTATTGCCACGCGAAATAGCACAGCGTTCAGCAGCAGAGCAACTCCTGCAGGATTATCCGGAACCGCTGCGGTCTCTACCCCTATGGATTCTTCAGATTCTTCTGCCCCTTCTGCTTCTGCAGGGGAAGTGCAGAAAATAACTCTCGGAATGAAAAATTATAATTATTATCCGAACACTATCACAGTCAAATCCGGTATTCCTGTCGAGATCACCCTGGATTCGAGTGTCAGTGGATGCTACCGATCATTTGTTGTCCAGCAGTTCGGCGTATCAACATACTCCCAGAATCCTGCGCAGACCATACGTTTCACACCGGACAAGAAAGGAACATTCCAGTTCCAGTGCAGTATGGGAATGGGCTACGGAACACTGGTCGTAGAATAATTTTGAATATTCTTGAATACTTTTGAATGAGTGGAATGAGAATAATTATTGGTAAAAGCACTTATTGCGCATTATCACGTCACATTTATAAACATATTATTATTCATGATAGTATGCGAGAATCTACGCGAGAATCAAAACCTGTTTCAATGCCTGCGTCAGCACCTGTCTTGACACCTGCATCGTTGCAAACAATCGATCCTGCATTTCTCAAAGAGATGCGAAAACCTCTGCATCATGATGAACTTGTGGAAAAAAATATTGCGCATGCAAAACAATTGATCGCGCAGTCAAACACTACAGATATTATCATTATCCAGACCATCAATGCGATTGATGAATTGACACGGATAGCAAATACCCTGGCAAAACGATTGCGGGAATGGTACGGCTATTATCTCCCGGAACTTTCGCGAAGAGTCGAGGATCATGAGCTATTCATCAAGACCCTGCTCCAAAAATCGCGCGAGGAATATCTTGCAGAGAAGGGCATCACGCAGTCCATGGGCGCAGCATTTGCAACTGCTGATATCGAGACAATGCACGCATTTGCCCGTGAAATCAATGATCTCTACTTTGAGCGTGAACGGTTGCTTGCGTACCTTGAAACAGTCCTGAAATCCGCTGCTCCCAATATGTATGCATTAGTCGGTGCAATGATCGGCGCAAAACTCCTCGAGAAAGCAGGATCGCTCCGCCAGCTTGCATTCCTTCCGGCATCAACAATCCAGCTCCTCGGCGCTGAAAAGGCATTATTCCGTCACTTGCGCAATAGAAAGATCCGCCCGCCAAAACATGGCTACATCCTCAGCCATTCCTACGTAATCAGTACAAAGGATAAGGGAAAAGCGGCGCGCGTCCTTGCGGCAAAGATCAGTATCTGCGCAAAAGTCGACTATTTCAAAGGAGAATATGTTGCAGATAAGATTAAGGAGGAACTCGGGATATAACTAGGATAAACCATGAAAATCACCCCATTCAAAACATTCAAAGGAATCCATAAGATGGAAAAGGGGAGGGATATACTCATCCTTACCAGAAATCTCACACCAGGAATTCGTGTATACGGCGAAGATCTCTTTAAAGATGAAGATATCGAATATCGTACGTGGGATCCGACACGCAGCAAGCTTGGCGCAGCGCTCAAAAAAGATATCTCACAGATCGGGATCAAGGAAGGCGATTATGTCCTCTATCTGGGCGCGAGCACCGGAACAACCGTAAGCCATGTCTCTGACCTTGTGGGAAAAGATGGCTTGGTATTCGCGCTCGACTTTGCACCGCGCGTCCTGCGCGATCTGGTCTTTGTTGCTGAAGAGCGGAAAAATATTGCGCCACTGCTTGCTGATGCAAATAGGCCAGAGACTTACGCAAACCTTATCTCAGAGGTCGACGTAGTGTTTATGGACATTGCCCAGAAAAACCAGGCAGAAATCTTCATCAAGAACTGCAGGCTATTTCTCAAGCAGGGCGGATTCGGCTTGCTTGCACTCAAGGCGCGTAGCGTCGATGTGACGCGGTATCCTAAAGACATCTATAAAGAGATTCGCGCAGCACTCGAAAAAGACATCACCGTCGTCGATTATCGCGAACTCGATCCATTCGAGAAAGATCACGCGTTTTATGTGTGTAAGAAGAAATAAATGGGATCAGCGCGCAGATATGCCTTCTTTCCTTTATTTTCTTGATGAGTATAGATCATCGTTACGTATCTCGCGCTTTGCCGTCAATTGCATGATATCGTCTGTTCCTAACTCCAACGAAGTATTGTGCAGTCCCTCTTTCTGCCCGCGCGCATAGATTATTGCAATGGTATCGAAATGATATATTTTGAATCGCAGGCGCGAATTTTCAAGATCTGCTGCGCTTGCAATGCTGCTGAGCCCTCGGGCTGAAAGAATGTTTTTGCTCTCACGACCGATAATATACAAGATACCTTTATGCTCGAATACGGGCTCGAAATTCTTATAGAATTCTGTGCGGGGCATGGCATCAGTCTTTTCAAAAAGATCGCTGGTTTCCATAAAATGGTCAGCAATTTTTTCGCCAAGCGTTTTGTACTGCAAAAGGTATGATGTCGTGATATAGTTATTATCTGCGTGTTGTAATCCCATAGAGACTGGGTGATGAGAGATTTTATAAATCTATTGCTCTTACTGCAGATATGAGAACCGCAGTACTATTCTCCGGAGGGAAGGATTCGACACTTGCGCTCTATTATGCCAAAGAATTCTCGCAGGTAGCATGTCTTATCAGCATCCAGTCCGAGAATCCTGAGAGTTATATGTTTCATACTCCCAACATCAATCTCGTCGAGAAACAGGCAGAGGCAATAGGGATCCCGGCAATCATCCAGAAGACAAAAGGCATCAAGGAGGAAGAGCTTGATGACTTAAAGACTGCGATACTGCAGGCGATTCATGATTATGGTATTGAGGGTATTGTGACTGGCGCAGTCGAATCAGTCTATCAGGCATCACGGGTGCAGACTATTTGCGATGATCTTCATATTGAATGTTTCAATCCCCTCTGGCAGAAGGACCAGTTTGCGGTATTGCATGATCTAGTTATTTTGGGGTTTGAGGTAATGATTATTGGCGTCTTTGCCGAAGGTTTCGATAAGTCTTGGCTCGGACGAATCATTGATGCAAATATGATCGTAGAATTACAAAAGCTTCATAATAAGTTCTTCCTTAATCCCTCATTTGAGGGTGGAGAAGCCGAAACTATAGTCTTGTTTGCGCCATTTTTTAAAAAGCGATTACGTATAAAAAAAGCGAAAAAAATGATGTATACTAATAATTCAGGGATTTACCAAATCGAAGAATTAGTCTTTGATGCGTAATTGATATACACCTCTGCGTGTTCGAATGATATGTTTACCTTTGAGATAGCGGTTGAGATAACAAGACGGACTCTTGTATCCTTCAGCAGTCATTTCTTTAATAAAATCTTTTCGATAAAAAAAGTTGTTAGTATTCATTATGCGTTTTATGATCGTTATCGCATAATATTGAGGATTATTTCCTTTGATTTGTTTCATTTGTTCAAGAATTGCATTTTTGCGTTCAGAAATAAAACCAATTTCTTCAATAAATTTATCTATATTATTTGCGTAAATAACTAACACCCACCTTACAGAAATAGTCCCTGCCCTAAATCCTGTTTTATTTTTTCGAATAGCTTCAAGTACTAATTGGCTATCAATATTGAATTGTTTTTTGAGTAATAACTGTTCTCCATACAATGTTATTGGTGGTTTTTCTTTGATTTTATTGAAAAGTCGCGGATATGTTTCTTTAAATTTGCGAGCGTATATTCTTTGTTGTAAAGGCAACGTATCGATAAAGATGTTATTGCTTGCATCGGCATATCGTGTAAGTTTGATATATCGTTTATGTCGACGTTTATCTAGTATGGGCCTACTCTTCTGTTGCAGGAACCTATTACGTATGGTATTATGACACTGCGCCGCAAGAGAAACCTATGGCTAAAGGATGGAATTTATTTACAATACGTCCATCACTTATAGGGAAAACTATTCGGGAAGTCCAAGGAACATGTACTGTTGTTAAAGTATTTGGATTTAAGCAGAGTGAACAAATATGGAATAATATCCCCTTTGATTATTCTTTTAAAAAAGACGAATTAGGATACGGTCTTGCGATAAAAGTTTCTGAAGATTGTATATTCGATAAGGTCGTTATTCCCGAAGAAGTAATCAGCGGAGTACCTGCACTCCCTGAATAGAAAACAATTTTTTTCTTTTTTTATTCCTTCTTCACCCATAAATACACGAAATAGATGATGATGACTGAGAGCGCGCTGATAAGAAATATCGCTGCAACATGCTGTGTCGTAACTGCTGCAGTACTTACTGTCCGTGGGGCTGCGGTCATGGTCTCTGGCGCGAGTTGTGTTTGCATGGCATTAACTGCTGCGGACTTTGTAGCTGCAAAACCAGCAGCAGTAGTTTGTGTCAGGAGCGTATAGAGTTCGATCATAAACCCAACGACTGCAGTGATGATGATCATGGGCAATACTTTCTTGAGCGCATCAATGAACTTGCTGCCGCTTTCAGACCGCGGCGCAATGATGATATACTTGTTTGCAAGCGCGTAGTGGTTGATCTCCTTGCCCTTGGAGCTGTAATGGAATTCATCAACAACCACAAGTCCTGCTTCCTGCAATTGCTTGAGATTATAATGGACTGTTGATATCGGGATGCCGAGTTCCTTGCTTATCTCAGTCTCTGTCGACTCTTTTTGGGTGAGATGATTGATGATCTTTCGGGAGGTATCATTATTGATGACTTCAGCGATCTTTTTCGCTTTCTTCTCTTCCAACGATACCAATAGGAAATTCTTGTCCATGGACTCACCGGATTCAGCCTGCGTTTTGTTCATGATAAGAGATAGTGCCAAGTATTTAAATATGTTTTTGATTGCAATCCTGGTTGAAGTCATGCAACGAATGCCGGTGTGGCGTGCTGCACTCCTACGACTCATCTTGCAGTATTCTGTTTGTCGTAGATCGACTGGAGATAGAATTTTTTTGCTGATGGCTTGAATAAAATGCTATTCGGAAGATACTCTGGAGAAACAGCGCTGTTATACGCAGAAGTAGTAATCGCATATGTTGGATCATTTGCCATTTCTGTGATGCTGTCCTTTCTGAACTGTTTTTTCTGGAGTTGCTGCATGATGCGTGTGATTGAATCAGTGTTTGCAGCGACATCGATGCGGAGTGTCCATAAATCAAGCGGCGCTGCATTGGCTTTTTTTGGGATGAATCCCTGCTGGATCTCGCCTGTGGGCAGGATGTGTGAATTTCCGTACCGCAACAGGTAATCCCCTATCTTGTAGAGTGCATCACTCTCTCTGACGCCAAGATAATCAACCCAGATATTTGCAATGGGCCGGAGATCCTGCGCTGTCTCTGGCGCATCCGTCACTTTTTTGTTTTTGCATATGACGAGTGTAAGCATGTTTTCTCTTCATGTATCGTTATACGGGTTCTGCAATAACCCGATTTCGACTTCTTTTTGCAGCGCGGCATGATGCGCAGAGTGATAATGAGCACCTTTTTTCATGAGTTCACATTCTGTAATCTCGTGGATGATGCAGCTTTCAAAATAATTCCTTGAGAACCGTTGCCCTTTTTTCCTGCGCGCGATTGTATCTCTGCTTCAAGCTCGTTCCATAATTTGTTGCGTGTATCCGGGATCATAAGACGAGAATTCTACCACTGTTTATTAAGATTCCTTTACTTCACGCGGTTATTCCTGCAGGTACTCTACTCTCTGCAATTACAGAGAATATATTCCGGCGCAGGTATGCTCTGGAAATTTACTGATGGTTTTTCTTACTTCTTCTTTTGCAATGCCTGGCATTCCTTGCAGCCGCAGGATCCGATTGCCCCGAGACCGAAGAGAATGAACACGACGGTGTACCACTGGATGTTCCAGAAATTCCAGACATTCAGGTTCTGTAATAAGAACAGGATGCCGAATATAAAAAACAGTACTCCGCACATCTTTGTGCATTTTTCACACATCATAGTACACCTCGCATGGTTATTAGTCTCTTTCTGCACGCACCACTATTTAAAGGTTATTTTTTACAGGGCATCTGCCCACGGCTCCTTTCAAAAAGTCGTTTTTGCGATCATCACGTGAGCGAATCTCTATAATATCATACATTGCTCAGAGATATTGCAAGAGTGAATGAGCATATCCTGCAACTATGAATTGAGCGAAAGACCGCAAAAAGAAAAGATTTTGAAAGGAGCCTCTTCCCACATTAAATTTATAAACATCCTTTTCTTCCTCGCTTTTGTAGGGTAGCGCTTGGCAGCGGGTGTCAATCTTTCAATGGAGCGATGCTCAGGAAAGTCCGCCCACAATCAAAAGGTCACTTGCTGTAAAGGCAAGACAGGTAACACTGTGGCAACAGCATAGAAACGGTTCCTCGCACTGCAGGGGATGATGGAGCAGGCATGATCGGTGACGAACATGCAATTCCTGACGTCGCAGTACGGATGGTTGAAACGGCTAGCCCTGACTTGTGCAACTCGAATTTCGAGGCTTAGTTGAATGCCAGGAAGAACTGTCCATGATGCAAATCGTGGAGTTCTACAGAAGGCGGCTTACAGCTACTCTACACCCTTCTTTTTTATGAAGCGCATGCACTCTGAAAAGAAATAACAGAAGTAATAAAATCAAAAAGTAGTCTAGTCCTCTCTCTTATTGAGTTCACTAAAATAGAGATTGTCTTTGGGGAGTACGACCTTTGAGAACTCATCTTCTTTGTTCCATTGTTTCTGGTCAGGATCGTACTGGTACTTTGCGATGTTGAGATGACGCGAATTATACTGTATTGTGCCTCCCGTAGTGTTTTTCTCGATGTTGTTCATGGGCACGTAACTCCATGCGTCGATATGTTTTTCCGCAGGAATGTATTGTAATTCAATAAACGCCCTGTTCCGTTGCATGCTGATGACGAGTGGGGAAGCGCTTATCTCTGAGATATTGTCGTATGCGGATTTCGCGATTTCGACTGTTGTAGTGTTCGTAGGATTGTGGTATGCCCTGCGTTGGATTTCGTTTGCGATCTTTGCCGCTTCTTCAATAGTGCTTGTCTGCGCAGCGTATGTGGATGAATCGTGTGTGATGTCGTTGTCAAAGGTGTTGATGTAGGCGACTTTTGATTCGAGGTCCTTATTCAGCATTTTTACATCTTCTCCCTCGAATTTTTCTGTGGATTCTATACTGATATTGTCTGTTGTCCGTATTTTCGGCTGGTATTCGATACCGCATGCGCTGAAAAGTAGCGGCATTGCAGCAAGCATTGTTATGACAATGGGTTTAAGGTATGATTTCATGGTGATACACCTCTTTAACCTTATAAGAAACGAACTTATTTAAAAAGTTTACGGTTTTTAATCACTGTAAAGTGATAACTATTAAGGGTCTGTACCTATGCTATGCCTTGGCGTTGATCCTCTTCTGTCGCTCGTACTCGAAGTGGAGGAGACTCAGGAGCGCGATGTCCACAATAGTCAAAAGCACCATCACCAGCGAGAATACCTGGATCAAAGTATAAATCTGATAGATGATAAATATCGCCATAAGTACGCCCACCACAGGAAATGCCCAAAGTTTCTTGTAATACAATGCGAGTGCAATACCGATATTCACTATTCCATGGACGAGAATATATAATCCGATGAACACATGCATGCGCATGGAGAGGTTATTGGCAAGATTCATGAAGAAGTTTCCGACAATATCCTTAGGATCCTCGAGCAATTCTTGCCCCAGTATGAGTTGGGCCAGTCGGGTGATTGAGCGCTGGCTGATAAGCAGAACAAACAATCCGGCAATGGATTCAAGAAGACCATAGATGCCCTTAATGATAACACCGACCTGAAATATCTTATGCTCCAAGATGCGTATCATGAACCGCTTCATCCCTCTTAAGAAATCAATAGGACTTATAAATTTTGATGGATTGTGGTGTGGGATTACTTTTAATAAATTATTTATACTCAGGCAACAGGAAGATACCATGGACAAGACAGATTATTTCATCGAGATATTCGAGAAGGCAGAAGCGCGTTATGGCGAATCGCAAAAACGGCTTGCCGGCGATGATTGGAGTGCAGGATGGCAGACCCTTATTGCAACAATCCTCTCAGCACAGACGCGCGATGAAGTCACTATCCCTGTCGCAGAAGCGCTTTTCAAAAAATATCCTTCAATAAATAAACTTGCAAGCGCGCGCTTGCCTGATGTCGAGCGGATCATCCGCAGGTTGAACTTCTACAAGAACAAATCAAGACACATCATTGCTGCAGCAGCATGGCTCAAAAACAATAAGTATATTGTTCCCGATTCAATCGATGAACTCGTTAAGATTCCGGGCGTGGGAAGAAAGACCGCAAACCTTGTTCTCAGTGTGGTCCACGCGCAGGATAGCATCACTGTAGATACGCATGTCTTTGCGATATGCAATCTCCTCGGATTCGCGCATGCAAAAACACCTGCAGAAACAGAGATGCAACTCAAACAGTATATCCCCAAGAACTATTGGTCGCGGATTAACAGGGTATTCGTATTATGGGGCAAGGATGTCCCGAGAAAAACAAAGGCGCGGCTATTGCATGCACTCGACAACGATTCCTGAATTGCAGCATTCTACGGGCGTGATGGGGTTCCCACCAAATTTTTACAAAAAATTTGATAAAAAGTGAATGTGCAACTTTGTTGCAGCATTCTACGGGCGTGATGGGATTTGAACCCACGACCTAAGCATGACTCAGTATCCGTGACTGGATACGTAGGAGTGCTTCGCGCTATCCAAGCTGCGCTACACGCCCAAATGATTTCTGGATAAGAATATGTTTTATTAATCTTACGCAAATGACGGGGTATGTTCAAAATCTCGCCTTTTGGCTCGACTTTTTTGCCGCTCACACCGTAGTGACACGCTATTGTGCGTCGAGTTATTTGCAATCGCCATAGTCCTCTGAAGGTTCGCAAGGCAATAAAAAAGACTTTTTGAACACACCTGCAAATGACGTCAAACTTCCAGAATGATTACGCGCTACTTGTTGTCTCGAATAGTTTTCGTGACTTGACGCGCATGAACACTTTATTGTCGCGCTTCTCAATTTGCGTATGCGTATAATTCCCGTTCTCGATCTTGATACTGTTCTCTATTTCGTTATCATGATCATAAATTACTTTATTGATGATTTGCATTATTCATGCACCCCCTAACGCTCTTATTGCGCGAGGAGAGTATATAAAACTTTATTGTATTTGACGAGTGAATAAAAGAAAAAGTATTATTACTATACGAATTACTATACTATTTCCGATAACTATTTAAACCTCGTCATATTCGATACGTATGGGGGTTTAGAAGCATGGGAGTCTTAGATGATACGGACTTCGATGATGTTATACGCTTGCAAAAGCAGATGGCGTCATCTGTTGTTGACGATTTCGAACTAGACTCCAAAATAAAGGTTCTCACTGTATTTGACGAGGTTGCCGGAAAGAAAAAGAAATTGCAGACTGAAAAATTATTGATCGAACTTGCGCATCAGGGCATGTCAGAGAACGAGGCGACTGCGACAATCGAGAAGCTCAAGCGCGATGGGATGCTCTTTGAGCCGCAACCCGGATATCTGCAGAAATATTAGAAACACTGCGGGTATTGCCTAGAATCCGAACAGTGTCGATTGCGTGGAATTCTTGAGGATATCCTCAAAACTCTTTCCATAGACTGAAAGGATCGTATCTGCAATCGGTCGCAACTGCTTGTCAATGTAATGCGTATAATCCGGTCGGTGCTTCAATTTCTCGATCGGCTCCGGGCCCTCGACAGTCATCAGATACTGGATGAGGCTGCTCGTGAGCGTCTTTAATTGCCGCGCTGCCTTGACATGGGGCGGAGTGGTCTTCACGTATTCATGAAGCGGCTTATTGATATTCTTCTTGTACACAAGGAGTTCATCATACTTGCCGCTCCGTAGATCGTCGATAAATTTCTTGATGTAGGGCGCAACTTCTTTCTTGTTAAAGACCAGTTCAAAGAGTTCTGCCTGGAATTTTTTTGCAAGATCAGTCCAGTCGCCGCGGACAGATTCCATACCGGTAAAGTGCAATTCCTCGACTTCCTTGCCGTCAGCATCCTTGATGAGGATTCCTGCGTACCTTTTCTTTGCACCGACATCAGTCCCCCGGATGGTCGGCATGAGAAATATCTTGAACAATTTCTCGAACTGCAATTCCATATAGTTTTCGCGGTGGTATTCCTTTTTGATGTATTCGGCGTAGAATTCATTGATGTGCTTTTCGATCTTCCGGCCGACCTTTCGCGCTTCATCAGAGTTCTTTGCGCGGCTCACGACAAAAATGCTGTCAGTGTCGCCATAGATGACTTCGTATCCTAATTCCTCGACTTTTTTTGCAGTAAGCTTGATGGTTGCCTGCGCAGTATGCGTGATGGCGTTCGAAAGCTCTGGATTGAAGAATCTGCATGCAGGATTTCCGAGGACGCCGTAGAATGCATTCATGATGATCTTGAGTCCATAAATTGTTTCTGGTGTTGCCTTGCGTTTTTTTGCGTCATCACGCGCTTTCCATACCTCCTGGATAAGTGATGGCAATACCCCTTCCTGATTCTTGAACACTGCGCCATTAGCCGCAACAATATACTTGTCCTTGGTCAGATGCTTTGGGACCTTGTCTTGGGGAACATAGGAATACGGATCGATGTTGAGTGTCCTGATGATGCTCGGGTACAGGCTCTTGAAGTCGCAGACAATGACATACTCGTAGATTCCGGGTTTTGACTGCATGACAAACCCGCCCTTATTCGGCTCATCTTTCTCACTGTATTTTGAGCTATTGAGGACGATCTTTCTCTTGCGCGCTTCGCGCAGGAACAATGAGTCAAGGCTTGCAACACTTGCCTTGACCCTATCGAGCGTCATGCCAGTGATGAGTGAGCGTTCAAGCGTCAATTGGAACGAGGCTGTCTTGAAAAGGATTCTGTAGACGAATTCTGAATCCTTCAGGTTGTAGTCGATGAGTTTTTGCTGGTCAGTCCGGTAATAATGCTCGATGTCTGCGCCTTTATGTTCATGACCGATGAGTTTTTTCTCTCCGAGAAATTCTGCGGCAGCAGTGTCAAGCTTATAATTCTCCAGTTTGACATAGGATGTCTTGAGCACCTGGATTCCGTCAAGGACTACGCGCCCGGGGAATTCTGCCTCTGAATCGCGCATGAAATCAGTATTGATCTCGACCTTGCAGGGCCAGTCAGTCCTGCCGAGTGTGAAGGGAATCTTGTATTCCTCGAATTTCTGCTTGAGAATTTTCAGGTCAAAATCAATGAGGTTCCACCCGACAACGACATCAGGATCTATTGTGATAAAGAGTTCCCGGAACTTTTCAAGGAGTTCTTTTTCAGAGTTGACGCTGAGCGCATTGTGGAGGGGTTTGCCGATATTTTTTTCATGGGATACAATGAGAACTTTTTTGTATGCATTCCTGCTATTAATGCCTTCAGTGTACAGTGAGATGCAGTAGAGGTGCTTTGCATTGCTGCTGGTCTCGATATCTATGGAAAGCATCTTTAATTCCGGAGCCCAGGATGCACCCTTAAGTTCTGGCGATTCATAGATGCGATCGACATACTCGCCTTTTTTGTATGATCCCTCGATTTCAAGAGTGCCTTTAATATCATGATCGATTAAGAATCGCTGGTAGAACCGGATATCTGCTTCATAGCAGGAGATGTGATGCTCTTCCTCAAGGATTTTGCGAAGTTTCGGGACATCGCCAGGAATGTCGATCGTGATCTTGGTAACATTCTCGTCATCAAAATTCCTGTAATCCGTCTGTTCAGTCACTGCATTGAAGAGCTTAAGTGCCTTTACCAATTTTTCATCAGGATCTTTCAGCGCTGCTGTCGCCACATAAAAGTATGGCTTATAGGGCGTGATAATAAGAAACGACTCGCCATTCTCAAGTCTGCCAAAAAGATAGACCAGTGCCTTCTTCCTTTTCTTCTTGTCATCCTCTGACTCATCATCAACAATCCGGTATGTGGGATAGACAATATACCCTTTGAGAGAATCGTGCGATTGCGCAGTCATACTCTGTGAAAGATTTTATAGTTTAAAATGGTTATGGTGTTTTCGTCATACTATCTTTTTTGCAGCGGTAAATAATCTTTGCATAATGCTCTGCCTTCGGCGTAGGATTTCTAATCACTCCGGTATATGGATCTGCTGTATATATCTTGCTTGTTATGATTATTCGATGTTCAATTGTTTTTCCGTTGAAGAGCCGGTATATTGGATTCCCATTACTTTCCTCGACTTTGACATTTGTTTTCGACAGGTCATACCACACGCCGATGGCTGATTCTGAGAGGTAATCTTTTGGTACAAGCCTGTTCACTACTCCAATCAAATCCGCTTTATCCTTTGTTTTTCCCTTTAATATATTCACTTGCTCATGTAGTTCATAGCGCGTTTTTGGATTTTCGAGCGCTACAGCCGCATCGACTTCAATATCTCCAATGACTTCTTCGAGATTTATTGCTTCAATAATGCCCTTGACATCTTTTCTATACGTCGAAGATTCATTTGGAATATAGTTCTCTTCAAATGTTATTTTATTGGACATGTATTCCACCCCTTTATTTTTTATAGTTACTAATCTTATCAAGTATCTCATTGTAATACTTATCCTTAGTCGCTTCTGATTCTGAAGCGATGATGATTCTTGTTTTTGCCGGCGCCTGATCTTCGTATTTAGGGATATCGTCTAATCCATTCATAATAATAATTGTTTTCTGATCATTCATGATGATCTCTCTTGAATCGGTTATACTCCTTTTTCCGCTGCTCTCGCGTAGACCGCTATATTTTATTGGCGAAACATAGATTGCATCTGCTTCTAAATCATCAACAATTTTTGTTATTATTGTGGTAATGTCAGGATTATTTTTTAATAGGAATTCTAAATCTGATTTGCCATAATAGTTATTCTTATTTCCATTGATTTTGGCTTCAATTCGTTCATATCCGACTGCTTTTGCTTCTACATTAACATATGCGTAATATGTTGGTTGTATCATTTGTCCACCTCTTTTTTATACTCTTAATAACCACTTTCTAGTAGCATCATTGTTGAGTGATTATTTAAATATTTGTAGTCTTATATAAGATTACAAAACACAATATTTTTATAATCAATCGACGACATATAACTATGGATGAACATGCTGTGCTCGTGGAACTGGGGCTTACAGATTCTGAGGCAATTATCTATCTCGCGCTTCTGGAGCAGGGATCATCATTGGTCGGCCCTATCATCAAAAAGACCGGGCTGCATCGCGCAACAACCTATCAGATTCTTGAGCGGTTAAAGGAAAAAGGATTGGTTTCCTCGATCATTGTAGAAAAAAAACAGCATTTCTCAGCGATATCGCCCAAGGAATTCTCAACACTTCTCCAGGAAAAAGAAGAACGCTTTATGGAGATACTTCCCCGACTCCTGCTGAAAGAATCCCTTGCAAAAGAATCCCAGCAGGTCACAGTCTACTCCGGAGTCAAGGGATTACGTACAGTATTTGATCAGATGCTTGACGAAATCGCGGTAGGCGGAGCCTACTATGATTTTGGTGTCTCGGGAACATTCAAGGAAGTGATGGGGTCATACTTCTATACCTGGCAGAAGAAAAAAAAGGAAAAGCATATGCGTCCACGGGTGATATTCAATAAATCGGTGAGAGAAACCAAACCAGAATTAATTAAAGAATATGTCGGAGAGTACCGCTTCCATCCTGAAGATTTCACTAGCATGACCGATACGTTCATTTACAATGATACTGTTGTCCTGGTAATCTGGACTGCAAAGCCTCCTGTAGCAATTGTCATCAAGAACAAGGAGAATGCGCAAAGCTATCGTAATCAATTCCTTCTTATGTGGAAGAATAGCAAGAAATAGTCTTATTCCTTCTTGGTTACTTTGATTGCACTTACCGGGCAGCTGTCTGCAGCTTCCTGATTGCATCCAATCTCGTCAACCTCGGACTTGACGGGTTTTGCCTTGTCGCCTTCCATGGTGAAATTATCGCAGGTGACAGTGCATGCACCGCAGCCAATACAGGTCTTCTCATCAACTTCAACAGTGAATTTTGCCATGAACCCCTAGTTTGACCATGTTTTATAAAGTTTGCTGTAGAGTGATTACCCGCAAGAATTCTCGCACAGCGCTGCATTCATCGCTTTCTTCATTTTTTCTCGTGTATTACAGCATTCATGTCTTTGAGCATGGCGGCGATCTTTGCATTATCCAGCCCATGGTCCTTTGCGCCCTGCTCGACTGTTTCGAACATGGATGCATGGCACCCGACGCAATAAATGCCGTGATGCATCATGACGCCAGTTGTCTCGGGATGCATCTTGGTCACTGCAAAGATCCGCATATCCTTGGTGATTGCCTGCTGCGTGGGCCTCTGCGGTTTTGCAATCTTCTTTTTCTGATGCACTGTCTTCTTAAGCGTCTTAACAGGTTTTTTCGCGCGGAGCGTTATTGTTTTTTTGGAGATCTTTCGAGGATTTTTCCGGATACTTCTCTGAGTGACCTTATGCGTTTTTGCGCGCGTCCTTACAATCTTTCTCACGATTCTTTTTTTCATGTTACGCGATGATTATCAGCGCGTGATGTTTAAAAATGTTATTGAACGCGCGTTAAATGCGCAATATTTAAAAACTCGTCGTACCCTATGATAATAAAGGGGTGTAGGATGGATATTAATCCAGAACATTATTTTGTTCTTAACGATGGGAGAATCATCAAGAGTCTTGAAGAGCTCACCCTATTTCTCAAGGATATGGACCATAAGACATTCACGTATCATGTGAATGACCAGAAGAATGATTTTTCAAATTGGATCCGGTATGTCTTTAAGGCAAAAAAACTTGCAGACAAAATATCCTCTTATCAGTATAAAGAGCGTCGGCTCATCATCGCTGCAATCAAACAGTTCCTCTCTGAACTCAAGATCCTGGTCATCAACGCCGGAAGCTCCTCACTCAAATTCCAGCTCCTCGAATTGACTACTCGCGACATCCTCATCAAAGGAATCATTGATGCAATCAACCTTGACCGATGCACGCTTAAGATCTATGACAATGGCGAAGAGCGCACTAAGAATGTCGTTGTCAAGAACCATGAGGAGGCGATGCAATTGCTTATCCAGACACTGCTTGAGGATGATATCATCGGCGATATCAGTGAGATCCGCGCAGTCGGGCATCGCGTAGTCCATGGCGGCGAGGAATATAAGGATGCAATCCGTATTGATGCAACAGTGCTCGAAAAACTAAAGGAGCTCTCTAGTCTTGCACCGCTCCATAATCCTGCAAATGTTTCCTGCATCATTGCTGCGCAAAAAGTCATCCCTGCCCCGCAGGTCGCAGTCTTTGACACTGCATTCCATGCAACCATCCAAAAGGAAAAATACCTCTATGGACTGCCTTATGAATATTATGAGAATTACAAGATCCGAAAGTACGGTTTTCACGGCTCAAGCCACAAATACATCACAGGGCTCATGAAAGAGTATTATGCGCTCAAGAAAAAGAAAAAGGCTAACATCATTATCTGCCATCTCGGGAACGGCTCATCCATCACTGCAATTAAGGATTGGAAATCATTCAATACGACCATGGGTTTTACTCCTGCAGACGGACTGGTCATGGGCACGCGATCCGGAAGCCTTGATCCGGCGATCGGATTGCACCTCTCGCAGCTCATCAAGATGGACTATGAAGATTTCGGGCGGATGATCAACAAGCGCTCAGGGCTCCTCGGCATCTGCGGGTATTCAGATATGCGCGATCTGCATCGGAATGAGAAGGATCCGAAGATAAAGCTTGCCATGGACATCTTTGCAGATCGGGCAGTCCATTTCATCGGCGCATACATTGCTGAATTGAATGGCGTTGACGGGATTGTCTTTACGGCCGGGATCGGCGAGAACGCATTCTATATCCGCAAAAAGATCCTCGAGAATTTTGTATACCTGGGTTTGAAGCTTGATGAAAAGAAGAATGCTGCAAGTGAATTCATCATCACACGCAAGGATTCAAAGATCGAAGCATTCGTCGTTGCGACCAACGAAGAGATCCAGATCGCAACTGAAGTCAAGAAATTGCTGAAACTGTAAAAACGATAATTAGAGAAACTGTTTTTTTTATCGTAGTCCTGCAAAGTCAAGAACCTTGTCGGTCATGTCTTTTTCTTCGAGAAAATGCGTTGCCTGCAAGAGACAGAAGTCCAGGGTCTGCACAAAATCCTCGCCAACTTCCCATCGCTTCAGGACTGCATCAGGATATTTCTGGTGCATCTCTTTGAGGACTCTTGCACCGACAAAGAGATCGTCAAAATACCCCCAGGTGCCATACACTTCTTCAGGGATGACGTCGTTGGGAACCACAATGTAGGCAAGCGCCGCATTGATCCGCAGGCGATCCTCCTGCAGGAGTGTTTCGTGATCAAGAAGACCGGAGAGTGTCTTGAAGATATCGGGAAGATACGTCACGCATTTGTCGACTTCGTCGCCTGATTCATTGATGCGGATCTTGAGATATTCGTAAAATGAGTCGCTCATAAGGAAACCTGCTATTAAAAGTATACTGATCTGTATTTTACAGTGCTCAATCTTTATAAACTTTTCACTTTAGAATAGTATCTCGAACAATACCTTGTTTTGCGTATCTTTCACTATACGCCGCACTTCTTCTTCAATTTCTCCCAACGCTCATCGACATCCTGCTGGAATCGCGCGATGAGTTCACTATTTTCTGGCTTGAGCAGTTCCTTGAACCTGCCCTGGTTCTTCAAGAATTCAATGATCGGTTTTTTCTGCCCGGTCGCCTCAGGATTATAATTGAGTTTGTAGATACCATCCTCGACTTCATAGAGCGGCCAGAAGCAGGTATCGACAGCAAGTTTTGACATCATGACCGCATCGCCATCCCTGATGCCCCATCCCGGAACGCAGGGACTTACGACATTCACGAATGTCGCAGTCTCATCCGTATACTTGAAGGCCTTTTCCATCTTCATGATAAAATCCTGGATATTGGACAGTGATGCCTGCGCGACATATTTCATGTTATGCGCGACCATGATCTCAGTGAAATTTTTGCGCAATTCCTGCTTTCCCTTGCGGACATGCCCTGTCGGGTCAGTGGTGGTATTGGCGAATAATGGTGTTGCTGAACTGCGCTGGATGCCGGTATTGCTGTATGCTTCATTGTCATAGCAGACATAGACGAATTTATGCCCGCGCTCTATTGCGCCGGAAAGCGATTGGAGTCCGATATCATACGTTCCGCCGTCACCGCCGATTGCCATGAACCTGAAACCCTTTGATTGTTCAATGAGTCCTTTGCGTTGCAATGCATGGAATGCAGCCTCGACCCCGGAAATGTTTGCTGCAGTATTCTCGAAGGCGGTATGGATCCAGGGAGTCTTCCATGCGGTATACGGATAGATTGTTGTCGATACCTCGAGGCATCCGGTGGCGTTTGAGGCAATCACTGGC
Source organism: Nanobdellota archaeon (assembly GCA_021813435.1). Lineage (GTDB taxonomy): Archaea > Nanobdellota > Nanobdellia > Woesearchaeales > UBA9642 > UBA9642. The sequence continues at coordinate 37,071 of JAKAKR010000015.1, read as the reverse complement.
TTGTCGCTTGCCATCATTGCAAGCTTTGCAATGGTCGGCGCAGGACAGCCTGCACAGAGCCGGTGCCCGCCGACAAGCTTCACTTCACGTTTTGCAAATTCCTTGATGTCTACCAATTTTTTACAAAAAAATTGAGTAAAAGCGAGTGTAACATTCTTCGAATGTTAGCACTCGAGCTTCTTTCAGTTTTTAGCCTCCTTCTTTATTTCAGCGATCGCCTTCTTGAAATAATTATAATGCGGTGTGAGTTCCTTCTTGCATTCCGGAAGGGATAAAATCTTGAATTTTTCGTCGAGCTTTGCTTCTACATGCGTGATTGCTTTGTCGATTTCATGATGCCTTTCCATGAATAAGTCAAATGCAACAAACACCCCGCGGGGATGGGCGAATTTATAACAATCCGCGTTCGCCACAATCTCGGATTCCTTGCAGGAATACTTCTTTGTTCCGTGGTGCTCTTTGACGCAAAAAACAATCTGTTGTATGGTTTTTTCATCCACATGGTTTTCTTGCAGGAATACTCTTGCAGCATCAGCACTTCTCTGGATGTGTTCTCCGATTTTTCCTTCTTTGAGGCATTCTCCAAGTTTGATGTCCATGAGAAGGATTCCGAGTGTCACGACGTCTTCATTAGCCTTATATTTCTTCGCGAGCCGCTTTCCCACAGTCATCGCAAGTTTTGTTCCCTCAAGGGGAGGAGTCTTATACCTGACTGATTCCGCTGTAGACCAGACTGTAGCTTTTTCTATAACTGATTTGAGATCCTCTTTAACCATTCCTCATCTCCTGTTTCACATATCCGATGAATTCCATGGTTCGGGTCTTGGAAAAATAGACATCAGAATGATACGCTTTATGGAAGTGTAATTCTTTATCTTTGTTTCTGCAGTTGATATTGATCTGACAGATGGGATAATATGATTGGTCTGCGCCATTCAAGTAATTTATAATGATACTGTAGTTCTCCCCATTTTTTTCGATGATGTTCATCTTGTAATAATTCCTGTTTTTTTTACTGTTCTCATGATTATCAAAAAAATCCTTGATCATGGGAACGATCCTTGCTGCAAGCTGTTTATGCTCCTCTTGCAACGCTGCTTCTGTTTGTGCGGGTGTTTCTTTTCTGTGTGTAAATGGCCATACCATATGCATCACCTATTCTCGTACTCCGAGGTACCGTAGTTTATTTTTTTCATCGAGGAATTCGCCCTCGATCTTTTCGAGTTCTTCGAAGAGTTTGCGTGCGTCTGATTTTCCAAAATTCCTTCCGCCAAGGCCAAAGACATAATTGACCATCTTGGGTTTCTGCGGATAATGATAGAGTGCGGCTGTTGTCTCATTGTAGATTGGGCTGTAGCTGCCAAAGCCGGATGCGCGTTCAAGGATGATGACTGCTTTTGCCTTGCGCAGTGCCTGCGCGACTTCTACTTCAGGAAATGGCCTAAAGACCCTGATGCGGAGCAGACCGACTTTTTTGCCCTGGCCGCGCAATTCGTCGACAACATCCTTGATGATTCCGCAGGCGCTTGACATTGCGACAATGATATGCTCTGCGTCATCGCACCGGTATTTTTCGGCCATATCATATTTTTTTCCGGTGATCTTTGCAAATGCATCAAATACTTCCCTGATGATCCTGCGGGATCGCTCCATGGCATCAAACGTCTGTTTCTTGTGCTCGAAAAAATAATCATAGAAATCCAGCATGCCGACAGATAATGGTTTTTCTGCGTCAAGCAGGCTGAAGGCAGGCTTGCGGACGCCCACAAAATCCTTGACGATCTTATCATCAATGATTTCAACATTGACGAGTGCATGGCTGGTGATGAACCCATCCTGATTGATCGCAACCGGCAATTGGACATCCGGATGCTCGGCGATGCGTACAGCCATGATCGTATGCTCATATGCTTCCTGCGCATTCTCAGAATACAGCTGGATCCATCCGGAATCGCGTATTGCCATGCCGTCAGAATGATCGCAGTGGATATTGATTGGCCCTGAGAGCGCGCGATTGACAATATTCATGACAATAGGAAGCCGCAGACTTGGGGCTATGAATACGGGCTCAAACATGAATGCAAGCCCCTGCGAACTTGTGGCAGTCATCACACGCGCGCCAGCAACAGAAGCGCCCATGGCAACACTCATCACTGAATGTTCTGACTCGCACCTTACAATCTCTGAATCAACAATACCGTCAGCAACAAACTGGCTGTAGACCTCGACGATCTGGGTCTGCGGAGTAATCGGATACTCTGGTACAACGTCGGGCTGGATCTGTCTCATAGCTTCAGCAGCCGCTTCTGCACCGGTCAGTGCCTTGATTTCTGATTTTGCAGGCATTTGTTTCATTTTTTGTTCATGATTGCAAGGATCTTTTTATGGAGCAGCGGGTTTGCTGCGATCATATCTCCGTCATTTAACGTCCATTCTTTTCCCTGAAAGTTTGTTACTTTGCATCCTGATTCCTTGAGGATAATGTAGGGCGCTGCAAGATCCCAGACTCCGCCGACTTTGGGTTGGCAGAGCCAGTCCCTGCGGCCATCAGCGACAATGAGCGCATTCGACCCTATGCAGGTAAGTTCAGTGACCCAGTATCCTGTTTTTTCTTCTGCAAGTATCATTCTCTTGGTCTTTTCCCGTGTTGCAGCATTCCTGAAACTGATATCAATGACCCCGATACTGCGCTCGATTGATTTGGCGCTGCTGCAATGAATCTTCTTCTTGTTAAGATATGCGCCTTTTCCCTGCCGGGCAAAATAGAGCTCTTTGAAAAATGGCTGGCAGATAGCGCCCATAATGACCTTATTGTTCTTTGCGATTGCAACCAGCACAGAAAAGTGCGGCAACTTGCTTGAAAAATTCCGTGTCCCGTCAATAGGGTCGATGATCCAGACATATTCTGCATCACGCTGGTAATCCTTTTCCTCTTCTGAAATGATTCCATGCGTCGGATAATTTTTCTTGATGAATGTGGTGATGACCTTATTTGATGCAATATCTGCCTGCGTTACAATATCAGTAACATGTTTCTTATAATACTGTATCTTTGCGTTTCCATAATGGGACATGACAGCCTTGCCTGCCTTGAGCGTGATTTTTTTCAAGTCCTGTGCCAGTTTATCTTCGTTCATATATCCTGTACTCCATTCATTCCTTTAATCCCTTTTTCAATGCATCTTCCTCTTTGTCCATGGTGATGCATTTGACGGGGCATACATTCGAGCAGATCGAACAACCCTTGCAATGCTCGAGGTCTATCCCGACGATTTCCGGCTTTCCGTCCTTGCCCTCTTTCTTGATAAGTATTGCATCGTCCGGGCAGTAGAGGTAGCAGAGCATGCAATTGATGCATTTCTTGGTGTTGATATCCGGCCTGATCGCCCGCCAATTGCCAGTATTGAATTGCAATGATGAAGCGCCATCGCCGCGGGCGCCTTCACTGATTTCCGTATATTTTTTGAGTGTCATCTTATGTTTTTAGGTTTTTTGTTATTTGCTTAGCGCGCTCACATCGCGATAATATTTTATTGTTCGACGATTTTTATTGGTTTCACTTTGCTTATTTGAAGGTTCGCTAGGCGCTAAGCATTCATACAACTTCTTTATATGCGCGCTCGATTGCGCGATAATTATTCTGGAGTCCCTCTGCGGATAATTTGCGATCGAATTCCTTGCGGAATTCCTCCTTGATCTCTTCAAGTGTGAATAACCCGGTGATTTTTGCGAGTGCTCCAAGCATTGCGCTGTTTGTGATATTGACCTTGACTGTTTCCAGCGCGATAGTGGTCGCATTGACCACATGGATCCTGCCTTTGAGATGGTATTGTTTCTGCAGCGCGTCCGCGGTCTCGCCGGTGTTTACAATGACAATAGTATCATCGTGCGTTGTAAAGAATGAGTTATTGAGTCCGGAAAGCGCCTGGTCGATGATGACAATCACATTAGGATTTGATTCTGAAGAGCATCCCCTGATCTCCTGATCAGAGATTCGGGTGAATGCGCGGACTGGCGCGCCCTTGCGCTCTGGTCCGTAATCCGGGAATGATTGGACGAACTTTCCATTGTTGAGTGCAATCTTTGCGACAAGCTCTGCAGCGGTTTTTCCGCCCTGCCCGCCTCTTCCAATGAACGCTAATTCGTAGAATCCATCCATACACTCACCATATACTTACTCAGATAAAATGCATGAGCAATGATATTTAAATGTTGCGGAATAGAGAATATCCTTTGCGATGCGCGCACTACTTCTTTTTTTTCTGTCTGCGCGTCTTTGCTCTGCCTGCATATCCTTCTTCCATCATGTCGAGTTGGAGCTGCTGGATCTCCATGAGCCGTGACCATTGATGCTGGATGAGGTTGTCGATTTTTTCATGGAGAATCCTGATCTCGAGTTCTGCTTTCAGATTCACCTTATAATCATTCTCTGCGCGCATGCGATCCTTTGCTTCCTTGCGGTTCTGGCTCATCATGATGACCGGCGCCTGGATTGCAGCTAAACAGGAGAGGATGAGATTAAGGAGGATAAAGGGGTAGGGGTCGAATGGCCGCGCAAGAAGAATGTACGAATTGACGCCGATCCAGACTGCAAGGATGAGCGCGAATACCCCGATGAATCTCCAGCTCCCGCCGAACTCTGCGACTTTATCTGCGACATGCTCGCCGACTGTTGCCTTCCGGTCAAACTGTTTATCGACATTTTTGCTGATGGTCTCGTGATGGACAAGGCTTTTCACGACTTCCTTGTCAAGTTTTGAGAGTTCACCCTGCTCTGCTGCAAGCATCTGCTTGATGTATTCCTCGCGATAGGGACGCATTGCGCTCCGCGCGATATATCCTGTCTCAGGAAATTTCGGATACTTTTTTTTGATGAGTTCAAGAATTCCTGGACGGATGATTTCAATAGGTGATGCTTCATCAAGCGGGACGCGCTTTTTGGTGAGGGCGCAGGTGACTGTTTGTGCGTTGACCATGCTTGAACTAGGGAGAATACGGTTTATAATGATTGTGGAAGATGCGGCGTTATGAAGAATATGCGCGCTATCGCCGCTGTCTAAACCCTTTCATATCCTTCCTTATGGCCGCGCTTGGTATAGACAATCTGCCAGAGCTGGTTGCTTCGTGCACGAAATGCGCCCGCGCAGCAGGAAAGATAATAGATCCACATGCGATAGAATCGTTCAGTATATTTTCCCGTGAGTCGCAATTGCGGCCATGCACTGACAAAATTTGCGCGCCAGGCAAGAAGCGTCTTATCATAATAGGCGCCGAAATTATGCAGGTCCTCAGTCAGGAATAATCTTTCTGAGGCATGTGCAAGCTGTTTTATGGATGGCAGTTTCCCGTCAGGGAATATGTACTTGTCAATCCAGGGATCCCCTGCGTTTGTTGTGGTCCTGCTTGCGCCGATTGTGTGGAGTAGGAAGATTCCTCCATCTTTGAGGCAGCGGTGCGCGACCTGCATATAGGTATGATAATTCTTGAATCCGACATGCTCGATCATTCCTACAGAGACAATCTTGTCAAATTTCTCATCCATCTTTCGGTAATCAATGACGCAGATTTCAATAGGCAGTCCTGCACAATTGTTTCGCGCAAGTTCTGCCTGCTCTTTAGAGACAGTGATGCCGACTCCCTGGATGCCGTATTTTTTTGCAGCATACTTGAGAAGGCCGCCCCAGCCGCAACCAATATCAAGGAGCCTCTCGCCTTTTTTGAGCTTGAGTTTTTTGCAGATGAGATCAATTTTTGCGATCTGTGCCTGTTCGAGCGTCTTTGCATTCCTCCAGTAACCGCAACTGTACTGCATATTCTTGTCAAGCATTGCGGTGTAGAGGTCATTGCCGATGTCATAATGTTTTTCACCGATATTATAGGCATGTGTCTTCTGCCGGTTGAAGAGTTTTGCCTTGAGATACGGAACAATGAGATGCTGCAATCCGATGACTTTCGCATCAATCTTTGCGCGCAATAATTTGTGGAAGAATTCATCGAGCGCAGCACAATCCCACCAGCCATCCATATAGGATTCGCCGAGCGCAAGTGACCCGCCGGAGAGTACGCGCGCATAAAACCGCTCGTCATGGACCTGGATGTCCCAGGGGCGCGATCCATTGATCTGGATATCTGCCGTAGCAAGAATTTTTGTTGCAAGTTCTTGAGGGGTTGCCATGCCCTATATAAAATATCAGCCTTTTTATAGTTTGTTTTTTTGTTATTCATCCTTCACTTGGTGTTTTCTTTTTTGCACGGGAATACCGGGCTATCTTCGCAAACAGTGAAAATATGAATAGTGCGCTTATGCCTTCAGGAATCAAGAGTTCAGTCATGATCTCGTTCTGTTTTCTGTTATACGCGGTTTGTCTCGGAAGATATTCGTCCAATTGATCCGCATATCTTTTTAGCGAGTCCTTGTCTTCCTCGTCGAGTTGTAGGATGCTTCTTATGCCGTTGACTGTTTTTTGTACAGTATAGGGCTTTTCTTGGAATTGATCTATGATGCAGGTGAGTGATTTTGGTTCCTTTGCCTGCTGTGTTAATTCATGCATCTCGTACCATGCCTTATCTATTGCAGGCATTTTTTCTTCTACACTATGATATGTCGCAATCCCACTGATGGTGGCAACTACTCCTAATGCTGCAAGGGTATAGATGCTTTGCGATGCGTGTTTTATTTTTTCCATGAGTTTGTAGGGTTTGCTCATTGTTATCACCAATAAAGAGTAATATGTTTGGAAATATAATACTTACTATCTTATTTTTTACAATAATAAACTATTTAAACGATTAAAGTTAATATATAAGTATGGATAGGATAGATAAACGATTGCTCGCATTACTCCTCGAAGATTCCCGGACGCCGATGAGCATGCTTGCAAGGAGATTGCGCGTATCGCGCGAAGTCGTGCAGTATAGAATTGAGCGATTAAGGCAGCAAGGTATCATCAGATCATTCTTTGCAGACATTGATCTGAGCAGGTTTGGATATATTGGCGCCGCGTTCTTTCTCGTTATCAAGGCGGCACGCCATGATGAAATGCGCTCGTACCTCGAGCACGTCCATTACATCTCCTGGGCTGCAGAGTGGTCAGGAAATTATAGCATCGGAATGACGATTGTCGGAAAATCCCTTGAAGAGATTGATAGACGTGTACAATCGATCCTGAGCAGATTCAATGATGTGATCATTGCGCACCAATTCATCCTTCACCGCCAAAACCATTTCTTCTATGAAAAATATGTTGGTGAACGTGTCGTCCCTATCCCAAAAAAGAGGCTCATTCCGCACAAGCTTAGTGATGCCGATTATGTCATCCTGAAACGACTGTCAGAAAATTCCCGTACGAGCGCAGTAGATCTTGCGCAATCACTCAAGATGAGCGGTGTCGCGATTGCAAAACGCATCAGAAAACTTGAGGATGCAGGATACATCCGCGGATATTCAATATTCATCGATATCACAAAGCTCAAACTCTATCAGTACAGCATTTTTATTGACAACCGTGAATTGCAGGACTTGAATTTACTTAAGGCATATCTTGCGGTTCATCCTGCAGTCAATTTCATTGCAGAATATGTCGGCGACCAATTTTTTGAATTCGGCGTATTCGTCAACGAACCTTATGCATTAAAGCCCATACTTCTCAGTATCGAGCAGAAATTCCCCCAATATACATTTACGACAATCGCACTCCTCCAACGAGAATTCATCTCGACTGCGCCGCCGAGATGTGTATTTGAGTAATATCTCGTGACTTCAATCTGCCATGACTGCAATCCTGTTTGAACCCTAAAACACATTTAAATACTAGTATGCGTATGCTACAGATATACCTCATACAGGTGATACCATGAACACTAAAAAACTGCGTATTTCAACATTGTTATTGTTTGGACTTATGGCTATGGTGATAACCAGCCTGGTTTTTATGACAGGATGCAAGACCATTGCATATACTCCTAAGGATGATGCGAAGACAACAGTGCAGGAATTGCAGTCTGTCGTCGATGCAAATAATAGATTCACATTTGATCTCTACACACAATTGGCGCAGGATGATAAGAACACCTTCTTCTCGCCCTACAGTATCTCTCAGGCATTTGTATTCCCCTATGAAGGCGCAGACGGCAAGACCGCAAGTGAACTGCAAAAGACATTCTATTATCCTGATGATACGACCCTGCGCGATGGCTACGCGCGTCTGGGAAACATCCTCAATGGCGCGCATGAAGGATATACACTCTCAACATCAAACAATATCTGGGTTGAAAAAACAATGGGACTTCTGCCTGCATACCAATCCATCATCGGTCATTATTATGCTGGAACTGTCCAGGAAGCGGATTTCAAAAATGCTCCTGAACAGATGCGAATACAGATCAACCAGCGCGTCACCAGTGAGACCCGGGGAAAAATCACTGATCTCATGCCTCAGGGCAGTATTAATCCCTCAACACGTGTTGTCATTACCAACGCAATCTACTTCAAGGGCAAGTGGGAGCATGGGTTCGAATCACGTAATACCCGCAATGCACCCTTTTACCTGGCACCTTCAAACCCTGTTGATACCCTGATGATGCACCAGACCGAGTCATTCGGATATTATGAGGATGACGCACTGCAAGCAATAAATCTTCCTTACGAGGGCGGCGAAATCTCGATGATGATCATTTTGCCGAAGAATGATCTTACGTCAATCACCCCGCAACTCTCTGCAGAAACAGTGCGCGCAATCGAAAGCCAGATGTCGTCACAAAAAGTTCAGCTCTCGCTTCCCAAGTTCAAATTCCAGACAGCATATAATGATCTCGTCCCGACACTCGAGACACTCGGAGTCCATGATGCGTTCAGCACTACTTATGCAGATTTTTCAAAGATGGCACGCGAACCGCTCTACATCAATGTCGTTGTCCACAAGGCATATATTGATGTCAATGAAGAAGGAACAGAAGCTGCCGCAGCAACAGGCATTGGAATGATGACCTCGGCCGCAGCGCCATCAACGCTAAAAGTATTTACTGCCGACCACCCTTTCATATTTCTCATCCAGGAGAAATCCACGGGCGAGATACTCTTTATGGGGCGCGTGACTGATCCACGAGCGCAGTAACCCCGAGTAACCTGCAGCAACCAATACTTTTTTATTCCAATACCTTTTACTCCAGTTATGCGACTCAAATCATTTCCCGAGGACTTTATGGTTGGTGAGATCCCGCTTAAAGAATATGCTGCAAACTCCAGTGGAGCTTTTGCAGTGTATGCGCTCTGGAAGCGCAACTTCAACACTGAGGACGCCATCCAATTTGTCTGCAAACGGTTTAATCTCAAACGCGGCGATGTAAAATTTGCCGGCGCAAAGGATCGGAATGCCATTACTACACAACATATCTCGATTGCGCGCGATAAGGGAAAATTAGTATTGGATGAAGAGAACATCAAACTGACTTTTGCCGGATTCTCGAATGAGCCTATCAGCCTTGGAAATCTTGCAGGAAACAGGTTTGAACTCATCATCCGCGAAGTCACGTCGGATGAGCGCGCAAGATTTGAGTCAAAACTCTCATCCATCCTGCAAACATCTCAATCATCTCAGTCATCCAAATCGTTTCAATCGTTCCTGCTTCCGAATTATTTTGATGAGCAGCGATTCTCGACAAACAATGTCGCGATCGGACTGTGCATACTCAAACGCGACTTCAAGACAGCAACGCAGCATATTGCGCAATCCGCACAATCAGGTCGGGAAGGGTATTATGAAAAACAGGTTCTTGCGCATCTCCAGTCGCTTCCAACCGATTATGTTGGCGCATTGCAGAAGATCCCTCCAAAAATCCTGCTCATGTACCTGCACGCCGTCCAATCGTATATCTTCAATGAATCACTGGCGCGTCTGATCAGGGAATCCGGACAGGAATTTGTCGAGGAACCTTACTCGCAGGGACAATTTGTCTTCTGCACAGGCATTGCAGCATACCAGTCGCTACATGCAATGCATCTTCCGCTCATCGGATTCAGCAGCGCCGTGCGTGATACTGCAACTACTGCGCTTCTTGCGCAACTTGGGATCAATCATCGCGATTTTATCATCCGCGCAATCCCTGAACTCAGTATTGAAGGCAGTGAGCGAAGCGCGCTCATGCAAGTGGATGATTTTTCTGCAACATGGACGGCAGAGTCCATTCCTGAGTCAGCGCTTAAACTCTCTTTTGCGCTTCCGAAAGGCAGCTATGCGACCATGGTCGTCAAGGCATTGTTCTCTTAACTATTTCTCATCCTGCCGGAACAATGCTGATAGTATCCTTTGCCATCATCTCTTTTACTGCCATCATCTCTTCCTCTGCTATACTATCGCCTATCCTTCACTTCTTTGTTGTTGCTTCTATGAAGTGGTCACGAAAGGTTAAATTTATAAATGATTGCTTATATCTGTGACGATGACATCGGACGACAACGGCGATGGCAAAAACCCTTGCGTAGGAGAGCGCGACAACAGCAGTATTGAAGAGAAACTGAGCAACAATTCTAACAGAGATAATTCCAGCGGAGATATTACTATTGATTTGGAATTTATTGAGAGAAAACTGCGCAACGAAGTATCTGACTGGAAGAATAGGCGAAAAAACGCTACGCGCAATTCGACGCGTGATTCAATATACCAGGTCATCGACAATGGATGCCTTCTGGTGGGTTCACAGCACGATATTGCATCAGGAAGTCACCTCATAAAAAAGTATTCTGGAGCGTCACAGACACGCATTGTTGCAACTGACGACCCTTTTGTCGCTCAGGTCAATGCGCTTATCAGCAATTTTCACTCGCAGGTCTATTATGGGGGAGCGTTCGGAAGCAACCATTCTCCCAAGCAGGTCTTTATCGGCGCATTGCAACCATTCACGATCGTTCCGCAGGGCATTATCTATATTGTCCAACGGCAAGGGTTCGCTAATTTCCCTGCAGGATCGCGTATTTATACAATCAATCAACCCGTGCAGTATCTTCCTATCACGATTCCGATCACGATCACGGATTTTCCTTATCCGATCATCTCGCGTAACGGGGAATTCCGTATTGTCCATGATCCTGAAGGATTCTACGGGCAGAAAGTGATATATAATCCGGAAACCACGATGCATCAATTGCCAAAACCACTCAAAAACAAGAAATATTTATATCCTGCAAATCACAAGAGCATGCCATGATCACTATCCCTGGCGTCAGCCCCATTATCATGTGGATCGGGTTTCTCATCCTCATCGCATTATTTCTCATCCTGGATCTTGGCATCTTCAACAAAAAACAGCACGAGGTCAGCGTCAAAGAGGCACTCACCTGGACCGGCATCTGGATCGGGATGGCACTCATCTTCAATCTTTTTATCTATCTTGAATTCGGGGGAACCGCAGGACTCCAATACCTGGGCGGGTACCTTCTTGAGAAATCACTGAGTGTCGATAATATCTTTGTGATATTTCTCATCTTTGCAAGCTTTAAAGTCGAAAAGAGATATCAGCATAAGATACTGTTCTGGGGGATCATCGGCGCAATCATCCTGCGCGGCGCATTGATACTCCTCGGAACCGCGCTGGTCGATAAATTCCATTGGATATTCTATATCTTCGGGATATTTCTCGTCTATTCTGCGCTGATGATGATCTTCAAAAAAGACGAAGATTATGATCCGCATGAGAGTTGGGTCGTGCGATGTATCCACTGGATAATCCCTGTTGCGCGCAACCATAAGGACGGCAGGTTCTTTGTCAAGGACAAGGCGCGGCTTGCAGTCACCATCCTTTTTGTCACGCTCATGGTGATCGAAGTGACTGACGTGGTATTTGCATTCGATTCAATCCCTGCAATCTTTGGAATAACGACCGACCCATTCATTGTCTTCACGTCAAACATTTTTGCGATCCTTGGTCTGCGATCACTCTACTTTGTCATCGCCAAAGTCCACGATATGTTTGTCTATCTCAAGTATGGTCTTGCATTCATCCTGGCCTTTATCGGTCTCAAGATGCTTCTTGCGGATTTTGTGAATATCTCGCTTGCAATATCGCTGGGCATTGTGTTTCTCACATTATTTGTTGCAGTGCTTGCATCAATCCTCTTCGGAAAAACACAGAAGAGAAAAAAGAGGACAATTGCAAACAAGAGAAAGACAGCGTGATCACCTGCGCGGGCCCGCTTGCGATAAGCGCATAGAATCAGGCAGTATTGCTTATTCCTCGCCGATGCTTGTGGTGATCACATTCTTGATCTTTGATATCTTCTTTATCAATTCATCAATATCCTTGAGCGGATTCTTCTCTACTTCAACAGTGATGATTGCATGATCAGATTTTGCAAAGCGGGTGTTGATGGTCTTGACATTGAATTTTTCCTTTGCAATGAGCGTCAATATCTCTGCAACAAGCCCGATGCGATCAATCACTTCGATACGCAGAGGATAATATTCAACATGTACTTGCGCAACATGGGGCTTTATCTCAGTCCGGGAATCATATGCATGAAGATTGATGCAATTTGCCTTGTGGATCGCGATTTTTCCATCTTTGGTCTTGAATGCCCGGATATTGTCGCCGACCTTGGGATTGCAGCACTTCGGGATCTTCAGGTTTGGGATCTTGCCATTATATAATAATTTTCCGTCAAGGAATTCGAGCCCCTCGGTTTTTTTGGGAGGATGATTCTTGTCCCTGTCCTTTGTCCGTGGCGTCTGATCATATTCGATGCCGAGCGCTTTCTTGATCTTGACCTTGGTTGATGCGCTCTTGACAAAACTCAGCCAGGATCGTGAGGGTGTCGCATTCTTCTGGGTGATGATCTCAACAATATCGCCAGGTGAGAGTTTGTGATCGAGCGGGACAATGATGCCATTCACTTTTGCGGATTTGCAATGATTGCCGACATCAGTATGCACTGCATAGGCAAAATCAACTGCAGTCGCGCCATCTGCGAGCGCGATATTGTCGCCTTTCGGCGTAAAGACAAAGATCTCCTTCTGGAAGAGATCGACCTTGAGCAGTTCGACAAATTCATTCGCGTCCTCTGAATGCTGCCGCCAGTTGATGATCTGTTTGAGCCACTCTAATTGGCGGTCAAACTTCTTGTCCTGCTCCTGCTCCTTATAACGCCAATGCGCAGCGATGCCTTCTTCCGCTGCAGTATGCATCTCGTACGTTCTGATCTGCACTTCCAGGATACGTCCATGGCTTCCGACGACTGTGGTATGTAGTGACTGGTAATTGTTCGATTTTGGTGTTGCAATATAATCCTTGAATTTTCGCGGGATGGGCTTCCATACCTTGTGGACAATCCCTAATGCAGCATAGCAGTCTGCAATGCTGCCGGTGATAATGCGGATCGCGTTGAGATCATAAATCTCTGAGAATTCCTTATTGTCTTTTTGCATCTTACGAAAAATACTGTAAAAATGTTTTGCCCGCCCATACACTTCAGCATCAATGCCCTCTTTTTTGAGCTCGTGCTTTATCTCCTTGATGATCTGCTCGATCTGCTTTTCGCGTTGGCTCCGTTTGAGCGCGATCTTCTGCTTGAATTCCTCATAAATCTCCGGCTGCATGAACCTGAACGAGAGATCCTCAAGTTCTGACTTGACAAGATTCATGCCTAATTTATGGGCAATAGGAACATAGATCTCCATGGTCTCCTGCGCAATGATCTTGCGCTTTTCTTCAGGACGATACTTGAGTGTGCGCATATTATGCAATCGGTCTGCGAGCTTGATAATAATGACCCTGATGTCTTTAGCTGTTGCAAGAATGATCTTGCGGATGTTCTCTGAGCGCAGATCACTTGCCTCGTACATCTTTGATTTCTCATCGATCTGCTTGAGCTTTGTCAGTGCAAGGATGAGTTCGAGCGTCTCCCTGTCGAATTCCTTCTGAATGGTTGCGGGCTTGACTGGCGTGTCCTCAATGACATCGTGAAGAAGCGCGACTGCAATGGAATGATAGTCCATCTTGAGCTCTGCGACAGTCATTGCAACATCATAGCAGTGCGTGAAGTATTCTTCACCGGATGCGCGCTTTTGGCCTTTATGCGCGTCATACGCAAACCGCATCGCCTTTTCAATGAATGCAAGATCTGCCTTAGGATTATATGATTTGACTTTCTCGAGAAGTTTTAGCGTCTGCGCCCTAAGCTCTTCATCACTCATACCTTTTAGAACACCTTCAGATATTTAAGCTTTATCCTTTAACTGGTCAAGGACCCGGCAAATTTCCGCAGTGACTTCAGGGATCGGATTGTTTCCGTCAACACTGTAAAGAATATGATCTTGCTTGTAGAGTGCAGTGATTGGGGCAGTCTGGGTGTGATAGATCTCAAGCCTCTTTTTAATCTGTTCAGGCATGTCGTCTTTGCGCTGGATGAGTGCTGTTCCGCATTTGTCGCAGATGCCCTCGACTTTAGGTCTCAGCGTAATGATATTGTATCCTTCGTTGCATTGCGGGCAGATTCTTCGTGTCGAGAGGCGCTCAATGATCTCGCTATCAGGAAGCGTGACTTCTATTGCGGCATCGATCTTAAAATGTGATTTAAGGAATTCATACTGGGGGATATTGCGGGGATACCCGTCAAGAATAATGCCGGTCTTGAAGTATTCTTTGTTTGCAAGAATGACCTCATTGGTCTTTTCGTCCGGAACAAGCTCTCCAAGGACATTGATCTTATGATCGATCCATTTGCCGAGTGCAGTGCCGCTCTTTATTTCTGCACGGAACGCGTCACCGGTCGAAAGATGCTTGAGATGGTATTTCTCTGCGATGATTTTTGATTGTGTCCCCTTGCCGGATGCCTGCGGGCCAAAAATGATGATATTCATGCATTCTCCTCTGCTTTTGTTGTTATGGATTACGACGCTGTTACCATCATTGTGCGAGCATCAACCAGTGTAGCGTCGGGAAATTCTTGCAGGATTGCATCGAGAAAATCCGAGATTTTCTAGATGTTTTGGAAATCCTGATTTCCACAACAAGTGGCAAGAATTTCTGTCCACATCCTGATCCAATGCGAGCGATGGTAACCCGGTTATTATGAGCGTGATAGTCGCGTAGTCGATGTGTTATCCGACATACCCTACATTTCCTTTCTTGCTGATTTTCGTCCAGGATTCTTTCATCTTGCTGACAAGCACAAGGATTTCCGGAGTGATTGCAATGATCTCGCGATGCGTATAATCAATAGTTGCAATAAGGTCCTTCTCATCATTTTTGATGACTGCGCGGAGCACCTCACGATTCGCAATCATGACCCGCTTATAGAGTTCAAAGACAGGGGGTTTATCCATATCCGTGAATGCATTCGCTTCGTATAATGCGTGGAATTCCTCAGGCTGCAAGACCTGCGCGACAATCTTCTCATAAAGATCAAGCCGGTCAATCATCTTGTGGAGGACTGCCTTGAGTGTCTGATCCTCAAAAGCAAGGTCATATGCTTTCCTGAGTTCCTCGAAATTGCGCAGTACTCGCGCGAGCGGATGCACTGCAGGCGCTCCTTTTGATGCAGAGAGTGAAGATTCCTTTTTCATGCTATACGGATTGAAGAATTATTTTTAAATGTGCTTATTTCTGCTTATTTTTTTCCCGGTATGCAAATCCCTGGTCCATGTAAAGCCCGCGGAGTTTGAATGCATCGACTTTTTTACCATTGAACCATTTTACATTATTTTCCTGCAGTATCTTTGCAGCGAGTTCGAATATTTCCTGTTCTGGTTCGCGGAGCACGACGTGGACGTATTTTCCTGATTTTTCATCGTACTCGATCCAGCCTTTTGTTTCTTGGGCAGTAGTCGCTCTGCTCTTGGCATAGTTGACCTGTTCAACAGGCGGGGTATGAAGACCGATCACGGCATTTTTCTTTACAGGAGCGGGTATGACTGTTTTATACATCGCGACAGGAAGCAGGTTTTCAGTATATAGTATTCTTACACTATGCTCTGTCGGGGCATTGCGCGGGGTCTGTGCAGTATTCTTGAATGATGATGCGATGACTTCTGTGCCGTTATAATCGCATTCCCGGGTGTGCCCGTCAAAATTCCTATGGCGCATATAATTATGGATGTGGAATGCCTGCACGATCGCCCAGCTGTACGCGTTTTTTGGATAGGATTTTCCGCTGATCTTTACAGTCTTTGTAACGGCGTGCTTCTGGTATGCCTCTTTGAATTGTATTGCAGTAATGTCTTTACCCATGAGATATTGGTCAATGCCATACATCCGCGATCCGCTGGTCTTCTCCTTGTTTTTCCCGCGAAGGTTGCTGTACATCCTGAGGAATGCCTCGAATGCATAGCGGGGATTTTTGGAAAAGTCGAATGGAAGAATGATTTCTCCACGCGCTTCAGGCAGTCGCTTGATTGCTGCAGGATTGGATGCCTGCTTGCGTGCCGCGTAGGTCAATCCGAGTGCGGCATCAAAATCCACAGTGATGAGTGGAGTGGTGTAATCTGTAGTGACTGTTTCAATGGGTATGCGCGCTTTTTTTGCGATGATCTCTAAAAGGCTCTTTTCATGAGGAAGATTCGACCACTCGTTGCGGCGTTGCGTCCCTTTGGTTGCATGTTTGGATCCGCCGGTAAATCTGAAATTGTTAAGGTCATCGAAGTGGTATGTCGATCCTTCTTTTCTGATTGTGGGATTAATGAGCGTCAGTGGTCGTGAAGGATTGCGTGCAGTTTCGCGCTTGCGGCTATGGATCCGAAGCGAGATCTGATCCTTTACTGACATGCTCGGCGTGGGGTGGAGTTCTTCTACGAGGATATCATTGATGAATTTATGTGAGTGATTGACTGCAAAGGATAATTTGTCCATTTCATCAATAATGTTCTTTGCGAGCTGTTCCTCTTCTCCTTTTGATCGGTAACTTTCTGCAGATGGTTGTACGGTATGGTATTTTTGGATGAGATCAAAGAATAACGGGACGTCTTTTGCGGTTATCTCTTTCTTGTCATATTTTTTTATCTCTTCTGCAAGCGTCCCTTCAAGTGCTTTGCGGTCATGCACTGCAATGAATGCCATTGCAAACTCTGTAGGACTATAGTGATGATTATGCGCGTAATATCCGTAATGTTCTCCCTTCAATCCTTGCGGTTTGGGTCTGGAATCAGTCTTCCTCATGTAACGAGGTAAGAGTAGTGAATTTATAAAGGTTATGTTGCCTGCAGTCTTTCTGTCGGGGAAACATTTTTAAACGTCCCTGCCAGTTCCCCTGGTTATAGCGAGGTGCTTTATGCGAACAATCAAGGAGATGAATCTGGACAACAAGCGGGTCCTGATGCGGGTGGATTTCAATGTACCCCTGGATGCTGGTGGCGAAGTCGTCTCAGATACGCGCATTGTGGAAAGCATCCCTACAATCAAATACATCCTTGAGCATAATGCAAAACAAGTCATTCTTATGAGCCATCTGGGAAAACCCGACGGCAAGGTTGTGGAAAAACTCAAGATGGACCATGTCGCGTTGCGGCTCGAAAAACTTCTCGGAACAATCGTAGTCAAGCTTGATGATTGCATCGATGTCAAGATCCCTGATGCAAAGATTGTCCTGCTCGAGAACCTCCGGTTCCACGCCGAGGAAGAGGCAAACGATGATGCCTTTGCCCAGCGACTCTCAAAACTTGGGGACATCTATGTCAATGATGCATTCGGGACCATGCACCGCGCGCATGCCTCGACTGCAGGGATTGCAAAATACCTTCCGGGCTGCATCGGATTTCTCGTCGAGAAAGAATTAAAGTACCTCACGCTCAAAGAGCCGGAACGGCCATTCATCGCAATCCTTGGCGGCGCAAAGATCTCAAGCAAATTCGGCGTCATCAAGGAACTCCTCAAAAAAGTTGACTATCTTCTCGTCGGCGGGGCAATGGTATTCACATTCTATAAGGCCAAAGGCTATGAGGTCGGAAAGAGCCTCTATGAGGAAAATTTCATCGCAGAGGCAAAATTTCTCCTGAACAACGAAAAGATCATCTTACCTGACGATATCATCGTTGCAAAAACCATTGCGCAAGAGAGCGAAACAGCCGTAGTAGCGGACGTGCATATGCCTGCAGATGAGATCGGACTTGACATCGGACCTGAATCCATCCAATTATTCAAGGATTATATCAAACGTGCAAAGACCATCTTCTGGAATGGTCCCTTAGGATATTTTGAGATAGAACAATTCGGGAAATCGACACGCGAGATTGCGCAGTATCTTGCAGAATCCGGCAAAGTCGTCATCATCGGCGGCGGGGATACTGAGGACGCAGTCCTGCCCTATAAATCAAAATACACGCATGTCTCAACAGGCGGCGGGGCAAGCCTTGAGTACATCTCTGGCAAAGAACTTCCTGCAATCAAGGCATTGAAAGAGAACGAGATAGAATTCCATACCGTATTATGAGTAGGGATGCGTCATGACTGCCGTTGTATCTGCTGGTTGATATTCTGAATGACACGATCCAGACCGTCGTTTATGTTTCCGCAGGTATTGTTCATCTCGGTTTTTTCGATGCGTGTCTCTCCTTCTTTTGTTATGAATAACTCATGATAGTGCAATTTTCTGGAAAGTGCAATCCCATTTGCGATGCTGCCATAAGAGAAGTGGATCGGATATTCTTTCTCCACAGCGCGCAATTGCGCAACTTTCTCAACAAATGTCTCGACGGGAACGTTAGTGTGGTCATGTGATTTGAGCTTCATGAAGTGTGCAAACAGCACTCCGTTTTTTTCGAGTAATCCGAGAAATTCCGGTGAGACGATCTCGTCCATGATCTTGTTGCGCAGTGTGATGCTTGCGCCGAAGAGCATTTTTCTCCTGTGCAGTTCGTTGAATGCGCTTATGACATGTTCGAATGATTTTGGTCCGCGGATGTTATTGTGTGCATCATGCAGTCCATCAATACTGACGCTATACGCAAGATTTCTTTCTGATGCAAGTTCGTCTAATCCTCTTGTTGCGATATAATCTCCGTTCGTATAGGCAAAGAATGCGGTCGAGGGATTTGCACGCAATATCTCTTTTATATAGGGTATGGTGCTTTTCTGGAGTGGCTCTCCGCCCAGTAACCCGATGAAGGGGATATGATGCTTGCGGGATTCAGTGATTATTTTATCAGATTTCTCTTTCCTGATTAATTCACCATGCTCTTTTAATGCAAAATAACAGCCGTTACATGCGCGCGTGCAACCATCGATAATATCATATGCGATAATGGTTGGTTTCCATTGCGTCGTGAGTCTGAGCCATTCTGCCTGTAGTGCATGCTGGATATACTTTTGCGCGTAGAATGTTCTGATATCCGGTCGTACATTGGTATAATATTGTTGCAGCTGTTTGAGCATGGCGCAATGAACAATCACTTATTTAAAAAGTTTATCACTTATTAGTGAGTATTATGAAAAGATTTTTAAATACTATCCTACTTTCTAACACTATGTCGAATCATGTACTCGCCCATGAAAGAACATATGCGTTGCAGATGCCGCGAGAGTTCTTGTTCAAAGATATCATCGCATTATATGGCCGGGTCCGCCGCGATCACAATCCCTTCAGTAGATATACGCTTGAACTGCTCAATAATGCTACCGGCGCATTCGTCGAATTCTTCGACAAGAAAGTATATATCAAGATGTCCCCCTACGCATACACCGGGGATCCTGTACAGCGATTGAACGAGCTGGATCTTATCGAGCGTGAACCTCGTCGCAGGGTAGGGCATGATGGGCATAATATGTGGATACAAGAGGCAGAGGGAATTGAACTCAAGAATCTTGAAGACTTATCTGCAGATTACGCGCGTATCAGCCAGTACGGCGCAATGCTCTCGATTGCAGGAAACGATGTTCCTTTGCCGTCAACATATATCGCATCATTAAAACTCCGCTTTAATGCTTCACTCCATCAATGCATTTTTGATGTCTATGCTTCAAAGGAAAAAACCGGGTTCCGGCTTGAACGCGAAGTATATCGATGGCTTCGTAGCAAATAAGTATGCCGTACGATTGTTTGACCATGATCTCGCACACAACACCACTTAGCCTTGTAGTGCCGTTATACTGCCCGAATAATTATCTTCTCGAGATGGTCGAGAAACAATTCTTTGAGAGCATCATTCGCCATGTTGATAAGAACAACACCGAGTTCATCGTCATTGATGATGCGTCCCCGCGGAAAAATGATTTAGAGAAACTATTATTACGCGTGAGCCAAAAAGGAAAGCTGGATATGCGCATCATTTATAACAAGACTAATCACGGATATCCTTATAATGTGAACCAAGGAGTTGATGTTGCATCAAATAATTATGTTGCTTTGGCAACGTCCGACATTTTCATCCCGCAGGGGGCGATTGCGAGTATGTGCAGTGTTCTTGATCAGTATCCTGATGTTGCGGTAGTCGGACCAACGGTTAATCGGACTATCAATCGTGGGTACCGCGCACAAGCCATCACCACATTTAATATTACTGCGTTTAGCGATGAGGAATATGCAAAGATAGAGAACATTGCGCAGCGACAACGTGAAAAACCACGCGTTATTCTCGATGTTAATTGGGTTGTAGGATATTTTATGATTGTACGAAGAAACCCCTTTATAGAGATTGGCGGCGCCGATTTGCGTTATGGAGTAGGATATGGTGAAGAAACCGACTTTGAGGTGAGATTACGTCGAGCGGGATACCGTCTTGCAATTGATCGCAATGCATTCATCTTCCACGGCCATCCCGAAAAGATGCAATCTTATCTTGGCGCAAGCATGAACACCATACCTAAGGAAGCGGCAAAAGCTGCAGTAAAAAACAATCTCTATTTTATGAAGAAAAACAAGTTACAAACGTTTTTGATGTTCTATGACTGGACATTCAGAAAAAAATTCAAGACCATAGATGGAGGATATGTTAAGGGCGGATTAGAGTAGTGACTGTTTCTTTTTTTCTTGTGCAACAATGGTAATGAAATTCTTGAGAACT
Organism: Nanobdellota archaeon; assembly: GCA_021813435.1. GTDB lineage: Archaea > Nanobdellota > Nanobdellia > Woesearchaeales > UBA9642 > UBA9642. Next base: position 16,090 of record JAKAKR010000015.1, on the reverse strand, counting down.
TTTCCCGCATCACTATTCGATATGTCACACTCTGGATGAAATTGTACTCCGTAGATTTTTTTTGTCGGGTGTTTGACTGCTTCAATCCCATCTTTTGATTGAGCAAGAATGACAAGATTTTTTACATGTAATACTGCGTATAGATGATATTCATATGCGACGAATTGTTCTGACATATTTTTGAATAAAGCATCTTTTTTTATACATATAATATCTCTGGGATTTTTTGTTTTTTCTGCTAATTTCTCAATTTTTTCTCCGTATGCTTTTGCGACAATCTGGAAACCCAGGCAAATACCAAGTATAGGTTTCTTACGATTTTTGATAAGCGTTATTTGAGGGGCATACGTCGTGTCATAACCCGTATTAACGGAACTAACATTTGAACCTCCAGAAAGAATTATGCCGTCGTAAGAATCATACTTTATGTTTGTGATTTTATCGTATGGGACTTCGTCTAGTTTTACATTCGGAATCGCGCGTATTTTTTTACGTAATATTGAGAATAATTTTGAACGATTGTTAATGAGTAATATTTTCATATTACTATATCACTCTTTCTTCTTTTTCTTCTCTTCAACACGTAAATACTGTCCTTTGTCCAGAAGATTCTTGATGACGAGGTCCTTTCCTTGCTGCTGGAAGATGCCGTATCCGAGGTTCTCGCCGGTCTCGTTCTGGACAAGAACGAGTCCTTCCTTGACATTGTTCGGGTTTTTGAGTATAGAATCCTGCAGGACATTGCGTCCGCATAAGAATAACCATTCTGCTTTCTTGTTGATGAATATCTTTTTGCGATCGCTGCCTTCAAGCCGTGAGACCATATCGACTGCCGCAGGACTCGGGATGAAATGATTTTTCTCCTCGCCAAGATAAATGCCCATAGCAAAGGGGTCGCGCGTGATCTTCTCGCGCAATTCCCAGACATCGTCAGTCACCAGAAAATAGTTCCGCCCAATCTTATGGATATTGCTGACTTCGGCGTTGCTGAACTGCTGGGTAAATCTCTTGAATAGCGATAAATCCGCTGCGGGTTTGACGTTCATGTTGGCAGAAAGTAGTGCAGTGTTTATAAATTTGGCTATCTCTTAAGACCCTGGAGAAATTCTCGCTTTGCTCGTAGTCGCCATTCACATTTTTTTAATTTATCGGAAGAAAATGTTCACCATTTGCAATTCTGTGAACATTTTTTAGACCAGTATCTCGAAGATATTCATCTTAAGGCGACTACTATTTAGAATAGCGGCATTATTTCTTGATCTTCTTTTCAAGAATCTTTATGGTCTCTTCGCGCGTCTTGCATTTGCCGACTTCTTTTGCAAGTTTGTCATTCTTGTTGCGCAGGAGCCAGGATTCGAAATCATTCTTGTCCTTGGCGACATACTCATTGAATGAGACATCACTCATCTTCTTTAATTCCTCGAGGAGTTCCTTCTCGTTGCGGACCAGAACGCCGGAGTTGAGCTTGAGATATTTGTCGATGAAATCCTCTTTTTTGAGCAATTGTTTTGCAGTAGGCTTCTTGCTGATATACTGGATCTTGCTCATCTTCTGGACTGCAATGACAAGGATAATGCCGATGATAATATAGAAGGCAAGGAATGCAAGGTCATTCTGGAGTTCAGTCCATTGCGCGCCGAAGATCGTGACCTTCTTTAATGCCTCTGAAGCGATCACATAGGGGTTATAATGCGCGACTTCCTGCAGGTATGTGGACATGTTTTCGAGCGGGAGGACAAGATTGGAGAGGAACAGGAGCACGCTACCGACTGATATTGCAGCCATGGTCACGGCTTCCTGGCTCTTGAAGAAATATCCGATGATCATGCCGATGAGGGTGAAGAGTGCAATCGAGATAAAGATGAGAATTGAGGTATAGACAAGGTTAGCAGAGAGTGTGGTATTGAGGAAATAATAGGCAAGGGCAAGGATCAGGATCAATTGGAGGATGACGACGACAAAGCTGGTCAAGAATACTGAGATGATGAATGTGAGATCGCTGGTGGGTGTGGTGAAATTCCTGAAATATGCGCGGGAAGTCTTTTCCATGATAATGATATTGCTTGAGAGCATGATGCTGATAAAGACAATGATGAGAACGAGCAGATAGGGGAAGATGAAGTTGAGGTTGCTTGTTTTTGCGCTGACAGGCTTGATGGTGGTCTTGACCGGATTGACAATGCTTGATGCAGAGGTAATCCTTAGCGCATTGATCTGTGCGTTGAGGGATTCTGTACCGCTCTTGATGCTTTCGAGGTTTGTCTTGACTTCAGCAAGGCTGACCTTCATTGCAGCAATCTTTGTTGCAGCGTCAGTGGTCGTGGTCTGAACCATGTCCAGGCGCTTATTCATCTTGTCAACATCGCTAAGCATTGCCCCGATTGCATCATTCATGTCCTGAAGATCACTAATCGTGGTATTGCCCTGCGTCTTTATGGCAGCGCTGGAATTATCAAGATTGGTGACAAAGTTTGCCTGGAGTGTTGCATTATTAACACCGGTTACGACATTGGTATTGAAGTCCGATGCAAGTTTTACGACGGCATTACCCTGATCGCGCAGCTTGATGATGTCATCCTGGAGTTGATTGAGATTATTATTGATGCTTCCGCTGCTCACACTTGATTTGTTGAGGTCAAGACTGTTCAGATTATTCTGCATGGTCGTCATTGTCGCAGTCAGATCGTCAGTTGTGGCCTTGAGCTTGATAATCTTGAGCAAGTTGTCGTTATTGAGCTGCTTTGCACTTCCAATGACTCCGATAAGATCATCTGTTAATTGGTAGCTGAGCTGGTTTGTGGTGAAATCAATCTTTGAAGAGACAGTCTCAATGACTGCATATACGAAATTTGCGCGTGATTGATCGACATAGAATACGATCTCGTTCGTCTTGTTATCCTGGAGATTGAAATCCTTGGGGAATATGATGCAGACATGCATCTTGCCCTGCGCGATCATCTCATTGCAGGATTCCTCGCTGGGATAAGGAGCGACGATGAAATTAGGATTTGACTCAAGCGCATTCACGAATGATATCGTGAGATTGGTCTGTTCTGGCGCGACATACCCGATATTCAGTTTTGATGCCGAAGGGTTATTGAATGCAAATCCGACCAGGAGCATGATGAGGAGCGGGCCGAAGATGACGACAAGTATTGATGTCTTTGACCGCAGGAGCATCTTTAAGTTCTTGAATGTGATCTTGAGTACTTTCATCGTCTTATTCCTTCTCTTTTTTCTTCATCTTCTCAAGGAACTTTTCCTTTTGTGCAAGGTTTTCGGTATCTTCCTCTAATTCCTCTGCCTTGTCCCGTTCTGATTCAGTGATCATGATAAATATCTCATCAAGTGTGGGCTTAGTGACTTTGAGATCGACAATGGTCTCTTTGTGTTCTTCAAGCTTGCGCATGAGTTCCTGGAGCACCAGCTCGGGTTTTGAAGTATAGATGACCATCTTCGTGCCCTTATCTTCAATCTTGACAATCTCTTTCATGATGTCTTTGTCCTTGATGTTTGCAAGAAGGTTATAGTTTCCCGGGAATGATTCAAGATGGATCTCTTCGTGTTTGCTGAACCGCTCCTTGATCTCATTGGGCGTTCCGACAGCAAGGATCTTTCCATCCTTGATGATGGCGATTCGTGTACAGAGTGTCTCGAGTTCTGAGAGGTGATGTGATGCAAGAACAATAGTTGTTCCGCGCTTATTGATCTTTTTTACAAGCCTCCAGATGTGGTTGCGCAGGAGTGGGTCAAGATCTGCGGTTGGCTCGTCCAGTATGAGGATTTTCGGGTCGTGGATGAGCGAGCATGCGATATCAAGCCGGCGCTGCATCCCTCCGGAAAGATTTTTTGCAAGCCGATGCTCTGCGCCTTGCAGGTCCATAAGATTAGTGAGCGCAGTCATGTTTGCCCGTAGGGTATCATGATGCAAGCCGTACAGTGCCCCGAAGTATGCCATGTTTTCCTTGACTGTGAGATTGTCATAGAATGAAGGGACCTGCGCTGCCATGCCTGCGATCTTTTTCAATTCTTCATGATGTGAATGTACGGATCGGAAGATCTGTGATTCCTTGTTTTCAAGAAGGTGCTCTCTGCGGAACAATACTTCTCCAGTGTTTGGTTTAAGGAATCCGACAAGAATATTGAGAAGGGTTGATTTTCCTGATCCGGACGCGCCGATGACCCCGAAAATCTCTCCGGCGTTGATATCAAGGTTTATGTCGTCGAGCACTATGCGTCTGTCAAAGACCTTCGATACCTCTTTTATCTTAAAGACCGGTGTAGCCATACAGTCAAACCTCTTGTATCCCGATACTATGAGTTTATAAATATTTCGTTGGGAAAAATTTCGCTATGGAAAAAATGACTTGTAAAAAATGATTGGTGTTTATTAGTGTTGAGACGCGCGAGTTATTCGAATACGCATGCAGGAAGCCCTATGGAAATGATTTCATTCTGAATAAGAAAGAATTCGACGACCTGATTGTTGGGGAATGCTCCTGCAATCTCCTGGATAATCCTGCGCGCATCAAATGGGTCTGATACAATGATTCCGCATTCAATAAACGGATCACCGACGTATTCAATGACAAACGATATCTGGGGGTGCATTGCAAGATATGGGACGAGTCGCTTGCGATCTGTGGCGTGATGGTTTCTGAGAAATACGCTGAATTGGTAGAGTCCTAGGCGTGCAGGGTCGATGAATACTGAGTAGCGGATAATGACTCTGCTATATTCAAGTCTGCGTATGCGCTGCGCTACTGCAACTGCGCTCAGATCTGTTTTTTTGGCGAGTGCCACACAGTCTATGCGTGCATTCCGTGCAAGTTCCTTGAGGATGATCCGATCTTTTACGTCAATGCGCGGTGTCGTATTTTTGATGTTCTGTGATGCCTTATCTGCCGGAGTGATGTTAAGATATTTTTCATAGTACTGCGCGGTTGTGCGATGCAGCGTCATGCGATATTCAGCGATGTGCGTACCAAACTGCTCTTGGATTTGCATGAATCGCTCTTGGATCTCTTCGATACTTCTGCCATAGATTCCGACACCGAAATTCCAGATTCCGGAGAACTCACTCGTCCATGCTGCGAATGTGCATGTCTTGAGATATTTCTTGAATTCTGTTTCCTTTGCTGTCCTGATGCTCAGAAATACTGACGCAAGTTTGAATCCGAGTTTTTCAGTATTTATCTCAGTGATAAATTCGAGGATGATACCTTCATCCTGCAATTTCTTGATGCGGTATGCCGCGACCTCGCGCGAGGATCTGGTCCTCTTTGCAAGTTGCGTGTAAGACATGCGTGAATTCTGCATGAGCAAATTCAAGATTTTTTTGTCAAGCGCATCGAGGACGAAATTTGTTGCACTCATACGCAATTATTAATATTAATTGTATATAAAGTTTATTATTGTAAAAAAATAGATAAAAAAATTATTATATACAAATATTAATACCTTAATAGTGATAACAGCGCAGTTTTGTGATGGTTGCGCTTATCGCAATGGAGGTTACCATGAATACTACTGTCGCAAATACTATCGCAGATAAGATATCTACTGAGCAAAAAACATCCGCGCCATCTGTGTGTGACCCCACACCATATTATGACGCACTTGCACATGCTCATCCGCATCTTTTAGAAGAATTGGCAGAACATGCAGGGCATATCACCGCACTTGATGTTAAAGATACGCTGCTCTTTTCAGTAAATAAAAATCCCGACGATTATTGGGATTCTAATGGTGTTGCCTTGGCATATGCCACTGCGCCAAGCCCACGTCATCAGCTGGCGGTCCTTGAGCAGATGAAACTGACTCCTCTCGAAGACTGGAATTCTCGGTATACGGACATGTTTACACTCCTCAAATCTGATCCCAAAGGCACACGATTTGTAGATTCCTGGGCAACGACTGGAACTCATAGACTTGCACTGGCATGCGGGATTTTCCCTCCAGAAATAACTCCTGATTCTGTTCTTGACAAGACCGCTGCAGTGTTATACCTTTCTACTATACGCAGCAAGTATCCGCCGCTGGTTCCGTGGAAGGAAGTGGTCGGGATAAGTGAACAGGAACCAGTATTATACTTTTGTATGAAACGTAGTCTAGACTTAGGAGCATTTACGCTTGCGTATGCAGCGACGCAGAATGTTCTTGCAGGCATTGCTGCAGTCGGACTTGCAGAATATGGCCTGCTCAAAATTAAGGAAGCGCAGCGTGGGATAAAAATATTTAATCGCATGGGCGTATCATTGGACAATGCTGCAGTTGATACACTGATTTCTGATGCATCGGCATCACTTTTTTAAACTCTTTTTATCTCCTGATAGTATGATCCTTATTATTAATACCTGCAGCGAGGAGATGCATTATTTGGAGTTCGTGCAGCCCATTATCGATATTGTCAAATCTGCTGGCGCGCAGTTTGCGGTCGCGCATTATACGCAACTCACCAGCATTGCTGCAGCGCGCGCGGACAAAATCATCATCTGCGGAACATCGCTTCATGATTTCGGCTATCAGGCCTATCTTGAGCGATTCGTATTCCTGCAATCATATGATAAGCCGGTTCTTGGCATCTGCGCCGGAATGCAGATCATTGCGCAGACATTCGGCTGCACGCTTACTGATGGACGGGAGATCGGGATGAAGACTGCACTTTTCGAGAAGGAATTTTTAGGGATTGCCGCAGGGGAATCACGCGAGATCTATTGCCTGCACAAAAAAATAATCGCCGATGATCTAACACTCAAGAAACAATTCATTGTCTGCGCAAAGACCGAACCGGGATATGTGCAGGCGATCCGTCATAAAGAGAAATCATTCTTTGGTATCCTTTTTCATCCGGAAGTGCGCAATAAGGATGTGATAACACATTTTGTCAGTCTATAATTTCTCAACCATCACATTAATAAATTCCCTTAAATCACCACTACTTATGTATAAGAACATTGTTGCCTTAGTGATGGATGATGATAACAAGTGGAGAGAGGATTTCAGAGATGCTCTCCTGAATTTTGGGATATCTCATGTAGATGCAGTATCTTCTATGGATGACGCTATCCGTTGTATCGCCACAAAAAAATATGATGTCATGGTGTTAGATACGCTTGAAGATTACGGGAGGCGCCAAATATCAGGTCCGCAAATAGCATTTTTAGCAGTGCAATACGGGCAGACACCGATTATTTTTGGAGTATCTGCAACTGATTATGCGAGAGCAGAATGGAAGAATCCTCATTTTACGTATGAATTCATCGGAAAGGATACATTTGATACAGAAAAATTCTATATCCTCTTAAAAGAAAAATTAGCAAGTAAAACTCGCAGTGATTAATCACTTCTTATACTTGTTCTTTATCCACCACTTCTTGAATGCCGACAATGTTAATGTGGAAAGGATGAATCCTGCAACCGGCACGAGCGCGCTCAGCCAGGGACTGGTGCATGGATGATCATCAAGAAGATGACAATAATAATATAGGTGAGCACTGCGATGATTGCGCGTCGTATGATGCTCGTCTCCCAGGCTTTATCTGCCTCGACACGCGCGTTGCGCTCATTGATTTTATCGATTTCTTTTTTCATGATAGTTCGTTATCTTTTTCCTATTTAATCTTTTCTCTTTTCCACAACGCTGGAGAAATTCTCGCGTTCGCTCGTAGTCGCCATTCGCATCTGATACATTTCTGATGGAGCGGAGTCATTCTTGTAATCTTTTACCCACTCTCGATGTGTGGACTGTTGATGCTCATCTTTAGGCGACCAATTTTTCTCCAGCGCCTTTTCCACTTCTCAATGAATAAAAACCTATATATAGCGTGCGCTGCTATGCAGAATCATGTTCGATATCATCGTGGGGCGCAATGAAGCTGATCGTGAGAAGTACGGCGACAAGGGCATGATTCTTATCGGTAAACATTATGTGAAGATGGGACGCACCACAAGCCTTTCTAACCAAGTATTTCTCGACGTCACGCGCTCGCATGTCTTTTTTATCGTCGGCAAACGCGGCTCGGGTAAATCCTACACCATGGGCGTCATCGCTGAAGGGATCTCTGATCTTCCGGCGGAAATAAAAAACAATATCTCAGTCATTCTTCTCGATACTATGGGCATCTATTGGACCATGAAATATCCCAACCAGAAGGACAAACAACTCCTGGACGAGTGGGGACTCAAGGAGAAAGCGCTTGATGTCAAGATCTATACCCCGACAGGATATTATGCTGAATTCAAGGAGAAAGGCATCCCGACTGATTACCCATTCTCGATCAGCCCTGCAGAGCTTGATGCAAGCGACTGGTGCCAAAGTTTCGGGATACTCGAGAACGACCCTATCGGCGTACTCATCGAGAAATCAATCTATACACTCAAGGAATCCGCGGCAAAAACCGGGCAGGGATTTACCATAAGCGACATTATCGCAGCAATAGCGCAGGACAAGGAATCTGATGCGAACGCAAAGAATGCTGCAAAGAACCTTTTCTTCAATGCACGAAATTGGGGGATTTTTGAGCCGGAAGTGTCTGCAGAAATGGCCGCAAAAAATACTGCAACAAAATCCTCTGACGCAAAACCTGCAAAAAAGAAGCCTGAAACCTCCCGGGCAACCCCGCTCTCGGAACTTGCAAAAGGCGGACAGGTCACAGTCCTTGACCTCTCCTGCTATGCGACCATGCCCAATTCCTGGAACATCAAGAATCTCGTCGTGGGACTTATCGCCGAGAAACTCTTTATCCAGCGCATGATTGCACGCAAGAATGAGGAATACACGCAGATCCACAAATCGACCAATCTCTTCGGTGATGAAGAGCAGCAGGGATTTGATTTTCCCATGGTCTGGCTCGTGATCGATGAGGCGCACGAATTTCTTCCTGCCACGGGAAAGACACTTGCAACTGATCCACTCGTCACAATCCTGCGTGAAGGACGCCAACCCGGCATCAGTCTCATCCTTGCCTCGCAGCAGCCTGGAAAGATCCATACTGACGTCATGACACAATCGGATGTTGTCATCGCGCATCGCATCACGGCAAAAATAGATACTGAAGCATTAGGGACGCTCATGCAAAGCTACATGCGTGAGGGCCTTGTTGAACAACTTGATGACTTGCCCCGCGTAAAAGGCGCGGCAATCATTTTTGATGATAATAATGAGAAAATGTATCCGATGCGCCTGCGCCCGCGGTTCACCTGGCACGGTGGAGAAGATCCGAGCGCGCTCCCCAAAAAAGAAGAAGGATTCGAAGAGGATATGTTCAAATTATAATGTGTTGAGATGGATATTACTGGAGCGCTTTTCCATAATTCTTGAGGATGAACCCTTTAACTGCAAGATATATCTTTTTGTGGCCTTGAGTATTGGGATGTAATCCGTCAGCAAGATCCTTACGGGTGAGCTGGTTGACTGCTATAAATGGGATTTTCTTCTTTTTGCAGAACGTCGCAATAATTTTGTTATACTGTGCAATCATTGCATTGGTGTATGATAATTCCTTTCTCCAGGGAACAGGCGTGGTTTTTGATTCGTCGACGGGCGTTATACTGAGAAAGATTATTTGAGATTTCTTTTTACCTTGGTTGTAGAGCTTGTTGAGATTTGCCTCAAATTGCCGGGGTGCGGTGTGATTCTTCGTGCAGTCTTTGTTGAAGAACGAGGAATCGTTTACTCCGATTGCAAAAATGACATATTCAGGTTTTCTTGCGTCATACTCTGTTCTGAATCGTCTCACGAGTTCTGTAGTGGTATCGCCGGAAACGCTGCAATTGTAAACGCTCACGTCATCATATGTCTTTAAGAAATCTTTTCGTACTTGTTCAACCCATCCGCCTTTACTCAGATCTTCGTACCCCCATGCAATACTATCTCCAAAAACACCGATACGGACCATTGATAAGAAATTATTTGCTTACTTCTTTTTCTTCCAATTCTTCTTTGCTATTTTCTCGTGGACTGCAAGTTCCTCTTGGTATTCTTTCTCGTTGAATGGCGCATGCGTCATGCTGATAATGGAGGATATGAACATGATTGCAAAAAAGAGCGCAAGGGTGAATCCCCACGTGGACGAGAGCTTCATCACAAAATAGATCGATATCAGAAATCCGATGATGCTGGTCAGCATGAATCCTGCAGAAAGATGGGCGAATCGTAGTTTCATATAATCACCTCAATAGATACACTGGTATTACTCGGGGAAGCAGTATTTATATAGTTATTGAAATCATCAGGACTGTTTACACTGTATCCGGCACTGCCTATGCAATGAACAATACGCGTATTGAGCGATGTGCAAGTGCAACTTTTTTTGCGATAAACCCCCACAAAAAGAAAACTTTTTATAATACGATACGCATCATCGTTACAGAGAGGTGGTTTGATGAAGCCTATTCATGTCATGATCATTCTTGTTGCAGCACTTGCAATCCTTGTGACTGCATGCGCGCGAACTCCTGCGACTGACGCGTCTGCATCGCAAAATATTCCGCAATCACTCACGTTGGCGCAGCTCTATTCCTATAACGCCGTACACGGATATACATATAAGGTGACGACCATGCTTGCGACCGGCGAGCAATCAACCCAATCGATTGCGACAGTCGCTGCAGACAAGGTCTATGGTATTGCCGCGTGGCGTGTAGAATCAAAATCTTCTGCCGCAGATACCACTACAGTACGCATCTGGCTCGACCAGAATACCCTGCGCTGCACAAAACTTGACACTGTATCTGTTGTTGACGGTATCCCGGTCACGAATCCTGGCTTTTGCCCAATCGGCGAGACTACTGCTCCGCTGGTAAAATATGTGTTTGCAAAGACTGAAAAGATCAGTGTCGGGGCAGGAACGTTTACTGCGCGAAAATATGCTGATGCCGGCAGCGCGTACTGGATTGCGCCCAATGTTCCGCTCCCAGTCAAGATCAGCACAGGTTCTGGGTCAGTCATCATGGAATTGGAATCGTATACATAAGTTATTTCAATTCGTTTCTGTTTTTTTAGTCTCCGTTGCTCTTTTGAACGTGCCTATCATCCTATAAATGAGTAATCTTTATTAATTGCAGAACTTTTCAAAATCTATGAGTTCTTACTCGCTAGAGGTCAAAAAAAAGACATTGAAGGGTATCATTATCTGTGGAGCCCGGGAAGGATATATTGGTAATCGGGAACATTCTTTAAGTGATGTACTCGGAATGGTTGATGGCATCAATAAAGATAGGAAAAGTAAAGACTTGCCAATACCCTCATGTATGGTCAGTGAGGCGATACTCATGGGCAGAAGCAGGGATGAAGATTATCGCGAGAGGATCTATAAGTTTGATTTCTCTCTAAGCCCGCGGGCAAAACCCGCAACAGTGGACACTTTTTATGACACTTTGGTCCAGTATGTGGATGCGCTCGGTTCTCAATTAAAACAAGTAAGAGTCTATCTCGAATTCGATGGGGATACATACGTATTTTCCAAAAATATCGTCGATTGATGCTGCCTGTTGTTGGAGAGAAAAACTGTCACGCAAATATCTTTCTAACGACGTCAAGTGCTGCCTCGCGCTTCTTCGGGAATGCTGCAATATGCATCTTGATATGGACGCAATCACCGCTGTCTGTGATATCATACTTTCCGCGCAATAACTCTTTTTTTCCGAGCCGGATATAGAAGTTGAGTTCGTCGTCAAGCCGTGATTCCTTCTGTTCCCAGAGTAGTTCTTTCTGGTCCTGATTGAGCGCTGCGCAGAGATGCTCAAGAAAATGATTGGTATGCGCCTCTTTTGCAAGCACTACGGTAAATATCTCGATAGCGCGATTGTTGAATCCCTCAACTTTTGTGGTGGTGACTGCAAGTTTTTCCTGCGCGAAATCAAGGCCGGTAAGTTCTTGGAGTGCTGTGCTGATTGCGCTGCGTATCTTTGGGGACTCCTGTATTTCTTCAGGTTTGACGAACACTGAGCAGTGGACAGTATGCACGTATTTCATGGTGCATTTATTATTAACATTTTTAAATAGTTTATGTATTTCTATACATATGGGGCTGATTTCCACTATTATCGACATTGTATTGCATGTGGATAAATATCTGACGCTCATCATCCAATATTTCGGGGGATGGACTTATGCCTTGGTGTTTCTGGTCATATTCCTGGAAACCGGTCTTGTACTGACACCATTTCTGCCTGGAGATTCACTCATCTTTGCACTCGGAACATTCGCTGCAGTCGGCACATTCAATATCTGGCTGCTGTTTCTTATCCTTGCACTTGCCGCAATCCTTGGAGACACTGTCAATTACTGGATTGGCAGCTATATTGGATCAAAAGTGTTCACCACAAAATCCAAATTATTGAACAAGGAACATCTGCACAAGACGCAGCGATTCTTCGACCGCTATGGAGGAAAGACCATCATCATCGCGCGATTCATCCCCATCATCAGGACGTTTGCGCCGTTTCTTGCAGGGGTCGGCAAGATGCGCTACTGGAAATTTCTCGTCTATAATGTCATCGGCGGGATCGCATGGGTCGGACTGTTCCTCTGGGGAGGGTATTTTTTCGGCAATATCCCCTGGGTCCAAAAGAATCTTACACTTGTCGTCATACTCATCATTGCAACCTCGCTCATCCCTGTAATCATTAGTATCATCCAGAAATATCAGAAACGGAGCAACATATGAAACACACGCTTACGATAACAGTACTTCTCGTATCATTCTTTCTTCTCGCGCAGGTCTTCGGACTCTTTCTCATCGCAAAAGATGCGAACATCTCGACGACGATTGAAGGCAATAAGACCATCACGACTGTTGCGCATAATGACACTGCAGTGGGACCGCGTCCGGAAACAGAGGGCGCAGGAAGTTTCCTGTATGTTGCAATCGGAGTGCTTATCGGAACACTTCTTGTCCTTTTGCTTGCACGGTTCGGCAAGACCAACCTTTGGAAGATCTGGTATTTTATCGCAGTCTGGATGGCAATGTCCATATCGCTCGGCGTTCTCATCAAGCAGCCGCTTCTTTTTGATTATGGCATGGCAATAGGACTTGCGCTTGCGCTTGCAATCTGGAAGATATTTAAGCCAAACATCTTTGTCCACAATATCACTGAAGTATTCATCTACGCAGGAATCGCGCTGCTTCTTGTCCCCTTATTCAATGTCTTATGGGCAGTGATACTTCTTCTTGCAATATCGCTTTATGACATGTATGCGGTCTGGAAATCAAAACACATGATCACCATGGCAAAATTCCAGACACAATCCAATGTCTTTGCAGGACTCATGATACCGTATCGTACCATAAAGATGAATCCTGCGACTGCAAAAAAAACTTCAGGAACAGGAACAGGAAAAGCAGCATTGCAGAAGCCTCCGGCTAAAGATGCGCCAAAGACCGCAATCCTCGGTGGCGGGGACATCGCATTCCCTCTGATATTTACCGGAACAGTCTTTGAAGAATTACTGCGTGAGGGACTCACGAAATCCGTCGCCTATCTGCATGCATCAATCATTATTGCAACTGCAACCATTGCCATCGCATTATTGTTCTTTTCTGCAAAGAAAGGGAAGTTCTATCCTGCAATGCCATTTCTCACTCTTGGATGCCTGATTGGATGGGGGATTGTGCTGATCATTTGATGGCGTAAACGTTTTGACTCTACTTGCTGGACTTGTTTCTTTATTTGAGACTTTAATCTGTTACTGTGCAATCATAGGATTGATTATTTCATAGGAACGATATATTGTTAAATTATTATCACTCATAAGTAGTCACAATTAGTAAACTTTATAAAGGGGTGGGTCTGTTCAGCACCTATGTCTATCGTCGCATCACCGTTATTAGAAGAGAAATTGAATGCGTTTTCTGACCGTCAGAAGAAGTTACTATTCCAAAACACTTACGCGATACAGCTGACTGAGGGCTGTTCTACTGCTTGCGTGGACTGTGGTGCAGGCGCGCTTGCAGGAGTCAGGACGTATCTACCGTTTGATTTTTTGGAGCAATTATTCTCAGCGCACAGTAAGGATTTTGAACAGATAAGGACATTATACCTTGCTTCAGACCCCTTTGATTATAACTTTGACGGCAAAACCTATGTTGATGTGCATAAACTCTTTATTCAAAAAACAGGAGTGATACCGTTTGTTTCAACAGCATTGCCCCGGGGTTCTGAAAAGGAGGTATTAGACTATGTTCTTAATGATAACCTTTTAGTATTAACCGACAGCTTCACACAATATTGCTTTATTAATCGTATAAGCATCATGAAATCCAATTATGACCGAATACAAAAAGCATTTTCTAAAATGGACGGATATAAACCAGCGGATCAGACAATGTTTTCTGATACTGCGATAACCCCTGATTTTTTCTCACAAATGCATAACATATCGATGACCGACGCTGCGTCCTCAAAATCTAAGAAAATCTCCAGCTCTCAAATCTTTGTGTATGGCAAAACAGAGGGTAAGACACTCTATCTGGTCACTGTCGGAAATAATGTTGTGGGTTCTGTTGATGACCCTGTGACTTTTGATGATGTCATCAAACATAAAAACCATATGAAATTTAGACATGAATTTATGGGTTGTGCTGGCCCGATATTGCAAGTGTATGATTTCTATTCTCCTGACCCTTCATCAGAGACGCAGGATAGACTCAGACTGGGAGAACGATTTAAACACCATCTTTCTGATGAATCGATCGCATGTTTTCATGGTGTTGTTCTCACGCCGACAGGAGCATACAATTATCAAGCAGTAAAACCCTCCGGTGATCATCCGATCGGTTGGATAAAAACAGAGATTACTCCCGAACATTTTGAAGTCATACCCTGGAAAGAAAACTATAATACGTCATTGAAGAGATCATTTTTTTATCGTTTAGGCAAAAGAAGAATGACTGGCAAGAATCTGATTAACGATATCTTTACGAACATGAAACCTTATATCGGCATTAATCCCTGAACGACACCTCAAACGTACCACTCGCCTGGCGTATGTCGCTTCAGAACATATCTCACTGAAGATGATTATCTTCTCTAGAATTGGTTCAAGCTCTTCTGTTTCAGTTTGATATTATAGCTTTCAGGATTGATGATCATGCCGTCTTTTGCGGCCAAAATCTGTGTCTTGAAGGGAATCTTTCTTTCCTGCAGCATCCGCTTGATATCCCGCGTGACTTCCAAGGGGTCCTTGACATTGTCGGTAAATCCGGTGAGCAGGATGAGTTCAGGATTGATGTCTTCAACCATCTCGACAAGATGCGATTTGGCGAGCGCATGTTCCTGTTCAGTGTATGCAGTGATGATGATATTGACGTCTTTTAGTTCCTTGAGCAGTGATCTATGGTAGGCGATCCTTGAAAAATACGCAAGGATATATTTAGTTGTCTTGATCTTGAACGCAAGCGATTCAAGTCTTGTCGGAAGAAATTCAATATCCTTCTTTTTCTGCGCGTCTTTCGGGCTGATGATCGGCGCATGACTCAAATCCCTGATTGCCTCGGCATCATTGGTGTGGATTCTTTCAGTTGTTGATTCAAGGATGATGTCGATTTCTTCCAGCGGCAATTTGAATGCTGCGGCCCTCAGGATTGCGCCCATTCCCGGATCGATGACGATATGTTTTTCTGCATCGACGATGATTCCGCCGGCTGCGCGGCCTTTTTTCATTGTCTCATAATCGCCTGCAGTCCCCAGAACAATAATTCCTGCCATACTGATTTCTGATATGTAGACATTTATTAAGATTATGGATTGCTCGCGACCATTTTCAAAATCGCTAACTTTTTAAACATCTCTTCTCCTGGAATATCAAAAAGAGTTTGAGGATGGTTGTATGGGTGTTCCGCTTCGCCTTTTCACTATTTATCTCGTATTGTGTATTGGGATTATTGTCCTTGCAGTGCCGCTCGTTTCTGCCGCAGCTGCTACGCCGCCATGTACGAATGGTGCAGTAACCACCAAATGCATCTGTGGCGATGTTACTGTAACGAGTGGATATTGTTGTGGCGGCTTAGACTATGCTTCAACTCCCAATGATAATGCTGCATGCGGTGCATCCTGTTTAGTATGCAGTGTTACTGGAGTAGAAGCG
>JAKAKR010000008.1 GCA_021813435.1 Nanobdellota archaeon | reverse complement strand
CTTCGACTCGACTTTTTTTGCCGCTCACATCGCAATAATGTATCATTGTGTGACGAGCTATTTGCAATCGCCATAGTCATTTGAGTGTTCGCAAGGCAATAAAAGAGACTTTTTGAAAGGAGCCGGAAAAGGAGCGCGTACAAAGAACTGTTTCAAGTAAGGCGAAAAGCAGAGTATGACAAAAGACAAATGAAAAAAATCAGAAAAGCAGGGCGTTACTTCTTGAAATGGCGCGTGACATAAGAGTATGCATCGCATCCCTCAGCAGGCACCACAAACCCGTGACTGTCCGATTTCAATTTAATATCATTACGGCTGCCCACGAAATCCTCTGAAGATAATTCTGCCGTAACAACCGTGCCGATGGATTCGAGCGAATTCTGGGCGATGAGCTCAGGCGTGACAATCGCGTTCTCAACAGTGGTTTTGCCATAATTTTTTACCCGTGCAAGGTCATGATGCTCCCCGTCGGCTTCGCTAGGGTTACAATAGAACTTTGATCGGATAGAGTCGACACCAAATAGTTGTTTGCGCAGGAATTCGACTCCCGCAGCATTGATCTCAAGATATTCCCGATCGTGAGCGTCAGGGCCCTGGGACACAATGAATCCTGGATCAGGATTATTCCCCAGAGTCGAAAGAGCCATACGCGCATATGACTCGCCAAGGATTATAGACAGATTAATCTTATCCTCGTCTGATTTCATGAAATATTTCCTTCCCATTCCCGGACCAGTAATATATGCTACTTGTGGAAGCGAATCAAAGAATTCTGCTGTCGCATCTTTTGCGAGTGAAATACGTAACTGATAGTTTCTATTCATAGGCATCCCCCCACATCATGTGGAGTGACTCTAGGTATGCGAGCATTTATAACTGTTATTGTTTGCAGAAGATTGAGAAAACTGCGAGGGAGAGGATTCAGCTGAGATTTTTACAAAAAATCTCGTAAAAAGTGAATGTTAAACTTCGTTTAAGCATTCGAAAGAAAACTGCGAGGGAGAGGATTCAGCTGAGATTTTTACAAAAAATCTCGTAAAAAGTGAATGTTAAACTTCGTTTAAGCATTCGAAAGAAAACTGCGAGGGAGAGGATTCGAACCCCTGCATCCACTAAGGAACAAGCTCCTGAAGCTTGCGCATTTGACCAGGCTCTGCCACCCTCGCGTAATCAGGAAGAATAATAGACTGTTTAAATAGTTATTTGAAAGCCGTCAGTAGCAGCATTTAGGAAAACATATAAATCACCGCAGAAAAAGAAAGGTATGATCGAGTATGTATTCATCATTCTTGCAGCAGTATTCTTCAGTGTCGGTATCATCATCGACAATTTTCTTGTCACAAAAAAGTTCAAGAACACCATAGCGCTCCTCTTTTATTCAAACATCACCAACCTTCTCTTTATACCGCTCCTGTGGATATTCGGGCTTCCCAAGGCATTGTCACTTGCTATGATTATTCCCGTGACAATTGTCGCGGTAGCGCAGATCATCTATCTCTATCCCTATTTCCAAGCGCTCAAAGAGTCAGATACTAGTATCATCACCGCGCTCTTCAACCTCGGAAAGATATTTGTCCCGGTCATCGCATTCATTCTCGTGCATGAACGGTTGACGCTCCTGCAATACCTCGGATTTATTATCATCCTTGCAAGTTCATTCCTATTGACCTATCATGGCGGGTTGCGGGTCAACAAGGCATTATTCTATATGCTTCTCACCACGCTCATCCTTGCGATCGGATCGACAGTCACCAAATATGCACTCGACACCATTGACTGGATTACGGTCATGACCTGGGCTGCAGTAATTTCGACAATCATCACCATTCTAGTCGGCACAGTATTCTATCGCAGGGATATCTGGCAATCACGCAAGCCATACCTCAAATCGTTCTGGCAATTCATGCTCAATGAATTTGTCACATTCCTTGCCATGGCCTGCGTCACCTATGCCATTGTAAAAATGCCCGTGACCATTGCGCAGGGCCTGCTTGCAATATCCCCAGTTCTCACCATTGCACTGATCTATGCGGGGCACCGCATCTGGCCGTATTATTTCAAGGAGAATCTCGAATGGAAAAGCATCCTCAAGAAGTCAGCATACTTCATTCTCATGACAATAGGGATCATTCTCAGCGTGAGCTAGAAAAAGAAAAGTGCGGGGAGTAGGTAACAGAATTTTCATTCTGAACCTACTCGTCCTCGCTTCGCTGCGGGGAGTAGGATTCGAACCCACGAAGGCACTAAGCCAGCAGATATCTCATCAAACCCACATGGTTTGAGGATAATTATAGTGTTTAGTTCCGACTTTGAGTCTGCCCCATTTAGCCACTTTGGTATCCCCGCAAGGAATGTAATGACTGAGGGATAGGCGAATCGCTGATTCCCACATATCCATGCAACAGGAAAGAGAATTACGGGAATTTATAAAGGTGATTGCAGATGCTTTCGTATCAATTCTGCACGATCATGTTTCCCGATGTATTCATAGAATGCAATGGCATGCAAGAGCGGCGCAGTGTGCAATTGCAGCCCATTCCAGGAAAGAACCTGCACCGCAGTACAGAACGGCTTATGTGTGTCGTAGTACCATGCAATCTCAAGGTCAACACCCGCAATGTTGTAGTGCAGTGCATGTTTCATCTTGTGCGGTTCATGCAGTTCAGTAAACGGCAATGCCATAAGTGATTTTATCTTTTCATACCCTTCTTTTGTGGTCGTGATGTCAATATCAGCGCAGGTGACAGGAATTCCCTGCACCAAGAGATTAGCGCGGCCTTCAAGATACCAATACACCCCGCTGCCGGAAATCATTTCAAGAAACCACTGCAGCACTTGTAATATTTTAGTGTGATCCATCATTAGCAAAGCGCGGTGGATTTTATAAAATTTTGTATCTCATCCGTAAAGAGTATAAAAAAACAATATAAAAATTAGTCCAGATTCTTCAATTGCGCTTCAATGGATGCAAGTGAATCCTCTAATCGTTCAAGCTCTGTTTTTTCCTTTTTCTGCCTGTCAGGAATCGCTGCAGGAGCAAGGGACTGCTTTTCTGGTTTTGCGCTGCGTGCAATGGTTGCGCCCTTATATTCGGGGATGTATCCCTTGATCTTCTTGTTCAGGTATTCGAGCTCTTTGAGAAGGTCGTTGAGTTTTGCAATCTCCGACTGTTTTTTGTGCCGGATGAGAATCAGGCGCTGATAGGATTGCAGGCAGTTGATGGTCTTCTTCGATGATTCAAGTACCTGTCTTCGTAATTCGAGCGGATTTCTAATTAAGACAAAATAGTTCTCGTCAGCAGTTGCCGGTGCTACAGGTACAGTTTTTTTTGCCATCTTAATTCTGCTCTTCAAAGAATGTCTTATCGATGAATGCGATGCGTTTTGAGACTTCGCCGATACTCTTCTCCCATTCTTTGATCTCCTCATCTTCCTGGGATTTGAGTTCCTTGATCTTTGCAAGCGTCGATTCAGTGTTCTTGATCTTCTGTTTCATGACATCAAGGATGTCAAGGAGTTCCTGATATTCATTTACCTTGACGAATACTGGCGCATTTTTCCGTTCGGTCTTATCCATCATCATCACCTTTTAGGGAAATAGTTTGTGGTCTATCTGCATGAGTCTTTTCTGGATGTACTCAGTGCTGTTCTTTGCATCGATAAATAATTGTTCGTGACTGGTGAATCCTTCAAGCGCGTTGCGATGCGCGTCCTGTTTTGTGAGGAGTGCATCGATTTCCTTGAGGGTGTTTGTTGCGGCAACGCAATCGCTTCCCCGTACATAGACTGCAAGATCGTTCTTGATGCGCGTCGGCACTGATTCTTCAGGTGTTGCAGCGGCCAGTGTATCAAAGTCCGGCAGGTCGCTTCGCGCGAAATCTTGAGGGACTGGCGGTTCAATTTTATTCTCATGATAAGGATCATAAGTCGTAAGGTCAGGGTTCTTCCATTGATCGTCAGAGATAAAGAGATTTTTAAGCGTGTCAGGATCGAGCAGTTCGCTTTGCACTGCTTTCTCGCGGAGTGTATCATCGGGCGCTGCGTCCATTTGCGGCGGCATCAGCGGCATATCGACTGCAGCAGTCTGCGACGCAAGCGGCGTGTCAAGCGGCGGGAGATTTAATGCAAGCGTATCAGACTGCGGCGGAGCCTGCAATTCCTGTTCAGAAAAGGAGTTGGGAAACGGCGGCAAAGCATTCAATGCGTTCAGATCCGCATCATTCTTGAACATATCAGTCTGCGGTGCTGTTCCGGGCATGAGTGGCAAAAGATCAGGAGGCGCTACTGCTGACTCCTTCTTTTTTAAGAAACTAAACAAACCCATGATTCACCTCTTATACCCCTAGAGGATAAAAACGAGGAGACTATTAAAAGTTTTCTCATTATTCGAGAATGGTGAAACAGTAAGAGCGTCGATGTCCACGCATATGGGTGCATGAAGCAGGGATAATGCGTCTTTTCTGCGCCATTGACGACAACACAATTATAAATAATACTGTCTTTCTGTAAGTATGCAGGGAACACCCATCACCGGATACTATGAGAAGAAGGGCGGCCAGATTGTGTGCAAACTCTGCCCGCATCACTGCATCATTGCCGAGGGAAAAGTCGGACTATGCAAGACGCGGATCAATCAAGAAGGATCATTCTATTCTCTCGTCTATGGATACCCTGTTGCGATACATCAGGATCCTATAGAGAAAAAACCGCTCTACCATTATTTTCCCGGATCATCCATACTTTCTTTGGGAACTGTCGGGTGCAATCTGTACTGTAAAGGCTGCCAGAATTTTGATATCTCGCGCGCAGAAGCAAAGAATACACATGCAGCATACATCGCTCCGGAGTCAATTGTTGTGCAGGCAAAAGCAGAACATATCCCTATGATTGCCTACACCTATACCGAGCCGACAATCTTTTTTGAGTACATGCTTGCAATCGCAAAACAAGCGCGAGCGCAAGGGATAAGAAATGTCATGGTCAGCAATGGATATATCAAGGAGAAGCCGTTGCAAGAATTATTGAAATATCTTGATGCTGTAAATATTGACCTGAAAGGATTTGACGAAAAATTCTATAAGGAGTATTGTCATGCGGAACTTTTTGCAGTGTTAAAGACGCTAAAGCGCATTATTGCATACAATAAGCGGCAGGCAAAAAAACGCTCAGAGAACAAATCCGCTGCAAAACACACTGTTTGGCTTGAGATCACAAACCTTCTCATCCCGGGATTGAATGATGATCCGCAGCAGATCGCAGAAATGTGCGCATGGATCAAGAAAAACCTAGGAAGCGATGTTCCGGTGCATTTCTCGCGATTCTATCCCTACTACAAGGCAACGCATATCCTACCGACGTCAATGCAGGAACTCCAGCATGCAAAGATGATTGCGCAACGCGCAGGATTACGCTATGTCTATATTGGAAATACTGCGCAAGAAGAGCATACGCGATGCGCGCATTGCGGGCATGTCGTCATTTTCCGCAAGGGGTATGCTGTTGATCCTCTAGGATTGCAGGATGGTCGGTGTACGCATTGCAAAAAAAGGCTTCCGGGCGTTTTTAAGTAGTCGGGTGTATTTGCCGAAAATTCTGCGGAGTTCCCGAAAACATTGCGAAGAGGATGGCGCAAGGAATATGAATATCTTGCTTTTTGTTGCAGGATGCATAAACATCTCCTGACGCAAAAAAATAAGAGATTGCTCAAGCGTTTCGGAATGATTCTTCTTATCATCAGTGCGCTGCTTCTCACTATTATTGAAGTGTTTGCCGTCACCATCAATGAAATCATGTATAATCCTGAAGGCAATGACGCAAATCGTGAGTGGATTGAGATTGCAAGCTCTGCATGTGTTGATCTCACTGCGTTCAGGGTCTCTGAGTCAGGGACGCAGCACACTATCGCATATTACCGCAATGGATCGTCCTGCACGTATAGTGTGATCTGTGATGATTGCACGGCACTTGCGCCGATGATTACTGCATCAGTTCCGCTCTATAAGAGTACATTCTCGCTCAGCAATAGTGGCGAGTATCTTGCAATCACTGCGAGCATTGCAAATGGAACAAGTATCATTGATGCGATCAATTATTCTGCACTGGCGCGCGAGGGGTATTCTATTGAATTCGTGAATGGATCATGGATCGAGAGTCTTGCCATGAATGGCAGTCCTGGACAGGCAAACCATGATGAGATAATCATCACTCATGAGAATACGACGACAGAGAATAGTACGCAAGATCATAGCATGACAGAGAATAATACGCTGACCGATACGCTGACCGATAACAGCACAAACAACAATACAGACATCACAATAAATAACACCATAACAACCGACATAAATACAACGATAAACACTACAGACCCTACCGCAGACCCTACTGACACGAACACCACACTGCACATGACAGAGAATGTTACAGAAAACATATCCCTCACATGCAATTATACGCTTAGTATTCTGCTCAAGGAAAACAGGAGTATGTACACTGTTGGCGAATCCATAAAATTCTCAAACAGGATTGCAGGAGAATTAGAGAATTATTCCATTGAATATTGGGTTGAGGATTTATTCGGCAACACACTCAAGAACAGGATCAATACCACAAACCCGAATGAAAAAACATATACTCCGACCCTGGATGAGAATGATCGCGTCATCCTCATAAGGAACCGCATGACAAGTCCACTGTGCGCAATAAACCAGAGCGATGTACAGCAGGTCATTATCAAAGCAGCGCAATACAAATCCCCTACCCAGTCGACAAGCAGCAGCAAATCATGTTCCTGCAGTGCTGCCACAACCTCCTGTACAATAACTGCGAGCACTACAAAAAGCGCGAGCACGTCAAGCGCAGACCAAGCGGCATCAACAACAGGTGCCGGCAATGAATCGCGCATCACACTCATCAACATCTCAGAAGCAATAGATACATTGGCACTTGAAGTAGAAGTCTACAAAGGCAATACCCGCAAGAGTGTTGTAGATGTTGCAGTGATTGATGCAAAAAACAGGTCAATGGGCGATCATGCAAAGATACGATTGAACGAAAAATGGTCCACGACAACGCTCACTATCCCGCTCCATCTCGTCTGCAAAACAAACTTAGGCAGTGCAAATCTTTCAGTTGCAACACTGACCCTTATCGGACTTGATCAAGATATCCGGATTCCGCTGAACACGAGCTGTAAGAATATAACGCAACCCCTTACAGAAGAGGACTCCTTACTCTACAATCAAACACTCACAAGCACCAGCAAAAATGCAAAGACTGCTGCGACAGCAAGCGCTGCATATGAGAATTCGTCAATCAACCGCACCTCAAGCCTGATCCGGCTCGCGGGAAATACGGTATACGACTCGCCCAACCAGAAAAGCAAATCCTACGCGCTCATCGGACTCGTTATTCTTGCGATCATCGGCGGCACACTTGCGGTGATAAGAACCGTAAAGAAAAATCGTGGAGAGAAAAAGTCAGAAACCGGTTGATACCACAATACAACGCCCTGCCGTACGATACTATCCTGCGTGATAGTGCAAACGATAGATTTATAAAAAAAATTGGTTTAATCAGGCCTATAGGTGTTGTCATGAATGAAAAAGAACGTAAGGAATTGATTGCGAAAGGATACCTGCATTGCAGGGTCATCTTCGAGATGGCAGGCAATCCTAAAGAGCATGTTGAAAGGACGCTGCGACAATACATCAGCGCAGTAGAAGAAGATCCTGATTATGTATTTCTGAGCAAGGAATACGCGCCCTGTGAAGAGACGAATGATGGCATCTGGAGCACATTCGTTGAGTCAGACATCCTTATTGCAGACTTCGAAAAGCTCAACAGTCTCTGCTTTAACCTCAGCCCTGCAAGCATTGAAATCATCGAGCCAGAATCATTCCCATTAGGACAAAAGGCACTGACTGATTGGTACAATGACCTGCTTACCAAGATCCACGAGGTCGGCGCAACAGTCAAGAACCTTAATTCAGAAAGTGATCTGCTCAAGGTGAATATCAACCGATTGATCAGAAATTGCGTGACCTTGACGCTTACAGAACCGAAAAGTGTTGAAGAGATAGGACTCAAAGTCGGCATTGATAAAGAGCATCTCCAGCCATTCATTGATGCCATGCTCAAAGAGAAGAATATACGGCAGGACAACGGCAAATACATCCTCAACAAATAACGCCTTACTGCATAACACATGACGATGAAGAAAAAAAGTTCTCCACAGCCCAAGAAAAAACCCTTGCTGCACAAAACAGCAAAAAGCAAGGAGGTAGAGAAAAGTTCTGGGCATATCACAAAGGCAGTACTCAAAAAACCAGTACACGCGCCTCAGGCGCCAAAGCCAAAAACCGACGATATCGCGCCAGTAAAGACTGCAAACATCAAAAAGAAAGTAAAGGCAATCCAAAAAGAGATCAGTGCAGCAAAGAAACCTTCTCCAGAAGTAACTACAGTCATTGCGCCAGAAACCGTGACTCCTCCAGTGAGTGCAGGAACTGAAGAAATAACCGATCAGAATGCAGAACCCGTCGAAGAAGAGGAACAGGTAACGCCATCCGCTCTTCCTGCAGCAGACGAGTCAGTACCTGCAGAGTCTGAAAAGATCGAGAAAAAATTCATTGATACTACATCTTCCGGCAAGGAAGAAGCGCGACTCAAGATTGAGGCGCTGCTCTTTGCATCAGGAAAATCACTGAGCGAGGATCTTATTGCAGAGCTCTGCGAGATCGACAAGCGCACGCTCAAAAAATCCCTTGAGGCATTGCAGAAGGATTATGACTTGCGCGAGAGCGCGCTCATGATTGTACGTGACGCCAATGGCTGGAAGATCACTGTCCGCGAAAAATATCTTTCCACTGTCCGCAAGATCGTTGCAGACACTGAACTTGCACGATCAGTCATGGAGACGCTCTCGGTCATTGCCTGGAAGACGCCGATCTATCAGTCCGAACTTGTCCGGATCCGTGGCAATAAATGCTATGATCATGTTGCAGAACTCGAGGACGCGGGATTCATCGTCAAGGAAAAGAGGGGCCGCAGCTTTGTACTCAAGACCACTGAAAAATTCTACACCTATTTTGATATTGACCAAAAGAATCTGCAGGGCGTCATGAACGAGGCCAATGTCCCGGCACAGACGACCCTTGACCAGATTGAAGCGCCTGAAGAGAAAAAAGAAGAGGAGCGCAAGATCAATTGGGATGAGATCCAGATCCATCGCAAGGAGTCCCATCCTGAAGAAGAGGCGATTCATCGCGAATTCCTCGAGAATATCGATCATAAAATCACTGCAGTGTCTGAGCGCACTGAAGAATTGGCCGCTGATCTGCCCTCACGGCAGGCTGCGGTTCCTGCAGAGACTGCGCCTCATGAAGAAGAAAACGCAACGAATACCGACGCAGAAGAACAGGTAGCAGCTGCGCCAGAAACCGTCCCTGATACAGCAGAAGACCTGCAGTCTGCAACAGCGCAAGCGGAACAAGCTTCTGCAGAAGAATCCCACAAGCCAAAATCATTGACGAAAAAACAGTTAGAAAAGAAATTCAAGGAAGACCTTGTGCGTGTGCGCGAGAAGATGGAAAAAGTATTGCATAAAAAAGGATAACAGTGTTCTATTGAGTTTCTGATAATTGTTTGATTGCACGTTCACGCGATAAATGCCTGAATTCAGGGATAAACTCAAATATCTTTGCATGCTCAAAAATATGAACGAGTCTCTTATGGTATTTTTTTGACTCCGGAAGCGCGATAATGGAAAATGACCTCGGAGGGGATTTCTGGCGATTCGTTGAGTATGTTAACAGATCTTCAAAAGATGTTTCGTCAATAAGGCGCGGCATGCGGACAATATATGAACTGATCGATTCTACTTGTCCGAATGTACCAGGCACTGATTCCTTGACGGCAAAGTATGTTGTCGCATATTTCTTTGCATCCATCAATTGCTCGATAGTCAGATCTTCCGGTTTCGCTTTGCTGATATAACTGAGTAATTTATCTATGCAATACGCGCTTTGCAGGGTTTTTGCGTGCGGAAAGAAATTGAATTCTGCATTCTTATACCCTGCGATGAGCTTCTGCGCGTA
The DNA here is from genome assembly GCA_021813435.1 of Nanobdellota archaeon. Classification (GTDB taxonomy): domain Archaea; phylum Nanobdellota; class Nanobdellia; order Woesearchaeales; family UBA9642; genus UBA9642. Next base: position 178,418 of record JAKAKR010000008.1, on the reverse strand, counting down.
TTCCTTATTTGCTTCGCGCAGGCGTTTTGCCATGGGCTGATAATCATCGCTTTGCGCAATAGTACAGGGAGTGAAATGCCTGAACGTCTCAACAAGATCATTAGTGTTCGCAGGTCCGGAGAGCAATCCTTCAGGACTGATAAAAGTAGACAACGCTTCATCCGGAGATCGGACTGCAAGATAGGTTTCCTTTGGCGATGCAAGGAATGTGAATTTCCACGACATAAAGAAAGTAAAAGAAAGACAATTTAAATAGTTAATCATTCAAGAGTAAAAACAGGACAACTGTTATAAACAGATACGCGCTAACCCTCATATGATCATTCTCGATATTGAAACCAGCGGTATCGATTTCGTGAGAAACGGCATCTGGCAGATCGGCGCAATCGACCTGCATAATCCCCAACAACAATTTCTTGACGAGTGCAGAATCGACGACAATGATACGGTTACATCTGAAGCGCTCACGCTGGGCGGAGTTGATGAAAGATATCTGCGGGACAAGAAAAAACAATCGCAAAGACAACTGCTCGAAAAATTCTTTGCATGGTGTGAAAGATCGAAGAACAGGAATTTTATCTGCCAGAACCCGCAGTTTGACACGGCATTCATCAAGACCAAGGCAGAAAAATATCACCTTGCCTATCCATTCCATTTCAGGGCATTTGACCTGCACAGCATCGCAAGCCTGAAGTACCAGCAACTGCACGGAGAATTCCTGGTAAGAAATAATCTAGAGACAGGAAAGACGCACAGCAACATGGGACTTCCGACCATCCTCAAATTTTGCGGGATGACGGACAATCGGAAAACACATAACGCCCTTGAGGATTGCAAACTTACGGGCGAATGCTTTGCACGAATTGTCCACGGAAAAAATCTTTTCCAGGAATACAAGAAATATCGCGTCCCCTCTTACCTTCTCCACACGACAACTGCCGCCCAAAAACGCGCGCAGCATCATAAAAAATAACTTTATAAGTTTCTTGACATTTCCTCAAGCATGTTTTGCCCTAAATGCAGTCAGGGATGGAGGGAGCGCTATTAATAGCGTTAATGTGTTTGCCATCCTCGGTAAGCAGCACTCTAAAAAAACATCAGGCAAAAGGGAGATTACAAGAGGGAATTTTGCTCTAGTGATAAACTGCGATTGCTGCGAAAGATGGCAAACAAAAAAAACGTTAAGAGAGAAAAATGATCGTCGTCAAATGCCCCAAATGCAAGCATGACCAGAACTATCTCCCGCACCCGGGAATGCTCACTTCCAAGACAAAGCGATGCGTCTACTGCGGATACACGTTCAAAATACATTCTGATTTAGAGAAAAGCAGAATTGTGGAAGTGAAGAGATAAATTTTGTCGTAAAAAAAGTAATTTAGAGATGGAGATCATCCGAATCGAAATCACCTACAGGCGATCCATCTGTGTTAAATCCTTCATCATCAGCGTCATAAAGTGCTAATGGCTCGTAATGAATGTAGGGAGTCTTTACCGAAGTATCCGACGGAGATTTCTGTTCATAAGATTTTTTTGCAAGATAAGAATTTATCCATAAAGGCGCATTTATCGAACCAAACAATGCACTGTAATATACCAACGCTGATCCTGCCTCTTTTATGGCGCCAACGCCGGTGACCAACTCAAGACCGGCAAGAAAAAGCATACCTTCAGCAATCAGTCCTCGACGCAAGATGCCTTCGACAAGAGTTGCAATGTTTACTGTTTCGGAAGTGTTTTCATCGTTCATGATTTCCGTAAAAAAAAACCAATATATAAATTTTACTATTATCAAGTAAGAATAGATGTCTTCGCGCAAAACGACACAAAAGAGGAAGATAAGACAGGAGAATAGTGGCGCAAAATAGCCGCAAAGAAGAATAACCATCGTCGAGAAATACGCATTTTCTCAACCGCAACACTTATAAATTGTGAATATTTCTGCCTATCAGAGGAAACAGGTATTGCGCGCGCTCGCATCGACGATAAAATCGCGTGTTTGCCGAGTTATTTGTAACAGCATTTACACGTTACATGCTCGCTGGGCGCTCAACACCTTCACAATATGCCCGACGATAAAACGCCTATCCAAAAAGGAAATTCTGCACCGGAAAACAGCAATGGGAATCTGAGAATCATCGCCCAACCTATCGAAGAAGAGATGAAGCGATCATATCTGGACTATGCAATGTCGGTTATCGTCGGACGCGCACTGCCGGATGTACGCGATGGTCTCAAGCCAGTCCATCGCCGCATACTCTACGCAATGAATGAACTTGGAAATACCTCCAATAAACCATACAAGAAATGCGCAAGAATCGTCGGAGAAGTACTGGGTAAATATCATCCGCACGGTGATGTTGCGGTCTATGAATCGCTCGTACGCATGGCGCAGGATTTCTCACTCCGATACCCCCTGATCCAGGGGCAGGGAAATTTTGGCTCAATCGATGGCGACAGTGCAGCAGCAATGCGTTATACTGAAGCGCGCCTCGCAAAAATATCCGATGAGATGCTCCAGGACATCGACAAAGAAACCGTCGATTACACCGAGAACTTTGATGGAACGCTCAAGGAGCCAGTCGTTCTACCAAGCAAATTCCCGAACCTTCTTGTCAACGGAAGCGCAGGAATCGCAGTCGGCATGGCAACAAACATCCCGCCGCATAATCTGGCCGAGACCTGCAATGCAGTCATCGCATTCATCAACAATCCAGAGATTACCACTGAAGAGCTCTCGAAGATGGTTCCAGGACCTGATTTCCCGACAGGCGCAGAGATCATCGGACGCAAGGGAATCATCGAGGCATACACCCGCGGCAAGGGTATCATCAAGATACGGTCAGTCATCGCTATCGAAACGAAAAAGGACCGCAAGCGGCTTGTCGTCACTGAAATCCCCTATCAGGTCAACAAGGCGCAACTCATCGAAGACATCGCACTGCTCATCCGCGACAAGAAAATCAGCGATATCGCTGATCTGCGCGACGAATCTGACCGTGACGGGATCCGCATTGTTCTTGAACTCAAGAAAGACGCCAATCCTGAAATCGTCAAGAATCTCCTTTACAACTATTCACGTTTGCAGGACAGCTTTGGCATAAACTTTGTCGCGCTCGTCAATAACGAACCGAAACTCCTCTCATTAAAATCCTATCTGGAAAGCTATACCCAGCACCGCATTGATGTTGTACGCAAGCGCTGCATCTTTGATCTGCGCAAGGCCGAGGAACGGGCGCACATTCTTGAAGGGTTACGCATCGCGCTCAGCCATATTGATGCAGTGGTCGCGCTCATCAAAGCCAGTAAATCCGTCGATGATGCACGCCGTGGACTTATCGCGCAATACGCATTGAGCCAGGAGCAGAGCAATGCAATCCTTGAGATGCGGCTTTCACGGCTCGCAGCGCTCGAACAGGAAAAGATCGCAACAGAATACGCAGAACTCCTCAAAACAATCGCAGAACTCAAGGATATTCTCGGTTCAGAATTGCGCATCCGCAAGATCATCATTGACGAGATGCAGGAAATCATCACGACCTACGGGAAGAAGGACTCGCGAAAGACAAAAATCATTGATGTCGCTGAAGAAGAACTCGATTTTGAAGTCGAGGACCTCATTCCTGATGAGCCTGTTGTCGTAACGCGCAGCCACTCCGGGTATATCAAGCGCATGCCGCTTGAGACATACAAGGTCCAGAAACGCGGCGGGCGCGGAGTCATTGCCTCAGATCTCAAAGAAGATGATTACATCGAAGAATTGTTTGTCGCAAAAACACATTCCTACCTTCTTATCTTTACCAACAGTGGAAGGCTCTACTGGCTTAAAGTCTACAAGATCCCTGATGCATCACGCCAAAGCATGGGCAAAGCGATTGTCAACCTTTTGGAGCTTGACGCGAATGAACGTGTGAATGCGATCATTCCCATCGAGGAATTTGATGATAAGCACTTTCTTGTCATGGGCACAAAACTCGGGACAATCAAGAAGACCAATCTTTCAGAGTTCAGCAACCCCCGCAAGGGTGGAATCTTTGCAATAAATATTGATGCCGAGGCAAAAGACGAATTGATCAATGTATTATTAACCGACGGGACAAAGAATCTCATGCTTGCAACACGGCACGGCATTGCAGCACGATTTGATGAGGCAGATGTCAGACCCACGGGCAGGCAATCTGCAGGCGTTCGCGGCATCAGGCTTGAAAAAGACGATCAGGTCATCGGACTTATCGTCGCTGAAGAAGACAGGCAGATACTTACGCTGACAGAAAACGGTTTTGGCAAGCGTACGTTAATCTCAGAATACCGACTTATTGCACGCGGCGGCAAGGGTGTCCGCAACATCTTATGCTCTGAGCGTAACGGCCATGTTGTTGCAGTAACCGGAGTCAAAGACGACGACGACGTCATGTTCATCAGCAGGAAAGGGATACTCATTAGAACGCCCTGCACAGAGATCAGTTCAGTCGGCAGGAATACGCAAGGCGTCCGACTCATGAAGCTCGGTTCTGGCGACAAAGCAGTCAATATGAGCAAGATTGTGAAAGAGTAAAAATAATTCTTTGTTGAGAAAAACAATTAATGAGTAATAGTAATAAAAATTCTAAGAACCGTGCCAATCTCCGCTGAAGTCGGTGGAGTTGAAAATATAAATGTCCGCACGGTCCTTAAGAACGATCATGAATGCAAAAAATTAATCCAAGGCAGGCAACACTTGACTGTGTCGATTGAGTTCACTAGTATTGTCCCGTCAAGGTACTTGTTCCCTGAAGACAGTCCGTACAGCCGCGAATAGGTGATGATCTATGGATTTGTTGCAAAACGACTATTTTTCAAAAACCATGTGCGAAAGTTGCTGCGGTTTATTGCTTGTGTTATTTGCTTTGCGTCAATTCCAGGCCCCATCGTATGGTCGTTCGTTATGGCTGGTGTCCTGTTTTCGTTCCGCCATCAATACCCATGGTTAGGTGTATTTTTGGTTGATCCCGTTCTCTTGACTAACTTTATCCTTGCCTTCGTGCTACTTTTGTGCGGCGTGGATTCTAGTCTTCTCGCTATTTCTCCGTCAATTCTGTGCCTGCCAGGATTAAAACGTTCAGTCCAAAGACCATACGGTCTTTGCGGCTGAACTTATGGTTAATTCTTTGCCTAATGTTTTTATCTCTGTTCCTCTTTCGTCCCGGCTTTTCGTCAAAATTTTCGTTTGCCATTACTGGTTGTAGCGATAAGCTGTTGCTATTTTTTTGACGAATGTTTCGTGAGTGTGTCGCTGTTATTGCTGTCATTGCTGTATAGGCGTGTTGTGGCGTGGTAAGTGGGCTCCTCCTAAGTTTTGAGGCTTAGGAGGCTTGCGGATTGCGTGAATTACTGTAGTGTAAGTTACTGTGGCGTTGCTGGTAAAATATCGCGGTTGTCAAATTGTTGGTCCGATCCTGCAATAATCTCTTTCTGGGAACAATAGGCAAGCATGCGCTTGACATACCCTTGTTACTGGTGTTCATATGCCTTCTGTCGGTATCCAAGAGTCTTGGATTCTGAAGGGGTGAGACTATGCATTGCATGCATTCGATCATGCTTAGCATAATTTCTCAAGGGTACTTGACATAGTGTTCAGGTCTTCTAACTTCTCTCCAACAGTTGCGGTCGCGTTGCCACTGGAAGTTTGTTTATACTGTTCGTATAATCGCTTCGTGATTTCTTTGCATTCGACAATTGTTGTTGTTATTGACTCGTTTTTCCAGGAAAGTTTCTTATTGTTGAATGTTTCCAACAATTCAACTAACCTTGACCATGATGTAGTGAGGGCGTTTGAGAGCAGTGCAAGATGCATTGCGCGATGCTCGGTATCGATTGATTGCATATCAATCCGCGAGAGGTGCTTCAATGTTGCGTTGAAGTTCTGCACCTGCTGCTTGAGCTGTGTGATCTGCGATCCTCCTTTCTTTGTCTTGAGTGAGAGGAGTTGTTCCTGCAATTCCTTGATTTCGCTGCGGAAGACATACAATTCTGCAACAGCGGTATTTGCGTTCTCTTCAAAATTAAGTGTTGCAAGTCCTGCGGATAGTTCCTGCGTTGCGTGTTCCTGCTTTTTTGCGACAATCTTTGAGATGATGAGCCCAAAGAGTGCGATGCTTGCAAGGATCTCGATGACGACAAGGACTTTTGCAAATCCCTGCGGTGCAAGGTTACTGTATCCTACTGTTGTTGCAGTGATGATGCTAAAGTATATCGCGTTTCCAAAACCCATAAGATCTGCGCTTAGGGGTTGTCCCTGAATACTGAGGGGGGCGGTGGGGACGGCTAATGATAATGCATAGTAGATGATGCCAAAGCCAAGGACCATGAATACCCAAAGGGCAATCATTCGCGATAGCTCGAGCGCTTCAAATACTGCGATGACCTTTTTCATTTTCGTTATGGATGTTCCTCGTTTCGCAAGGAAGGGGGGGATGTAATCGGATGTTGAGTGGGAATGTGTTTTGACGATTTCTCGCACAAAAACACTTGTTAAGGTATCTTGGTATACAATTTTGTATACCTATTGCTATTTTAATGTCTCAACTTATATTTAAATGTTTGCTTTTGTGCGGAGATGAGCATAAAGAAAAGAAGTGGATATTTAAATAACAAAAAAAATACACCCGACCATATTCAAAAAATAAGGACAGAAAATATATAAATACCGCAGCACAGGACAAAGGCAGAGGATAAAAAAAAGAGGTTCTATGAAGATCGACAAACTTGATCTCCTCAAGAAGGGCTGGAGCACTGAAGAGATAGCGCATGCCGCGGCAATCATTGACGAAGCAGAGGATAAAAAGCATGTTGGCGCGCAATTTCTCGATAAGACTGTCTTTGGCGTTGCGCTGTTTGTCCTTGTGGTACTAAATATCATCAGCGCCATACTCCTCCTGCCATTCCTCTTCACCCTGCAGGGCGGCATTGTCAATGTCATTATTGCAATCGTCGGCATGGTCTTCGGGATCATCTTCACTATCCTCATTGCAGATATTGACCGCCTCAACCGGGCGCACCACCGCGCATTCCTCATCACATTCATCGTGAGCGGAATCATCAACTTTGCAATCATCACCAAATTTGTCCAGGATATCAGCGCAAAGACAACGCTGCCCATCATCCACAACGCCTATATTTTAGGAGGGACATACATTGTCACGTTCCTCGTGCCCTACGGGATCTACATGATATTCGAGCGGAGAAAGAAATGAACAAGGAACTTAAGGAATGGACCATTAACTACGTCAAACACAAAGATTCCCCTTTCAAAAGATTAGTCGGGTATGAAGAGAAAAAGGATATTATTGAATTCAAGTTCAAGGATAAGGCAAATATCCATGTCATCACTGAGCGAATCGATGCAAACACCCTCGACCAGATCAAATCATACGAACATAAGACCGTTGTCTGCTTCAATACTGATGACAATCTCAAATTCCTGCTCAAGGAGTGGAATAAATTCTCTGCAATAAAGAATCTGACCCTTATCTTTGTCAATCTCAAGAATAATGATAAATGGACCATCAACCCACATGTACATGCAATGATCGCAGATCCTGAAAGCCTCGAGACTGGTCTGCGCACCATGTTTGACACTGCAAACGGAAAGATTGCAGAGATCAAGGCGCCTAAGCGAAAGCCAAAACTCTTCGGTGATGATGTCGCAGACGAGGAAGAAGGAGAAGAGTAACTACTTATAGATAGCGACAAACAGAAATATTTAAATAGGAGCGCGTCTTATCCCCTGTATGCCTGATCAACATAAGGTATTATTTACTGCCGACCTTCATGGAAATATTGCGCAGTATACTGCAATGCTGGAGATCGCAAAACAAGAAGGCATCCAATCCATAATCATCGGCGGAGATATCACTCCGACAGACGAAGGAATAAACCCGGCAAAGCAAAGAGTATTTCTTGAAGATACGCTCCCTGCGCTCATACGAAAATCCGATACAATCATCCCTCTCTATCTCATGTTCGGAAACGACGATGCAGCATGCAACAATGATGTACTTGAAAACTATAACGGAACATTATGGTTTACCATCGAAGGGAAACGCTCCACAATTGCACCCTCACGGCACATTGTAGGATATCCCTACATCCCGTTAGCGCCGTTTGCAATAAAAGATTATGAAAAATTTGACAGAAAGCCTGTGCAACCCACAGCATTACTGAAAAAAATATTCAGAGAAAGTCCTGTTGCACCCAACGCAGTACTGAGAGGATATCGTAGTTGCGGAGCAGGATTGATTGAAGAGGTAGTATTTGATAAATCAAACATCACTGATACCATTGAAGAGGATCTGAAAAGCGCGCATATGACTTTTTCTCCCCGGGAAACAATCTATGTATTCCACTCGCCGCCGTATAACACGAGGCTCGACCTCCTGCCTCACATGCAACATGTCGGAAGCAAGGCGATCCGGCAATTCATCGAGACGCAAAGACCATTACTCGTCCTTAGCGGCCATATTCACGAGACTGTCGATGTCAGTGGAACATTTGTTGATAGTATCAACGGCAGCATCTGCGCCACTGCAGGAAACAGGCACGAGAGCGGGATATTCTCTTATCTCACCTTTGATGCATACGCCCCGCAACGAACGCTGAAGCGAAAAAATGTGCGTATGTAATGCGTAAATAAAAAAAGTTTCTACTCGTAAATAGATATAAATGAAAATCCTTATAAATAAAGCAGCGCTCCGGAAATGATGAGAGATAGGCTGTATCTCGAGGATGTAACGGACGGGACATATCGCTGTATCGTCACGCCGAATGTTCGCGCTCCTTATTATGTTGTTGAAGTACTGGAAAAACTTCCCGAAATGATACTTGCGGACGGGGAATATGCCCGCCAGGTGCCAAGGGATGTTGCCAAAATATTCAAGCATTCTCCTCAAGAAAAAGTCGTAAGAACAGAAAATAACAGGATATACACGCGATGGACCGAGACCAAACTGTTGCGATTTACTGATATCGGCCCAGAGATCAAAAATATCGTGTCCTCCCCAGAATTAAAGACATATCTCAATACCCTGATTGAAGATATCTCGGCATCCAAAGAAAGGATACAACTTACGCCAGAAGATTGGACCATACGCCCGGATCATGCAAAAGGCCCTGTTGAATCAGAGCATGACTCTCATCTTGAACAGCAGCTCTATTATACTATCCCGTCCACGAGCGAATACGTACTCGGAATCGTTACAGAGAAAGAAAGAGTATCAAGCGTCATGCATTTCAACATATTCATCACTAAGGGGATCGCCATGCCGCAATTAAATCACCATGCAGTACCGCTCCATTTTTTTAAGGTAAACGACAACATCTATTACTATTATCTTATACTGATCAAAGGGAATGTAGATACGGATAAAGTCAATGTGTCAATGAATCCCTAATCAAAGAAAGAAGATATAAAAGAAAATTCTAAAAAAATCTATTCTTCTGCTGCGCCTTCAGGAGCGTTCGGGAGTGCTGATCTGTTGATGATCATGATGTCGCCGATGCTCTTGACGAGCTGGTGTGGTACAATGACTCCTTTTGCAGATCCCAAGACCTTGTTCAAGAATGAGTTCTTTGTTGCGCGCACTCTCCAGCCGAATACCTTTGTTCCCTGGATGATTGCCTCTTCGACATCACCAAAATAATCGCCAGTATCAGTAAAGACGCGCATTTCGTAGGTTTCTCCGATTTTTTTCATCTTTAACATATCAATCACCTTCCTCAGCGTAATACTCTTTCTGAAGAACCCCAGATTTATATACGTTTCGGTTTTTTAACAAAGCATAATTACCTTAGAGCACATCGATAGATATCTCAGGCACCACGCCGTAGGTATTGGAAATATATTTTTTAGTCCCATTCACAACGCCCAGCACAAGAAAATAGAGTTCTTTGTTCGTATAGGGATTTCCTTCTTCTTCATTTGCAGAAACATTGACTGCAGCATAGTTTGCACCAGCAGCATCAGTCAGGCTAATCTTCAGCGGGATGACTACAGAATGGCAAGTTGCAAAGACTCCTGCTAAAGAGAGTGAGTTGTTAAGATTGTCAACATATTCTTTTGCGTAGGACGATGCTGCTTTGGATAGCTCTTTATTGGTACGATCGAATGAAAAGAAAAGTAGTTCTTGAATGGCGTTGCTAATATTTCGAGGAGTTTTTTTATAAGAAACACAATACTCTAGAACTTCGCCCGTCGGAGGTTTCACTTTTGAGAAAATAGGATGTTCGAGGAAGGGGAGTGATTCTTTCCAAAGAGCCGATACTTCTGTGTCATAATAGTCGACGATATAGCCGAGGTTTTCATTTACACTTTTTTCTGCAGCAGATGAAGAGAGTTTATAGAATTCAGTGGTAAATTGGACATATTGTTTATAGAATACGAGGATATCTAAGGGATTAGTGAGTGATTCAATTGCAGTAAACACAAAATTTCTGTGAGGATTTTTGGTGTGCGCTTCATTAATAAAAGAATATTTTGCGATAGTTTCTTCTAATGACGGTACTGGTGTACTGTTGGTGTTTGGATTTCTGTGAGGAAATTTCCCTCCTTTACATCTCATAAGATAAACGAAAAGCGCAGGATTTAAAAATGTTATCTTTTTTGCTACTTTATGATAACAACAAACAAGCCATAAGGTCAGTTGGGTTTCGGAGAAAATATTGGCCTGAACACATACGCGAGTTCGTCGTCAAAATAACCGCAACGGAATTTCTCGAGTGGGATTCCTGTGCGTTTTGAGAGCATGATAGCATAGAAATTCGTCTGGGTGACGGCATATTTTTCAAGATGCGCATTCGGCTTATAATCCCATACCCAGATCTTTCCATCCTCGATGCGCAAGGCATCGATGTGACCGGTCAATGCCTCAGTCGAATGGAGGATATCCTGAAATCCAGGGTACTCGCTCGAGAGCATCCAGAGTGGAACCTCGACGCTGATGGTGCGGGAATCATGTTGGAGCATGAACATCTGCACATTGGAATGCGCTGTCTTGAATTTTCCTTCCGAGAGTCCCTGCTGGGCAAGATCGCATACCTCGTGTCCCCGAATCTTCTGCAGATCGATATCGATGGGGAATTTAAGCGCGCTCCCCCGCGGTCCCTGCTGAAAGTATTCGTCTGGGCAATGGTCCTTAACATGATGGAGGTAATCCTGCAGCGGAGCAAATCCTCCATTGCATAATGCTGCAGTCTTAGGCCCATGGATCCGATAATGATAGAACCACCCGTGCTTGAACGATTTATGGATGATCATTAAGAATTTTCTTAAGAAGACATATAAAAAGTTAATGAAAAATGATAAAAAATTAATGAAAAAGAAATGACAGGAAAATTTATCTTCGCTTCCTCTTTTTCTCTAACGCGCGTTCCTCTTTCTCAATCTTCTTTTCTTCGTTGAGGACCGCAATCTCCTGTTTTGCAATCACGTTCGTCATGCGCTCGAGATTCTCGTCCATACGCGCGATTCTGCGCTCAAGAAGGATGAGTACCCGCAAACTATAGACGATAGCCGCAAGAGTTCCGATGATTATTGCTAGAATGACATTATCCATTGCCATTGTTTACACCTCTTTTATATCTCACTGATACTACCACTGTGCCATCGGCATTTATATAGTTTTCTGTTGGGTTGACGGCTGATTTAAGGCGCTGCCTGTCCGTTCATCGCCTGCGCAAATAGCTGCGGATTCTGCTTGATCACAAGGATCAATGCGACAAGGACCAGCGCCATGAGGATGATAAACACTGCAAGGGGGATCACGTAGAGGAGTATGGATTTTGTGCGCGAGAATTTATAGAATTCCTGCGTTCCGATGATGAGGAGCGCAACATTGTATATCCACGCAAAAAATGAGACAAAAGGTATCCAACTGAGAAGAAAATACGGTGTCGAGGAGTAGACGACTAATTGATAGGTCTTTACGTACTGCTGTTTTCCGCCGAAGATGAGCAGCCAGACATAGACTATTGCAGTGAATACAAAACTGAATGCAATGAGAAAGAGATATCCGATGAATGCAAAAAAGATCGTCATTCCGATGGAGAATGATGCGGCAGGGATGGTGATCCCGAAGAACTGCTTGATGAGCGACTCAGTGATTGGTCGCGTCACAAACTGCATGAACGTGCCCATGATCGCCCCGAAGAGCGCGATGAGAACAAAATATAGGAATGCTGCGCGGATTCCTTTCTCCTGCTTGACCTTCTTGAAGAAGTGGACGGGATGCAATAATACTATTGTTATTTTCTCGAAGATGTTCATGTTCGTTCTGAGACGATGAACTATTTAAAGTTTTAGGTTTTTATCAGTTCATCAAAGGATAATCCTTTGTTTTTTGCAGTCGGGATATCGATGGCATAGCTTTTCGCTGTCTTGTCCATGTCCTCAACGGTGATAAAAAACCAGTCGAGCCGATCAAATTTGATGCCGATCCAGGGTTCTGCGCCGAAGGTTTGCGCAAAGAGCACCAATTCATCCACTTCCTGCGCAGTGAGGTATTTCTTGATGTCCCGCGTCGCTTTGCATTCGAGCGCTACTCGTCGAAGATTATTGCCGGCAAGAATGTCAGGGGCCGGAAATTTCTGGCTTCCGCTTCCTGCACTTCTGATTGCAACCCACCCTGCAGCATTGAATTTGTGGATGAGGTCGCGTTCTGCATTCGATCCCTTGGATTTGTGTGACATGAGACCATAACAGGGGAGCGGGTTTATATGGTTTTGGATTTCAGGTAACGTCAGGAAAAAAGCAAAATTAATAAACAACAAACTACTCCATAGTGAAAACTCATAATTCCTTGGAGGGATAGCATGGCATCAAAAAAACCAGTAAAACCAATAATTGCAACTCGCCCATCTACACTAGTTAACAGCATCGTCGCCTACACGATTAAGACAAATGAATTCTGCGATTACGAAGGACCAAGCGTCACAGAAAAGATATTTCTGCCCATATTTAGGGAACAAGATGTAACCTATGTCAAAAACATCAGGAGTTATATTAACGAAGGAGATGATGGCAGGTACGCCGATATTGCAACAATTACAAATGCCGAAGAGATCAAAATCAACATGGGAAAAGACAGCATCTATAAATACGCGCTTCCTAATTCCTGGCTACGCCATAAAGTCAAAGATGAAGCAACATTGACCATAACGACAAAGTGGGCAAGAGATCAGTCGATAAAATTATACGATGCGAGTAGAAATCTTGCAGCAGAGATCATCTGTCATGGAACATTCGGTGCCGACGGAATGGATGTCAACAAGAATAAGACTGTAGACTGCTACACGACCGACACTGTTTACAAGATTGAAAATAAAAATCGACGATGGAAGGAAAACTTTTTATGCATTCCTTCGACGACAGGAACTCAAACACCGGTGGAGGCATTATACGCAGATAAAGAAGACGTCCTCAACAATGAAATACTCGGGGAGATAGGCAAATATAAGAGTATCTTTAAACAGTTCATTATTACCAATAAGAATGTGACTGATGTTACGGTAGATGAAACAGATGGGAACTTCAGCGAAATAGATCTGAGGTGTCTGAGAACACCTATCTTCGTCAATACTCCTGCAGAGAGCAAGATTATACTCTACACTCCGAATAATGTTCGCACTGCAGAGATAACGTATCTGGGAGAGTTCAGTATGGGTAAACCTGTCGTTAAAAAATAGACTGCCTCCAACGACAGTGCAGACGTGTTATGATACTCTGCTTTCGTATCCATAAGATTTCTGAGAAAGGATAGGAGCGCGGCAGAAGATAGTGACGTAGCAAAAAATAAAAGATTTAGATGATGTCCTCTTCAGCTAGGACAACGAAATCGCCGACGGCAATGACTGCGCTGAATGGCACAAGGATCGCGCCGTCCTTTGTTTTTTCAAGCTCTAACTTCTCAATATATGATGTAGGATTGACAAGGACAATATGGATCAACTCGCCGGATTTTGTCTCAAAGACAATGTCACCGACTTCGCCGAATCGCTTACCGGATTTGGAAATAACAGTCTTTCCGATTAATTGTTTAGAAAATTTCTTGTCATCAGACATCTTGGGTTCAGCAGTTGGATTTGGCATGATACATCACCTTTCAATTCATCTATACACACAAGTATACTTCATTAGTATAAGACAATAAACATGCTCTCAATATATAAAGTTTTCTATTTAGATTCTGCAGGGTTCTGCAGGAGGCGCATGCACATTACGCAACGTCATTGTTGTCTGAGGACTGCGCGTGGATGCGCGTAAGGCGGTATTCCACCGACGTACCGATATACTCGGTAAGAACCTGGTCAAACCATTTGAGTTCCATTGCAAGTCCCATCTTTGATCGTGCGGTGAGGAATTGTCGGTCTTTTTTTGCGCGGAAATAATTGCGTAATTTTGTGAGTTCAGAGATGCGACTGATATCATAGTGCGGATCTTCATACCCTACAAGGAGGCGATGCGCGTGGGGATTTGCAACAGCAACAACACTCAAATAATTTCCCGGAGTCCATCGGAATGCATGCTTGAGCGCATTCTCGACGATATCATTCATGCATTGCGCGGATATAAACGCCTCGCGGGAAGGGACGCCTGCTTCTTGCAGCGTCAAATCAACTTTCGAGAGCAGTCCTTGCTGCGCGTCTGCGTTCGTCGGATCAAGAATGAATGCGCGCACTGTTGTTTCTGGACCAAAAGGATGGTCGATGTAGCGCTGGTTTGTCTTATAGGATTGCCGCACTTCATCCTCAAGATTCTCCTGGAGCATATACCAGAATGCCGGGAGGCGCAGCGGCGATGCCATAATCCGGTGATCATGGGAGAACATACTCTCTTATAGATTTCAACTATTTAAACATTTTGTTTGCCGCACAAATCTTTGAGGGATATAATGCACGCTGAAGCATACGCAAAAGGTTTCTCTACAAAAAGATTTTTCTACAAGATATCCCTGCAGGTGATGCCCTATCAATGCGCCAAAAACAGTATACGCGCAGCAATAGCTGAGCATAACCTATTTAAATACTGCCTGCCTTGACAAGAGTATGGTATCCCCAGTCAAAAAAACGCGTCAGAAGATAACCCCTGGCGCTCGTCTTAAAGCGCATCTTGATTATCAGACATTAATCAAGCAGCATCTGCATATCCTCAAGAATCTGCAGTATCATTCAGGATTATTTGCGGCATCAAATAAGAGCGTGAATACGGGGTATGATAAGTCCTGGTTGCGCGACAATTTCTATGAATGTCTTGCATTCGCAGTCATCGGCGATTGGGATACTGTCGAGAAGACATATAGCGCGCTGCTTGAGATATTTCTCAAACACGAGTATAAGATCGATTACGCGATCGCAAAAAAGCCAGAATACAAACATGAGTATATCCACGCGCGATTCCATCCCGAGACATTCGATGAATTCTGGGAAGAATGGGGCAATAAGCAAAATGACAGTATCGGCGCAATCCTCTACATGATTGGCGAACTCGAGCATCATCACCAGCGCACTATTCTCAAACGCGCGGATCAGGTGCGCATCGTCAATAAGCTGATCCAGTATCTTGACGCGATCCATTACTGGTGCGACGATGATTCTGGGATGTGGGAAGAGAATGAGGAAGTGCATGCATCATCAGTCGGTGCCTGCGTTGCCGGACTCCAATCCATCAGTCGTCTTGCAAAAATCAGTGTCCCAAAAGCATTAATCGAGAAAGGCATGCAGACCCTTCGGCAATTGCTCCCGCGGGAATCAAAAACGAAATTTGTCGACCTCTCGCTCCTCTCGCTCATCTATCCGTATCAGATCGTGACTGCAAAAGAGCAGGATGTCATCCTTGAAAATGTCGAGTATCTCCTCCTGCGCGAGCGCGGTGTCATCAGGTATAAGAATGATCATTACTACAACAAAAATCCTGACGGGTACAGTGAAGAGGCTGAATGGACATTCGGACTCTCCTGGCTTGCAATCATCTACGAGCATCTTGGCGACAAGGCAAAAGCAAAATTCTTCATCGACAAGATGGTGAAGACCACAACAAGGGCAGGCGTTCCGGAGCTTTATTTCTCGAATTCGCCCAGGCATAATGAGAATAATCCTTTGGGATGGTCAGAATCGCTCTTTATTGTCGCGCTGCATGACATGAACCATAAATTTATTACCGGTTCTGAGGAGCATCTGCAAAAGAATACTGCAAAAAAACAGGATCACGCGCATCGTCATAAAAAAAGTGGTGGGAAAAATCAGAAGAAAAACAAGAAAAAAACAGGCAAACGCCGCGCCTAAGGCATGGATCATCTCTGTTGATATGGGATACGGGCATCAGCGTGCAGCCTATGCATTGCGTGATATCGCATATGAACGTATCATCACAGCAAATACTGATACCATGATCTCCGAAAAGGAGCGAAAATTATGGACGCGGACGCGTCTTATCTATGATTTCTTCTCGAAGATGCGGGAAATCCCGCTGATCGGAAAACCAATCTATGCCGCGTATTCACAACTCTATAATATCCAGCCTATTTTTCCGTATCGTGACCTCTCCCGACCAACATATAGCGTCCTTGAGGCAAAGAGATATATCACAAAAGGATTGTGCAAAGATCTTATCGAATACACTGCAAAAAAAGATATTCCTGTCCTGACAACATTCTTTATCCCGGCGCTCGCATTCCATTATGCCGGTAAAGAAGTGTATTGTGTCGTCACGGATTATGACCATCACCGGGTTTGGGTCCCTGATAACCCGAAAGAGTGCAAGATCACTTATTTCTCGCCGGGAAAGCATGCATCATTGCGGCTTCTTGAATACGGCGTTCCTGAACAGCAGATTGTCGAGACAGGATTTCCCCTGCCCAAGGAAAATATCGGCGAGCATGATGAGATTGTCAAGAAGGATTTGCTTGCGCGACTCGTCAACCTGGATCCCCGCGGGGTATTTTTCGGAAAATACAAGGGCATGATCGAGGATAAACTGCTCGACGGAAAAAAACTGCAATTGCATGCACTCTCCCGTTATAAGACGCATATTCTCACTATCACTTTTATGGTAGGTGGCGCTGGCGCGCAGAAAGACATCGGCATCCAGATTGCGACAGCATTCCGTCGGGAATTGACGCAAGGACTCATCCGGCTTAATCTTGTTGCAGGAACAAGGATCGGGGTCAAGAATTATTTTGAATCAGAACTCCGGAAGATCGGACTGGAGGTGAGCGCGACAAAAAGCGTCAGCATCCTCTTTGCACTCGATAAAGAGCATTATTTTGACGCAGTCAATGCAGCGCTGCGCGCTACAGATATTCTCTGGACTAAGCCAAGCGAGATGTCATTTTATAATGCGCTCGGGATCCCCATCATCATTGCGCCGCCGATTGGCGATCATGAAAACTATAATCGCGAATGGCTGATCAACATCGGAAGCGGAGTAGATCAGAAAAATCCATTGCTTGCAAATGAATGGATCACCTATCTCATCGACGAGGGATGGCTTGCAGACAGTGCAATGCAGGGATTTATTGATGCGCCGCGTACCGGTACATATCGTATCGAGGAGTATCTTGCGCAACATAGCATGCTGCGACCATCGCGGCTCGCGCATCGACAATCACCACTTCCTGCAATGCATGAGAACATACAGTCCGGACAACCATCGGGGGATTCATGAGAAAGAAAAAACCACCGGCAACACTGCATCGCGCAAAAAGATTGCGCAAGAGATTACCGGCAACAGTACATACTGTGCCGCCGCCTGAACCCGTGCAATCTGCTGCGTCGCAGACGACTCCGGAAACACCGACGGGAAACCATCCGCAAAGCGCCTTGCACGCATTCGAATCTACATTGCAAAAAGAGACGCATGATCATCCATTGACACGCATCACAACAGAGGATATCGTCAAGGGATTCATCGGCGCATTCATCGGTCTTGTCATCTATTATGTTGCAACTGCAGGGACAATCATCCCTGCACAATTGTCTCTGATCCGTGCAACACTACTCTATCCCTTTGCATTATTCGTCGGCGCATTGTTTATGTATGCCGCAGGATTCCACCACATCAGGGATCCTAAGCTTATTGTCTTTATACCTGCGCGACTCGCCATTGTTTTCATCACCGCCCTTATCGTGTCTGTCCTATTCCTTGCCGTATGGTATCCCGGTTTTGGCGCAGATTTTCTTGACAGTTATAAGATGATTGCAAGCGTCATTCTTGCAGCACTCATCGGCGGATGCACCGCAGACTTATTCGGGAAGGGAAGATCATAAACCAGTGACGGTCGATAGCATGGACTTGAAATTATTTGATTACACCCTCCCTGTGCAACTGATCGCGCAGCATCCTGCACGTCCCCGCGATTCCTCGCGATTGCTGGTCGTGCAAAAGAATAGTGTACACCGCAGATTCTCTGATATCGTCGATTATCTCTTGCCCGGCGATGTATTGGTCCTTAATGAGACAAAGGTTGCTGCGGCAAAACTTGTCGGAAAAAAAGTGAGCGGCAGTGCTGCTGAAGTGGTCCTGACAAAAAAAATCAATGCCGTAACCTATACTTGCCATGTCAAGACAAAAAATCCGCATGTCGGAACAGAGATCAAATTCAAGAAGGGCATCGGAACAATCGTCGGGCAGCAATCGATTGATGAATTTGTCATCAGATTTGAACATACGCAAGTGCTTCAGGATGCTGTTCTTCCGACTCCGCCATACATCCGGCGCAGCGTCAGCAAAGAAGAGTACCAGACGGTTTACTCAAAAAAGACAGGTTCGCTTGCGGCACCGACTGCAGGATTGCATTTCACGACAAGACTTTTACGTGCAATAAGAAAAAAAGGTGTGCAAATAGTGTTCATCACCCTGCATGTGAGTTATGGGACATTCAAGAAAATTGATTCTGCAATCGAAAAATATCGTATGGACCCTGAATGGTTTGAAATATCGCCTTTAGCGGCAAAGATAATCAATGAACGCAAGGGCAGGCTCTTTGTCGTCGGAACAACAACGCTCAAGGCCTTGGAGAGTTCTTCGCATAACCGGCGCATCATCCCGCAGAAAGGCGAGTCGCGACTGTTCATCTATCCGCCATTCACATTCCATAGTGGTGCAGACGCGCTCATCACTAATTTTCATCTTCCGCAATCAACACTGCTGCTTTTGACTTGCGCGTTCGGCGGCAGACGACGCGTCCTTGATGCATATCGCGCTGCAGTGCAAAAGAGATATCGTTTCTATAGTCTTGGCGATGCAATGCTACTCTATGCCAATAAATAAACCATTATAAAGTGGTTACAATAAAAACATTTTTAAAAGACGACGCAATTATCCGTGCATGAGGCCACGCATTGGACTTATCGGTGTTCCTGTAGAAACCGTCTTTTTGAACGGTGATTTCTGGGACGGGGTGCCTTACACTGCATTTATTCCGCAATTGACCACAACAGCACGGGATGCAATTATCACCCATGCAAAAAAAGAAGACATTGCAATAGATGATTTAGGAGAAGTAGATTTTGGCGCATATGATCCAGGATTCAACACTGCACGCATCGCATATCAGGGAATCAGTCCATTCTCACTGAGTAAACTTAAATTCATCAGTAAGGAAATGCTCGAGCAAAAACGCGTAGAGACGCTTGCAAGTGCAAGCGCATATGACATCTTTCTTGCCGTGGGAAACAGCCATGCCGGCGCAGTTCTCCTCTATGAATCACATGATAAAGTAACACGATGCGACTACCATGCAGATTTTGGCAACTTTCCCAAAAGTCCTGCAACAATCAATTATGCAAATTATATGGATTGGGTGCATCACGCACTTGAAGGGGTTCATGTCTCAAATTATTTTGTGAAGTATTTCCAAGAGGGAAAAAATGTGTATGGAACGCTCGCCGGAGATTCACCAGAAAGAAATAGCGTACACGCCAACCATTTCGATATTGATGTCGATTGTTTTGATACGGCGCTGCAGATCCAATCATTATACCCGCACGCGAACGGGGCAAACAAAGTCAAACCCGTGCAGGTAAGCGCAATGATCAGGGCATCCGAAGACTCCCGCCCCGGTCCATTCAAGATAGGATTCTGGGAATATCGCTGCTACGACGATGCGCGGGGTGAAGGCATCACATTCATTGTGGATTCAATCACGCAGGCAATGCAGCGCGGCATCTGATGATACGTAACCCTGCGTATGCAAAGAATACTACCAATCAGAAAATAAGAACTATCAGGACTGTTTTTGAATATAAATTTCCATTATGCTATCACGTTTTTAGTTAACATATCTCTCACCGGATTGGTGATGGTTATGTATAAACTTACTTTTGAAAAACGTTCGTGGATAGTTAAACAAATTCTGGACGGGAAATCTTCATCTAAGACTGCACTAGCGCAAAAAGTTAGTAGGATATCTGTATTTAGAATAATGAGATATATCGAGAATTTGGTTTTGATGGTCTTAAAGACCATAAAACACCACAATAATGAAAGACCACACATGAGCCTAAACTACAAAACACCAAAAGAAATATGGAACAAACTAAAAAATGTTAACCAGTTACGAGATGTTAACCAGTCTCGGGATAACAGACAGGGTCTTGGCAATAGCAAAATTTAAATATGACGATGGCGCAGATCAGATGACATGAAGAAAAAGAATGTTCTCAAACATCCTAAGCGTGCACCAAAACGTACACGGCAGAAAGGCAGGCAGGCTGCAGGGAAAAAGCTCGATAGGATTCTCGCACTGGAACAGAATCTGCTTAAAGAGGAGAAGACCATTGAACGCCGTGAATCCCTCCTCCAAAAAGAAGAGAAGAATGTCCTAAGCGATGATAAAGGCATCAAAACAGAGGAGAAAAAAGAGGTCCAGGAACTCAAGAGTTTAGAGAATGAGATATCCAAAAAAGAAAATGCTGAAGAGGATGAACTCAGCAAATTACAGAAAATCGAGCAGGACATCAAAAAACAGGTCGGCGACCATCCCTTGACCCACATCACGCTTCGCGACATCATCAAGGGACTTGTAGGCGCATTTGTTGGGCTTGCGGTCCATTACACATTCACTTATGGTGTGGAGATCGCAGACAAATTGACATTCCTGCGTGCAACACTCTTATTCCCTGTCACATTCATCATCGGCCTCATGTTTATCTACGCGACTGGCTTTCGCAAAGTCAAGGATCCAAAGCTGTTAATCTTCATGCCGGCGCGCCTCCTGGTACTTTATGTGTCGGCGATTGTGATGTCGATACTGGTCCTCTTCCTATTTTATCCGAATTTTGGTCAGGATTTCATGGAATCGTACAAGATGGTCGCAGGCGTCCTTCTGGCAGCAGTCGTCGGCGCATGTACTGCAGATCTATTCGGAAAGGAGTGAATATAATGAATATCGTCGAATTAAGCAAGCAAAAACAGATTGATAAGGCTATTGTTGATATTGTTCGAAACATCAATGAGCATATCATCATGGATTTTGGGGATCAGCGAACAGAGAAAGATATCATTGAAAACGCTGAAGAATCAATGACTGAGGGTGTCACTTTAAAGAAATTTGAGGAAAAACTTGTCGCTGTCCGGGGATTCATTGACAGAGAGATTGTGTTTCTGTCGAATGCAATTGAAAAGCATAAGAATCTGTCCAAAGAGATCAATGTCGCGGTACGATATCTCATAGCATTAGAGCGTGAATTAGCGACATACACCAAAGCCATAACCGCTGCTGCATCGATACTTCCAGAGCAGATGCCTGAAAGCGAAAAAGTAAAATTAATCAACGCACAGTACACGATCTGTGAAAAAGCGTATCATAACCTTCTCGAAGAGGATAAGAAAACGCTCTCTGAACTCGAAAAGGTCGGGCAGAGTATGGCATGATCTGCTGCGGGTTAACGAACCAAGGACTACTTCTGAAAACCGGGATAAAAATTTATAAATACTGGTGGATTCCGAGATAAAAATGGCGAATGGTTCTGAGTCAAAAAGCAAAAACATTATTTCTGAAGAGAAGGATAAAAAAGGCGAGTACACGTATAATACGCAACAATTCAACAGTGTTCTTGAAGACGAGAACAAGATCCTCAAGGAAGCCATCAATTCGCTGCGCGAGGAGATCGAGCGCTACCGCGCGCCAAGCCTGATGGTTGCTGAAGTGACTGAGATCTTTGATGACAAGGCGTTGATTCGCATCCCGAACGGGAACAAGTTCTATGTCAGCATCTCCAAGTCAATCGCTGCCATCTATCCTGGAGACAATGTACTTGTTGAGCAGAAGAACCTGAACATCGTCCAGAAGATCAATACTGCAAAGAATTTTGAGGTTGAAAAATTCGTCATCATCGAAAAGCCGCAGATCCTCTGGGAGCAGGTCGGCGGACTTCAACAGCAGATTGACGAGATCAAGGAAGTTGTTGAACTTCCGCTGAATAATCCTGAGCTTTTCCGCAAGATCGGCATCGAGCCTCCAAAAGGAATCTTATTGCATGGGCCACCCGGTACTGGAAAGACTCTTCTTGCAAAGGCCATTGCCCGTTCAACAAATTCCACGTTCATTGAGATTGTCGGCTCAGAAATAATCCAGAAATATATCGGTGACGGCGCAAAACTGATTAAGGAGCTCTTCCAACTCGCACGCAACAAAGCGCCATCAATCATTTTCATCGATGAGATTGATGCGCTCTGCGCAAAACGTATTGATTTAGGGACTTCAGGCGAGCGCGAAGTACAACGCACGTTCATGCAGCTTCTTGCAGAAATCGATGGATTCAAGCCGCTCGACAATGTCAAGATCATCGGATGCACAAACCGCAAGGATATCCTTGACCCTGCAATCCTCAGGCCAGGTAGGCTTGACCGCCTGATCGAGATTCCCGCGCCGGACAAGGAAGGGATCAAACAGATTTATCATATCCATGCGCAGAGGATGCCGCTGGACAAGAAGATCAATTTCGAGAAGATCTACACGCTTTCCGAAAACCTTTCTGGCGCAGAGATAAAGTCTGTCGCAACCGAGGCCGGATACTTTGCTATCCGCAACCGCCGGCATACTGTTCTCGAACAGGATTTCATCAATGCTATTGCAAAAGTAAGGAAAGAAGAGCAAAGCAAAGAACATTTGAAGATGTTCGGATAAAAAGAATCTATTTTGAGAGATAGCCGGGAAGAGGCACTCTTACTGATGCAAGAAGATTATTTGTTCTGTCATATAGTGTTACTAGCGAAACGCTATATGCCGGTGTTCCGAGCAATGTGTGTCCTGTTCTATAAATATATCCTTCGCTTACAAACTCAGGGGATGAACCCACTGCGTCCTTAAGGTGGTAGTCTATTTCTATCATAAAGCGGGGAATAGAATGATCGTCGTTGCGTTTCATCCATGCCTTAAAGCGCGATTCAAATCGTTTATTGATTTGATTGACAAAAACATCATAAGAATCACGCGCAAAAGGAGTATCACAAATCTTCAATTCTTCAGCATAATGTTTTCCATAAATCGCCAATTCTTCTTCGAGCCAGCGATTAAGGTAATGTGCTGCTAAAGGGTGTTTTACAGAAAAGCGAGAAAGGTATCTGTTGTTCGGTATAAGTGTACCACTAACGTCGCTCATCTCAAAATAACGGTCGAGATCAAAACCTCTCGCGAACAACACATCCTGCAAATCATCCTCAGTAATAGAACCCTTTTGATTATAAGTGATGTGCGCAAGACCATTGGCGAATTTTTTCTTAAAGATATTCAGTGTTGCCTCTTTGCGTAATTCCTGCACAGTTTGCTCAGGAGCATGTTTAGATAGATTCACCATATTGTTGTTATTTTAAAGTGGTATTTAAATATTTCTATTATTCAACTGCATTCTCCTCTAAACAATGCCCATTCTTCACAAGTCTTGCCGTTCGGAAGCGTGCAATAGCCGACCTGTCCTTCAGGCGTATCATTGATAGTGAGGTTTCCGCCATTCTTGACGCAGTTGACTGATGCAGGATTTGCTATCTGCGCAGAAGTCTCATTGGATTGATTTATTGCGGGTGGAGTATTTACCGGCATCTGATTCATCTCGTCCCAATCATCATCAATGACTGCAGAAACAACTTTTCCCTGTTCGATATTGACGACAATAACGTGGCTTGTCACCATTTGCGTTACAAGTTGCCCGGTGTGATCGCCATAACCGCCATGGCTTGAATTGAATATATAGGTAAGTGCGTATTGCGCAGGCTGCGAATTCAGTGCATGGAATTCAGTGAATGTCAAATCAGATCCATCAAACGCATATGTTGGCGCCTGTGTTATCCATTGACTTGCGATCATGCGCAGTTCAGCAATCGTTGGCTGCACAGGCGGAACAGGAGTCGGCGTCTTACATGCCGTAATGATGACTGCGATTCCAAAGAGGAGAACAATAGACATCACAATGATGATGACAGTATCTTTGGATAGTTTTGGAGCATTCATAGTTTCACCGCTCCTCTAAAGCAGCCCGAGTATATATTAGTTTCGTTCCGGACCAGCACTGCAGGAAGTACGGCAGCGGCAAAGCATTAGTGCAACCGCATACTGCATGCGCCGTGCAAGCCATACCTTTATAAAAAATGGCTCTTTACCATCATTGTGCGCGATGAGGTTGTGAACACCCGATGAGCTAACGCGATGATTAACGGAAGTAACTGCCGAGCGCACACTTTCTTATCTATAATGATTGAGGGAGCGTGATGTATCCCAAAAGATATTAGATACTTCTCTAAAGTGGTAAATACCGGAAAATTTTTAAAGAATAATCTTTCTGAGAGAGCAATGAACGCAAAAACAAGAAACGATTTGCAAGAATTATGGTATCATACGATCTATGCGCCAATCATTCTTAATAATCGCGAAAGCACTGATGAATTTATTGCGCCGCTAAAGCACGGCTTGGAAAAGATTACTGCTGCGCTAGATAAAGGACGTGAGGTACGCAAGAATAGCCGTGAAAAACTTAATCCTAAACTTGAGCATATCATAAGAGAGTATAAGATTATCAGCAATGACGGATTTAGACCTAAACAAACAAACAAGTATTTACGTGAAATAGAATCCATGACTCATGGTGCAAAATTTGTCATTACTAAATACTTTCGCGATCCACAGATAAAAGATCTCAAAGAACGACATACCGAGGCAGTACACGAAGATCTCATCGCAACACAAAATATCCCTTATGATCTTGCCGTAAAGATCGCGAAAGGAACGCCCATGCCTATACAGAGCGCCGGCGCAAAAGGACTTATCTGTACGCTGTGGGGAGTTTTCGGTCCAGGAAGAACATATCACGAATTATTTAAAAAATATTCAAAATATAGTGGACTGAAAGAAGAATGGTTATACCGTGGAACAGTCGCCGCAGATCTTATGATAAACGATTGGTCAGGATCATGGTTTACAGGAATAGCGGCGTATCCTCTCGATAAACTCGTCAATTATGTAGGATCAAGTATTGCTACAGCAATAACAGGAAAACCCTCGCATTTCGACCTCCCACTCACAGAAATCGCAGTTACTACAAACGTTGCATTGAGCTATGCCGAAACTATACGCGACTGGATCAAATATGAGATCAAAGGCGTGTACACTCACTCGAAAATGATCTGGACAAGGGCACCATCAAATCTTATGTTCCAACTTCCTGCGTATACGTATGAAAAATATGTCAAAAAACGAAAAAATTTACGTCCAGAAGATAAGTTATAATAATATAAAATCGACACAAATCCTGAACACATGCGGTGCGTGCTGTCCGCACTTGACGACGCGAAGGATCCTGTATGAAACTCCTGCATGCGTGCATGCCTCTGCGATCTTTTTCTTTGCCTCATCAAAATCGCTCTCGGGCAGGAAATCATAGAAGTGGATGAACGTGCCCTGCTTTGCGACCGAAAGCGCATCAGTAAGGAATTCGTCAGCAGTCTTGGGCAGCGGCATCACGATGCGATCAAAACGCAGTCCGGGATTTTCCTTTAATAGTTGCGGAATGACAGTGTGCACATCGCCGCAGATAAGACTTACATTCTTGCACTTGTTGAGCCGTACATTCTCTTCGCCATAGCGGTGACCTGCAGGATTGATCTCTATTCCAAGGATTGATTTTGCAGAGGTCTGCTTGGAGAGAACAACCGGATACGGCGCAGCGCCAGAGAACATGACCAGAATCTCTTCGCCATGCCCTACCTGCTCAGCGATCCGTTTCCGTTCAGTCGAAAGCCGGACAGAGAAATAGACTTCCTCGACATTTAATGTTAATCGTACGCCGTTCTCTTTGTAGATTGACTCTTTGGTATCCACACCTGCAAGATACGTCATTTTTTGCGTGCGGAATGTTCCGTCATGGATTGCGGCTTTTTTCAGGACAGTCTTGATTTGCGGGTTTGACTCGAGCAGTGTCTGCGCGATCATATGTTCATGCGGCTCAATATCTTTCGGGATCTCGATAATGGCGATGCTACCGATGACGTCATGGGCAGTCTTTACAATATGCAATTCCTCAGAAGAAAGATGCGCAGTCAAGTTTTCTTTCAGCGTCTTTTTCCTGCGCAATTCCAGAAAGTCCATCTCGACGATCTGTACGCGCGTATCCTTGAGCGGGAATCGTGCAGTAATCGGATAATAGATATAATCCCCTTCTTTTTGTATCCGGTAATTGGTCGCAAAGAATCCTTCATCCAAAAGTTTCTTTTTCCAGTGTTCTGCAAGAGGGAGCTGGACTTTGAGACCGAGCATCTAGAACCAATCCCCCAATCCTTTTTGCGCAGCAGGTTTCTTGTGGAGTGTTTCAAGGATTTTTCTCACACGTTCTTCATTGAAATCATGTTTTGCGCAGAGCACCTCGACGACTTTCTCGTCATCGACATCCTTAAAGTCAAGATGATAGTCATCTGTGGTCTGGGTGTGCTTAATGACATCAAACACTTCTTTCCAGCTGAACGGGAATGATTCATCCCATTTGACTTGCGCAAAGAGTCTTTCAAAATCATGATTGAATTCCCTGACGAGTTTGAGCGCAGTCTTGTGACCGATGCCTTTGATGCCGCCAATATTATAGTCTGTTCCGGTAAGCATTGCAATAACAATCAACTGATCAAGATCAATGCCAAGTGTCGCAAGAGTGTCTTGCAGTGAAAGTAATTCTGGACTGATAGTATCATAACTGAGTTTGTTGGGGAGTTTTTTTCGCCCGGAAAGCGTGAGGTTTTTTACCACCAGCGGGCATCCGAATATGAGCGAATCAGCGTCCTGTGAAAGCGATGCGTACGCGGCTTTCTGCTTGACCAGGAGTGCTGCCTGCGCTTCACCCTCGCTTGGCGCCTGAATGATAGGAAAACCAAGGGCATCAATGAGCTCTTTTGCATCAGCGATCATATCCTTGGTAAGTTTTGAGGTGCGCGCAGCATATTTTTTCATTTCCTCGACATTCTCCTCGCTTTTTGCCTGTTCATAACGCAATTCTGCTTCATGTTTCAATGCTGCCCTGCGCTCGCGCTCCTTGAGTTTCAATTCTGGCGGCTTTCCGTCAAAAACAAAGACAAATCTGATATCATGCTGCATGAGCTTGGTGAATCGATAGAATAACCCGTTCAGATGGCTCGTCACATTCCCCTGCGAATCCTTAAGCAGGCTTCCGTCAGGCTGCCTAATGGATGCAAGAAACATATAGAGTTGGTTGAATGCATCGACCACAATGACCTTGCCCTTGAGATCATCGATAAACATCTCTTTAGATTCGAGCAATTCAGTGATTTTTGTACCCATACTGGCTGGAAGCAGAATATTCTTTTAAAGGTATTGATTAAGAGGACTATGCTGCAATCATACTGTCTCCCAAAGAAAAAAATAGAGCAGTATCACGCCAAGAATAAAGAGGATATCAATAATAAAGGTATGCAACATTGTCATCACTTACCCACGTCCATTGCTCGAACACTCATCAGCACAAGGGTTGATAGAGGTATTGTGGTAGTTTCTTTTTCGCTTTTTCACGCTGCTGCTGGTGCACTGCAAGGAATGTGTTGATCTTGTCAATAAGTATTTTTTTGATTTCGCCGCTGAGCATTGCGCCGGACTTGTAGGCGTGATAGATCTCGCGAAGTTTCTCATCATCCTCCTCAAAGAATGTGAGCCACTGGTATGCGACATCAATGTCGGGATTTCCGCCGAGGCGGCGATGCTCCTCGACACTCGTCTGCCCGCCGGAGAATGCGTATTTATTGATTTTGTTCTTGACTGTTTTTGGATCATCAACGGTATAGATGGTTGCATTATCTCCTGAGGATCCGGACATCTTTCCATCTTCCTGCATTCCTCCGAGTCCGGGAAGGAATCGGCACTGGATTGATGCGGGCTTGTAATACCCTAGTTTTGGGATGACATCGCGGCTTACGCGAAAGTGCGGGTCCTGATCAATTGCGTGCGGGATAAGGCAGGGAATATTCTTTTTCTGCAGAACGCTCGGCAAGAACGCAGGCACTGCCTGCATTGAAGTGTAAAATATTGCACCAATATTCTGTTCATTGTCAAAGCCGAATGCTGCTTTTGCTGTCGAGAAATTGATGAGTTTTGCAACCTTTATCGCTTCAGGAAACATGATGCCTGCGTGTTTGGTGTCAATGAGGAAGTGCGTCTTTTCCGGGTTGAATCCGAGCGCAATGACGTCAAGCATGTTCTCATAAGTATACTTTTCTGTATCTGCAAGAGTCAGGTCCCGTTTGAAGAGGAATTTTTCCTCATCGGGAAACTGGAACCAGAGATCGACGTCGAATTTGTCCTGGAGCCATTTGGTGAAAAGCCAGGGGACAATATGCCCGAGGTGCGTATGGCTTGAGGGCGCTCTTCCGGTGTAAAGAAAGAACTTGTTGCCTTTCTCGTATTGGTCAAGGATGAACTGCAGGTCGCGATGCGCAAAAAAGATGTTGCGTCTCAGGAACGGATGCAATTCACCAGTGATTTTTTGTATCCGCTCAAGGAGTATAGGGTCTATTTTTGACACGCCGAATTGTTTTACGACTTTATCATAATCGATATTTCCCTTGACTTCCCAAGGTGTTACAATCGCATCTTTCATAAGGGTTCAGAATCGACGGATGTTTAAATAGTTTATTGAAATCATTTCTGAATAATTTCATGAAAATAAGATAAAAGAAAAATAAAAAAAGTGCTTATCGGTCTTTTAGCATCCGCAGCAGCAGCCTTTCTTTGCAGTCTTTTTTGCAGTGCTTGCTTTCTTGACAGTCTTTTTTGCCGGCATAAGTATCACCTCACATCATGTATTGCTGATTGTGATTGCAAATTATTGATGGATATGTTCGAGTCGCAGTTCCCTGAATTCCTTGTGCATCATGGCTTCTGCTTTCTTTGTCAGATGTCCGGTAGCGATGAACATGCAGGGCATTTTCTTGTTCTGTGCATAGATGAGCGCAGTTGAAAGATCCCCTTCATTGATTGCTTTCTTGTCTTTGGCAACGCAATAGATATATTCATTATTGTCATGATTTTTTGCGACAATCGTGTATTCTGTCTTTTTGATCTTTTCCTTGCTGATGATGTCAAGTCCAAGTTTATGGATGTGCGCTTTTATTGTTTCAAAAAAATCCTGTCTTGCAGGTTTGATTTCCTTTGCTGCATGTTCTTCTTCTGGCTCAGCATCTGATTCTGTATCGACCAAGGTAGCAGGGTCTACATTGCTCTCTGTCATGATGCGTGTTGGTGCAGAAATTGCTTCAGATACAGCATCTCTTGCAAGAGTGTTTGGCGATTCACGTGGCGTTGCCTGCACTGCTGCTACAGGCTTTGGCATCCCTTCAATGACTGGGGTGGATGCATGGATCACTGCTATTGCAAGCTGCTGCGCTTCAGGAAACGCGATAGTGTAGAATCTCCAGAAGATTTCTTTTGTCCCTGAACGCTCAATCTCAAATGATTTGGCAAAATCCCTGATAGCGCGCAGTGAGACACGTGTCAGGGGATCCTGGTCAGCATCACGCAGCACTTGTTTCTCTTTGAGCAGGTTGAATGTCCTGCGATCCTTCTCGTTGAGGTATTGTATGAATTCCTCGAGCCGTGCCTCCTGTGTCGGAACATAATAGATTGGGCTTCCCCCGATCTTGAGTGTTGAGACCTTGACTTCTCCGGAATTGATGAGTGTGGAAAGGATCGCCCCGATAAGCATGGTGTCCCCGCCAACAACCTTGGTGATCTTATTAGGGATAGTCGGTCCTTGCTTTACGACTTCAAGAATTTTTTCTTTCGGGATGTTTTGAAGCATGATAAACTACTTTTCCCGATGTTTAAATAATTTGTTATTATCAGGATGAACACCTCTCCTCAACGCAAAAGGGGATTTGTATACTTACAATGTAAGTATTTTAGATTATAGAAATATATCATATATAAAATTAAAGCGTATTACTTACTCTGTAAGTATAGATCATATGCGGGAAATTTGCGCTGTTCAAACACGAGTTTGACATAATCAAAAGATGTTCCTGGCCCGAATGCATCAGCAAAATGAGGATAATAGGAATGTACAAGCGTCGTAACGGCATCAGCGATCAAAGCGCCTTTTTGCTTGCGCAAGCGCGAAAGATACTGCACCAATTCTGGATTAGCAGATTCTTTAGTTAATGCGCGTTCAGAAGTATCTGTCTTCGGGGCAATCATAAAACAGGCAAGATCAAGCACGTCAAAAGTTAACAGTTTCGGGTCACGCTTTTCCTGCGTATTGCCATGCAGTTCCTCAAATGTTTTCTTGACTGTCATGAGCCGGTTTGTCTTAAAATATGGTATGTCATCGGTCACTTTATAGATTGCATCAAACGCTGCTTTTCCTCGCGCAGTATCCATGACTGTCGCAGCCGTTAAAAGTACAGGGTATAATTGCGCCCGGAACAGTGAAAGATGGATTTCATTGGACGAGAAGCCATTAAGCGAATGAGTTCTCTGCATCTGAGAAAATTTAGCAATGCCAGAAGGGATATTAGGGAAATAATCCCTAAAAGTAAGTTCTGTTAATAGATTTGTATCGCGGATTTTCGTGAATACCGCAATAAGGTTATCCAAAGATGCGAAAATATCATCGGGGATAGGTTTGTTTCTAAAGTAATTCAGTCCCATGACAGGGGAAGTGCCCTTTGATTTTTAAATATTACTACCTAAAAATGGAATCAAAACAAGTTCTCATGCAGTGAACAGTATCTAAAAGAAACCAAAATATTTAAATAACGCCAAACCAGAGAAAAACCAATACGGAGGGGTTTTGATGAATACCTATGAATTTACTTCTGAAAGCGTTACTGAAGGACATCCGGACAAGATCTGCGACCAGATCAGCGACGGAATACTTGACGAGTTATTGCGACAGGACCCGAATTCACGGGTCGCAGTGGAAACGCTCACCACAACCGGCAGCATCCATGTCGCAGGAGAGGTCACAACCAAGGGATTTGTCGATGTCCAAAAAGTTGCACGGACTGTACTTAAAGAGATAGGATATACTGATCCACGATTCGGCATTGATTATGAGGATGCGGGTGTATGGGTCGCAATCCATGCGCAGAGTCCGGACATCAGCCAAGGGGTTGATTCTGGCAAGGCAAAAGAGCAGGGCGCAGGCGATCAGGGGATGATGTTCGGCTATGCATGCAACGAGACGCCAGAACTCATGCCACTTCCCATCATTCTTGCGCATCGATTGACGGCAAAGCTTGCAGAAGCGCGCAAGAAAGGAGTCATCACCGGTCTTGGGCCTGACGGAAAATCCCAGGTCACAGTCCAGTATGTCGCAGGAAAACCGCAGCGGATATCCGCAGTAGTCATTGCGCAGCAGCATATTGATGAGAAGAGCGAAGAGACGCTCAAGAAAGAAATTCTCGAGAAGGTCATCAAGCCAGTATGCGGATCATATCTTGACACAAACACTAAATTTCATATCAATGCGACCGGACGATTCGTCATCGGCGGGCCAGAAGGCGACAGCGGACTCACTGGCCGCAAGATCATTGTTGACACGTATGGCGGCATGGGCAGGCACGGCGGAGGCGCATTCTCCGGCAAGGATCCTTCAAAAGTCGACCGTAGCGGCGCGTACGCATGCAGATACATTGCAAAAAATATTGTTGCTGCAGGACTCGCAGACCGCTGCGAAGTGCAGCTGAGTTATGCCATCGGTGTTGCAGATCCCATGGGCATCTACGTCGATACTTTCGGGACAGGAAAAATCCCTGAAGAAAAGATTGCGCAGCTTATCCGAAAGCATTTCCCGATAAAACCCGCAGATATCATCAGCGAACTCAAACTCAAGCGTCCAATCTACAAAAAGACCGCAGCATACGGACACTTTGGCAGAAACGACCCGGACTTCACTTGGGAGAAGACCGACAAAGCAGCTGCGCTCAAGAATGAAGTAAAAACTTCATAGATGTATGCATGGTGAGCAAAGCGCGTACCGGGGTATATCAACCATAGACAAGCGGCAATTTTTTTTCTTGAGAAAAAGTTTTAGGATTTTTTTGCAGAAAAATCCTTTCGTATTGCACGCGAGTAATAGGTGTATTTATGTTCTTTGTAGGCATAGAGCGCCTCGTATTCGCGCAGGATTCCGGAAAAGCGCGATTTCACAAGGAGAATGAATTCATGCACCGCATCCATTGTTGCTGCAGCAATAAAGATGATATAATTCCAGTCGCCAAATGCTTTTGCAATCCAGATCGTTGCGACAGATTCCTGAAGAAAGAGTTCGAGCTTATGGATTGCAGCAGCGCTTCCGGAAACCTTCAGGAGAAGAGTGTGGATTGAAAGCCCAAGCGCAGCATAATTGACGATAGGCCTGAACTCAATGATATGCGCTGAACGGCACAGTTTCTTGAGACGATACAGGACTGCATCTGTGGAAAGAGTCGTCTGCTTTGCAAGGAGCGCCACGGGCTTTGTCGCATCATCGCTGAGCATCTCAATAAGGTGCAGATCTTTCTCATCAACGGCTGCTGCAATAGTCTTCTTGGAGCGAGGCAGTGGGAATGATTGCCCCAGAAATGCCGGCGGAAGAACAGTTGACTTGATTGTGCGGATCAGGAGCATCTGTCCTGCGACATCGACAGGAAAATCGCTGAATAATGCTTCAGATAATGCGATGAATTCATCTGGTGTTCGCGCGATGATTGAAAGTTCAAGTGACCAGCGGCCCGTATAACTGATGATCACATTGACTGCATCAAACTGTTTTGCGCGCGCAATGATCTCCTGCTCTTCAGCGAGCGTCTTTGCATTAAGAAAAAAATGATAGGTATGATATCCCAGCGCATTGAGATTCACCACCGCGCGCGATCCAGCGATGACGCGATGCTCCTGCAATTTATTGATGCGGTATTCCACAGTCTGCCGCGAAAGCCCTACACGCCGTGCAATCTGCGACAACGGCGTGCGCATGTCCTCCAGAAGGACGACAAGAATCTTCTTGTCCTTGATATCCAGCCAGAATAGGGAGCAATCTGCTGATTCAGGAGGTAAAACCTGCATAATGTATAAATACCGCAGTCTATATTTAAATTTTACGTCTTTTTACTTATTTTCTATAATATCATATTAAATTCTTGTAAATCATATCACTAAAGTGAATAACACACCGTATTGCGCACAGGAGGCGATACCCATGAACACACAAAACCATTACCGTCTCGAATCCGGGCAAGAAACGCAGATGTATACTGCAATAGCAAGCGGAGGAATATACCGCATCGTAAATGCCATCGCACCGACACTTCCCTACCATAATATGCCGCATAATGTGGATGTTGCGGCACGATGCCGACATTATGCACTGCACGAAAGGCTTACGAATACTGATGCCCTGGTGCTGGAGAGTGCAGCATTATTCCACGATGCAGTATATGTCATTGGCCGCAAGGACAATGAAGAAGAAAGCGTTAAGGTCGCAGAAAAGACGCTTCCTGCTCTCGGCTACCGCACAAAAACTATTGACATGATTACGCAACTTATCATGGCAACAAAACTGCCGACTGCTCCAAAAGACATCGGCGAGGAAATCATCTGCGATTCAGATATCGACAATCTGGGAAGGGAAGACTTCTGGGAAAAAGCAGAGCGCGTCCGCCAGGAAGCCAATGTTGATACCAATCTATGGTACGGAGCACTTCTGCCGAAATTTCTCTCAGGCGTGAAATACTACACGAAAAGCGCAAGGCAGGAGCGTGAATCACGAGTTGCAGTCTATCAAGAACTGCTCGCCACAAACAACTATCAGCAATATCTCTGGACAATGCCAACGCAATAGCTAACAGTGCATAACCGTTAGATCAAGATTTGTTGATAGTTTATGAAAGAATAGATGATAAAACGCATCAAGAAAGTAAAAATAAAAAAAATAAGATATTAGTTATAATCGAGAAGTGATTCGTTGATTATTATTAATATCGTGGTTTGCGTTTTGCGTAGCAATCCCTACAAAATACTGGCTTTCCTTCAGTCGGCTTGAAAGGCACTTCGCATTCATTACCGCACTCAGTGCAGGTTGCTTTGTGCATTTCCCGTGGACCAAAATTTCCGCCTCGGTTAAATCCTTGCATTTTTTCCTCCGTTAGTAACATAAAGAATGGGCTGGTTTAGGGCGCGTCCCTTAATGTTCTTATCAAAAGAACGAGCGGTTCTTTATAAAAGTTGTTAATTATTTACTGCTGACGAGTCTTCTCAGCGCGCGCTACCGATCGCTCATTCACGGCTTGAGCCACTTGATCTCGTAATACGTGACGTCGCCTTCATCATCAACAATTCCCATCATGAGGCGTTTCTTGGTCGAGTGCGCGACCCTGTTTTTTGCTGCAAACTCGTACCAGGTAAGAATTGATCCTTCATGGACAGGATAGATGATCCAGCGTGCATGGTCTTCGCCCGGCTTGACTCCGCGATCATAGACGCGAAAATCAGCGCCGAACTTGAGCGCAGTCTTGATGATATATCCGCGATTACGCATGTCCTTGAAAACGCAGTAACGGATCCAGAAATTTGGTTCAAGTTTTGTCGCTTTCTTGAGAAATGACTCGAAATCAAGCAATTTGGTCCGGTTCGCCCGTACATCAAGCTTGTTTTTTTCAATAAGATAGAGCGCTTCAAGTAGCGAGAGCTGGAGCTTTCCGTTGTCAAGCATGGTCCCGTAGCGTGATTGATTGTAGAGTTCGCGCGCTTCATCGCTATTGTCTGCAATGACGCGCTCATTTGCAAATATCGCTTTTATTTTTTCCTTGCGGGGCTTATTATCGAGAATGCTCTCTTTGACTTTCAATGATTTCAGGTCCGGAATCTCTTTCTCCTCAGCTTGCGTATCCATCATTTGCGGTTGCTCTGCATGTTTTTAAATGTTATCAAATAAGATGATATACGAACGCTGGCTCTGCGCGTGATGGTTTGACCCAAAAACTATTTAAAGGCGCCGACCAATTAAAACACCGGTGAAATAGTGGATGCACTTGTCATTGTACTCATTGTTATTGCAATACTCCTATTTATTATTGGATTCTTGCTGGGTAAGACTTATAATCATCTGAAACGTACGGAAATCCAGCATTTGAGCAAGAAATCGTCTGAATTGGAGGATCATCTCCACGATCTCCGCTATAAGATAGGCGAATTGGAGCGGCAGCGCGAGACATTGAAGCATGAGAAGGAAGAGCGTTTGAAGAAATGGATGGACTCGACCAATACATACGAGCGAAGAATAAAGCCAGTAAAAAAGAAGAAAAAATAAGGAGTAAAGTGTATTAACAATCGTTAACTTTATATATTGCGCGTAAAATCTTACACGAACAACCTGCGAGGTGATACAATGTTATTGAAATGGTTCAAAACACAGGAAGATTATCTGATATTTATATTCCGGATACTTGTCGGATTCATGTATTTGCTTCACGCAATGATGAAACTCGGATGGCTCGGCAGCCCGGCAATGACAGGATTCATGCTCTTTATCGGTATCTGTGAATTGCTCATTGCACTCGGAATCATCCTTGGACTCTTTACGCGACTTGCAGCGCTCGGCGGCGCAATCATCATGCTTGGCGCATGGTTCACCTTCCACATCAAATCAGGATGGAACCCCTTTGCAAATCATGGAGAACCTGCAATACTCTTTTTTGCCGCATTCCTCGTCATCTTGGCCTTAGGCTACAAGAAGTGGGGACTTGACGGACTCTTCAAGAAAGAAGTATTTTAGATTCACAAGTTTTTTATTTTCATTCTTTTCTTTTATTCTTAAAAATAAACCATGACCAGAGATAAAAATATGAGGATTGAACATATGAAAACATTAATCATCTACTGCCATCCCAAAACCGCGGGGCACAACCCACTGATACTTGAAGAGATAACTGCGACACTGGACAAGAAAGGCGAGGAATACAAGGTCCTTGACCTCTATCACATGAAGTATGACCCGGTGCTGCACGAAGAAGAACTTGAAAAACAAGTCATCAGCAACGAAAATAAACAGATCCAAAAACTCATCCATGACACTGAGAAACTCATCTTCATTTACCCTATCTGGTGGGGGACTGTTCCTGCACTTCTCAAGGGATTTATCGACAAGATATTTACTGCAGGATTTGCATTCAAATACGTGAATGGCAGACCAATGGGCCTACTCAAAGGAAAAAAGGCTGCAGTCTTTATCACCTCAGGATCGCCCAAGATATTCCAGGTATTTCTCGGACATCGCTATTATAAGGGTATGACCCGCGACATTCTCGGATTCTGCGGCATCACATCACGCGTATTCCACATCGATAATGCAATGAAAGTTGATGAAAAACAAAAAGAAAAAATCAGAAAAGAAGTAAAGAAAGGATTACTGTGGCTCAACTAATCGAACGGTATAAAGATTTTTTAACTTCTGCCCCGTCCACCGAATCCATCGTTACGCGAGGTATCTGAGCGACCCTCAGCAGAGAACCGTCTTCCTCTTGATGGTGTGTGTGAGCGTGGACCGCGCGAACCTGAAGCCGGTCGTCTTGCATCCCGCGATTCATGACTGCGAAATCCATGTCGAGAAGACTCACGGTCATTGCCTGAACGCGTATTGAACCGTGCACGCTCGACTGCCGGGAGATCTGCACGCACAATCTGTAATGAGTGATCATTAAGTACGCGCCTGAAATTATCAAAATCCCTGCGGGCAACAAGGCTGATTGCAGCGCCATTTGCTCCTGCACGTGCAGTCCTACCGATGCGATGGATATACTCTTCTGCGGTCTTTGGCGCATCATAATTGTAGACATTCGTCACATTCTTGATATCAAGGCCGCGCGCCGCAACATCAGTTGCAACAAGGACATCGATATGCTCTTTCTTGAGCGCGTCAAGGGCATAGAGACGCTTATTCTGCGACAATCCCCCATGGATCGGCATCGCATTGATGCCGTTTTGACGCAGGTTTCGTGCGACAATATCGACATAATCGCGTGTCCCGCAAAACACCATTGCAAGTCCTTCAGTCTTGTGCTTCAGAAAGTGGACGAGCGCAGAAAATTTCATGGTATCATCAACAACATAATATTGCTGTGTAAGTCGTGATTTATCGACAAGAGTCTGCACCTTGACCACAAGCGGAGCATGCAAATACTTTGTTGCAAGCTGATGCACTTTCGGGTTGAATGTTGCACTGAAAAGCATGGTCTGACGCTTTTGTGGCAGCTGCCTGATGATGCGCTCGACGTCTTCGACAAATCCCATCTCAAACATCTTGTCGACTTCGTCAAGGACAAGCCAGGATATTTTTTGGAGATTAATGGATCGTCGCTCCATATGGTCGAGTAGTCGCCCCGGTGTTGCGACGAGTATATCTGCGTGTCGCAATGCTGCAGCCTGCGGTTCTAGGCTCACGCCGCCATATACTGCAGTCGTATGGAGCTGCTTAAGCCGCCCCAGCATGTCGCAGACATCCTTGACTTGCACGCATAATTCGCGGGTAGGGACAAGGACCAGCACTTGCAATCCTGCACCGCGCACAACCTTTTCGACAAGGGGTAATGCGAATGCAAGGGTCTTTCCGGATCCCGTGACTGAATGCCCGACGACATCTTTGCCCTGTACGATGGCAGGGATTGTTTTTTCCTGGATCGGCGTCAATTCTATAATTCCTTTGCTCCCTAAGAGGGAGAGTGTTGTTGGCGCAAGGCCTAATTCA
Organism: Nanobdellota archaeon; assembly: GCA_021813435.1. Classification (GTDB taxonomy): domain Archaea; phylum Nanobdellota; class Nanobdellia; order Woesearchaeales; family UBA9642; genus UBA9642. The sequence goes on along the minus strand of JAKAKR010000008.1, from coordinate 140,186 downwards.
TCAAATTTCATTTCTATACACTTCCGTAGTATAACCGGTATATTACTGTTACGGACGCCATCATTGCAGGCGTTGCCTTCAGAATATACTGCATCTTTACCGCGAGTTCTGCGGATGTAAAGATGTGACCCTTAAGGTTCACATCGAAAGAATGTGTACTGCTTAAAGATCATCACAGGTTATTTTTTATCTAAGGCAAGGAAAGCGGCATCTCTTTATAAACTCTGCGGTCAATGCAGCAGGTAAACACGCATTGCTGCGTTGAAAAATATTATTTGCTGGGTACCAGTACCCATTCTGCGATTGCGCGATAGACTGCTGCAGGAAGGACAGTATTGGGAACGTCGACATAAGGATAGAGTGTCTCATTGGATTTCACGGCGTCGGTATCTGCGGCAAGTGCAGCGCCTGTGATATTGATGAGTGTATTATTGAGGATGAGGATTCCTGTTGAGCTGTTTGTGGTGTTGATGCTAAAGTTTGCGGCGCCAATAAGATAGCTTCCATTAGCAAGATCATATCCTTTAATCGCAATGGCACTGTAGTTGATATTGCCAGTATTATTGATGACAATAGGACTTGCGGTCTTGTTCTCTGCGCCGATAGCAAGGGTTCCGAAGTCAAGAGTGCTGAGACTGAGTGTGATTGCAGAGAGCTCATTATACGTGAAGGTAGTCGTGGTATTCTCAGTGTATGCTCCGCTGGCGTCCTTGATTGAAACATTGAGTGACCAGCTCCCTGCAGGATCATAATAGTTGAGTGTGAGATTGCAGCTGATATTCTGCGCTGTTGCATTGATAGCACTGCCGCTGCATGCAGTGGTGGTCCGCGTTATTCCAGAGTTATTTACAGTGACTATCGCGCTGCTTATATTGATCGTCGCGTTGCCGTCCGGATCATTGACTGTGAAATTGATCGCAATAAGTTTTGACTGCGATTCAACTGGGTCCTGCGCGACGATTGCAGGGACTGTAGTTATTGATGGAGGAGTGTTTGCCGAAGTGATTGTTATCTTCCGGTCTGCAGTGTCATTAGCAGTGATATTGCTTGCACCATAACTGCTATTAAATAATACATCGATAAAGTAACTAGAACCAGTACTACCGGTTGCATTCGCCGTCCACGTAACATTCCAAGATTGCCCTTGAGTCAGACTTCCCGAGGATGTTTGTGGGTTTGATTGTGATGATGCCTGTGAATACTTGATTGTATAATAATACGTACCATTATTTCCCGTCACGTAGACATTATGAGAAGAATCAACAGCAATACCGTACGCTTTATATCCGTTTGCGTCTGTAACATTCCAAACCTGAGAACCAGAAGAATTATACTTAACAGTATACCAATCAAACGTGGAATTATACCCTGCCACATACACGTTACCCGAAGAATCAACAGCAACACTGTTCGCAGTATCTCCGTAGGTATCGGCGGCGGTCCACAGCTGTTGCCCTGTAGAATTATATTTTACAGTATAATAATCGCCGCTACCAGTATATCCTGTCACATAGACGTTACTGGAAGTATCAACAGCAATACCGTACGCTTCGGTACCGATCGTATCTGTAACATTCCACAGTTTCGAACCACTAGAGTTATACTTTGCAGTATAATAATTAAAGCTGGAATCTTCTCCAGTAATATAGAAGTTTCCTGAAGTATCAACAGCAATGCCATACGCATACTTTCCAGCGGTATCAGTAATATTCCACACCTGAGAACCAGAAGAATTATACTTAACAGTATAATAATAAGAAGATGCACCGTCAAGGTTCCCTGTTACATAGACATTGCCGGAAGAATCAACAGCAATGCCGCCAGGCCTATATCCTGTTGTATCAGTAACATTCCACACCTGAGAACCAGAAGAATTATACTTAACAGTATACCAATCATTGCTAGAAGTATATCCTGTCACATAGACGTTACTGGAAGCATCAACAGCAATGCCATACACCCAATAACCGTGTGTATCTGTAACATTCCACACCTGAGAACCAGAAGAATTATACTTAACAGTATAATAATCATTACTATTGTCTCGTCCTGCGGTATAAACATTACCTGAAGAATCAACAGCCACGCCAAACGAGTTATTTCCATTAATATCCGTAACATTCCACACATGAACAGGCGAACCATTACCGCCCGATGTCATCACAAAAGGTGTTGCACCACTCGTTGTATTAATCAATGTATCTGGCGTTGTACTTGTCGCATTATATCGCGCATTTGCGTAAACTATCCCACAGATGGCGCCAGCAGCTCCATTGCATGTCACTGTCGCATTCAAGTAGAATGTGGAATTCTGATTCATGGAAATATCCGCCGGAGGTGAAGTGATGATAACACTCAATGAACCAAATGGTGCTTGTACTATAACATTTGAACTATTCAGCCAACTACTCGTTGCCTGAGTATCATTCGCTTGACAGGAGAATGTCCAGTTCTGACCAACGGAAAGATTGCCACTAGAAACATTGGCAACATTAACCTCAAGACTTTGCGTATAATTACTCGATGTTGTTCCAGAAGTATTCTGCGCGCCATTCAAGAACCACTTCCAATTATACGTAAGATTAGTGCCGTCAGCGTCAGTTGCGTTACAATAACCAAGGAGCGTATCATTCGCATATGCGATCGACGGAGAAATACGCGAAGAATTTATCACCGGCGGAGTATTTGAAATATTAGTGATGGTAAGAATTCTCGTCTCTGTACAATTATTTAATCCTGCAGTATCATTCATACATGCAAAGTATGAATAACTTCCTGAGCTGAGATTAGATTGATTAGCGGTGAATTGCCAATTACTCGAATCGTATTTATAGAGATTAGATTTGTAGAGCTGACTAATCTCTGATGCACTAAGATTCCTATTCCAAATCATCACTTCATCAATGGAACCATTGAAATAATTCGGAGCACCCGATAAACCCCAACCGATATACAATGGATCTCCTGCATCAGAAGCGTGTGTTCCTGTCGGACCAGAACTTGAACTATACGCGACTTCAACACCATCAATATATACCCTCGCCCCGGAGTTGACTGAAGTGTTATCCCAAGTAACCGCTAAATGGAACCATTGCCCCACACCCGGTAGACTCGTATTAGTATACCTTTTAATATTCGCAGTGCTATAAACTATTTGAACCCCTAATTCCGGACCGCCATTGTTTCTAAAATCAATCCACCAACCATCATCAGTATTGCCATCACTCTTGTATAATAAGGTACCATAATTTGTAAGACTGTTCCGCTTGACCCAGAGTGACCACGTTGCAGGGCCTAAATCATTCAGGGGAGCAGGATTACTCACGTTAACATAATCATTGATGCCATCAAATTGCAAGCCAGAACCATATTTTCCTGCAACATAACTACATCCTGCGCCCATATTCTGACAGGTACCATTATTGCCATACACGCTCGCGTCAAAAGTCTTATTGCTCGACGCATTCTCGCCGAATACTGGCACATTATTGAGATTATATAATAATACTACAGAGTTATTATACATCGTATAATTCGTGCCATTCCAATTCCAAATAATCCCTGAGAGATTGCTCGGAGCAGATGCATTGATACTCACATTAACAATGGTGGATGTATTCAAAGTAGAAGTACCACTATCCGGAGTCGGTGGAACAAATAAGATATTAAGAGTAGTGGATGCATTCGGTTGAATCATCACGTTCGAGCTGTTAAGCCAACTGCTCGTACTCTGACTATCATTTGCACGACACGAGAGCGTCCAGTTGTCGCCGACAAAAAGATTGTTGCTCGAAACATTTGCAACATTAACCTCAAGACTTTGCGTATAATTACTCGATGTTGCTCCGGAGGCATTCGTTGCACCATTCAGATACCATATCCAAGAGTATGTCACATTGTTGTTATCCGCGTCAGTTGCGTTACAATAACCAAGGAGCGTATCATTCGCATATGCGATCGACGGAGAAATACGAGAAGAATTCATGACAGGTGCAGCATTCAATGATTGTATTGTTGTTACTGAGCTGTTAAGCCAGAACGATGTCAGAGCAGAATCATTCGCTTGGCAAGAGAAAGTCCAATTCTGACTAGCAGAGAGGTTACTGCTCGAAACATTTGCAACATTGACTTCAAGACCCTGTGTATAATTTGTTCCGCTGCCACCACCTGCAGTCGTGATATTCCACCATATTGCTTCCTCGTATACGAGGGTTGATGATACGTTACGCAATGTCGTCCAGCTGCTTCCATTCCAACAAGACCATGTTGTTATAGAAAGAGCTTGATTATTATAGAGTCCAAACTGTAACGGCGTCTGACTCCAACACGAAACATCAATACTGAGATTGACTGTTCCTGCAGCATCTGCCACTTGCCACAAACTATTATTCTGCGCATTTGCAGGTTTCGTATAATTGGCATAATAATACGCTCCGGCTGTCGAGTAAACAAAATAGGTCGTCCAAGTACCATCATAAATATATGATACGCCATAAAAACTATCCCATGAACCTGAATAGGCTGTTCCGTTCGAGTTCTCTTGATATGTCCAGTTACTGCCACCACTGCTACCACCGCCTGTCGTATTACCCGTACTATTGACTGCGCCGTTCAAGTACCAAATCCAAGCATAATACAGTTCATTCGTATTTGCATCACTTGCATTACAATATCCGCGTAATGATTCATTCGCATACGCAGGCGAGGGAGCGATACGCGGAGTGTGCATCACAGGGAATGGATTAATCGTTACATTAATGGTATTGGTAAGATTAATCTTTGCAAATCCTGTCGTATTACAGGAAATGTTGTACGTGTATACTCCGGCGTTGTTGAAGGTAAGATTTTGATAGTATAATGCTGGTGTTGAATTATAGCTCATGACCCCATTAAATCCGTTACTGATATTTAAAACGCATGTTGCGCCAGTTATTGACACATTGCTGGTTGCGTTCGAGTAATTTGCATAGATGAATACTGTCTGATTGACATATTTGAGAGTATTGCCGTCATATAATGATGCATTACCCTCATTATTATCCCAGATACGCATACTGGTGTTTTGAACCGTACTATAATTACTGAATCCAGAAACATTGAATGTTAATGTTCCGCCTACAAATGAAAACTGCGTACATGTCGTGCATATTTCTCCATCACGCGTGATGATTGGCTGATCATAAGGTACATTGTATAGGGTGAGATTTGCGCTGGAATTTAATGTCGACGATAATGCAGAACTATTCACATAAATAGCATTAGCGCCCATGATAATATTTGCATCGAAGTTCACAGAACTCACATTGACTGCAGCATTCCATGCGATTTTTCCGATTCCTACTTTTTCGAGGATGACATTAGCGAGTGCGGTTAATTCTGTAGTATCATAATATCTGAAATTTGTTGTCGCGCCATTGAAATTATTTGCAGTTACTGATGTTGAACCCATGATTGTCACATTTGAACTATTCATCCAACTACTTACATTTATTGAATCATTTGCTTGACAGGACAAAGTCCAATTATCATACGGTGTTAATGTATCAGTGATATTTGCAACATTAATTTCTATCCTTGGCGTATAATTACTCGCCATTATTCCGGTGCGATTCTGCACACTGTTCTTGTACCAAACCCACGAATATGTCACATTGTCGTTATCACCATCTGTCGCATTACAATACCCGAGAAGTGTGCTGTTGATTCTCGGACTCGTCGGGCTGATACGAGAAGCATTCATCACCGGTGCGGCATTCGAACTACAACTACCGATGCATATTTGTTTATTTGCGGTGTCATTATTTGAAACATTACTCGCGCCATAACTGCTATTGAATAATACATCCACTACGTAACTGGTTCCCGTGGTTCCTGTCGCATTAACAGTCCAATTCGCACTCCACGATTGGCCTTGAGATAATGACGTCGGAGATGTTTGTGGGTTAGATGATCCCGAAATATTCCACCACATGGCGTCTTCATAAACCAAGTGGTTACTCGTAGTTGTATTTAGTCCGAAATATCCGGTGCCATTGTAACAACTCCAAGTCACATAATCCGCCGATGGAAGAGCACCATTTCCTGACACCACTTTTAAGCGTATTATTGTAGCGCTATAATCCCAACAGAGTTGGGGTAAAGAAATATTTCTTACATTAATAAATGTATCATTGCCATTTGCAATTTGCCATAAGCTCGTATTCGAACTACCTGAAGGTTTTGTATAATTTATATACAGTGTCGCAGAATCTCCTCCCAATCCGGCAGTATACCCATATGAACTCCAATTTTCATCAGTCAGATTTGAAAGAGCATTCCAGCCCGCAGTTGACTCATTTGCGTACGTTCCTGTAGAAAGACCGCCGCAAGCAGTTGAGACATTCGCACTTTCCTGATAGCACATACTTCTATTACCCATCATATATACTGGCGTTCCGCCACCCGTCGTGTTAATCAATGTATCTGGCGTTGCACTGCTTGTATTATACCTCGCATTTGCATAAACTATCCCGCAGACTGCGCCAGTTGCACCAGTGCAAGTTACTGTTGCATTCAAGTAGAATGTGGAATTCTGATCCACAGAAATATCTGTCGAAGGCGCAGTGATTGCAACACTCAAAGAACCATACGGTGCATTAATCACTATTACACTGCTATTCAGCCACGAACTATTTGTGGTTCCATCATTTGCCTGACAGGAAAGCGTCCAGTTCTGACCAATAGAAAGATTTCCAGAAGAGATATCCGCAACATTTGCGTCTAAACCTTGAGTATAATTATTTGTCGTTCCGGTTGTATTCTGCACACCATTAAGATACCACTTCCAATTGTAGGTGAGATTATTATTATCTACATCGGTCGCGTTACAATAACCGCGCAAAGTATCATTCGCATATGCGATCGACGGAGAAATACGAGAAGAAAATATAATCGGAGGAATGTTGCAATTGCCGCCTATACATACTGAAGTGCTATTCATCCAATTACTTGCATTCTGACTATCATTTACTTGACAACTGAGCATCCACGTCTGTCCGTTCGTGGTGGTTGTAGAATCAATCACATCTACGAGCCGTTCTTGTCCCTGCCAAAATCCTGCAAAATAGCCTGAAGAATCGTTGATGAATGTAAAGCTTAATTTCGGCGTGGTAGTTGTTCCGTCACCAACTTCACCATATAGATTATAACCCCAGCATAACACACGAGAATCATTAATACGAACAGCACATCCGTGTCCACTTCCTGAGGTAATGCTTGAAAACGCAGAAGAATCGCTTGCAAGAACAGGATTTGCTCGGGGAGTAACTTGTGTACCATCGCCTGTTTGATCTTGTGCATTAGTTCCCCAACCGATAATGCGGGAATCATTAGCACGAATGCCGAGCGTAGTATAATAATTTGTAGTCACTGCAGAGAATCCATAAGACACATTAACAAGCACGGGGTTTAGTCGCGTATTGCCTGTGCCGTCGCCCAGTTGACCATAGTTATTATACCCCCAACAAAGCATGCGAGAATCATTAGCACGAATAGCACAGGTATGATATTGTCCTGATGAAATGGCAATATACGCAGCGGCATCATTAATATTAACCGGATTTAATCGTGTACTAATTGTACCATCACCGAGCTCACCTTCACCATTAGTGCCCCAACACATGACACGAGAATCATTAATACGAATACCACAACTGAATCGTTCACCATTTGTAGCTGCAAAAAATCCTACAGTAATATTTGTTAATGTCGGGTTTGGTCGAGGATTAACCGCCGTACCATCACCTACTTGAGCGTAAGTATTACCGCCCCAACAAAGCATACGAGAATCATTAGCACGAATAGCACAGGTATCATAAATGCCTGTAGAGATATATTTAAATCCATAAGAGGCATTAGCAAGTGTGGGATTTAATCGCGGAGATGTTGTTGTGCCGTCTCCTATCTCACCATCGACATTTCCACCCCAGCATAAGACACGAGAATCATTAGCACGAATAGCACAGGTATGCGTATGCGATGCTGAAACCATAAGATACGCTGAAGAGTCATTAATCAATGTAGGAGTATATTTATCACTTGTGGTACCATCCCCTAATTCCCCTTCAGTATTCTTCCCCCAACACATGACGCGAGAATCATTAGCACGAATACCACACGTATGATAGTTGCCTGCAGAGATACTCCCCTCTTTGAATAAAGTGCCTGTAGTGTTTGCAACACCATTAACATACCACATATAATTATAATATAAAAGCGTACCATTGTTTGCTGTCGCGTTACAATAACCAAAAAGGACATCATTATCCTGTGGTGTGGAAGGAGTCATGCGTGAAGAGTTTATTGTCGGAGGTGTAATAATACTGAGTGTTGTACTATTCATCCATGTACTATTGAGATTTCCGTCGCTTGCTAAACAACTCAACGCCCAGTTTTGTCCTGCAGCAAGTTGACTGCTTGAAACATTCGCAACATTAATTTCCAATCCTTGCGTGTAGTTGCTCGTTGTTGTTCCGGTAGTATTCTGGATGCCGTTCAGATACCATTTCCAATTATATGAAACATTCAATCCTGCAGGGCTAGTTGCATTACAATAACCGAGGAGCGTATCATTCGCATATGCGATCAACGGAGAAATACGAGAAGAATTCATGAGTGGTGCGAGACTCTGAATGGTAATCGTTGAACTATTTAACCATGAACTATTTGTCCCGTCGCTGCCAAGACAGGCGAATGTCCAATTCTGGCCTATAGCCAGAAGAGAACTGCTCACGTTCGCAACATTAATTTCTAACCCTTGCGTATAATTACTCGACGTACTTCCTGTCGTATTCTGCGCGCCATTCAAATACCAAATATAATAATATTTTACCGTTTGTCCGTCGCCTTCTGTTGCATTGCAATATCCTTGAAGCGTACTTATAGTGTATGCAGTTGTTGGACTCATACGTGAAGAGTTGATGAGTGGAGGTCCATAAAGCGATACGGCGCTCGTTGCGTCACCAAATCCTGCACAGGCATCACTACCGCTGTTACCTTGACAATCAGAATAAAACGTATAGGGGTCGCCAAAATTTGCCCCGCTGCATGCTTCAACTTCAAATTTCTCAATTGCAGTTCCCGCCGCACCATCACAATAAAGCATTCCTGCCGAAAGATTCGATGATGCACTTCCTGTCGCACATATGACTCCGTCCTCAATAAAGCGAACAACCTTCCAGGAATCTGAGCCAGTGCAGCTCCCATCAACACGAAGAGCACTACCGCCAGTAATAAGAGAGGAATTAATATACATACTCCATACACCTTTATTACTATCTACAGTCACATTCACACTCACATTCAGGCGTGAACCTGTCGAGATATTTGTCGCTGAAACACTAGCGCTATTACTCGTCATCGTATAAGTAGGATCAACAATATGATCAAATTCCAGATATGCATGAGAGTCATTATCTGCATTGACTATTCGAAGGTCAAACACTGCTTGTGGCTGTGTAAGATTGGAAAGATATGCCGTATAATATTTTGTCTCATTGATTGATGGGAACAGCGCAATAATTTGTGCACTATCCTTTTCATAGACTGCAATGCGCGTATTTGCTTGAAGTACATTACGTACATATACCGTGATATCATTTGTTGCAGTGAGGTTCTGTTTAAACATCACGCGCACGTATTCATGAGTATAAATTGGCTCTGACCATACATTATCAAGCGCTTGCGTCTCATTATAGATGTCTGCAATGAATGTCCTGTTCTCATCAAGATGCTCTGCTTTGGTGATCTCGATGATTCCGCCGTATGCAGAGAAATGTGTCACCGTAAATTCTATGGAATCGCCATGATCAATGAAAGGGATAGCAGTAATAACCCATTGCGCACAGGTAGCAGTTGCAATCGTATAATTGTCACAGCGCGCAATGGCATTCACCTGACCAGATTTCTTAAGGATGATCGTCGCATTCGTAATATTGAGCGCATTAATGACAACAACATCAGTCATGACCTTTGATTGTTTATGCTGTTTGTAATCAATAAAATCTATTGATTCTAATGTACTGATGTTCTTTAATTCGGCAATTTTTACTTTGTTAGGAGATTTCTGTTTTGGCGTGAACTCGATATCATACGATGCAGTGGTGTTCTTTATCTTGTCAAGCCGCTTTATGACCTTAGAGAAGTCGAGTTTCTTGAATTTGTCCTTTAATAAATCTTTCGTCAAATTATCTTCAATATCAATAGTATCTGTTATTTCCGTCGTTTCAAGTGTGCTGCTCCTGATTATAAACGCATTAGATTCGAGCATGCTATTTCCGCTTACTGCATAGATTTTGGCAGTCTCCGTGCCATTCATGAGAGCAGTAAGTGTTAATATTCCGTGAGCGATTGACACATTGCTATTTTTGAGCGTCGTGATATCATAAATCAACTTTTGACCAGTAAAGTATTCTGAGAGATTGATACTCGCCGTTCCTACTACAGTAATATTTTCAATAGGTTTCGTTTGGACTATTGATTCTTCATAAGTATAGTGGAGTGTATTAAGCGTAAGTGTTGCATTTCCATCAATTTCTATATATATCGTATAAGTGGGTTCAACGCCGGAAAGCGCGCAGGTCTCAAGACATACATCGCTGAATGTCCTTGATTCAATAACCGATAATGTAACATTTTTTGTCATATTTCGGGTGATGTTTGTGATATTTTCTGCCGGTGGTGTTAAAGCTTCCAAAGATCCGCTGGTCTCTGGAGGTAATGCTTGATGTTTCGTCATATTTTCTGTGGTCGTGGTGTTTTCCATTGTCGTGATATTCTCAGTCATAATTGCCGTGATGTTCGTCGTCGTATTCTCAGTGAGATTTTCAGTAATATTTGCTGCGCCACTATGGGTTGTATTATCTATCGTAAAGCTCTCTGCAGGCACAGTCATATTACTCACGATTGTTTCATGGGTAAAATTAGAATCAATGATACGCTCATGAATAGGAGCCGTATCATTTCTGAAGCGGGTGTCGTTAATCGTAGTATTGTCTATTGTCGAAGTATCATTGATGAAAGCGGTGAGATTACTCGTATCATTAATGGTTTCGTTACTGTTATTCTCGCCAATTACTTGACCAGTGATTAAATTGCTACCAGGAGAATGCGCCGGAATTTCTCGTGTATCATAGATTTTATACTGCACTCCTGAACTCGTCTTGAGCCAGATTGTTGCATTCCCTTCGCCGATGATTGATCCGCTGATTCTTAAGCTCTTCAATGACTGTGTAATATTGAGTGAGTCCTCACGTGTTGCACTATAATTTTTATTCAGTGTTAACTGTACAGTCTGCTCGAACACCGTATGACCAGTGAATACCGGCGTGAATGCATAAAGGAATAATCCCAGGGCGATAACACATAAGAGGAGCGCGCCAAGTAGCTTGGCTTTCCGCGTCTGCGGCATTTGTACTTCGCTAGTTATATCAATAGTATTCATGGTTTGATGACTCTTCTCCTCCAGAATACGTAGTCGATTTTTGCGATAACTTCTGTTCAGCGCGTTTGCAAACTGTCCAGATAGTCTTTTGATCTTTGCAGAGCAATCGCGCAATCTCTGCATTTGAATGCCCTTGTGATTTGAGATATGAACAGATGGATTCGAGGATGCTGAGCGGCACGTCAAATGCGCTAAACGGGATGCGCACTTTTGAGAATTCTACTGTTGCAGCAAACGGTAAAGGCTTTTTCCGTTTTGCGACCGCATAAGATACTGCAAGTGTCTTAGGATTACGCCGGAGAATTAACGCGATACGCGCATAGGAATAGTTTTTGTTTTCCCGCAAGTACTTGACGATGGCCTCAAGACTTGAGAGTACGTTGTCGCAAAGGATATCGACGGGTATTCCGTTTGCAAGTTCCTGTTTTTTTGCGGCAAGTTTAAGAATCTCCTCTTTGGAAAGATTGAGACGTGAAGAAAGATAGTTATAGACGAGTTCTTCGAATAAGCCACCCCCATCTTCGCGATCCTCCCGTCGGGGTTTTACAATCAAGGTGATTTAAGTTGGGGCGATTTGGCGTGTATCCATGATAAGATATATATTATGTAAGATTTTAATATATCTTTTAAGAAAGATGTTTATAAAGTTTGCTACAAAGAGCCCAAAAGAAGGACTAAACGAAAAGTATTTATATAAGTGACACTATTTAATAATATACTAGTATACTAAAAAGTACATTGTGTAAACTGCAGCAAAAACCTCGAGGATAAAAATGAAAAAAAGCAGCATGCGACTCTTTATTCTTGCACCGATTGTGTTGATTGCGATCGTCGCCGCAATAACACTGCCAAACATTCTACAAACATATGCGGCAAGTACAGGAACATTCAATGTTTCGCTCACTATTGCAAACAGCCAACCCGTAGTCAATTATGTCGCTGCAGGACAATCAGACAGCCCTGCTGCAGGAACAACAAAAGACATCACTATCTCATTTAATGCAACAGATGCAAACGGTGTTGCAGACATCGATCCATCAAACGCAAAGGTCATTATCAATCAGAGCGCTGTCTCACGTACTTCGCACACCTGCTGGACAGTCTCCAGCGGAACAACACAGCGCATGTTCTCCTGCAACGTCACTATACAATACTATGATCTGCCCGGAACATGGACCATCAACGCATCAATCGTCGACGGTGCAAGTGCATACGCCGAAAACCTCACGCAGACATTCAGCATGGGAACAACATACGGAATCTCCATCAATAAGTCATCATTGACATTTAGCGGAAGTCCAGGAGATACTAATGTCGCTGCATCAAACGCGCCGCAGAACGTCATCAACATCGGTAATGGACAGTTCAACAGCATGAACCTCACAGCATACGATATCGCATCAGGATCCAATACCATCGGCGCTGCAAACTTCAATGCAAACGCAACAGCAAATAGCGCAGGAGTCGCGCTTGCAAACAACACCATGACTGTCATCCCGGGAGCATCACTTGCAGTGAATGGGACACAGAACCTGTATGTATTCCTCAGCATCCCTCAGGGAACACCGAACGGAACATACACGTCAGTACAACCATGGGTTGTGACGATGTCGTAAACCGCAGGAATAATTTTTTCTTTTCCTATTCCTTTTTTTATTCTCGGATATATTCTCATACTATCCATTCCGGATTCTAATAAGGGAGCGTGCGCATCCACAGATAACATCAACAGATGTTCGTTGCCCAGACCAATGCTCTAAAAAAAATCGCGACAATCCGAAACGTTTATTAATAAAAAACCCCTGAAGCGATTATGGGAATAAAGAGGGGTGTGATAGATAGTCATATTCTCGAGTTGTTCATGCTTGTGACCATACTAACCCTCATGCTTGCAGGATACGCGACTGCGTTCGGTGTATCGACGCCATACCTGGAAAATGATACTCTCAAGCTCGAGCCAGGACAACATTATACATATACGGTGAACCTCCAGAATAATGATGATATCCTATTCGACGTTGCATTCAATTACACTGCAGACAAGGATATTGCGCAACTCATCAGCGGCAATACCACCTTACGACCAAAGACATATAATAATCCTTTTGTATTCGAGATCATCGCTCCGGATGACGCCATCAAAGGAGAACGGTATACGCTGCAATTCTCTGCGCGGCCCCTGCTTAACCTGAGTGGACAAGTACCAATGGTCGTGCAGATCCAGCGGTCACTCACAGTACTTATCGTGGACAAGAACGGACAGGGCCAGACCCTTACACTCTATGAGAAAATGCGGATTTGGGAGCGAAGGCATAACGCAGGATTCATGATTGCAGTCTATGTCATTGTCGGACTCATCATCCTTGCCGTAGCATTCGTCATTATCCTGCGCCTCTGGAGGATATCGAAGGGCATTGCCGGAGCGCTTGAACCCTCGACAAAGATTGAAGAAGGACCACCGGCACGCATGACGATCAGCGCCTGCACATCAGTCGAGGACATCACTGAACTCATTGCAACGATTCCGGAGAATGCGTTCAATCTTCCAGAGATCCGCACACTCTGTGCAGAAAAATTTATGGAGCTCAACGAGAAATTCCTCAGTCAAAAAGTATTTACAGTAAAAACAAAAGAGGATATGCTTGATATATTAAGAAAATAATGCGAAAGACGCAATCAACTCTTTCAAAAAAAATCACATGAGCAAAACGCCACCTTACACAAACACGCGCCTGCAAGGTGCAGGAGTAGGTACGCCACATGTACTCGTCGAAGTGGCACTCATTCTTGCAAGCGCAGTATTTATGGCGCTGCTCACTGTTTCGCATCCGGTTCTTGCCGGAGGATTTGACATCCAGATCAATATCTGCACTCCCGCATGGTATTGTACGAATTACTCGCAGGGAACATGCGGCGTCAGAGACTGTATTGATGCCAGTGCATGTGGGAATACGCGCACTATGCCGACGCTTTCTATCGCCTGTCCTCCAAGCAGCGGAGGATCAAGCAGTAGCTCTGGTGGGGGCGGCGGATCAGGAGGTGGAGGTGGGGGCGGGATGGCGCCATCATCAACATCATCGACGTATCCGCAAGGGTATTTCATTGTTCCTGACGCACTCGTCAAAATGGATCTGACTTCAGGGGATACTGGTACAAAGGTCATTCACCTTACTGCACAATCCGATGAAACGTATACAATCACCATCATCTATCCTGAAGGGTATACGCAACGCAAGACGCTGGTGTATAGTGATGTTGATAGTATAAAGGCCATTGCAGGAAAGACCATGGACATCACGCTCTTCTTTAATACTGTCGGTGTCGCTGAAGGAACATATGTTCTCACGACGTCAATTGCAGGAAAGGAGTACACGAGAAATATCACGACTGTGGTCAATGTTGCAGGGATCAAAAAGCCAAAGATTGATTTTGACGTCAGTGTCAATACTGATATCAAGGCAATCAACAATGAACTCTATCTGAATACGACGACGCAACTCAAAGATGTCCTTGCAGGAAAAAATATCACGCTCAAGTACACGGTCCGCGCGCCTGATGGAAGGGTAGTGAGCAGCAGCGAAAAAACTATCGGCAGCAATGACACGATCACTGCAACGACCCTGCGATTGCCTCCGAATCTTGAGAATGGGTATTATACGCTTACTGTACAGGGATCTGCAGATACTGAATCACAGACCAAAAACGTGCAATTCACAATTCTTAACGAGAAATATCATCTGGTCGAGCAGCCGCTCCATATCCCTGTTGAGATCGTCACCAACAATTGGAAATATGTGTTCCTTATCATTGTCATCATTCTTGCCGGCATCGGAGTCATAGTCTTATTGCGTAAGAGCAGGGAAGAGATGTATTACTCAAAGGTCCGCGAAAATCTCAGGACATGGAAGATGCGACAGGCGCAAGGAATACACCAAAGACAAGCGCGCAGAGCAAAGATTAGTGAGGACGAGCGGATTGCGATTCTTAACACCTTGCATCAACGCGGTTTCATCAGCGCGCAAGAGCATGAACATTTCATTAAACATACGTCAGTGCTGCAAAATAAAGAAGGACATACCATAGAGAACAAAAAGAGTGTTGCAGAGAGTGAGAGACCAAAAGAAACTGCAAAACCGATCGCTCCGCCTCTTACAAAAATCAGCACGCAAACTACAGCAAGCGCAACAACATCAAGCACTGTTAGTATCACTGTACCCAAAACATCGCCTGCCGCAGCAATAGATTCGCCTGTACGGCCGGCTGCGCCGACCTTGCAAAAGAACGCGACTGCGCTGAAACGACAGGAACTCTTTGAGCGTATCATTGATGGACAGAAGGCATTCTATCTCAAGAATGGCGAAGTATTGCATTCTATCAAGGATCTGGCGCGGCATCTGGAAAAGAATGATCTGGATACATTCAATTATCACACGCAACAGGGGCGTAATGATTTTGCAAATTGGGTTGAAGGAGTATTTACGGATAAAGAACTTGCGGCAACCATCAGAGGTTCACGCAGCATCGCAGAAATGAAGAAGAATATTGAAGGGTATTTCACATAAAATTTCGCGTAAAAATTTATAAACCATCCATCCCTCCAGAGGGCATGGAACTCACATTCTTAGGAACAAGCTGCATGGTGCCAACAAAGGATCGCAATGTATCAGGGATATTTTTGAGCTATAAGAATAAGGGGATCCTTATTGATTGCGGTGAGGGTACGCAGCGCCAGATGAATATTGCAGGGATCAACCGGAACAAGGTCAATTATATCCTGCTCACGCATTGGCATGGCGATCATGTATCTGGACTCATCGGCCTTATCCAGACCTTAGGAAACCAGAATGTGCAGAATGAAGAGCCGCCGGTCCTGCATATCTATGGTCCTGCAGAGACCGAGCAACGTATCGAGCACATGCTCCAGACCTGTATCTTTGAGAACCGGTTGCGTATCGAAGTGCATGAATTGCACCTGCGCAAGACTGAGATCATGGATATTCTTGATACTGAAGATTTCATTATCCAGGCAGCGCTCATGGATCATGGCGTACCTTGCCTTGCATACCGATTTGTGGAAAAGGATACGCGCAAGATTGATTCAAGAAAGATTGATGAATTAAAGATACCGACTGGCCCACTTATCGGGAAATTGCAGCAGGGAGAAGCGATAACCGTCAATGGGCAAACAATCCATCCTGATGCAGTCTCTACTGTCAAAAAAGGCATCCATCTGGCAGTCATCATGGATACTGGCGTGTGCGAGAATGCTATCAAGATGGCAACGAATGTTGACTTACTCGTCTGCGAGGCAAGCTATGCCTCAACTATTGAAGAAAAAGCAGAGAACAATAAGCATCTGACTGCAAAGCAGGCTGCATTTATCGCAAACAATGCGAACGCAAAGAAGTTGATCTTGACACATATCTCCCAGCGCTATAAGACTGATGAAGAAGTCCTTGAGGATGCGCGTGATATCTTCCAAAATGTTGAAGTCGCCTATGATTTCATGAAGGTAAAGATCTAAGAACTTATTGTTTGTTTCTCTGCCACTGCGCAGGCATGTTCGTATTTACGTGAGATGTCCTGCAGAATTCTATCTACAATAGGCGCAAATGCCCTTCCATCATTGATGATCTGGTAGTTTGCAGCATCCACGCATGCCTGTACCTGTTGTCCATTCTCTGGCTGGTTTATGCCACGGTCGCGCGCGTCATCCCGCACAAATGTTGCATAATCCACAATGTCTTTGGCGGATTTGCGCTCTTTTGCGCGTGCAAACCGCACTGCAAGCGGAGCATCGACAGCAATAAGGACAAAATAGACGTCTTTTACCTGTTTGAGAAATGCAATCTCGCCCGGGTTGCGGATACCATCGATAAGGATGCGATCAGTCTTTGCACGTTCAAGCGCAAGTTTTGCAAGAACGCCTAAGCCATGTTCCCTGCGAAGAATGTCTCCAATATCCTGGAGGTTTTCGCGTGTAAGCGGGAGGTGCTTTTGGCTAGTCTCTTCCTTGATGATTTCTGAAAGGATAAAATGCTCAAATTCCTTGGAAACGATGTACTCGGCAATTGTTCCCTTCCCTGAGTTCATTGTTCCAGTCAATCCGATAACGAGTTTCATAGGTATCTAGCATACAGGAACGCAGGACATTTATATGTTTATAGGAAGTTTAATAGATATGTTTTTACCTCAATGCCCAAAAAGATAGGTTTAAATATAAGTTTATCCTAGAATGATTCTTATTGATGACATCCATGACGAGAGATCACGCGCGAGAGTACTGTACGCGCAGTCAATAGGCGAAACACTTGAACGACAGCGTCAATAAGAAAATTGTAGGTAAAACCACCGGAAATAATTCTCACGATTATTCTCAATATGCGGTAACAAGTCAAGGAAAGCTAGTACATCAAAGCCAAACCACAATATCTGCCTTAGAAGAAGAATTGGCTATGCTTGCAGCAAAGCCTGCTGCGCCCAGTGATGCCCAGGTATGGCGATTGCGTGGACTTAACAATGAAGAATGGCGCCTTGAGGTCTACACGCAGCGGGGTAGTGAGTGGTATATGGTCAACACCCGTGAACGAGTCATCTCAATGAATATCAATGGATCAAACAACGAGTATCAATCGCGCGTACCGCTCGGCCGCCGGTCATTCCAAGAGTACAAGAACTGGTTCATTGAAAAAACACTCAAAAGTGTCGAGAATCTCTATTCGCGATAAAAAAAAAATAATATAAAAGAAATACTATTATTGCGGCTTTGATGCGAACTTTACGTCTTCTGCCTTGACAGTTTTTCTGCCTGCATGGATCGCGGCCTCAGCAGCTGCCTTTGCGATCTTGACACCGTATTCTTCGAGCACATCGCGCATCACTTCTTTAGCCGGATCGCTCACCCTAATATCCGGCGAGCCCTTCTTGAGCACGCGCTCCATTGCTGCCAAGGGAAGAATTTTTTTATCAACCATAATATCACCTACAAACAGGATTCTTGCTTCTTTTCCTGAATAACAGGATATTTAAAGGTTTTGAAAATAACGACATACGAGTACAGCCAAAAAAGTAGTTTGCTACCTGCATGAGTCGGTATGAGTTTATATTTTGAGCACTATTAGGTAATCTTTATAAAAATCTGCTTTTTCCGAAAACTCATGATTGAGGATATTATCGCCGAGCATGCAGCGGTGGAAATAAGCATGGCAGGACTCATTATGCCGCCGGATGCCTATAAGATAGAAAAATACATCATAGCATATGCTGCGTACCTTGCACATGTGAATTTCGATAGTTACAAGCAGCAAGTAAGTAACACTATAATCTCTCTGGATGATACTATACGCGCAAAAATCCTCTTCTATACAGTTTGGCGTGAACTACAGGAACTCATGCAGCACGGAGGAACAGGAAAAAGCATAGACACTCACGAACAGTATAAGGATACGCTTCAAGCCTGGACGCGCACTACAATCAATAATGAGCAGGCTTTCCTGACTATCAATGAGTGTGGAAGAGCAATCATCAAGGATTTCAAGAAATTCTATGAAACGCACGAACGAGAACAAGACAATACACGATTACACATTGCATAGGAAAGAGATGTTGCGCAACAGCAAAACATATAAATACGCCTCCTATTAGTATGATTATAAACAGAAGGGTGATACTTATGGTACGTAAACCGACGTTTGCTGGACAGTTTTATGCGCAAGGAGAACAAGCGCTTCAAAAACAGATCACAGAATGCTTTGAAGGACCACGCGGTCCAGGAGCATTGCCACTTATCAAACGGACAAAAAGCATTCAAGCAATTATCGCGCCACACGCAGGATACCAGTATTCCGGACCCTGCGCTGCATGGGCATACAAAGAACTTGCAGAGGCAGCATTCGCAGACATCTATATCATTATCGGACCAAACCACCACAACACCAAAAACGCAGTATCCCTTGAAGGGTATGAGACGCCACTTGGGCTTGCACGGGTCGACCAGGAATTTACAAAGCTTCTCCTTGCAAAAAATGATGAATTGAGTATTGATGAAGAAGCGCATACAGCCGAGCATAGCATCGAAGTGCAGGTGCCATTTCTCCAATTCGCGACAAACGACAAAATGCACGAACTCAAAATCCTCCCGATCATCCTGGGACCGGACATCGATCATGCGCGGCTCGCATTGGATTTGAAAGAGACGATCATGGAAACCGGCAAAAAAGCAGTCGTCATCATCAGTTCGGATTTCACGCATTATGGACGCGCATATCACCACATCCCGTTCTCGACTGATGTCAAGCAGAAAATCTATGAGCAGGACCGCGCAGCGATTGCGTTCATCGAAAAACTTGATGATAAAGGATTCCTGCAGTATTGCACGGATGATTATATGACCATCTGCGGGGAATATCCTATCGCCGTACTCCTCAAGTATCTCAAAGAATCAGCAGTTAGGCTCGAACAATATTATACCTCTGCAGACCTTGAAGAAGACGAAGCATACAAGAATTCTGTAAGTTATGCAGCAATCATCTTTGAATAACCGCACGCCCACAAGGTCACCATGATCGACTCCATCGTAGGATTTATCTTTCTGCCGTTCGGCGCTATTATGTTTCTCAATTTATTCGGGATTACGCAGATCGAAAAAATCATCGGGATCCCGATTGTTCTTATCGCAGCAATCGGACTCATCATCGTACAGGTCGTCAATATCCTCACAGCGCACATCACTAAACAGTTCATCACGACATCCTGGATCCTGTGCATTGTCATGATGTGGCCTGCGCTCATCTATTTTTCGAGCGGATTTACCAATTATCCTGAAGGCCTCATTGCGGCGCTGCCTGCAATCATTGCATCATTCCTCTTTGTCGAGGGAATCTACAGCTTCTATATTGATCACGAGTCAGTACGATGAACACTACGATGCAAAAAAGAAAACGCAAATAGCAGGCAGCGTACAAACAGCGCATAGTATGCGCATAGTAAACTATTTATATCCCCTTCGGTCAGAAGCAGCATGGATCCGGAACGCCGCGGCGCAAAAGATAAGAAGGGCATCCACGGGATGATCAATGCCATCAATACGCAGGATCTGCTCCAGAATGTTGAACAGGTCGGATTTGCCTCGACAATCATTTCAGTATTAAATATTGTCTTCCAGATCATCATCAGCAGAACGCTCGGTCCTGAAGGATATGGGGAGATTGAAACACTGCTCACGATCAATTCCATCATTCTAGTCGCACTTGCCGCAATCGCGCTCATTGTCACACGATTCATTTCATTCTATAAGACCCGCGAACAGTATGATAAGATGCGGTTTCTTGCAAATTGGGCATTCACCTTCTTCTTCCTGATGGGAATGGCGTTTTTTGTCATCACGGTCCTCTGCAGCAGGATCATTGCAGAATTTCTCAACATCCCTGACTATCAGGTCATCATTGTCTTTGGATTATTGATTTGGATAAGCTTCATGGTCCCGATCATTGAAGGGATACTACGCGGGCTGCAGAATTTCAAACAATGGGGAGTCTATAAAGTAACAGAGGCGACATTGCGCGTTGCGCTTGCAATCCTTGCACTCATCATTGGCCTGCGAATACGATCAATCCTTCTTGCAATGACTGTCGGGAGCCTTTTTGCGATATTTCTCTCCATCAAGGTACTGCGCAGCCATTATATCGCAAAGGCATCGCGCTTTGATCTGCAGGAGATCTACGCATTCATCTTTCCGGTCTTTGTTGCATGCCTATTTATCGCACTCCTGAGCAACATGGACCTTATTCTTGTCAAACACATCTTTACTGCGCAGGAAGCAGGATTTTTTGCTGCAGCAGGAATGATTGCAAAGATTGTTTTCGGCATCGCATTTGCCGTCGGAACCGTGATGTTTCCCAAGATCATTGCAGATTATGGAAACGGAGATAACCGTGCAGCACTTGCGGTCTTTCGCAACAGTCTCAAGGTCGTTGTTCTCAGCGCAGGCGCAATCACGCTTGCTGTTGCAGTATTCCATAAGGAAGTCACGCATCTCATGTTCGGAAGCGCGTATGCAGTCATGGCAAATCTTGGAGTCTACGCCCTCGCGCTCTTTCTTCTTGCGACAGTGTCAGTCTATATGATGTATGATCTTGCAGTAAAGAAGTATTGGTTTATCGCAGTATTTCTCATCGCCGCAATTGTAGAGGCAAGCCTTATCCTCTTGTTTGCGACGAGCGCGCAGTATGTTATCTGGACGCTATTCGGGACAAATCTTGTACTGCTGCTGTTCATGATAGCATATAACTGGAAAGAGACATTCAAGAAAGTATAATACCATCACGAAAAGGCGAGGATAAAGATCATAGAGAAAGAGTTCTTACGATTGTCTTAGCGTCTCTTCTGTTTTTTGGAACTCTTCTTTGCAGGCGCGGATTTCTTGCGCGTCGGCTTGGAAGTGTGATGTTTCTGCGGCTTTGCAGGAGATGACGCAGTCTTAGATGATACTGACTTGGAAGGGGCAGGACCTAAAGATACTGGCTGATCCTCGCCAATAAGACCTGTGACCTTGAAAAGATCGCTCAGGTTTAATTCAAGCACTGCAACAGGCATCTCTATGCCCCAATTCAGGAGTATCTGCGGATGCAACTCTCCGATGTATCCTATCTTTTCGTTAGCAACCACTATCCTACCGACACGCCCTGCGATGAAGGATTCATGCGCGGTATCCGCGATGGTATAATTCAAGTCCAGTGCTCCGGCGAATGTATCGAATATCTTTTTGATCTTAGTGAAATTTGCATCATTGCCGCAGAGCGCTATTGCAAGCACTTCCTGCTCCTGAACGCCAGTATCATAAGTAGTGTTTGGTTTGAATATGGTTCCGATCTCAAAGATGTTCTGCGGATACTCATAATGCTTATTTGATTGCAGCGTCTCAAGAAGACTCGGCGTCATCCAGTAGCGCAACACATCATAATCCTGAGTCACTGAATTGAGGAGCTCGACAACTGCATGGGTACTGTTCATGAATTTTGTCTGCTTGTCCTTGCTCGTCAAATGGAAATTTTTTACTTCAATGATTCCATTGCCGACTGCAATCTCGCGGATCCTGTCCTTGTAGAGTTCAATGGGCTTTACTGCCGACACTGCTGCAACAGGAGTGAATGTACCAGTAAAATTCTCATAACCATAGGCGATGGCGATATCTTCCACAAGATCAATAGGGTGAAGAATGTCTGCACGATAACCCGGAACAAGTACTTTCTTGTTCTTATACGCATAGCCCATACGATCAAACGCTGATCGCAGTTCTGATTCAGTGAGTACGAGCCCGAGAATCTTATTGACATATGCACTGTCTAATTTCATCTCCCTGCCTTCGAGCCGGGGTACAGTATATTTTTTTTCAGGATACTGCAACTCCACACTATAGATGTCTCCACCCATATCTGCAAGCGCAGTCACGATGATGTTGAGGCAGATGTGCAGGTAATCAAAATCAAATCCTGAACATTCGATAAATACCTCGCGTGTTGCAATAGTGATCTTGCCGATAGTGTTGCTGTTGATGATCGGCGGCATACTCATGACCTGCATCCTGCTGTCAAGAAATACAGGATATTTTTCTTTTCCCTCAAGAAGGTATCCATACTCTCGTCCTGTCGGATGGATTGCAAGAATCTGGTTACCGGTAAGATCTTTGTTCAAGTCGAGCGGTTTGAACCGTATCTCCTCAGGACTTAGCGCCTTGTAATATATTGGTGGCTTGATATGCTCAAGCGGGTAGATGCCGATAGCTGCCTTGCGTCGATTGCGCCCATATGTGATATGCAGTTTTTCCTGGATTTGGATGATCTCCTTTATCTTTTCATCAGTGAGTTTAAGATTCTTGACAACCGCGCATGCAGTATAGGGACGGATTCCCTTGACTGATTTATCAACAATGACTTTCACATTGCTTTTCTTGACTGTGTACTTCCTGAACCCTTTTTTTATGCCCGTGAATGATCCTAATGCGCGTGCAAATCCTGGCGCTGAAAGAAGGTCGGGGCGATTAGGGAATATCTCGACATGAATCTCGTCACCTTCTATTCCTTCAAATCCTGTTCCGAGCATGGAGATGCGGTCTGCAAGCTCTTCATCAGAGACCTTTCGTCCCAAAAATTCCAAGACTGTTTTTTTGCTTAAGGTTATTGTTGGCATTTTAATGCATTGCCTCGAAGGTTAACTACCATATATGTTATACGTATTATTTTTTATTAATGCATTGATATTTTGAATATACATATCCTTGAGTAAGTATTGAAAATGTAACTCATCCTGCGCGATGTTTTGCATGACATGATATACTCCTTGAGCGCCATCTTCGCGCGTCCATGACCCCTCAGTCAATAGATGATGTTTATCAATGATTGATTCGTTAGCGACAAAGGCAATGTTGATATCAGGGGTCATTACCTCATTTTTCTTGGTGATGTATGTTTTGTTGAATGAGTAATTTCTATCAATAAACCTGAATGTTGCAAATCCTGATGAATCCATAATGATACCAGTATTGCTCGGGATAGGGAACGTATTAAAAGTAAACACTCCACTTTCAAATGCGCCGGTGAATCGGCCGATATTTACAGGAGCGATGAACAGTCGTCTCAAATCATAACAGTCGTCTGCGGTAACATCGCTGATGTGTAAATTCTTGCCCGGTATCAGTATGTTATTAATATAGGTGAAGAGGAGGGATTCTTCATGCATAAAACGCTCGTTCACATCGACGTCATTACTTACAACCCAATCTCTCGGCATATAGTCCATTGAAGGATATAAATTGCTCATGTGTTCTCCCTCTCCTCTTTACCATTTCTCGAGTTCCTTGATTTTCCTTGAAATGTTCTTTAATTTCTGGTCGACAGTCATGATTCCGATGATGCCCGTCCCGATGAATGCGATTGCAATCAGGAGGAGCGCCATGTTGAATTCATAGACGGTGATAACATAGGCGATGACACCCATGACCGCAAGGATCATGAGTCCCTTGATGAA
The DNA here is from genome assembly GCA_021813435.1 of Nanobdellota archaeon. Classification (GTDB taxonomy): domain Archaea; phylum Nanobdellota; class Nanobdellia; order Woesearchaeales; family UBA9642; genus UBA9642. Next base: position 115,684 of record JAKAKR010000008.1, on the reverse strand, counting down.
CAGTAACTGTTTCTTGTACGCAAGCTTCAAACGCGCGAGCGCATATACTTGACGATCATCCATAACATAAACTCCCACACCTCTTTTACTGTGTGGTCACTGCGGTCTTAACATCCATTTTTTCATTGAGCGTAATTGTTTGAGATCATTGCGATTGAGGTCGCGCAGATCAGTGATTGCATAATAGGGGACAGTGACCCGTCCAAGACCAAGACCCCATGCAAGGACTGGACATTCAAAACCCATGAGCGTTTTCGTGACTTCAGGACGGAATATTCCTGCGCCCCCGAGTTCGATCCATTGGTTCTTGTTCTTGTCGAATACTTCGACTTCAAGACTAGGTTCTGTATACGGGAAATGCCCGGGTCTGATCTTTATCTTGTCATAGCCCATCTTCTTGAAGAATTCCTTGAGATAGCCTTTAAGGTCATTCAATGTCGCGTTAGGATCAACCACGATACCTTCGACCTGGTAAAATTCAAAGAGATGTTTCCAGTCAGGAGTCTCATTCCTGAATACCTTGCCGACTGTAAAGAATTTTGCCGGCAGATGCTCCCTCTTTAATCGGCTGATGGTCTGCGCAGAGAGAACTGTCGTATGCGTTCTGAGCATAAGCTGTTTTGCTTTCTCCTCATCCCACACGCCGCCCCATCCCTTGCTTCCCGTATCGCCGCCATTTTCATGGACTGCCTTAATTTTCTTTTTGAGATCGTCAGGAATTTTTCCCTGCGAAGGATTTTTCAGGTAGAATGTGTCCTGCATCTCGCGTGCAGGATGGTCCTGCGGGACAAATAATGAGTCCAGATCCCAGAACGCGGTCTGCACCATTGATCCGGACATTTCAGTAAATCCCATCTCGAGCCAGATGGATTTTGCATATGACACTGACTCGTTTTCAAAATGTATCTTTCCATAATTTGAACGCGGCACCGGCGCATTAAGATCATAGTTGCGAAATGTCTTGCCCATCCATGATTTGCTCCTGATCATGTCCGCAGTCAGGGAATCAATGACATCTTTTCCGTCACTAGCGCCGACGCTTTCCAAAACCTGCCTGCCAAGGTCAGTGAGCGTTGCGGCACGCTGTTTTTTTATCTCTGTCCTGATGATGTTTCTTCTCCGGATGAGTTCGTTGAATGCAAAGAGTTCCTGCGGATTGAGTGATTTTCGCTCGAGCGGAAATGTATGCTTGAGCAATTGCTCCTCAAGCATTTCTTTTTTGAGGATGCTGCGCCCATTGTCAGTCAATGAGACAAAGACGTCGTTTCCTTTTTTTGAGATATTGATTGCGCCCTTTTTCTTGAGCAGCCCCATGCAGATGCTGAGTTCTTCTTTGGAAAGTCGTGATGCCTTCTCCACATCTTTGAGCGACATCTCGCGATTGAGCGCCGTCAGAAATATACGTTCAGGAAGGCCTGTTTTAAGATAAAGCTGCCCATTTTTGTCGAGAAATACCAGTTCGCGGACCTCTTCTTTGATCTCAATGAGTTTTTTATTGGAGAGCCATTGCAATGCCCGCGTCACCTCGACTTCCTTGAGCCGGGATTTCTCGATGAGCATTCCGGTATCTGGAGTTGTCTCAAGTAACGGCAGTATCTTGCGCTCGAGCGGGTGCAGACTCTCTGCGAGTTTTTGTAGTTCCAAATAAATCCCCCAATTTTACCGATTTAATACACAAGAAGTATATAAAACTATCTATTGATTTAAGAGGAGAAAAGCGATAAAACGCCGTTTATTTATAAACAAAACCATAAACTATATAAATGAATAATAATAACTTCTTAGTGATAACTATGGCAAATTCAATTTCAACAAAATATCAAGTGCTCGCAGTAGGAATACACCTGAATGAGAAAGAGATGGTAACGCACGCCATCCGTCGCATGGGCGGCATGACCACACACACAACACTCGACGATGCAGTAGAACGCCTGCAGAACGCCACCGCAACATATAACCGCTATCTTATCGAGAATAAGTATGTCCGAGAAGATCAGGTCGAGAAAGTATATACTCATCTTATCAATAAAGGCGTTCCTGAAAAAGATATCACCATCATTATAGACGATGCGCTCCCGAGCGAGCGAATCAGCGTGCATGCGTTCACTCACGGAGACGATGGGCGGATTCTCACCAAACCGTATGAATTCTCCCAATTGTTTGAAATGATCACTGGAACGACATATCATAAACAACCCCGACTCGAAACTGCGCCGCAGCAATAAACTATCGTACCTCAGTGAAGAGTAATTCTTGAAACCATTGGAGTAGAGTAAAAAAGCGTAACATATTTAAAGTAGTATTCATATTGCCTTTTATTCGTGTGTATATGTATGGCAAAAAAAGGGGTGATTGCCGATTAAGGTAATCGGGGGTTAGACTATGATTGTAAAAGACGAATTGCTAAGCAAATTACGAAGATATTTTGCATTGAACCTCTACGAGGTCAAGATCTGGACTGCGCTACTCTCACGTGGAGTATCAACAGCCGGAGAGCTCTCAGACATCGCTAATGTCCCGCGCTCGCGAAGCTACGATATTCTTGAATCACTTGAAAAGAAGGGATTTGTCGTCATGAAAATCGGCAAGCCTATCAAGTACATCGCGGTTCCTCCGAAAGAGATCGTCGAGCGGGTCAAGAAGAATGTTCGCATGGAGTCAGATGATCGCATCAAGCGACTCGAGGAATTGAAGAACACTGAAGTCATCAATGAACTCAACGGACTGCACTCAACTGGTATCGAGCTCGTCGAGCCAAGCGAACTTTCCGGAAGCCTGAAAGGACGACACAACCTCTACAACCATATGGAATTGACTATTCGCAATGCAGAGGAATCAGTCACCATCATTACAACAACCCAAGGGCTCATGCGCAAGATTGAAGGATTAAAGCCAGTTCTTGAACAGGTCAAGAAACGCGGAGTCAAGGTAAAGATCTGCGCGCCGCTCACCAAAGAGACTATCGCTGCCGTAAAAGATCTGGGAACCATCGCAGAAGTAAGGCACACTGATACCAAGGCGCGATTCCTGATTGTCGACCGAAAAGAGATTATGTTCATGATTTCAGACGACCAGGAAGTGCATCCCACGTATGATGTCGGCATCTGGGTCAACACTCCATTCTTTGCAAACGCACTCGAGGAATTATTCGAGCTTGCATGGAAAGAGATGAAGCCTGCAAAACAAGTCTTGAAATTATAAATTAAGACGATAACTTTTCTTTTTACTCTTCTTCTGAATCGCACATGACAACAACATCAAAAACGACGGACTAACACAAATCATAGCGACAAGTGAAAAGGATTTTCATAAAAGATTAGAGATTGTAGGAGAATATAGTGATGTCGGCGAATTATATGGCGCTACGCCAAAATCTTCAAATAAAAGACAGTGGTATATCTATACTACACATACCACGGACGGAAAATAGAAAACAATATCCGTGTTGACGCAGAAATAACAGAAGAGTACATTCTTGCGTCCAAAATGATGAAAGACATACTCCATCTCAAAGAGAACATCCAGGATATCTCCTATAATTATAAGTAACACACTGATACTATCACACTGCAGAAAGCGCAAAAAATAATTACAACATTACGACGATTTCTTCACCAGATACAATAATTCGCTCTCGAGCATGTGCTTCTCATATTGCCATCCGAGTTTCTCGAGGAGCTTTTCAAGCCATAATCTGCGACGGACATCGATCTTACGAAGACCGCCAATAGATAATGTGGGAAAGGTAATTGCAAAAAATCTGGTATTGATTGCCTTCAACAATGTTTCAGTGACCCCGCGCTCTACCCGCTCAAGCCCATCAAGGGTTTTGAAGATAAAGCAGATATCGACCGGGATGCGGGAAAGCTGTTCATGGCTTTTCCTATCGACAAGATCGAGCGGAAAAGTCTTATAGTCGAAAGGAACGTTTGCTTTTTTGAAATACTGCGTAAGGAACGCGCAATCCTCACTCGAGATGTCTGAAGCGTAATATGCTTTTATCCTATCGCGAAAATAGATGTTACTGATAGGATTCAGGCCGCACGCGATATCAAGGAGGATGAATTGCTGCGAGGCGTCGCCCATATGCTGTAGTTCAGCAAAGATGGTGTTATAGAGCAGGGGATAATGCGTGAATCGTTCATGCGTCGATTTATGCAAGTGCAATAATTCCTCATGGATAAGAGGATCATCCGGATCGACAAGTCTTGCAAGGATCCGCTGTTTCTTCTCATAATCCTCGAGAATGAATGCGCCGTAGACCTTGCGCAATTCAGTCCTGACACCTTTGACGAGAAAATCATGTTCGCGACTCTTCATAAACTGCTTATAACCCTTTACTGTACTGAGTTTTTTGAGCACTTTCTCTTTCATCTGATGGTTCGAGATATCTGAGAAGAATTCCTGCAGTTTTTTCTCGACAAAGTCATCGTCCAGTGCATGTAATTCCTTCTTATTGCGGATGTCTTCGATGATTTCTGAGAGGTGAGGAATTTTATGATGCATAGCGCGTACCTTATTAAAGGAGTATCTTATATCGTCGAATAAGTTTATTATTTCTCATAATTTTGTCAATAAGGATTCCGTGATTTGATTCAATTGTCCTAATTGAAGGGATATTGGTATCATTGCACGTTAAAAGTACTTCTGTGAGTCCAAGTTTTTTTGCTTCGATGAGACAAAGCCGGAGTGCTTGCGATGCATAGTGTTTTCCTCTTTGGGACGGAATAATGTCGTACCCAATATTTCCTCCAAATTCTTTTAAGGAATCATTAAGCATTGGTCGGAGTGAAATTCGCCCGCAATAAGTGCCGTTTTCATCAATGATCCAATATTGGATACGGGGAACTTTTCCCTCAGGAAGATTGATACCTTTGCGCTTATTACCATATTCTGCAATTATTTCTGCAAAGTGTGTATCAAGATCGTCAATACTTCGCGTAAAATAGTGATCAGTAGCATCATTCTCTGATTTCTTTGCATGAATTTCGCGAACTGCGTCAAGATATGTTTCTTTATATTTAATATCAGGTAATTGTAAAGATATCATAGTCAATACTGTTCCTTCCAGCGCTGCACTACTGCAATACCGGACAGGCCGTCGAGTTTTTTTGCGGCATCAGGGGAACTGATGATATATAATGTTGCATCAAGCGCTTCGACCTGATAGAGAAGCTTTTCTATCTCAGGATAGCTTCCGTCGAGTCGCGAGGAACGGATAAGATTTTCAGAAATCAGAAACTCCGCAACATTTCCTGCCTCGAGCTTTTCCTGGACTGCAACATAACTGTATGCGGCAAGATCCTTCTGGATTGCCTCGAGCAGTTTTCCTACGGCCACCTCTTCGCGGCTGGAGCGCTCTTTTTGCAGCACAGTCTGGAGTTCTGATCGTTGGAGTATTTCCGTCATGGCTGCCTCGTCGACGCTTGAGCAGGTCGCAAGGGTGATGCGTTTGCGCAGATTCTCATCCTTGACCTCTTTGAGCAGGTATTCTTTCCAGAATGCAGGACTTGCGATGATGATGGTCGTAAAGTGGTATCGCGCGTCATAGGCAATGATCTGATTGACGATTTCGCTGTAAAAATTTGATTTCTTCTCGCTTGCGTCATCCTTGCGCGAAACATCGCCTTTGAGATCAAGAAGGATGTCATAACCATTGGATTTGAGCTGCGCAAAGATCGCTTCTTCACGATCAAAGGCAACGATAAGGATTGCGCTTGTCTTTGCAACGCACGCTTCCTCGATTTTTTTGGCGATATAGATTGAAAGCGCGGTCTTTACCAAGGTGATGACTGTGTGCGGGGAAAGTGCAAAAGTATGATAATCCCCGCGCGGGATATCGTCAGGTCCATCAATGATTGGGCCGGACACGCGCAGTTCCTGCGCGTCATAGGATATTTTTTCTGCAGTAATGGATAGAAAGCAATTGCGCAATGATATCTTTGATTTCTCCTCACTCCCGCCTAGTTTTATCTTGCGCTGCGTCTCGCCAGAGAGTGTATCGCCCACTTCAATGATGGTTGAAAGATACCAGAGGTCTTCAGCATCATCTATCTGAATCTTGAACATGCGATGTTTTAAGTCTTTAGTAAGGAGTTTCATTGAAAATAAGTCCTATTCTCTACGTAATATTTATAAACGAAAACAGTAAGATTTATATAGATAGTGGTTCAAAGGAGCACTAAGAATTACACGGCATGCCGAAGACGCGGCAAAGCAGGGTGAGTATGTATGCACAAGAAGAGATTCTCTAAACGGGCAGCTGCGGGAAGCGCTGCAGCATTGATTGCAATTATGACTGTCGCAATCATCCTCTACATCCTCTTTTTGCCTCCCAATCTTCGCGAGGAACTTCTCAATGACGGTACTACAACCGGCGGATCAGGCACGAATATGCTTAGACCTACGGATGTCGGGTATACCAGCGCCATTCTTGCGCAAAAGATCGGGCATATTGATTATTTGAACAGCAATGATCGCTATTACACCCTGCCTTCGACGCGTGTCTATGCCGCGACCTCTGCGCAGGTCATCAAGAGTATTGCAAGCGCAGTCACCACCAACGCACTCTTCAACAGGCAGGATGCAGACTATACGCTCACTTTCAGCATTGATAAGAAAGCATCGAGTCACCTTTTGGTCTCATTCAATGTCTATAAGTCTGCAGGTCCGCTCATCATCACATTGAATGGTGTAAAGATCTATGAAGGAACGCCGAGTACGGGGAATGCCCAGCCTATTGCCCTTGACAATGATTATCTGAGAAGCGATAACACACTCACTTTCACATCCCCGAGTCCTGGATGGGCATTCTGGAAGACAAACACCTATACCCTTTCAAACATCCAGATTGTGGGCGATGTTACAGACTACTCCAATAGCGCGTCAACACAGTATTTCTCGCTCAGCAAGGCAGAGCGTGATAATCTGCAGGATATCACATTCTACTTTTATCCCTCCTGCGTCACTGGAAGCGTCGGACCGCTCAGTATCAGCCTGAACAATCGCGAGATCTATAATACTATTGCGGACTGCGGTACACGCACCTATATCAAATTCTCCAAAGGAGATCTTGTCGAGGGAAATAATAAGCTCACGTTTGCAACAAACAAAGGATCATACCTGCTTGACACTATGCATGTGGATCTTGAATTGCAGAATGTGACATATCGCACGTATTTCTTTGACATGCAGGATTCTTATTTTAGCACAAAGCCGGTGACTGCGCGCTGCGGCGATTATGATGGCATCTGCCCTGCAGGATGCTCTGACATCCAGGATGCGGATTGCTGCTTTAACCATAACAGTTATTGGTGCGCTTTGCCGACGTATAATTCAAATGATCGATGCGTCGCGTATGTCGATGCATCAAATTGCGGCGTATGCAAGACCGGATATTATGATAAGAGTCGGAATGCGCCAACCACCTGCAAGAATACGTGTGGGGATAATAGCGACAATACTTGTCTTTCCGGATGCGGCGCGTCCTATGATAAGGATTGCTGTTTTGCACAGAATAATGACAGCTTCTGGTGTCAGGAAATCCCGATCTCAGGCATTGCAGACCGCTGTAAGGCTGTCGTGAATTACGCCGATTGCGGCCTCTGTCAAACCGGATACCGCAGCGAGGGAGGAAGCAATCCGCCGGCGTGTAATAATTATGTGGATTATTCAAAGGTCAGCGACCAATACCAATTACTCACCAATTATGATATCAAACTCACTGTGCGATTTGCAGATAATGATCTGCGCAAGCGCGTCACTGTCAGTGTCAACGGGCATATGATCAATATCGATACGACGGATCTTGAGTATTCCACAACTATTGACTCTTACGTACTTCAGGGCACTAATTCAATCGAGGTCATCCCAAAACAGGATATTGATATTGCAGAGATTGATGTCCAGGCAAAGCGCGTGAGTTAAGCATTTGAGGTTTGAAGTAAAAGAGGTTTTTTCTTTTGTAAAATGGCTGCGCTATTTACCGGTAAAACATCACGTGACGAAGAAAAAATAGCAAGAGGACTGGCAGATAAATCGCGGTATAACGCTGAACTCGAAACATTGCGCCAACAGGAGCGTGATCATCGAAATGCCGGTAGAAGTGACGATCATGAAGAAGTGCAAAAACTCGTGACGCAGATTGCAGAAAAAGAAACACAACTCAAGAATGCTGAAGCAAACTTAGTATTCAACGGGTATCGCGGAGACAAAGATCCTATTCATCAGAGTGAAGAAACAGAAGCTAAAGAAGAACAGGAGAGAGAAAAAGAACATAAAGAGAGTACGGGTGAAGAGAAAAAGATCCGCAAGGATCTTGAAAATGCATCGCGTGGAGGAGGGGGATCCAACGCCGCCGAAAACCGTTTAGGGCTGTTTGTCTTTCTTGCAATCTTTGCACATGTTGTCGATGCATTTACCGGTTTTGATGTTATCTATTCTAAGGTTGTCATTGCAATCTATGCCATTATGATCCTTCTGGCCGGATTTGAAGCCAAAGGCCGGATCGCAAATATTGCAGAATTCATCACTGTTGCAGTGCTTGCCTATGCTGTTCCGCGGGTATTGACTTTATTTAAGATCGCATCCTGGGAATACACTATTCTGGGATTCATCCTACTCTTCCCGCTCATGGCGCTCTATCTGAGCCTTCGGATGCCGCCCGAGAGTAAATGGCGCAAATTTGTCGTCGGATATATTATCTTTTGGTGTATCATTGCACTGATCTGGCTCCTCATCAATTTTAACACAGTCAGCGGGAACACAAAGATTCCGAACCCGCTCAAGATCCTTGATTATGTACTGCAAGGGACTGGAAAGGTGTTAAATAGTGGTACAACAGTGCTCACAAAATCATTCCAGATGGCAATAGCGCAGGCCACCGGACAACAATATGCCGGGCAGGAAGAGAACCAGCGCGGAATATTTCTTGAGAACCTGCGCCCCATAGATACACTGTTCTATACGGATTCCAATATTATCGTCGAGGCAAAGATTCGCGCGCAGAATATTCCTGGAACAATCCAGGTGAGAAATATCTGCCTGGTCCCGGGAGTCCGCACAGGCAACACTACACCTGCAGTGATGCAGCTTGCAAATAATGATGCAAACACCATTGATTGCGATCTGGGAACAATCCCTAAGGAAGGCAGTTATGAGGTGAAATTCATCTCCACATTCACTTACGAGACTGATGCAGATGTCACGTATACATTCATGAATCGCAACGCGTACCGCCTCCTTGATACTGATAATACAGGCAACATCAATGCAAAACTGGGAATCCAGGATACTGCGCTTGCCGTATACACTGGCGGCCCTGCAGCATTAGGATTGCCGCAACTGCACCAACCGATCCAGATCGATCCAACCAATCCTAATGAGATCCAATACCCCTTTGGCGTAAGCCTGACGAATATGTGGCCGCGGGGAACTATTGTAAAAGGCATGCAGTATACGCTTCAAGTCCCTGATTCAATAGAACTTGAGAAATGTACACGCGATATCACTTCAGAATCTATTGCAGACGGCATCCATACATACATCTTTGCAATTAATGATGCAAATGTCAGATCAACCTTTGATTCTGTCACTTGCAGGATAAAGGTCGTCAATACCGACCAGCTCCTCGGCGCAGGGGTAAAGTCTGAAAAAACGTTTAGCGCAAAAGCTATATACCAGTACAGTGTCGAGGAATCGGTCTATGTCATGGTCCAGCAATGGTATGGCGATATCCAACGGCAGAATGCATTGCAAAACGGGGTCTACCCTTAAGAAAAAAAATAATAAAAAAATGACAGCATCAAAAACAGCTGCAAACTCAAAATCACGCGTGCAAAAATCCACTGCAAAGCTCGTAGTACTCGGTCTACTCCTTAGCGCCATTGTACTTGTGGCAGGCGGATGCATGCAGTCAGGAACTGCGCCGCAGTATTATACAGGCATCAAGGGATTGGAACTGATCTTTCCCTACGATGGAACCATTCAGACATTTGACAACGATACATTCTTTCTTGGAATCATTGTCCGTAATTCCGGACCAGAAGATGTCACAACCACAAACCCTGCGCGGCTCAGCATCAATTATGATCCTAAATATATTTCCCTTGCATCTAGCCCGAATGCAAATGGAGATTATTCCCATATCGCATTGCAGGGCAGGAGTCGTGATTATCCTATCGGCGATGAGGAATATTATGATTTCAGTTATAACACTAAGGCGCTTGACAGTACCCGCGAGCAGGTCAAGACAAGTCTTACGTATACACTCTGTTATCCTTATAGCACTTCGCTCAGCACCGCCGTATGTATCGATGCGCAGAAAAATGGCATCATGAATGATGCAAGTAAAGCCTGTACCCCGACGTCGTATACGAGCGGCGAGGGACAGGGCGGCCCTGTTGCAATCACGCGCATTGACCCGAAAACATCCGGTGAAGGACAGAATGTGCGCCCGTCATTTGAGATCTATATTGAAAATCTCGGCGATGGATACGTCCTCAATAGCCCCGATGGCGCGTATCACTGCGATTTCAGCAAACTTGACAATAATGGTGACTGGAACCAGATCACCGTCAAGGCAAATCTTTCCGGGACAGAACTGGAATGCATGCCTAAACAATTGCGCCTTGTGGACAAGAACAGTTATGTGCGCTGCTTTGTCAAGACGAGCGATATTGCCGCATATTCCAAGGCAGATCGCAATTATTTGACTGTCTTTACTGGCCAGCTCGATTATGGATATATCGAGACTGCAACACGCGACATTGAGATCCAAAGCCAGAAACAATACTCACTCACTCCTTTTGTGCAGGGAGTAAACACACACTGTAATTTCTATGAGAAATGGAATGGCGCGCAGTGCGTCGCCAAATGCGAGTATTGCGCTACAAACCTGAATGATCCTGATTGCAAACCCAAAGGGACATTTGCAAATTTCACCTTCACCAGTGGGTTCAGCTGCAGTTGCGAGCTGCAGGGATGCATCCAAAAGAGTAGAACAGGCGATTGCGTGTATGGATTCTGCCAGCCCGGAACATATTGCTGCAATACTGCAAGCGCCAGTAACTAGATAGAAGGCAGTCGGATACTATCTGCTCGCAGCGTTGCTATGTTATTGAAGGCAAAATTCCTTCTTGTAATATTCCTTTTGCGAGTAGAGATAAGTGAGTGCTGCTCACCTGAGGATAGTATCCTGAGGGTCTACTCTTCGAAATAAGCAAAATATTTATATAGGAAGCATGCAGGAGTAGAGCATATGGGAAAAAAACAATATCCCCTGGTAAATCATCATCATTTGCTCATTGTTCTTAGCGTATTTGTTCTTGCTATCTTTATTACAGGATGTACGGGAAACCCTAATGCTAATCCTGGTAATGCCAAGTACCGCACAGGGTATGATAGTCTTGACATGACCTTTGCATCAGGCAGTCCGCCAGACACATTCAATTATGATTCAAGCTGCGATCTCTACTCGCCCACCTACAGCGGAGTCGATTGCCAGAATGAGATTCCTATTGTCCTCCAGATAAAGAATACCGGCGCATCAGACGCCTACGGCTTCCTCTATATCCACGGATATGATCCAAATATTATCTCGATTGCAGGGGATCAGGCATATATGCCGATGGGTAATGCATTCAGTAACCCTGTATTCAATGATAATATGTTCTCGTTCAGTTTTGGCAACAGGAATACCTATTTTGGATTCATGCAGCAGGGTACAGGACAGCAATCAATGTTTAGCGCGACATATCACAATCAACGCGTCAATTATGGCGCTGGCGCATTCGGGTCAAATGGCGACTTCTATACGATGAATGTTGTTGCAAGAAACCCTGATGGCTCACGCATAGGATTTTCTGTTGGCAAGAATTTCTTCAGCAGTTATATCAATGGTGGATGGTGCCCGAATAATGTGGTCTGCGGCTTTAGAAGCATCATTGCACTTGCAGGAGACAATGAAGAGACTCCGGGCGGCGACATCCAAGTATATGATTTTCCTGCATATCTTTTTGGCCTTCCCGAATCACTCGAGACCTTCAACCAACCGATCATGGCAACTGCCTGTTATACCTATGCAACACGGACTACTGCAATGATGTGCATTGACCCGCGGCCAAACAGCAATGCCCGCAAAGTATGCACGCCTGCAAGCGTCACATTGAGTGGCGGACAGGGCGGCCCTATCGCAATCACGAGTATTGAGCAGCAGCCCAGCAATCAGCGGACCGTATTCACTATCCATGTAAAGCTCAATAAGAAGGGAACGTATGATCAGGTGTTTGATTGGCCTAATCTTGCAAAATGCAATCCGAACTCCGGAGCGATTGTCCGGGCAACAGATCTTAACGTCGTCTATGTCGACTATATCGCGCTTTCCGGACTTCCAGGGATCATCACCTGCGCGCAACCCACCAATTATGGATACCGCATCAGGCTCGACGATTCTGGCAATGGACAGATCACCTGCACTGCGGAATTAGGGACAGTATACGCGCAGACACAGGGTGCATATGAAGCGCCGCTCACTATTGATCTTGCCTATGGCTATTCTAAGTCTGTCCAGAAACTGGTCAATATCCGTAAGATATAAAAAGGCACACTACCCTAGGGATAGAACGTGCAGGATATCGTACGATAACTTGTGCAATTGCGATAAATGTTATGAATAAACGCGCGCGAACGCGAAAGGTGATATCAATGAAGCATATCGGGATATATCTCATATTGGTTTTCGTCGTGATTACACTCACGGGCTGCAGTTCTGGAACGCAAACCACAACCGGCAAGGCATTTGTCGGCGGGACAGAAGGACTCAAAATGACCTATATGCCGGGAAGCCCTCCTGCAACCATTGTTGACGGTGGAAATTCAGGATTCGGCATTGTTGTCAAACTTGAGAACGTCGGCGAGTATAATATCAAAGCGAATGACGGATATGTAAAGATCCTCGGACTTGAAGCAGGAACATATGGCGAAACAAAATATGCTGACTTTAAGCAGAATTTCGGTTCAGATATCAATGGCGCAGTCAAGAATTATGATGGTTCTGTAAGAAATGGCCAGACCGCAACTGTAGAATTTGGCGACCTCAAATATATCCCGAGCATTGCAGGAGACCTGCAGCAGAATGTATACGCTGAGGCATGCTACAAATATCAGACACGGGTTGCAACACAGATCTGCATCAAAAAGGATGCCCAGCAGATGCTTAACAACAATAAGATATGCGATGTTGAAGGAGAAACCAACCCCCAGAACTCCGGGGCACCGGTTCAGATCACTTCGCTCAAGGAATCATTTGCAGGCAATGGAAAGATCGGCGTGACCATGACCATTTCGCATGTCGGAACTGGCGATGCGTTCTTCAAGGATTCAGTCTCTGAATGTAATGATGTTGAGACAAACACTGATCGCGACAAGGTCAAGATCAGCTTCAAGCCCGTGCAGATCGGTTCAGCAAATATCTATCCGAAGTGTACCGGCCTTTCAGAGGCAAATGCAGGAAGCAGTGAAGGATTCGTGCGATTATATCGCGACAATTCCGGCAAAGCGACTGCAACACTCTATTGTACGATTGATGCAGGCAGTGTCAACAGTATCTTTGAAGTGCCGCTTGAGGCGACACTCAGCTACAAATACCTGCAACATATCGAAACGCCGCTCAACATCAGGCATGTGGCGCAGCAATAATTACACCTCGTGCCTACAAAACCTATAAGAATTTATTGAGAATTTATTTTTGTTTTTTTCTTTCTTTCAGTATTCTTCTTGGATCATCTTTTATCAGGTATGCATCATTGATCAGAATAATCCGCCGAGCATTGATGCAAACATTGCGGTAAAAAAGAAATAGAGTATGAGCGATACTGCAATGAAGATCGGCACTGATTTGAGTCCTGCCTTTACTGTTCCTGTCCGGATGACGCTGATGATTGCTGCAGAAAAGAATGAGGAGATGCAAAGGATAAGTATCGCAAATCTCCTGAAACTGTCTACAGCGATTGAGTCCCCTGAAAAATTGAATGTGAAGAGCGAACTTAATCCTGCGCTGTGGTCAATGCTGATTTTTGAAGTGATCTCCTTGATGATGATCAGCAGTTCGGTTGAGAGTGCAAAAAGGATTGGCGCTGCAAAGATCGTCGCTGCGCCAATGAAGATGACATACGTTGTGACATTTGCAGAGATCTCCTTGCGCATGAGTTCAGTATCCTTGATATTGCTTGCGATCTTGTTGAGCAGGTCAGCCATCTCGCCACCGGAGTTTATCCCTGCGACAATAAGGTTCACTGATTCGCGCAGCAGTCGGGAGTCATATTTTTTTGAGAGCGCGACAAGCGCAACCTCCAGATCCTCACCGGTAAGCGTGGATTTTGCGACATGCTCCATCTCTTTTGCAAGTATCCCGAATTTTGGCCTGACCGCATACCATAATGCCCTATCGATAGTCATTCCTGCGCTGATATTTGCTGCAGTGAGCTGGAGAAAGTCAGGAAGCGCCTCTTCAATCTGCTTGACCCGACGGTACATAATCATATCAAAATAAAAGAGCACTGCAAATGATATGAGCAGGTAGAGCGCGCCGAAAACAATGGTCCAGATAAAAAAGAGGAATATGAAGAATGTGGACAATGGTTTGTCATTGACGATGATAAAGATGAGTACAGTAATAGAGAGGAGTAATGCACCGATGCCGGTGTAGCGCAGCATACGTGTGTTGAATACGCGAGGCGATTCTTCAATACCTATTTTGGTGAGCTGTTCGCCCAGTATATCTATCAGTGATTTCTTTGCGCGCAAAGGAGTATTTTTCCGGTGGTGTCTTCGCCCATGCATTCCTGCAGTGCGTGGTTCCTGGCGGGGCGTACTGTTCCCTGCAGTGTTTCCTGAATCTGTTGAAGATGGATTAGTCGCTGGAGAGGGAGCTGCTGTAGGAAGAGGAACTGTAGATACGGTAGATATAGCAGCGGTCGTAGAAGCGACCATGGAATCTGACAATACATGCGCGCTCTTTACGTGCAGCGCTTTCGCATACTTGCGCGGCATGCGTGCTGTTCTTGCGTGCGATTGCGTTTTTTTTGTTTTTTTAGTCCGGGCGTTCATGGGAAAGGGGTTGTTATGCGCATATGGCTGCATGCAGTATTCATAGGTGCGTTAATAACTTATTGCAGGTCGCGCAGAGCGGACCATGAAGAGGAACATGAGTTGCACAAATCCGAGGAGTATTGCAATGACAATAAAAAATGGCAGGGTGATATTGAGTCCGAGAAATGTTGCAAGGACTACAAGCATAGTGATGCCGAGTGAGGGAAGGATGAGTGATATCATCATGTAAAACATTGCCATTGGACTGAGCTTTTTTCCGTATTCCTTAACTGCAATGTCCTGCTCCTTGACGATCTGGTCTATTGCAGAGTTCAAGGCAGGCGCAACTTCAGTACCGGTCTTTAATGAGTTCAGTACCTGCCAAAGGAGCCGGCGCAGATTGTGCGATGGACATTCAAGAAGCGTGTCATTGATCGCATCTTCCATTGATGTTCCCAGATACACTTTATTGAGCACTTCTCCGAAATAAGGGCCGATTGCAGAATAATTTTTTTCCACATCTTCAAATATCTTGTAGATCGGAACGCCCGACTCAAGACCGATGATGAGGAATCTTCCGGCAAAGATGATTTCCTGATCGACTTGCTTTTTGATCTTTTCGACCTTGACATCGACGTAGCGCATAAAATACATGAAAAGCATTGGAATAAAGAAAACCACTGCCAAAAGCGCCAGCGGCGATGAAAAAAAGAAGAACACAATAAGCGCGAGCCCGGCAGAGAGGGAGACTGAACTCATAACTGTCTTTTTGAGATATTGCTCTGGCTCATCAATCATCCGCGCCTGCCGGAGTTTTGTTTTCAGACCAGGAAATGCTGCTGCGAGCCGTTGATAGAATGTCATGATTTACCTCGAAACATATGATGCGCTAAGGGATTGCAGGAAGGCAAGGATCGGATTGTAAGATGGCATGCAATACATCATTTCCTCTTTGAGTGATGGAATAGTTGTGATAAGGGTGAATGCGCAGGATTATGTGCATGGCTACTATTAGTCAGAGCAGTAGTATGCGCTGTGAGGGGAGGGCTTGCCGCAGGGACAGTGATTGGTTGCGTCTTTGGATCAACCCGCGATTGGGACATATTCTGTCCTTGTTCTTTTGAATTTTCAGTCGCGGACGGCGCAGCATAGTTGAGATCAGGGAAGTCTTTATTGGTATTCACATAATGCATGAGATTTTCGCGGTCGGTATAATATTCTGCGATGATGCGACCGACACCATTCACTTCTTCGATATTCTTTTTGACCAGATAATCCAGTACTTTGACTTTTTCTGCCAGATCCCGCTCAATCTCTGCAAGACTCATCCCGGTAAAAAGGGAGATATTATCATACAATGCTTGTGACTTATTGACTTTGACGAGTACATCTTTTTTAGGGTCATACTGCATCATGATATTGGCCTCACCGTTGGGGAGAATCTCTGCGATCTGGAATGTTCTGCGATGACCACTGCGGCGGTTTCTGAACTGGACAATGATCATTGATATGGCAGGGAGCATGATTTTTGGGATCTCGATAGGCGCGTTCGTCAGGCGCTCGACGGTTTCCTTGGCACTGTTTGCATGGAATGTTGCGTAGACTGAGTGGCCGGTGTGGATTGCCTCGAAGAGTGTTTCGGTCTCGAGTTTTCTGCGTACTTCGCCGACAACAATGCGATCCGGTCGCATACGCAGTGAGTTGACCAGCAGATCGCCCATATTGATCTCTCCTTTATTTTCTGCATTAGGGAGTGTGGTGTTCAGTGGTACCCAGTGGATATAGCGGGGAAGCGTGATCTCCCGGGTGTCCTCGATGGAGATGATGCGCTGATTTGGCGGAAAAAAGTTTGCAAAAACATTGAGCGCAGAAGTCTTTCCTGATGCTGTTCCTCCGGCAATGATTGCAGAGAGTTCATACTGGATAGCCATCCATATCAATGCTGCAGCATATGGTGTCAGTGTCTTTGTCTTGAGAAATTTTGTGATTGTCCAGGGATCCTTGGAGAATTTACGGATAGTGATGGTATTTCCTGCAGTGGATACTGGACTCAGTGTTGCATTGACGCGATCGCCGGTCTCCAGATGCGCGTCAAGCAGCGGAGTAAGGACTGTGATCTGTCTGCCGACTTTGCGTCCAATAATACTTGCGTAATGGCGCGTCTGATCCTCAGTCGGGATTGTGATGTTTGTTTTGAGCCATCCATATTTTTTGTGATAGACCCAGATTGGCTCGCTTGCCGCATTGATGACAATCTCTTCGAGCTGCTCGTCATGCATGAGCAGTTCCATACGACCCAATCCTAAACTATTCATTTTGAGATATGTCCGCAAGAAATTTGTAGTGTCCGGGTCGCTATCAGGAAAGTATTTGCCGATCAGTATTCCGATGAGTTCCTCAAATTTTTCCTCAACAAGATTGGTCTTTTTGATGTCGCTGATATCATTGATCCCGAGGCTTACGCGCCGGATGAGTTCCTGGCGTACACGTTCAAGGATGAGTTCAGTCGTCTGACTTATGGTTGATATCTGGAGTTCATAACTCGGCACAAACTCCCCTTTTTCGCGGACGACTGAGATTGTGATAGGGATGCTCTCTGCATTATAGGTATATGTCCCGAGAATTTTCCCGTCAGTATCTTTGGTCGTGGTCGCAGTCGTCGTAGAAGTTGCGCTTGCGCTATGTACACTCTGCGAGTCCTTACGCGCTATGCGGCGCGTTGTCGTATGCATTGTTTTTTTTGTGGGATGTTTTGCGATGATGACACCTATGGTTCAGGAATGGTCTTGTACTGCTACCAGTCCAGCGATAGTTAGCGTTTGCGCGTATCTTTAATTGCGCGCGTAATGATTATTTTTTGATGAGTTCAATAAGATGCTCGATCTTTGCGCGCAGTGTTGAGCGTTTTGATTCTAATGCCGCAATTGATTTTTCAATGTCTTTTGCCTGTTCCTTGATGGTCTTTGCCGTGGTGAGCAGGGTGAATGTCTCGACGCGTTCTTTGAGCGCGCTCATCTCCTTGAGGAGCATATTCTTGTCGTTTTCAATCTCAGTGATGAGTTTTTCTGCATTGACATTCTTGATAAAGAACCCTTTGAAGCTGTCATGCACTTTCCTACTGGTCTCCTCATGGCTTGCAACACTTGATGTCTTTTGATTGATGCGCGCAAGCAGGTCATTTGCAGATGCAGTGAGTTCGCTCGATTTCTTGAGCAGTGGTGCAAGGACTGCATCCACGTTGCGTGATTTTGCGCGGTTAAGGTTTGCAAGTGCAGTGTCTGCAGCTGATGCAAGCGTCTTTATCCGCGATTCTGATTGTGAGATTTTCCGTTCTGCATCTGCAAGCTTTGCGTCGAGTTCACGGCGCGCTACAGTAAGCGCTGCGAGCATCTGACGCTCTTCTTCAAGCGATTTTTTCTCTGCAGTAATCTCTGCACTGAATTTCTGGTAAGATGATTCGCTTGCGCGTAATAGTGCAGTGTATTCCTGGATTGTCTTCTGGAATGACTGCGTTTGGGATTCGACATCCTTGCCGAGGGATTTTTTGAGTGTGTCGAACTGTTCGAGTTCAGCAAGGTCTTTTTTGACTGCTTCCATCTCTGTCTTGATATGACTTTGAATCTCGATGAATTTCTTTCGCACATCCTCAAAGCTTGCAGTCTCGCTCTGGAGCGAGGTGATTGCGACATCAATCTTGCGCGCAAAGGCGTCCCGTGCTGAAAGCATTTCCTTGGCATTTGTCACCACGTCTTCTGCAGTGATATCATGTTCAATAAGCCAGATTTTTGAGAGACTGTACTGTATCTTGAGCACTCCTTCCTGTTCGAGAAGTTCAGCCCACTCCTGGACAACACTACGGCCGACTCCTAATTGTTTTGCAGCATCAGCAAGTTCGATCTTCTTCTTTTCTGAAACCAGCGCGACAAGCCTGTCTGCGCCAGTTTGGATGTTTTTTGATGGTTTTGTTGCCATGATAGTATCCTAAACTATACGACGATGCACTGCTTGCGGTGTTGAATGGATTAAAACTTGCACGCCTTATATAATTTTATCACGACTCGCCAATGAGTACCTCAAATGTTCGCGTCAGGGGGATGGCGATTATGGGCACGTCGTTGAATAATTCAATCCCTGCACTTGATAGAGTGCAATCTGCGATTGGGAAAGCACCGTGTATAATGTTGCGGGAATTCCGCTGATAGCGCAGATTTTTGGCGCATCGATATTATTGAAATACATATAGTCTACCTTGATGCGGTTGGGGTAGACTTCAAGACCCTGATCAGAGAGTAGCGGAATATTGACCACGCTCTGGATACCATAAGGATTGGCATCACTTCTGTTCTCGAATCGCATAAGGAAATTCGGTGCGTCCGGTGAAGCGATGTAATACGATTCATTGAGGAGGATGGTGAGGTTTTCAGTATTGTTCTGATAGACCAGTGTGGTGGTGTTGAGGACGCGGATAGTGTTCGGGACAGTATTATGCGTATAGAATCCGTAGAGCGGATCACGCAGATTATAGATCGGAACATTGGTCGTGTATGCTTTGACATACTTCCAGGATGCAAGCTTTCGGGTGTCTGAAATATTGACTTGCGCAATGACGGTGATATCGACAGACCAAGGATCTGATTGGTCGAGCTGGATCTCGATGACTGTAATGTTTACTGCAAGTCCGATGTTTGCCGCAAGCATATTGACGCGTGCAAGATAATCGCTAAAACTCGAGTCATTCATGATTGTCGCCGGTGTTCCATTGATAGTGCCATAATAGAATGTCTCTTTGAAGGAATCTGCAGTATTATTCAAGAAGACCCCGCTTCGTGAAGTATAATCTTCAAGCGCAACAAGAGTACGAAATCCGGAGATGAAACTTGCGCGCATGATGTCCTGGTTGAGTCCTTTGACAAAATCATTCATGACAAGAATCCTCTTTTGGTATAGCTCCTGGCTGTCCTGATAATGATAATTATTGACTGTGAGGAATACGACCAGAAGGACTGCAAGCAAAAAACTCACGATAAGGACATAGGTGAATCCCTTACGCGCGAATCCTTTACGCCAAGAGTTCATCGCCAGACCTCCATTCGTACCAATGATGGACCCCACAAGTAAGGGATCTGCCGGACAACAGTGAGCTGGATCTCAAGGTCTGAGAGCCAGATATCAAGGATGATTCGGCCATCAGCGCTCGGATCAAGAATGGTGAAGAGTTGGTATGCTGCAAGATCATACGCATCAGTCGGATCATAAGCAATGCTTGCATGGGTATAATTGCAGGTCGCATTGCCTGTATAGGTTTGCGGAATTGAGAGATTTGCAAAAGAACCTGTTTCTGACTCGACAGTCCAGATGCATCCATCAGCGCGCGCTACAGTGTTTGTGCGCGGTGTCGATGCCTGGACAAGCCCAGTATAAATGAGTGTATTATTCGCTGAGCAATTCGAATTGTTCGCTGATGCGTCGCCAATCTCCATCATGATAGTATTATTCTCGCCAGGAAGAAGCACTGCTGAAGGTATCTGGATCTGAAAGGGATCGCCAAGAATTGAGTAATCAGTCCCGTACGCAGAGAGATTGTAGATGAGTGTGGTGCCCTGCGAATTGCTTAAGCGCACGGTCTTAGTCCATTTATTGCCGGAAAATGAGGTGACAAAGGCGTCAATGATGCCGATGTTCTGCGGGACTTGGATTGTAGCGTTGCACCCATTGAATTGTGGGGATTCAAAGACAAGTGAGAGCTTGTTTTGGACATCAGCAGTATAGAGTGGATCATAATAGACATCAATATAGGAATTGGGAAGTATTTGAGAGAGAGAATAATTTCCACTCACCTGGAGTGTTTGTGAGGTGAAGTTTGCAAGGAGAAGTATTTGCTGCGAGATATTTTGGTAGATTTGCGCAAGCTGCGTTACATCAGTCGCATTATAGTAGAGCGAATCATTGCATGCCATCTGACGCATAGTGTCCTGCCCTTGCGCGCTCATAGTGCTGCCAAATCCTACAGTAAAGACTGTAATATTATTCTGGCATGCAAGTTTACTGGCATTGATTGCCCAGCCAATATCTGCAGGGTCAGAACTTCCTCCGGTGGGGTCTCCACCCCAAACCGCAGAACCCGAATAGTCAGAGAAATTCTTGCAGTAATATGTAGGGTCGCCATCGCTCAGGATAACGAGGAACCGCTTGTTCTGTGATATGTTTACCATGTCGCGTGCACGATTGACACCGCAGCAGGTACAGGTTCCGCCACCCGCGTGATAATTACTGATGACATTATCGAGCGCTGCAGCATTATTGGAAAGGTTAGTCGGAGTATTTGCGCTTGTCGAAAAATCCACGAGTCCGATGTTATTCAATGTTGATGCATTGAGAACGACGCCGACAAAAAGCGCATCAGCAGCTTTTGCAATGTCAAGCTTGGTTGCATTACATGAGTAAGAGGTCTGATTAAACACCGCATAATTTCTGAATTGTGACGCCTGCGTATGACACTCGTCGCTATTGCAGGTACCGGGATAAATGCATCGGATATAGCGCCATCGTCCCCATTTGTATTCATAACTGCAGTAGGTGTTGGTCACATTCTGGTACTGCACGCAATCACCCATGCTGCCCGATACATCAGTAATAAGGAATGAATCTGCAGGAAGCCCGGTCTGCACCACACTGATATTGGAAAGATTGCTGATTCCCAGCCTGAGCGGGATTTGCAATGGCGCAAGCGTCACATTTGGTTCCACAAAATAGACCTGCTGCGTTATGTTTTGTCCGGGCGCAATAAAGATAGTGTCATTGCCCAAGGTAAGGAAGGTATCATACTGATTATAGAATGAGATGTTGAGCGTCCAATTTTGGATAATGCCCTGCGCAGATATGGAGTCATAGAGATTGATGAGTCCGGATATTTCTGGAAAATAATACCTCGTATATCCTACACTCACATTATCATTAAGGACATCGGTCGTGTATATTACGCGTAGAAAGCCACCAGAGACATAAGAGGTATTCAGTGATGAGATGAATTGGAGTGAGATGTTATTTCTGCCGGCAATAAAACTATCGCTGCAGGAACTCACATCCCATGCGCTTATAGTGTCTGCGATGCCCGCATATGTTCCTGCGCAGGCGTTGCCATTGACCAAAAATGTGAATGTTCCGGGTGTTTCGATCTTGAGTGTTGCATTGACGAGTCGCGAACTATTAAAATCTCCGGGAAGAAAGAGCGGCGCAGTGATATTTCCCTGACCGACAAATCCGCCGAAATAAAAATAAGAGGAGGTTTTCTTGTTCCTGATTTTTTTGAGATATGCTGAAGCGCTTGCGCCAGTGAGCGGAACGCCCTTACTGATGCCGGATATCATCCTGGTGGATGTCACCACTTCCTGCCGCGTCGAATGATTCTGGTAAAGCAGGCTTTCTCCTGCAATCTCCATGTTCAATCCTTTGGAGGGGTCCAGTGTCCCGTTTAATGTGCTACTGATGAGTTCGTTTGCTTTAACAGTCTCATTGAGTGCCCAATACTCTCCTGCCTGCTCAAGAACACTCTTATTTATGTTGGTGATGTTGCCATTAGCGATCTCTGCTGCAATAAAAGAATTGTTTAATTCTGAAAGCCGCAATTCGGAGAGCACATTAAGGACATCTTGCGAGAGAAACAGTACTTCATCAGTTTTTGCATCCTGCGGATTATGGTTGAGTAAGAGGAGCAACCCTCCGAGGAGTAGAACACTTGCAAGTATGGCATCGATAGTGTAGAGTATGGCTTTACGAGTATTGCGACGGCGTCTACTATTCTTGCAATGCGTGATTCGTGTTCTCATGGTGGTGTGAAGTCCTCTTGAGGAAGGTTAATGTGAATTACTCCGTGATGCTATTCCCAGGTGTATATCACCATCATGACCGGTGTCGAGTTATAGATGACCAACCGGTCTATACGTACGAGCTGCTTATACTGCAGTGTTGAAAGGTTGGGAGTGCAGTCAGGATTTACCGGGAACGCATATCCGTGGACGCATCGGGTGATGTTGATGACATTGGTGTTATTCCTGAAAAAATAGATATATTCATGGCTTATCCGGAATAGCACTTTTGATCGCCCATAACTCATAGCATCAAGCTCCTGCAATTTGACAGGGTCAATACGGTTTGTGGTGTTTACAGTCACGAGCCCCGGAACAATGACTTGCGTGATGTTCCATGCTTCAGGATAGCCCGGCGTCAATAGGGTTGTTGAGAGATGCACTCCATCGCGATAGAGCCCGCTATAGGTGTCAGTAGCAGTCATGGAGAGTATGACCTGTAGTCCGAGGAATAATGCGACGATAAAGAGGAGGAGTCCTGCGATAAAGTCAATGGTCCATACTTGCGCATTTCGACGCTGAGGGAGTGAAGATGTCATCATTGTTCGTTCCTCAGGAGGGATTGATGTAAAGGGTATCATTGATTTTTCTGATGATATTATTTCCTTTTACAAACGACCCATTTACTGGAGGAATTGAGTAGTAGATGTCAACAGTCATATAGGTAATGATAAGATAGCTCGTATCGTTTTGCGCTCCGCCCATGGTCATGTTGAAGTTGCGTCCATTAACAGTCACGGGAATATTGATGGGGCGAATATACCCATTTTCCATTCCTGAGGCAAGAAGCAACTCCTGCTGGAGTGTTGTACCGAAATCATCAAGTTCATAATAGGTCTTCTCATCAATCTTGCGCTCAGACATAGCGCTGATGGATATGAGGACGAGGATAAGCAGAAAGATGCTGATGCCGACAAGGAGGAGAAATTCAATAGCAATCTGCCCAGAACGATCATGATACGTTGGGTGATTGTTGCAGCGTTGCATGGTAACAAATGATTGAACAGACAATCATACCGACAAGTGTATGTGCACGACGAGTGCTTGAAAGATTATTGGTCGGTGATGAGGACAGTGTTGTTCACTGCCTTGAATACAATGACGTGCGTTCCGTGGAATGTTCTGAGCGAACCTGTCAGGTTTGCGACAGTTTCCTTGACCATGACATAGTTGAGATCAGTTGTCGTCACGTTAAAGCTGATGAATGACGAATTTACCGCGATAGATTGTATTCCGGGCGGAAAGTCAATGGCGAGAGTTTTTTGTGCAGGCTCGCCCATAAAATAGACTGTCTCGGCATTATCGACGATTTTAGAAACAATCCGATTCACCTCGGCATTGGTGATGTCGGCCTGGAGGTTATTGGTCTGGGTCACAAAAATGATGATGAGCGGAAGCGTGATGATGAGTGCTATGCTAAAGACTGCAAGATACTCTATACTCACCTGTCCATGTGTCTCCCGCCTCTTTTTTATACGCATTCCCATACACTACAGGATATTTGAGACCTGCTCTTTAAAAGGTTTTCTCAAAAATGGCAAAGCCTAGTTAAGTAGAAAGCTATCGCCTAGCGAACCTTCCGATGAATAAAGCGATTGCAAATAACTCGGGAATCGTAAAGAACAACTACGCGATGCGAGCGCGATAGCTTTCGCAGCATTCACAGCGTCACTTTATCATCAAAACAAAAAGTTTATAAATATCGCTGTTCAGGAGTAAATCATCTATCTTTGAAACAAAAGTAGAGGTGAATTTATGAAAAAAGGACAAGCAGCCATGGAATTCTTGATGACCTATGGATGGGCCATTGTTATTGTACTCGCAGCAATCGGTGCACTCGCATATTTCGGGGTTCTTAGCCCGCAGAAATTATTGCCTGACCGGACAACATTCCCTGCACCATTACCGAATGTAGATAATGCAGTGATCACTGCAACTGGAAATTCCTTCCAGATCGCATTCAAGAACAATAAGGGTGTTGCAATCACCATCCCTGGCGGCGCAGGAAACTATTCAATAGTCTCAAGCCAATGCACAGGAAACTGGACTATGACTCCTCCTGCAGGAACAATCCAGAACGGCGACAGCTTCCTCATCACATTTGCATGTGGCACGCCAGCAAACGGACAGCTTGATTCGAAGTTTAAAGCAGATGTCTCATTTGTCTATATCAATACTGAGACAACACAGTCCATCAGGCAGACGGGAAGCGTTGAAGGCAAATATACATAAATTATTTTTCTTTTATTTTTTTCTATTTTTTCTTCTCTGCGCGACATCTTTCTTTGGTAAAGACATTCTTGCAAGGCGCTTTCGCAATATATCCGAGTATTTCTTACAAAAATATATAAAGAATGCAGACATATAAGAGTATGGAACTTAAGACTGCGCGACTCTATCTACGGGATTGGCGTTCCGGGGATAAGGAAATACTACTTGCAATAGCCAATAATAGAAAGATCTGGAGAAACCTTGTAGACCGCTTTCCACACCCCTACACTCCTGCAGAAGCAGATAAATGGCTCAAGAGTAATAATGATCCTGAAAAAAAGAAAAATACCTTTGCAATATTCTATGAACAGTCGCTTATTGGAGGCATCGGCTTTGAGCCAAAAGCAGATGTGCATCGCAAGACTGCAACCATCGGATACTGGTTGGGCGAGCCGTACTGGGGCAAGGGTTTTGCAACAGAAGCGCTCCGTGTAGTGACTGCGTACGCGTTCAATACGTTTGATCTTGAACGCATCGAGGCAGGAGTCTTTGCATGGAACCCGCCATCTGCACATGTTCTTGAGAAGGCAGGATATACGCTCGAAGGAACAAGACAGAATGCAATCATTAAAGATGGAGAGATCACAAGTGAAGTGATGTATCGCATACTGCGCAAGGACTTTGAAGAAAAATATACTGATTAAGATAAGGTTGTTTTCTGTAATGCTCAGAGTTTTGTCGCGTCGGATAATTTTACCCGAACATTTGTTGTCATCATGACAGTGCTGACTTATTTGGGTGTATCAAGAAAAAAGTCAATGTCTCCTACATGATGCCGGTACGGGTCAGGTTTTCGGATATAGAGATATGTGTATGTTGTTTCAGGAATGTCGCCCTGTTGAGGGATCACTAGTGGTTCATGCAGTTTAAAGTATTTCTGGTCAGAATTATCTGAAAGTTCTGTCAGTTCGTCACGCAATTTTTTTAAGAATACAAATTCGTCAGTGTAATGGCAGAATACGCCGACATTTCCTGCATTGCTAAGATATGTGCCGAAGCTTTGCTTGCAGAGTTTGTGGGCTTCCAGATGGATATGAGTGATTGCCGCGAGTAATGCTTCTTTAGATTGGATGGGGCTGAACGGGTAGAGTTTCATTGTCGCAAAGACAGGGATCAGGATAAAAAGGATACGCAAGACAGCATATGCGTTTATGCGTTCGTCAGCACGAACTTTGCAAGGAGCGCCTCAAGTTGGACATATTCGTCTGATCCTTCGACCATGCGGAATTCTGTCTCTGCGCAGTCCTTGACCATCTCGAGTTTTTTTTGCGCATCAATCTTAAGTGTCCAGATCTCTTTTTGGATTTGTTTGACAACATCAAGTCCTGAAAGTCCATAATTGAGCATAGTGTCAAGAAGTTTTGCTTTTGCCTTAGGAAAATCTTTTTTTATCGCAAACTCGAGCATCTCTTTGATTTCTGCAGGTCTTGCAAATGCCGCAACTTCAAAGACAATGGACTCTGTAAGTTTAGTGCTCAAGACTGCGCAGGCCTGCATGATGTTTTCCAATTTTCGACAGTCGCCCTCAGAGACCTCGACGAGCGCATCTTTGGCCTTTTCATCAATATGCAATTTTTCGCGTTCAGCAATATGCGCGATGATTTCGTGGATATCCTCTTTGACAAGCGGCTTGAAACGAAATATTGCGCAGCGCGACTGGATCGGTTCAATGATTTTTGAACTATAATTGCAACTTAGGATAAACCTGCAGGTCTGCGTATAATTCTCCATGGTCCGGCGTAATGCCTGCTGCGCTTCGCGGGTGAGCGCGTCACATTCGTCCAGATAGATTATCTTAAATGGGACATCGCCGATTGCTTTTGTTCGCGCAAACTCCTTGACCTTGATACGGACAACATCGATACCACGCTCATCAGAGGCGTTGAGTTCCAGAAAGTTTTCATGCCAGGAATCCTTGTAGAGCTGTTTTGCGATGACGAGTGATAGTGTGGTCTTGCCTATTCCTGCGGGTCCTGCAAAGAGGAGGTGCGGCATGTTTTTTGCATCCACAAAGCCCTTGACCCGTTTGACAATGTCTTTTTGTCCTTTGACTTCTGTAAATGATGTCGGGCGATATTTTTCAGTCCATATCATTGATTCAGGCATAGTTAAAGAAACAGAAGGGAATTTAAAAAGGTACTGCTCGACTGGCGCCGTCGATAGCCTGCAGCAGGTACTGGTATTCTGGTCTATCTGTCCCGCAGTACTGCAGTAAAGTATGGCCAGAGATCGCTTGTGGTATTGTAGCGTAGGATGACTTCCTGCGAGCCGCTTGCAGAAGTGATGGCAGAGTCCTCAGTATGCATCTTAAGATATGTGGGGTCCATGATTACTGCGTTGCCTATTGCAGGATTTTTCGTATCAGTATAATTAAGATAGGTGAAATAATATATCCCGGGGTGCGCTTCATCATATTTTTGTTCCTGTGTTCCTGTGATGATGAGTGAATTATTTCTGAGGATGTAGAGTTCTGCAAAATTTGAAGTCTTTTGGAGCGCAAGATTGCTGGAGAATTCTGTGGTTGTTATTCCAAAGATTCTCTTGAAAAAGGCGACGAGAGTATTCCAGAATATCACGAGCGTATTTTGCGTTGTGACTCCAGGTATTTTCTGCGTACTCATCATGAAATATTTGGTCTCATTATTATAATAGAGGTAGAGCTTATTGCTGTTTGATGAATCCTCATACTCAATGCAAGTCAGGAATGATCCAGAACCCGAGCATGATGTGGCGGTTGGGATAGCTGCACTATATATTTGTTGATATACTGCGCCAATCGCGAGTAACGCATCTTTGATAGAGAGGTCTGTTGTGAATGTATTAATGACTTGCTCGCTTCCATCAGTGTGGCGCATAATGAGTGTGCATGCGGCTGTAGGATTGATTCCGGGTTGCGAATTATTGTTGAATGTCATTGCAGCATTGCCGCAGAAGAGGATAAAATTCGTACCTTGCGAAATATTTTCCAACGCGAGCGCCATGAGCGCAGTGCGTGTGGTCCAGTTGCCGTTAAGACAATACCTGTCGCCGCTTGAGCTGAGCGCGAAATCCATATTTTTTGATTTATCCGTGTCTGCAATGAATGTCCCATTCGGAATGCATCCTGAGAATCCATCGCTAAGATTATAATCAAAGCCACTGCTGACAAAACAGTCTGTCTGATGCGCGCAATATCCTGATTCCTTAAAGTCCCAGCCGTATTTTATATTGCTAAGAGTCCAATTCGCGTATCCTGAATCATTGACTGTGCAGCGATAACCATACGCGCGATCATTCCAGGAATTATTGACATGATCATTAAGCCACGTGGTGATATTGAGTGAGTTCCAAAATGGTGGTTCTTGCGAGTTATTCGTCCAGTCAAGACTATTCACGCAGGTATTGCCATTCCAGCAGTAGGTGTCGTAACAACACCCATAAGGCGCAGTAGTTGATGTAGGTTCATCAAAGATGACGGGAGTCTTTTCAACCAGCGAGATATTGTCGATGAGTGTTCCAGGAGTCTGGACAGTAATAATGAGTGTATAATTATTATCCTGCGACACAATAATATCTTTCTGGAATACACCGCTTGCACGGAATACGTCTAATGTGCCTGCTCCTGGCGCATAGAATGTAACTATGACAACGGCAGAGCTAGAAATTGAAAAAGTATAATTTGTTCCTGCGGATAAAAAGAAAGGTGTGGAATTGATTGATCCTATGCTTGTGGCATTTAATACTCCGCCTGTTACTGTCCAACTCGTATTCGAAGGATACCATCCTACGATTGGCGTTGCAGTATTTTGATTGTTTTGTGGCGCGTGGTATGGCTTACACAGCGTCGTATTTAGCGTACAATCAGATAAGCATGTTGCAGTGCCAGTTAAGGAGGGATCATAGACATTACAGTCGGTAATATTGATTGCTGCGTTAGTGCTATTCCAATCGCATTGTTCTCCCAAGGCACTGTCTATTTGTCCATTGCCGCAGGTTACTGGTGGAGTACTTGATCCAGAAGTCGCGGCAATACATGAATCAATATCCCAGGTGCATCCCGCGGTTGACTGACAGACACTTTGCTTCAATAAGATAGTACAATCGACAGGACCTGCAGCAAGAATTGTGTGAGCGAGTATAAATAGGATGAGCGATGATATTATGATTATTCCGTATTGTTTTGTCGTGATCATTTTCGCGTAATCTTATAGATACCTTGGATGAGGTCTGTGCCTGCGTATCCTGCAAGGAGCGCGATGCGATAATCCTCGATCAATAGCAGTGCACAAAAAAGTCCGATGAGTCCTGAAGCAATGAGTGTAAATGAAAATTTTCCCTTGTGAAACTTTTCTCTTCCGGAAAACACTTTATGTTTAAACATTCCGACGAGGGCGTGGATCAATCCTCCAAAAAGTCCAAAGATGACAAGTAACCAAAGCTCCATTATGGCGTCACCTCAAAATTTCCATTAAAGATGAGATTACCTGCAGGCGCGTACTTGCGCAGGATCGTTGTCCCTGATCCTTGCGTTGCCGTGATCTTATGCCACGCATGATTCGAACAATAATAGGATCCTACAACTGCGCATTCGCCAGTGATCTTGTTTGTAATAAGCATGTCGTTAGGGATGATACTTGCATTCCATGCAGTCTGCAATAATGAATTATTATATTTGTCCCCAACTTGGCATCCATAAAATGCGTTATTATAATATAATATATCCTTATAGGGGAATGCGGTAAATGCAGGATTAACCTGGGTGCGCCCTGCATTGAGGAATTCAGGGATATTGTAAATGTATGCTACGCTCCAATCATTCTCTATCTTACTTCCATTAAAGCATCCCTTCTTCGTATCATTATAGAACTCACCATATAATCCGGGGCGGGTATCGTCGCCGCAACACTGCGTACCTGTCCAGTCGAACGCTGCCTGGACAGTACATGCAAACTGATAAGGACCATACTGGTTCCAATCCGTAAGGTCGACTTTTCGCGGGTTGGGATCAAGATCAGGAATCCATGTCCCGAATCCGCCTGTACAATAATAGTTGGGGGTGTTGACACGGTTATCGGCGTCAGTGAGAGGAACCGCGGTAAGTGAATCAAAGAGCATAGAATAATCACTTGCAAAATCATTTTCAATAAATTGCAGAGAATAATACGTACTGCCCACAGGTATTCCGGAAATATTGAATATTGCATGATGCCAACGATATGCGGCATTTCCGTTGTTCAGGTGCGCGCGCAGTAATCCTAGTGTCATGTTCTTTTCTTCGCCAGAGGGCAAATTATAAAATAAGACTACAGAAACATTTTTCATATCTGCAGGATACATAATATCAAATTCGAGTAACGAATAAGAGGATATAGTG
Organism: Nanobdellota archaeon; assembly: GCA_021813435.1. Classification (GTDB taxonomy): domain Archaea; phylum Nanobdellota; class Nanobdellia; order Woesearchaeales; family UBA9642; genus UBA9642. The sequence continues at coordinate 85,108 of JAKAKR010000008.1, read as the reverse complement.
AATAAAGGTGTAGTTTTCATTAGCGCGCCATCCTTATTACTCGCTTTTCCATATGACAATCGTATAGAAATCTTATACCCTCTGTCCACAATAAGGCCTGTAGTCTGATTAATCGTATCAAATGAAAGTATAGTATGTAGTTGTTTTCCTGCGGAAAATATCCGCTGAGATGATTGATCCACAGACCTTCCGAGCACAATATCGTTATTGACGGCGCTATTATCATACGCACATTGCCCGAAGAGATTATTAGTATCTTGTTTAAAGCAGAGGAATGCGTTGGGTGATTGTTGAAGTATTTTAGAAACCCAGGGGTTAACGCCTGTGCCTGCGCTTAATGGACCAAAACAGCAGCTGAGCAGAGTGCCTGATATTGATGCATTTTCAAAATGACAGAGTTGCGGTTGCGTACTGTTATACACCGCGCCGCCTATCTTGGTACAGTTTAATTCTGAATCTATAGCAGTCCCAGGCTCACATTTTGCTGCATTCAGCGGGGAATAACAACAAGTACGCTTAGCGTCAAATTGCCCCTTAACACAGAAATTTTGCTTTGCATCACATAATACACCATTATTTTGCGCGCAGGATTTTGTGTTATCAAAATAGAAAAGACAACCTGTTCCGTCATAACTACATGCGCTTTTGTCGAACGGACCATCACTGCCTCCTATTCCGTTCGTGCCAGGCGGCTGCGTTATCGGGCTGTAAATCTTGGTGCCCGATCCGTCAAGACAAGTGCAGTCGCTATCAAAATCTGCGATATTTGCGCGATTATTATTACAACAAAATGTGTCTCCTGGCTTTGTTGAACAAATATGATTATATGATTTACTAAAGAATATCTGTGCCATAAATAGACAGGACTGTATACGAGGATTATTGTTACTTGCGGAAGTAGGTGATTGTCCCTCAGCAACTGCCTTTCCTTGTAATCCGACAGTTATGCTGCTGCTTGCATTGCAATAATACCATGCATCTCCGTTCGAGAGGGTATCGACGGTCTTGTTATATTGTGAATTGTTTAGTGTAAAAATCTTGAAGGGGATGTTGTTTCCTGATGCAGAAAGCCACGACCATACACTATTTGCAGGATCGCTCGGATCAGGATTTCTCAAATCGCTCTGATTATTATAACATAATGAAGCATTATCCGGCGTAATATACCCATAATCATGGGTGAATCCTTGATAGTTTTCCCACGTGCAGCCTGCGCCATTACAGGAAGAACTATCTGCATAAATCGTACAGTCTGTTGGCGTTGCCGAAGCGCAAGTGCCTGATGGTGTGGGAGTTGGAGAGCACGTTCTTGAGGAAGTATAAGATGCGCCAGAATCACAAGCGTTACCATAATTCGCACAACAATTCGTTGTTGTGTCTGTTTGATGATCTAGTTCATAAGGAGCACTTTGGGGACACTGCGGCGCATCATGGATAATACAACTGCTATCAAGATACCCCGTCTCTATAACTACGTTAGGCGTCCATGTACATCCGGAAATAGCTGCACAGGATGTGTTGTCTGTTCGTGATTGACAGGAATTTGCAGAGCTGACGCAAGTACCTGAATCATCGCCGCAACACGCGTCAGCGCCGTTAGTCGCAAGACTATTATAATTATTGCCTTTGGTTAAGATACTTTCAAACGCGCCATTAGGATCCCAAGGACATTGCTGCCCGGCCAGCGGTTTCCACGCGGCTGACCCTGATGCATCAATGGTGCAAACGAACGCATGACTCTTTGTATCGGTAAAGACAAAACCTTTATCACCACCCTGCCCGATGTCATCGCCACAACATCGGCGCTCGGCAGGAAGAGTAGCGGGAAAGTCTGCTGCCCAATCAAAACCTTGCGCAGTACAAAGCGAGCCATTATCCCATGTATCAGCATCAATATTAAAATCGCTTATATTGAATGTGTATGGTCTTATCCAAGAGAGTGGTTTTCGACCATCAAAGAGTAGGACGTTGTGAGGGTTAGAGACTAAGGGTTGACCGTAGCTATTAACTAACTCAAAATTATACAATGCGCGTTCTTGACCATCACAGCTGGTGGAGGTAGCTACATTCTTTTGTGTGATGAGCAATAAATAAAATCCTTTATCGTGAGGTGTGAGTGTTAGAAGTTGATTGCGCGTAACAATATCATTTCCTATTCGAATAGTGTTTTTTGATACATCTTCGGTTAAAATACCCTCTACAAATTTAAGAGGGATTAATGACACATACAGTCCGTCGTCAGAAACATCATATTTGAAGGAAATAGGTTGTGTATCGTTTAGATATATTAAGCTAATATAATTGAAATCGGGCGTGCACCATCCATGATACGCGTTATCTGTCGCGTGGTGATAAAAATTGAATGGAAACGAGTACAGTGTTTCTCGCGGAGTGTCTTCTGTTGGCATATATGTGCTAGAATCTTTATGTGTCCAGAAAAAATACATTTGAGAGTTTCCCACAACTGCAAGCGTGGAAGGTATGAGTAATATAACAACCATCAAAAGAACAAGTTTTTTTCTTATAAACACATACTCACCCATACATTACCTCTTATTTCTCTTATCCTCGCTGTTTTCCTTTTTAAATGTTGCTTTTTTAACTTCAATCCTGTTCAAAGCTTTCTGAATATTTATATATACGGGCAACTCTACATTGTGTATGGAGGAGATTCCTATGAATAAAACAATCCTTTTTGTCGTCATTGTACTCGCATTTGCAGCACTCTTTATTGCAGGCTGCCAGAATATTCCTGTAAATCCTAACAATCAGTCTGCAAATCAGACTCCGAGCCAGGATTTGAAGCAATTTAAGGATGCTGCAGAGTTGCAGGCATTTCTTGCCAAAGCAGGCCAGGATTCCACAAGCGGGAACAGCGGCGGTATTATGGTAAATAAGATGTCTGCAGAACGCAGTACAGGCGCGCTTAGCGCTCCTGTTGCCCAGCAAGCAACCACTCCTGCAGGCGCTGCTGATTACTCGCAGACCAATAATCAGTATCAATCTGTTGATGAAGCGGACTTTGTCAAGAATGACGGAAGATATATCTATATGATCGCCGACAATAAACTTGTTATTGTGGATGCTGCAAATCCTGAGAACGCGGGCATTATATCTACGACAAAGATCTTTGATAATGATACCGGATACGGATATGATATTCCGCGCGCGCAGGAATTGTTATTAAATAAGGACAAGGTGGTGATCTTTGTAAATGCTAATGAGCAATCATTCACTTTCCAGAAATATGATATCACTCCTGTTCCGACATATCGTCAAAAGACCTATCTCTACATTTATGATGTGAGCGATCGCAAGAATCCTAAACTTCTCGACAAGTATAGTGTTTCGGGTAATTATTATCAATCGCGGATGATCAATGATGTGGTGTATGTGATAGCGCAGGAATATGCCAATTATCGCACAATCGATATGCCGGTTGTTATGCTTGGCGCAGAAAAGATGCTTCCGCCAATATATTACTTTGACAATCCTGAACAGAACTATGTCTATAACACCATCCTCTCAGTCAATCTGAAAACTGACGCTGTTGTCGATTCAAAATCGTTCCTTCTCGGCTATGGCAATACGCTCATGGTCTCAGAGAATAATATCTACATTGCGTATCAGAAACAGCGTTATTATTGTTGGGGATTCCGCTGCTATAATGAGCAGTATAGTAAGGAAAGATTCGACAATGTGATTGTCCCGTTATTGCAGGGAGATCTCAAGACACAGATAACCACTATCAACAGCATGTCAATCACTGACGACGAGAAGTGGGATAAGATCTCAACAGTATTGACTGACTTCTTCTCCAAAGCGCAAAATAATGAACAATTACAGGAACAATACAAGGATATGTTCACTAAGATTCAGGACGCATTGCAGGAATATGATCTCAGGCAGGAATTAGAGCATAGTAAGACAGTCATCAGCAAAATTGCCATAGCAGACGGTCACATCACCTATATGTCGCGCGCAGAAGTCGACGGACGACTCCTCAACCAGTACTCTTTAGACGAGTATAACAATAATCTTCGTGTCGCAACCACCGTCGACGTCTGGCTGAATAGCGGCAGAAAAGAATACAACAATGTGTATGTACTGGGCGCTACAATGAATACTGTCGGAACACTGCAGGATATTGCCCCGAACGAATCCATATATTCCACACGGTTCATGGGCAATCGACTCTACATGGTAACCTATCGACAGATCGATCCATTTTTCGCAATAGACTTAAGCGATCCTTCGTCGCCAAAAATCCTTGGACAATTAAAAGTCCCAGGATACAGTAGTTATCTGCACCCGATCAATGATACCACACTTATTGGTGTCGGCAAAGAGACTGATGTAAATGAGTATGGCAGCACAGTCACTAAAGGCGTTAAGATAAGCATCTTTGATGTCAGCGATGTGGCGCGCCCAAAAGAAACAGGACACTATACAATTGGAATTTCCGGAACAGATAGCGCTGTGCTCCATGATCCTAAAGCATTCCTTTACAGCAAGACAAAAAACATTGTTGTCCTGCCAGTTACCGAGGTTATAGATACAGGACGGAATGGGCCTTACGGATATTATTATAATGTATGGAATGGCGCGTACGTATTTTCTGTCAAGGACAGCGCGCTTGAACTACTCGGCAAGGTTAAGCATTCATCCTCTAATTCACAGTACTTTAATTGGTGGAATCAGGCAACAGTGACGAGAAGCATATATTTCGACAATAGCCTGTACACCATATCGAACCAGTATATCAAGGTGAATGATCTGACAAACAATCTGACATCACAGAACAGCATTGATCTGCCATACCAGGAGAATGCACCTTACCCTATGCCGATGATATATTGATGCAGTAAATTTAGTTATTTTTTTATTTTAGTTATTATATTAATTATCTCTAATTACTTATCTGCTTTTTATAGGCATGTTTAATCGTGCGTTTTTTATTTAAATATGTAGAACATGTTGAGGATCATTAATACACCCTATCCCTTCTATAATCTTCTTTCTTGATCAATTGCAACAATTCTTTCTCGTGGCCAGCGCCAATGATTACAAGGATTTTCTTGTCATGATTCTTGGACATGAGATGATAAATATTTTTAGCCATGACTTCATTACGCTCTTCGATAAGTACGCGATAGAGGTTGGGGTACTGATTTTTTAATTGCATCATCATCTCATGGATTATGCGCTCTTTCGGAACTTCCTGCAGATTGATACGGACTTTTTTTGCAAATGGCGAGCGCAAAATATCCCAGAGCAGACGCATCTTTTCTTTAAAGCTGAACGCCTTAGAGAATCGCTTTAAGGTTATCTCAATATCCTGGTCTATTAGTTCAAGCTGTTTATGATTGTTCCGCGCAAGGTTGATTGCGGAGAGCATGTCGCTGCCAGGCTTTATTCCAACAACATTGCCTAGTTTTCGCTGGATGAGCCCTGCAATGACTGCAAACAAATATCCTTGCATGCCATATTTCTTTATACCGGCGAGGGAATAGTCTGGCTTTGCATCTGTGAGTAGCGCATGCAACCTTTTCCTGTCAAGTTCGACGCAAACAATATCAGGATCCATTACTGAGAATTCCTCAGCAATCTTCTTTATCGATTCAGCAGCGATGTGTGATGTACCAATGAGTTTGACGTTCTTATAATAATCAACCATACGAGAAGGAATCACGAGAAGTTAAAAAAGGTGATGAAAAATAAACCAAAATATTCCAGAATACAATTAGGTATAAAGGAATAAATTGACAAAAATTATTTGATGAGAGAGTACAGGCCTGAAGCAAGAGGAGTCACATAAACTGCTGTTTGTGCAGCAGCATATCCTGCTATGAGTAATTTAGGGTGCCTATCAAAAAAATTATTTTTTATCATCGGATTATGAAGGTTATCCTCATGTAAACGCATAACAAGATCATTAAAGAATAAGGGGCCGGTCACAGGCAGCGCCAGATTAACAAGATACTCTTTTTTATTATCAACATCTGAAAGTTTTGTTTGAAAAAGTTTCATTTTTATACCTCAAACGCATGATAAAACAAAAGTTAAAAAACAAAAACTTAATTCTTCTTCCAGGCAAGCTCGAAGAGCTCTTTCATTGCGCCAGTAAAGAACGGACTATTAATCCACATTGCAGAGTCATAGGATGGATGCACATCAACATCGTCAGTGACCATAAAGAGCATCTCCTTACCGTCGACTATGATGAATCGCGCGTTGATTCCTGAAACATTCTTATAATCAACAATCCCTTTGAGTTCTGGATTTGCCTTTTCCATATCCTTACTCAATGGTGCTGCAATTCTGATCTTGACGCCAGTATCAGCCATCTTTTTGAACAGCTTCTTATGACGCTCAATCTTGCGCAAGAATCCTTTCTCAGAAGTCATGATATAAACATATTTTTCTGCGCCTTTGATCATAAGGTCCATGTGATTATAGATATTTTCTCGGTTCTTGATGACTCCTGCAAGTTCGCTTGGCTCGACAGTGTCAATACCTGTGGTGTGCAGTGAAGTCAATTCAGCAAGAACATCTGATCCTTTTAGTTCATCAATCTGTTTTTCCTGTTTTAACGAATCATCCTTGATCTTCTTTTTTACGCGTTCAATAACTTCGCTAGGCGGGATTGCCATATATTTTATAGGCTTTCCCAGTTTCATGATAATAAATCCTTTCTTTTCAAGGGATTCGAGAACATCGTAAGTTCGTGAACGCGGCACATTGGAGATTTCTGAAAGCTCTCCGGCGCTTGATACTCCGCGTGAAAGCAGTGCAGTCCAAATTTTTGCTTCATAGCTGTTTAGGCCAAAATCCTTGATTTTTTTTATCAATTCTTGCTGTACGATCATTTTTGCAACCCCCAACGATTTATTATAATATGAACCGTCGAATGAATTATGTTACCATGGGGAAGTGAGATTAATTTATAAATGTTCTGTTTTTGTTGCTATTATTGAGTGAAAACTAAATAATATGATTATTGCACAGAAAAGCATTATCAAATAAGGAGACACCACTATTTCTCATGGAATCATGTTGATGAGATTAATGAGTATTTCAATATCTGCTTTTGAACTACAATTTTTTAGAGTAGTATCATATCAGTCTATCCAAAATTTTCTTAGAATTTTCCCTATTTTCCGTCGATCTTTTCTTTTCTTCTTATCTTTTTACTTCTGTTCTTTTATTCACTATTATTTTTTTTCAATCACTATTTTTTCTTTTTTTTCTTTTTCTACTTCTTTTTTTTGATTATTATTATATCATTATTTACTATATAGAAAATAAATATATATAATATATAATAAATAAAATAAATTAAAGAATATATAATACAAAATATATTTTGTAGTAAATAAACAAATCTCTTTTTAAGACTATTTCTGTATTTAAAGGCTATTTTTGACTTATTTTACAAATGAATTTTAATGTGCATAATGAGATTTTGAACAAAAAAACCTGTCTGAATAAAAAAAGTTCCACAAGAAATGAGGGGGTGGCATCTATACTCGAACACGACTATTAAAATCTAGAAATATTTATATAACCCTTATTTCTTCTGGAAACTATTCGTCGGGGTTTATATGAGCATCAGTAATTTTTTGGAAACATTCATCAAAAAAGAGTCTTTATTCAAGAATAAAGCAGCACTGCAAAGCTCATATATTCCAGAAGAAATCCTACACAGGGATGAACAGACTGCACTTATTGCAAAGATCCTTGCTCCCTCATTGAGACTGGAGAGGCCATCAAATCTTTTTATCTATGGAAAAACAGGCTCAGGAAAAACCCTTTCTGTACAAAACACCATCAAACATATTGAAGTTATTGCAAACCGCGAACAGATACCAGTAAAATTTGTTTATATCAATTGTAAACTCAAAAAAGTAGCAGATACAGAGTATCGGCTCATTGCAGAGATCACACGATTCTTCGGTAAAGAGATACCGCCAACAGGTCTGCCGACCGATGAAGTATACAAAATATTCTATCGCACCATCGAAAAAGAACGACGTGTCATTGTTTTAGTTCTTGATGAAATAGACCAATTAGTAAAAAAGATTGGCGATGAAATTATCTATAACCTTACAAGAATCAATACAGAACTCAAAAATAGTCAACTCTCAATCATTGGGATAAGTAACGATGTCATGTTCGCAGATAATCTTGACCCACGGGTAAAATCTTCTTTAAGCGAGGAAGAATTAGTATTTCCCTCATATAATGCAATGCAGATCCAGGATATTCTCAAGAAGCGCTCTATGGAGGCGATTAAAGACAATGTCATGGAAGACGGCGTTATTGCCAAATGCGCCGCATATGCAGCGCGAGAGCACGGTGATGCGCGCAGGGCGCTGGAGCTCTTACGTGTTGCAGTAGAGCTTGCGGAACGTAAAAATCTTATTGCAGTAACACTCAGAGAATTGGACGAAGCAGAGGAGAAGATAGAAAAGGACCGCGTCCTGGATATGGTTGTCGCCCAGCCAAAACAATTTCAACTCGTACTTTATGCGATACTTCTTGTGTCTGAGCAACATAAACAAGATATTATATTCACCGGAGATATCTATGATCTCTACAAAACACTTTGTGCCAAGACTAATCTGCGACCGCTTACACAGCGCAGGGTGAGTGATGTCATAGGAGAATTTGATATCTCAGGAATTATCAATGCGCGCGTCATCTCTAAAGGACGCTATGGACGAACAAGGGAGATAAAGCTGGTTACAAGCGACGTTGTAACCAGCAAAATAAAAACACTCCTTGAGAACTCGTTCAATTTATTATAACAACATTTACCGTATCGTTAGTCTTGACAGACAAACCATCATTTTGGATCATACTATGAGCGCCACAACCCGCGAAATAATGCAATTCTACCTTGAACAGGGGGTACTTATTAGTCCAACACTAGTAGAACAGCTCGAATCCCTAACCATACCTTTCAAAACAACATTTACAGTCATTACGGCCGAGGTGCTCGATATTATCAACAATAAGATCCCTATTACGCAGGATGATTTTGAACAATCCATTGTCCTAAAAGAAAAATATCTCAATACAAAACTATATGATCGATTTGTGGAATATATTCAGGCGCAAAAAACCGTGCAATCTAAACGACAAGATATTCCATTAAAATTACCTATCGAACCTGCCGCACCACAAACAACGGCAACAATTGCAAATTCTTCAATAGCACCGCTTGCACATACTATAGTTGAACATGAAACAATACCGCAATCAGATGCGGTGATGATGAATTCTACGGAATTAAAAACCTACCGCGAAGAGTTTATGAAAAAAAACCAACTTAAGATTGTGATGTCCTATGATGAGAAGAGCAGAAAGCGTACGGTCCAGGATTTTGTCAACTACTATACCGTACGATTCCGCGATCTGGAACGTATCTTGCGTGGACGTCAGGAACTGCAAAATCTTACGTCAATCGGACGCCTGGTAGGAAAAAAAGATCGCGAGAATATTGCAATCATCGGAGCAGTCTATGAGAAATCACTGACAAAAAATAAAAATATCATGCTCACTATTGAGGATCCTACAGGAAGTGTACGGGTAGTGGTCAGTCAGAGTAAAGAGGAACTCTATAAACTTGCAGAGGAAGTACAGTTAGATGAAGTCATCGGCGTGGTCGGGATGTATGATAATATTATATTTGCAAATACAATCCTTTACCCTGATATCCCCCTCACCAAAGAGCTAAAAAAAAGTCCTGAGGAAGGATATTTTGTCGTGATTGCAGACACGCAATATGGCAGTAAACTCTTTCTTGAGAAGGAATTCAAGAAATTTATCTCATGGATTCGTGGAGAGAGTGGAAATGAGGCGCAACGCGAGATCGCTGCGAACGTCAAGTATATTTTTATTCCCGGAGATCTTGTCGACGGTGTCGGAATCTACCCCAATCAAGAATATGATTTGAGTGTGATTGATATCTATGACCAGTATAAAGGGTTTGCTGAACTTATCAAAAAAATCCCAACACATATCCCAATCATTATCTCACCCGGAAACCACGACGTGGGCCGCATCAGTGAACCGCAACCCGCATTCGACGATGAGTATACGCGCTCGCTTACTGTAATTCCTAATGTTATCCCAGTGGGAAATCCTGCAATCATCAATATTTACGCGAAGCCAGAACAGGGATTCGACGGGTTTAACGTACTACTCTACCACGGGTATTCATTCCCTTATTATTCTGAACAAGTGCCCGCCATACGTCAGAAAGGAGCGCAAAAAAGACCTGATCTTATCATGCGCTATCTATTGCAACGCAGACATCTTGCACCAACCCACGCATCGTCATTGTTTATTCCTGACCCTAAAAAAGATTATCTTGCGCTGGAAAAAGTCCCAGACTTCTTTTTTTCAGGACACATCCACCGCGCATCAGTCAGCAATTATCGCAACGTGACCTGCATCAACGCAAGCTGTTGGGTCTCCCAATCTGAAGAACAGGAAAGGCGAGGGCTTGAAGCGCAGCCTGCGCGCGCATTCATCATCAATATGCAGACACGTGAAGTAAAGGTCATGAATTTCCTTTCACGCGAAGACCAGGAAAAAGAATCCGGCACACTCACGCCACCAGCAGAGGATCTTGCGGAGGGCGCACATGGTTGAATGCAGCAAGGAGATGCAAAAATATTTTGACGAATTGGAAGATGGCTGTTTTAGAGAGTTTAAGATTGCATCAGAAGCAAGAAAAAAAGGGTATGATTATTCAGAAAAGCCCGACATTATCCTTGCAAAGAATATGGCCGAGCGCGTCATCGGTCTTATCGCAGTAGTTGCGCCGCAACTCCAGAATTCTGGCGCAGTCAAGCGTATCACTGAACTCGAAAAAGAATATGGGACGCTGGATTGGCGTGTCGCTTTCAAGATTGCCGAAGAGATCGCGCAGGAAAAATTCTGTACATTCAAAGATAACAAAGAGGCGATGGAAGTCGGGATCCGTACGGGTTTTGCATATGTTACTGTCGGTGTAGTTTCAAGCCCTATTGAAGGATTTACTCATATCGATATTGTTGATCGCATGGATAAACAGGGACAATATTTTTGTATCAATTTCTCAGGACCAATCCGTAATGCCGGAGGAACAGCCGCAGCAGTATGCGTACTTATTGCAGATTATGTCCGAAAAAAGTTTGGCTACGCAAAATATGACGCCACAGAACTGGAAACAAAGCGCACGTATGCAGAAATAGAGGATTATCACACCCGCATCAGCCCGCGACAATATTTCCCCAGCAGGGAAGAGATTGATTTTCTCATGCAACATGTCCCTGTGCAGATTGGCGCCGAAGAGAGCGAGCGTATTGAAGTTGCAAACTATAAAGACCTCCCTCGTGTTCCGACAAATCTTATCCGGAGCGGATTCTGCTTGCTCTACACTGATTGTATTCCGCTCAAGGCAGCAAAGTTATGGAAACAGATAGGGAAGTGGGGTAAGGATTTTGATATGGATGATTGGATGTTCCTTGAGGAATACCTGCATATTCAGAAAGCAGCAAAGGCGCATAAGAAAAAAACATCCGATGTCCATGCAAAGATCACTCCGGACTATACTTATATCAAGGATCTTGTCGCTGGACGACCGGTTTTAGGCTATCCGTTGCGCAATGGCGCATTCCGACTCCGCTATGGACGCGGCAGGGTTTCGGGATATTCTGCGCAATCATTACATCCGGCGACAATGCACCTGCTCAATAATTATATTGCAATCGCAACACAACTCAAGGTCGAACGTCCCGGTAAGGCGACAGCGATAACCTCCTGCGACAGTATCGATGGTCCTATTGCAAAATTATATAATGGAAGCGTAGTCTTTCTGGAAACAGAGGCGCTGGCAAAGCAATATAAAAAAGAAGTCAAGGAAATACTTTACCTCGGCGATATTCTCGTATCATTCGGCGACTTCTACAACAGAAACCATCTTTTAGCGCCACCGGGTTATTGCCAAGAGTACTGGATCCAGGAATTGGAGGCCGCAGCAATAACACAATTCCCGGCGTCGCCGCAAGTTCTCGACGAGATAAATGCTATCGAAGCGCAAGGACAAACAGTGCAACCCTATCGCCGGATTGATCTCGAAAAACTAGCAGAATACTTAAAAATCCCGAAAGAAAAACTCGAGATACTCTTCCGCAGGCCATTAAAGACAAAAATCTCAGGCGAGGCAGCAGTCGAGATCAGCAAAAAACTTACCATACCCCTTCATCCTGCGTACACATTCTTTTGGCGTTCAATTAATGTGCATGACCTGAGGGATTTTATTGATTGGTTTGCGACTGCAAAAATTCTTCGCTATGACAATAAACCCGACAATCGCATTGAAAAGATCATCCTTCCAAAAAATGATGCAAAGCGCGCATTAGAGCTTCTTGGTGTCCCGCATCTTTTTGTAAACAACGAATTTGTGGTCATAGAGACCGACCATGCTGAAGCGCTTATCGCAACACTCAACATCCACGAGATTATTCTCGAAGAGGATATTGCCGCAATCCGCAAAATCATCGCAGATACTGCGCCTGAGGAAGGGAAGGAATCTGAGCACATCCTTCAAATCATCAATAAGATTGCGCCATTCCCTATTCGGGACAAAGCAGGAGTCTTTATTGGAGCGCGCATGGGCAGGCCGGAAAAAGCAAAGATGCGCAAACTGGCGGGGCAGCCGCATACGCTCTTTCCTGTGGGTGATGAGGGTGGAAAACTCCGTTCATTCCAGACTGCAATGCAGGCAGGAAAAGTCACTTCACAATTCCCTATCTATTACTGCGAGCGCTGCAAGAAGGAGACTGTCTTTGCAGTCTGTGAATCATGCGACAGGAAAACAAAACAGCTCCAGTATTGCAAAGAATGCCAATCGACAAGCTGTACTCATCCCGGTCATCCCAAACTCCCCTCGCGGGAGAGCGCGATTGATATCAATGCAATCTTTACTGCGTTACTCAAGAAATTAGACACTAAAATCTATCCAGATCTCATCAAAGGGATCCGTGGTACGGCAAACAAGGCGCATATCCCCGAGCATCTCATTAAAGGAATACTGCGTGCAAAATATAATATTGCAGTCAACAAAGACGGAACAACCCGCTATGATATCTCAGAAATACCTATCACTCATTTCAAGCCCAAAGAAGTGCGCGTCAGCGTCGAGCGATTGCGCAAACTCGGCTATACTAAAGACACCAAAGGCAGGCCTCTTGAGAGTGAGGAGCAGATACTTGAAATAAAGCCGCAGGATATCCTTCTGCCTTGCTGTCCTGACTCTCCGGAAGAGCCGGCCGACGAAGTACTGTTTCGCATTACAAAATTTATCGATGAACTTCTGGAACAAGTATATGGTCTCAAGCCGTATTATCGGCTCCAATCAAAGGATGATCTTGTTGGACAATTTGTCATCGGACTTGCGCCGCACACCTCGGCCGGAATACTGGGACGTATTGTAGGATTTTCCAAAACACAAGGATTCCTCGCGCATCCAATGTTTCATGCCGCAATGCGTCGTGACGCTGATGGGGATGAATCCTGCATCTTCCTTCTGCTTGATGGGTTACTTAATTTTTCCACACAATACCTTTCAGACAAACGCGGAGCCACCATGGACGCGCCGCTCGTACTCACTTATATCCTTAACCCTGCAGAAGTTGATGATATGGTCTTTGACATCGATATCGGATGGCGTTATCCACTCGAATTCTATAAGGCCGCAAGTGAGTATACCTCGCCATCAACAGTAAAGATTAATCGGATGGGACGGCACATCGGAACGCCGCTGCAATACGAAGGCATGGGCTTTACGCACGACACTGATGATTTCAACGCCGGAGTACTCTGCTCAGAATACAAGCTGCTTCCCTCAATGGAGGAAAAGCTGATGGGGCAGATGGATCTTGCCATGCGCATCCGCGCAGTGGATAGTGGTGATGTCGCGCGTCTTGTCATTGAGAAACATTTTATTCGTGATATCAAAGGTAATCTGAGAAAGTTTAGTACGCAACAATTCCGCTGCGCAAATTGCAACGAGAAATATCGCAGACCGCCGTTGCAGGGTAAATGCGCAAAATGCGGCAGCAAACTCATCTTCACTATCTCTGAAGGAAGCATCATCAAATATCTTGAGCCGACCATAAGTCTTGGAAACAAGTTTAACATTCCAGCATATCTTAAACAAACCATTGATCTTACCAAACAGCGCATTGAAAGCTATTTTGGTAAAGAACAGGAAACGCAGACAGGACTTGGCGCGTGGTTCGGATAACTCGTCAGCAAATCGTCTAGTGATATTTTATCCAGCCAACTACCACTGCACTGCAGGAAAGAACACCTACTGCATTTCCAAGAATGATTGCAGTATTCTGAATCTCAATACCATACAGCAGCCAGACAATTCCACCTACAGCAACAATACCGAACGTGATTATAGAAACATCTTTTGCTTTTTTTCGACGGAATATCCTTATCGCTTGCGGGAGATTTGCCGCGCCCATGATAATGCCAAAAGCAGTTGCAAGTATTGAAAGAAGACTCATCAGATCCTCTATATCTTTCCGGTGATGGCCTGTTTTGCACCGCACGCCTGGCAACGCATGAATGTGATCATGCCTTCTTTACTTAACTTGGTATCAGGCTTGCCACACTCTTTGCAGATAACATAACTCTCAACATATTGCTCGATCTTCTCATTGATTTTTGCAGATGATAACTTAGTATTGAAGATGAGTAATTGCTTGCGCAGCTCGCCTTTTGCAGCAAGCTCGCGAGAAATATATTTGAGTAAGTGCTCAGGGCTTCTGCGGATAACGTTTGTGATCTGAAAAAAATTACTCACCACAGTCTTATTTCCTTCAAGGTGCCCGGTAATTTTTGGGACACTGAATCGTTCAGTATTTACTGCAATCTCAGGAAGTTTTGATTTTCCGCGGTCAAGTATTGATTCATAATCCATATGCTTCGGATTGTCCCAGTCCTTATAAAGTTTTTCATGAAGAGAAATTGCGCGCGACTTGAGCGGATATATCCTCGAGCAATAACTTTATAAATATCCCTCCTTGAATAAGAGCATGGTTTTAGAGGACCTCTTATCTCCGGAAAAAGCAGAGTCGCGCCCCGGCATCATGGTACTCTTCGGATTCCTCTACACATCCATTGCAATGCTGCTCTCGCTCTGGATATTCCGGGAATACAGCAGCCTATTCACCGTCTTTCTTGCGACCATTGCCGCAGTGCCCATCATCTTTAAACTTATTAAGATGGAAGAGCAAAAAGATTTGACCGATATGAGCGAGAAAGTATTGTTGAAAGAGCATTACCGCGCGCTTTCCTCATTCATGTATCTCTTTTATGGCGCAGTCCTTGCATTTGTGCTCTGGTACACGGTGCTTCCGTCAGGAACAGTTGCAGTACTCTTTGAAGCGCAATCATCAACGATTTCAACCATCAATGGACGCACAACGTTTCTTGGTGATCCAGGAAACCTGCAGACTTCAGGAACCGCAGTCACAGGCAATGCCCTTGCGGTATCTACGCAAGTAACTGGAGTCACCGGAGATGTGATAACCCCGTTTGAGGCGCTGAAACGGATATTTTTCAATAATGTCAAAGTGCTTATCTTCTGCATACTCTTTTCATTCCTTTACGGCGCAGGAGCCATATTTATCCTCCTCTGGAATGCTTCAGTCATAGGGACTGCAATCGGCAATTTCATCCGGACACAGATCGCAACACTGGCGCTGCAGCTTGGTGGCGCAACAATCGGAGGATATCTCTCTGTGGTTTCCATAGGACTGCTCAAATATGTTATCCACGGCGTCCCTGAAATACTTGCATATTTTGTTGCAGCACTCGCAGGCGGAATCATCTCTATTGCAATCATCAAACACGAATTCAATACCCAGAAATTCGAGCATATCATCCTGGACAGTGCAGATCTGCTCATGCTCAGCATGGTCATCCTCTTTATTGCTGCCATACTTGAAGTCTATGTCACGCCTGCAGTCTTCGGATAGATAGACTGCGGATAATATTATCCTGATGCGCTACTATTTCTCAGAAAGTTATTTGCAGGTGAATGCGTTATCGCAGGAATCGAAAAAGAATATAAAAGAGAATAAAAAAATAATAAAAGAAATGCTTTTTATCGCTTCTTTTTTGCAGAAGCCTTCTTGAGAGGAACTGTTGCAGTGACTGTAGGCGCTTCAACCGGAGGAGCGGCCACAACAGGCGTCTCTGCTTTTGACGCTTCCTTTTTTTCGTGCTTTACAGGATCAATGATCTTTGCGACACCATATACGAGCAAGATGACTGCAACAAAGCTCATCCATCCGTCAACGCCAGTCCACTTAGGCCAGAGGTTGAGATTAATCAACATGAGAAGGCCCAAAACCACAATCAATATCCCTGCACCACGATGATGTCCACCGCAGCATTGTTCTTCGCAATTGCACATCATAAACACCTCTCTTATTTTTCTTACTTAACATTACTTTACTGCCTCTGAGAAACAGGTATTTATAAATTTAATTCATCATCTTGACCCGGCCCGCCTTGATCTCAAAAATCTCCCCTTTCAAAAGCAGATCAGTGATGATCTCTTCAGCATTCCGGATCTTGGAAAGCCGCACCACATCATCAATACTCGCGCCACTTCCATCATCAATCTCGCTGATAAGTTTTAGAATACGTTCCTTAGAACTTGTCGTGCTTGAACTTTCGACCAGTACTGGCTCTTTTGCCGCAGGACCACGCAGTTCCTGTACATTACGAACTTTTTTGAGCAGTAACAATTCCTTCTTGCGATACGCGATCCATGCAGGATTATCAATCTTTCTTACGATCTCGCTTGCAAGATACAATTGGCCATTATACTCGCGCGGTCGCGCAATCGTAAGTACCACATCGCCGACAGCCAATCCCTCAAGCGCTACATTCTGTTCAAACATCCGGCAACTCATGGTGCCGGTACCATCGTCAAGGATAAAGTTGGAATTTTCCTTTGAGACAATGACCCCGATGACATTAACACGGGAGAAATCGCCATAATCCGTCATAACATAATTAGACTCCCACCCTTCCTTCTTGACAAATACTCCATTAGTCAGATCGCGAATACTGCATTTATATGCGGTTTGTCTTCGAATGTCCGTGGTCTTTGTTTCAACCATGATTTCTCCACTCACTACTTCTTATCTTGAGATACGCCTGTTGTGCGTAGCACTATAACCTGCTGATGAACCCACTTTTAGGGCTGAAGATGTCGCCTGCTTTTCGCAACCGATCAAGGATTTCTTCAGTCTTTTCTTCATCCAGTCCCTTATCCTTGGCCTTCATCACTATGTCGTCGACAGGGATTTGTTTTCCGATCTGCGTTTCGAGTTCGTGGATAATCTCCTTGATGAGCGAGATCGTGCTGCGTTGTGACGCGCTGATACCTGTTGCAATTCTGTCAATATCAATTTTTCCAGTCTCGGGATCAACACCGATCTGTGTCAGACAGAAGTGGACGAGTTCAATTGCACGTTTGGCATCAGGTTTAGTCACCTTTAAGCTGAGTCGCATGCGCGCAGATGCTTCGCTCAATCGGATGAGCGCTTCAAGCTGGCGTGCAGAGATAGGCACTGCCTTGAATGTTCCTTCCTCTTCACCGGTGGCGCGCATCTTGACATAGTATTCTTTGATTTCTTCGAGCGCTGCATCCGTGAGTTGCGGATTGATATGCTGCTTTGCATATGCAATATATTTTTTGAGCATCGAAGTATCAATCTCTGCAGATCCGCCTGATGCCTTCTGGTGCAGTTGCAATATGAATTCAGCAGTCTTTGCATCCTTGCCCTTGTCAGGGATATCCCTTATCGGGAAGATGAGGTCAAAACGATTGATGAGTGTTGACGGCAATTCAATCTGCTTGGGAATCATTTCATAGGGGTCGAACCGCCCGAATTTCGGGTTTGCCGCAGCAAGAACTGTGGTCTCTGCACGCAGTGTTGCAGAAATATTTGCTTTATTGATAGAGATAGTCTGCTGTTCAAGCGCCTCGTGCATTGCGCTCGTATCTTCTTTAGTCATCTTGTCAAGCTCATCAATGCAGCAAATGCCGCGATTCGTCAAGACCAGTGCTCCTGCTTCTAAGGCATAACCTCTCAGGAATTCGTCTTTGACAACTGTTGCGGTAAGACCTGCAGCGCTTGCGCCTTTTCCTGAAACAAACCTGCTCTTTGGCGCAACAACAGAGATGCGCTTAAGCATTTGCGATTTTCCAGATCCAGGATCTCCGATAAGCAGGACATGAATATCTCCCCTATTGATTGAACCATCATCCTTAACCTTGCGTACACCGCCGAATAATTGGAGGATGAGTGCTTCCTTGACTTTTTCGTGACCGTAAATGGAAGGCGCAATGGAGTTGATAAGTTTTCTAAACAGTTTAGGATCCTCGCTGAGTTCCTGGATATCCTTGATTTCTTCAGGCGTGATATTAAGTTCAGTGAAGTCTTCAGCGAGCGGTTCAATATAATTGGCTTCGATCATCAGATCAAAACGGGTAAGCTTTCCGCCGTCACGCGCAATGATTGGGACTTCCTTTAACACTCCAGTAATGATATTCTTGCTCCCAGGATTAGTGCGTTTTTCAGACATGGGACTTACAAGATCCCCTTTGAGAAATACATCAATACGTTTGGGCTGCTCTCCCCCATCAAGGTCCTCAGGCGCCTCTTCAAGGACGATCTTTTGCGCATCAATCATCTCTTTGCTGAGTAATCGGAATTTTCCCTTCCGACCGCACCCGCATTTTGTCGGCTCGCGAAATTTTGTATCAAGCTGCAGTACATTCATAGTTGCCCCGCAACTCGGGCATTCAAATTTTGCACTCGTGACCTGCGGCCTTACATCGGACTTTTGTCTGATAATGCCCATAATCTGCACGAATTTATTGAGATGATTGCTGCGGATATTGCGGACCGCATACTGCTGAGTCTTCGGAAGATTACGGAACCGAAGCCTAAACTCCTTGGCGTTCTGAAAATCAAATCGCTCTATTGCAATCTCTCCAGCCTTTATAGTATCCTCAGGATTTTCAATGAGTTCCTGCGCAAGTTCCAGATTGAACTTTCCAAGATCGCTAAAGTTAACAGTAAGGTGTTTTTCTCCTTTGGCGATTGCCTCATGGAGCGGATTCTTGTAACTCAATTCGAAGAATTCGTAAAATTTCTCGATCTGTTCAGTAATCTCCATCACAACCCCCGCACCCAACATATATGAAAATAAATATAAAAAATAATTTATTGCAGTTTCTTAAGGATTACCACAAGCTTTGAAAGTGCTGCGCGTGCATCCTCTTCAGACTTTGTACCGGTACATACCACTTTTCCATTGCTGAATAAGAGGAATGTTGCCTTTGCCTCAATGAGTTTATAGACAAGTCCGGGGAACTGTTCTGGCTCGTATTCAGTGTTGGGCAGCTTCATTGCAAGCATGTTCAGGTTCAATGGGAATCCGATGGATCCTGCGCCAACCATGTTCTGGATGGTGATCTTTGGCTTGATAGTGATCTTGATGCCGATTTTTTGCAGGCTCTCAATGATTTTCTGGATTGACTCTTCAACCTTCTGTATTGAACGCGCGCCAGTACAGACAATCTTTCCTGAACTGAAAATCAGTGCGCTGGTCTTTGGATCGCGGATGCGAATAACCAGTCCTGGGAATTGTTCAGGATTATACTCAGTATTGCTGAGTGTTGCTGCCATCTTTTCAAGCGGGATGCTGTGTTCAAGTGATGAGCTGACGACAATATTTACAATCTGTAAATCAGTCTCTCCGCTCTTGACCTCTTGCTCTTTTGAAGCTTTTTTTGCCTTCTTGGTTGGTTTTTTTGCCATGGTATAACCCCCGTTATTTAAAAGAGTGATTTATAAATGGAAAGAGGAGGTTATTTATAAATGATGTTGTTTGTGCTCAAGTTCCATCGGAAATAAAGGTATGTTGTGATATCGAGGTGACGAACCTTTATTTCTTATGGAGCGATATAATTGTACGTTTTAACCCCTAAAAATCACAAATTTGTATACTGGTGTGCTAGAAATAACCCCTTAATGACATGTGGAAACTATTGCAGGGTGACACTATACATTACTCTATTTTGGTGGAAAATGACTCTATGTGTGAATGAGTAAATCTATCACTCGAGTCTGTACCGTTCAAGAATCTTATCGAGTTCTGCAGTGGAATTTGCTTCGAAATTTCCCTTGTGATCGCCTGTTGCAACCCAATGCACGGCAATGGTCCTGATGCCTAAGTCCTTGCATATCCCAATGCTCTTGTCGCCCTTGCCGATGTAGAATTCCGGTTTTCCGTGCTTTTTGATGAATTCCTCAAGCAACTCTTTTTTATGCGGCTCCTTATCAAGGGACGATTTGACAATGATATCAAATAAATCCTTGCAATGCACTTTCTCAAGGAGCGCGTCAACTGCGATTGCAGGAGCAGTGGTGACGAGAACCAACACGTATTTTTTCTTGATGCTGCGCAGATATTCTGCAAATTCCTCGACAAGATCCCACTTCTTTATTGCTTCGATAATGCTCATCGCATAGATGTTTCGCGCAAACATGTTTCGCGAGGCGGCATCAATATCCCCCAGATACCGTTTCATGATCTCATGGACATGCGGCATGTAATCCTCCTGGAATGCAAATGCGTGCACTGACTGGTCACGCAGGAGCTCTGCCATGATCCGAAACCACTCCTTATGCGCAATATCAAACGGTCGTGATTTGATAAGCGCGCCATCAAGGTCGATAATCAGCATCTTTCTTGTCATAATAGGTCCTAGGCGGTTGTAGTTCAAAAATGTTATGCGTTTTCTTAACCATCGTTAACTATTTAAACCATACCGCGTATATCCTTTTATGCATGAGATGGATCTTCCGCAGGAAATCGTAGTCTGGCGCATCATCCCTGCCATCCGTAAGGAATTTGTTTTTGGGTTAAAACAAAAAGGGTTGTCACAAAAAAAGATCGCTACATACATGAATATTACTCCTGCAGCAGTCTCACAATATGTAAATAAGAAACGCGCGCAGACCAACATCATCTTTAATGAAAAATCCCGCCAGGAGATTGCGCGTGCAATCGAGCATATCGCCGCAACTGAAGATCCTAAAATCGCGCTGCAGGAACTCTCACGCGTCACTGAATTCTGCCGCAGGCAGCGGATCCTTTGCAGCAACTGTGACATCCGCAAGAGCAATTGCGATATCTGTTTCGGATAATTCTCAAAAAATTCCGAACGATGTGAGATTATGATTGGACATAATCATAAACTATTTAAAAGACTTCTTCACGTGTATAGATATAACAAGAAAGGTGATTGTCTATGGTTGAAAAGAAAGGTGTACAGATCATAACTTACGATAATAACGGGGAATTATTCTTCTTAATCCTCCGACGGGTCGAAGGATGGAAGGGATGGGAATTTCCTAAGACGCTTATCCGCGAAGGCGAAAAAGAGGAAGATGCAGTCAATCGATTGGTGAAAGACCAAGTCGGTATCTCCAAACACCGCATCGTAAAATCCATGAATTCGACGCAGGCATTCCAGGATGGACAGGATACCCATGTATTCCAATTCTTCCTGATTAATGCCAGCATGAATATTCCAGTAAAGAATTATAATGCAGACAAAAAGCACGATAATTATCTTTGGGCAATGCTGGAGAGTGTCAAGAGCAAATTGACTTGGGATCCTGAGAAGATCGCGCTCAGCGAAGCTCTTGGGCATATTAAAGAAGCAGAAGGGTTATAAGATACCTTTACTTTATTTTTTATCGCATCAACTGGTCGATCTCGCGTTGATGCAGGTATCTCCATTTGCCGATCTTGACATCAAGCTTTACAGGACCGATTCTTGTTCGCGAGAGTTCCTTGACATAATATCCCTGCTTGAAGAACAGGCGCTTGACAATCCATTTCTTTCCCTCGTGGATCGTGATCTCGAGATTTGTGGGCGAATAGACCTTGATTTTTCCCTTGAGAAACCCGTCCTTGAGATGTACGCCCTCCTCGATCTTCTTGATGTCTTCCTTGCTTATCTTGCGGTCGAGGACAACCGCGTAGGTCTTCTCTTTCTCATAGCGCGGATGCGTAATCCTATTCGCAAAATCACCGTCGTTTGTGAAAAATAATAATCCTGTAGTATTCTTGTCGAGCCGCCCGACTGGGACGATGCGCTCGTCCTGCGGCACAAGATTCATGACGCTCTTACGGATGAGCGGGCTCATGCTCACTTCATACCCGCGCGGCTTATTGAGCATCAAGTATACCCGTCGCGCTCCTTCAATACGTGTCGTGCCCACAAGTATCTCGTCTTTGGCAATGTCTGCCTTATCACCCAGTTTTATGACCCTGCCATTGACACGGACCTTTCCTTGGGCAATAAACTCTTCTGCTGCCCTTCTACTGCAATGTCCTGCATTTGCAATGATCTTCTGAACGCGCTCTTCCATGCCGGAACAAATGCGCAGGTTTTTATAAACCTTTTTAAATTATTCTCGCATCATCACCTCATGCACTATCGTGATGTCATCGTCGTTAACGCCGCAGGAACGCAGGAATCCCTCTTTGTGCAGACTGCCATACGTCTCGGATTCAATGAGCTTATCCTCCTTTCTGCAGACAAGCAGTATGTCTACAAATCTATCCACTCCAAACTGCGCGTCAAGACAGCGTATTTCTTGAAAACTGTTAATGAGATCCCTATCATGCGAAAAAAATTCGATTATCTTTTTGCACCTGCGACCCGTGAATTTTTCGAATCCGACATCGATTACATTGTCGGTCTTGAATCCAGCAAGGGCCATGATTCCTTCCATTATCGCAACACTGCATTGAACCAGGTCCATGCACGGTTATGTCGTACACACCGCATTGCATTATGCATGGATATTGGCGCGCTGCGTTATGCATCGCGTGTGGAGCAGCAGCGTCTTTTTGGTCGCATGAAACAGGATGCCACAATTGCGCGCAAGCAAAAGGTGGATGTGTATTGTTACAGTTTTGCGCAGTCCCCGCAGGAGATGATCCCTCCCGAATCATTGCACGCAACCGGACGCATTCTTGGATTAAAAACATTTAAATAATACTGGCGGCAGTATATGCTCTATGTATGGATTTTTTTATGCAGTAAAACAGTACTTCTCCTTTGAGCGCAAGGAAATCGCAGGAGTACTTTGGACGTCGATAGCATTCTCCTTTATCCTGACTGCATTCTTTAAGGGATTTCTCAGAAAACCAGTCGTTCTTGAAGATACCGTCATGTTTCTTATTCTCGCATTCATCTTTATCACACTTTCACTCTGGTTACATGTCGCATTCCAGAAGGTCATGGCGATAAAACTCGGCTACAGCGCAACATATGCGTATTGGCTGAATGGAGTGTTGATATCCTTTTTCTTCTCCTTTTTCACACTCGGCTATGTGCCATTTATCCTTCCCGGATCAGTAAGTATCGAGCATATCCCGAAACTGCGTCTCGGAAAATTCCGTTATGGTACAAATCTTAAAGATATCGCGCGAGTTTCACTTGCCGGGCCATTGACGCATATCATCCTGGTCCTTATTGCAGGACTATTCTATATGTGGACCGGTGCAACACGCGACGGCGCGCTGTACCTTTTCATCATTATTAATCTCTTCCTTGCCGTGCTCTCTTGTCTCCCGCTCCCTAAATTCGACATCCCCAAGCGTATGGATGCAGGATCTGATGGACTTGGGCTCTTCTTCTTTTCCCGGACGATCTATGTGCTGGTCTTTATGACCATTGTCTGTTACGCCATATTAATCCTTTTTGCGCAGGTCTGGTCATTTATCCTCGCATTCATTCTGGGCGTTGTCTTTGCGATCATCTATAGTATCGCGATTGAACAGCAAAATTAGGAATGGTACGGGAAGATCGACGATATCTTGCGGCGTGTTCACCTGCTGCAGCGTGAACGCGTAAATTTTTTTCTGTCGTCTCGTCTAAAGTAGTACATTTTCCCGTCAACAAATCCTGCAGGAAATCATAAACTTTATAAACAACCTCCTCTAAGAATGAGTAATAACTCTGAAAGAGTTGGGGTGAAACTATGGAAACAGTTGCAAAAGTTGGCGTGAAGAAAGAGAAAGGAATGTTGTATTTCGTAGACAAGCAGGGAGACATCTCCGCAGCAACTATGGCTCGTGGCGGAAAGGCCAAGAAGGGCGCAAAGAAAGTTGCAAAAGTTGGCGTCAAAAAGGAAAAGGGATACTTATACTTTGTTGACAAGAAAGGAAACGTTTCACGCGCAAAGATGGCACGTGGCGGCAAGAAGAAGAGAAAGTAAATCATTCTTTTCTTTCGATTTTTATTCTTTTTCGAGAGGAGCAATCCTCTTGATTATTATTTTTCATAGGTATTTCTTGGAGTGTGTTCCATAGGTATATCGCATTCTTCGCTTACTCGAATTCATCCTTTGATTTTCCCTTATCAATGACTGTTCCTTGTGTCTTGAGATTCTCTGCGATACCTTTTGCGTCGAGTTCGCGTTTTCGCCGTATAGGTTTTTGAGCGGAAGTGTCTTTTGCCTCATCATTTCCTGTACGCTTTCTTGCACGGGTGATTTTCCCTGTATTGAGCAGGTAACTCTTTTTGCGTGCGTACTGGATGGGGTTTTTTATCCCCCGACAGAGTGTATCAGGATTGCAGAATTGCGTATCAATCATATACCCGCGGTTATCACAGTTCGGTGCAGGACTACGATCCTTGGGGTCGCTGCTGTTCTTGCGCTGCGATTGATGATAGCGCAATTGTCCGCGAATATATGTCTCTTTCAATTGATCCGGCTTGCAGCGTTCATTCCATGCAAAAATATATTCTTCAATTGCTTCAGGAGTCCAGTTGCAGTTATCGAGGAACTTGATCAAGACAAACAATGCGCGTTTTTTCCCGTCCTCAAGTCCTGCTGAGATTTTTTTAATGCAGGGTGGAAAGCATTCTTCAGGGATCGCATCCTGTACAAAAGGCATTCCTTGCGTAGTGATCTCTTTTTTGTAGTCATGGAACTTCTTTGAGACGTTTTCTCTATCTCTCTTTAACCCTTCACTACTATACTCAAATGCTTTTTGAAATAATTCTGTGGCTTCCCCGCTTTTCGCATTTCGACGATCTAAGTAGGGATGTGGATTAAAGGCAGTAGGTTTTGCTTCTTCTTTCTCAAATTTAAGGATATGCTTTATGTCAAATGGCATCGATACTAAACCTGTTTTTTCGTGGAGTGAATATGCTATTCGGAAGAGATGTCTTGAGCTAATAAGCACAGTGTCGACGTCGACAATTTTGCGAAGATCAAACACTTCTTCTCCTTCATCCGAACCGCACGGGCATAAAGTTTTTACAATACTTTTTTGTATCATTATTTTTCTACATTTTGGACAGAGCATAACATTTCGACTATGATCTCGAAATGTTGTTTCGCAGTTCGGACAAATGTATTCTGATTCATCTATTTCTCGTTCTTTCAAAATCTTTTTACATTTCTTGCACTGATGGATAAACAACTCCTCCTCTTTTTTTTCAGTTATTTTCATAAATTGTTCATAGCTTACGTGTACTACTTTACCAAACTGTACTGTTTTTGTTTTAGAGTTTATTTTTATGAGATTCTGCTGAATATAATACAATAAGTATTCTGCGATTTTTCTTGGACCATCAGGGAACCAATCTTTTGTGTTAACTTGCAGTGTTTTTCCTTGTATACTGTCGAAGCGAGCAATACTTATAGGAAATGCTTCGAATGGAACCGCAATATGGAATCCCTTACTTCCCGAAAATTTTACAGTAGTGGCGCTAATATTATGATCTTTTAATGCCTTTATGAATGTGTACGTAATGATTTTGGAGAGTTCCCAGTAGGGGCAATCAATATCAAGGATAAGGTCCCATCCGCTGCGCAATTCATCAAGCTCATTCTTGCGCAGGTTTGCGTTTAATTGTAATGGGTTATCCCATGATTCCTCAGATGAATGAAATGAGGTGCATCCTTTTTTTGCGAATTCAAGAATGTCATTTTCATACTGGAGGATGTCCGGACGCTTGCCGAATCCATCGCCATAGCGTACTCCGATCTCTTTGTGCTGTGCTTGTTCGAGAATAAGCTTCATCACATCGCGACGCTTATAATACGAGAGAGTATCTTTGAGCTCAAGCATACTCTTCGGATATGCCTATGATTTATATAGATTGTCGTGGAATGACCAGTGTCGAATCTCCAGAATCCTGTTTATTACATTGCTTCAAGCCGCCGGATACGCTCCTCGATCGGCGGATGGGTTGAAAACAGATTATTCCAGAATCCCTTCCTGAGCGGATTAGAGAAATACATATGCGCTGTGGCTTTTGTCGAGACCTTAGTTACTTCGCTATCCTTCTGGATCTTTTTTAATGCGTTTGCAAGTCCCTGCGGGTTTCTATTCAGGATTGCGCCTGTCGCATCTGCAGCATACTCCCGCTTGCGGGATATTGCAAGCTTGATAAGTTCAGCAATGATGGGAGCAAGGATTGCAAGAGCAATACCGATGAGAAGAAATATCCAATTTCCCCCATCCCTATCCCTGTCGTCACCTCTAAAAAAGAGGCTGCGCAGGAAGATATCGCTGAGCAGCACGATAAGTCCGACAAGAATGACTGTAATGGTCATGAGGAGCATATCATAATTTTTGACATGCGACATTTCGTGCGCAATGACTCCCTCGAGCTCCTGTCGATTCAGTTTTTTGAGCGCGCCTTCAGTCACTGCAATAGATGCATGTTCAGGATTTCTACCTGTTGCAAACGCATTGATTGATTGGTCCGGAAGCACGTAAATTGCAGGCTTGGGGATCCCTGCAGCAATCGCAAGCCCCTCGACAGTGTTGATAAGATACGCATGATCTTTTCTAGTTGCAGGCCTTGCCTTGCTGATACTCAGCGCTGCCTTGTCACCCCAATAATAACTGATGAGGCCCATAACGATCGCAATGCAGAATGCAAGGACCATGAATGCAATAATGATCCCGCTATTCCCTTTTCCATACACCATTCCGAAAACATATCCTAAGGCGATGATGATAAGCGAAAAGATGAACATCAAGAAATAACTCTTCCACTTGTTCTTTGCCGCCTCATCAAATGAATTTGCCATATGTATCACTTATAATTTCTCAATATATCCACTGTCCAATGCCTCATGATTTTATTGATTTTGACGATCTGTGCGGGTTCCTTGATGTCGTGTTCAGCGCCTTTGATGGTATGGAACTCTTTTTTGACCTGTAATCTGTCGTAGAGCAGTTTATTGTCTGCAGCAGGCGTGATCTTGTCCTTGCTTCCTGAAATCATCAGCATCGGCGCCTTGATCTTTTTTGCATCCTTGAGCAGATCGAATCGGAGTCGATTAGCGTAATGATTCCATCTGATGCGCCTCTTCAGAACGCCATTTGCGTCGCGGCGCTCTCTCCAACCCTTCTTTTTCCATTCCCGCCAATCGCGATATTCAGGGCTTTGCATGGTCAGCTTTCCAGAGATAACGGTCGAGAGGGTAATAATGCTTGCGATATCTTTAGGGCGTCTTGTCGCATATTTGACTACACATAATCCGCCAATACTGTGACCGACCAGGATCATTGGTTTTCTGAACCATGATTGACCTTTCGACCACCGGACAACATCAGTAAGATCCTGCAAGTAACTGCTGACAGTTGCATCTTCATACTTGCCTTCGCTCTCACCAAAAGTATCGCGCGCATCAAAACGTACGACAATAAAACCGCTTTTCAAGAATAGCTTTGTACTATTGGCGATAGTAACCCATTCTTTAGTAACTCCAAGCCCATGCATGATGATGGCAATGCCTTTCGGATGCCTCGGCTTGTCGATAAGTATACAGATTTTTTCCTGATTCTTGTTCTTGATGAATTTCTTGATCTGTACCATAGGTTATGGAAGGGCTACAACAGTGTAGTTTACCGCAATCTTATTGCTGCTTGTTCACTCAAATTTTACATGCACTGGTCCTTTCTCCACTTCCTCAGTCTTGAAGAACTCGCGCTGCTTGAATCCAAACATGCCTGCAACAACATTGCCAGGAAACATCTCGATGCCGTTGTTGTAGCTGAGAACTGAGTCGTTATAGAATTGTCGGGAGTATGCAATCTTGCTCTCTGTGCCGGATAATTCTTCCTGAAGCATCCTGAAATTCTCGCTTGCCTCAAGTTTCGGATAGTTCTCTGCAACTGCAAAGAGTGATTTGAGTGTCGCACTGAGCTGGTTATTAGCTTTTGCCTTCTCACTCAGCGTTGTTGCGCTCATGAGCGCGCTGCGCGCCTTAGTGACTTCTTCAAACACTTTCTTTTCGTGTTTTGCATATCCCTTCACTGTCTCTACAAGATTAGGGATAAGGTCATACCGCCTCTTCAACTGGACATCGATCTGTGACCATGCATTGTCGATTCTGTTGCGGAGTACCACAAACCGATTGTAGCTAATGACTAGCACTAATACAATAAGCACAATAATTGCACTGATAATGATTCCCCAAACCATAGACACCACCCTCTTTATTTATACACGATATATACGATTGTTGCAATCCCTGAATGTTTATAAATTTTGTTAAACTCCTCCTGTTGCTTTTGATGAATAGATACAGCCGCGGAGTAAAATTTATAAATAAGGAAGCATATTTTTTCCTTAATTTAATTTGAACGTTAGGGGGTACAACAATGGCAAAACAACAATCTACAAATTTGCTTGCAAAAGTCGGTAGTTGGGCATTTATCATTGGTGTGATAATTGCACTGCTTGTAGGGATTTTCACTACAGGCACTGGAAACGCAGTAACCACTTCAATCCTCATCATCTTAGGATTGATCGTCGGATTCCTGAATGTGACTGGTAAGGAAACAACACCTTTCTTGCTCGCATCAGTTGCATTGATCATCGTTTCTGCTGCTGGCGGAAATATTCTTGGTCAAGTTGCAACCATCGGCCCATACTTGCAGGGATTCTTGCAGGCAATGATGATATTCGTCATCCCCGCAACAATCATTGTTGCATTAAAGGCAATCTGGGCACTTGCACACGACGAATAAATCGTCGTATTTTTTATTTTTCTTTCTTTTCTTTTGATTTTCTTCTCACTTCTTTGAATCCGGCTCCTTTCAAAAAGTCTCTTTTATTGCCTTGCGAACACTCAAATGACTATGGCGATTGCAAATAGCTCGTCACACAATGATACATTATTGCGATGTGAGCGGCAAAAAAAGTCGAGTCGAAGACGAGATTTTGAAAGGAGCCCTTTGAATCCCTAAAATTTATATACTTGGAAAACTCTTTGTGATTCATGGACTTTATTGCAATCCTAGGGTATATTGCAGGAATCCTTGTCGTAGGGTCATTACTTCCCCAATTCATCAAGAGTTGGAGAACAAGATCCACCAAGGATATCTCATTATGGAGGTATATTATCTATAGTGTCGGGCTTATACTCTGGATAATCTATGCTATTCTTATCCAGAGCGGTCCTGTCGCCGTGACCAACAGCATAGGATTAATTCTTGCATCGGGGATATTATATCTAAAGATTAGATACGGATAATGCGTAAACATTGGAGAAGAACGCCTATTTTTTACTCTTCCCATTCCTTCTCGAAAACTTCCTTCATTGCCTTGGCCTTTTTCGGGCCGATGAGCGCGACATCCTGCAATTCCTCGGTAGAAGCATTCACAATATTTTTTACAGAGCCGAAGTGTTTGAGTAGTGGACGCGCGCCGCCGGTACCGATATTCGGGAGTGCGGAGATAAAGTACTCCTGCTGTTCTTTAAGCGAGAGCGGCTTTGCATGATGATAGACGACCTCTCGCGTCTGGTCGAGCTGTTCACGCTTTGCAATCGCGATCAATAGCTCTGCGGTATCTTTCGGATTTTTTGTCTGGAGAAGAGGGATGCCATAGGAGACCATAATTGTTGCAAGCATTCCCCGAATGGCATTCGGATGGATCTTACGTGCAGCATATAAATCCTCTTGCCCCTCGATGATAATCATTGGGCGCGCATAGGTTGTGAGTTCTTTTAATTGTGATAATAATCTTCCATCGATGATGGAATCAACAAAATCAGGGACAGTCTTATACTCAACAATGACGCGTGGGCTGAGGATAAAATCCCCGATAGCAAGTTTTTCCAGATGCAATGTAATATCCTGCTGAACAATCTCTTTAAGGACTCCGGATCCTTTCTCGCGATAGTCTGCAGTGATGCTGACTGCTGTTGCAATTGCAGGGTTCGCATCCGGATTTTCTGACTTCTGACTCTGTTTTTCATATTCAAGAAGTGTATTGACTGTTGGCGCAGCCTGCGGTGTATTCTTTTGCGACGCAGTCATTTGTCCGTTAGGAAATATCCGTTTGATAGTGTCGATGGCGCGATACATCCGTTTCTCCTTGTTGCGCGCAACATGATAATATATCTCATCAATAGTGTCCTTGGTGATAAGCATAATGATCCTTCCTTTTTCCAGTCTTCCAGTCCTGCCGCTCCGCTGGATCTTGCGGATGGCGCTCGGCACTGGCTCATAGAATATGACAAGATCGACCTGCGGAATATCCAATCCCTCTTCGCCGACAGAGCTTGAAACAAGGATATTGAATGCGCCTGCACTGAAATTATCAAGCATTTCCTTCTGCTTTTTCTGGGAGAGCCCTGTGTCTTTCTTTTTGGCCTGTCCGACAAAGAGTTTAGTCTTGATATCTAATGCCGCAAGTTCTTCGGTAATCTGTTTTCCTGCATCACGGTATTGTGAGAAAATAATGATTTTTTTGCTCTTATTTTCAGGGATTGCAGGATCCAGTTCTGCAGTGACAATGGATTTCAATTCTGCTAGCTTAGGATGAATCACTGTACTTGCATGCAGTGTTCTTGCATATGCATTTCTGAAATTAATATCATTAACAAGGTTTTTTGTCGCTTTGGTCTTTCCTGTCGATGCCTCGTGCTGGAGCTTATTGAAATATTCCTGAAGTGAGTGGATGCCTTGGGTCTCGATGAGCTCAATTGCGTGATGCACCTTGATTGCCTCGGCAATGAGACTTATTGCCTTCATCATCTCAAAATCCTGCTCGCCGCGCGCGAGCTGCCCATGGATCCCTGCTTGGATACCGAGCAATTCCCTCTTGGACGCCGTGGTATCGATGCGAAATCCATAATTTTTGAGTTCCCGGAGTTTGGACTGATAACACTCAGAGAGGTGCTTTTTTATTGCGAGAAATTCATCAGGCAATTCGACAAAAACCTTCTTGATATCCACTTCCTGTACATAAGGCGCCACATCCTCATCTTCTATGGTTCTGATTTCGATAGACTCAATGAATAAGTTCTTGCAGACTTCCTGAATTGTTTCCTGGTCGCTTCCCGGGCTTGCAGTGAGCGCAAGGATGCGCGGGTGCAATGCTTTTTTCATGTATTGCTTTGCAATAAAATTATAGCTATACTCTCCTGTTGCGCGGTGGGATTCATCAAAGCCAATGAGTGATACTTCAGAGAGATCGATCTTACTTGAGAGGATGTCGTTTTCCAACCCTTGCGGCGTTGAGAAGATGACCCGCGCATTTTTCCACAATGCAGCACGCTTCTCTGGGCTTACAAAGCCGGTAAATATGACCATCTCCTCTTTTGCAATATTGAAGTGCTCTTCAAAGACAGAAGAGTATTGCTCGATGAGCGGGCGTGTGGGTCCGAGAAGTATGACTTTGCTCTTAGGGTACATCTGCAGGCGGTACGCTGCCATCAAAAGAAATATTGCGGTCTTGCCGACACCAGTCGGAAGAACAACGAGTGTATTTTGTTTAGTGCAGGTATGGAAAATGTGCTCTTGGTAGAGTCGGGGAGTAAAATCTTTGAGCATATGCTTTGATTCTTCCTGCCCTTCACTACTTGCGCGCTTTGCCATAGTCACCAGCATTGATTCCTGCATATATAAATCTAGCGCGCTGCGCTTTAAATAGCCTGCGTATGGTCGGGAAGTGTGACCAGTGCGCCAATATATGTGTTATCTCTATTACAAAGTCCATTACCTTGTTACTTTGCTTGTTTCCATAAACTTTCAAAATGTTGCGTTAGAATTTTACCAAGGTACTCATTCTCAATCCATAATGAGAAATATTCGCGCGTATTCTCCTGCTTGAACCCTATAGTGATGATCCGTCCGTCCCAGACTGTAAAACGTGTCTCGTTCGGGACATAATGTTTAGTCTTGACGCCAATCTCGTGCCAATACTGGATTTTCTGCCGTGTTTCTTTCATGATAGGTCCAAGAAATCTTGCCTTGCCTCCCTGCGCCGTAAATGTCTTAGTCAATTCTGCCAGTTCATGGTCAAGACGCCAGTTCTTGACGATTGCGATAATACTCTTTTGTGATCCTGCAACTGCTTCCTTGACCTTGGTGTAGAAGGCATCTCGTCCATAAATGATCTGGAATGTGCCTTGCTCAGTAATTGTCGTGCGCGCATTCCACTTGCGTAATTCATCCTCGACAATTTTCAGGGCGTCAATCTGCGTCTTGATTTTGCTGGTAATGATAGGGCGAGGATCATTTGCGCGATAGATCAGCGGATGCGGGGACACCACTGAAATATACCCCTCACAGTACAGTGTATTCAATATCTCATAGACTTTCGAGGTGGGGATATTTGCGTGCTTTGCAATGGTGATTGCGCCTGCCTTTTCAAGATGAAGTAGCGCCAGATATGCCTTTTTCTTGTACATACTAAAGCCCATCTTATCAAGAATCTTTTCCATGACTACCAGAGGTAGTGAATTAGGTATATAAAACTGATGGTTTTACACGAATGATGAACAATGTGCTGCTTACGAAATATGATCTGCGTCAACGCAAGGTCATTCTTGAAGGTGGAGATTCAGGATCATTTGGCAGATCGTACGTTCTTTCCTATAAGCTTCCTATACGCGATACGACGACGCAGATCATCTCGACATATACGTTTGATCTGATCTATATCTTGCGCAACGCTCAACTGACGACAGTTTCAACCACTAGCCCTGTTGTCCAACACATGGATTTTGTGCCTTATCCTCTTGAACGCCCGGTGAGCATCCTTGTTTCTGACGGGAGAATATTTACTGATCGAAAACTCCTGGAATCGCCCGATAGGCGTTATAATCAGCTTCTTCACTTATTCCTTGAGGAGATTGATTATAAAAATCATTCATTTAGAACACTCTACAAGACTGCAGGTGGTGTGTATGCCTGATAAGTCCCTTCTTAAAAAGATCGGCGTCGGATTTGGAGTCATGCTTTTACATGATGGAAACATACTTTTGGGACGAAGGCATGATGATCCTGCCAAGGCAGATTCAGAACTGCATGGCGAAGGAACATGGACAATGCCGGGTGGAAAATTGGACTATGGCGAATCATTCGAGGATGGCGCAAGAAGAGAAGTTTTAGAAGAGACCAGTATACAGCTGCACACTGTGCAGATTATCAGCGTCAACAATGACAAGAACGAACATGCGCATTTCGTGACCATCGGCATGTTTTCAGATGATTTCTCCGGTAAGGCGCAAATCATGGAGCCTGATGAGATTGTGGAATGGCGCTGGTTCAATCTTGACGCGCTCCCGGAAAAGATATATTTTCCGAGCGCAAAAGTGCTGAGGAATTATAAGAAAAAGAAATTCTATATCTCCGGCGATTAGCCGATGATCGGCACTTCATAACTGACAAATACGATTGCAACGAGCGCTGTTCCGTATTTCTTTTTTGGGACAATGCTCTTAGTCATGAGCCTGATATCTCCTAAGGTATATTTATGATCAAACCCGTTGGTGTATAATTCGTTGAGGCTTGCACTCAGTGATTTTCCTGCATCCTCTTCAGAAAGATCGCCGTTGTATTCGCAGACAAGGCCGCCATAGCGCTGCTTTGTTTTTCTGTCATAGAGCCAGCCGTAGATGATTGCAGCAGTTGCGCGTTTACCCTTGGTCGTACTTGCGGCTGCAGTGATGGTCTCTGCAACAGCGCCATGCGCATAGCTGCCGGGTTTTTTGATTTCCCGGGCAATGCCCGGGAGTATTGAAGAGTAAGTCATGACATTATAACATTCAATCCCTGCATCCTTGAGCGCCAGATGATAAGATCCTGCATGGATCTGGATATCTGACTCCCCTGACCCTCGGGTCACAAAATACTCTTTAGGGACCCTGTTTCCGATAAGAATGCTTGCTTGTTTTTTGATGGCTTTTGATTGTACCATTTCAGAACTATTCCTCCAATTGTGTGATGATCTTTTCTTTGGTTTGAGAATTATTCGGATAGGATCTAGCACGCACAGGGTATGATGGTACGGGTTGAATCATTTCTGCTGCTTGACTAAAACATCCTCCTCCTGAAATACAGCAAATGCTGAAAAAAGAAATAACTCTATTTCTATTTATAAATATTATTAAATATCGCGTCACAATGGCATTGTAGATGTTTTCACGCATTCGTACATAAAAATTACGGTTGTGCAGATTTAGTGCAGTAGTGTGTGCATTTTCCCTATCCAAAAATGCACTAGTTCACAAGGTATATAAAAGAGAGGAACTTTACAAGGGTTATCATCGCATATGCGATTGGAGGTTACTATGGCAGAAAAAACAACAGTCAAAGTCTATTCAACACCCACGTGTCCTTATTGTCACAAGCTCAAGGAATTCCTGAAACAAAATAAAGTGGAATTCCAGGATATCGACGTCAGCCGTGATCGCGCAGCAGCAATGGAAATGGTCCAGAAATCCGGACAGATGGGCGTTCCGGTCGCAGACATCAATGGACAAATCGTCGTAGGGTTCGATCAACACACTATTGCGCACCTGCTCAACCTGCACGCGCATTAAATTGTGCAACAAAGCAATACCTTTTTAATGGATTCTGACTTCAATAAACCAGTACTTAAAGGTGAGTTATGATGTATGACCTTGTTATCATAGGCGGGGGACCCGCAGGAATCACTGCAGCAATCTATGCTGCGCGCAAGCAGATGAAATTTGCCATCATCTACAAAGAGATCGGTGGCGAAGTGGCAAAGACAACTTATATTGAGAATTATACTGGCTACAAGAATGTCTCTGGCGCAGAACTCACCACAATCTTTGAAGAGCATATGAAGGTGTTCAAGCCAGAAATCATCGAGGATGAAGTCAGTGCGGTGGTGCAGAACGGAAAATATTTTACAGTAACGCTCACGGACCGCGAGCTCGAGGCAAAGACAGTCCTCATCACCACCGGCGCCAATCCTAAAAAACTTAACATTCCCGGCGAAAAAGAATATGCAGGTAAAGGGGTCTCTTGGTGCGCGACATGCGACGGACCACTCTTTGCAGAAAAAAATGTCGCAGTCATCGGCGCAGGAAACACCGGACTCACGACAGTTCTGCAGATGATTGATATCGCCGACAAGGTTTATCTTGTCAGCAAGTACGCTGACATCAAGGCAGATGCCATCATGGTCGAGAAGGCAAAACAGAGTCCGAAGCTTGAGATACTCTACGAAGCGAGTACCCAATCAATCAATGGCGAGCGATTCGTCACTGCAATCACTGTCAAGCAAAAAGATGGGGCATTGCGCGCAGTCCCTGTTGATGGAGTATTCATCAATATCGGTTATGCGCCAAACACCAAATGCCTTAACGGACTTGTTGCGCTCACGCCATTCGGCGACATCATTGTTGACGAACACAACATGACCTCTGTTCCCGGAATCTTTGCCGCAGGCGATGTGACAAACGCGCCTTACAAGCAGATTGTGATTGCAGCAGCCGCAGGCGCGAATGCAGTCCTTGGGATATATGATTATCTTGCGAAAAATAGATAATCTTTTACTTACACTGTTATTTACGTTACTGTCAATGTGCACGTATCTTCAAATACATATGCGGGAAATTCTTGCAGGATTGCAAGTGGCAAGAATTTCTATTAACAACACATGCGAATACGTGCGACAGTAACGCTCATACTCATCAAACTAAATAATTGACGTGAGGTGGAATAATGATAGCAATCAATGCAAAAGCCCCTGAATTTACTGAAGACGCATATCTTGCAGAAAAGGGCGAGATAGAAAAATTAAGCCTGTCAAGCTACAAAGGAAAATGGGTCATCCTCTTCTTTTACCCCGCAGACTTCACATTCGTCTGCCCGACTGAACTTGGCGAACTTGCAGACCACTATGCTGAATTCAAGAAACTTGGCGCAGAAATCATCAGCGTCAGTGCCGATACTGCATTTGTCCACAAGGCATGGCATGACAATTCAGAAACCATCAAGAAGATAACTTACCCCATGCTTGCAGATCCTGCGCGACGTGTATGCACTGCGTATGGAACACTCATTGCAGACGAAGGATTGTCCCTGCGCGCAACATTCATTATCGATCCTAATGGGAATGTCAAAGCATTCGAATTTCATGACAACAGCATCGGACGCAGCATCACTGAACTCTTACGCAAATTACAGGCCGCACAGTTTGTTGCAACACATTCCGGACAGGTCTGCCCTATGAACTGGACGCCTGGCGCAAAGACATTAAAGCCCGGTGTATATCTTATCGGAAAGATATAATTAATTTTAATTATTTTTTTGATTCTTCTTTATACAAATCATACGCGCTATTCTTTGTGCATAGAAGATAACTATCTTTTTTCCATAACTGATTTGAGATGATCCAAGATATCCTGTGTGAATGGATTTTCCAATTCACCATTTTCCATCCATTCAAAGTACTCCATGGCAGTTTGATCATTTTTTAATTTATGATAAGTGTATTTTACATGATAGTTTTCATTGAGGTCAGATAATGTAAATATCTTACACCACTCATACTCCATGACTTTGTAAAAACTCCAATCTGCATTTTTTCCGCAATTCTTATACCGCGTCCCTATCTTTGGAGGGAATTCGTCTGAAACTTCTTTTTGAATTGAAGGGATCCATACGTGAGTATTCTGGGGATTTATTGTGAATTCAAAAACATCCTCGATAGGTTTGTTTATGATAATATTGACTTTATTTTCTCTCATGATTTCATACTAATAGATAAATCAATATAAATTTTTTGGTGAACGGACTGTTCTTGGGTTTGAAGTAAGATACATAGCGAAAGAAAAAAGAAGGAGAAAAATAAAATTTTTTATGCGTGTGTGACGGTCTATACAGTCACTGCTTCGAGCCCTTCTTCCTTGACGTAGAATGCAGCCTCGCCATCAGGGATGTTCGGTGCATCAACGAGTTTTGCGACGCGTGAACCCTTCTTGCCCTTACGCAGATAGATTCGGAATGTCGAGTTGTGTCCGACAATGTTTCCACCGATCGCTTCAGTAGGGTCACCGAAGAATGTGTCAGGCTTTGCCATGACCTGGTTAGTCACATAGACAGTCAGATTGTACAGGTCTGCAAGCTTTGCAAGAATATGCATGTGCTTGTTCAATTTCTGCTGACGGTCTGCAAGTGTTCCCCTGCCGACAAATTCCGCGCGGAAATGCGCAGTAAGCGAATCAACCACAACCAATTTGACATTAAGACCTTGTTTGATGAGGTCCTCGATCTTTTCTGCAAGAAGCATCTGATGGTCGGAATTGTAGGCGCGTGCGACCTTGATATTCTGCAATATCCGTTCAGGGTCAAGTCCATGTCCCTTAGCGAATTGGACAATGCGTTCAGGCCTGAATGTACTTTCAGTGTCAATATAGACTACGGCCGCAGTCGGATCATCCTTTTGGACAGTCACTGCAAGAAGATGCCCTATCTGCGTCTTGCCACTACCATACTGTCCAAAACATTCAGTGATTGCGCGAGTCTCAAACCCTCCCTCAAGAAGCATGTCTACAGTTTCGCAGTAGGTGGGAATCTTTTTGATTTGTGCGCGTTTCTGCATGACTTCTTCGCCAGACAAAAATCCCATATCCATTGATGCGCGTGCAGCTTGGATGACCTTGCGTGCAGCATTTTCAGTAAGTCCTGTTGCCTCAACAATCTCTCCGACTGTTGCGACTGCGATTGCCATAAGATTGTCAAATCCGCTCTGGGAGAGTTTTTCTGCAGTCGCAGGACCCACACCAGGAAGACTTGAAAGCGACATATCTTTTGTCTGCTTGATATTTTTCAGGTCAATATTTACATCCTCATCTGCCTCACTTTCAATAACCATTTGTTTTCGTGCCATGATTTCACCTTTCGTTCATTTTTGTTCAATTATGTTCTTGTATTTCTTTTTTTTGAAATCCATAAAAAAATCAAAAAAATATTTTTTGGAATGTTTTTTTATTCCTTCTCTTAGTAGATATCTTCTTCGTCCATCTGCTCGTTGTTGAGTGCAAGGAACTCGTATGCTTTTCCGAGAACGAGCACTGCCTTAGGAAGATCGCTTATCCGCAGAGAATTTGTGTTCTTCCAGGCGCCATCCTTGTCTTTATAGCTGCGCTCGAAAGAGACAGTCTGATACGAGACTTTTTTTCCGTCACGGACAGTCTCATTGGTCCAGACTGTTGCAGCAACAGCGCCTGCCCTGAACTTTTTTTCAGGCAGATTCTTTCCCATAACGTCACTGACGCTAGGGACCTTTGCTTTAGTTGTTTTTTCCATTTTACCCTCTTGCTTGTCGCATTTTGTTTCAAATCGCCCTTCGATTATGACCGACAATGCGCAAGGCATTGCAAGTCCAGGCGACGAGGTATCACCATATGTTCATATGATGACAAGAATGTAATTACTTTCCTTCTTTAAATACCCTGCGTGACTTTGAGCAGTGTGTCCAGTGCGCAGCGTACATATCCTTGGTGCGTATCCATTCGGAAATAGTAATATTTTTATAGGGGTGAGTATTTGGAGATTGAAGGGGGTTTTATGGCGACCTTAGAGGACAAAAAACTACGTAAAAAGATCATAGATGGTCTTAAACTGAGTTTATCTGAGATCGTATACCAACAGATAGGCCGCACCATAACGCATATTGGTCACTGGGCAAACAGCATGTATATTAATGGCCAGACGAGTTCCATCATTGTTTATTATTATCCATTAGATCACGCAACGAAAACAGCGCCGCCTAATGCGCATCTTGTTCCCTTAGATTTTTTATTATACGCGAAAATGCCCCGCGAGCACAACAAGATATATAACATTGTGCTTGAACCTACGACAGCGCCAACCATTACAACGGGTCCTGCACTCAAGGAACACTATGAGAATGCGCGCAATCGCTCAAAACGACTATGATTGACAATGACTTCGTCAGAAATTACTATTGAAACCATTCTCGAAGAGGCATTCACTACAGATGCAATTCTTTCTTTGAATCGCCGCGATGAATACACCGGTGTACTCAAATATATCGATCATATACATACGCATATCCTTAAAAACATGAACACCGCTCCTGAAGTATACGCATACAAATCATTCTTTTTTCGGAGACGTAATGCGGCAAAAGAAAAGGAACTACCCGAATATAAGGAAATATTGAATCAGCTTTTCAAGTATGATCCGATTGCAGAACGCTTCGGAGAAATCGCAACTTATCGCACACATGTTATGAAAAAGAAGTTGAAGCCATAGCGCTCCAGCACTGGCGAGCTGCTCTTTTTACTTGAATTCCCAGAATTCGATGATCTTCTTATTCTGCTGGTAAGGGTTGAAATTACGCTCAAATGCCTTGATCTTGAATTCATTGAAGTATGCCTCAAGAACTTTTGAGAATACATTGATGGAAAATCCGAGCTCATTATAGATCTCTTTTGATCCTTCATAAGTGACTGGTGCGTTGATGATATATTTGAAACTTTTCTTGTCAGTCCAGGAGAATTGTGCGTTGGAAAAGAATTTGCTCTTCTGGAAGTAACGTTGTATGGTTGACAAATCTTTTTTGAGATTGCCGGAGACCTTATTTTTGCGCTTGAACTCATCATAGATCTTCTTACCGATGAATTTCATGATCAGATGAATCTTTGCCTTGTCGCGCAATCGTTTGTAGAAGACGCGAAACATCGCATAGTTGTAACTGTCAAACACTTTG
Source organism: Nanobdellota archaeon (assembly GCA_021813435.1). Lineage (GTDB taxonomy): Archaea > Nanobdellota > Nanobdellia > Woesearchaeales > UBA9642 > UBA9642. The sequence goes on along the minus strand of JAKAKR010000008.1, from coordinate 44,949 downwards.
GGGTTCTGGATATTCTTGGTCTTGATCTTTCGCTCTGCAAGCGTTGCGACAAAAAGCGTTGAGATTTCCTTCTTGTATATGATGCGAAAGCCCGGTACCTGCTTATCGAACACCAGATAGCAGCTGTTGGTATACGACTCCACAAACTGTTTACTAATCATGGTGCGGTAAAAGGGTACTAATATATTAACCTATCGTTTTCACTCGACAACGAATCAGCTTATTTATAAACCATTTATAAACCATTTATAAATCTCGCTCTCCTCGAAAAGTCGTAGCACAGTATTGCTCTCCTCTTTAAAGAAAAAATATCATCGCCCTTCTTTCTTCAGCGAGGCGTTATAGCACGGGGAACACATAGACCTCAACCAATGCGCCAAGGATGAGCAGCACCAGTCCGCAGAGGAGAAATAACATCCCATCCTTGAGGACGTAATTGAATTTTTTCGAGCCGATCTTTTCGCGCAATATTGCCTGCGACATGATTCCTCCAGCGATGATTGCAAAGAAATACGCCCCTGCTTCAAGGAGCATGTGAGGCATCACGCGAACAAAGATGCTCGAGAAATTATTGAATGCATTGCCCCAATGTGTTGCCATGTACGCGAATGCGATACCCCAGACTGAGGCGTTCCATGCAAGAAACATGATTGACCCTGCGCCGAGAACAAGGGACAGTACGAGAAAGATGAATATGACTTTGAGATTGTTTGCGACAATGCTCCAGAATCCGCTCGTAAGGGTTGCGCCGCCTGTTACTCCGATGACGCGCAACTGGTTGTCAAAGATCCCGCTGACCAGTATGCTCGGGAATCGTACAGAGAGCAGCGCGTAGGCAAAAAAAATTCCGAGAAAGAGGAGAAAGTAGATTTCAAGGACGTCGCTATGGTCGCGGAATGCGCGCCTGATGGAAAAGAATCGTTCATGGGTATCCTGGATCTCTTCGATCTTGAGGATGTTATTGAGCGAAGGGACAAGAAGCACTGAAAGGAATGCAATGCTTGCAATGCCTTGGCTTTTGGGAAAGATCCAATATGCTGCAAGAATTGCAAGGATTGCATAGACGAGTCCGATGATGAATGCGAATCGCGGCCGATTCTCAAGCCAATCCGGCTTTAACATATTTTCAAGCATGATGACCTCTTTTAGTGTCCTTGTGACTGCTGATTTTATAAATATTGTTTTTACTGCTGTTCTGTCGAGATCCATCTCCTTATACATCGTCGGCATGCTCATGCATACTTTAGCATCTGTTCGCTCTGTTCTCTTCTTTTATCGCTATGCAAATTCATATTGGAATTTTCTTTGCACACTTATCTTTTATAGATATTCGTGAACCTTATGATGCTCAATTATCCTGCGTAACTTTCGTCCTCAACCCTTTTTCCATCATCTTTTTATAGTATTTCACCCTTGTATATTGCATGGTTGCTGAGCTCTATTTTGAGCGTGATCTCTTCGGAGAAAAGCTACGGGTCAGGCTCTATGATGTCGAAGAATCGGTAGCGCAGGAGATTCTTGAAGAGATGTATCATGAAGCTTTGCGCCTGCAAAAGATATTCAATTTCTACGATCCTGCAAGCGAACTCTCAATTCTGAATTCCCGGCGCAGCGCGCAACTTTCACCTGAACTTGAGGAAGTGCTTACCTCTGCGCTTCTCGTATGCAAAGAAACCCGCGGCGCGTATGATATCTCGCTCGGAAAATCTTTTATGCAGCGAAAATACGGCAATCCCATAACTCCACTGGCCTGCTCCTACACCGATATCCATATTGAAAATCATATCGCGACACTGAAGCATCCTGATGTCTTTATTGATTTGGGAAGCATTGCCAAGGGATATATTGCAGATACCCTTGCGCAATTCCTGCAATCGTATGGCATTGAGAATGGGATGATTGATGCACGTGGGGATATTATCTTTTTTGGCAGTCGCGAACATCTTATTGAAGTCCAGCACCCACGGATTACAGAACAGGCATACTGCACTATCCGCGTTGTCAACAAGGCAGTTGCTACCTCAGGGGATTATCGCCAATTTCATAAAACTTATAATAACTCACATATCCTCAACCAGCAGGATGCAGCCTCAATAACTGTTATCGCACCAACACTTATGCAGGCTGACGCATATGCAACAGCGCTTTTTGTCATTGACGCTTCGCAGCGCAAGGAACTGCTCAGTCGAAACGAACAGATTGCTGCACTCGTGATTGACACGACACTTGCATCACAGGAATATAATGGATTCAACGCACTGGTGCACTACGATTCATAACACTGCAAACACGCCACAACACACACGAACAATACTGCACGTAATGCAAAGAACCCATGAAAACCAAAACAATCATTGGCTGGACACTACTACTCATCATTTCTATCATTCCCATATTTTTATGGCTCTCGTTCGGTCCAGGAACAGTTGACCTGCAAGGGTATGATCATCTCACACACAGTCTTGGAGAACTCTTCGGGCTTGTCGGCATGACGATGTTTGCACTCACCTTTGTGCTCTCGACAAGAATTGATTTTATTGAGGATATTTTTGGTGGGCTTGACAAGGTCTATATTGCGCATGCCATCCTGGGAGGGACTGCGCTCGTACTCATCCTCTTCCATCCGATATTTCTTGTGCTTAAATTTATACCTGGCGCTATTGATCGCGCAGCGACATACCTCCTTCCCAGTTCGTATTGGTCTGTCAATTTCGGCATCATTGCGCTTTTGGGAATGATCCTTTTACTTATCATTACGCTCTTCACAAAAATGAAGTATCACCGCTGGAAATTCACGCACGAATTTCTTGGATTAATGTTCTTTCTTGCCGTACTGCATATCATCTTGGTTCGCAACACGATCTCGCAGGATAATATCTTTGATGGATACTATTGGTATGCAGGCATTGTCTCAATCATAGGGCTTGCAGCATTCGGCTACAGCCTTTTCATCAAAGGCCGGATACTCAAGAATGCAGTCTATAAAATACGCAACCTGAAGCGCAAAGGAGATTTCTTTGAAATTACCATGAGCCCTGAACATAAGCCTATGGCGTATAAGTCCGGACAATTCATATTCCTGCGATTCTATAACAAGAAACTTTCCAGCGAGTCGCATCCTTTTTCCATTGCCTCAAAATCCAATAGCCCTGATATCAAAATTGTAGTCAAACGGCTCGGCGACTATACTGCGCAGCTTGAAAATCTTGCAATAGGCGACAAGGTGTCTGTCGAAGGGCCTTATGGGCGGTTCAATTACACTCCGAAGTATGGATATGATCAGGTCTGGATCGCTGCAGGAATCGGAATAACCCCCTTTCTTGGCATGGTCCAGGATTTAGACCATGAGACCATGAAAAAAAGCAAGGTCTACTTGTTTTATTCTGCGCGTGAAGATACTGACTTTGTAGGATATGATCTTCTGGAACAGGTCGCATCAGCATATAAACAGTTCAAATTCATCCCCTGGAATACTCGCAAGCAGGGATATATCACAATCGATGCTATCCGTAAGGAAACCGGTCCATTCCGCTACAAAGAGTTTTTCCTCTGCGGACCGCCCTCATTTAAGGAGGCAATTATCATAAATCTTAAAAAGCAGCGCGTCTCTGATGAAGATATCCACGAGGAGGCATTTGATTTCAGATGAGATTCAAGAAATTACGGATAGTTGTAGGAATAGCACTTGCACTATTTGTACTCCTTGCAACAGGCATCATTGCTGCAGGAATACTCTCTGCAAAGACTGTCCAGACTCCGAGTACGCAGACAACCACTGTCCAGGATATTGCGATACCTGCAACGGCGGTTAAAAAGAACAGCACGAATACCACTATTTCTGGTCTGGATAACATCCCTGTCTCGACTGATATCCCTGCAGATACTTCAGGATCGAGTGCAAACGCGCCTGCAAGCGCTCCGCAGCCAGCCCCAGTTGTCACACCAACGCCTGCGCCACAGCCGCAACCCATGCCTGCACCGACACCTGTAAGAACACGCGCGTCATAGAGATGTGGTGAGAATTGACTTAGTTTATTATTCTTCTCTTTGTTGTTTTTATTATTCTTCTAAGAAATCTTCACTGATCTCAAATTCATCTTCATCAACAGGAGGCTTTGCCGGTTTTATCGCACTGCCTTTATCATTACGCGCAGCGGTAGCGGTCGGCAGAGGATTCTCATCATACTTATTTGTCTTGAGCGCGATCTCTTTTGCATGACTAAGCATCTCAGTTTCCTGCGCAGGATCGAGATCAGTATAGACCAGATCTGCAGTGAATTCGAGCCTTCCAGTAATATTATTCTTGACTCGCCCGAGCACTTTAACCTGTATTCCTAAAAGATCAGTCTTGTATTTTTCAAATAATTCCGGACTATTGCGCAATGTTGCAACCTCTGCATCGCTGAGTTTAAGGAGTTTTTGCGTCTGCTGTTTCCAGAATGTCACGCGAATATTGCCTGTCCCATCGTCAATATAGAGTCCGAGGACATAATTGTATTGCGGCGCAACCTTTCCATGGTCATCACAGGCAAATCCGTCGCTTGAGAGGCGAAGCCTCTTATTGCATTGCGGGCATACCTCAAAGAATTTGATGTCAAAGACCTGGACAATAGTTCCGAGAATCTCGCCCGTGGTCCCCTCCTGCAATTCTGCGATATGCTTGCGATCATACTCAATACGTTCACGTGGCTGTATTGTGACATCTGCAGGATTGATAATGATTTTTGCGCTATCACCTAGATGCAATTCCTTGCGTCCCATATTCTCGCGAACATACGCGCTCTTGATCTTAATAACATCGCCTTCCTTGATCTGGGTAAAATCATCAGTCTTGTCATTCCAGAATACGACACGGATCGCTCCGGTCTCGTCGCCAAGCACGAGGTTTGCGACCTTTCCCTTGCGTTTTTCTGTCGCAAATTCGCGCAATTCATACTTGCGCATGACTTTCCCTGCGACATCAACTGATCGCATGCCGATAAGAATATCCTTGATCTTCAAATCGCCCGGGAGTTCCAGGACTTTGATGCCATACTCATTTGCGATAATGTGCGCTGCGCCATCCTCACTGACCAGTCCATAAAGCTGCTCGACTTTTGCAGCAATCTGCTTTTTGACCTCGTCTTCGCTTATGCCTGCTTTCTGGCTGATTTTAGTGATAATATCTTTAAGTGGAATAGTAATCATAGTAAACCCCTCGAGACTTGTTATTTCCCTATGGTTTAAATGTGTTGCGGTTTTATGTGAAGTCAGCTTAAGTGTCATTGCTATCCTAAGGTGAACGAATATCAAAAAACAGAACCTACAGCAACAGAGGGTTGCCTCCTCCGGAGATGTTGCTACTCAAAAAACCATCAGTAAGAGTGAACAGATACGCAATGACACTAAAAACACCTCACCTGACTTTATTCAGCTTTGCAGTGTCGACTGAAAAATTGCGCGCAATGACAGTATAGAAAACTTATGTGGGTACAAATCCTGCGTAATATCCCTTGCCGTTGTCATCGATTGCAACAACGCCGAGTTTTGCAGAAGGGTCATCAGTGACATCGATATCAATACTGGTTTGGGTCGTGGATGCGATACGCGCATACGGCGGCTGCACCATGCAGAAATCTCCAGTGCAGCTCGTCCATTGATTATAGATATCATAATGATCCACACTTCCCGTATCCCTATTTGATCCATCGATCATGATCTTTACAGGAAGCCAACTCAATGTTTTCTTCAAGCGCCGGGTAGTATCATCAGTTGTCATCTGGACGAGCGGTCGCACAACAAGTCCGGGTTCGCGAAGATCCTTCACTGTGATTGCGCGCATATTCTTTCCAGACACTGCCTGATCTGTTCCGATCTCATTGCCTGCAGAATCAATTGCAGTAATAAGAATAGCCTTTTCCTTATTCTCTTTAAGCATATTCTCGGCGCTTGCAGAGATGATGCGAATGAATTTTTTTGACGCAGAAAGATAATAAGTTACATTCGGGTCAAGCGTAATCCACATTCCCTTGCCATCCTTTGTTGCCGGATACTTGAAGACGCAGTAGGGCTGCCCGTCTGCAGTCGTTGCATTGATACAGTACGGATCTCCAGTATAGACGATGTCATCATAGATTTCATAATGATTAAGAACGTTTACGGAGTCTATCGGGATAGTTTTCTGTAGCGCGCTCATATTCTTTCCAGTGATGTCTGTCTCATGATCTGCAAAATAAATCTTATACTCCACAACATCCTTTTCAGGATTTTTGTTCCACACGATCATGAGCGCGTCCTTGGCGTGCGGTTCATCGGTGAGTTCAAAGCCAGTCACCGGCGCAGGCGGGATGTTATCGCGCACTGTAATCGCGAATTTGATAGTGATATTTTCTTTACCGACGCGCATTACCCTCTTATCTTTTTCAAGCGCGTCATACGTATAATTAGTTTTGAGACAGAGCCGTACCTGATTTTCAGTCTGCGCGCAATAATGAGTATCGCCTGCGGACTTTGACTTCAGTTGATACGTGTTTTCTCCTGTTTTGTAGAGTACAATGTCGGTGAGTGCAATATTTTTAGTGCCAATATTCTTATTATTCTCGTCAGTAATGATTTGCGCTGTGCCAAACGATGATTGCGCTCCTGCAGCATCAGTAAAAAGGAATTGTGTCCCATCTGTCGATCCTTGGAGTGTGATTGGTAGCGCGCTTGTGGAATTCAGATCGCACCAGCAGCCAGTCTGTGTCGCATCTGCACATTGATCAAGATGTTCGACTGCGCCAGCAACAGCAGCGGCATCTCCTGCCTCACAATAGGTATCGAGCTGGACATTCCATCCTGCTTGCGCGTATTGCGGTGTAATGCGCTTATTGAATGCTGCAACTTGCGTATTGACGCAGTCACGGGGCAATTGATCGCTGCCGCTGCATGCGCTATTGATATCTTTGGCAAATGTCTTGAGTTCATCAATGAGGCGCATATCAAAATTGATCGTTGTCTTGAATGATGGCTTGATAGAATATGTTCCGAGAATTCCTTTGGACTCTACTTCATCGCGCGACACTTCCTGATATTTGGTGATGCTTGCACCTGCATAGCCCCATGCCTGCGCGTAGGTCTTGACTTTGTCGACATAGGTGAAATCAGGATATCCCTTGCATCCTAAACCATTGTATGCCCGGAGCGCTGCCTCCCAACTCGTATATGTTGCATCAATTGCATCCTGGCAGTGATTATTGGGATCGCAGTATGCTGCGCATTTGTAATTATTATTTTTTGCGCCATATTGGATATATAGCCCCTTCATAATTCTTACACCGACGCGGACTTGGCATTGTGCGTCTGAATCAAATGCGTCATAATTGCATTCACTTGATATTTCTGCTTTATGTAAGCTCTTGACGACCTGCGTCATGCCCACGGCGATAACATTGCCGTTCTTGTCCTTGGATTTTGCGTCAGGGTTTCCTCCAGATTCCTGGGTGATGAGCCCGAGCATGATCGGTGTGGGGACGCTATTCTCCTGACAGATTTTATCAATATAATTGATAAGTCCCAAGGTTTCAAGATTCTTTTTTGTTTTGTCAAATTGCCCCTGCTGGGTTTTGGTCAGTGTCACTGTTGGCGCAGCATTCGATGCGGCAGCTCCTGCGGTATCGCCGGTTGTTCCTGCAAGTGGTTTGGTGACGCGTACAGTCTGGTCTCTATTAAATGAAGTGTCCACGCGGGTTTTGGCGTCGACTGCTGACGCATGAATCTTGTAAGTGATGACCTGATCATTGCTTGGCGCAGGAAGTACGCATTTGCGTGCGCGTTGCCCTGCTTGTACTGCCGCGGGATCAGTGCTGAATATGCATTCTACGTCAATATTGGTATATTGATCTATAGAACTCTTTGTATATGCAGTATTCAGCGTTTTATCAAGGATAGTATATTCTTTTCCCGTTGCAGTATCAGTGATGATCGGCCAGGACTGCACGCTGATGCACTCCTTGCCTGTATTCTCAATCGTTGTAGTGATCTTGAGTGTCTGATCGCCGCTCACTGCATTGGATGAGACCATAAGATTGCTCACCTTCCAGTCTGTATTGTCAGTAGTCTGGCATACGGTATTTTGCGGCATGAGTTGCGTGTAGACTCCGCAGAACTTATAGAGGCATCGGGTGCCATCGGTTGCGCAGGACGATGGATCAGCGCAGTTCTTACCATCGCAAATGGTCTTGCATCCTTCATTATCTCCAACAGTCAGTGTGATATGGTTTTGAGAGAAATATTCTGCAGGAAAGATGCAGATAGGATTAATGTCAGTCCGGCCGCCGCTGACGCTTGTCGCAGCAACACCCTGGAACTGGAGTGCAGTACCGATCTCTTTTGGCGATACTTCAAAGTGGAGATGGTCTGCATACTGATTTGCGCCGAGTGGTCCCTTACCGCCAACCTCGCCAATCTTTTGCCCTTGCGTAACAGTGTCATCTTTTTGTACATCAACTTTACTCATATGTAAATAAATAGTGCGTATCCCGCCATGATCAATGATGATCCCGTTGTAGTTGGGAAGAAAATCCGCTACGGTGCCATCCGCTGCTGCAACAACAGGTGTTCCGGGCGGTGCAGGGATGTCAATCCCTCCATGATTTGCGTTCCCGCCGGTCCCAGTGCCACGATACCCGAAACAACTACTGACAGTATAATGCCCTGGTACTGGCCAGATAAAATCTCCACCATAGACGCTTTTGGTTGAGAGATATTTTTGAATATCAGTGTTATCCTTATAATTATTATTTTTGAATATATAAAAATCCAGTTTGTCTGCAGTGATAGCCCAGATTGTCGTACTGTTCACGGTCGGTTCATAAATGATGCTGTGGCTGAGTTCTTTGTGCAGTGTCTTATCCGGTAGCGCGCCAAGACGCGTGTTCATTGCAGTATCAAGATATGATGCGAATGTTTGCTGCGACATTGGATAACAATCTTCCTGTTCATTGTTCCAAAGATTATATACATAAGTGCCGCATTTGGGTCCAGCAGTGTCCTCGCCATTTTCCGGCGCAATATCCACTCCACCGTTCCTGCTGAATGCGCTCATGGCGTCACTTGCAGCATACCCTGCAGCCTGATCAATGGAGATGAATGCGCGATCCCCGTCAATGATTGCATTGATCATCCCTGATTCATAGGATCCGAAATGTTCATCTGTGCTTTTGTCAGCGTAATAATGATCAAGCAGGATGAATGCAGTGAAGAGCGAGATAGTTACTGCTACTGCAGTGAATAGGATGAATATCTGCGCTTTTTGTCCACGAATAAATTTGTTTTTCGGTATCATCTTTGCCGGGCTATATCTCTTTAATTATCATTTACTGTTGATCTTCTGTTTTATGACGAGTTCCACAAAAAGATTATTCTCAAATGCAGGGATATTCGTTTTTGCAAGGGTATAGGTATACTCACTGCTCTGCGCTACTGTTCCGCAATAGAAATGCAGGTCACTGATGGTGCGCGCCTGAGGATCTATCTCATACCCTGCTAAAAAACTGTCCTTTTCGTCATAAATACATACCTTGATGACACTGATGGGTTTTGCAGTATAATAATCGTTTTCCAGTGTTCCGCTGTAGGTGGTGATGCCACTGAAATAATAATTAGTCAATCCTTTAGTGCGGGTAAAATTGCCATTCGCAGCATCTTCAGCGATGATTGTTGCAATGGTCTTTCCGGTCACAGTATTTCCATTGATAAGATCGGGGGCGCGTAAATACGCGTCGAGCATGAATGCTGCGTCTTTGGATTGGAAGTCCTGCACTATCCCCTGATTGACTTGCTTTTTTGTTGCGATAAAGAGCAGGAGCACTACAATAAGTACAATGACGAATGCGATGATGACCCAAAGATCTACAAGAAGGTTCTCTCCACGCTTTTTGCGACGTATTTTCTTGAATGAGGTGTGTATCATTTGTTTCATATATTCATTTACATTATTTTTTTCGTGTTTTTCCTCTGCGTGCCTTATGTGTTAGGAATCATTACTTCAACAACCAATGTGCAATAGTAATACGGAGAGGCAGGAGGGCTGATGTCTTTATCGTAACAGGTGACAGGGAATTTTTTCACGGCCTGAATTGCCGATTCTGATCCCTGTATCCCGCTCCGGATCATCACATAAAAGTCATTGAATTGTTTCCGGTTAAGATATGCCTCTTTGATGAATACTTCTGTACCGGTGCTTTGCGGCTTGCTGATAATCTTTATTTTTGCTGCCGCATGGCGGGTCGGCGTATAGGATAGTGATTGCTCGATGAGTGTATCATTGATCTTTTCAAGATTGACAATTCCGGCATAGGTCCTAAATAGTGTCGGATCCTGCTGCATGATGGTGTCTGAGTATACGATCCGGTTTGCAAGCGTTTCTGCCTGGATTAGTCGCGTGTCAATCCGATTGTTGATATAATAACTGATGAGCAGGAAGAATGCAAGAAGCGCTGCCATAAGAAAAAATATCCTGAACGCATTTTCAAGCATGTATTTGACTTGTCCTTTTCGTGCAAGATTCCGTCGGAATAATGGTTTTTTCTTCATGTTCTTGGTTTTATGTATTGGCGCGCGACGTCTAGGGCGCGATATAGTATTTTTCCAGCGCTGTGCTGATGCTCTTGGCCACAGTTCCGGGGTCTATTGCAGGATTGTTTGGTAACGCGACGAGTACCCAGAACTCTCCGGAACGTTGCGGATCACTCGAGACTGCGGCCGTATACGTATCTATAACCTGTTGTTGCGCTGCATCAAGAGCAGTCTGATTATTATCATTTTGATCGGGCACATAAGTAACTGTGCGTGCATGCGGTCCATTTGCGCCATTGAACTCCTGGGCGATAAGACAGGACATTTTTCCTGCAATGCTCATATGTGTATCTGCAGGATATATGATAAGTACAGAATCTGTATGCGACGTGGCAAGGATGAATGTAGTGAGTGTCTTTGCTCCAGGGTCACTTCCATACCCTTTTGTTTTCATGATGCTTTCAAGCGCAGTTGCTGCGGGTCGCGTCTGATCATCCACAGTGATGATGTTGAATGCGGTCTTTGCATCAAGCGCTTGCGCGGTATCGAATGCAGGACAGGTCATAGCATCAGTGGGCGCGCTGGTATCGATGCGAAAGATGGTGTCAATCTTTGACATGACGATCAATTCTGCGATAGTTGAGCTATTGACTGATTCAACACTTCTTGAGCGGGCGTACGGCCAGGTGTAGGGTACTTTGGACTCTTCTTTCGGCGCATCATACACTTCAACACGCGTTGGGGTGAGTACGATCTCTGGCGGTTTTGCACTTGGGAGATCCGCACTCTTTTTCAGTTGGTAATTGACGACAAAATCCCCTTGGTTGATGTTTGCAATGTCTGCCATGAGTCCAAGATCTGTAGAGTAATATTTTTTCCAGTAAGAAGAATTCTGCGCGATGCCGCGTACTGCAAGAACAAGGATGACTGTCACCATCCCTATAGCGATAAGCTCCCAGATGACAAAATAGAGCTTATCCTCCATCCCTCTTTTATTTTTGTTGAACATTGCGTACGCGACCTGCAATGCGATTCCAGAGAATAATGTTTAAATAGGTTGCGGTTTTAGAGACCTTAAAGAAAACATTTCTCACTTCGTGATGCGTTCTATGGCGTGGCGCTTGCCGGTGCAGCACAGGTATACATCGGAACGAGATAATTACTCGTTATTGCAGTGCAGATGCCATTCGTGCTTGAAGTATCAGGGCCGATTGCAGTGATGATTCGCGTATACTTATCAGTTGCGGTAGTATACTCCACTTTACACGTATCCATATTATCCTGTAATGCTTGAAGGCATTCATTTGTAGCGCTTGGCTTGCATACCTGTCCCGGCTGTGGATTGAGAACGCAGCTTTTTCCCTGATTCACATTACAGGATGTTGCATCGTTCTTGCAGGGATTATATCCGAGACTTTCTGCCGTAAGATAGAATCCTGGCGGGCCGCCTTCTCCCGCAAGTGTGTTATAATCATTACAGGTCTTGATATCACTGCATTTAATAGTGTGCGCGCACTTGATCTCGCAGGATTTTTGATCAGCACTGAGTGTGCATCGCGCGTCCCCGATTGTTTCACTGCCGCAGGGCCATGCAACAGTTGAGGGCGCAGGCGAACCGTCGCTTTGTCCATCGCAGGGTCTTGGTTTATTAGGTGTGCTGGGGCATACTGCGGCACTATTCTGTTTATCTTCTGCAATATGTGCATCGGTACTCTGCCAGACATATAATGTCCTGATGGTCTGGCTGTTTGCATCCTTGGCGCTCTTCATTGCAATGATGAGATTATTGAAATTAGAGACTTTTTTGCATTTTTCGTCATTCAATTCGAATGCACCGACACTGAACCGCTCATTTGCGTCAAAATTCTTGCATTCCACAACATTGCCGGTATCTGCAGGATCATCCTTATATAAGCACATACAGCGGCGGTTTTGGATGCAATCAGAGGGTTTAGGAATAGTATACTTTTCTTTGGTCGGATCAAGTGTGGGACCGCTCATCGTCATGATGGTTGCAGGACGCGAACCGCACTCTGCTGCATTGACATCAATGCCAAACATCACAATCTGATAGCTGTCCTTGAGATAGACAGTATACTTTGCTGAATCATATGACTTGAGCGATTTATCTTTGAGCGCGATGAGTGTTGCAAGGGTATCAAAGCTCTGGCGCGAGGCCTTGTCAGCGCTCGGCACAAGTATATTCCAGAATGCAACAATAAGCGCGATAATGAGCAGGATGAATATTGCTGCCATAATCGTCTCTGTAAGCTGACGGTTGAGTATCTGCTGGCCTTTTTTTTGAGAGAACAGGTTAGGGGCTCGTGACATAGATATCAATCCAATTATTCTTATTGATGACAAAAACACCGTCTGCTCCTGCAGCATCAGTGCATTCTTTGCTTAAACATTTGGCTGCGGCATATACGCGATACTTTTGCGCATTCTTGTCGATGGTGAGTGTTCCTGCAGCGATATGATCTGTCTCGCCGCCCGCAGCAACAGTCTGCGGGTTCTTATCGCCTGAAAGCCAGACCATTGTACTGCGCTCATCCTGTTTGACTTCAGGATTACCAAAGACATCAACAGTTTTTGTTCCGGTATTTTTGACCTTGACATAGAATTCAACAGTGGTTCCTGCAGCGCAATTCCATACGCCATTGTTCTTATCCTCTGTACATCCATGGACTGCATTCATCCCAATCCATTCCACACTGAAAGAGTACTCGCTTGTCGCCCCATAATTATCCACGTTCGATGTGCCAAGGTCCTTTGCAATACAGCATGTGCTTGTCGGCGCTTTGCATTCGCCCCAATTGGGCAATGATATCTCATCAGCGGTGCAACTTGACTTACAGGATCCAGCGCCATAAGGTCCTGAGCAACTTGTGAGTTTTTTTGTCTCAGACTTGGCGTTAGCATTTGCCTTAAGTACTGCAAAGAGGATTATTCCTGCAATAATAAGTCCGATAATTATTATTTCCATAATACCATATGAATCGCCATCCCCTTTCTTATTACTCCATCTCATCGTTTTCCGCACCCAATGATCTCTGGCTGGTATGCAAGGCATGCGTTCATATCAGAGAAATAGTATTCATCAGTTCCCTTGCAGAGTAGTCCAGTGGTGAGTGGGTCTGTGATTTTGCCCCAACCAGTTCCATAGCAGGGGACGGGGAGGTGGTCGCGGCAGGTGTTTGCTGTGCTCAGGATCCCATTGCCGCGCAGGCAATTGGATGTATTGCCTTCAAGCAGTATGGGCAATCCTGCAGTTGTTGCAGTACCTGCGTTTCCAATCTTGTCTTCAGCGCAGAACATGACATAGACATTGCCACGATATCCTGCGCCTTTAGTATATTTATTTGCGCCAATCCAAAGTTCATTGGTTATGGTAGTGTTGGTGAGTGTGAATTCAGCGCTTCCACTGACTAAAGTAGCGTTGCTTGCGTTCTGGAATATGATGCTCTTGCTGCAGGAATCAACAGTAGTTAAAGGGACAGTCTTGTCGACGATAATATAGCGCAGATTGGTGTCGCATCCGCCTCCAATGCCGACTGTTTTCTTGCATTCGACCTGTAATTTATACGTATCGGCGTAGGTATTTGCGTCAGGCGCTGGCCAGATAGTGACTGTGACAGTCGGTTTTGTCGTGTCATAATTCTTATCACAGCAGAATGCATTATTATCGGTCACTGCTCCTGGGCAGAATTGGGTAATGGCTTTGTTGTATCGCGCAAGATACACTTCCTGCTGCTGATTGCAGTCGCATTTGAAATTTGCCGTGAATACAAAATCACTGCTGGGTGTTTTGCAGATTTCTGCGCGTTTCTTTTGGTTGAGCGGGTTTGCGCAATACTCGCATTTTGAGACGCACTCGCCATTGAATGCAACAACCATGTTTTGGCTTGATTGTTGCGTAGTGCATGTTTTTCCCTCATCTGCTGATCCTGTAGCAGGATTTTGAGTGGTATTTCCTACGCCAGTATTATCCGTATTCGCGTTGGATTTATCATTATAGGGTATGCAGCAGACCTGACTGCCCACTTTACACCGTGCAGTTGCATACTCATATTCAGTATCATAATTGCAGGAATTCTTGCATACACCAGCGCAATCCGGACTGATGGTCTTTGCAAGTTTATCCCAGATTCCGGTGTATTTCATGACTGCAAGAATTGCAAGGATAATAAGGAGTGTAATGATGATATTCTTCAGATCGCTCCAGATTCCTTTTTTCTGTTTCATACATGTACCTATGTGCCGGTGTTGATGATTGATACGCAACATTTGGTGTTCTTCTGATCGCAGGACCAGGGTGTAGCACTCTGTCCTGCTGCGCAATCAGCAAGGCATTCCCCACCTTTGTCAGCGCAGTTTGTTCCCTTGATCCATGATTTTGTTCCCCCAAGAAATATGAATGCAATGACCAGTAGGACCAGGAGCACCATCACTGCGATGATGACTGTATTCATCGTCAATTCAACACCCTTTTTATGGAAGCGGGACATGTGAAAAAAATAAGAGGAGAAAAAACTTATCCTGTGCTCAAAATCTTACAGCAGGATGTCTTGCCATCGGTTCGCGCTGAACAGTCTGTATTTCCAATCGGTGTCTGGTCTGCGCTGCAACTGGATGAACAGATTCCTGCGTATTTTGCAGTGCAACTATCCAGGCCTTTCTGCGTCTTGCCGACATAATTGACTACAAGAAACGCCAGAATCAACAGGATCAATAATCCTATGGCGGCGATGATAATAACATTCAATGACATCTCGACACCCTTCTTGTTTTTCATGATAACACCTCGTGTAAATATCTAGTCTAAAATCTGTCACACATATTTATAAACTTTTTGATAAATTTAATGCTTTTGTAGAGGATTCGCGTCAATGTACCTGCGATTATTACCCTGCATTAGGGTACGGTGATAAGAATATAATTATCGACATTATAGGCAAGAAGTCCCGCGTTACTATACGTGTATGTTTTTGTATCAACGCATTGGTCGCCAGTGCACCTGCCACCAGCATACACGACATACGTTCCACGGGTAAATTGATAAGGCGCATTGACTGGGCAATCACTGCTTGATTGCGCACTGATACCACAGGCAGGCTCTCCTTCAAGGATATCTTTTGTGGTGCAAGAATCATAAGTATATTTGGAATCGCAATTCTTACCGATGATTGCGCGCGCATAAAGGTTGTTGCGATCTTTAAGATAATTGTTCATATTTACATAGAATTGCACTTTTGCGCCGGCCTTACACGTATACGTATTGCCGGCATTACCTGCCCGCGAGCAGTCCCCGCTACTTAAGGTCTGCGCTGCAACACCAAGATAATTGACCCGGTATACTGCATTCTCTTTAGCAAGCGAAGGATTGACGAGCGTGTCTGTCGCATTCTTGCTTGTCTTAAGCCATTGGATGGCCAAACTTACTAATAAGATAAGTATTACGATTGCCAAAAAAATTGTTATGATCGTTCCGAGTCCTGTGCCACGCTTACCTGAAGGGATTTTTCTGCGCGCATTCACGGGAGTCCACCTAATAATTTTCTTATACTGGGAAAGAGTATGATGCCCATGATGATCACTGCAATGATAATGGCGATGATCATAAGTGCGTAGTTGACAAATCGCGACTCCTCTCCCCCTTTTTTATTCAGTTTTCTCATGTATTGCTCCTGTTTTTATCATTTAAATGTTTATCGTTCACTACGCCTTTCAAAATCTTTTCTTTTTGCCATGTTTCGCTCACGTTATATGTTTATTGATATGCAAATTCCCTCTTGTAATATTCCTTTGCAATCGTTTATGTGTTAAATTTTCGCTCACTTTTGCATGGCAAAAACGACTTTTTGAAAGGAGCCGTTCAATACAATAATTCTTGCGCTCTACAGTCGGTCAGCCCGTGTGTGACTGTTCATTGACCTGCGATTTCTCGCAACCGATCGCTTTGAGCTGATCTGCATCATATGGTCGAAAGACAATAAATGACACGACCTCGGGGGGCGTGATGTCGAGTGCTTTCCAGATTGCAGCAACTCCTGTACCCGCAACTAATACTCCTCCTATTATCCATCCTGCAGGGTTTGATGCGAGTCCTATAGTTACTGCTAGGCCTCCACCTATAACCCCAAACATCCCTGCAGTTGCTAGCGTTGTCCGTCCACCGCCTTCCACTGCTTTATCCACTGCATCCTTGCTTGATGCATAGACAAAAATAGTGGTGTATTCTTTTGAGGCGTCGATATAATCGACCTTTGTCAAATCTTGAATATTGGCATTTTTTATTGCAGTAGCAGACTTCGGGGTTTTGAATCCCTGAAAATAATCCTGATAACTCACGCCCGGTGTATCTCCTGCATAGGTGTGTGCAATGGGCGTCTCTGCAAGGTACTGTATGAATCCATTAACATTCTTCTGTGGATTTTTAAATATATACGTTGAACAAATATGACAGAATACTCCATCACCTTTGAAATATGTTCCGTCGCCCTTGTTCCATTCATACCAGCAGCGCTGCATATCGTCTGCAATCTGGCGTTTTGCAGCGTCTTCCTTATCGTTGGCAACTACAATATCTCTTGTCGGGCATTTAATATCTGTGATTACCTCTCGCCCTGTTGCTCCCATAAGAACGCTATGCGCTGCAATGCTATTCTTGCAATCCTGTATTGCAAGCTTCTCTTTCGTTGAGGTATAGAAGTTGTAGAGGAGTGCAAATACGAGTATAATAGCGATGATACCGACGATTGCTGCAACAATCAGTTTGTCCTGTGCTTTGCGGTTCATGTTAATTTGCAATAAAACTGCAATGGTAATTTATACTGGTGTCGTTATACATGACAACATAATACGAATTCTTGTTTTTTCCTAGTTGGATACTCCAATCGCGCACCAAAATCCACGGCACATTCTTTATGAATACAATATACTGCGTGTCTTCTGTTGAAATCGAATTGTATGTATCACTACTCTCGGCGACAAGATCACTCCACGGCTTGTATGGTTGTTGTCCGCTTGTGAGATACGCTTGGTATGATTCTTTTTGGTTGGCAATGTTATGTGTCTTCATAAATTCTAATAGTCCGTGAAATTCTGTTTTTGGTACGTCGGTATTGAATCGCACTTCTGCGCAAATAAAGCAGGCATTGTAATCGGCGAATACCTTATTCTGGAATACATCGACATTTCCCTCACCAAACATATACCAGCACTTTTGCATTTCATTTGCGATGACATAATTAACCACGTCGTTCGTAGCAGAAGGGTATTTAGAGATTTTCCCTGTATCAGTCTGTATGCTTTCCGGATTTCCCTCTTGACCAGCAATGTATGATGTTTTTACTTGATTAGTCCCCATAGTGACAAATTTTCGTTGACAGTTAAAATCAAAAGGGCTTTTACCCCCTATCTTTGTATTTGCCTGTATCACGACGCTTGCCCTACATGCTTCTTCAGGGGTTTTTTGGGAATAATTAGTATAGATCATCATCCCAATGACGAGTAGCAGGATTGTTGCAATGATCCAGATGATGGTGTTCGTTAGGTTTCCTTCCAGTCCGCGTTTATTCATCGGTGTTCTCCACTCTGATCTTTAATTCGTGACTAATGCGTGTGTGAGTACCAGTGTCAAAAAAATCAGCAGCACAATGATGATGCCGATAACGAATATGATAGTGGTGAGCTTCTCCCACATTGCATCTTCCATAGTCCTATTTTGAGAACCATGCTTAATAAATGTTATTCTTTTCTCATAACCTGCGGCATCTGCGTGATGTTTTTGCACTCTTGCAGAATTAGGGTGACATTCTCACTTGCAGAATGCCATGTATACTTCAACATTTCCTGCATAAGGCCATAATGCGATAATCGTCATTCCCGTGTATCCCTTTTCGGTTGTCGCGTCTGCAGTGCAGCCAAGGTAGCTTACCTGGATGTCATGCTCGCCCATCCCTTTGGTGTAGATGACGAACGAACTCTGCCGTTGAACAAACGTCGCATTAAGCAGGGTGTGGAGTGTCTCGTTGACAATGGTGCAGGAGTCCTGCGTTCCGCAGCGTATGGTCTGCGTTGTCGCGCAGTCGTAGATGAGTTTTTCGATATTCTGCTTGTTCTGGTAATTGGCGCATTCATCGACATCAAGGTTCACGAATGCAGTCACGAATTTTACCGGCGTCTGATCAGTGATATACTCATTGTGGTAGACCGGGGTGTTTGCGCGCTCATGTGCGCGAAAGAGCACGAATATGAAGAATCCTATGATGATGAGGACGACGATGACTGCAAGGCCGAATGCCTCCATCTGTCCCTTGCGTGTGCGTTCCGGAACTCTTGCGGTTCGTGTAGGAGATGTGATGTGCGTGTTCATGGGCGATAGTAACCGTCGACGATGACGACTCCGAAATTGTTGCGGCCAGTGATGCTGTCTTTGATGATGACCGGAAGATAGATCTGCCGCGTTGTCGTATTGCTGATATTATTGTCATAGATCGTGATATTGAATGCGCTCTGCGCAGGATAGATCTGCTCGAATACGATCCTTGAATTCTTGAAATATGGTCTGTAGAATGCAAAGAATTTATCTGCACGCGCTTGCGCAGCGGGGTCGCTTCTGTTGTTCATGGTTGCGTTGAATGCCAGGATCTTATAGAGATCGACACAGTTCACATCTTCGACACCGCTCTGGTAGCAATTGAATTCTGGCATTTCATTGAGATATTTTGATATCTCGACAACTGAGAGATCCTGCGATTCTGCTGCAGTCTGCTGGACATCGCTTTTTTTGACATTGCCCCAGAATGCGATCCCGATGATGATGAGAATGATGATAATGATGACTACTGCGATGGTTTCAACACTTTGGATTTGCGCTCTTCTCAATATGGAGTGTCGTATCATGTGGTGATTGGTTTTTTGCCTAATAGAGTAGCGTGCAGCTATGGATCTTGAGGTCTTCATTGCCATTATTGACTTGAAGGGTATTGTCATATGCGCGCTTCATATTGGAATTTGTTATGGTGTCATTGTTGTACCATGATGATGACGTGCTGATATTCATATCTATAATACTTTGTTCTGGACCAGTCAGCCTGAATCTACAGTCATTATTTATTTTTTTATAGCCTTCATCGAGCAGTGCAATCCGCGTCTGCATGAGTTCGCGTTTGATCTCGAATTGGCCCATGAGCCTGTTCAATTGGCATTCATAATAATTCTTGTTCTCTGAGAATATTGCGCCGTAGAGTGTGGTCTTGGTGATATATGCTGTCTCATCACCACCATTAATTTTGATTGTTCCGTACGCGTCAAGACTGTTGAGCGTTTGATTAGGAGTGATATCATAGACATTTGTATTCGCGATAGTTTTCGGGCAGTTGCCATCAAAACAGATGATGTGCGATCTCTTGAACTGTCCTGCCTTTGATGCGATATCATTTCCATTTGCAACAAGAAGCGTGATGTTTGTGCTCGAAAGATCAGCATATATCTCATCAAGATACCGTAGTTCATTTACAGTATATGCAGTATTTCCTGTCGCATTGTAGAGGATGAATGCAGTGCTCGGTTGCGTCAGATAGGTCACAGTCGTTATAGTGTAGGGCAATCGGAATTCTCTGGTCCAAAGATAAAGTTTTTTGGTCTGCAATGTCTTGTCAGTAAAAATAATATCAGTGGGAAGCGGCGTACTCTCGCTGATCTTCATGTCAAAATACCCATCATCTTTGGTGCAGCGGAATGTGAAGGTACTTTCCGGGATAGTGACCTCATAGAATGTATTCGGGGCGCGTTTGCCCTGCAACTCTGCAGTGATCTGGTTTGTAATGTCCACTCCGAGCGCAGCATCTGCACTTTTCTTCTGGCTAAGGATAATGCTGATGATAAATGTGAAGATGATGAAACCTGCGACCAATACAAATATCCAGTTGAATTGGAGCTCTATGGCGCCCCGCTTATTGTTCCGGCGCTTTCGTACAATGCTCATGATGCAGTCACATTGGTCCTGGACCCTTGTCCAATAAATGTCAGGTAGAAATTACCGTTCCGTTGCGGAATGCATGTGCAATTATTCGCATCTGCAGTGGTGAGTAGCGGCGCGTATCCAATAGGAAGTGTGGCTTTTTTTGAGACAACATAGATATTCTGCTTTGCCTTAGGATCATAAGATGATTGGATGATTACGTTGCCGCACTTGAATTTTCCCGGAGCCGTATCAGCGTCCACTGAGACAAAACAAATAGTCTCATAATTGCAGGGCGCTGTCATGGTCTTTTTGGTGACAGAACCATAGGAATTGTATTTTGCGATGAATGCCTCGATATCAGTCTGGAACCCTAATTGTTCGACCTGACAGCTTTTTGCAGTGATGCCGGTAATCGCCTTATACCCGATAAGAATAATGACTCCTATGACGAGTCCGACCATAATATAGATGAATACCTGTCCGATGATCTGTCCACGAATATTAGTGATACGTCCCATACTGTCCTACACTTGGCTCTGCCCTTTTTATAGTTTTCTTTGCAAGGGCAATTAAGTTGCGAATATGATGCAAGTCATCAGGCTCGCATCGTACATATCATAATTTGTTTCCCGAGTTATTTGTTTTGGCGTTATTAATCGACAGCTCGCTAGCTGATGACTTTCTTACTTCACTTTTCCTTTCACAAGATGCGTGGCGTCAGTTGCGCAAGCTTTTGTCGCATGCGCCCTCTCATTCACACCAATTTGAGTGCAGAAGCAATCTTTGCAACATCGCCCTTTGTGAGCGTTCCATTATCCATATACTCAAAGAGGAAGTGCATGACGCTTTCCTTAGAGAGTTTTCCAGTGCTGATAAGCCCTGCAAGGATTTCCTGGAACACATCAGAGGTCAATTGCTTATGATCCATATTTGAAAATAATTCGCTCGTCTGTTTTTTCGTCAGTGACGCAACTTCAAGCATTGCATCAACCCGCCCCTTGGGTTTTCCTGAGAGTTCTGCAAGCTTATGCGTGATATCCTTGCCTGAACCATCTTGTCCGATATTTTTGAGTTTTGCGAAAGGATCAGTATCCTTGTTCTTTGTTGCATCCAAAGCAGTCTTATCCTGTTTTCCTGCCGCGCCTGCAGCTACCTTACTGGACCCTGTACTGGTTTTTCCTGCGGTTGTAGTTGCAGTATGTGTTGTTGCGTCTTTTGCGCCTGCAGCATTGATGCCTGAAAGTTTCTCGAATAGATTGCCGCTTGAACCGCTACTAGCGCTGCCGGTATTTGTTTTTCCTTTGCCGGGTTTTGCAGCGCCTGCCTTCTGGAGTTCATCTTTTCTTTTGACTTCACGCGTCAATGCATCCATATCGACAAATTCAATAGCGTCCGGTGCGTCTTTCTTGACAGTTTCGTCAGGTTTTGGTTTTGCGCTTTCTGCATCGAGTTTATCGAGAAGCGAGGAGCGCTCTTTCTCTTTCGCTGCATGTTTTTCCCCAAGGCGTTTTTGGATCCGCGCCCATTGTTCCTGCTCATGCTTTCGGCGTTCAAGCAATGCCTGCTGCTGTTTGGCGCTCGTCATGGGACCAAGCGGTGATAGTATAGATGCGCCATCAGTATTTCCTGCGCCTGCGCTCATCTTCGGCTTTGCAATATACGTCCTATAGACCACGTATCCTGCGCCGCCGATGATAAGGATCACTCCTGCAATGATAAGTATAGTTCCAGTACTCGAGGAAGTTTTTGGTGGCGCGGTAACTGTACAGGTTCCTTTAGTACAGGCATTTGATGCGCAATCAGTATTTACACTGCATTTTTTCCCTAATGCGCATGCGTCACAGCTTGGACCACCGCAATCAACATCAGTCTCATTACCATCTTGTACAGTATTTTCACACTGTCGCGGCTGGCATATCCCATTCAGGCAATTATTCGATAGGCAATCAGCACTTTTTGCGCATGTCTGGTTCGTACTGCAGGGCGCGCAATTATTTCCCCCGCAATCAGTATCAGTCTCGCCGTTTGATACATCCTTGACCCCATTCAGGCAGGGATCAAGAGCGCATGTTGCATTCACGCAATGTTTGGATTGACAGTCCTTATTGACGACACAGAACTGGTTTATCGCGCATCCTGTACAATCATGGCCGCCGCAATCAACACCAGTCTCATCCGCATCCTTGACGCTGTTAAGGCAATGCGCGCCTTTTGCAGCGCAAGTCACCATGCATCCACTGCATGCAACATCATCCGGGCAATTCATCTTTGATTTCCAGAATGCAGGATTGCTTACTGCGCCGTCGCATTCCTCTCCAGGATCAACCTTATGATCCCCGCAGTACCCTGGCGTATTCTTGCATACTGTTGCATTGCTCGCATTGCCGGTGGTGTTTGTTGTGCAATTGACAGGTTTTGGCGCAACACATGATTGCGTATTCACCAGGCATCGTTTGGTACTGTCCCAATAATTTGCTGCAAAACAGCTCACATTCCCACTAGTGAACGCGCCATTGAAGCTTGCACAGCTGATGCTGTTAAGATTTGATCCTTCGCATTGTTCGCCGGACTCAAGAATGCTGTTACCGCAGACTGCCGCATGCGTACATTTGCTTGTATCATACGTGCATGCCTGTGGGTTTCCCGGGCCATGACATGTTGCAGTGCCACCATTATATATTGTGCTATCGATACTGGTGCAATTGATAGTGCCTGTAAAATCGCATTGTTCCAGAGGGTCTGTGACGCCATCGCCGCATACATTCGCTCGCCTGCATCCACTGATATCAATCCGGCAATTTGCATTACAATTCAGTGTACCGTTGATGAATGAGTCAAATGATTTGCAGAATATGCCGTATGCAGTGAAATTCTCATTCGGGATGCATTGCTCTCCCGGGTTGAGATACCCGTCACCACAACTCCCACCTGCAGGGACGCCATTCTTTGTGCACCGACTGGTATTGAACATGCACTCTTCAGTGCTATAAGGTTGATTGCAGGAAAGTGTTCCGCCATCAAATCCCAAATCCTTGCAGGAAGTGATGCTGCCCCAGGTATTTCCATCGCATTGCTCATTCGGATAATTATCGATCTTGCTGTTGCCGCAGAATCCTGTCGTATAATTGGCTACGCAATTACTGGTCAGGACTGCACTGCAATCTGCTGCGCATCCCAGTACTCCATCGACAAATTTTTGGTTGTTTGCAGCATTCGCATAATAATCATTGCATTGATCCTGTCCTGAACGGAACCTGACGCGTCCTGTTGTCGCATTATAATCGCATGCTTCATTGCTGTTGACCCTGCCATCGCCACAGACGCCTGGAAGCTCGCAGGATGCAGTATTCCATGTGCAATCAGCATTGCAGCTTGCAGTGCCATTCACATAGGTTATGGTGGCGTTGGAGAGTGTTGTACATTGCGTGGTATTGCCGATCTCGCACTGCTCTCCGGATTCTACAATCCCGTTGCCGCACATCGTGCACTTGCTGATATCAATTTCGCAGTTGATGGGATCATTACAGGAGAGTACGCCCTGGAATTTTGCATTGAATGAATTGCAGGAGAGTTTATTGAGCAGTGAGGATTTTGCAGTCTCAGTGAATGTGCATTGTTCTCCTGGTCCATAATTATTATCATCGAGCTTACAGGTTGAAGGCTGCGCGTTGCCAATGCATTGCGTGGTGTTGAAGTGGCATTGCCGCAAAGTCCCGGGAGGATTACAGGACAGTGTTCCGCCTGCAAAGCCGAATGCCTGGCATCCCAAGTCCTTTGTTGCAGGAATGTTTCCCCAGTCAAACTTGACATTAGATTGCGCAGGGTTAGGATTGCCATCGCATTGTTCATTCGGGAAATTGTTCGTCACATTATCCCCGCAATACTCGACTTTTGCAGGATTACAATCGCTGGTATTGACTGATTTGCAGTCCTTGTTGCAGCGCAGTATCCCTCCGACATAGGGCAGCCACTGTTTTGTCGCTGCATCCTGATAGAGATAATTGGTGCATGAATTCTTGCCTGCCTTGAAATAATATGCATTAGGATCAGTCGGACTATAGTCGCACTCTTCAGGATCTGCCTGTTTGCCATCGCCGCAGACCGGACACGCAGCATCAGTTGCAACTGAACCAGTAAGAGTCTTTTGTACGACTGTTGATCGTCCAGAGGCAGAGGATACATTGACACTGACTAAGTATGATACGCCGGGAATGATGGTGAATAATGGCGCAAGGCTTGGCGAAGGAAGACTTACAGATTGCGAGATGACATTACTTGAGACGCTCGTGTCGCTTTCAGTATACGCGAATGTGCCTGGTCCAGTGACCGTATAGTCTATGCGCGTTATCGGCGAGTCAGAATCATTGGCATCAAGGTGGAATGTGATATTGGTGAGACTGCAGGTCTTGCTGCTCGTGCTGATACTTGCAGCAGGCGGCGCGCGATCATAGACCATCCTGTATTGCGCAGTGGCGTGGCGTTGCATAATGCCCGGCACTGAAGAATCACATTGCACGCTGATGATGTTATTTCCTGCGCCCAGCGGCACTGCCGCAGTGAAATTGCGCTTATTTGTCGAGACCATGGGCAGCCATGTGGTCGAGCCATTCACATTGATGCTGCAGGAATCAGCATTCATATTTGTGGTAATCGTATAACTGACGGGCTGGCTGAATGTATAATTTGACATTGCGGATTGTATCGCAAGACTGTTTGCAATCACATAATTGACCGTATAGGTTGCAGTGCTCTGCAATTGTGCAAGATTAGTACAGGTGACTGTATAGGTGAGTGCGTATTGCTGGTTAGTGAGGAGCAACCCATTATAATCAAGATGGATGGTGTTTGTTCTATTATAGGTGGAGAATATGCTGTCATTGACTCCATTGAACCAGGAGTGGATTGCAGCGTCCCCGTCATGGTCAATCCTGCAGACTACGGCATCATCAGAAGTGACTGTGAGGTCAGTATAGAGATCGCTTGGGCTGGTGACTGGATTAGGATTTGCAGCAACAGTGATGACTGGAGGAGTCGCATCATACCCTACATAAATCTGTTTAGCGTCATAACTGCTCTCAAGACTCAGATTTGCATCGCTGTTATTGAGCTGGCAGACCACCCAGACAACACCATAATTTCCCTTGTTAAGATCAAAGCCGCTCGCATCAAAATTATATTTTGCGTGACTCGTATATCCGGTGACGTCAAACGCATAGGGTGTAAGCGTCGCGTATGCATTCTTCTTGCTGCTTATGATTGACGCGCTGCCACTGACACTTCCTGTAAGCCTGCAGTTTGCATCATAAATACTGCTGACAAGAATATCATAGACGGGTTTTGTCGATATTCCGACCTTGGGCTCGATGATGGTGATATTGAAGCTGGGATGATTGACAATAAAGTCCTGCGTTCCACACGCGATATTGTAATCAGTATCATGCGCGCAGACCCTGAACTTATAATTTCCATTCGGAAGAAATGAGGTGCTGTAACTAAAATTCATCGCATTGTATTCTGTCGTGAGATTATACAGTGCAAACGCCAGTCCGGGATTTGTGCTGCTGGTAAGATTTCGTGATATGATGGTGACCGGCAGCTTGTCATAGCTGACATTGATCATGATTTCAGAAGTCGTGTAAGTGTTTATTGCACGGACCATCGGGATAAGTGCAATGAGTGCTGCTATCACTATCACTACTCCGATAATCTGTGCATACCTCTTTTTCATTTTCGTCATCAGCAGCCTAACGGCTGCCTTCGGTGATTATGATGGTTGGACTGTTGAAGAGCGTGTTCTTGATGATAGTCTGGACGCAAGTGATGGGCGCGGTGTTATTACCCCAGTCTGTTGCATAATAACAGATGCGCGGGTTTCGTCCATACTGTGCTGCAAGCCCATTATCGTCATTGATATAATCGAGTTGGATTGGATCTGTGACTGGCGCGTAGTTTGCTATCGTATCATTGCAAGTCATAGTGTCGCTGGCGTTCTCCATGCACCAATATGTGGTATTGACCCCGAAATTGGTGCGACTCATCGACTGATAACTAAAGTTTGCCGGCAGATCATCTGCGCGCAGGATGAGTGTAAGATTATTGGTCGTATTGTCAGAGGCATTGGCAATATATTCCTTGCGGGTC
Source organism: Nanobdellota archaeon (assembly GCA_021813435.1). Taxonomy (GTDB): domain Archaea; phylum Nanobdellota; class Nanobdellia; order Woesearchaeales; family UBA9642; genus UBA9642. The sequence continues at coordinate 18,302 of JAKAKR010000008.1, read as the reverse complement.
TTATTATTGATGAGCGTAGTGATCGGCGGGAGATTATCCAGTGCAAAGTAGATCTCATCGCCCGGTACATCTTCGACAATAACGCCGCCGGTGAAATTGCATGCAATAAAGTAGCGGTAGAATCCTGAGTCAGAGACTTTCGGGATGATGTCTGACATGTTCAGGTACCAGTCTGTTGATGAGCTGTTATAGAACCTCTTGCTTGCATTCATGTCAGTGAACAATCGCTTGCTTGCATTTTCGGAATACCTGCATTCGATTGCAGTATTATTTGTCATGTTTGTCCTGAAGCTGATATTCTGCGGTAATGTAAGATTAGTGTAGACTCCGCCGCGCGGGGATGGTCCGGTAATCTGGTTATTTGCCTCGATGGTAATGATTGTGGTGTTGGTGTACACATTTCCTGCATCATCACTGCAGGTGGTCGTGATATTATAATCGCTGTCGATAAGTCCGGGATATACTGTATTTACCGTATCATTTGCTTTAGTCATCATGCGCCTGATCATGGGCTTTGTGTTGTCAAGATCAAAGATCTCCCATCCAGGATATGTTCCGGGCTCGAGTTTGATGCTGCAGATGACTGGCGGGCTCTGCTCGTCATTGAGGAGTGTTGCAGTCACCGTAAGGTTTGTTGCCCAAGGCGCATTGTTGAAATAGCGGAAGGTCTTTTCGGTAAATGAGATATTGATCTCTGGAGGATCACGGTCAAGGGTGAAGGTGAAATGCTTGACACCCTCAAGATTGTGCGCTGCACTCTCAGTAAAATAATACAAGGTATAGTTCTGTCCTGATCGCAATGGTTGTATTTCAGGAATTGCCGAGAGATTGATGAGGAATGCGCCTGTTCCTGAAACAGTCAGTGGTGTCTGCGGGTATGCTGCAGGCGCAGTTGCATTCGCGATGGCATAATAGAGATACGCTGCATTCAGATTTTTGTTGTTTTGGGAACGTTCAATACAGGCGGGATATTTGTTGCAATTTTGGAGCGTACTTGTTCCTAGATTAGTGACGCTGACTGCATTCGAAAGATCCATGAGCACTGCATACTGTTTTTTATTACGGATTGTTGTCTGCGGTATTGCCATATCACGCTCACAGGCATGTTTATCTGCAGAATTTTTTCGATTAATACAATCATCAATATTGTCGCCATTTGTATCACGGATGCACGCATTATTGGTCCACTTACAGATACCGAGCGCTTGATAATCGAAATGATGTTGCGCAGTATAATCATTGCTATAATCAGTGATAGCGTTATTCCCGTCAATCATTCTCGGTTTGCCGGTACTTGCGTCCCATGTGACATTAACAGTGATATTCTGTGGGGGATTGTTTGAACCCGGAACACCGATACAATCATTTTCGTTCGTGAAGCTTGTGCAGTCGATATCTCCAGGATTTGCGCAATTATTTGCAGTGCCGTAACATTTGCCGAATAATGCGCAAGTGCTTGGCGTGCATTCTGGTGTGATGCGATTATACGATGGATTTTTACAGAGATCGCATTGCGGGGTTAGCGTGTTCTTTGGCCTGCAGATCCCGCGATTGAACACATCGAATGTTCCACCGTATGGCACCCATTCACAAGTCGTATTTCCTGACGCGTCGATGAATGCGCTGCAGGCATCATTCAGGCATGTCGCTGCAGACTTATAATCATAACAACTCTGTACATTAATGCAGCTATAGGTCATGTCCACAGTGCTCTTGCTATAATCAATAAAGCATCCTTCCTCTGTCGCAGAGTTCGTCTTGAGCAATAGGCTCGGACACTTGACATTGGTTTTCGTGCCCGCATCTAAAAACGTCAGTCCGTATGTTCCAAACATTGAGAATCCGAATAGTCCATTGCAGGAATTACATGCCGATTGGTCCATGCATTGAGGAGTATTGCCATTGCTGCTCATGGCGCAATATTGCGCGTTGCTACAGTCTTTAATTATTATGGTGTTATTCTCGTCGCATTGGCGTATACCCCATTTAATAGTAGGATCTGCTGATTGCCCGCTGACACAATCACCGTCAGGTAAGGGTATCTGATTGTTCATGCAGGATGCATTGCCGCTGAACTTGCACTGCATATTGCTGAGCTGCGGGGTCTTATCGTCTGCAACTGAACCATTGAACACTGTCTTTACAGCATAACAGTATACCTTATCAGCGCTGATTCTAGAATTATCACTATACTTCCAAATATTTTTAGGTACAGAATCATTGATGACATTACTGAGTGTATCTATTGTTGTAGAATCGCATGAAGCAGTGCTGGTGTTGGTACAGCGCAGTATCTCGAAATGATCGATATAATTTTTGCAGTTGGAATTATTTGTTGCCCAGCCGAGCTGCAGGTTCAATACTCCGCGTGTTGCAGCAATGGGTTGCAGTGAGATATTGCCGGGATCTTGCGCGCAATTATCTGTCGGGGCTGGTGGTTTTGCAGTGCAGGCACAATTCTGGCAGGCATCTGGATTTGCAATGCAGTTGCCTTGAGTATAATTTCCGCTCGTTGCATTGTAATCACAATCCTCGCCAGTATTGAGCTTTCCATTTCCGCATAACCCTTTAAAATTTTTACAAGGGATAATGCCTTCAGGATTTGCATCGTAATATGCGCCAGGTTTTGCACAATTTGGATCTTTGCTTGGAGTGCAAACCTTTCGGATTGATTGCACAGTACCATCGCATACGCCAACATCTTGACAATTCCAGTCGCAGTGATACGTGTTTGGCTTGCATTGGCAGGAGTTCAGGATACAACCGTTTTCTTTTAATGACACATTTGCGCAGACAGTCGAATCATTCGTGGTTGGAGGATTTTTGCTCATGTTCCAGTCGCATTGTTCGCCTAAATTGCGTTCGACAAGTCCATTGCCGCATGATCCTGCAACAGCAGTATTCTGATCGCAATTATGCGCTTGACGGATGTCTATAAAATTAGGTTTTGGCGCGATAAATCCTGCGAGACATCCTGCGGGTAGCTTCAGATGCCCGTTCGCTTCTTCAGCATCGACATCTGCCTGCGATGTTGGACAAGGCGGTCCTGTATAATTCCACTCACAAATCTGACCTGTCGGCTTGCATTGACAGATGCCGGTGTCGCATGCATCAATCGAAGTGTTTGAACATTCTGTGAAATTTGATGTCTGACCAAAGTCGCATTGCTCACCACTTTCTTTCTTCCCATTACCGCAAGTCGGTAGCTTTTGATTATTGGGAACAATGCATTTTGTACAGTCATTCACGTTACAGACATATTTGGCTCCTGTAGAATCATAAGGATTTATGGGACAATTATTGACAATGTTATTACCGATCTTTTCGCACCATTCCCCTTTTTCAAATATTCCATCATTGCATTTTGGCGCGGTATCTGGTGGGGTGCATTGGACTGTTTGACTTATGGTCTCTCCATGGCAACTCATGGTCGCTGTTCCACTATATGCTGTTCCTGTGCATGGCCATTCGACTAAACTGCATGGCGTACAATTCAATGTGACATAGAGTGTAGGCGTATCTTGACCTGTGATCTGTTTATCTTGTGTACTTGTCTGGCACTCTTTTTTTGATACTTGGATAATAGATGTTCCGAGAGGAAGATCTGTAATCGAATAATTGCCTCCGCCTGTAGGGGTTATGCTATTTGTACTGCCCTGCCGGGGATTACTTGTTACTGTAATTGTTGCACCATTAATAGGGTTACCTGCAGTATCGTTGACGCTGATATTCAGAGTATATTTTTGTTGATTGCCGCAGATAACATCGCATGAGGCGCTTTTATCTAATCCATAAATAAATTTTCCACCGTCACTAATGCATTTGGTTTCATTTTGATTTATTGGATTTTTACCATAAATAGAGATATTATCATTAATACTACAACAACAAGAGTACGAGCACATCTTAATATATTGATCAGTACCTGTAACAGGAGGAGTGATATCAGGGCACTGATTGATTGGTAAACTCATACCATTATTAGACTTACATGTGTTCGTATCATAATTATAACATCCATTACCTAAAATAAGACAGCAGTCTGCTGCAGCATAATGTACTGCAAACACTGCGAGCACTAGCACGATTCCCAAGAATATGAACAGTCGTTTCTTTATCAAATCCACCATACCCACCTTTTTCCTCTTATACCCCATCTTTATATTTAAATAGGTTGTGCTTTTATGAGAGAAAACGTATACTTATCGCATTAAGAACAAGATCCATCGGATTTGCAGCTTCCTGAAGCACATCGAGAATTATCCTGAGTTCCATTCTCTACGCAACTCGAATAACAATTGCTATTTGAACTATCATATTTTAACCCATTATCACAACTCTTTAATTGACATGTATTATTACAGTACTGCCCATCACTTCCATCTGTTAATGCTTCTCCAGGTTTCTTATTATTGTCTGCACATTCGCGGCTTGCACGGCATCCATTATCATTTGAGCATGCACCAATAACACCATTTTTGTTCTTTCCGCCTCCGGGCACATACTTACATCCATTGCATAAATCTGGGACGTTGTTAGTGCTGTGTAGACATCCGATATCTTTATATGTAGGCTGATTGACACAGAAATCATCAACAACATTAGGTGCGCATGCTTTTTCGCATCTACAAGTACTAGGATCTCCGACGCACATTCCTTGACCATCGCATGCGCCTGTGCATGCAAGCGGTTTAGGATTGCTACCATCAAAGCGCCCCGATATATCTGCGCATTGCCAATTAACATTCTGTCTTGTCTTGACGCAATTAGGGGCGTTATTCGATTGATTACTTGTTAATTGTTCAAATGTAAATCCAGAATAATTGACGCAATGTGCATCATTCTTATTGTCATAATTTATTGCATCGCCATATTGTGTTAATGGTGGTCCTGAACATCTTCCTTGAAATACCGAAGGATTTTCCGTGATATCCCTGCATTTCTCGATGAGTGTCCGTACTTCTGTTGCGTTTCCTGAGCAGATATTCCCGCGATCGCCAGAACAATTCCTATCAAATGTGCGCATGTAGATATCGTTGTCGTATAGACTGTACGCCTCGCCGCTGTGCGTAGTGTTTGAGTCTCCGTTGTAATCATACGTGATGATTGGCCGGCGACTATTTTGTATGCCGTTAGGAGGATATGGTGCAGTTGAAACACCCGCAGGAGTCCATAAATCCTTAAAACTTTTATTTCCGCCGTAACTGATATTCTCGTAGCATTGTGTTGTTGCAGCGTCGTATTGGTATGTGTAAAGGCAGCAGGTGTGATTTGCCTGGAGTGAGGAATAGATGTCTGCGGGATTTGCATTGTAAGGGAATGCCGGATCAGTGTTATTCCGATGCGGGAGGCATTGGGTCACATTCACACTGATTGTGGTGTTATCGCTCGTACTTATCCCGACCCCTCCGACTGCTGCAAACACTGTAAGGGTGATATTATCGATATACCCGGAGTATTCTGGATTTTGTGTTTGTGTAGATTTAAACTGTTCCGGACGTTTAAATGGTTCATCAACAATACTCTTCATGTTAAACGTCGTCACTGTCGGATATGTGGACTCATTCGGTATGGATAAGACAAAAGGGTCTGGACCAGATGAATATTTTGTTGCATGTATATCTCCGCGCGTGTCATTCCAGACAAATAGACCGAATCCTCCGATGATGACGTGCGAGAGTGAACCATTCAGGATATACGGGTCCTCAAAACTTGCCATCTCTTGTTTTACATCGTCATAAATATTTCTTCCTGTCGCATTTGCGACTGGCTTATCGATGACGAGTATGCGCACAAGCTGCCAATCCTTCAATAATCCGCGATCCCAGATGCTGATATTCACTTCATGGTACCCAATATCCCTCTTCTTCAAGAGAATAGTTGCATTCTGGTGTGAGGCCTTGAAATCTGTGGAATTCGTCCAATTATGCGGCTCAATAGTTGGCGGATTATCCCTCTTGACGCAGCTCTTTAAATCGTTGATGTTGATATTCTTGAAATTCTTGCATTTGGAACCGGTGAAATCATAGCTTTCATTGTATGTTTCATACCAGAGGGAATAATTGTAGAATATGATGTCCTCGTCAGGATCATACCCTTCGGGCCGCAATGTCAAGGTCTGGTTCTCGATGCCGACAAGATCCCACTCCCGAGAATTACTTGAATGCATATAGTCCAATGCAGGCCTGCGGTTCCAGATCGCGACATTGAACATGAATGGTCTGCCCTGGATGATGGTTCCATTATCGATGATGTGGATGATATCAACAAACGTATTGTTGATAGGGATGCTTGTCCTATTGACAATATAATTATTGTATCCTGCAAGATTCTGCTGCGAGAACTTATTGAAATCAAACAATTGCACATCTGCAGTGATGAGTCGGAACACATAATTATACATCCGCTTGTATGGGATATCGCGGGTGACTGTAAAATTGATCATCCGCTCGACTGGCTCGCGATTATTGAGTGTGACAAGAAACGGATACGCAGTCGTGATAGTGACCCCGGTCTCTCCATAGGTGACTATGGTCTGCGGGGCAGCGATCATGGAAACATTCGAGGGGAATCGTTCATGAATAAGCGTCACATTCACACATTTTTCCATCTCTGCAGAGATATTTTTTTCCATCATATCCTGGATGCTGGGCGTATCGGGATCATTATATGTTCCGGGAATACAACTCTGATACGAGTATCTTCCGCCCGTAACCCCGACACGATTCGAACCATTCCAGGCGCAGAGCCGCGTATAATTGTCCAATCCAAAAAACCCACTATACGCGACGAGCGGACTTATGGTTCCGCACATCCGGTCATAATAGAGTGCAAGTGTCGAGAGCGTAGTATTTTCAAACGGGTAATCCGGAGGCAGGTGCCGGACAAGCGGGCAACCATAATTGTCAATGATAGCAATCGACACATTGAAGCTGCGATTGTATATCTCATCAAAATAAGCAGTATAGGTCTTGTTCTCACCATCTGGCGGAAAATCAAGGATTCCGCCCTGCATTGCACTGCGGATCATGACTTCATCGCTTACGGCGTCAAGACAACTCGTCACATACTGTCGTATCGCAGTCTGATCAGCATAATCATGAATCTCCTGCGCTGCTGCTGCAGTGATCTGCTTTTTGATGAGTGATGCACGGATAAAGAGCAGGAAGAGAACAATGAACAAGAGCACTACTGCAAGAATGACAATAATAGTCACCTGACCCCTTTTTTGCTGAATAGACATCACTCTGGACTGGAAGATATACCTATATAAAGATTTTGAAAATACTGAAAAACGACAGACACAGTCGCCATAGTGTTCTGAACCGCAACAGTGTATGCTGCACTACCATCATAAGCAAACATTTATAAAATCATTGTTGCAGTAACATCCCTGCAATGAGTTATGATGCACGGATGACCTGTGATCTGCAGTTATTTCAAACCGCAAAGGATGAGATCACATCATTGAAGGAAGAGATCGATGCACAGAACGGCAGTGCAACACCTGAAGATGTCATGCTATACAAAAAAAATTTCTTCAAGAAAATAAATCATGTCGGACGATCACTAAGTATCCTGGATACTTATTTCAAGAACAATGCATTATTTGCTCAGGATGATATCTCCCTGACAGTCAATGACTATACCCGCATAAAACGAATTGCGCTCACCATAAACAAAGAAGAGGAGTGGCGCAAGGGTGATATGGGCATTGACAAACTCATTGAAAAAGAGGATATCAATCGCGCACTCAACATTATTCTTGCTGCAGAACATCTCTACTGCAGCAGTATCCATTCGGGATAAAAATTTATAAACACCATTCTCCCCTTATGATTGCAATGTCTACACCACGCTATTTTCGTACAGTGCAGCAGCTCAAAGACATCATCGATAAGGACAGGTTCCATGTGATGTATGTCATGATCCAGGAAGTGCAACCTGACTTATCAGAATATAAGACTAAGCTACTTCCCGTCATCAACAATCTCCCGATAGCCGCAGGTATTGTCGCTGCGCATGATGCGCTGTATCATGACATGAACATGCCCTCGTCGCACTTCTATGATCGTACTGCACTCACGCGCATCAATGAATTAACGACAGCGTACAAATATGATCCTGAATCATGCACGACGCACGCAGATACATTTATCAAGAACAGTGATTTCACAAAAATCTATCAATTAATCGACACCACTATTGCAATTCTTAGAGAACAACAACGGACATGATTTGTTGCACCGCACGCCAGATAGAATAATTACTGGATAAGATGCTGATCGTCCTTTTCCTTGATGGCTTCGATTGCATCAGCGATATCCAGATGGGTAAACGCGTGGAAAATAGTGTATCAATCTCCTCAGTCCCGAAGTATGCGTTGATTGATTCAGAAAATTGCGTCGATGACGAATATTTCTTACGATGATTTGTCTCCCCGGGCTGCAGAATGATTGGATTACGATAGTACACCATCTTTCGCAATGGGATAGTGATATGTCCCTCAAAGGAATCCCAGCGGAGATTTTTTCCGGTGTAATATTGCGCGTAAAAATTTGTCGGAAAGACGATCTTTCCATTGTTGATGTCAAACTGCACTTCATCGACAAGCGTCCCGAATTGCAGGCGCGTTCTGACGCTTGTGGCATACTGCGCATCCTGGTCCTCATGATCATAGACGAGTAGAAAATGATTTTTGTGGTGTGTTTCAGACTCCATCCTAAACAGACCCAATTCATTCTCGACAGATTTGGAGAATACATTGTGCGCGAACATGAAATCAAGCAGTGTATTGCCGGTTGTCAGTTTTTTGCTCTTGAACTCCGGGCTGAGCTTCTGCGCAAGTTCATAAAATCCATTAGTGACCCTATCTTCCTCATATGCAGTGATCAATTGTTGTACCGATGCATCGAGCGCAGTCATGTGATATACCTCATTGAGGGGGAAAGCCACATGGTATTTAAAATTTGTTAAAGATACTCTTATTCAAGAACATCATAAGAATTTAAGAAAATGATGGGCGGCAATCAGGACTGGATGTAGCGGAATTCTATCTCGGTCTTTGCGATCTTCTCGTAGATCCGCTCTTCTTTTCTGAGCGGCCACCAGTCGTAAAGGATGTTACTTATCGGCTTCCACATCGCGACCCATCCGCCGATGACAAGACCCTCGCCGAGGATGCGCGAGAGCAGTGTGGAGTACGCATTCACGATCCACTCACGGAGCAGAAGACAGGAGAAGAGCGCTACAAGCCCGATGATAAGGCTCTTTTGCCCTTCCTCGATCTTGAGTTTGATGCTGCGCTCTGCAAGTTTTTGCTTATACTCGAAAAAATGATGGATTGCCTTGCGGGTATCTTCTTCGACCACGCGCTTTTTTTCATACAGCGGGAGATGGATGACGATCTTGATTTTTGTCTTGACATGATGCTCGCGCACTGAACTCACAATATATTCGAATGCGTCATCATCAAGGTCCTTTTCAAGAAATGGCGATGGATCCATGGAATTGAACAACTGATTGATCCGCTTGATCTTTATCTCGATCAATTCCACTTTTGGTTTATCGATGACATCGACTTCAGGATAGCCCATGGATCTGCGAGGTAGAGAATGATTTATATACCTTTGTGTTCATCAGCAAAGGGCAAAACATGTAAAACAATGTGAGAAAAACGTCGCGAGCATTATCAGTTTGTCCGCTTGCAGATATCTTCAGTGAGTACAAGACCCATATATCTTCGGCTTCCTTCTTCATAGGTCTTGACATAATAGAATGTGCTTGGCGTCTCTACAATGACTTCTTTGGTGGTGGTCAGTGAATTCATGTAGTCGCGGACATCCTGCAATGAATGGATAGGGACATTGTCGATACTGATGAGTTTTTGTCCTGCAACAATGTCAAGGCTTGCAGTATTGATGGTGTTCACATTCCGGTCAACGCCGACAATGGAGACGCCGCAGGGGACATACATTGAATTATAGGCAACAATGCTAAAGAGCCAGAGATAGAGCAGGATAAAGATCGGGTTGAAGAGGACCAGGAAAAGCCAATCCTTGAAGGTGGTTTTTCGGCGTGCCATGTGTGTAAATGGATAGGCAGTATAGATATGCACTGCGACTGCGCTGAATCCATAGCATAAAAAGTAGAGGATGATGAGCATGATGACAAATTGCCAGAATCCCAGAGTGATTGCGTATGTGCCTTTGGCGATAAAGTATGCGATGATGGTAAAGAGCAGTGCAAGCATTGCCGCAATCCAGAATCGTGCGCTTGTCCAGCGGAATATCTTATAGAGACTGTTCTTTTTGAGAAAACTCGTGACTCCCCAGACAAATCCGATGATGACAAATATGAATAGGATAATTCCTATGGTGTAGGGCGAGAGCAGAAGGTTGTTCTGTTGCACAAGATAAATGACCTTGACGATAGCAAAGAGGAGTAGTCCTAAGATCAAGAGGAGAACAGCACCGATAATGCCAGAAACAATGGTTTTGAAAAATTGGAGTAATTTCCGAGTGGAACGCTTCATATAGTCACCCACGACTTGTTATCTTAGATCGATATACGAACTTATTTATAAATTTTTATGTAGTAACACTTTTTTTCTATGAAAGAATGAATAAAACCGCAAAAACTGCTACGCAGTGATGGTAAACAGATAATGAATGGGCGTTGTTTCTTGTGTATACGCCGCGCGCAACAGTGCATGTTTGCACGTTAATAGCTTCTTCCAAAATAGAAATATTCTTTGGTGACTGATCCGCAGCTCACGCATTTCATCTCACTATTCTTCTGCTCGAGCGGACTATTCAGGGTCTTAGCGCCGGTCTGCGCCTTGATCTGGTCCTCGCATGCAGGACTGTTGCAGAACGGGGCATAGACAATCATGCGCTCATCAAGCGCTTTTTCAAACGCAGCCATATCATGGACTGTAATAATCGCGGTATTCATGATCGCAACAGACTTCTGATACAGATGTTCTTGCATCTCATCAAGAATTTCCTTGGCTTTTGCCGTGACCTCATGCAATGGAACAGTGATCTTTACTCCGGTGTCGCGGCGGACAAGGACTGCCTGTTTTTTTTCAAGATCCTTCGGACCGAATTCAATGCGAAGCGGCACTCCCTTCAGTTCCCAATGATGATATTTCCACCCCGGCTTGTAATTGGAATCATCGATGAGTACGCCCAGGGTTTCTCCATGATACATTGTCGAGGAAAGTTCTTCCTGTAATTTCCTGCATTCCTTGAGGACTTGATCCATCGTATCATCGTAGAGGATGGGAACAATGGCGACATGGGTGATGGCAACGCGCGGGGGGACAATGACTCCATTATCATCTCCATGGATTCCGAACATGACTCCAAGCATACGGGTACTGATCGCCCAGGTATTCTGATAGGCGAATTCATTCTCGCCATTCTTATTGAGGAATTTGATATCATACGCTTTTGCAAAGATCTGCCCGTCATGATGAAAGTCCGGTCCCTGGATCGCCTTATTATTTGGAAGGACTGATTCAAGTGAGATCGTGTATTCTGCGCCGGCAAATGTCTCCTTCTTGCTCTTTCTTCCGGTGAAGAATGCGACCGCAAGATATTCCTTGAGCACATCCTCCCAGATCTGCGTGATTTCTAAACCTTCATGCTCGGCTTCTGCTTTTGACGCAAAAACCGTATGCCCCTCGACCCAGAGGAACTCCCTGCCGCGCAGGAATGGGACAGGGTGCTTGAATTCCCAGCGGACAACATTATTCCACTGCGCAGTGCGCAGGGGCAAATCGCGCCAGGACCTGATCCATCGGGCAAAAGAATCATACATGATCGTTTCAGAAGTCGGCCGGATCGCCAGTTTCTCGTCGAGTTCTGTATCGCCTGCATGCGTGACCCATGCAACCTCGGGGCTGAACCCTTCAAGATGTGTCGCTTCTTTCTTCAAGAGCCGCTCAGGGATAAAGAGAGGAAAATAACAATTCTTGATGCCAAGCTTCTTGAGTCTTGCATCGACAATGCGCTGGATCTTCTCCCAGATAAGATATGACTCCGGGCGATAGACAATGCATCCGGATACTGCGCTATAATCTGCAAATTCTGATTTGAGAATGACCTGCTGGTACCATTCAGAGAAATCCTCAGACTTCTTGACAGTGATCCCGATATCTTTCTGCTCTTTCTCTTCACTATTTCCGACATCTTTTCCAGCCATCCTTATTGGATGAATGGGAGGTTTATAAAGATTTATTTTTTAGAAACAGGACGCAGGCGTGTCCTGTTTGAACGGATTGCTCGCGCATGCTTTTTGATACGAAACGCTCAAGATATCAAAAAAGGGTAAATTCAGGGACGAGAGGTTTCTCAAGATTCAAATGCGAAAGAATGTCTGCTACAGAGACTGTGTAAGGTTGGGATGGGCGGTGATTCTTATAGACAAAAGAGTCAAGGATCGCCAAGTTCACCACATCAGGAATGTTGTGCGCAATGACCTGTGATAATCCATCACCGGTATGAAGGACGTGATTCTCTGAGAGTTTGATGCATTCCTCTCCTGAAACATCGTCGGTACGGTGAATCTGCAGATATGCGCGTTCAATTTCCTTGAGAGAAGTTTTCAGATGTTTCTGAATCTTGCGCGTTTTCCTAAAATGATCCGCATAGAGATCACGATGCAGATACGAAGGCTGTTTTATGAGTATATTGTGATAAAAAAGACGCTCGTTCAATTTGGGAAAATCATACGCTTTCCCATTATAGGTGACAACCGCAGCGAACGTGTTCAGTTGATCATTGGTTACAGTGAGCATGCCCTGTTCCTGGCTGAACAGATGGGGCGCAAGATAGACATCAATGATAAAATCATTATCTACCCGATGACCGATGGTGGTTGTCGTTATAGGGCTCCCATCATTTAATCCCCCCAATGCCTCGATGTCAAAATATGCGGTCTGCGGATCAAGAAGCGTTATGAATTCAGACGGATGGGCGATGGGGAGTTCTGACAACTTCAACTGGTAATGTGTTTGATATTCTTGTTGGATAATAAATACGTTGTTTGAGAAGGATTGAATGCAGAGGCGCAGCAATTCCTGGGTCAGTGATCGCAACTTCCGGAAACCCTTGCGACGAAAAACATGACGCGCATCGTTGATATGATGATCAATGGAGCGCAGATCATCAGATAATGCGGGGTGAATTGCGCCTATGACATCATCATAATGGTCCAGTGCTGCATGGAATTCCCTGCGGATATCATCTCCGGAAAGTACAGTCCACTGATTGGATTTTGCATATCGCTGCAGGCGGGTATCTTTTTCCGGCATATCTTCAATGATGAGGACGCGCTGGGTGATTCGCGTTCCGTCAAGCCAGGAGGATAATCGTTGATATCGTTCGAGCTGCGTGAAAATACTCTTTCGTTGGCTATACTCATTCGCCTTTAATTCAATGAGCAGAGAGCCATTTGCGGTGTCGATTCTCCCATCAGCATAGATATTCTCAGCGCCGTCCTTGAGTTGTAGGAAGTGATCCATGGTCCACTGTGACGACGGATGATACACCTTTGTGATCATATCCTTGATGAATGCCGCGTAAAACGGCGAGGAGGTGAGTTGCGGGTCATGATGCGCAAGAATATTCATATGAAATGCAAATAATAATTCGCTGATCTTTGCAGTTCCGTGTAGCGAATGTGCGTCAGTGGATAAGTCCTTGCTGGTAATATAATTCGGCAAAGGGATATCTTTAAAGATGAGTTCAAAAACCTTGGTAGCATAAGATTCACGGATATTTTTTCGGGTTTTTCTTGCTTTGCGATTTCGGGCATTCGGGTACTTCGTCATATATACGATCCTTTTTCCCTGGGGAAGCTTGCCGATGGCAGACTCGCTCACATCCTCTCCTGCATAATAACGCGCACGATATAATTCTGCAAGCTGCGATTCAGACGGGGGATGGATGAGCAGCAATAATGAAGGCAATGTTCCCAGCTGCGGGACATATTGCGCGTAGTGCTTGTTGATGAGCGCATCGATTGTTCCGCGAATCTTTTCTGAACGTGATGTACAGAGGTTTTTGTATGCCTGTCTCACTTCAGTCGATGCAGTCTTTAATTTGTTGAAGAGTTCTACGCGACCATCCTTATGGTTTTCTGCAATATTGATAAGGAAATCCGGCGTGATGAGTGCAGTGGTGATGAGCTGGAATTGCATATTCGCATCGCTTTTCGGGGTGTACGGTTTGCCCTGAAGATAAGTCAATGCGGCATTGGCGTTAAACGATCCGGAGAGAAAATATCCTAATTTGCGCAGCGCGAAATAGAGATGCGAGTAGGTTGGATGCGTACGCATGTGTTTTCCCGAGAGCCGAGACGGATTCTGCAGGGGTTGCGACTGCTTTTTTGTTTTGGAAGTTGCATCATTTTCGTAATCGCGTAGTTGCTCAAGAAAGTCTTTTTTCGGCAGGATAGTGATATTGGACGGCTTTCCTTTAATCAGGAAAGGATTTTTCATCTTTATCGGAACAGTCATCTGCTCATATAATCTGATCATCTCTTCACGCTGTACGGAAGTCGCAGTCTTCGGATCATAGGATACTAGTTTCTCTTGGATATCAGTGCAGATGTTCTCAAGCGGGGAGGGATGGTCAGTCATGGTGCTCGTGTTTGTATGCGTCAAATTGTGTTGCGATTGCATTCGCGACTGCGTCATCAAACTCGCGCTTACGCAGCTCATTGACGAGTATTTTCGTATAATAAAAGAGGTCCTTTTTAAGAGGTTTTTGCATCAGAAATGACAGTGAGAATGGAGCGACTCCCTGAGAATCAAAAAATTCAGATAAAGGCGTCGTTGCAGTGACCCGTGAATTCTTCTCGTACAATCCGATGTTTTTCAATGTTTTCCGGATAGTCTGTATCGTGGTGCGGTTTACTGCAGGATTTTTTTTAAGCCATGCCTCAAACTCTTTGAGCGCAGTTGCGCTTTGCTGCTCAAAAAGCGCGTATTGGTTATCGAGGATGAAGTCGATGGTGTCGGGATTTTTTGCGTTGATAGCGTCTAAAATATGCACATAGAACTCGCGCAGTGAACGATCAAATAGTGATCCGTCCGCAGGTATTTTCTCAAGCGGCACTTCGCGTATTGCGGCGGCGGCGTACGCGAGATTGTATTGCGACGCGATAAGAAGATGCGCGACAAAATTTGCTGCAGCGCTGTTCAGGAACCGTTTTGATGCATGAGAGATCGTCATGCGTCCGGGGTTGCTGTAGAGCGTTTTTACGTGTGTAGCAATGACACTGTCTAGCGATAATTCCGGATACTTTGTCGCTATCTTCTTGAAATATCCTGCGCGGGTAAATGGCTGCTCAATGTGCGAGACGCAATCAATAAGTGATCGGATATGCGTATCTGCATCGACAGCTTTTGCAGGGGTGTGTTGCGCGTAAAAATCCACGATGTCAAATCGGGGGAGTGCATCAAAATCCTTCCTGGTCCTGCGCTGCGTCACAAAGAAATCGACAAAACTGCTCTTATCAAAAGAACGATCAGCATACGCGTTAGTGGGTGACACCGCATCAGATTCTGAGGACGAGAGCGCAACCCTGCGTATCTCTTTTCCTGACGGCACAAGAATCGTGAACGCATTTTTTGTGGCGGTTATGTGGTCATCATGCGCGTCTCCGGTGAGTACGATGGTATCTGCAATGGTTGAGAGCAATGTTGCTTGTTCAGAAGTGAGCGCAGTGCCGCAGGTTCCTACAACAGAAATCCCCTGCATTTGGCCGATATCGACATCCATGTACCCTTCTGAAACAACAATTTCTTTTTTTTGTCTGAGCATGCTATAGATGCGGTCAAGTCCGTACAGTGTTCTTCGTCGGGAATATGTGGCAATGTCGCCTTTGCATTCCGGGGAATAGATGAATTCTGGAGAATGGCTCAATGGAGGAGTGTCTGAAAACTCTCCGGGCGCAGGATCTTTTGCGGGATTTCTTCGTGCACTGAATCCTAACACAAATGTTCCGGATTGCGGCTTAATAGGAAACATGATCTGGTCTATAAAGCGATCGTTATAATCGCGTGGATTCATGGAATCAGGATCTGCATCTTTACGCAAAGAAATCATTCCTGCATGAAGGATATCACTCAAGGAATATTTACGAGAAAGATGGTCCAGAAGACCTGTCTTGTTATCCGGGGCAAATCCCAGTTCAAACCGCAAGATGGCATCATCGTCATACCCGTTGTGGTGGAGATAGGATCTGATGGATGGAGTGATATTGTTTTGGTAATACTCCTGCGCATCATTTTTTATGGCAATAAGAATATTATTTCGTGTTTCTTTTTTGAAGACGTATCTTTGCGGTAAGGGAAACGGATTTTCTTCCACAATGCGCGCCATCGCCTCGATTAACGGAATCCTGTAGTAATCGCGATAGAAGTTGATCACATTCCCGCTTGCACCGCATCCAAAACAGGAATAGGTCCCCTTCTCGGCGCTGACCGAGAATACTGGTGTTTTCTCCTCATGAAATGGGCAATGTCCAGAATAATTTTTTCCTTGAGCCGTGAGCGGTATTATTTTTCCAATATGCTGTGCGATATCTGTCAGTTGGACAATATCCCCCGCGTCTATATACGACATAACTAGTGGATTCATAAAATATTTAAATAGTTTACTGTTATTGTTACTCCAAGATGAATACACTCAACACTCGAATAAAATCACTTCCGTACAGCGTCGATGACCTGTTCTTTTTTTTCGGCGCTTCAGAAAAAAACAGCGGAGCACTGCTCAAGACATATTGTCATTATTATGCGCACAGCAAGGAAGTGGCAACAGAACTGCTTGACATGAATGTATTGTATAACGGCGGACTGTTCACTGACCTCATGATCCCTCCTGTTGTTGCAGGGGAGATGATGGCGACAATCCCGCCAAATCCACACGAACTCATCGCAATCGCGCGATTTGC
Organism: Nanobdellota archaeon; assembly: GCA_021813435.1. Classification (GTDB taxonomy): domain Archaea; phylum Nanobdellota; class Nanobdellia; order Woesearchaeales; family UBA9642; genus UBA9642. The sequence continues at coordinate 1,331 of JAKAKR010000008.1, read as the reverse complement.
ACACCGCGAACAGCAGTACGAGAAAACATTCGGAATAACACTATTTCCGAACATCGATGCGCTCGCAGGTTATATCACCTATCTGACGACAGCGCTCAAAGAACAACGGATGGATTATGAATCGCTTCTGAAACATCGTGAAGAACAATGTAAACAGATCATCGTGCAATACCTGACCGCGACCTCTGCGGAAGAGAACTAGTAAAGCAAAAGACATAAAAAGAGCGGCACAATCCATAAGGCATGACACACCCTACGCGTCCCTGGCACGATATGACCCCGGGCAAAGATGTTCCTGAAGAAGTGACCATGCGATTCGTTGATACTCTGTATTGATTTTGTATTGATTCTTTAAGATAATGTCAAGTAAACGTCATCTTTATATATAAGTTCATCTTCTTAATATTGGTGATGTTTTATGAATTGCGACTATTGTGGTTCTTCCGACGTTGTGAAAAAAGGTTTTCGACATAATTCTTCTGAAAAGAAGCAGAAATGGTTTTGTCATAAATGTAAACAATGGTTTGTTTCCGACGATGGTTTTAAACGTATGCGTATAAAACCTGAAATTATTGTTCGTGCATTGCACGAATATGCAGATAGTGCATCTCTCGAAAAGGTTCGAGAACATCTTAAACAACATGACGGCGTTATTGTTAGTCGATGGACAATAAGACAATGGATGGTTAAATACTCCAAACTCTTAAAAAAAACGAAACGCGATTTGGTACTCCAAAGATTAAGGGCAATCTCCACTTCGACGAGAAATACATCAACGTAAAAGGTACACACTGTTTCGATCTAAATGTTATCGATAACAAAACAAAATTTATTCCTTCAGAAATATTTGTTCGTGAACGAACATTAAACAAATGTAAAACATTACTCAAAAAAATAAAAATATGGTGTTACGAACAAATAATGTTGCTCTATCGTCGAGGATTAAATTTAATAAAATTCGTAGCAGACAAATTCTCTAACTATTATTTTGCTTGGAAAAGAATACTTGCAAAAATAACGACGATGGATGCAGGCGTACCAATCGCCTGCAAAAAGTATGGCTTAAAACACAACAATAATGCTATTGAAAGATATAATAGAGAAATTAAAAGACGAATGTATGTGATTGCTGTATTTCAAACATTCGACGGTGCAAAAAACTTTTTTGCACTACGAACAATAATTTACAATTACGTAAATCCACATAATAGTCTAAGAGGAAAAACTCCAGCAGAAGCAGCAGAAATAAGATTAGAACTTGGGCAAAACAAACTGCTCAACCTCATAAAATTAGCAAGAAAAATAGAGATGACGATAAGATGACATCATCC
>JAKAKR010000013.1 GCA_021813435.1 Nanobdellota archaeon | reverse complement strand
TTAGTTTCCTGTTGCGGTTAGTGTTGCGAGTTTTGCTCCTGCTCCGCCGCTCATTACTGCTAGTGGTATTGTTACGTTGAGGTCTATTTTTAGTGAGTTTGTTGCTATTTGTGGTAGTAGTACTGTGCAGATGTTTGTGTCTGTTGTGCTTACTGTTGTGAATGTTGTTTGTCCGAGTGTTCCGTTGCATGATCCTGTTTCGTTTTCTGCTATTTTCCACTGGAATGTTGCTCCTGTTCCTATGAATTGTGTTGGTGTCTTGTCGCTTTTGAGTGTTACGTTGAGGTTTGTGTCTCCGGTGTTTTCGAGTACGAGTCCTTGTGTTACTGTTGTGAAGTTTACGCATCCTGTTTTTGTTCCGAGTGTGTCGAGTGTGCAGGTGTAGTTGTGTGTTACGTCTGATGCGTTTACTGATCCTGTTCCCCAGTCTACGTTGTTTATTGCAAATGATATTGCTGATGTGCTGACGAGTGTGAGGTTTGATGTTCCGGTGCTCGTCGCAAAACCAGTCAGTGTGTTCAGTCGGTTCATACTGAGCAGTGTTCCGACCAGTGATACGGCAAGTGCAGCCACAAGAACAAGTGCGAGTGTTTTATTGGAGATATCGGCCATTTTGTCCCTCCTTATTGTTGCAGATTGAACGTCACATGCCCTGTTGCGCCCGCAGTCTGCGATGCTGCATCGGGATTTTCAAGATTGAGACTGACGTGTGCGGTCTGTGGGGTTGCCTGCTTTACAAGTTTGACACTATTGACCTCGTTGAGTACGCTCCATGTCCCAATGACTGAAATGACAAGAGTCAAAAGGACGAGGACAACGAGTGTTGTTTTAGAAAGATCTGGCTTTGGCTCTGCTGTAGGAGCCTGGCTTACGGGAGCAATTCCATCCATTATTTCACCTACCCTGTTTTTATAACTCAACTCCTTTTTTTATTTCTTGATAAGTTTGTATTTAAATGTTTCGATTTTTGTAGCTATTTTATGGTTGTTTTGTAGTTGTGTTCTGTGATTTTCTGCATTGCGTCTTTGATCACCGTTTATTATTATTTTTTCTTTTTGAGGAATTTGAAATAGATAAGCCATCCGATATTGATTGCAACTAAGATTCCTACAAGTATAACCAGTGTTGAAGTGCTGCTCGCGCTCTTTGTGCTGCCGGTGACTGCATTGCCAGTCGTCATGCTGTTCTCTATAGTGATGGCATTAATTCCGACGAGCGCCTTGTAGATGCGCTCAGTAGTCTTGCCATTGTAGTGCAGGATTGCATGCACGTCATAGGTTCCTGCGCCTATCCCTTGGGTATCCCAGTAGGCATAGATGGTTGATGTCGTGAGCGGCGTTACTGTGGTGGTGATGGTCTTGGTATCTGCAATGACTGTCCCTTTGGAATCCGTGATCTGGATCTCGGCGTAGACATTATCCACTGGCTCATTCCACTTATTGACCAGGTCCATATTGAATTTAGCGATAGTTCCGAGTTTGAAATCCTTCACGTTTATATCAGAGATATCGATGTGATAATCCCCGACCATGAATGTCTTGCGCAAGACCAGTTGTTTTCCTGCATATGTCACAATGAATTCTGCGTAATAGACTCCAGGATTTACGTTTGCTATCCAATTCACTTCGAATTTTTGCGCAGTCTTCGGCGAGATTGTACTGAGCGGGGTTGCCTTGAGCCGTGCAATCTCCTCATTAGTCGGTCCCTTGATGACGAGTTCTCCGGTCGCGCTCGGGATGGTGTCTGTGCCGCGGTTGACGATATCTACGTCAAATGTCGTGGATTCATTCACATTCCCTTCAGAGACATACAGGATTCCTTCAGCATAGGATCCCGGATAAGGAACAGTTACCTTCAATTGGTGGATGACTGTGATGGTTGATATCATCATATTTTGTGCGGATTCAGGAACATTCATACCTGTGGGCACTTCCATCACCATGATATTGATATCCTTTGTCCCCGGTGTCAGGTTCTGCGGCAATGTGACTGTATAAGTGAATGGGTGCTCGTATTCTGTATTCGGTATCATGACTGCACTCTCTGAGAGTTTGACATATTCGGCAAGGTCTCCCTGCGCGTAGATGACGACATTCATGTCCTTGTGTTCATTGTTGATGATGCGCGCGCTGATGGTGTGCGGTTGGCCGTCAAAAGTCATCAGTTCCCGTGATGGCGCAATGCCCAGAGCGGTTGCAGGGGCTGCCACTATATATAATAGTGTGCACAAAAGCAGTAGGGTAATCCCGAGTCTTGCAATCTTATGTTTCGCTGTCCTATAATATAGGGGTTCTCTCATATTTTTCATAAGTTATTCTTTGGTAGGTGTGTTGTTATTCTTTCCATTGGTGTTATTGTTCTTTTCTCGTATCATTCTTGATGAGTCCTTTTCGCTTGAGTTTGACTCTGCGGTAGGATGTCCAGATGGTGCGATCATCCCTGCTGAGGAGCACTGCAATCTCATGATAGGATAATTTCTTGACGTCGACAAGGTATTCAACGAGCGCTTCAAGTACTGCAACGCTGCGGTCCCGGAATATGAATGATGGGACTTTCACTGTTCCTTGTTCCATGATTTCTTCGGTGCGATCCATTGTTCCTTATGGTGTCTGTACCCAGGAGAAGATGAGGCTGGTCTGTTTATTGCCAGGCGGCTCATCTCCAGGTATTGCGATGCGTACATCGACGTATGCTGAATCGGTAACATCAGCATAATTGAGTTGTTTGATGATGGATTGGTTTGTTGCAGTCACATTGATCCAGCTCATGAGTGACCCAGTGGTATTGAATGATCCGGTCTCATTGGATTCGCGCGCTTTCATCTGGAAGTATTGTGTTCCAAGAGCCCCTGCAGGGCTCTGCCAGAATGATTGGCTTGCAGAGACATTGACAAGATCTGCCTGGACATTTCCATCATTCTGGATAGTGAATGGTGTAGGACTTCCGGTCGTTGTGTCTTTGGGCGCATCGCCTATTGCCATACTGCCGAATGATACTGCATTATTCGTGAGCGTGATGATTACCCATGGCTCGATGGTAAAGTTCCAGCTGCTTGCCCATGGTCCGCATACTTGATTGTTGCATGCACGGACAGTCCAGGTGTACCAGTTATTGCCAATCCCATCGGTCTTGACGCAGAAATCACTTGTCGGCGTATAATTCAGGCTGCCCGTCGGCGTGCTGTTGGTATAGATATCTGCACTGCAGCCCGTGTTGCTCGTGATATTGATCTCAAACCAATTTGCATTGGTAGTATTGCTCCACAAGAATACTGGCCTGCGGTCATGGACTGTGGTGTTGCCGTTGGTCGGGGCGATGAGTGTAACGTTTCCTGGTGTGAGCGCCTGGATCGTTGTTGTTGAACTGTTGGTCCAGGAGCTATTTGTTGTCCCATCATCGACCTTGCAGGAGAGTATCCAGTTCTGTCCGACTGCTAAAGAAGAATTTGAGATGTTTGCAACATTGATTTGCGTACCCTGTGCGTAGGGTCCAAGACTGCCGGATGTATTTGTCGCGCCATTAAGGTACCACTGGTAATAATATTGGAGCGCATCGTTATTCACGTCAGATCCGGTGCAGTAACCGACGAGGGATGCATTCGTGTATGCCGGTGATGGTGTGATAGTGACGTTTGATACTGTCGGTGCAGAATTGGCGATAGTGACCTGATTAGAGACTGCTGTCCCGCAATCATATCCATCGCACGATCCGACAAGTGTGGTCCAGTTCTCATTCTTTACAGTCTCATTAGAGACCAATGTGGTGACTGCATGCCCTGCAGATTGCGCATTGTAAATTGCAGAGATCTCCTCAGCCGAGAGCGAACGATTATAGATCTGGACTTCATCAATGGAACCGTTGAATGGTGATCCTCCTCCTCGTGCGCCGATAAATAGATCATATGCATTTGCAATATTATCTTGTGTTACTGTCGATGATTCTGCTTGTTTTGTTCCGTCTACATAAATTTTTGCGGTACTTCCAGTCTGCACCTCTGCTACTACATAATGCCAGTTGCCATCATTATATGTGCCGGATGCTACTAAGTCGAAATAGCCACCCGCGCAATTACCGACAAGATTGCATGAACTGAAACGGAGTGATGTGCCTGATAGGAATACTTCATAGCCGCCACCACTACCTCCATTGGATTTTGAAATAATAAACTGGTAGGTTGCTGATCCCGCGCTCTTCATCCAGAATCCAATTGCGTATTGGCTTGTTAGATTGAGACTTGGTGCATTTACAACCTGTATATAATCATTCACTCCATCAAAACTATACGCTCCTCCGACTTTTCCGCTGCTCGTCCATGTCGGCGCATTTGCTGCAGTTCCTCCTCCTAATGTCCCATTGTTTGCGAATGTTGAGAAGTCTGCAACTGCTCCTGTTGTCGTCGATGAAACATTGGTATCGAATGGCATGTTCAAAACTGCAATTGATGTTCCTGATTTTCTCCAGTCAGTGAAATTGTATAATGCATCAGTATCTGTTGCGGTGAATGATACTGTTAAATTATCTGTTGTCAGATTATTTCCGGATGTGGATGAGAGGATGACGTTACTGACAACCGGGACTCCATTCACGATATAATTTTGCGAACCGGTTGTTGCAACATTACCTGCAAGATCCTGCACATATGCCTGATAAGGATATGTTCCTGCAGGAAGACTCGTGAAATTATTCTCGAGACGATACACGCCGGCGTTGTAGGATGCATTGATTTCCTGCGCAGAAAGTGCGCGATTATAAATCTGGACATCATCTATTATTCCGTTAGTGTAGTCAACGATGTTATTGTTAAAGTAAGATGCGCCAATGAGTAGGTCTGAATTTTGCGGCAACATATCCCCGGTATATGATTGATTTGCCTCATTAACCCCGTTAATATACAGCATAATCATTGAGCCATCATATGTTGCTGCGACATGGTACCATGTTTCTGCCTGCACATCAGTAGTGCTTGATACCCCCCGCTCTTGGACAGTTGAATTTCCGCCAACACAAGTATTATCTGATTGCGTAAGACAAAATGTGAATTTTGTTCCGGGGATATTTGCTGAGTTCTCCTTTTGAAGATAAAATGCTGCTCGCGAGATATTTACATCTGTATCCCGTCCCATGAATGTCTGCCAGCCAGAAGTGCTATGCAACTTCACCCATACTTCCAGCGTGAATGGCTTTGTAATATTGGGGTAATGTTGTACGCTTACATATTGTGTTATACCATCCAAGCTTCTTGCCCCGCCGAACTTTCCTGCAGTCGTGTATGTTGATCCATTATTTGTTGCTGTGTTTCCCTGTCCGGAATAATCTGCAAAATCGCTTGCGTAATTGAATCTCCACCAGCCGACGAGCGAACTGTTGAAGTTGATGATTGAACTTCCCAGATTGGTATCGCTTACAGTCGCGTTGATATATGTCCAGTTGCGCGAGGATTTGGTATTATTCGCATCAGTCGGTGCGACAAAACTGATCGTGGGCGAAATGGTGTCGACAGTCACTGTCCGCGTTTCAGTGGAATTAGTATTTCCTGCAAGATCTTGGACGTATGCAGTGTACGTGTATGCGCCGTCAGCAAGTGAGGTGAAATTGTTTTCCAAGCGGTAGGATCCTGCGGCGTAAAGTGCGCTTACTTCCTGACTTGATAACACTCTCTTAATAAGCGTAATATCATCGATTGTTCCATTGATATATTGTCCGATGATAACATTTTGTGTATTGTTAATGTTGTTCCATGGGCCGTATGCCCAGCTTGAATCGAGAACGCCATTGATATAAATAGAGACATTGGTTCGCGCATTGTCAAACACGTACATTACATAGTACCATGTGTTGGTGTTCAGTGCTGTCGCAGATGCATATGTTGAACATGCTGTTCCTCCATTATACATCATTCGCCATTCTGGATTTCGTCCGGTATTTAATCCTGCAAAAAATCCGTCAGGATTTCCTGCATTGCAACCTAGCGACCCAATTTTTTGCACAAGCGGAGCATATGCATACGTAGGATTGCTGGTAAGATACACCCATCCTCCAACACTAAACGATCCGCTGATATCGAGTGATGTTGCATGCGCCGCAGAAAGATATGAAGATGTATCGACAATTCTTGCTCCCCCGAGTTTTCCTGCGGTGGTGTATGTTGATCCGGAATTTGTTGCAGTGTTCCCGTATGTTGAGTAATCGGTGAAATCGCTTGCGCTGTTGAATCTCCACCAGCCGACGAGACTTCTATTCCAATCGACGAGCGCGCTGCCAAGATTCGATCCTGAAACAGATACATTCACATAACTATAGGATTGTGGAACATAGGAATTATTATCGTTTGTCGGCGAGACAAAGGAGATTGCAGGGATTGCGGTGCTGATGACAAAGGTGAGACAACTCGAGGCGCTTCCCCAGTTGCCGAATCCATCCTTTGCTTTCACATTCCAATAATAGGTGTTGTCCGAGAGTGTTGTTGCAGTATAATAGGGCGATGTGGCGAGTGCACTCTGCACTGGCGTGGTGCATGATGCATCAGAGTAGATAGTCACATTGTACTGCGCTATTGTCCCATTACATCCGACATCTGTTGGCGCAGTCCAGTTAAGTGTAGGTGTCGCACTGGAGAGATAGGACGCGTTTGCAGGACTTGTCTGTGCCGGTGCATTCGGTCCAGAATTATCAGTACTAATCGCAACACTGCGCTCTGTGGAATTCGAAAGGCCATCATTGACTCGGCCATAGAGTGTGTGACTATTCGTGTCAGTCCATTTGCTCTCGACACTGAATGTGCATGAACGTTCAGGGGGTCCTGCCGCTGATGAACAGATATCGGTCCCGCCTGATGATGAGCCAACGTATAATGTCAAAGGATCACTATTGGCATCTGCTGCTCCTGATGTTGTCATGGTGACTGTTCCTGTCTTAATACATGACGGTGAAGCAGTGATTGCAGTGAGTGTCGGCGGAGTGTTCGTGAGCGTTGTTGCAGGGCCATAGTCTGTTCCGCCACCAGACCACTTGCTTGCCCACGTTGCTGCACTGAGCGGATAATCAGTTCCAGAATCACCCCAACCATCACTGTTGGTATCATAAATTCTTAGACTTCCAATATTATAATAATAATTACCCTGAGCGACTCCTGCGACGGAGGTGTTGTAATAATTGGTCATGCCACTGGCATCATTGATATAATAGCTTGAAGTGGATGTAAAATTATTCCAGTAGAACGTATTATTTGTTCCGCCGCTGGCATCGTAGATTACTAATGTTCCTGTTGATTTGAACGTATTATTTTTGAATATGTTATTTGCGTTAGTGCGTGTACTATAGAAACGTACTGCATTGTTACTTGTCCCGTCAATAATATTTCCTTCAAACAATGTATTATTAACATAACCTTCTAATAATAACGCACCAACTGCTGCATTTGCAGTTATGTTGTTGCTTGTAATATTATTATTTATCGTTGTAAATAAATCAAGTCCGTAAGATGCTGCAGTTATGATATTATTTGTTAACGTATTTGTATTTGCATTATTGATGAATATTGCAGGATATGTCGTTGCAGTGGCATTATTGTTTATGAACTGATGATTTCCTCCTCCATTGACATAGATCCCCATTCCATTAGAATACGTTGAAGAGAGATTGCTGTTTGTGACAGATCCATATGTGGCACCATAAAGATATACTGCATACCAGAAATTGCTGATATTACAATTCTTTATTGTCGTATTGTATTGGGTGGAATAAATACCGTACGTACCAGTTAAATTTCTGCCGATCACATTCTTTCCCTGGCAATCTATTGATGTATTGGCTCCGCCATCAGTCCATACCCCGCTCCATCCTGTAATTGTATTTCCGTTAATGATGTTCCGATCTGTGTTTGCTCCTGAAACATATATTGCGGCTGATGTTGAGGCAGTATCATTTATAGTATTATTTATTACTTGATTATCAGATGCGCCGCCCAATAAATATATTATCGCTGATGTTCCTGGCCACGAAACAGGTATTGTGTTGTTTTGGATTGTACCACTGGTTGCTCCAGCGAATTTGACTGCACTATAGAAATCTTTGATATTGCAATTCTTCACCGTTGTATTAACTTGATTTGAATAGACGCCATTAGAGCCAGTGCCGTTGTTGCCGATAATGTTTGCGCCCTGGCAGTCAATGACGTTGTTTGATCCTCCAACAATATACCAGCCGACCATGCCGCCTGCTCCGAGTGCGTTGACGGTATTATTATTGAATTGATTGTTGTTTGATGAACCGTAGATATAATTTATTGCAGCAGCGCCTGCTGACGAGGAAAGATTGCTGTTTTGGATAAGCCCACTCGTTGCACCATTGAATCCTGTTGCCCATGTGAAACCATTAATATTACAATTCTTCACTGTCGTATTATACGCAGTCGAGTAAACACCATAAGTGCTTGCAGTATTATTTCCGGTGATCGAATATCCATTACAATCAATTGTTACATTTGCTGCACTTATTGAAAAGCATGTTGCTCCATTGATTGCAATATTTCCACTCAACGTATATATCTGATTTGCCTGGATCGGTGTTGAGCAATTCACTGTATTCGTTGTGAGTGTGTTGCTTGTTCCGGTCGTGTATGCTTTAGTGTCTGATGCAATGGCAAGCACTTGCCATTGATCGCCACTTGCTGTTTCATTGGAAGCTAATGTGGTGACTGCTTTGCCTGCATTCTGCGCAGTATATATCGCAGAGATTTCTTGCGCAGATAATGAGCGATTATAGATCTGGACTTCATCGATGGTCCCGTTGAAAAATTCTGATGCACCATTTAGGCTTCCGATATATAGGCTTGATGTTCCGGCATCTATTGCACCCGTGTGTGCTTGTGAATTATTGAGGGCGCTGTCGATATATAGTTTCGCGTAGGACCCATCATAAGTATAAACCACGTAATGCCATTGTCCATCTGTGAATGTACTTGCCGTTATTGGGAAATCTGTTTCCCAATATAATCCTCCGGTTGAGAGCCCGAGTGTTAATTGCGTTCCTACATTTTGGAATGAGAATAGTTTTCTACCTCCGCTCTCTTGTCTCATAATTTCGTAATAGGTATTTGCAGTAATACTTAATGGTTTAATCCATGCACTGAGTGTTATTGCAGTAGTCGGATTTAATGATGCACTATTCGCAACAGAGATATAATCATCCACGCCATCAAAACTATATGCTCCTCCTACCTTTCCACTGCTCGTCCATGTGGGTTGCGCTGAGCCGCCTGCAAGTGTTCCATTGTTTGCAAATGTTGAGAAATCTGCAATAGCTCCTGTTGCAGTCGATGAAGTATTCAGATTAAATGGCATATTCAGGACAGCAATTGATACAGAATTCCTTCTCCAGTCTGTTGTATTATAGATTGCATCATTCTCAGCGTCTGTTGCAGTAAATGAGACCGTCAGATTATCTGAAGTCAGATTCAGACCGGATGTTGATGATAGAACAATATTTGATAATGCAGGCGGAGTATTCAAGATAATTGTTTGGCTGGCAGTTGATTCAATATTGTTCAATGAATCATTGGAATAATACCTGATATAGGATGTTCCCTGATACGTGATCTGCACAGGAGCGCTATATGTTGTCGTCGGCGTACAGGTATTTGCAGTATCAGTACAGTATTGCGTTACAGAACAACCGCTGCCGCCAGTATCAGCGCACGACAATGTCACATTAACATATGCAGTGCTGGCCTGCACGCCGAATGTGTACGAGGAACCATCTGCTTTCACGCCTGTTGCAGAAGTCACCGGGGCTGTCGCATCATAATTGAATGTGGAAGTGGAAGATGTGCCGGTGTTCCCTACTGAATCATTCACCCTGAATGCAATAGTGAATGTTGCTCCTGGTGCATATGAATTATAATAACAATAACTTGAATCATTACTAACGCCTGTCGCAGTCCAGCCACCGCTATTGATGTTCACTTGGCATGTTGCTCCAAGAACTAAATTATACGTATCGCTGAAGTTTGCACGCGCACTGACAGTCCCCTTAAAGTATGCTCCTGTAGTATCTCCAGTCCTTGTACCTGAATAAAGTTTGGGCGGATCAACACTCGGACCACTCGTATCAATCTTTATTGTCTGTGAATTTGTTGTTTCTACATTTCCAAGCGTATCAGTAGAATTATACCTAATATAGCTTGTTCCTGTTGTTGATACCTGTACGACACCAGAATATGTAGTGCTTGGTGTACAAGTATTTGTAGTATCAGTACAATACTGCGTTATTGAACATCCTACACCACCAGTATCAACACAATTAAGTGTGACATTTACATAGCTTGATCCTGTCCATGTGTTGAATGTGTAGCTTGCACCAGTATTTGTTACTGCAGTCGCAGATGTTACTGGAGGAGTTGCGTCGTATGTGAATGTTGATGTGCTGCTTGTTCCGGTGTTTCCTGCGTTGTCGTTTACCCGGAATGCTATGGTGAATGTCGCTCCAGGCGCATAAGTGTTGTAGTAGCAGTAGCTTGCGTCCTGTGTTACTCCTGTGCTCGTCCATGCTCCGCTGTTGATGCTAACTTGACACGTACTTGATGCGAGTCCTGATACGCTATCGCTGATTGTTGCGCGCGCGCTTATTGTTCCTTTGAAGTATGCGGGGCTGTTTCCGCTGTTGGTGTATGTTCCGCTGTAGAGTACTGGTCCTCCGACAGTGGGTGTTCCGGTGTCTATCATGATTGTTTTTGGCACTGTTGTTTCTGCGTTTCCGAGATTGTCTGTACTGTTGTATCTGATATAACTTGTTCCGCTGGTACTCACATCCACTCTTGCAGTGTATGCTGTCCCTGGCGTGCAGGTGTTGCTGGTATCAGTGCAGTATTGTGTTGCTTGGCATCCGCTTCCGCTTCCGTCGTTGCAGCTGAGTGTTGTTCCGACGCTTGCCTGTGTTGTCCATGTGCCGTAGGTGTATGCGCTTCCTCCTGCGGGTGCTGTTCCTGTTGCGCTCGTCGTCGGTGGTGTTGCGTCGTATGTGAATGTTGATGTGCTGCTTGTTCCGGTGTTTCCTGCAGTATCATTGACTCTGAATGCAATAGTGTATGTTGCTCCAGGCGCATAAGTGTTGTAGTAGCAGTAGCTGGCATCCTGCGTGACCCCGCTTGATGTCCATCCTCCGCTGTTGATGTTTACCTGACACGTATTGGATGCAAGACCTCCTCCACCGGTATCGCTGATTGTTGCGCGCGCGCTGACTGTTCCTTTGAAGTATGCGGGGCTGTTTCCGCTGTTGGTGTATGTTCCGCTATACAGCACAGGATTTCCGACTGTTGGCGCAACTGCATCTATCCATGTGCCAGAACTGCACTTCTCATTAGTGCCGTCCCCTGACGGATTCCCTAGATATCCGTCGGCATAACATACGCCGCCATATACACATTTCGTGTTTGCATTACAACAGGCTAAATCGCTTCCACTGCTCGTGCACGCTCCTGCACTGCACGTCCTGTTAAGCACGTACTCACTTACATCATCGCCGCAGCATGCAGTATCATCGCTGCCTGCAGAAACATTCCATTGATACGCAGTACAACCATTACCAGAGTACGTGCATCTTGCTGAACTTGTGTCCCTGTCATAACTTGGATTGCTCGCACCGCTTGATGAACATGAGACGCCTTCATAATATGTTCCTCCTGAACAACACGTCGTTGTTCCTGCAGTGCATGCAGACGATGCAGTACTATACGTCCATCCACTTGTTCCTGACGGGCAGAGATCTGTTCCGCTATAATCGCAATTCGTTGTCCCGCTCGCCCAACAATATCCTGCACCGTCAGCCCACGCGCCTGCGCTGCATGATGTTGGTGCAGCCTGACCACTGACACCAGTACAACCGCTTGAAGTACAATCATTAGACCGATCAACCACTCCGCCATTATCATAATAACAAGAGCCGCCAGAAACCGTGCCCGGAGTGAGACATGTCGTACTCGGGCATCCTGAACCCGTATAATAACACGTCGTTCCTGTGAGACAGTATCCTGCTGCACCAGAACCATAAGTGCATGATATCGAACTGATAGGATACACTGTTGATGATGCGCCGCTTGCAGTTCCTACGTTTAATGCATTATCACGCCCTGCAACAGTATAACTATACCCTGAGAAACAATTGAGTCCACTGATTGTTTGTGGACTTGAAGTATAATACGCATTGCCGCCTGTCCCGGAGCCAGCGATGTAATAATCCTTGACGCCAGTCGTGAGCGTTGCATTTTCTTCCTGAACCCATGTAATGTTATCATAATACACTCCTGCAGTCGAGCCCATACCATAAACATAGATACAGAAATGCCCTCCTGTTGGTTGGCTTGATGCCATAAATAACTCAACATCTACTGTTTGCCATGTACCATCACACGAAATTGAATTGCTGGTGGCGTATATCCCATAATTAATGTCGTCTCCAAAGAATATTGATGATGTTCCTGTGCCTGAAGTACATTTAGCACGGTATGTTGCACGATACCATCGATCCGAAGTGTATGACCCTTTGGTTTTACACTGGGATACGCCGGCCCATGCGCCACCATTATACCCTATGTATAATGATTGTGTTCCTTCAATATATTGGCTTGCACTGATACTTGCGTATCCGGGTTGACTCCATGACGTGAAGTTGCGTTCAAATCCACCATTATCTGCTAAATTGTTTTCATTACCGCTTATATCATAATTTTTTCCGAAATAATAATACGTAACACCATTATCAGAAACTCCTGACCATGAAACTGATACTGAACTGGTGGATACCGGTGTAACTGACGGCGCTGATGGTTGATTTGGTGCAGCGGTGTCTGTTGCTGCAGTATCAGAATACGTTGTCCCGGTATTTCCCGAGGTTGCTGCGGTATATGTTCCACTAACACTTGCGGAACGATATATACTAGCACTATAAGTATCCCCTGGCTTAGTCCATGAAAGATTTATGCTGTTAGAAGTCGGAATAGGAGTAAGTGTGACTACAGTACTTGCAGGTCCAGTTCTGTCAAGTGTTGTGTTTGATGCAGTGTTGCTGTATGTTGAATAGCTCGCGCCAACATATGATCTCACTCGATAATAGTATGGTGTGCTGTCTGCAAGATTATCATCAGTGTATGTGACGACATTTTGGCCGACGGTTCCGATTTGTGACCAGCTGCTTCCGTCAGGACTGCGCTCTATTGCAAAGCCGTCTTCATTAGGAGTATTCGAATTGTCAGTCCATGTCAACACTATTTTTCCTAATTGGGAATTTAATGGCTTATCGGCCTGCGTTGTTGCTACAAGATTGGTCGGTTCATTGACGCAACCCACATGCGATACGCATGAATCCCCTGCATTCGTCAATGTGCAGCTTGCGCCATTGCTTGGCGTTGCTGAGCAGGTAATTGCGCCATAGTAACATGTTGTTCCTGACTTGTATCCATTGCCGTAATATGTTCCTGATGTCCCGTTAAGGTTACTTGCGCCACTACAAGTGATAGTTCCTGAATAGCAGGTGAGTGAGGTATCACTATTTACATTGCCGCTGGTATACCCGTTTCCGTACAATGTCGTTGTTCCCTGCGCTGCACCGGCGTTGCATCGCGCGCAATTCACGCTTGTCGATGAAGCTAATGATCCTGAATATGTTGCCCAGGAGTCTGTTGTTGAATCATCCCCGCAGCATTGCGGATAATTGCCGACATTAGTTCCAAGATTGGCATACCAGGTATTGCCTGCGCTTGTACATGCAGTTTGGTCTGCATCCTGCGCGTACCACGTACCACTACGGCACTCTTCAGTGTCAGTGCCGCTGCCTCCGCCAGTATCAACATATGCATTGGTATGGTAACATCCTGATGTTGTCGAATCAGGACTGCCAGAGACTCCAGCGCCCTGCGCTGGCGCATTATAGACGCAATCCGTCGATACACCGCAGCACCAATAATTGCTTGTGGTTGCTGCCCCGACAGGATTCTTGATCCATCCAAATCTCCACTGCCGCAGATAATCCCCTGATGAATATCCGGACACGCCCATGTAACCATTGCTTGCACCTAAAACATTCTTTCCGGTTGTCCCGCCCGTGTATGATCCTGAACCGAATGCAATCCAATACCAGTTATCAGTGCAACCCACAGCGTTTCCAAAACCCTGGTTCATGACGCCAAGGCTTCCGCGCGTACCTGCACCATTCTGATACGACCATGAACCGTTCGTGCCTGTACAGGGATCATAATCATAGACAAAACAAAGATCAGTATCAGATGTTGTATAAGCGATCTGTGCAGTTACTGGACTGTCGCCACTGTATTGCCACCAATTCGCGTCGCCACCGTATGTCTGCGTTCTGCTGTATTTGATATTCAGGTCAAACCCGTATGAGACCCCTGCTTGTGTTCCGCGATTGAATGTCTTTGCAGCTTCGCAGGTATTGGTCGCGCCCATCTGGACGTTTCCAGCTTCACTATTAGAATCATTTGCCGGATTGTTCTGCGCATTCTCGTCGCCCGTGTATACCTGGCAGAACCATTGATTCAAACAATTGCTGTCGGCGCTACAACATGTCCCGCCAAAGGCATTTGCCGAACCGGCTGCGCGATTACCGCAAGAGGGAGAACCTGCATTACAATAATTTGTACATGTTCCGGTGCATGTTGTTGCGGTGTTTTGTGCGGTGCAGCTGCTTGCTCCGTTGCAGAGTGTTTGTTGTATCGTCTGCCCGCTGCAGGTGTATGCTCCGCTGCAGTCGAGTTGTTGTCCTGAGGGACCGCTTCCACATGATGGACTTCCACTGTTACAATAGCTTGCGCATGTTCCGGTGCATGTTGTTGCGGTGTTTTGTGCGGTGCAGCTGCTTGCTCCGTTGCAGAGTGTTTGTTGTATTGTTTGTCCGCTGCAGGTGTATGCTCCGCTGCAGTCGAGTTGTTGTCCTGAGGGACCGCTTCCACATGATGGACTTCCACTGTTACAATAGCTTGCGCATGTTCCGGTGCAGGTAAGTCCAGTAATCTGTCTTGAGACGCAGCTTCCTGCGCCATTGCATGCATCCTGCGCGATGACTTGGCTTCCTGCACCACCACACGTGTACGCATTGCATCCGGTTATTGCAACATTTGCACCGTTGCCTGCATTCCATGTGCTCACTCCATTACAATAGAGGCTATTGTAGGTCGCGCATTTTGTTGATGCAGAACATTGGACACTGGTATCTGTTGCAGTGCACTGCCAATCTGCGCCGCTATTCACTCCGTCACCGACTGCTCCTGTCGCATACCCATTCTGTCCTGCAACACCTTCAGAGCAGGAGTTTCCGCCCGCAGCGCAGTAATATGACGCTGAATCAATCTCCTTGCGACAATTATTTGATGTACAATCAGCGTTTACTGTACAGGCGATGCCGTTGCCGAGCTTGCATCCTGAACCTGCAACGCATGAATCCTGCGCGTGAAGAAGTGTACAGCTTGTGCCGTTTGCTGCGCTTCCGCTCGCGCAGGTGATTGTTCCATAATAACAGGTGGATCCTGAAGTATACCCATTACCATAGTATGTTCCGCTCGTACCATTGCTATACGCGCCATTACCGCAGCTTCCTGCACCATAATAACAGACAAGGCTCTGGTCAGCATTCACATTGCCTGTGGTGTATCCCCATCCATATATGTTAATGTTTGTCCCATTTGCATATGAATTGTCTGCGCAGGAGATGTCCCCATAATAACAATTTCTTATAGTTCCGCTTCCGGTTGCATCATACCCATTCCCGTAGAGCAGTGGAGATACTGCACTGTTTGCTGCACTTGCATCTGCGCAGACGATGTCATTATAGTAACAGTATCCTGATGTCACAGTCGTCTTATCTGCTGAACTGCATGCACTGTTTGAACTTGAGAAATATCCATTACCACAGTATGATCCTGATGCACCATTACCGCCCCCACCATAGGCGCAGGTGATATCCCCATAATAACAGGTGAGTGTTGTTGCAGTCGTCTTGTCTGCTGTTGCATATCCATTCCCATAATACGTGCCGCCACCCATTGCTGTTCCTGCATTGCAACTATAACAGGTTGCAGATGTCGATGTCGTGAGTGATCCTGAATACGTATCCCAACTGTCTAATGCGCCATTATTTCCGCAACATTGTGGAGTGCTTCCGACA
Source organism: Nanobdellota archaeon (assembly GCA_021813435.1). Classification (GTDB taxonomy): domain Archaea; phylum Nanobdellota; class Nanobdellia; order Woesearchaeales; family UBA9642; genus UBA9642. The sequence goes on along the minus strand of JAKAKR010000013.1, from coordinate 187,191 downwards.
TTAGTGCCTTGGTTTGCATACCATGTCCGTGCAATACAATTTGTTGCTGTCGATGTACATGCAGTCTGGCTGGTATCCTTATCAGTTGCCCCTGATTGTACAGTGCATGATCCTGCATTGCAACTGTGTCCAGTATAATAGGTTTCGCTAGTACAACTGGGACTGCTGTCACAAACAGTACCATCATTAGGCGTTGTACAACTCCCGCCTGAATTAGGCTGACATTGGTTGCATGTTGATCCAGTGCAGGTTGTTCCTGTGGAAGTATAATACCCGCATGCGCCAGCGCCAGTGCATGAATTCTGCGTTATGGTCTGTCCACTGCAACTATACCCACTGCAGGGACTTGTTGTTCCCTGCGGAGCATTCGTACAACTTCCACTTATACACCAACTGCTGCAATTTCCTGTACATGTTATTCCATCGTACGCTGTTCCTACAACAGACGCACAGGAATGAGCTGCATCACAACGGTACTGGTCTCTTCCTGGCGTTTGACCACTGCACGTATAATACGCTGAATATCCGCAGAGTGTTGTTCCTGTTGTACCGCACGCACCCGTAAGCGTGTATCCTGTGCTCGCATAAATATTGTTAAGATACACATTATCTGAATTATCTGTTTTACAGGTGGCGCTGGTTCCAACGCATCCACGATAATATGTTGTACCTACGCACGTACCATCACTGCATACTGTTCCAGTACCACAATATGCTGAAGTGGATACGGGTGTTGTCGGCACACTTGTGCCGCCACTGGATGCTGTTGCGACATAACCTGCTGAGACAGTGACTGTTGTTGGAGAATAATAATACGTTGCAGCAGTAGTATCACAGGAGCCTCCACTATTACATTCAGAATAACGCGGCGTGTATGAACAGGCATTAGCCGATGCATAATAATTTGTATCGCCATCGCAGGCAAGAGCTCCTGATGTTGCAGTCACCTCCCCACCCGCATTATCCGTGACTTTGTATGCACTGATAGTCTGGCATGTGTTGTATGTTGTTTTACAACTACTTGCGCATGTTCCAGTGCATGTTGTTCCTGTGCTTACATAATATCCGCAACTTCCTGCCCCATTACAGGTATTTTTTGTGATAGTCTGCCCACTGCAACTATACCCACTGCATTCACTTGCTAAATCAGATCCTGCAGCTTGATTTGTGCACAGTCCACCACTATCACATTCCTGGCATGTTGAACACTTATATAGTCCTACAGTATCTGTTGTGCCTGCGGTTTGATAGGTGCAGGACGATATTATCGCTCCAGTATCGACGCAATACCTGCATGCACCGCAAAGACCGGATACTGACCCATTTCCGCATACTCCTGTAGTATCGCAAGTTGCTTGCCATCTCTCTGAATCAAGTCCACCATTATATGTTGTGCAATAATCACAGCGCGCTCCTGAACTGCTACAGGTCGCGGCGCTTCCACTACAGGTTTTTGTTCCTGCACAATCATTAGCTCCGCCATACGCCGTACTCCCACACGATGTTCCGTATCCTATACCCATCGCAGTCGAACATGTTCCACTACAGCAATACCCTGTTGTGCATCCGCCTGCATTTGCTGTCCCATCTGGCGCATTAGTACACGAACCGGAGACGCACCAATTATTGCATGTTCCTGTGCATGTTGTCCCCGTATATGAGTATGTGGGATTGCAGTTTCCTGCTCCGTCGCATCGTTTATAGTATATTGCCTGTGTGCTGCAGGTTGTTCCTGTGCATGAGTCGGGTGTTGTGGCAGTCCCTGCCGAGGCATTCCGACATGTTCCAATACCATTGATGCAATAATTATTGCAGGTGCCACTGCATGTCCTTATTAAGGTATCATACTGGTTACACGCTCCACCATTGACCCCATCACATGCCATAGAATATATCCCCTGTCCGGAACACGAGTAAGTTACGTCACAATTTTTCCCGAGACTTCCTGAACCGTACAGCTGGCAGCTTCCACTGTAAAAACAACAGACACAAAGGTTACAATCCGTAGTGCTCAATCCGCTGCAGGAACCACAGTTCACTTGCGGAGTGTAATTCCCACTGCTCGTGGTGTTGGTCGCGTTTCCGCTCGTCGTGATATAATTGGTATACAGTTCTGTGAGCGCATTGAATGCGTCAATCCTGCTGAACTGTTTTCCTGCGTATTCAATGATCGCGCCGGTCTGGATGAGGATGTTCTGTTTTTCTGCAACAGTCCCGCTGCTAAAATTTGCATTACCCTCTTGGATGAGCGCACTGATTCCTGCAACAATTGCCGTTGATGCGCTGGTACCGCTGACTGCGACATCGCCGCCGTTCGTATCTTTAGTCAGGATATCTGTTCCTGGCGCGACGAGCGCAAGCGTGCTGTCATAATTGGTGAATGGCGCAATACTGTCGTTTGCAGTTGATGCGCCGACAGCAAGCGCAGTGCGTGCGCATGCGGGCGCGACAATCCCTGTCGTTGATGCATTGTTTCCTGACGCTGCAACGACCAGCGTTCCATTGCCGGTCAATCCATCGACGGTCTGTGCGACAAGGTTTGCATCGCAGTAGCCGCTGTATTGTCCCTGCCCTATACTGAGCGAGACAATGGTCGCATTTTGCTGGCCGCAATATTCGAGTCCTGCAATCACATCAGATTCATAACCGACGCCTTGGCTATTGAGCGCCTTGACGACAATCAGCTGCGATCCTGGAGCGATGTCATAGATGATCCGTCCCATTGCTGTCCCGTGACCATTATCATCGATAGGATTCGTGTTGTTGCTGATGACATCAAACCCATATGCATAATTCGGAACTACCGTTGCAGTAATTCCAGTGTCGATGATACAGATGCGCGATCCTGTACCGGTAAGGTTTATTCCGCTCGTCGAATAGTATGATGATTTTGCATCAGCGATCCTTGTGATATTGCTCACGTCTGTTGCAAGGAGCGCAACCGGATTATCTTCATAGACTGCTTCGATATTCGGATCTGCCTTGAGGACTTCAATATCCTGGACATTCATCTCAACAGCCTCGACATGTTCAGTTTGCTGCTTGACATCAATCGTGGTATTGAGAACTTTTTCCGCAAACTTTGCCTGCTCGATTTTTTGATCGATGGTCGCAATCGCTGCAGTCACATTATCTGCTACTTGCGATGGATTTTCTCCGACGACATTTCCTGTGATGAGATTTCCTGCGGCAGGAGTCTTTGCCCCTGCGGTCTGGACAAGCGCGCTCTTTTCTTTTTCAAGAACAGTGATATTGTAATCATTCCTGTTCTTTTTTGCTTCCCGGGTCACATTTGCCTTGAGATCCTCAAGATACTGCTGGGTTCGCGGCGCATTCACCTGATTATCCTTGTATTTGATGATGATACGTTTTTTGATTGAGATATTTGCATTGATTGCTTCACTGATCTTTTTATCGACAATGAATGGCAGCGCAGTGCTTGCGTTTACTGTTGCATTTGCAGAAACCTGCGGAGTCTCTGGAGTAAGCGTTGTAACGAGTCCTGTAGTATTGGAATTATTGAATGGGATACTTAATGATGCATTGGTTTCTGTTTTTGGCCTGATATAAATCTTGAATGTGTTAGACGTGATGATGGTCTTGCCATTGGTGGCATAGATGAATGCGTCATAACTATCCTGATAAGAATACCCTTCCTGGAGTGTATAGGTGATCTTTGATCCCTCAATCTTGACAGTGATCCCTTGCAATGTACTGGTGTCATAGATGATTCCTGCATTGTTCTCGTCCTGGAAGTATTGTGAGAGATCAAGTGTGGTGCTGCCGAAAAGGTTGATGTCGCTGATATTTGCGGTCTGCGTAAGGGATACTGGCGCTGCTTCCTGTTGGTATTGGATGCGCTGCAATTCCAATGAACCACCTTGCGCGACTTCTATTCTTAAGGATAATTTTTTTGGCTTGATATTTACTAAGCATGTTTCCTTGCAGGCATTGGAGAGTATGAGCAGTTCCTTGGTGTAGGTATTGTTCTCGGATGGTGTTTGTACTGGTGTTTGCTGAGTCTTTGTTGGCGCCTGAACCTCTTGTCCGGGAACAGCTTCTCCTGTCTGGGACGGTGGAGTGTTTGTCGTGTTTGTTGTGATATTAGTTTTTATCTCTGTGCTATTCGTACTGTTTTGCACGGGCGTGAACGTAGCGTTGATTGTGCTGTTTTCTGTACTGTTTGTTGTGCTATTTGCAGTGAGATTTCCTGTCTCGATATTTGATGTGGCATTGCTTGTGGTATTTTCTGTAGTGTTGTTTGATGCATTGGTGATGATTGCCGTAGAATTTATCGTGCTGTTGGTTGTAGTATTGCCGGTTTGATTTTCTGCAGGCAGCGTACTTGTGGTGTTGCTGATATTTTCAGGGGTCGTGTTGATGGATGCTGCAGGCAGTATTGATGCATTCATTGATTCATTCAATCCTGCGCTGGTCTCATTTCCAGAATTGTTTTCCTGGATGACATTGCCGGTTATCCCTCCAAGGCCGGTATGCGTTGTTGCAGTATCATAGACAAGATAGGTGGCATTGTCATTGACCAGAAAGATCTTGAAATCCCCACTGTACCGTGCATCAATCCCCAGGGATGTGATGACCCCTTTGCCGAGGTCGATCGGTAATGTATGCATTCCAGAATTAAACGACTGGTTGATATCCTGCGTTGAGGTATTGGTGACTGTATAAGTGAATAATCCGGTGAACGCGCTGTTTGTGATGATGAATGATGCTATAATGAGGACGAGAACTATTGCAGCGCTGCTGATGATTAACTGTTTATGCCGGAATGGTGCGCGCTCTTTTTGCACGTCAATGGCATCACGCGCATCCTTGATTTTTGTGTTGAGTAGTTCCAGATATTTCTTGCGATCAAGCCCGCGTGTTGCGCCGCGGATGAGAAATTCCTGTTCGTATGTCGTCATCTCCTTGCGCTGGACTTTTCTGTCTGTTGCTTCAAGAAGTCTTGTGAACTGCTCTTTTTCTTTTTCCAGCGCTGCAAGTTGCTCTTTATGATCCATTGCGTTTTCTCTTTTTTATCGCACGGTTGTGGACTGTCCAGATGGTGCGATCGTCGCGGTTGAGGATGACTGCGATCTCATGATAAGAATATTTCTTGACCTCTTTAAGATAAAAGACGAGTGATTCGAGAACTGATAATGAGCGGTCCTTGAAGATAAAGCTGTCTACGTGAATGACCGGGATTTCTGTCAATTCCTCCCGCGCATGTTGCGCTTTTTCCTTCACAGCCCCACCCACAACATAATAACACTTACATTGTAGGTTTTCATTTATAAAGGTTTTGCTTTTTATCGTCTAAGAATTGCCTTGTTTTGAAAAGAACTAGTATACTTACTTTGTAAGTAGTATACCTTTTTGTGACTTGAGGAAAATTGCGCCTGCAAGAATAGTTGTTATGATCGACTGTATATGCATGATACATATGCATCGCATCATGCTATACCCCGCTTTCTTAAGAATTCTTTTGGTTTAAATAGTTTCTTGTTGTGAAAGGGGCGTGTTCAAAAAATACGCCAATGCCAATGTGCGAGCATCTTAAGGATTATTTCTGCAAGCTGACATAAAATATTCCAAGAATAACTGTCAGCAATCAAAGCGCGATACGAATGCGAGCGGCATGGCGTAAGGAAAATATTTTGAACGCACTTTTCAAGAATGAAATATACTCCTCTGATTTATATCTTAAGAATATCGTCGATTGATGATTTCGGCGTATAATACTCTGACACTTTGATGAGTTTTTTGTCCATCGCAGTCAATTCTGATGCAGGTGCATTGGTCGAGAGAGCAGTCAGGTTGTTGAATGTCGGGTCTGCAGTATCTGCCGGCGCGCAGAACGCGCGCATAAAGAGTGTGATTTTTTTCTGATCATAGGCAGGATCAGCCCAGGTGCTTCCGCTGCCCGAGTTGTCTCCACCGCCAAAAAAAAGTGTTGCAGTATCGATATATCCGTTGCTACTCTTACCTGTGAGAACATCCTGGCTGATGATTGCCCAGTTATAGAATGTATACGTTGTTGGTACTATTATTATTTTTCCATCCCAATCACTCGGGATATCCTCGGGTTTTGCAGGATCAACGACATATATATCTGGCTGGTCTGCAGTGCTGATTGCGGGAAAAATCTTTTGCGTAATAAGATTCTTGACATATGCCTGACTCTCCGGAGTCTGTTTATGGAAATGTCCAGGATCCTCGAATCCTATCCAGATAAGTTTATTCTTTTTTTGCAGATAGGTCTTCATTCCTTCATAATCGCATCCCTGCACATTATGCACTCCGGTGATCGAGCCAAAGTTGACCTGTCCTGCAAGTGATCTGAATATATCCGGCGTGACCCCGGGCTGATCGACGTATCCAGTGACCTTGTCATGGACAATATTTGTTGCAGGAGGAACAGTATAGAGCGTGCGGATGAAATGTTGCGGATTATTCTTGTCAGGACTCATGACGATCTTGTATTCTCCAGTGTACATCTTGTCGAGCCGGTGAATCTCCTGCTTTGATTGCGTGCTGACTACACTGCCGCTAAGCGCAGTTCCTGGCGGGGTAGCGATAGTGTTTCCGATAATGGGTATCATGATTGCTCCGTCATAGGAGTCGGTATTTACCCGGATGATATATCTTCCTTGGGCAAGGTTAAGGTCTCTTGTCTGCATCTCGAATGCATGATTTCCGCGACTTTCATTCCCGCTCCACGCTGTGATCCTGCGGCCGAGTATATCATAGAGTCCGATATCAACTTTTGATTCGCGATGCACTGGATAATTGATGACAATATGTCCGCCGGCATTTTCTGCGTTGATTTTTGCAAGTAATCCGGTGTTGTCCTGCGTATTCTTTACGCCAGTCGGTGGAGGAGAAGAGATGATCGCCTCAGATTTTATTGTGGTGCCCTCGCCGAGTTTTTTTCCGGTTGTGGTATCAAAGACTTCGACCAAGGAATTGTTGTAGGTTCTGCCCTCAAGTTCCGGGCAGATGACTTTGAGAAACGCGTCTGCGCGGAGTGCGCGCGGTAGCGAGAGATACGCAGCAGTACCTATGGAAATTGTTGCTGCTTTCTTGAGAAATTCCCTTCTGTCCATCATTGCATGGAAGTATGCTCCTTTATAAATTTTGCTGAAAATTCTTACTACTAAGTAGGTATTTTAAGAGATACCTGTAGAATGCAGGAAACCATTTAAATAGTCTCTTCTTAGTGGTAACAACCGTAAAGTTTATAAATACTGGGGCCTTGGAAGAGGGCATGAATGCGTTCCTCAAGAAGATAGCACCATATGTTGCTGCTGGATGGTTATTCGCCCAAAGCATCATTAGTGGGCAGAATATTACCGGAAGAGTCATAGAAAAAGAAACAAACAACAACCCCATACCAAACGCCAGAATAGAAATCTACAGCAACAACATAAAAACCCCAGACATCACCACAACAAACAACAACGGAGAATTCAACACCACACTCACAGACATACAAAACGAAACACAAACAGTGAAAGTTGGAGCATACAGCGCATACAACCAACTACACCTCACAGACATCATCAACGGAAACGGAAAAATCACCATATACAACATCATCGGACAAAAAATAGAAGAACAAAAAATCAAGGGAAACGGAATACAAGAAATACACATCCCACTAAAAAACATCGCAAGCGGAATATACCTCTACGCCATAGAAGACGAAAAAGGAATACACCAACCACAAAAATTCATAAACACCGAAGGATACATCACACCAGGAAAAACACCAATAAACACATACCTCACCACACCAAACGACATAAAAAGAATAAAAAAAATCGCAGGAACATGGCAAATAGACAGCATAAAAGTCAGCGGAGCAAACATTGAAGACACCATAACAAAAAACTACCCACCACAAACAGGAACAAACTATAACGTAGGAACAATATACACAGAAGGAAAAAACACAATCACAGGACACCTCTACGACCTCGACACAAAATTCACCACAAAAAAAGGAATAACAGGAGCAAAAATATACCTAAAATCAACACCAGAAAAAAGTGCACTATCAGACAACAACGGAAACTACACACTAAAAACAGCAAACAGCGGAACAGACACACTAATAATAGAAGACACAACATACTACAACTGGAAACACCCCATAAACATACAACAAGGAAAAAACAACACCACAGCATTCAACGACAACACAGGAACACCAATGATACAACGATATACTGACCCAGACAACAAAGAAGACGAAATAGAATTCACACAAAAAATAACAGATATAAAAAGCAAATGGCTCGATAATCCAACATATATTAATACTACGCCGCGATTCAAAAATAAGACAATACTGGTATATTTGAATAGAAAGAATGCACCCAACTCATGGTACCCGGACTCCGCATACGCAGGATTCAAACACATAGAAAACGACCAACTAAAATTCGAAGAAACAACAGACTCAACAGCAGCGCAAATACACATGCTCTACACCAATCCAAACGTAGGAAACGGAACAAACCTCATCGGCGGATCAGACGAACAAGGACCATACATCAAAAACTGGGACATAAACATCAGAGGACCACCAGGAAGCACAAGCCTATTACAACCAATAATAGTACCATACGTCGTAGCACACGAAGCAGAACACGCAATATTCTCAAGCGGAGAACACAGCCAATACATGAAAGACATAATATACCTAGACGTATTATCCCGATACAGCCATTTTACGGATTTTGGAAGCGAAAAAGAAATAAACGCAAGAAAAATACTCTACTTCTTAGAACGAAACCCAAAACTATTAGAATACTACAAATAAAAAAGTCAGTAACGAACAACATCTATTACACACGCGTAATCATAATTCTTCGAACCACACGCACTACAACACGCAGTACCATAAGAACCATACTGCGCACCAAAAGCGACACAACCCTTATCCCAAGGCATACAAACAGCACTAAAATCCCCACTAGCAGTACAAACCGTAGAAACAGGAGAACATTTTTTTATACCAGTTGCATCAGCAATCCATTCGTATCCTGCGTTGCATTTGTAGCATGCTCTTCCGGAACTACAAGTATAAGTATTATCTATTGTCGCGTGAAGCGGTGCTGTTGAAGTGCAATTCGTATAACTGTTCGGCGATGACCCGCCAACAGGACAATTATCTGCCGCCGTGCATATTCCTCCTTGGCATGTTCCTCCGGTGCATGCAGTTCCGTTTGCTGCCTTACTATACGCGCAGCTTGCAACGCCATTATTTGTCGTGCATACACCCGGCTGACATATCGGCTCAGCGGGATTTGCAGGGCATGCTTGTGGATATGCCGAACTGCAATCGTTATTTGTGCAGCTGGTTGATGAATAATCTATTATTGTTGCAGTATCATAACATACTGCATTGCGTTGTGAACAGACTGTATTTACCTTGTTCAATGTGCATATCCCGCCAGAACAATACCCGGACATTCCATATGTTGTCTTCGTAGTACTGCTCGTACAATTTGCAGGAGGAGGAGCAAGGCTCGAGCATACAGTACCACAAGAACCACAATTGGCGGAATTTGCTGCAGTATTTGTTTCGCAGCCATTAGCCCAATTGCTATCACAATTGCCATAGTTCTGATTACAGGCAAAACATCCTGCAGGAGAATGTGTACCATTCCATTCTGCATGCAATGGACATTGGCATGTTCGAACAGCATCACTGGTATCGCACGTGGTGTAATCCGTTGCAGTCGCGCAGGTATGCGTTGCATCACCACACTGCGCGCATTTTCCATTATACGGCAATCCAGAAATCCAATGATACCACTGATTCTGATATTGAGTGGTACTGGTGACTCCATTTGGTGGACAACAATGCCCCTGATCACAGACCGCATTTCCATTAAGCGACACGCCAGTACACTTTGCACCGCAAGAACCACAATTATTGACATCAGTATTAAGATTCACTTCACAACCATCGTCCTGCTGACCATTACAATTTGCATATCCGGATGCGCAAGTAGAACACCCATTCCCATCACCAGTATCAACCATGTGCGGTGGACACTCACAATGCCCGCCGGAAATGCCGAAACTATCAGGACTATTAGAACAAAGATATGTTGCACCACAGTTATAAGTATAAAACTTTACGTCAGTAACAGCATCGGGAGAATTGTTTGCGCAATAATACTCAAATAATTGACCATTTAAACCAGTGCTTGCACAACTATCAGTATAACTATACACCCCATTTGCAGGAATCGCAAGCGTTGTTGACCCACCAGCACGCGTTGCAAGATGACCACTAACAGTGCCAGTACAACAGGGAGCATAACCATTCGCATCAATCAAAAATTGTGGCTGCTTATAATCAGTATCAGTACATGTCCCTAGAACACAACCGCCCTTCCCATCATAATAATACCCATCATCACAAACATAGCACGCCTTCCCGGCGATCAGGCAACCAACACTCACCGTATGTGCATCACCAGGATTACTGAGATAACATCCTGCAACAGCAGTATTTTCAACAGCAGTACAAACCGAATTACCACCACCAGCCGAACAGCATGGATCGGACAAGTCACAGTTGCTGCAATCAGAACAAAGACACCCCGGCACAATCGCAACAGCAACAGGGATGACAAGAAGCACCAGCAACAATATAATAACAATAAAGCTCTTCACGCCAAGACCACCTGCTTTTTGATAATACGCTCTAGGGGACGCATGTTTAAAAAGTTAGCTATTTTCATGGACTCTTTTTAGAACCTTTTCCTCTAGCTCGTTTTTTTGCTGCTCACCGCGCAGCAATGCATCATTGTGCAACGGCGATATTTACTGCGTTCGTATATCCCTTAGAGATATTTGCAATCGCAATAGCCATCTGAAGGTTCACAGGACAATAAAATTTTTTTTGAGAAGAACCTTTTACAACAGCAATCTTTAAATAACTGCTGTGGTTTGGGAGAGTATGGGGGATTCAGTTTTCGCATTGCAATGGTGGCAGTGGATACTTCTTGCAGGAGTGCTCTTGATTATTGCCGCACATACCCTGCAACTTCATGTAGATTATTCCGGACCGTACCGTGATCCCCGGGCAAGTAATGATATCATCATCGGCAACCATACGCAATACCCTTTTCCCTATCATGCTGACGAATGGATACATCTTGCCTATGCGACGTTTCTCATCAATGAACACTATATCCCCACATTCAATCCCTATGTGCAATACGCAAATCATGTCAATATCGAGGCAGGAGTATCGACGTTTGCTGCACTCTTTTTTCTCTTGACTGGTTTTGACCCGGTACTTTCCTATCAGTATCTTCCCACTATCACTATTGTTCTTGTCGGACTTGCACTGTTCCTCTTCACACTCTTCATGACCCGAAGGTACGCGATTGCGCTCATGGCGCCGCTCCTCCTCTTTTTTATCAGGAGCAACAATCTCTCATTAGGATTCTGGTTTTTTGTCCCTGCAACATTCGGACTATTTTTTATCCTGACTGCGTACGCGACATACCTTGCTCGTGGAAGAATGCGCTGGCTGACACTTTTCATATTCATAGTCACACTCTTCACGTACCCGCTTGCATCAGTCATGATCGCGCTCGGGATACTTTGCATGGAATTATACCTCTACCTCAGTGATCCTGCATACCGAAAATCCATCCAGCATCGCTTCAAGCATTCACGAACATTCCTTATCATTATCGGCATCGGTATCCTGCTTCTTTTTGCAGTAATACTTGTCGTATTTCACGGAAAACTCTCCCAATTCCCGCTCCTCATCAGCTATGACCAGCAGGCAGGAAGTCTTGCATCTGATTATAATCCGCTCACTGGACTCGGTATACCGCTCATGCTGCTTGCATTTGTCGGCATATACACATTCATCAGAAAAAAATATACCCTATTCCTTTTGGGGATAGTAGGCGTTCTTATGGGAGAACTCCTCCTCTTTGCTTCAATCAATGCAACAATCATGATCCCTGCTGCACGCGCATATTTTTATCTTCTGGTCTTTCTGATCCCCTTGAGCGCTGCAGGGATAGTCGCGATTGCCGATTGGGCATGCTTGCGCGTAAAACAACAGCAGACTATGCATCATGTTGTTGCGGTCGGAACAATGCTTTTGATTCTTGCGATCATTCTTGCACTGCAACCGTCAATGCAGAACCCGACTGATTCCCTGCAAACACCGCTCCAACTCACTGAGATGAAGGATTATTACGCGCTCCTCTGGATAAGGAACAATTATCCACAGAACACCATGATGATGGTTGATGCAGTGACTGCGCCAATCTCTTACCCGATTGCATACACGCAGATTGTTGCCCTGCCATTCTCTGCTGCAGGCGCAGGCGATGTGACTGCAATCCCGCGATTCTATAATGGCGCATCGACATGCGCCGAGCGCAAACAAGTACTGCTCAGTGTCACTCCTGTGCCAAAACTCGTCTATTCCATGACTCCACTGCGTTGCGACTTTCTCCGAGAAGTCTACAACAAGGAACGTTATGTCTATGAGGTACAGATACGATAAACAATGATATGATGATGCATAAGCACTCCTGATGCATCTGCACTATCCGTCATTTCCCCTGATCCCATGAAAATCGCAGTATTCCACAATTATCTCGAGCATATCGGCGGCGCAGAGATTGTCGTTCTCACGCTCGCGCGTGAATTGCATGCTGATGTCTACACGACAAATTATGACAAACAAAAGATCCGCGCAATGGGATTTGCAGATGTCCTGCCGCGCATCATATCCATCGGCAAGGTTCCTATCAATGCACCGCTCCGCCAACAACTTACACTTTTTTACTTTAGAAGACTCAATCTGGGGCGCAAGTATGATTATTATATCATCGCCGGTGATTGGGCGATATCCGGCGCAGTCAACAACAAACCAAACCTCTGGTACTCGCACTCTCCTGTCCGGGAATTATTCGACCTGTATTCGCACATCAGAAAAACCTTCCTTACAAACTTCATCTCGCGAGCAAGCTATGATCTCTGGGTTTACTATTACCGGTTCCTCTACCGCAGATACGTTGCCCATGCGCAGCAGATCGCCTGCAACTCGCAGAATGTGCAGCAACGGATAAAAAGATTCCTCGGGCGCAGCGCCATTGTCATCAACCCGCCGATAGAGAACAAGAAATATTCCTGCAAGAAATCACGCGGATACTGGCTTTCCGTCAACCGGCTCTATTATCATAAACGCATCGAGATGCAATGGGATGCATTCAGCTCGCTCCCTCACGAGCGATTGATCGTCGTCGGATGCTATGAACCCTCAATCCAGTTCGAGGAATACGCGACGCGCATGATACGCACCAAACCCAAAAACGTCACTGTCCTGAGCTGGATAACTGACGAGAAACTTCGCAAGCTCTACGCACATTGTAAGGGATTCATCACGACAGCGCAGGACGAGGATTTCGGCATGACGCCGGTCGAGGCAATGGCATCCGGAAAGCCGGTCATTGCAGCAAATGAGGGCGGATACAAAGAGACAGTCATCAATGGAAAGACAGGAATACTGATAGGTGATATTAATTCAGCGAAGCTCATCCATGCAATCGAGAAAATTAATATGCAATTGGAAAAGAATCCTGACAAATACACCGATGCCTGCCTGCAGCGTGCAAAGGAATTTGATACGCAGGTATTTATACGAAAAATAAAAAAACGTATTAAAACATCTCATTAACCGTTCATTACCATGCCTTATCTGGTGTCGTCATTGAATTATCGCGTAGGTATCGTCTTATAATCGGAAAACTATTAGGGATATTTGATATCAGTGCAGGCATCGTTATCCTTCTCTATCAGCATACGATGGTTCCCGATCATATCGTCATGGCTTTCGCATTTTATCTATTGCTCAAAGCGATACTCTTCTTCGGCGATTTCTTCAGCGTCATTGACGGTATCGTCGGGATTTATATGCTCCTTATGATTTTATTCTGTATAGAGACAGTGTATAGAGACAGTAAGTTACATCTTTGTAGGATACCTTTCGATCAAGGGTATTGTAAGCTTGTTTTAATGGCGTGCTATTTTGATGAAGTGATGTTTTAATGAAGCGATGTATTATTATGTATCTTGATCTGATCGAGCGGCAGATTTATAAGTTTTAATCATTACCTGATGCTATGACCCCCGGCGGACATCATGTAGGCCGTACAAAAGACCTTGTCGTCATCATTATCCCCGTCTATAATGAAGAACATTCTTTGACGCGGGCCACTATGCAACTCATTCAATTTCTTAAAAAATGAACCTCTCAGGCCTGAAGGCCTGAGTATCCTGTAAGAAATGCTTGTTCTCGTGCATACAATTTTTTAGTCAAGATCCTGTTTATGAACCCTATCGCTGATTATCAATGTGGTTTCAAGGCGATGAATTCGAAACGCTTCCGAAAGATCGCTCATCATATCAAGAATGATAATTGGTTTTTTGATACAGAACTCTTGCTCCTTGCAGAGCGAAAACGTATGCGCATCAAACAGATTGATGTGCATTGGACTGACGATGGCGATTCCCGTTTTAATCTCGGGTATGGCATGATTGAATTTACCCCTTCGCTTATGCGGGTGCGGTTATCATTCTGGAAAGAATCACTGCGCAATATCCTTAATGAGTATTTTTGATTAATATCATGTGGTATAGGTATGCCGCCTATCTCGAGAATCAAGTACCCGTCTACATTCTCTGACGCGAGGTATGTTTAAGCAGTATTAATCCTGCTTTAGTCTTTTTCTTCAATTCATGGAATGAGCGCATCTTCAGGAATTGTTTTGCGATATACGTCGGTCTGGTATAGAATCGTTTATATGCGGTGTTGAGGAGTTCTGTAAGTTCTTCCCTCTTGAAGTGCTCTTCCCAAATCTTCGGTTCAAAATCCTCTTGGGGATGTTCTGCAAATCTTCTCCAATAATCTGTTTTGATGATGCCTCTCTTTAGTCCCTCATGATATAATTCAGTCGCCGGGTATGGTGTCAAAATCGTGAAGTGTGCATAATCGATCGGTAATGCACATGCGAATGCGATGGTCCTTTCAATATCCTCCTTTTTTTCTCCGGGGCATCCGATCATAAAATCTGCAAGGATCTCAAACCCGTATTTTTCTGTTTTCTGAACAACTGCGGTAATCTTCTCTACCGTGGTATGTTTATTGAGATTCTTTAGGATGTGGTCGCTTCCCGATTCTATGCCGTATTGTATCCTGATGCATCCGGCCTGTTTTAATTTTTTGAGTATGTCGTCGTCGACTAAGTCGACCCGCGTCCGTAATTCAATATTGACTTTGATGTTCCGCGTTATGATCTCATCGCAAATTGCAATGGCCCGTGTCTTATTGATGCTAAATGTAGCATCATAGAAAAAGATGTTTTTGATTCCTGACGCGACGTACGTTTCGATCTCATCGACAACATTTTTTGCGCTTCGGGATCGGAATACGCTATGTTTTTCATCGCAGAATGTGCAGTTGAATGGACAGCCTCTGCTGGTTATCATCGTCATAAATCCGCCTTTTTTTGAGATGAGGCACTTATACTTCTTCAGGAGAAGACTGTCGATATCGGGAAATGGGAGTGTATCTAATTCTGGTATTGTTGCAAATCCGGTATTGATGATCTGCTTTCCGTCCATAAATACCAACCCTTTAACCTTTTTCAATGCATCCTTGTTGTGGATATTCTTTACCAATCCATGAAAGGGGATTTCTCCTTCACCCTGCACGACAATATCCACTTCAGGAAGATTCACTGTCTCCTGCGGGAATAATGTCGGATGTCGACCTCCAAATACGATAATGATCCTCTTATCAATCTTTCTTACGATCCGTGCAACATATAATGCATCAATCAATGTAAAGCTTAATGCTTGGATACCTACAATATCCGGCTTGATCCTTCTCAATGCTGATTCAATCTGCGAATAATCAAGAAATTGTCCGTCAAGAACAGTGATATCTTCTCCTCGCTCTTTAAGATATGATGCGAGATACATAAGACCGAGTGGCGGATATGCTCCTCGTTCTTCCTCGATGTATTTAGGAAGTGTGGTCTTGAGCATATGTTTAGTGGGCGGGCTTATCAATACGGTTTTCATGGATATTCCTTTCATAGTTCTGCTGATATCTTTCAGTGAACAGTTTTTTCATCCCTTATTTTGTTGAATCAAGAAACTCCTGTAATTCTTTGTGTTCCTTGACTGTCTTAAGATCAAAGATGGATACGGGCAATCGGGATGCATGTTTCTGAGGGTATACATAATCTTGGATATATGCTTTATTAAATACGTGCCGACAATGTTTTTCAAATTTCTTCAATACAGGAAAATGTGATATCCGATAATAGATTTTTGCCAATGGTTCTGTCCTCACATTGCCATAAGAGACCTGTACATGAGGACAGGTCATAACTTCCCCGTTTGCGCTGATATAGATACGCTCTACTCCTGCGGGGCATCCGCTTCTTCCTCTGAAATTAAGGATGGTGTCTGTCCGTACATGCCCTTCTTTGAATAATGCATAATACGCCTTAAGATCCGCCGTCGTAAGTTTTACGTCATCATTGGATTTCCAATTTCCGGATGATGATGCGAGGTTGATCAAGAAAAAGACCTTCTCTTTTCTTGCGAAATCAATAAGTTTCTGCATATCATGGAAATTATGTCTTGTCAGAACACCACTCAGGCAGATATTGAGTTTCTGTGCCTTAGCCCATTGCATGACTTCAAGGATCTTGTTATGGTTGTCAACGGTTCTTCGGATTGTATCATGGACTTGTGGATCCACACTCTCAATGGATAATTGGATGGTGTCCAATCCTGCATCTTTAAGTTTTTTGATATCCTCTTTTTTTAATAGTGATGCATTGGTGACCATCGATATCAGATGTTGTTTTGGACGTAGTGATCGGATGATGGCGCATAATGTTTCAATGCCGCGGAGTGTCGGTTCACCGCCGGTAAGATTGAAATGGATGGCTCCTAATGCACTTGCTTCTCTTCCTATTTTCTTGATTTCATCAACGGATAATTCCGCGGTTTTTACCGTGTGTTCTTGAAGATCTTTTGCTGAGCAGTATTGACAATTAAAATTACATCGATAGGTCATTGCCCAATCCACGCTTCGCAGCGTATTCTTCCGCAGAATTATTGTCCTGAAGAATCCATTTATGATTCGCAACATCACTAATGGTTTTCGTTGTATGAATCTCAGATGTGCAAGATTATTTTTTATTGACGCCATGGCATTACACGTTCTATGTGTTATTCTTTCTTTTTTTATATTACTTTTCTTTATAAATTCTTCTCCTTGCAGAGAAAGTCAAGTCATGATCATTGCGGTCAGTATTGTGTCTGCATCACTTATTTACTTGGCAGCAATGTTATTACTCGCCCTGATTGCACACGCTTTTTGGTTATTGGAAATAGCAATATTTTAAAATGTACCTGTCTTATGGTGATGATGATCCCTACTGACACTAATATTCTTGAACGTTTCCTTCAACTTCGGCGCTTTAGGCAGGCGCGTAAATATCTCAACGGTGATGTTTTAGATTTCGGCGGTAATAAAGGAGAGTTACGGCCCCTTGTTTCGGGAACATATACGCTTTGCAATAAGAATTATGCTGTCCTCAAACATAAACGATTCGATCGTATCATTATGCTTGGCGTACTGGAACATATTACGGTGAGTCGTGTTAAGCCTGTATTGTCGATGCTAAAGACTCATCTGAGAAAGGATGGATTCCTTATCCTGACAACACCTGCTCCTGCAGCTAAACCGATCCTTGAAGTACTTTCATTCTTGCGGATTGTTGATAGAAAAAATATTCTAGAACATAAAAAGTATTGGCGTAAACATGAATTATATGCACTTGCCGATGCGTGTGGATTCCGCGTCGTTACGTATTCTTCTTTTCAATGCGGTCTTAATAATTTTATGGTGTTAGAACGATCTGATGGAGTCCATGAATGATATTGGGCTGTTTTTCTGGATCATATCTTATCAATTCTTATATTCACCTCTTTTCTTATATTCATCTCTTTTTCTTTTGTCTAAACCCTGCAAGCAGTCTCATCCCCTTCACGTACCGTGAAATGTCTTCTAGGCTGTCGATCTTTTGAAGTCGATTCATCATATATGCGAGCCTGATATGGAATTCTTTTATTGCCATTATCTTTAATTCTTCTATCTGCTCCGCATTTTTATATCCGTATGGAACAAATACTGCTTTCCATCCCGTGTATGCAGTAAAATTTTTTTTTAACGTACCGTATCTTTTTGCATCAGCATATAGTTTTGTTCCCGGAAATGGGGTTGTGATTGCAAATTGCGCATAATCAGGATTTAACTTCTTTGCGAATTCGATGGTCTTTCTCCCTAATTCGGGAGTCTCTCCTGGAAGTCCCAACATAAATGCCGCTCTTATCTCTATCCCTACTTTTTTACATAATGCGTTTGTACGTATTATCTGTTCTATCGTGATGCCCTTGCCGATATTATCCAATAATTCCTGGCTTCCTGATTCATACCCGAAAAAAATACTCCAACATCCCGCATTCTTCATATGCGCCAATAGTTTTTCATCGACTGAATCGACACGTGCATAACATGTCCAGCTCATATCGATCTTTTTACTGATCATCAATCGACATAATCTATGCATCCATTTCTTGTCTATGGTGAGCATATCATCCCAAAAATCTATCTCTTTGATATGATATGTCTTCTTTAAGTGGCGCATAAGTTCTATGACCCGTTCAGGGCTCATCGCTCGAACTTTTCGACCGAAGAACTGGCTGCTTGAGCAGAAACTACAATTGAATGGGCATCCTCTTATGACGACCAGGCTTGTTACGGGCTTTCTTTTGTATTGATTAGGTAATGGAAGATATTTTTCCATGGGCAGTAAATCCCATGCCGGAAAGGGAAGTTCATCGAGATCCGCGATCCGTTCTCGTGGGGGTGTAATGATGATCTCTTTATGTTTCCGGAATACAATCCCTTTAATCTGTTGTAATGTATCATGATCTTTCAAAAAATTATCTTTATTCCATCGCTGTCTCTTTAATGCATCTAGTACTTCTTTTATGGTCAACTCTCCCTCGCCGCGGACCAGTATATCAAAACATCCTTCGTTTATGGATTCCTTTGGCATAATCGTTGCGTGGGGTCCGCCAAGAATGATTACGATATCTTTATCTTGTTTCTTCAGTCCTTGGGCAAATTCTACCGCCTTAAAATAGTGCGGTGTTAATGCGGATATCCCGACGACTTTTGGATGCGCTTTAAGAACCTTATTGATGAGTGTTGCTGTCGTATTATTTTCGATAGCATTATCGATGATTCCGACACTGAATCCATGGGATCGAGCATATGCTGCAAGATACGCGATTCCGAGGGGCGGAAGATAACCCCCCACTTCTTGCGCGTTCGTACCATGCCGTTCTTTCAATGATAGAGGAAGACTTACAAATAGAATGTCTGTTCTTAATACGTTGTGATGTCGGTCCTTTTGAATCATTGTCTTCTATCGTGATTGATTATCTCAATCGTTCTATTAATGGGATGATGTTTATAAAATTGTTGAAACTGATTGATGCTGCCAATATCGCGGTTATCTGGGTCATTATTATTATCGATCGCAATTATCTGCATTGCTATCATCAGTCTTACTATCGGCGGTTATAGTTATATAATACGCTGTGACAATACTGTAACAACAGCTTTATAAATTTACATTGTTTTATCATGGCAGGACATATGCCTTTGAATCTTGCAGATATTGCGTCCATAAGATGTCTCTGGCATTTACATTTTACCTCAAACAAACACCATGCTCCGCCAAAAAAATTCTTTTTATGGATCTTCGAAACCTTCTTTTGCAGTCGTAAATATCGTAAATACGAAAAAGCATTATGCAATGAATAAGGATCTTTGCGGTTTCGGGACTGCTGACGATCATTCTAACACGGTTTTTGAAAAAATCATCGGGTCCTTCAAAAAACGTATGGTGAAATTGCCCATCATCTCTCTTGCATTCCTGATGGGTATTTTCAAAGCGCGAGGAATCCGTGCAACCTATTTTGAAGGGACGCTGCCGCAAGAGGAGTTTACCGTCATATTAATCTTCGGATCAATCGTTGATTATACTCATGAAAATAAGGTCTGCCGGGAATTGAAAGAACGGTTTCCTCATTCAAGAATAGGATTTATCGGCCCATTCCCTTCGACAATGCCTGAACTTTTTACCAATGCTGATTTCATCATCAAAGGAGATTTTGAAAAATATTTCCTCAACATTTTTGCGGACATCGCTGAACTTCGTGACGTAATTACTGTTCATGGGAATGTTGACATGGACTCACTCCCCCGTCCTGAACTTGAAGGATTCCCTATACGAAGCTATAACTATTATCCTGCAATAACCCGTAGACCTTTTTTTACATTGCAGAGTTCAAAAGGCTGTCCTTTCAGTTGTTCCTATTACTGTCTATACCCGCATTTTCAAGGTTCGAAAATCAATCTACGCTCGCCAAAAAAAGTAGTCGGGGATATGCATTATCTCTACACGAAATTCGGCATTCGAGGATTCCAGTTTCGAGATCCGGTCTTTGGTCTGACCCCGGGCTATATTGAAGAATTCTGCGCCGAACTACGCAAGCACAGACTTCCCCTGCAATGGGGAATAGAGACAAGGTTATCTATCCTTGACGAAAAAAAGATCCTTATGATGCGCGATGTTGGACTCTGCAATATCAATGTCGGTATGGAAACAATAAACGCTAAAGTAGGAATCCATAATAAGCGCGTCATCAATTGCTCTCCCCGTGATGAATCATTGATACGATTTGCAGAAAAGAACGGGATCACTATCGCCGCATTCTACATCTTCGGATATGATACAGATACCAAAGAATCAATGCGTGCAACATTAACCTATGCAAAAACATTGAACACCACTCTTGCAAAATTTTCAATCTTTACACCCTACCCCGGAACACCACTCTTTGCGGATATGAAAAAAAGCAATCGCATTCTGACTTATGACTATGAAACATATAATCTGTTATCTCCTGTTATCAGACATCCGGATCTCAACCCGAAAGATATTTCGGAAATGCTCTCCCTCGCGTTTAGGGAGTATTATTTTCGGCCACGTTATGTGACAACATTTTTAAAATCACGGGTACGTCGTTTAAGAAAGACACTTCATCGACAGATGAAAGAAAAATCTTAAGAAGATATAATCCTGCATAGGATCGGATAATGCCATTTACATGATGCTCTCTATTATCGTTCCGGTTTATAATGAACAGCAGTTCATATCCCATGCTATCGAGGAGATTTCTTCAACAAGATTCCCTCTTGAATACGAAATCATCATTGTCAATGATGGAAGTACAGATAATACCCGCAAGGTGCTTTTGACATTTAACCACCGCCCACACATCCGAATCATCCATTGCAAAAAAAATCTTGGAAAAGGCAACGCGGTGCGTAAAGGACTTGCAATCGCCCGTGGAGAGATTATCCTTATTCATGACGCAGACCTTGAATACTCCCCTAAAGATATTCCCGCGCTTTTGAAACCGATCCTGCGCGGAACAGCGGATGTCGTGTTCGGATCGCGATTCCTTCAGGGAAAAACGCGTATGTCTTTTACTTACCGATTCGGGAATTGGTTCCTTACCCATGCATTTAATGTCCTTTTTAAGACGACATTTTCTGATGTCTTGACCTGTTATAAACTGTTCAGGAAATCCGCAATCGATGTTTCTTCACTAAAAGAGTGCGGTTTTGAGATTGACCCCGAAATTGCAGCTAAGCTCTCCATCAAGAAAAACCGCGTGATAGAACTGTCGATCCATTATCGCTCGCGGGACAGAAATGAAGGAAAGAAGAATTCTATCGGCGTTGGAATACGCTCATTCATTGTCATGATAAAGCTACGACTGTCACGCTAATCGCTGTTCTTTGCCCTTCTATAACTCTCTTTATTCTCCACTGCTATTGAGCAACTGATTCTCCACTATCATTTGATATGCATTATCCGCAATGATCGCATATCCTTGCGCATTGGGATGCCAATGATCACTCAGGAGATAATCGTCGATGGTATTATTCTCTATCAATGGTCGAAATGAGATATCATTCCTTACCAGATATACCTGTTCTGCTATGGCCATCTTCTCAAACTCACTTGCGTTGAGATACGTCGGATTGATGTGATAGGTCATGATGATAACGGTGACATTGTTTTCTTTTGCGACGCGTATGATCTCATGCATGTCATAATCCCATAACTCGACAAATTCGGGTTGATGCGCCTTTGCAAATTCATATACCTCATTCGGCGGAGGAGTGCGTACAAGTTCCGGCCCACCCCAGATATATTTCTGCCCTTCAATTTGTTGACGATATAAATTGTCCTTGTTTACCCGAAGTGCGATGTACCCGTACCGCAATACACGAAAGATTCTGAACTCACTCAGGAAAACGGCGAGTTTGATCTTTGCACTTTCCGGCCCTTTGACAAAGTTTCCGATACGGCTTTCTGCAAGCGACCACTCATTATTATATCCGACCATGAGCAGGATAATCTTTGGATGATACATCTGGATATGTTTTTCAATGCGATTAGCGACTTGGTCGGTGTTCTGGCCCACAAACATCGGAACAATTATCCTGACATTTTTATCCAGGTATGTTTTCTGCAACCTGCTTTCAAGTTGCGCAGGATATGATTCACGATATGGAAGCCATAGTCCCACGGTTGATGATTCTCCGACAGCCATGATGACTGTCGCATTTGCGATATCCCTGCCTTTAATATCTTGCACATAATTTTTGGTGATATACTCATTTCCGACGATACGTAATGTGATCTCTATCGCTCCGAGGACAAGTATTGCGATGAGCACTATCTTTAGTAGGAGGTATTTACGTTGTTTTTTGGTCTTCGGATTCTTTTGCATTGTTGTTCTTGCCTTTTTGGTTTTCACTCTCTTGTACTCCGGTCAGTTTAATTTGTAGTGCGGGGCGTCATAATGGGTATATCAATCTGCTTGGCAATAAGTTCTCCTGCAATGCTTGCACCTTCATCAGTAAAATGTGATTCATCCCTGAAATATTCCGTTTTATTCTCGAAAAGTGCATAGACATCGATGACTGTTACATTGTACTTCTCGCCGATCGCTATCGTTGCATTACGATAATCTGCAGCATATGTCTTCCAGACGGTAGGATCAGGATTTTCTCTCTCTCCCGGAAAGAATCGGTACGGTCTCGTAAGCAGAACGATGGTAGTGTTATATTTTCTTGAACCAAGAATCATCTCTTCGAGGTATGTTTTATAATCCGCTACTGATACTCGGGGGGTAAGTGTGGTATTACCCCCGCTTCTTGCACGAATCCTGTCGGTTATTGAAAGGATAAACTGGGCAACCTTGCTGTATTCGATTAGTGGTACGGTGATATTCTGCAACGTACTCGCACCCCTCCACGATTTATCAGAAATCTTAACCTGCTGCGCATCATTGGATCCGAAACTTACAAGAATCATATCCGGTTTGTATTCGGATTCTACTTGTTTAAACCGTTCAAGCCCTTGGTACGCAGAATATCCCCACATGCCTGCGTTCAATACTATGACCTTGTGATTATTCTTCTCTAATTCTTGGTTCAATGCTTCAGGCCATGTTATCGGATTGAGAGGGATTCCTGCAACATTTGAATCTCCGATCACAATTATCCTATAGTATTGTGCGTTCGTATTGTTTATCTCCCTTCCGATAAATCCTTGATCATTAAACGCTCTGCTGCCCGCTCTTGCTTTCCACAGAAGCTTTGCATCATAGGTAGTGTATACATCTTCGAATGCATGCGCATTCCTAAAGTCAGTTTTTGCAGTGATGTTATCCATCTTGAGCGTAATCGGACTATAATGATAATGCATTATTTGTAGAACGGTCTCGAAAAGGAAAAGCATGATGATTATTGCAACGATGGTTATACCGATATTGATATATCTTGATTGTTTCATATCGTGTTTGTCTATGGTTCCGCTAACGCGCGTCTTCCTCTATGCAATAAACCCCTCAATACCCCTTTAACTTTCCAATGATTTTCGATTCTTTATTAATTTTTTTATGCTATTTGAGAAGGACGGTGTTATTATTGATGGTAAATGCAATCTCTCGGGTATCGGTGTTTTGTTTGGATGGATTTTCTGTGATCGGTTCGCAAAATGCGGGCATCATAGGATTAGGAGACGAGAACATGACGGTTGTTGAATTAAGATAAATCTCATACGGGAAAACTTTGATCGGATTGCCATTCACTCGAATATCTGCATATGTCTTATTTCTAAAACAGTAGAATGGAGATCCGCTGATTACCATTGTTTTGCCGACGAATGATCGGGGAACGGTTATCGCAAACGATGTGCTGTTCGATTGCCGGAAACTGATGGTTTCATTCCTGAAATTAACGTAAGTTCCCTTTTGACTGAAATTGATGAATGTGAGATTATTGAATACCGGCTCGAATTCTTCATCATTTTTTTTAAGCACTTGTGTCATCTCAGAATCGTATACTATGGCATATCGTGCCTTTATGGCGTCAGACAGGTCAAGGGGTATCCCCTTATGCCTGACAATCCACTCGCTGTTTGTAAAATCGCAACTCGGGACGCACATGGGGCATAATCTGCGTGTCTCAACATCGTTTATTGTGTGGATAATTCGATACTTCGGATATTGATTTGCATAATTGGTCATGATCGTGATATAACAAAGTTGGATTGTTTCATTCTGTGGAATGGTCTTGTCATAGAAGAGTGTGAGTTTGTTATATGATTCTCCGATAAACCATTCTGGAGAACTGTTTCCTCTGATGATTTCCCGATTATGTCCGGTCGGTCCATTCAGGATTCCGGGCCATTTAGTGATATCAGTATTATGTCCAATACTCCATGAGTATAGTTCTATCCCTTGCGCGAGAATGATTATTATGCAGAGTATGATGAGTGTTCTTTTTTTGAATGGGAGTGTAGTGATGGATAGGATGCCGGTAAGTATGAGGAGCGGGGCGATGATCATCGCGTGTTCTGCCATCCCCTGCCCAAGAAATCGGAATTCTGCTGATACTGATAGAATGATGATAAACCCTAATGCAATATACGCGGCAAATCGTACAGTGTCGGGGATCTTGCGTAGACGTATCATCGCTAAGATGAATAATGCTGAAGTAAGAATCCCTATGCAATATGCTATGCGTACGGGGACGAACCATAAGGGGATAAATATTTCTGTCTCTTTGAATACTTGAAGTGAATATGTCTGGAATGGGTTAAATATATTCCCGAGGATGAATAGACTTGCGATGCACCAGATAATTGTCGGTAACAAGATGAGTGCTATGATGAAAGCGATGTGCGGATGGTTCGCCGTCTCTTTGAGATGAATGCCTTTTATCTTTACCTTTACGCCGCTGCGGGTCTTTTCTTCATACACAAAAAGGCGTAAAGACATATAATATACTATCCATGCGGCAATCATCAGAAATCCTTCTGTACGTACTAATGGGAGAAGGCCGATCGTTATTGCAGATAATGCCCATTTCTCTCGTATCAGAAAATAGATCCCGAGGAGCAAGATGAATGCGAATAGGGGTTCAGCAAAATTTGAAGTAGCAAGAACAATGACCATAGGGATCATACCGAACAATACTACCCCACTCATCGCAAACATTTTTGACTTTGTAAAATGATAGATGATGAGATAGAGTAGGATGATTGTTCCAATAGTCGAGAAAATTTCGATTAGCCTGCAGGATTGCAGGCTATATCCGAATAGTGTTATCAATGTTGCGCAGGGAATGGCATAGAGCGGTCTCGTCCAATTTCTTACCGCATATTGGATATTTCCCTGAGAGAGCAGATATGATTCCTGCACGTGGTTTGCATCGTCGGGGACAAGATAATACGGTGATTGGTAGCTTACATAGAATAAAAAAGCGGTATAGAGCACTACGATGATTGTTAGTATGATGATATTTTTTCGATCAATCATTTTCTACTTTCTTTTTTATTTGATACTGATCTTTCATCTGATATGAATTTGATGTCTGTGCATATCTTTATTATCGCCATTCTTTATGCTTGTCGGTTGTCCTCTTATTCTTCTCTTATCTTTCTCTTTATCGGCGATTATTTAAATGTTATCGTATGATGCGGCATTGTTGCGGTATCAGTAATATTTATAAAGATATTCTTATTGTCTATCATCTATGTCTTTTAAACTTGTGTTGGCGATGCTTCCCTTCGGTAATCATGTCCACGCCCCTCCGCTCGGTCTTGCATATCTGAAAGGATATGTTGCACGCGATCCTGATATCCTTGTGCGCATTGTAGACCTGGAAAAATTATTCTTCGAATCGACAGTAATCAATAAGAGCGAAAACGAATATTTTGCACGGATGTCATCAAGCGATACATTGGCAGAAATCTCACCGGATGTTCAAGGATTATTGGATCAGTTCATTGACCTCTTATTGGCAGAACATGCGGATGCCTTAGGATTTTCAGTGACGAATTATAATCGGCGATACACTGATTATGTTGCTCAAAAAATAAAATCACGCTCACCATCGACATATATCATCTACGGCGGGAGGACTTTCTGCTTTCGGAAAAAATGGCGTTATCAAGTGACTGCGCTGCACAAACATGAATTCCCATTCGTCGATTGCATTGTGAAGAATGAAGGCGAAGAGACACTCCGTGAAGTCGTTGATACTCTCAAAAATGGAACGGTTCCACGGCACTGTTTAGGAACATCCCTCAAGATCGACGATACGTTTGTGGATTGCGGTGATCGCCCGCCTATCAGCGATATCGATACCATACCCTTTCCTTATTTCTCTGATTATGACCGTTCTGCGTACCTCGGAGATTTTGTGAGGATAAAATTTAATCGTGGATGCCCCGGTGTCTGTGAATATTGTGTCGACAGCGATGAAATGGGTGAACGGGTGAGGATACGAAATCCTGAACAGATCCTTGCAGAAATCCAACTGCGGATACAAGAAGGTTACCGCAAATTCCAAGTAAGCGATCTCTGCGCGAATGCAAGCATAAGCCAGATTGAACGATTGTGCGAACTCATCATCGCAGCAAAACTTGATGTGGAATTCATCTTCGCACAATTCCGCCATTCGCCATTATTGACGCAAAAAACATTTACCCTATTAAAAAAAGCGGGGTTTACACTTATCGCATTCGGAACTGAAAGTTTTTCTCAGTCTATCCTTAATGCGATGAAAAAAGGGGTACGTATCGAGACCATTGGAAAAAACCTGAAAGATGCACATACTGCAGGTTTGCCGGTGATGATATATCTCATGGTAGGGTATCCTGGAGAGACTGAAGCCACATTTCAGGAATCGATCTCATTCATCACAAAACACAAGGCGTACATTTCAGGGGTCGGACATGTTGCCGAAGTCGTAATCTGCCCAGGTTCTGGAATCCACGAACATCTCGAGTGTTATCGCTTGAATCAGGAATCGTTATTTAGAAAACCTGACATTTGGGAATCTGCTGATAAGAAAAGCACTCTTGAATGGCGTTTGACACTTGTCAGTCGCATGCAAAAACATCTCGATCAATCAGGAATATCCCTAATGGTGCATGCATGGGGTGGCACTCCCTCATTTCCCCAATCAAAATTGCATATGCTCCCAAAAACATCCACTTTCTTCAAGAGATATATCTCTTTACTTGCTCATCCAATCACCAAGGTGTTATCTTTGAAGATACCCGCACCCAATCACCGACAAAAAATCCCTTACTCTGCGCGAATCATCCAGAAAAAACTCATTGCTCATAAGAATTCTTTCATGCTAAAGATAAAAAATACTGGAAAAGAGACATGGATGTCTGATCATTCCCTGCGTGTCGGATGTAGGGTCTACGCTGCGCAGGATCCAATCACTCCTGTTCTTGAATTACGACAAGCAATCCCCGAAGGGGGGATTACCCCCGGATCACTCTTCCATACAGAGTTTATTTTCAATAAGACACTATCTCCCGGAATGTATCTGTTTAAATTTGATTTAGTTGTTGAAAATAAATTTTGGTTTGAAGATAAGGGCAGTTCCCCACTCACTATTCCTCTACAGGTAACCTGATCCGTACATCGCATTTATCTTTGGTTATCTGCCTATAGTCCTGTTCTCAAATCGATCATTAAACTCTTTCTGCACTTGTATATCATGCGCACTGATGATATCATTTAATGCTTTAACGATTTCAGGGTATTGCGCTGCGATGTTATGCTCTTCGTGCGGGTCACTGGTGATATTATACAATTCTTTCTGATTATCCGTGAGGAGGTGAAGTTTCATATCCTGGTATCGCACAAATTCTCCATTATTCATACCAAAGATATACTCACGATCATAAGTGCCGTTCAGTATCGCCGGAAGTAATCCTGCGCGTGCAGTGGCCGCGTCTGGCGAAAGATCGGATATATTCCTTTTTTCAACTCTTGTCATCTGATAGATGGTCGGCGCGAGGTCAATTAATGCGACCGGGGTAGTGATACGTTCCTGCCTGGTACTACTTGGAAGTCTGATGAGTAGCGGCACATGGACACATGATTGATATGTGACTCCATGATTAGGTATATTATTATCATACAATCCGTCTCCATGATTTGCGTAGAGGACAACAATGGAATTTTTGAGCATTCCGCTCTGTTCTAGTTCTGAAAAGATCTTCCCTAACTCCGTATCGACATATCTTACTTGTTGTGCATATACGGTGTGCGCAAGTTGATGGTAGGTGTTGAATGTGGTATTATCCATCCAATCAGTATTGAATAACTCTGCACGAAGTTCTCCCTTATTAAGGATTGTCCCATTCTTAGCGATATGGAACCGCGTTTCATAGTAATCGCTATTCTCAGGATGGATGTATTCTATCAATGGATTGGTATCATGTTCGCGTGCAAGAGGATACTTATAGGGCAATGCGTGAAGCGCATCGCTATGATATAATAAAAAGAATTTATTCTGCTCTTTCCCTTTGAGATTCTCAAGCAACATGATATTCTTTACTGTGGTAGTTATCCCTGCATTGTATGAGGGGTCGTTTGTCACATCATAATATTTTTCGCATCCCGCATCCATAAACGTGTACTTCCCGGAAAATGCACCATCATTTATACAGATGGTCCGGTATCCATTAGCTTGAAGAATCTGCGCAATCGTCAAGTATTTTGTGAATTTACTCACCAATGAATGATCTCCAGTCTTATTGCCTTGTTCGAGTTGATTGAGTGATTTATAGAATATGCTGACAATCTGGTTTACGAAGTAAGAATCTGTATTGGTGAGTGTGGCGATATTACTGATCCCTGTCTCTCCTGCTGAAGCGGTGACATCCTCGAATATGATGCCGTTCTTGAAGAATCTGTCGATGTTTGGGGTGTTGTTGCCGTGTTCGGTACTGATGAGGTCTACGTAATCTGCGCGGAGGAGTTCAATATTGATGAATATGACATTACAATCCTTGCAGAAAGGATCGTTTGATTTTTTCTCTTGTGCATTATTTGTGCATCCGGAAATGATGAGCAGGATGCCAATCATGACACTGCCTATGAGAACGAATGTTCGTGCTATCTTTTTTTTATTCTTATCCATGTTAAGATACGGTATATCCGTTTTCTGTCTTGCACTCTTATTATCGGAAATCAACAACCTCATAACTTTTTCCCTTACGATGTGTTGTGCTCTAATCTTAACCCACAATTCTTGTCTCATTAGTGATCATGAATGTAAGAGTCCGTCTATCATAGGTACTGTTTTCCGTATAACAATCCACTGGTCGCATCCCGTCGTTTGAGCGGAATGTGAGCGTTGTTGAATTAAGCCGGATTTTAAACGGGAATGCATCAATGGCGGCGCCATTTACGACAATATGGGGGTGAGTATTATTCTTTTGGCAAACGAAAAAAAACCCGTCAATCTCAAGTGTCCTTCCAACATATTTCTTAGGCAGTGTAATCGAAGAATAATTATCACTACTCCATCGGAATCGTATTTTTTGGTCGGTCTCTTGTTCGAAGAAATTTTGGAATGTCATATCATCAATGATCGGATGCGTTGATATCCACCCTGTCGACATGTCCGAATCCACAGTAGTTGTCGGATGTAGCAACCTTTCAGAATTCATCAAAAGGAGTATGAGCGCAATATTGATAAGTATGCTGATGATTGCAACGCTCATTAGCAACAGTAACATCGTTCTGTTGATGCGATATTTGGATTTCATCTTTTTTGCCTTTATGGATGATCTTCGTGTCATCTCTTTATGACGATCTCATTCCTTCGATTCTGTCTTCATCAAATTCTGAAAAATGTTTTCGGATAAGCGGTAAGATTTGCTTTTAAGACAATACTCGCTGAACCTTCCCTCCGCTAAATTCCTTCGAATCTCTTGGATCTCCTCGCCATTCCAGCATTCCTTGAATGTATCCATCGCTCCGATGTGCCGCTGCACTATATAAATATTCTGCTCCTATTAGCATGTTGTTCAAAATATTTCTTTTACGCCATGCCACTCTCACTCCAGCGCGTATTATCCAAGCGTATATTATCCGAACGTATATTATCTGGACGTATATTTTTTGATACGAACCATAAACTATAAAAACACTCCACTGATTGCAGATACATGTCTCTTGCAGAAGAATGTTATGAGTATGGATTCCATAATCCTGAAACTGACGGGACTATCAAATTTCGATGGTGCACTTTTGAAGCCAGCATCCTGCTTCTGGATGCTCCTGGCGCATATATCCACCTTGACCTGTACAGCGACTTTTTTGACCGATCACAAGTGGTCGAATGTTTTATCGATGGAAAACTCGTGAAACGACTGCAATTAGCCTTTCTCTGGAACACTTACACTATTCCGCGAATTCCGGGCAAACGTCTTGTTCTCAAGATAAACAAAAAGATCGAAGCGCCGCTGGATCCACGAACGCTCACGGTACGATTAGGGAACGTGGAGTTCAGTGATACTCCCGAAACTCCGAAAAGCATCATCACACAGAATACCCTACTGAATACCGAAGAATTCATGCAGGGAAAAATAGTACTGCAATCCTATCCGGTGCGTCTCGGGATTGACATCAACGGGACCTGCAATATCAAGCCTTCCTGCGTCTATTGCGAGTTTGATGATGCAAAGCGAAAGGAGGGGGCATTCACCCATGCACCATTCACTCTAGATACCCTAAAAGAATACGGATCATTTTTTACGCACTGCGCGCAATTGACGAATTGTTCGATTGGCGAACCATTCCTCTCACCGCAGATCGCAGAAATACTTGACGCGTTTGAAACGAACGGGAAAATGCTTGAGATGTCGACGAATGGAATTCTTCTCAATGCGAAAAATCGCGCGCTCCTCATCGGGAAACACATCAATCTCTATATCTCAATCGATGCTGCAACCCCTGAAACCTACGCAAAACTACGATCCAATGCCTTCACGCGCATTATTGACAATATCCGTGCATTGATTCAGGAGCGGGGCTTGCAAAGCGCGCCTGCAGTCTATCTGGTATTCATGCCCATGCGGCTCAATGTCCATGAACTCGAGGATTTTATCAAGTTATGCGCCGATCTCAAAGTCGATGTCATGATACTGCGACCATTATATGATTCATTCACTCCCGGGCCACTCGAGCCACGGGGAGGTCATGTCTTTGATTATCATAAGGAAAAATTCAGTCGTGAAGAGCGCATCCCGATATCTATCAAAGCGCGAAAACTCGCAAAAAAGTATGGTGTGCGCCTTGTTGACCAACTCAACTTCCAGAACAGTATTGAGGAGGAACTGCTCGCTTCAGAACAGGATACGGCGGCGCCGGATGAGTCTGCAGTGCGAACATGCTTTGCACAATGCGATTCTGCTTGCGATTCTTCTTCTGGTTCTTCCGGTGATTCTCCTCATGACTCTCTTCGTGATTCTTCCGGCGATTCTGCCACTCCTGTTGCCTCATCAGCTTCTGCGCATGCAGCGCCTTCTCCCCAAAGGTCTACGTTTTCTGCAAAGACTGCAAAACTTGCGGCATCTGCATCAAAAATTTTTCGCCGCGACACAAAACTTGTTTCTGCGCCGCCCATTTGTCGCGAACCCTGGGAATCAGGTTACATCTTGCGTGCAGGAGTGAAATTCTGCTGTTACAGTTACCGGCCGCTCGGTCCGATGGATAAATATAAAGAATTATGGAATTGTGATATGATGCAGGAAATCCGCGCGCACCTTGCGCAGGGAGGGTTCAGCAAGTACTGTCTGGAGAGCAAATCCTGTCCGATCGTGCAAAAATATCTCACTGAGCATCCTGAAGCCGAGGTCAAGACGATTCATGAGGTTATGCCGCGCAAGGTACACGGCCTATTCCGAAAATTAGTGCACTGATTATACTCATCTTGGTGAACGCTTGGTAAATGCTATCTATCCAGATACTGATCACAGATACTGCGTCACGTCAATCTTGTCGCAACATTTTTAAACAATATTTTTCTGTAATGAGTTTTTTTGGGAATGATCCCTGATCTATTTTTCAAAAAACTATAAAAAACTATAGATATCATTTGGCGTGTGTCCTCATCGTCCTACCGGTCTACAATGAAGAGAAGCAGCTAGCTGCAAGTGTGCGCACACTCATCGATTTTCTCAAATCATCGCGATTCCCCTACACGTACACGATTCTCATCGCAGATAATATCCGCACCGACGCCACTGCACGGATTGGCCGGCGTCTGGCGCAGGCACTGCGTACAGTCCGCTACTTGCGGCTCGAAACTCGGGGACGCGGGTTTGCACTGCGCTTGCTCTGCGGCTGCAATCTGTAGAAGTGATAAGCAGCAGTATAATTAGTCCTGCGCAAAGTATTAGGGTGATCGAGATCGTTGGTGATGCTGGCGCGCTCTCTTGCTGCTTTGTCAGTGCATGCATGGTATGCATTACTTTTTTCATATGATACTATCTGCGGATTTTCGCAATCTTCTTCTCTTCGTGACACTCTCAGGGTCGTATGCCATGACTACATCCCGCGGCTTTCCGATGATCTTGACAGTCCCATTCTCGAGAAGCATTGCGCGGTCGCAAAAGTCCATGATGGGATCCATGGCATGGCTCGTGATGATGATGGTCTTGCCCTGCTTTTTGAATTTAAGCAATTCTATCATACACTTCTTCTGGAATTCGCCATCGCCGACCGCAAAGACCTCGTCAAGGATAATGGCGTCGAATGCAGTGCGGATCATGGTCGAGAATGCGAGTCGCATGGCCATTCCTGCAGAGAAATGCTTGAGTTTCATGTCTGCGAAACGTTCGACCCCTGCAAATCGCAGGATCTCCTTGAATTCCCGCGTAATCTGTTCACGGCTCATGCCCATGATTGCGCCATACAGGTAGATGTTCTCCCGCGCCGTGAGTTCTGGGTGGAATCCGATGCCAAGGTCGAGAAATGGGACAACCTTTCCGGTCGCAGTGACTGTTCCTGTCGTTGGCGGGATAATCCCTCCGATGATCTTGAGCAGTGTTGTCTTGCCGCTCCCGTTCTTTCCGATGATGCCAAAGATCTCTCCTTTCTGCACCTCGAACGAAATATCCTTTAATGCATAGAACTTTTCCATCTTGCGATGTTCCCGCACAAGACTGAGCAGTTTCTCAAATAGCGTTGTCTTTCTGATATGCGGGATGTAATATTCTTTGGATATCTTTTTTGCAGTGATCATAGGAGATCAGCCATCCGGTTGCGGGTCATGCGGTAGATATAATAGCATCCGACACTGATGATGAATACAATAATGAGCGTGATCATCATCTGCTTTGGTTCTGGAAGCGTATTATAGAGGATGACTGCCCGCGCATCGACGATTATGCGTGCAATGGGGTTGAGCAGGAACCATCGCTGGAAATTGAGGGAGACATAATCGAGATTGTAGACGATTGGCGTCGCCCAGAAGAGTATCTGGATGAACACATCCCAGATATGACGGAAATCCATGAATCGGACATGGAAAAAGATAAGGACAAGCGATATCGCGGTTGCCGTGAGCATCAGGAGTGCCATGAGGATGATGAAATAGTAGAATTCCATTCCGATAGCATGCCCGCTGAAAAAAAAGATGAGGAAAAAGACGACAAGGTTCAGGAAAAGTGTGATTTCAGGTTGGATTGATGCGCTGACGACAATGATTGCAGGCGATAGTTTTGTCTTGCTCAGTATTGATCTCTTGCCGGTGATCGCATTCATGCTATCATAGGTGGTATCGACAAAATAGTTCCAGATGATGATGCCGAGGAGCAGGAAGAGTGCAAAATTCTCTATCTGGACCTTGATGAAATAGGTGAATACATAGTAGAGGATTCCGAGCATGAGAAAGGGCTTGAGCAGCGACCAGAAAAATCCGAGGAATGATCCGTAATATTTCAGTTTGAAATCAGTCTTCACCAGTTCCTTGATAAGGTTCACATCGATCATTGTTAAAAAAGTTATGGTTGCAGGATTTTCCTGATATAATCCTTCCAGTTGATGGATTGGGTGTCTGCGTATGCCTGCGCGCCCATGCGCTTTGCTGCAGCTTTGTTCTTTGCAAAGTATGTCATGCAGGAAGCGATGCGGTCAGGACGTGGAGGGCAGATAAAACCATTACGACGATTCTTGATAAGTTCAGTCGGTCCGCCGGAATCCGTGCAGGTAATGACAGGCTTTGCGCATTTCATCGCCTCGACTGCGACAAGGCCATAATCTTCTGCTACAGGAATAAAGATGACTGCAAGTGCGTCCTTGTAGAGTGCTGCAAGCTTTCTTTCGCTGATATAGCCTGTAAACATTATCCGTGGATCACTGCGTGCACGCTCACGCAGCGCCGCAGCATCTCCCCCGTCACCAGTAATGATCAGTTTGACATTGCCCTTGACCTGTTTCATCGCGTCGATAGCAAGACTGACGCGCTTTCCTGTATCGTAGAGTCTTCCGGGAAGCAGGAAGTACTGGTATTTTCCCTTTGTAAGTCCACGCATAGTCTCTGGCGGATTGAGGACTTGTGATGGGATGCCTGAACGCGCAAGCCGATGCTTGATGACTCCTGATTGCGCATAGATTCTTTTCACCCTCTTGAGATAATAGGAATCGACGACATGAAAGAGCATGCGCGCTAGCATCTGCCCCCAAAGCTTGGCGCCCTGGAGTGATTTTTTATATTCAGGCCAGAGATCATAGTATCGCCGCATGCGATGATTGATGAGTGATATATGATTCTTGTGCCGGATAACATAACTCGGGAATTTTATGGAAATGACTACGTCATATCCGCGGCAATTGATCTTCCGATTCTCAATATAGGCATTGATGATATTGCGCAGCTTATGGTCATCAAAGTGGGTGTATTTCTCAACGACCGTGTGGGTGGTGTGCTTGCGGATATTTTTTGCAAGTGCCTCTGCAAAACGTTGATTGCCGCCTTTTTTCCCGTCGAGATTCGTCTCGTCAAGCGGGTTAATGATAAGTATTTTCATGATAATTCACTTCACTTTGCTACGCTGTGGCAGACTTTATAAATGTTTACCCCTGAGTAATATTGCTTAATCTCTTCTGCTGTCATCGCGTTACGTTATGCCTCTTTCAGTTGATGATGTGTGTATTGCTGTCGATGTATACTGCAAGGTATCTCGTGTCGTCGCTTTTCGTACTCGCCGCGCAATCTATCGGTCGCATCGCATCATCGGATTCGAAATCCAGTGTTGTCGTGTTTAGTGTGATGTTGAATGGGAATGCAGTGATGGGGACCCCATTGATCCTTGCTTGAGCGCGCGTTTGGTTATTCTCGCAATAGAAAAATCCTCCGTGGATATCGATGGTTCTTCCGAGGTATACTGCAGGGATCTCTATACTAGCATGCTTACCGCTTGTCCATTGGAAACGTGTTTCTGCGGCATATTCCCACTCATAGAAATTCTTGAATGTTGCCTCGTCATATACGGTGTAGGGGTATATCGCGTTGATGTTGAATTCTTTCTTGAGTATTTCTTGCATTGCAATATCATGCGCAAATAATGCATCGCTCAGTTCTTTTACGATTTCTGGATACTGCGCTGCAATATTATGCTCTTCATGAGGGTCTGCGGTAATATTGTAAAGTTCACGATTATTTCTCGAGAATAGGATCAATTTCATGTCGCCCTGCCGGACATACTTCCCGTTGCTGAGCCCGAAGAGATATTCCTGTGTATACGTCTGATTGGTTATTGCGGGCAATAATCCCTGATCAACACTTCTTTCTGTTGTAGTATTTTTCGTTTGCACCATCGCAGTAATTGTTGGCACAAGATCACGCATTGCAACCGGCGTCTCCACCCGTAATTGCCGGTGGACTTTGGGATGTCTGATGAGGAGCGGTACGTGGATGCAGGATTGGTAGGACACATCATGATTCGTAACATTATTATCGAGTAGTCCGTCGCCATGATTGGAGTAGAGGACGATAATAGTGTTATTCATCAATCCCTGCGATTCAATCTCATCAAATATCTTTCCGAGCTCCTCATCAATATATTGTACTTGTTGTGCATAGGCTTGATGCGCAAGTGCATGGTAGCGTTGGTATGCTGATTCACTCGTATAGCATGTCTGTCCATAACTGCAGGTGTGCTGTAATGCCCACTCCTTAAACATACTGTCCTGCATGTCCTTCGGGCGTTCTTGTTCGGGATGATAATCGAGAAATAATTTATATTGCAGGCCATCATATTTAAGATATGCTAATTCCGGTGCGATGATTCTTGATCGATTGAGTGGATATGCATAGGGGAGCGCGTGCAGGAGATTACTGTGGAGCAAAAGAAAGAATTTATTTGTAGTGTGATTGGTTCTGTTCAGGGGTTGGAGGTTATCGCTCTTGTAAAGTATCGTGCTCTCTTTCTGGATTATCTCCTGTGTGCGTACCAGTGCTGCATTTAATCGCATGCCCTCTGGCGTTCCTGATTCTGTTTCTTCATTATATTCATTGAATCCTACATCCATGGAAGTATATCGTCCTGCGTGTATGCCATCATTGACATCGATAGTGTGATACCCCTCGGCGGATAATCTCTCTGCAATGGTCCGGTTCAAGAGGTTGTTGTGGTATGAGGTGTTTCCAAGCGAAATAGCATGGGGGGATGCCTCTTGTTGTTTATACCCTTGCTTGATGATCTGATCGATAATGTAGGGATCGGTGTCAGTAAGTGTTGCGATGTTGCTCTGGATTGTTGATCCTGCAGGTGCTGATGCATCAGTGAATATAATTGAATTATTGAAGAATTTGTCGATATTTGGAGTGTTGTTGCCGTGCTCGGTGCTGATGAGGTCTACGTAGTCTGCGCGTAATAGTTCGATATTAAGAAAGATGACATTGCAGTTCGGGCAGGAGAGATCAATTAGCTCTTCCTTTTGTGTGCGTACATGATCCCCTGAGCATCCTGCAATGATGAACATGCAGCTCATGAGCAATGCAAGTACAAGATATCTTCTCCGCGATGTTTTTTTCCGTGCTTTCATGTTGTTTGCCTTTGCCTACATTTAATTTATCACTCGTGTGTTGCTGTCGATGTATACTGCAAGGTATCTCGTGTCGTCGCTTTTCGCGCTTACTGTGCAGTCAATGGGTCGCATGGCTTTTTGCGATTCGAACGTGATATTTGTTGAATTGAGCGTGGTATTGAATGGGAATGCAGTGACTGTGATCCCGTTGATGCGTATTTGCGGGCGCATCTGGTTCTTTTCGCAATAGAAAAACCCTCCGTGGATCTCGATAGTCTTTCCATGATACTTATCAGGAAGACTTATGACTGAATGATTCCCGCTTATCCATCGGTACCATATCTCATCATTATGCTCCTTGTCGTAGCCGTGATAAAATGATGCATCGTTCATGATCTCATACTGCGCTGCAGTCAGGTTTATATCGCGTCCCTCCCGCCGATAGTATTCTTTTTCTGATTCGATCTCCTGCGTGATGAGTAGATCGTCTAATTCTTTTACTTTCTCAGGATATTGCGCGGCAATATTGTGCTCTTCATGCGGGTCTGCGGTGATATTATAGAGCGTCTTTTCATTGTTTGCTTGTATGAGTAATTTCATATCTCCATCTCGTACATACTCATCGCCGTGGTTTTGGCTCAAACCGAAGATATATTTTTGAGTGTAATTTTTTGCGCTCATGGCGTCCGCAAGTCCTGCGGTTGCAAATGTGCCATTCTGCTCTTTTTCAGAAACCATATGATAGATTGTAGGCATAAGGTCAATGAGCGCGACCGGTGTTGTGACAACGATTGTCTTATTGATTCGCGGATGCCTGATCAGTATCGGGACATGGATGCATGATTGGTATTCGACGTCATGCACGGGCACGTCATTGTCAAAGAGTCCGTCACCATGGTTTGCATACAATACGATGATGGTATTGTCAGTCATATTGTTCTCTTCGAGCTGATCGAATATTTTTCCGAATTCTTCATCAACGTATTTCACCTGCTGTATATACAGTTGCTGCGTTATTTCTTTATACTGCGTGTTGTCCTTTTGAGTGGTCCAGTGCGGTATATCATGAAATTTTGATCCATAATCCTCAAACCAGGTGTGGAATCCCGGGCTATCATATGATTCCGGGGTGCGGTTTCCCGTACTGATATTCTCGAATACCATGTATTGTCCTGTTTCATAAATCGGGATATACCTGATCAGCGAGCTATTGATCCGTGATCGATTGAGGGGGTAAATATACGGGGAACTATGCAGGATGTTGCTGTGGGCAAGAAGGAAGAACTTGTTTTTTTGGGATTCATTCTTCTCGAGATCTGTGATGGTGCGTGCAATAGCCGGAAACATTCTTGCAGATTTTATCCCCATCATCTCGTATGCGCTCTCTTCAATATAATTGTCAACGCCCTTATCCATGTATGTGAATCTTCCGGTATGCCCGCCCTCATTGATATTAACCGTATAATACCCTTCGTTGTTGAGCAATTGTATGATCGTCGGGTATGCGGTAAAATAATCAACGTTCTTGTCGAGAAGAATATTATATCCCGGGTATCTCTTGGTAAGTATCTGGTTAATGATAAAAGGATTTTCGGCAGTGAGGACTGCAATATTGCTCTGGATGGTCGATCCTGCAGGCGCTGAGGCATCAGTGAATATGATTGAATTATTGAAGAACCTGTCGATATTCGGGGTGTTGTTTCCATGCTCGGTACTGATGAGATCGATGTAATCTGCGCGGAATAACTCAACATTAAGTAGGATAATATTGCAGTTCGGGCAGGAGAGATTGATGGATCCTTCTTGTGGCGGGGGCGTATCCTTTGTCGCGCATCCGGCAGTGATCATGACGATAATAAGAAGTACAATGCACCAGAACAATGCGTATGGTCGGTCTTGCGTGAGCGCCTGTTTTCGTGTTGTCATCATACTTATTCTTATTATTCTTTGAGCATCGTGCAATCAAGGTTTTTCATGAATGATTGCGTGGTATTGAGCGGAAGCACTGCGTAATATTCAATCTCGACAAGTGATTGCGCTCCTGGGCAGTACATGAATCCATAGGCGTAATGGTAGGCGATGAGGTCAGCACTGCATGCCCCTGCGACTTTATTGCTGTTGGCGTATCCCACAAAATACTTAAGGTATGCGCCGCTGTTCTCAGTACTCGCGGATTGCGCGGTAAGATTTATCTCATCATATTTCGGCTTGTATTCCTCAGGGCAGATGATGGTTTGCGTGTAGGCCCCGGGATAGTCGACACGTTTGGGTTCAAAGATTGATCTGAACAGTGTGAGCCGGTCAGAGACCAATGATTCTGCAACCACTGCATCAACATGAGGAATGCTCTTGAGCGTGATGCTCTCATTGCCATCATCAAACTCATAATAGGTCTGGTTGAAAAGAGACCTGCTTGCAATAAATACTCGGCCGAGTATGTTGTGATTCCCTAGATCCTTATCCTGCGATGCAGTGCTTGCATTCTGACTCGAGATAGTCCCGGAGGTTGCGCATCCGGAGATGCTGATAAGGGATCCGAACATGACTAGTGTGATCACTGAAAAAAAAACAAGAACTATTCCCTGCTTGAGGTACTTCTTATTCGAAGATCTCATTCACCACTCTCCCTTCGACAGTTGTAGGAATAGGCCGGTTCATGGCATGCAGGATTGTCGGTACCTGATCGACATGATTGATGGGTTCAGGGATGCGATATCCTTTCTTGATCCCTTTTCCGACGATGATGAAGGGGGTCCAGAGTCCTTTCGTCGTATTTGCAAATATCGCCTGTTTATATCCTGATTCGAGCGGTGTTGCGAACAAGGCGCCGTCAGCGCTGATCTCTTCATCCCATCCATACCCTGCATTGTTTGCAATCACAATATCTCCTGTGCGGTCTGGCGGAAGGTCGAGATACGCTTTGACATCTTCCCATTTGACTGCTGCGGCAAGCGGTTTTGACCCGTTAGTGTCAGTGATATTTTCCAGTGTTGCAATGACCTCACTGCGCAGTTTCTCGTACGCAGGTCCGCTCCCGCGCGTCCAGTTCGGCCCCAGGCCATTCGGGTTGACATAGACGCTGTCCATCTTGAGGAAGACGACTTGTGAGTGCGTCCAATCAATCACATGCTCTCCCGTCTGGGGATTGATGGTATAGTTGATCCATCCTTTTTTTGCAAAGAGATTGTTCAACTTGACTGCGCGATTAAAGGGAACTGCGCCATGGTCAGAACTGAGGACAATGATGGTGTTGTTGTCTGCATTGTCCAGCATTTTACCGACGATACGGTCGAGTTCCTTGTACATGTCCTGGGTCTCACTCCATAATTGCTCGCGCTGGACATCGGATACATCATTATATCGCTTGCTCTCAGGATCAATATATCCCATCCACCATCTGCTGGTCAGCATCTGGTTTGGCGAATAGATATCGTGGATAAAGATATCCGGGTGATAGAGTCGGTATACGGCGTCAACTGCGCGCGCATGCCAGTCAAATGATAATTCTGATTCACGCATGAATGTATCCTTGTCTTCAGGATAATAGATGAGTTGCGGCGGGAAATTATCCACAAAATCAACCATTGGTCCTGTCGCCTTTTCCATCTCCTGCGATACTGCCTGCGGCTCAGTGATATACTCATTCATATTATCGACGACAACACGGAAGCGGTAGAATCCGTCATTGTCGATCTTGATCACATTGAATTTGACATGGGATGCAACACTCTTATTGTTCCAGAAGAATGTGACCGGGATCCACATGCTCCACTCACCCTGTTTGAGCGTTGCAACAGTCGTGTTCCTATCGATGGAAAAGAGAACAGTATCATATCCGGCTTGCGGGTTTGCGCTGCTGTCGACCATTTTTGCATAGAATGTAGTGCCATACATCTTCATCTCGATCTTAGTCGTATTGCCGATGGATTGCACATCAGGGTCAGTGATATCCCAGGATGCATTCATCACCGGGTCGACAAATGCCGTGAGTTCAAGTCCGAGATAGAATAGGCGCGCGTTGCGTGCAAGTTTCTTGCGCTGCTCGACTGATTTTTTCTCAAATACGAGTGAATTGAAATCTGCGCCCCAACCGCCCCATCTTCCGCGGATCGTGATGCCGTTCTGCTTGAGTTCAGGCGGTGTAGAACCTGGTACTGAGAGGAGTACGACGCTTTTGCCTTCTTCCTCGAATGTTGTCCAGATCGCAGGGATTTTTCTTGCACTTGAACTGAATCCTGCAACAGAAGGTTTTTCAAGACTATACCCTTCGATGCGCATAGGACCGTCTGCAATGCCGGTTGTCTTCGGATATGCTCCGGTAAGCAGTGTTGCAAAATTGACCGGTGTATGAGAGGGATAGGTCGGTATCGAATACCCATAGGATCCCTCGTCCATCATGCGCTTGATATTCGGGAGCTTTCCCTCCTGCGCCCATTGATAAATATTAAAGAGATCAGGATCTGCGCGCATCCCGTCAGGGATGAACCAATCAAGTTTCTGCGGATACTTATTTTCCGAAGATGCAGTGCTGCCTGTCGTGGTGCCTTCTGATTTTAGAGTGCAACCGCTGAGTGCGACGATTGAAAATACGAGTAATGCTGCAAACGCGATGATCATGGTCATGCGCGTCAGTACAATCAGTCCAGTATGTTTCTTGACTCTTACCATCTTTAAACCCCCCACACCTTTTTATTCCAGGATGATCCCTGATCATTCTCGATGTTGCATTATTTTTTTCTTGTTATTTAAATTTTTTTAATTTGCATCCCTCACGATGCAGCGGCATAGTTCTGCAGCGTTTATGCATCATCGCCTGTTGCCAAGGATGCTGAGCATGAATCCTGCAGCGATGGTCTGCACACCGATCACAATCATGGTGAGCGCAAAGATACTGAATGCTACAGAATCAATGAGATTATTCCCCTGCGGCCATCGGATAAAAAGCGCTGCACCTGCAATGATGCCGACACAGACAATCCCAATGCCTATGCTGATGGTTTTCTCGAGCGTGATATTGTTGTGGATATACTCGACAACACGATCCTGTTCATGGAGCTGCGTGATGCGATACGTCTTGGTATACAGCCATAATAATATGAGTTGATAGCCAAGAATTGCAAGTATGCTGCTCAGAATGATGAAATGAATGCCGGCAATGCGCTGTTGCAGTACTGCACTGCTGATGACAAGACCAATGAGCGCAAGCATACCGACGATTGCAAGGACGCTTCCGGGAAAAAGAAAGAGGTATTCGGGCGAGTAGAGAAGCATCATCTTGAGATGACGCCAGCCATCATTGAAACTGCGCATCTTGGACTGGCCGGTGCGTCTTGAATAGGTGATATTCACTTCTTTGATACGCAGATGCAACTGTGTTGCCTTAATGAGCATCTCTGAGGAGATCTCCATGCCGGATGACTGCAGATCGAGTCTTTGCAGTGCATCACGTCTCATGACACGGAATCCTGAGTGGATATCAGTGCAGGGAATCTTGAAGAATAATCGTGAAAGCCTTGAGAAGAATGGGTTGCCGATGTAACGGTGCATGAGCGGCATTGCATGCGGTTTCATGCGCTTATTGAAGCGATTGCCGACGACAATGTCGTGCGT
This sequence comes from Nanobdellota archaeon, assembly GCA_021813435.1. Classification (GTDB taxonomy): domain Archaea; phylum Nanobdellota; class Nanobdellia; order Woesearchaeales; family UBA9642; genus UBA9642. The sequence continues at coordinate 143,931 of JAKAKR010000013.1, read as the reverse complement.
TGTCACATGTTTGATAAGAAGCGGCAATTCCTCAAGATCATACGTGTTATCCGCGTCACACATGATGATATACTCTCCCTTTGCCTGTCTAAATCCACGCAGCAATGCTGCGCCATAGCCCTGGACAGGTTCACGCAGGACACTTGCGCCCTGCGCTGCAGCAATCGTTGCAGAATGATCGACAGAATTATTATCAACAACAATGATCTCATACTCTTCTTTTTGGATGTGAAGTTTTCGCAATGCATCCTGCGCTTTCTTGATGCATACCCCGACACTCTGTTCTTCATCCTTGCAGGGCAATACGAGTGAATATTTCATGTGCTGTTCTCCCTACGACCTACGCCTGTGATGCAGGTGTTTTTTTGTCAAAAGCGCAAGGATCAGCGCTGCGACGATAAAAAGATACGCGATGACGACATTGACCAGGGTGAATAATCGCAAATATCCGAGCGCCAATCCGATGATTATTGCAATGCTGATGCTGATCATGATGCTGTACACGATTTTTTCTATGCGTGATTGATGCCTGAAAAATGCCATGACTGCAAGAATCCCCGGTATAACTCCTACTGCTGTTCCTAAAATTACCAGTAATATTGCACTGACCCCCATATGTTCTGCAAATCATCCCCGTCTTTAAAAAGATTACTCAAACCTAGTTGCAGACAAAAGTTTCTTATCATTTAGCGTCCTAAGGCGAGCGAATATCCGACAATTTTAGAACATTGTCAGAGGGTTGGCTCCTTCGGAGATGACAATACTCCGTTTACACTTCGATGAGAGCGAGAAGACGCTAAATGATAGCGTAGTTATGTCCGCAACTAACCGTTATGCGCGCCAGTTTCACGGTTTATTCCAGTCTATTTCTGTTGGATCTTTGTTGTGTTTTTGTGTTTATTTCGTCGTGATGGCGTTTCTTGTTCTCTATTCCTGCGCGAAGATAGATATCCGATACCGGCATTCCATGATTTCTTTCAAGGACTGGTTCAGGACAGCCAAAGGCGCAATGCTGGCATACCTCATCCATCTTGTCCAGAGGAAATCCTGCAAAATTATCCGGAAGCGTGTCACAGAACAATGCGGTGCGATTAAACAATCGAATATATCCGTCAGCAGCGCAGCAGACATTATACCCGCCATAATGATACACGACAGTCCATTTGCGATAATGCGTGCATGTCTGATATGTAGGAGCTTTCTGTCCATAATCCAATGGATGCGCAAAGACTGCCTGATGCGCTTGGGATTTCTCGCTGATCGGCACAAAATTTACAATGAATGGCTCGAGCACTGCAGGAATCGGTACAGTAAGATTGGAGTTGATGAATACGCCGTTGCATATACCAGTATCACATAATTCCTTTTTGATCATAAAGAAAAATTCCACGATCTTCGGATGGAGCAGCGGCTCGCCACCCGTAAGGTATATGATTCCTGCAACCTTTTTGCCAGTGCGTTGATACACGCGTTTGACATCATCAATAAATTTTTGTATCTGCTTTTCAGTCAGCGCTGATGCACTATAATCAATCCCGGTCATATCCTGTTTGTTGCAGAATTTTATGCAGTTCATGCATGACTGGTTACATTTCAGCGTGACCTCGACATCAATGATCGGAAAGATCCCATCGCTCCTGAGCGGGTCGAGCCGTGATTGTATTTCCCGCGTATGTGTAATCATCCTGCCTCTGCTGTCTCCTGTCTCAGATATTGATCCTTCAGGAACAGTGTCACTGGTGGTTATTGATGCAATCCGCACTGCAAGAATGCGATCATCAATATCTTCAGAAAGCGTTTGCATAGCTTCGAGTGTACAGGTATTTCCTCTCTCTCGCGGCACTGCATACGTATGCCAGCCGCTGCGCAATTTCAGATGATGCACTTCGGTATCCGGCGAAGTGATGGTCAGCATCTGTTCATAGTCAGGAAACGGACTGAAGAGTTTGAATATAATAGAGGATCCTGCAGTCTCCGGCAAGATTACTCTTGCCCGGCGTGTCATCCAGCGAAATGCCGTTCCATGATCATTCTCCTCTTCAAATATCCCTTCAAGGATATGATAATGGGAACGCAATGCGGCGCGCAGCGCGCGATCCCCTGCAGCAATCATTGCGTGATTCACCCGCGGTTTACGCAAAGGGCGCGCGGTGAATGATCCCAAGGACTCACGATTATTATAATGATCAGTCCAGAGCTGATAATACGGATGCCCCGGATTCCAGGGCTTATCCATCGGTGTGGGAAAATGATAGATGATGACATTAATCTTATCGATCTTTTCCTGCGTGAGGTCAGTGTACTCGCTGATTGCATGGGGATTGAAATTGTAGGGGATCGGTAGTTCTTTCCATTGATCATAAAAGTAGATATTGAGTATCCCCTGGTCATGGTATAAGGCGACCTCAAGATATTTTCGTGCAAGCGCGATGAGTGTTGCAAATGTATCGGGCCGTATGATGTCTGTCGAGAACGCCATGACGCCGCTGTTGAATGCGGGCTGGTCAAAATCCATCCGCTGCTCGAGTTCAGCGATGAGCTTATGCTTTTGATGCTCGGTTTTGTTCCTGCGACTCATGAATTGATAGCGAAGCGGGGTTGCATAATCAACCACATAATCCCGCACTGCATATAGTCCCTTGACTCTTGCAAGTTCATCCAGCGGGCCATTGACAATCGTGTCTGCATCGACGTAGATGATATGTTTCCATTGCGTAAACCATGGACTAAAAAGGCAGCACTTCATGAATGCAACAGGATCAAGTCTTGCTTCAGTGTCTGTCTTTTCTTTTTCCTCAGTTGTCATGAATTCATAGCATTGCTTTACAATAACCCCCCGCTTTTCGAACCATGTTGCTGCATACGCAGGGATACCTGGTGTAAGCAGGATATAATCGCCATCCCATCCGGCATGTGTTGCAATACTTGTGTAGACCTGTTTTGCCTGTTCAATATATTTCCTGTCAGCAAACGTCACAATCGCTTTCTTCCTGCGCCTGATCGGTGTCCCGCGCATTGTTAATGCATTGCGGCGTCCTCTTTTGCCCTGGACATTCATCCCTGCTGCAATGCGATAGATGCGGGGCAATATCCGGTCAATACTCTTGTTTCCTGTCAATGCATAGATCCCTTTATCATCAATATGACACTGCGCATAATCGATTCCGGGGATTGCATGCAGGGATAGATTTTCTTTCCATTCCTTAAGATGCATGTAGAGATATTCTCTTCCTGTCTTATGATGAAACACCCCGCCATCCCGAATGTCTGCAGGCCCATAATCCCGCTCACGCACTGTTTTATCAACGAGCGGTTGATGCACTTCATCCGGTTCAGGGTAATATTGTTGGTGCGTGGTCACTGTATTCTTGTACCATTCAAAATACCAACGCTCATCAGTACAGGCAAGCACCAAGTCCTTGCGATAGACGCGCAATAATCCTTTCTGCTCTTCTTTACGGACAAGCAAGTCAAAACTGCGCTCATCATAGACTGAGACAAATCGGTCAGGACTTTCTATAACGCGCTTACTCATAGGATTATTCAGATACAATCGGGTGATGAATGGGGTGTTCCGGAACAGTGTGAAGTGCCCTGCAAGAAATGTTTCGTATGCAGTGATAATGTCATACTGCCGCAGGATACCGTCGGTAATGAATCGCCGCACTGATCCATAGATCACGTCAAGGTCAGTGATTCCCCAGAATGCGTAGCCCGTGAGATACTCCTCGAAGAGATGTCCATAGAGCGGTTTGCAGTCCACTAATTTATAGGGATGAGAAATCTTTGCATCAAAACCTGTCTTTTCCTTGATGCGATTAATGAGTGCCGTATGATCCAATGGGACGAATCGGACATTTGCAGGCGGAGTGATATGCGGGTCGTGATCATGGAATATAATCCAGTCAATATCGCTATTACGTTTGCATCCCTCGAGAAATACGCGTAAGTATGCAGGAAACGCTCCCAGGTAGACAATGATAAAACAGATTGATCGCGCGGACTTGTCTAACGACATAGGGCATCACCCCATGCCTGATATTCTTCCCATGTCGAGAAATGTGTTGAGGCATAATAGGTGATGAGCGCAGTGATGAACCGGTAGAGACGCATCTCATGCATCGCGCATACCTGAGGGATGAGCGAGTACTGTGCGTATTCTTTGCGCAACGCGCGATATGCCTCTACATACCTTCTGATATGCTGTTCTGCCTGCGGGTCATTGCAGGTGGCAATCACTCTACTGCGATACCAGTCCTCGGTAAAAATATAGTAATGCCTGCAGCTCGTGAGTATCTTCGAAAATACGCTCCTCTCCCATTTCCTTCCGCAAAGGATATGGTTATATATCCCCTCGAGTTTGCTATGGATATGGCGCTCAAGAGATTGTGTATGCGCTTTTTGCTGCAACCCGACAATACTGTTGGTGTGTATGATCGTTGAGCTCGTGTTGATCTGGCCTATTGCCCAGTCACAATCTTCAGCTCCCCAACGCGTCCCGAACTCTTCAGCAAATGGGTATCTCTGGAACCGTTCCTTTCTTATGATGAAAAAATTACTCAGGAATGCTGGGAAATTATCAATTGTCCTTTCCTCAGTGCCTTCTTCCACGCTGAACCTGAAAGGATACTCGTAGTTATTCGTGAGGAATTCATATGTCCCGTATTCCTCGATATTTGCGAGTACGCGCGGTTTGAGGATAACATTCTCATTTCTGGGATCGCCATAGAATGCGTTGATACGTTCGAGAATGTCGGTGTCATGGAGGAGTACGCCCGTGTCGAGAAATACGAGAATATCCCCACGCGCGTTTCTTGCGCCAGTATTGCGCGCCGCAGACCGTCCAAGATTTTGAGGATGCGTGATGACGCGCACAATCCCCCCCTCTTTCTGGGCGCATTCCTGCATGCGCTCTGCTTCTAACGGATTGTCAAGGACAATGATAATTTCCATCGGCGCGTAGGATTGTTTTGTGATTGTCGCAATCTGCTGCGCCAGTTCATCGCATTCACCCATGGTCGGTATGATGATGCTTATCCGGCGCTGTTTTTTGATTGCGCAGGAGAATCGTTCCCAGAGCGCGAAATCATTCGGAGTGCACATAGGCCCCTGTGGCGCAAGTCGCTGTATCCTCCTGCGATGCAGGGAATCTCTGAGTATCCTGAATGGGTTGCGGGTATTTTTTTGCATGAGCGGCGCAAGATGCGTAACAATCGTATGAAGTTCTTTCTCATCATGATGGTAGGTATATGCCATTGCAGTGCGGATAATCTCCCAGAGCACCTCGGATTCACGGTAAGACAATCGTTTGGGAATCAGATATAACGCGGCGTTTCGCGCATGGATATCGCGGTACGTGCTGATGAGTTGCGCCATGATCCCTGCAATGGATGATTTTCTGAAGAGTTTGCGATACTCTTGCGCTGTTTTGTGCTTGCCGTAGAGATATTCCTTGGCGAGTAGTGCAGTCTCTTTCGGAAATTTCTTTTTCCAGCGGCGTTCATATCGTCTAAGATTTGCAATGCCGAGAACCTGCTTATGGATAAGCGCAATGATGTCTTCTTCTATTGCATGCAGTCCGGTTTTTGCAACAATGGTTCCAGTGGGTACCAGTATGCTGTCCTGTACGAGCTGTCCGCGTATCCAGTCCGTGTCTTCCCATCCCCATCGCGTGCCATATTCCTCGTCAAAAGGATATTTTTCAAATTGCTGCTTAGCAACTGCAAAAAAATTGCTTTCAAAATCCTGCACTGCACTGAAGCGTTCCTCGCTGAAGTTTTCCTGCCGCGCAAATTTTGCCTTTGCAGCATCAGTGCCGCAGATGAATGCATGCGTCCCATAATGCTCGATATGAGGAAGCACCCGCGGCTTGAGGATGACCCTGCTGTTGTGTGGATTGCTGTAGAACCTGTTGATGCGCTCGAGCGTATCACTGTTATGGAATACTACTCCTGTATCTGCAAACACCAGGAGCTCTCCCTGCGCGTTTCTTGCGCCAGTGTTGCGCGCCGCAGACCGTCCAAGATTTTTATGGTGGGTGATGATACGCACATGATGCGCTCTGGAAAATTCTCGCGAAAATTTTCTTTTAGGATTGTCAAGAACAATGATGATCTCCATTGGCGCGTAGGATTGCTGCTGTAAGAATGCGATTTGCTCTTCGAGCACCGCAGTATCCTCATTCATGGTCGGTATGATGACAGAAATCGTGCGATTGATCGATTGCGGGGTGAGTGATATCCTGCGCGTGATGCGCGCAAAAGATTCCTTTCCCTTGAACAAGAACAGGGTATCTGCCGCGTGCATACTCTCTGCATTTATAGTACTCACACTATCGTTTGCTTTATGGTGTACCCCCATGGTACGCACACCGTAAAACTTTTTAAATACTTTTCGTTTTAATAGGCTTGTCGGAAAATACACTGCATCTTTCAGTCACAATATTTAAATAGACGAATAAAGCCTTTTTCTCTTGTGAATATCTGCTTTATCGCAAAGGACCAACCCTGGAGATTTTATGCAGGGGGGATTGCAACCTATCTTGAATCCATCACACCGTATCTTGCAGGGCACGGGCATACTGTCCACATCATCTCGCTCTCGTACGGTAAAGAGGAAGATTACGAAGTAAATGGCGTGCATATCCATGGGATCCGTATTCCTGAGGACAATAAGAAGATGCGCCTTGTGAAACAACTGCGCTATTTCTTTATGCCGAAATTTGTCACCTTTTTCATCGAGGATATCATACTCTATAAGCGGTTCAAAGAGTTAGAACGACAATACGATTTTGACATCATCGAGTCCGACGATGTTTCCGGTTCATCACTGCTCATCACGCTCTTCTGCAAAAAACCAGTCATCACCCGCGCGCACGGGAGCAGTTTTCTTGTCGAATGGTTGAATAGGAATGCTGCCAATGCAATCGCAACCACTGCGACCGCCGCGACCACTGCTCACGCAAAACACAAAGAAAAATTCATGGACAGGATCCAGTCGCGGCTTGTCTATTATATGGAATCGCTTCAATACCGTCGATCTGCGCTCGTAGTCGCAAATTCCAAAGCGACAATGCAGCTCACGCAATCCGTGTATCATCTGCAGGGACATAAAGGAAAAAACTTTTCCTATCTCTACATTCCGCATTATGCGCTTCATGCGCAATCAATATTTACCGAACGTGAGGAGACGCTGCAGTCACTGCGCATCACGACTCCATTTATCCTGTATGTGGGGAGAATCGAGTACCGGAAAGGTCTTATGGTACTTGCGCGTGCAATAGGTCCAGTCCTGCGCAGACATCCTAATCTTCATCTCTATATCGTAGGATTCAATACTGAGGAAGAGACTGTTGCAATCATCAAGTACTATATGCAGGAGCTTAGCGACCTGCAGGACCGGATTCATTTCAGGCCATCAACAATCCGGTCACGCGTCTATGCGCTCATGCGATCCTGCGAATTCGTCGTCCTGCCAAGTATCATGGAACCCTTCGGGTATACCTGCACTGAGGCCATGGCTACAGGAGCGCTCGTTGTCGCGGCAGACGGCAGCGGTTATGCTGAACAGATCGCGCGTTCAGGAGTCAATGGATTGTTGTTCAAGAATAAGGATTCGCGCAGCCTTGAAAAACAGATGGAGAAGGCGCTTGCACTCTCTCCTGCAGAAAAAGGGCGCATCATCGCGCATGCACGAAAGCGTCAGGAATATTTCCAGTCCGATGAACTGCTCAAGCAGCATCTTGCGCTCTATTATACTGTCGCTGCAGGAAAGACGCATCTTGCCCTTGGGCAACTCAAGGAGCAACAATTAAGATAATATAATTAAAATAGAAAAACAACAAGAGGAATGACCGGAGAACAATATGCCGATGATTGAAGACTATTGGGGTGTACGGGGAATCTTTGAGGCTGAACTAGAGCATGGAGCGCCATTCCGCTGGCTGACCATAGAATCAACATTGTGGATCCCGCATCAGGAAGGGAATTATTTTATCTTTAACCTCTTTAGTCCATTCGAGGATCTTGAACAAGTCATCACACTGCATCTTGACCATAACAAAAAACCAGTGCAATTGGTATTGCTGAACGGATGGCATCAGTATGCAGTCGCGCGGACAACAGAAGAGTATATGACTATCACTGCGCTCAAAGCGCTCCCGCGCAAAACCGATGAACGCATACTCACTGTGCGTGTTTCAACCATAAAAATCACTGACCATATCCCGCAGGAAGTCGTGGAGACAGAAAAGAAGATCGCACAATTACGCGCTACTGCCGCACATGCCCTGTCATGAATGTATTATTTTAGCGTATTGCTCAGTCCCTTGCGTACTGTTCACTATCCCATGCATCCTGCAAGTTGCTGCTTCTCTGGACAAGATATGATCCAATGACAAGATAATCTATCCCGGTTCCCATCATGCATTGATAGGCGTCTTTTGGGGTGCAGACAATCGGCTCACCCCGGATATTGAATGAGGTGTTGATCAGTATAGAAATCCCTGATAATTTTCCGAATGCCTTAATAAGATCATAATACCTGGTATGTTGGGATCGGGCAATGGTTTGCAGCCGCCCAGTGCCGTCGACGTGCGTGATTGCAGGTAATTTTTTTCTGAATGTTTTTCTCACGACATAGACCATGAGCATATAATCTGTCGGTTGGGGAAGCGGGGAATCGCACTCAAAATATGTCAGTGCATCCTCGCGGCAGACAACTGGCGCAAATGGCCTGAACAATTCGCGATGCTTGACCTTTGCGTTAAGGATTTGTTGCATGCGAGGATTGCAGGGGTTTGCAAGAATGCTTCGCGCGCCGAGCGCCCGCGGGCCCCACTCCATTCTGCCCTGGAACCAGGCAACAACATTGTTTTTTGCGATGAGTGATGCAGTCTCTGCAATCAATTCAGCAGTATTTCTAAACTGCGTATATGCAATGTTGTTCTGGTCGAGAAATTCCCTGATCTCTGCATCAGTATATTCTGGTCCGAGAAATGCAGAATCCATGGCTGCAACCCGTCCTTGCCCGAGTATTGTACTATAAAGATAATATGCTGCGCCGATCGCTGCGCCACCATCGCCTGGATTCGGCGGGATCCAGACTCTTTTGAACGGGGTCTTTTGGAGTATCTTTCCATTGGCGACACTGTTGAGCGCTACCCCTCCGGAAAGAACCACTGCTGTGCACTGGCTCTTCCTCGCGAGTGCAGTGAGCATTTTCATGATCACCTCTTCAGTGATGAGCTGAACTGCTGCAGCAATGTCCTGATGACGCTTCGTGAGCGCATCGCCCGGTTTTCTTATCCTGCCGCCGAGGAGCGCGCATAATCTTTTACTGGGCATGCGGTCGGCATAGTGATACGTGAAATAGGACATGTCCAGAAAAAAGCTTCCGTCATCCTTGATATCAATGACTTTACGCAGTCTTGCATAATACGTATTCTCTTGTTTGTTCATGGCGCCATACGCTGCAAGACCCATGACCTTATACTCTGCGTTATTGACACTGAATCCCAGATATGCAGTGATTGCGCTGTATAATAATCCGATGGAGTGCGGGAACTCAATCTTTTTTTCGAGCGTGATTGCAGTCCCATTGCCGATGCCGTAAGTTGTTGTTGCCCACTCGCCGACGCCATCAATGGTAAGTATTGCCGCTTTCTTGAACGGGCTTGCAAGAAATCCTGCCGCAGCATGCGCAAGATGATGCTCGACGAAGAATACATCGCCCCGGTATCCTATCTTGCGGAGTTTTTTTGGGACGCGCAGTTTCTCATTGACCCAGGAAGGGAGCGCCTTGACGAATGTGGAAAAACTCTGCGGAAACATCTCGAGATGCTGCGAGAGGATGCGCTCAAATTTGAGAAGCGGTTTTTCATAGAATGCGCAGTATTCCACGGCATGCATCGTGATTCCTGCGGCATGCAGGCAGTATCTGATGGCGTTGAGGGGGAACGCTGTGTCGTGCTTGACTCTAGTGAAGCGCTCTTCCTGTGCTGCTGCAATGATCTTTCCGTCCTTGATGAGACATGCTGCCGCATCATGATAATAGCAACTGATCCCTAAAATATACATTTGTTCCTCGCGCATGCTGATTTTTTTATGTATCCGCAATTGTCCGTATGATCATTCAAAACTGCCGGTAATATCTTTCTTTTGGTTCTTTTTTTAGTCCATACTCCTTCCAGTAGGTCTTTATATGCTCTGGTTTTTTGAGTTCCAGAAAATGCTTGCCTGTTATTCTTGCGATGAGCGCAGTGATCCCGACGCCGATGATATACACGACGAGCAATAGGATGAAATTGACCATGGTTACGATGATCTCTCCGAGGTTAAGAAATCCTTTCTTGAATGCTTTAAAGAATCCTGCATCTTCTGCAGTCATGATCCTCTCTCTTTTGCATGCGAGGACAATACTATATATGATTACTGCAAGTATTATTCCGAAAAGGATGTACTCATATATTTTCCAGGAATATGCTATCCTTTTGAGCAGGACGAGCCAGAAAAAGAGGATGGTTGCAAGTATCAGCATTGCACTTGCAAATCCGAGAATCTGGAAGATTTTTGTCGGGTATATGCGGGTTTGCGTGCGTCTGGTCTTCATGTATCCTCTTGCGCTCTTTAGAACAATGAGTAGATGAATGGGCTGACCGGGCTGCTCTGGCTTGCGATAATGAGCAGCGTGGCAATGATGAGCATGATGATAATGGGCGTGAGCCACCACTTCTTGCGTACCTTCAGAAAGTCCCATAATTCCCTGAGAAGCGGTCGGTTATGCGTCATAGTTACCTGGTTATTCCTTGTTTTAAATAGTTTATCCTCAAAACCTTTGTGCCGAAATCATCCTCGCTTCGCTGCGGTCACCATCTGCAAACTGTTCGCATTGATCCTGGATGATGCTGCGTTCCCGTATGGAACTTCCTCTCACAGAGATTTGAGAACGCTAGTGACCAAACCTCGCGACGCATTTGCAGGATGCTGTAATGCAGTTTGCCCTTAAGATGGTGATGCTGATTTCGGCACAGCTTCTCGAAACAAAAATATTTATAAATGCCCCCCGAATTCGCTAGGATACGCCTCCGTAGCTTAGTGGTGGAGCGCGAGACTGTTAACAACGCAGGTGTTTTCTTAAACATTTGCGACAGCAATCTTGAGGTCGGCAGTTCGATCCTGCCCGGAGGCGCTTATCTATTCATTCGAGCCCGTAGCTTAGCCTGGTGGAGCGCACGACTGATAAATGTGTCAGTCCTGTTGATACGAAAGTATCCATACAGAGATCGTGAGGTCGGGAGTTCAAATCTCCCCGGGCTCATTATTTTCTTCCTATGAAACCTAAGGATATGCCGCGGACTTTGCATATTGCCGAGGAGACCAGTGAAGGAAGTATCAATATCGCTCTTGACACCATCCTTCTCAAAAAACAGGCCATTGTCTTTGTGAACACTAAGAAATCCGCAGAGTCACTTGCAGAAAAGATCGCAGTCCAGTTCCGAAAGAAAAAATTGATTGATGAAATGGCGACTGCAAAACTTTCTGAGGATATCCTGCATGCACTTGACAGTCCGACAAAACAGTGCCAGCGGCTCTCGCATATCGCTCTTGCAGGGGTCGCATTCCATCATTCCGGACTTGTGGCAAAACAGCGCGATCTCATCGAGGAGCATTTCCGCAAGGGCATTGTCAAGGTCATTGTCGCAACGCCAACCCTTGCAATGGGTGTTGATTTGCCGGCATATCGCGTCATCATCCGCGACCTCAAACGCTTTGGCAATTGGGGAATGCAATACATCCCGGTCCTGGAATATGAACAGCAGGCAGGCCGCGCAGGGCGTCCAAGTTTTGATGATCATGGCGAGGCAATTGTCATTGCAGATTCAGAACCGCACAAGCGCGAACTCATCGCGCAATACCTCTCCGGAGTCCCTGAAGCAATAGTCTCAAAACTTGCAGTCGAGCCCATCATGCGCACTGCAATCCTGAGCCTCATCGCATCAGCATTCGTCAGAACAACCTATGAACTTGAGCAATTCTTCGAGAAGACCTTTTACGCGCACGAATACGGCGACATGAACCGCCTGCGCAAGATCATCCGGAACATGCTTGAGCAACTTGAGGAGTGGGGATTTATCCTTATCGAGAAAAAAACAGCGCAGGATGCTGATTCGGATTTTGTCTCTGCGCTCAAATACGCTTTTGCGCATGACGCATCAAGTGATCGCAAGCTTGCCGCAACAATCGTTGGACGGCGCGTCTCAGAATTATACCTTGACCCGTACACTGCAAACTTTCTGGTTGTGCACATGCAAAAGGCATTCTCTATCGCATCCCCTGCTGCATCCATTGCCCAATCCGCTGTTGCAGAAAAGAAAGTCACGCCACTCTCTTATACACACCTTATCTCTTCATGCCTGGAATTGCGCCCGCTCCTGCGGGTGAAAGTTGCAGAAGTCGATCGGATCATCGCATTCATGAACCAGCACGAGGAAGAACTGCTCACTCCAATCGCCGAGCCATTCAGCGACGAATATGACGAATTCCTGTCCTCGCTTAAGACCACGCAGTTCTTTCTGGAATGGCTTGATGAAAAAGATGAGGAATACCTCCTGGAACAGTTCAATGTGACGCCGGGAGAATTGAACAGCAAGCGCGAACTTGCAGACTGGCTCCTCTATTCGTCTGAGGAACTCGCAAAACTATTGAAGATGCATCCACTTGTCAAGGATATTGCAAAACTGCGGTTCCGCCTCAATTACGGGGTGCGCGAGGAACTCATCCCGCTCCTGCAGCTTAAGGGCATTGGTCGCATGCGTGCACGAAAATTATTCAATAACAGGATCAAGGATATTGCTGCAGTAAAGAAGGTTGACCTTGCAACACTTGCGCAGATCATCGGAAAGGCGATCGCGCTCGACATCAAAAAACAGGTCGGACAGGATCTTGACCCGCAGCATCTTGAGGTAAAAGAGAATAAGCGCAAGGGACAGATCAATTTGAATGATTATGATGAGTGACTACTGAATTGATTAGACCATCCATGCCTCTGATCCATCGATGACTGCCTTGATCTTCTGGTTGATTTCAAGTGTTTTAGGGGGATTCATGAGCCGCGCCTGATAATAGGTCTGCGGGTCCAGGACTTCGACTTCAGGATATTTCTTGATGACCTGGACTGCGACGGATTTTAACACCTGGTACTCATTATCGTGCGGCAGTGATGTTTTCTTTTCAGTCTTGAGATTCTTGACTGCGATCCGTGCCCCGAGGCTCACGATCTTATAGAGTGTGTCCTCTTCCTTGATGACATCGCCAGTCTTGTATACCGGGATTTCGACCAGGACATTGAGCCGGTAGACATTCTTTGCAGTCTGCCAGTTGATCGAGAATAATTGTGCATTCTTCTTGATGGTTGCGCCAAATGTTTTGTGCAATTTTTCTGCAAGGACCTTTGCATAGGTCTGGTCTGTGAGCGAGTAGTCCACATTCTCTTCAGAATACTTGTTCAATTTCTCTTCCTTGTTGATATAGATGCCCTTGGATTTCTGTTTTTCGACCTCATGTTTGATGAACGCATTGATCTCCGGCGTCGCATTGCGCACCTGGAGTATTGACTCGAAATATTTCGTACCTTTCTTGGAGCATTTCGGACAGAGCGTGACCTCATAGGACGCAGGGATCTCAAAGACTGCATGCTTGAAATCGACTTCGAGAGTAAAATCCCTATGCACCCCTGCCTTGAATGTCGCCATCTCCTCACAGGTCTTATCGTCGATCTTTCCAATCTTTACCTTTGCCTTGATGCTCCCTTCAGCAACATGGCGCGCGGCATCATTGATGTCTTTATACGACGACCACTTGTTCTTGTACTGGTATGATCTGCAGGAATTGCAGAGAACGATATGGATTTTCTTGAAGTCAAAGTCCGGTGTCGCGCAATCCTTGCAGAATGTCTTTGTCCCACTCACAGGATTTCCGCATTTCGGGCAGAATTTTCCAGAAAGCCGTGCTGATTTCATCATCCCATGAATGCTGCCTTCTTTATAAATTTTGTTCGGGAATGCACTCTGGTGAAAATATGAGTCGCCTTAAGATGAGCAGGATAATTGTCTATGCGAGAAAATTGGCCAGAATTACAAATGGGACAATTTTCCATTAAAAAGTACATTATTCTGCGAATGGCGACTACGAACGCCAGTGAAATTTTCACCAGAGTCAGACACGGCGTAAACTTGTTAAACCCCGCTGCATCTCTTCAGGCATGGAATTCACCGAATTGAATGCATTCATTGACTTTGAAGACCAGTACCTGCACAACCTTTACGGCGGATACCCGGATGAGGAGAAACGGGTTCTTGCGCGAACAGTGAAGTTGACTGAGGAGATCGGCGAACTCTGCAATGAGGTCCTTATGTATAATGCATTGCAGCGCAAGCAGAAACTCGAAAGTCACGACAAGGATAACCTGCCGGCTGAATTTGCAGACGTACTCCTTGCAACACTGCTTCTTGCAAAGGCAATGCATGTGGATATTGAACAGGCACTGACGCAGAAAATTGCAACAATTCGCGCGCGGCAGCAGTAATCAATGACTCTTCTTGTTTTTTTGCGATGCGCGCTGCAATCGTTCTTCTGCAAGGATACGCCGGCAGGTGCAGTGCGTGCCCAAATGGCAGAGCGCGATTCTTGAGACAACAAAAGAAATCGGCAGTTTGATCTGCGGGGATTTGCCCTTGCCGAGCGTGATATGCGGGTAATACTTATCGTATGCCGAGGTTTTTGCGTATTGCGCGACCCAGCGCAACGCTTTCTCGTTTATTGCAGGAGGAGTGATGAACATGTTTTCCGATGACTCACCGGTAAAGAACTGCTGCATTGCGTCCATGACATCTGCATGAATCTTTTTCAATGCTTTTGTTTTCTGAAGCGCAAGATTCGAGCTCCACGTCGCATCAGGTTTCTTTTGTGCAATGCATTTTGTTACAACGATCTTTATCGGTTCATGCATCGCCGTAATCTGTTTTAGTCTGCGCTGAATCTTTGGGATGTCTCTTGCATTGACACTTCCCATGGCAAGCGTGATGTGAGGCAGGTAATCTATTTCTCCAAGATTGAAATATGTCGGAGATTTGTACGTCAATTGCTTGTTTAACTGTATAATTTTTTTTATAATCTCATCGGGCGGGATAATTGCAAGATCGATTGCTAATTGGTCCATACTGCGCAAGACACATCTTACTATATAAATATTATGCGCGATCCTGCGTGGCCTGCAGCGGGTGATGCGCGGCGGCACTGTATTGTTCTCGAGGTATTGTACTCTAAATCATAACCTTTATAATTCATGTATTTCTCTTTGCAGCATGGGTGAGACAAAGAAATTATTGAAACGGGTCTGGCATTTTATCTGGGAAGAGAATAGTATCTGGAGTTGGGCAGTCAATATCATCATCGCATTCATTCTCATCAAATTCATCATCTATCCAGGAATCGGACTGCTGCTCGGGACAAACCTGCCGATTGTCGCAGTCATCTCTGAGAGCATGGAACATAATGGGAACTTCAACACCTGGTGGACAAGTCCTGCGTATTGCGGAGAGCAGACATTCACGACCACCTATACCAAATGCACGCAGGAGGCCTGGTATCAGCAAAAAAACATCAGTGCAGCAGACTTCTTGCAGTATCCCATGCATAATGGATTCAACAAGGGCGATATTATCATTCTTACCGGCGCACCATATGACGCGATCAAAAAAGGGGACATCATCGTCTATCAATCACACCTCTCTTACCCTATCATCCATCGCGTAGTCCAGAAGGATGATGTCATCGAGACCAAGGGCGATCATAACCAGGCGCAGATCGTGAATCCTTCAGTCAATGAAAAATATATCACCAAGGACCAAGTAATCGGCAAGGCATGGTTCAAGATTCCTTATCTGGGGTATGTAAAGATATGGTTTGTTGATATCATCCAATGCATCACATTCAGCGGATGCAGTTTCAATTAATACATAAAAATGACTTATTACCTGATCATCAATATCTGATTATTCGAGGTGGTTTCAATGCAGTTTTGTCCAAAATGCGGGTCGATACTTCGGCCAAAGGTTGTGCGCGACAAGAAGGTCATGGCATGTACGTGCGGTTATGTCGCAGACAAGAGCGCAGCATCAAACGCAGTCACATTCAAGAAAAATGTTGACGAAGTAAAATTTGATGTCATCGAAAAAGAGGAATCCGCGTATCCCATTGCAGAGGCAGAATGCCCGAAGTGCAAGAACAAGGAAGCATATTCCTGGACGCAACAGATGCGCGCAGGAGACGAACCCGAGACGCATTTTTTCAAATGCACCAAATGCCAGCATACCTGGCGTGACGGGCGATAGGCGAAACAATGTCTGACACTGTTCTGAAAAGATACATTGGCGCACTTGACAGAAAGATCAGAACGCAATTCTCCCGGGATTCGTGCCATGACCTCTATCATTTATACCGGGTCTCTACGCTTGCGTTGAACATCCAGAAGAAAGAGGGCGGTGATAGGCTCGTCATCGGCGCTGCAGCATTCCTGCACGATATCCATCGGGTGATGCAGCTTGAAACAGGCAGGTATACTGATCCGAAATCGTCATTGCCAAAAATCAAAACGCTTTTAGACGCAGTGCATTTTCCCCAAGAAAAAATTCCTGCAGTGTTGCATGCAGTGGAATTCCATGAAGAATATTCATTCTCCAAGAATGGGAAGACTGCCCGTGACATTGAGACGTGTATAGTGCAGGATGCAGACAATCTTGATGCAATGGGCGCCATCGGCATCGGGAGGACATTCGGGTTTTCGAATCAATTGCAGGTTCCGATGTGGAACCCGGACATCCCCTTGGGACGAAAATATTTTGATGAAGATCTTCCTAAGGATCCCTCGACATTGCATCATTTTTACAGCAAACTTTTGCGGCTCAAGGATACCATGAACACTCCGACTGCAAGAGCACTGGCGCAAAAAAGACATGATTATATGCAGGGATTTGTCAGGGAATTCCTGGATGAATGGCGGGGAAAGAAATGAATGCTCAGGAACTTTCCGCTTATATCTCCACAAGCGGTTATCTTGCAATTATCGTCAGGCCAAACAGTCCGGCAACGAAGATCCGCGGCTGGGACGCATCAGCAAAGGCATTGCGGGTTGACGTGCATGCAAAGCCGGACAATAATGAGGCAAACGAGGAAATCGTCAAGTTCTTCTCGAAATTATTGAAGAAAACAGTCTCTCTCAAACGAGGAATGCGGTCACGGGAAAAACTACTCTTGATCGAATAACCTGCCTGAGGATAATCTGTCTTTGGAATCTACAACACTGCAGCATATTTCTTGATAACAATCTATTAAATGATTACAGGTCCATAGAATATCTCACATTTTGTGTGGTGATCCTATGATGATGCCTGAATCAGTGACCCTCTTTGACAAACCATTCCCCCTCTACCCCCAAGAACATGTCCATAAATTGATTGTCGGAAATCCGCTTCATCACATCGGCATGGTTACACTATGGACCCCGGTCTCTGAAGTTGCAAAGAATCTTTCAAAAGCAAATTATTGCATTATCGGGCAACTCGTGACCAAAAGCCAGGGCATCAGCGCAATCATCAGAAATTGCCTCCTGCACGGCAGGATCACTGATATTATCATCACAGGCAACAATAAGACCGGAACACAGGAAGCGCTCATCGGACTTTGTGCAAATGGCGTCGATGAGCATCATCACATCATTGGCATTGATCATGCAATGATCGAGCCGGAAATACCGCTTGAGGCAATCGAACTCTTCAGGGCAAATGTTCGCATCCATGTTGCAGAACGCATCACTGATGCGCTCCTCCAATCAATCCATCCCGGTGATCGCTACGCTGACCCGCACACCTGCATCTATCCGGATCACATTGTTGCGCCACCGCAATCATTTCCCTGGGCTGGCGCGTCACACACTGTCCGCGCAGAAACTATCGCTGATGCATGGATAGAATTATTGCATGCAGTGCGGCGTTTCGGGATCATGAAACAGAGCCGTCATGGAATGCAACAGGAATTATTGCATCTTGTTGCTGTCATCACGCGCGAGGATCCGGATAACCTTGCATGGTCTGAACACTATCACTTCACGCGTGAAGATGTCGAAAAATATATCCCTGAAGTGGCAAGCGGCAGAACCTCGCGTGACCTCGAATACACCTATGGCTCGCGCATCTTTGCCTATACCGCAATCGCGCCGCATCTCGTGGAAAAGATACATGCACTCACCAAACTCCACGAGGAACTTGCGCCATTCACCGCAGCGCGTCTTGATGCTCAGATGCTCGTTGACGCATTGGAACAGGCAAGCGCTATAGACCAGATCGATCTCATCATCAGGCAACTCAGAAAGGATAAAGAGAGCCGCGCATGCTATGTCAGTCTATGGAATCCCTCCTGCGATCCACTCTCACCAAATCCGCCCTGCATTGACATGCTCAATTTTCTCGTCCAGGACAATGTCCTCAATCTTGCAGTATGGATCCGGAGCAATGATGTCATGAAAGCCTGGCCCATGAATGCCATTGCACTGCGCGTACTCCAATCGCGCGTCGCAAACGCATTAGGACTTGGACTCGGATCGCTCATCACCAATGCCATGTCCGGCCACGTCTATGCTGCAGATTTTGATGCAACAGATGCAGTGCTCAAACATCGGACATTCAACCCGCTCACTCCTGACCCTGCAGGAAACATCGTGATTACCACCAGAGATCATGCCATTGTTGCAACACATACTGCGCCGAATGGAACACTGCTCAATGTCTACACGGCAACTGCACCTGCACGACTCTTGCGGGAACTTGCGCGTGATAACGCAATCAGCAGTATTGCACATGCCTTGGATATCGGCGCTGAAATCCAAAAAGCATATATAGCAGTAAAGAAACACATCCTCTATACCCAGGACAAGGAGTTGATCCTTGATGGGTATTGATGAAAAAGTATCAGTGCAGGCGCATACGGGTGGATTCATGAAGGGAATACTTATTGTGATTGATGGGACAGACGGGTCAGGCAAGAAGACACAATCAGAATTGCTTATACGACATCTTGAACGCGAGGGATATGCTGCAGTATATTTTGATTTTCCCCAGCATGGAAAGCCCAGTGCTGCACTCGTCGATGAATACCTGAACGGAAAATTCGGCAAAGCGCACGAGGTAGCGCCAAAAGCCGCTTCTATATTCTATGCTGCTGACCGCTATGCTGCATCCTTTGATATCCGCGCGGCACTGGGCGAAGGAAAGATTGTGGTCTGTGACCGATATGTCTCTGCAAACCAGGGCCATCAGGCAGGAAAGATCAGTGATATCAAGGAACGCGATGCATTCCTTGCATGGCTGGATGAATTGGAATTCGGAATTTTTGGCATACCCCGTCCTGATATCAATATCCTCTTATACCTTCCCCCAGTCATGGGACAGATCCTTGTTGATCGCAAGCAATTGCGCGCATACATCGGTGGAAATGCAAAGCGTGATATCCATGAGAATGATCTTGGACACCTGAACGCTGCTGCAAATGCATTCCTGTACTGCGCAAAAAAGTATCAGTGGACTGTCATCAACTGCAATAGTGGTGATGCATTCATCTCCAAAGAAGACATCCATGAGAAGGTTTGGGAAGCAGTACAACCTCAACTCCCCACTACAGAATTTATTGAGCCGAATCTGAAAAACTATTGAGGAATGGCATGCAACGTTCCATTGTATATGTATCCCATTCAAGAAAAATCCCGCAGTATCGTTCAACATTCTATACACCGCTCCGTAAAAGCATCCTTGCGCAACAATTTGTCCTTATCCTTCCTCACGAACAAAGTGACGATCCTTATCCGACAAGAGAATTATTCGAGAAACATGCTACAGAAATTATTATTCTTGCAGAAATATCATTTGATTCGCAAGGTCAAAAAATTGAATTAACCTGGGCTGACGCATTACACATCCCTGTTATCACCTGTGCAAGAATGGACGCGAAATCATCTTTACATCATCAGGGCATCACATCACTTATCGCAACATCCTGGATATCATCACCCAGTTTCTCGTATATGATGCTCAAGAAAAATAGTTATGAAAAAAATTTAGTTTTCTTTTTTCTCTTCTACAGTTTCTGTAGTATCAAAAAACGTGTTTAATGCACTCGAACTCATTTTCGCGTTATAACTTATTTTTCCCATGTGAATCCCCCTTTCCTCATGATCAATCTTCCTTTGATCACACACTCGTCGATGCTTTTTCGTTTACCTTTAACTGTGTACACTTATTTATAAATACTGTTGTACCAAGAAACAACCTTGCAAATATAGAAACAAAAACCATTATGAATTAACTTATAGGTTGGAGTACACAATGAGTATCGGTCCAGTAACAACTTACGCACAAAATCACGAAACCATGAAGAAGTGACGGCAATGTCTGCGTTGTTTTTTTACAGCATCTTTATAAAACAATGACTCTCTGTCTGCCTATGGCTAAATGGAAGAAATGGTTGAAACGGTATCTTCCGGCAAATATCTTTAGTACGATTCTGACTGTTCTTATTGCACTGCTGGTATTTGAATCAACAGGAAACCGCATTGCCGCAGCCTTCATCGCCTCTATTGCCGACTTCTTTACATATTACGGGTTTATTCTTATCAGCGATATTCTTGCAACAAGAAAATCATTGCGTGCAAAACGCAAGAACTACACTTTTGTCCATTTTGCAAAAAATGTACGCAACCTCATCCTTGAGTTTACTGTCGCAGAACTCCTCGACACACTTCTTATCAGACCATTCTTTTTGTACTGGTGCCCGCTCGTGATCGGGAATGTGACCATCGGTCTTATTATCGGAAAATATCTCTCTGACATCATCTTTTATATCCCGACGATTATCGCCTATGAATTACGCAAGAAGCATGTGAAGGACTGATTTTATTATTTTTTGTTCCATCCGATGAGTGATTCGCGGGAATGCTTGACGACTTCGCCGGTAATCGCATTGATCTTGACATTGATCACATGAAAGGTTAGTGTGGTCAAGGTGATATTCCAGACCTGCCCGTATTCCTTGATGTTCTGGAGCAGAACAATTGCGTTCATGATGGATTCTGCTGAATAATTCTCTTTGAGAACCGCGTTTGCCTGGGCGATTGCCTCGTCTTTTCCGATAGTGACTGCATCAAGGACCAATGGCTCAACATACCCTTTTTCCTTGAAGACTTCCTGGGGCGGCTCAGCAGTAACTGTGTTATTAGCATACTTGAACACAATGATCCGGTCAGTCTTCTTGCTATAATACCCGACATCCCATTCCTCAGCCTTGCGGCTGTCCATGATGGTAAAGATGTGCGTCAGATACTGTTCAGGAAATTTTTGGATAGTCTCTTGGAATGCCGGAGATGATTCAATAGTCGTAATCAATGACTTTATATCCATAATCTCAAAGAATTCCGGCGATTTAAATAGTTTTATGTTTTGTAAATCTATTGCAGGGTATGCTCGAAAAAGTAGCGCCTTGCGAACCTTCGAACAGCAGATGTGAGGAACAATAGCTCGTGAACTACTGCTCTTATCTCTGTGATGTGAGCGCGCTATGTCATTCTCATCGTCACTTTTGGCGGCGCGATAAAACTGCTGTTTTTCTAATCCTATCCTGCGCACTGGACAGGTATCCATTACCTATTTAAATGCTGAAAAATTCTGTGTATCATGAAGCGGGTCCAGTCGCCATCGTCGATCAATACATTCTTGCAGTGCCCGAGAAAATATTATTATCAGTATCATCTGAAGATGCCGACAAGCCCATCGATCCATCTTATCCGCGGATCAGTGGCGCATCTTGTCCTTGAGCATCTCTTCACCCTCAAGCCCTCGGGGATTGCAGCAACCTATAAACATGACCTGCAGATTATTGTCTTGGAACTTCTCAAGAATTATTGGAACAAGGCACTGCCGCAGCTTGAATCGCTGGGTCTCACCCCGCAGGAATTCAATTATTATTTTGTCGAGACGCAGCAGATGCTTCTCAATTGGCTCAAACAATTCATCAACCGGATCGAGCAGCTCATGCAGACTGCAGGCTTATCATTCAGCGAGGCATTCACTGCGCTGCGCCCTATTACTGAAATCGAGTATACGAGCAGCACACATGGCGTGCACGGATTCATTGACGCGATTGAAGAATATCAGGGCACAGTTCGATTGATGGATTATAAGACTTCAAGTAGACCGCACATCACTGACGCTTATAGATTGCAGCTTGCAATCTATGCCCTGCTCTACGAGGAAAAGCATGGCAAGCGGCCGCAGCATGTCGGGATCTATTTCCTGAAGGATACAGAGCAGCTTCTGCCAGTGAATGATGACCTGCTATTGCATGCAAAAGTCAAGATCGAGGAGATCCATGCCGCAACCGACGGCGCTAATCGCATCGAGGATTATCCGATGAAGCCCTCGCCGCTCTGCAAATGGTCCGGTGGGCAATGCGACTTCTATGATTACTGCTTCAATAATAAGCCGGTCCCGAAACATCCTCCTGCAAAATCCTCGACACAGGAAACACTCGAATCAGTGTAGCATATCTATAGTTATCTATAACTATCATTTGCTTATCTGTAACTATCTGTAACATATCTGTACTGATATCATTCTAAACATTTAAAAATCCTCTCTTATTCCATCGCTATATGGATGAAACCTATCGCAAGCTTCTCAAGAAACAGCAGTATTATCCGTTCGGCAACAATTCAGCAGTCAAGATCTGCACCTGGACCAAGAAATCATTGCAGGACCAGGGCGTCTGCTATAAGGAAAAATTCTATGGCATCAGGTCCCATCGCTGCTGCCAGATGACGCCTGACGTGCAATACTGCCAGAATGCCTGCATCTTCTGCTGGAGAAACCTTGAAGGCTCAGAGAAGACCGGCAAGAACATGCAGGTGGATGATCCGGCATTTGTGATTGAGGAATCCATCACGGGGCATAATCACCTGCTCAACGGATATCCGGGCAACAGCAAGGTGAATAAGAAGAAGTATCGTGAATCGCAGGAGCCCATGCACTTTGCGATATCCCTCTCGGGTGAGCCGACCATGTACCCAAAACTTGCAGAACTCGTCACAGAACTGCATGAAAAAAAGAAGTCCACATTCATTGTCACCAATGGTCTGCTCCCAGACCAGCTCCGGATGCTCGAGAAGAAAAAAGCGCTTCCTACCCAGCTCTATATCTCGCTTGATGCGCCGAACAAGGAATTATTCTTTAAGATTGATCGCTGCGCAGTAAAGGATGGATGGGAGCGGCTCATGGAATCATTTGATGTCCTCAACGCATTGCAGGATAAGACCCGGACTGCTGTTCGCATCACGCTCATCAAGGGCATGAACATGGTGCATCCGGAACAGTACGCGCAATTGCTTGAACGCGCAAACGCAACCTATGTTGAGGTCAAGGCATACATGCATGTCGGCTCATCGCGGGAACGTCTCGATATTACTGCAATGCCGTATCATGAAGAGGTCAAGGCATTTGCAGCAGAAATTTGTACACATTGTGATTACACGTTCATTGACGAGCAGAAATCCTCGCGTGTCGTGCTCCTGATGAAAGAAGACCGCAAAGACCGGATCATGCAATTCTAGAATTCGATAATCTTTCCCTGGGGCCCCGGATTGATGAGTTGCGTATGTTTGATGTGGTCCTCTTCATCAAATGCCTCATGGATGTGTCCTGCAACGGCAAGTACGGGCTGCACCTGTTCGATGAATGTGCGAAAATTGCGCACCCCGACATGATCGCCCAAGTCATCAAGCGTAGTGTTGTAGGGTGGCGCGTGCGTTACCAGGACAAGTTTGTATGCAATGCCGCTCTTCTGTTTGAGCGCTGCGAGTTCGTCAAGAAAATTCTTTGATGCAACATCAAAATTGCGTTCATACGTATTGAATCCTCCGCCGCCAAAACCAAAGAATACCACATCACCTATAATATAATAGGTCTTATGGATGAAATGGAGATTCGGATGATTGGACGCCTCCATGGTAACTGACGATGCACTCTCATGATTGCCGTGGATCAGGAGTACGGGCTTATTGATATTATTGAAATGCGAGAGGATGCGTGACAAATCATTTTCAAAGACTGTAAAATCGCCGACACACACCACAATATCTGCCTCGCGCGCTTTCTCAGTGATGCGGTCATGATACTGCTCGCTGCCGTGCGTGTCGCCAAAGAACAATACTTTCATGGGACGAGAAGCAGGGGACTATTTTTAAAGTTTACCGTAGCTTTCGCTCAAGCTTTCTGCTGCGGATAGGATTAGTCGCGACAATCTCATCACGGGTCCTGCGCAAATGCTCACGCCTGATCCTGCCATACTGTCTTGCGATATGATGCACTTTTTTTCCTGCAGCAACAGTCCTTGGCGGTATCTTCTTGATGCCAGAGCCATCAATCATATCCTCGACCGGGTCCTTGTCCTGGACCTCCATCATGTGTTTGTCGTCTGCATCAATGCCCTCAAGATTATACCTCTTGGTCTCTGCAGCAGTGACCCGCGCGGGTTCATGATGCAGTTCATGTGCGTAGAGAAGTGCCTTGCGGAATGCATGGCTTGTCCGTGGAAAGATATGATCCTTACCGATCATCTCGACAAGACCTGACTCCTTGAGAAGGTGATACACATTCGGCTGGACTGTGGTAAGCATAATGATGCCATTCATGCGCTGATGCTTTGTGATGATCGCCTTCAGGTTCGATATCCCAGTGGCGTCAATGACCGGGACGTATTTCATCCTGATGATCTTGATCGGCTTATGGCTTCCCGGGGTGTTGCTTAATTCCTGGTCGAGTCTTGCAGCAGCCCCGAAGAAGAGCGGGCCATTCAATGTATAGATGCTGATGTCCGGGTGATGGAACTTATTGATGATATCCTGGGTCTGTTTTGATTCGTCCTTATCCCTGAATGCGTGCTCCTCGACACGGTACAAGTCGCCCATGCGCTTCATGAATAATAATGATGCAAGGACAATCCCGACCTCTATTGCAACAGTCAAGTCCACAAATACCGTGAGTGCAAATGTCGTGATCATGACTAGGACATCAGAGAGCGGCATCTTGAATGTCTCAAAGACAATGCTCCACTCGACCATGTTGAATGCGACAAACATGAGTATTCCTGCAATGACTGCAAGCGGGATGCCCATAAACACTGGTCCTAAGAGGAGCAGGATGGCAAGCAGTATCACTGCATGGATGATCCCTGCAAGTCTGGTCTTTCCGCCATTGCGGATGTTTGTTGCAGTGCGCGCGATTGCGCCTGTGACAGGTAGTCCGCCAAAAAGTGCTGAGCCGATATTTGCAATACCCTGTCCGCGCAATTCTTTGTTTGGATCATGTTTGCTGCCTGTCATGCCGTCAGCAACAACAGCTGAGAGGAGTGATTCTATTGCTGCAAGTGCTGCAATGATGATTGCCGCAGGCAATAAGTGGAATACGAGATCCCAGGAGAGGTTATTGAATAAGTGTGGCATTGGAAAAGTTGTTGGGATACTGCCGATATCGCCGACTGTGGTGAGATGCAATTGTGAGCCAACAAAGAATGTCAATGCAAGTCCGATGATGACTGCAATGATTGATCCGGGAATCTTCTTGGTGATTTTTGGTGTGAAGAAGAGTATTGCAATGGTTGCAAGTGCGATGATGATTGCAAACATATTTGCCTGGCCGATATGCTGGAGGCTAATGATGAGTTTATCGAGGAATCCGGCGTCGCTGGCATATTTTACTGAGATGCCGAAGAAATTATTGATCTGGCCGAAGAATATGATGACTGCAATTCCTGCAGTGAATCCCACAATGACAGGATGCGGGATGTATTCAATGGCCTTGCCCAATTTGAGAATCCATAATAATAAGAGTATGATTCCTGCAAGGAATGTTGCGATGATGAGCCCGTCAAGACCATATGCGGCGATGACTCCAAGAATGACCACAACCATTGCGCCTGTTGGTCCTGAGATCTGGAATTCCGAGCCTCCCAATATTGCTGCAAGAAATCCGCCCACAATCGCTGCATAGACTCCCATGATTGGAGGGACGCCGGAAGCGATCGCAAAACCGATCGCAAGCGGCAATGCGACAATAGCTACAATGAGCCCTGCAATGATGTCGGCTTTCGCATTTGAAAATTTTTCTTTAATATCCACTTTTCTGAAATCAAACTTCATGAATCCCACTATCACTCAAATCATCATATGAAAAATCATATCAGATAGTCCCAAAGAAACAATGATTGTTTTTTAAATGTTATGGTTTATCTGTCGTGTGATGATGGGGAACCCTAGAATTTTAACTGTCCGCCCTGCATCTGCTTCATCATCTTTTCCATGTTCTTCTCATTGCCCTTCATCATCTTCATGAGCTTTTTTGCCTTCTTGTACTGTTTGATGAGTTCACGCACTTCGCCCTGCCCTATGCCTGAGCCGTTTGCGATGCGCTCAGCGCGGCTTGCATCGATGATTTCCGGATCCTCAAGTTCGTCCTTGGTCATGGATCCCATGGCATACTTCCACTTGTCAAGCTTGATCTCCTGGTCCTCAAGAAGTTCTTTGGGGATCTTTGCGCCCATGCCAGGAATGAGGTCCATGATCTTTGTCAATGATCCCATCTTGCGCATGGCTTGCATCTGCTCATACAGGTCAATGAGATTGAATTCCCCCTGCAGGAATTTTTTTCCGAGGTCTTTTGCATCCTCTTCAGAGATTGCATCATGGACTTTTTCAAGAAGCGTCTCCAGATCGCCCATGCCGAGGAGTCTTCCGACAAATCCTTCAGGCTTGAATTCCTCAAGTGCATCGGCCTTTTCCCCGAGACCAATGAATTTGACCGGCGCCTTGGTGACAGCGCATGCAGTAAGCGCGCCTCCGCCTTTTGCAGTACCATCAAGCTTTGTGATAATGACTCCGGTCACATTGCAGGTCGCATTGAATGTCTCTGCCTGCTTCTGCGCCGCCTGGCCGATATCTGCAGAGAGAACGAGGAGCGTCTCATGGGCGTGGATTGCCTTATTGATCTTGTTCAATTCCTCGATAAGTTCGTCGTTTAATGCGTCACGTCCTGCAGTGTCCACAATGACAATATCATACTCCTTAAGATTTTTCTCGAAGTTCTTATAGACTGATACCGGATCCTTTGCAGTCTTGTCCCCGTAGAAATCGACGCCGATGCGCAGCGCGAGTTGCTGCAATTGGTCGAATGCTGCAGGTCTCCAGGTGTCGGTCGTGATGACTGCGACCTTGTAGCCGCGCTTGGCATAATACTTTGCAAGTTTTCCTGTAGTCGTGGTCTTACCTGAGCCGAATAGTCCGACGAGCATGATAGTGAATGGCTTTTTGTCAATGACGATCTTTGCGCCCTGCCCGCCGAGAAATTTGACGAGTTCCTCATAGACGATCTTGACGAGGTGCTCTTTTTTGGAGATATTCTTTGGCGTCTCTTCCTTGAGGGCGCGGTCCTTGATCCCCTTGGTGAGTTCAAACACGAGCTTGACATTGACATCTGCTGAAAGCAGTGATTTCTGGATATCCTTGACCAGTTCATTGATGAGTTTGTCATCTACAAACATTGCCTTGGTGATCTTGTCCAGGGTATTCTTCAATGAATCGCCGAGCTTGTCGAGGACCATGCTATCGAGAAATAAAAAGGGTTTATAAATGTTGGGGAATATCTTTTATAGATTTGTCCGGAATCAATCCAATACCTTAATAAATTCTTCCTCTATCGCTCATGCATGCCTGGTGTTGTCGTAAAAAAATCAAGAATCGAAGGCAAGGGCGTCTTTGCTGCGCGGGACTTCAAGAAGGGAGAAATTGTTGTTCAATGGGATATGACCCATATCCTGACTGCTGTGCAGGCCAAACGCGTTCCTGCGTCAAAACAAAAATATGTTGCCTTTGTCGACGGCAAATATATTCTTAACCAGCCGCCGGCATGTTTTGTGAATCATTCATGCAACGCAAATACGACTGTAAAGAATTTTTGCGATGTCGCTGTTCGCGATATCAAGAAGGGCGAGGAGATCACTGCAAATTATGCTGATGACGCAACACCGGATTTTGCAATGCACTGTAATTGTGGAAGCAAACAATGCAAAAAGATTATCCATGCATGAAACCGGTGCAGCTTAGAGGTTCTCAAACTCTTCCCGTAATTTCATCTCCCGGCGTTTCTTGTTGTAGCCGAGTACAAAGTTGTGGACACTGTCGCGGATCTGCCGCAAGAGAAGCATCATCTTGGAATTCTTGTCCAGCTGCAATGGTTTTTTTTCGTTTGGCAGGTAGATCTCTTCTTCCTGTTTTGCAAGTCCAATAATCGGTATTTTGAGTCCGAGATGCTTGAGCGAGCGCAATGCCATACTCAATTGTCCTGCGCCGCCGTCAATGACAATAAGGTCAGGATAGCCGGTGCGCTCTGCCTTGAGCCGCTTGTATCTGCGATAGACGACTTCGCCCATTGCTGCAAAATCATTCTGCCTGCCCATCGTGGAGTGGATCATGAACTTGCGATAGCCGGACTTGTCCGGCCTTCCATCGATGAATCGGGTCATTCCTGCAACAATATGCTCGCTGCCCAGATTTGAGATGTCAAAACATTCAATGACTTTCGGATATGCGGGAAGATTGAGCGCATCCTTCAATTCAGAAAGCGCTTTGTTCTCTTCAAGGTTCATGACTGCATTGCGTTCTGCAAGGTCTGCAAGTGCGCGTTTATCGCCTTTCTCAGGGATGGTGATGGTGACAGGGCCATTGCGCAGTTTTGCAAGGAATTCTTCAATGACTGCCTTATTCTTCTCGCCAGTAATATCCTCTTCATTACCAAATACCTGCGCATTGATGATTATTTCCCGTGGTATTGTGTGTCCACTATAATATCGCTTGATGAATTCTTCATACACTGTTTCTGTATATTCTAGTCGATATTCCTGTTTCCCCATAATAACGCCCTTGGCGATTGTGAAAATATTGACGATAACTTCCTCATTGTACTTGACGAATGCGATGATGTCCTGATCGAATTTCTCGATGCGTTCAACCTTCTGGTCCTCAAAGATCTGTCCTATGGCCTCAATCTGTTTTTTGCGTTCAAGCGCTTTTTCAAAAAGGAGTTTTTTGGAATATTCCTGCATCTCTGCTGCAAGCTGGCTGCGGATCTCTGCAATATCTTCCTTGCCTCCTTTCAAAAATTTTTTTGCTTTCTCCACCTGCACTGCATAGTCTTCCTTCGTGATATGCTTGATACAGGGTGCATCGCAGATCCCGATATGATAATTCAGGCAGGCGTGCTTTGGCATGGTGTTGCAGGTGCGGAGCTTGAATATCGATACTGCGGTGCGGATCAATTGGACGCGCTTGTATCCGTCAGTGTAGGGACCATAGAATGTTCCGTCGCGCGTCACTTTTCTGGTGGTAAGTATGCGCGGGAATGGGTCGCTTGTGATCTTGATATAGGCATAACGCTTATTGTCCTTCAAATCAATATTGTATTTAGGGTAATATTTCTTGATGAGATTATTCTCGAGTAGGAGTGCTTCCATCTCTGAATCGACCACAATCCATTCGATCTTTCGGATGCGGGCGACCAGGTGACGGGTCTTGACTGACTGTTGCTCAGTGCTCGAGTAATAGCTCCTGACGCGGTTCAACAGGTTCTTTGCCTTGCCGATATAGATGATGGTTCCGGATTCATCTTTATAGAGATAACAGCCCGGGGATTTCGGGATACTTGAAAGATCCGGCTTTGCGCCGGGAGTGACTGTGATCATTTACCAGACCCCTCTGCGGATGAGTTCAGGAAAAATCTTTTCCCGCTCCTGCGGTATTGCAACTTTTGCATATTCCTCTGTATAATATTCCTCTTTAGAGAGCCATCTGATGGCGCCGATCTCTGCAGAAGGTCGGGGTGTTCCTGATATGTTCACGATATAGACGCGTTGCGTGAGTTCCATGGTAGGGTTATAATATGAGTGTCCCTTATACTCGCCGAAAAACAGTGCAGACTGGACCGAAAGCATCAACTCCTCTTGTAATTCCCGTTTGAGACATGCCATATCTGTCTCGCCTTCTTCACGTCCACCGCCTGGAGTCCAGAACTCATTGCTTCTTTTCCCTTTCAATAGCAATAACTTATGATCCTGGATAATGATTGCCGCAACACGAATCCTCCCCATCATAGAATGAATAAATCAGGATATATTAAGGTTGCGCTATTTCTTTGCGAGTTTCCAGAGGTGTTCAAAATATGCGCGCATCTCATCAGCAACATTCTTTTCCTGGATCCGTATCACCTGCGGTGAATCCGTGGTGTAGAGGAATGCGACCATGTCACCGGCGATGACTGTTGTGGTCTTGGTTGGCAATTGCAGGTATCGCTGCTTTCCCATGCCCTCAAATTTGCGCGCTATCTCCTTATTCCGGAATTGAGGATCCCATATGGCCCGATAGTTTGTTCTTATCCTTAATTGTTTGAATTCTTTGATGAGCTTATCGATGAGCAGTTCGTTTCCGATGGTCCATGAAGGCCCATTGCCAAGGACCAGTACTTCAGTGACGGCTTTTTTTCTTATCCGGTCGAGTATGTCGATGTTGAATTGTTTCTGGCTTTCAACGCCCTCACTATACTCGACGACGGTTTTTGCGGTCTGATGCAGGACCCGCAATTCTTCTGTTATCTTCTCGAGCAGTGCCTGTTTGCTCTTGAGATCTGTCATTAATCTGCTTGGGGATGTTGCAAAATAATAGCTGGTGCTCTTTTCCTGCACTGTCCCCACAAACCCGTTCTTGATGAGCCGGGCAAGCGCGTCATAGGCTGTTGAACGATGGATCTTTGTCTGTTTCGCAAGCGCGTAGGCTGTTAGTCGCTCACTTCCGGCTAATGCGACGTATAATGCTATTTCCTTGTCATTGAGCCCATATTCCTGTAATAGTATATGAATTGGGTTATTCATACTTCTTGATATTCATCATTGTTTATAAATCTTCCTTTTAGTCGGCATATTCCGACTACTTAAACTTATATATCTTCATCTCTTTACCCTTTTTTGGTGATGACAGATGTTCAAAAAAATAAAACGATGCTGGAATCGTCATGAAATGAAGATTCTTTCATTAATTAATTTTTTTATGATAAGTATGACATTAGGTGGAATTGTGTATTACGAACGAGAATCACATAAGGATCGCGGAAAACAACTTTCGCATTATGTCGAATATGTTGATGGTGAAAAAGGTTTTAGCAAAAAAGATATTTCTGACTTTGTGCAACGCGCACAGTTAGATAGCGCCCAGGCGAAAGATGCGTATAGGGAGATTCCTGTTGATTCGCTCAGGGATTTTAGCAAATATTTCAATAATTTTTTTGGAAGTGATTATATACGATTTGATGACCGGCCTGACCTGAGCGGTGCACGTTCCTATAATGATGAAACTACTTGTGGTACTTTGGCATGGCAGTATTATTCTGGCTATGATCAGCAAAGAGCACGTCTTAAAACTCTACGTGACTCTCTTGAGATAAAGAGAAAAAACGATGCGTATAATGCGCAACTCCTACAACAACGGATGGAACAATGCCTGCAAAAAATTATTGTTTTTCCAGGATCCCGCAATGATTATTCAAGGCTTAGGGGATATACAGTCAAACCAATACCTCTCCCCGGAAACATTCAGTCTATATATGTATCTTTGGATGATAGTGATGCTCCAAGAACCCGCATTAATGAATCAGATAGTATGAAGGCCTATCTCTACCGTCAGGGTATTGAGGCAATAGTGTATGCGCAGCAGATCCATTCTTATCACGCATGGTTCAGGGGACTCCCTGTCGCAAGAGATACATCCTATAAAAAGAAATAATTTTTTTCTTAAACCATCTTCTTCAAGAATTGCCCAGTATAGGATTTGGGGGTTTTTACAACATCTTCAGGTGTTCCTTGCGCGATGATTTCACCGCCGGCATTTCCGCCTTCAGGACCTAAATCAATGATATAATCTGCGCATTTGATGACATCAAGATTATGCTCAATGACATAGACGGTGTTTCCCTTATCGACAAGCCGGTTCAGGACAGCGATGAGTTTTCTCGTATCCTCAAAGTGTAATCCTGTAGTCGGCTCATCAAGCATGTAGACTGTGTTTCCCCGCTTGGTCTTTGCAAGTTCGCGCGTGATCTTGATACGCTGCGATTCTCCGCCTGAGAGTGTTGTCGAGCTCTGGCCGAGCTTGATATATCCGAGTCCCACATCCATGAGTGTCTCTAAGCGTTTCTTGATTCCGGGATGATTGTCAAAAAAGCTGAGCGCCTCCTCAACACTCATATCAAGGACTTCAGCAATATGCTTTCCCTTGTAGAGTATCTCGAGTGTCTCGCGATTATACCGGTGACCCTTGCATGCACTGCACTCAACATAGACATCGGGGAGAAAATTCATCTCGATCTTTATTACACCATCGCCAGCGCATTCCTCGCACCTTCCGCCCTTGACATTGAACGAGAACCTGCCCTCTTTATATCCGCGACTGCGCGCTTCCTTGGTTGCTGCAAAGATCTCGCGGACATCATCAAAGATCTTGGTATAGGTGGCAGGATTGCTGCGCGGAGTCCTGCCAATAGGTTCCTGGTCGATGATGATGACATTCCTGACTGATTCTGGGATGCTGATGGATTGATATGTTCCGATATGGTCAATGCTCTGGCCGAACTGTTTTTGCATAAACGGCATGAGCGTCTGGTTCATGAGTGTGGATTTTCCTGAGCCAGAAACGCCAGTGATTGCGCATAACACTTCAGTCGGAAGCTTCACCTTGAGTTCCTTAAGATTATTCTCTGCTGCGCCGCTCACACTTATCCAATCCACAGGCGATCTGCGAGTCTTTGGAGTATCAATCTTTTTTCTGCCGGAAATATAGTCTCCAGTGATGCTTTTTTTGTTTTTTGCAATCTCCTGGATGCTTCCCTGCGCAGTGATATGCCCGCCGTGGATTCCTGCGCCTGGTCCCATGTCAATAATATAGTCTGCACGCCTGATCGTATCCTCGTCATGCTCGACCACAATGAGGGTGTTTCCGATATCGCGCAATTGATGGAGTGTATTGATAAGTTTCTCATTGTCGCGCTGATGGAGTCCGATTGACGGTTCATCAAGGATGTAGAGTACGCCCATAAGGTTTGCACCGATCTGTGTCGCAAGCCTGATACGCTGCGCTTCGCCTCCTGAAAGGGTCTTAGCTGACCGTGAAAGCGAGAGATAATTGAGTCCCACATTTCTCATGAATCCCAATCGTTCATTGATTTCTTTCATGACCTGTTTTGCAATGAACCGCTCTTTTTCCGTAAGGTTTTTGTCGAATTCCTTAAAGAAATGGATCGCATCCTCTATTGATAAGTCAGTTACGTCAATGATTGATTTGCCCGCAATCTTTACTGCAAGGATATTGTCCCGAAGCTTTTTGCCCTTGCAGGTGCCGCAGACCCTTGTGACCATGAATTTTTCCATCTCTTCCTTGCGCCATTCAGATTCAGTCTGCTTATGCAATCGTATGGTCTGGGGGATGATTCCCTCCCATCCGCCCTGGAAATTCATCTGCGCGCCACTGGACCAATTTCCCTTGATCGCATCAGTCGTGCCATAGAGGAGTACCTCTAATTGTTTCTTGGTGAATTTATGCAGCGGAGTAAAGACATCAAACCCATACTTTTTTCCGACGACAGCAATCTGCTGCGCCCTCCAGGAGATGTCCATCTTGCCATAGATTGCAATAGCGCCATCCATAATAGATTTTGATTTGTCCGGGATGATGAGATCTTCTGAGACCTGCATGATCTCTCCTAAACCATGACATTCCTGGCATGAACCATACGGCGCATTGAATGAGAACATTCTCGGCTCGAGCGGTTCAAAGACAATCTCCGGATGCTTCGGGCATGCGCCATGCGTGGTGTAGACTGTCTCTCCCACGCCGCGGTCAAGCTCTTTTTTTGCCCCACTCTTTTTAGTGATTGCGCCGTCGAATATGATGATTCTGCCCTTGCCGAAGTGGAGTGCCTGCTCTACACCTTCAGAGATGCGCAACCGTTCATCATCACTGATCGTGATCGTGTCAATGACTGCCTCTATCCAATGTTTCTCATAACGCTTCATCTTAGCTTCACTGACTGCGGTCTCTATATCATAGATATATTCATCGATGCGTACCTTGCTGAAACCCTCTTTCTTTAAATCTTCAACGACTTTTTCATGAGTGCCTTTGATGCCTCTGATGATTGGCGCGAGGATGATGATCTTCTTGTTATTGTCGCGCATGATGAGATTGACAATATTTTCCACTGATTGCGGTTTAATGATGCTATTGCATTTAGGGCAGTGCATGACCCCGATACGTGCAAAGAGTAAACGTAAGTAATCATAGATTTCAGTCACTGTACCGACTGTTGATCGCGGATTTTTCGAAGTGGTTTTCTGCTCAATAGAAATTGCCGGGGAGAGTCCGTCAATGGAGTCCACATCAGGCTTTTTCATCAAGCCAAGAAATTGCCTTGCATACGCGCTCAAGGACTCGACATATCTACGCTGACCCTCTGCGTATATTGTATCGAATGCGAGTGTTGATTTTCCAGAACCAGATAATCCGGTGATGACTGTGAACTTATTCCTCGGGATCTCTACAGTAATATTCTTCAAGTTATGTTCACGTGCTCCTTTGATGATGATGTTTTGATTCATGAAGAGATTTATAATTTTTGTAGTTTTTTACGTTTAACTTTTTCTGGTTCTACTAAGAAATTTTCTTTAGAGGAAACAGGGCGTTCTAATTCTTTTTCAGTGGCTTTCCTTGCATTACCTGCAACAGTCCCGCCCCTGATTGCTGCATCCTTATTCTGGATGAATCCTTGCTTATCCTCTTTTTTTGTTATCTCAGTAGATACTGTTTCTCCGAGCATATTAAATATTAATTCTAAATCATTCATATGATCCCTAAGATTTTCTTTCTTTAACCCTTTGAATTGAGAATACTCGTTTGGCGTCATTCCGAATGTTGCTTTGCTGATCTCTGCAGTAAGTATTGCAAATTCAGTATGTTCCTTAACATTGCGTTTCTTCCATTCACTCGTCAGTTCATCTCTTATCGCTATACCCCTGACACGTTTTTCAATCCATGCATCAGAATACCCTTTAGCCTTATAGGTCTCAATCATGCGTTTTTGCGCAAGTTCTGGATTTTCAATCTCCTTAACGCGTTCATAGCCAACCTTTGCGAGCCATAATTTGAATGGTTCAGCTTTAGGTGAGGGAATGGATTGGATTATACGGAAAGCGCCTTCTGTATTAACACAGTCTGTCTCATAGAATTTGCCATCCGCAGAGGGTAATTTCAGTTGTACACAAAATGTGGACAACTCAATCCCGTGCTCTGATTCTCTCTTTTTGAGCATATTCCAATAATTTCGCGGGTTGGAACTATCAGTTAGCACTTCAACTGTATCAACAACAGAAAACCACCATTCGTCTTTATGCCAAATCTTACGTATTTTCTTTCCTTCAAAAACCGCGAGTGCTCCGTCCATAGCATTAAAGAAAACAATAGTTATTTATAAGCATTATGCAAGGATGGCGAGTGCGGGGAGTGAGATAGATGGACCCAAACGCAAGAGTCTATTTTTCGAAACATTTAAATACTATTATCACTATATATTGATTATGTCCATATCCAGTGATATAGATTCACTCTCAAAAAAAGAAGTCCAAATAATTGCTGAACTGGAATTTAGTCAGAAATATTACTTTACAAGAGATGAAATTGCGCATCATTTTGATTCTGAATCAAAACTGCGATACACGATCCATAGATTGATTTCCAAGAAGAGGATTATTGGGCTGAATAAGAACAAGTATTATCTTATTCCTATAAGAGCAAAATACGGCCGCTGGAGCGATAATGCTTATATTATAGCTGATGAAATGTTTAATGGTAAAGATTATTATGTTGGTGGATGGTCGGCTGCAAATTATTGGAGACTTACAGAACAAATCCCGATGAAAATAGAAATTTATACAAACAAGAGAAACGGCAAAGTGCGCATACTTAATACTGAATTCATATTTAAGAAAACAACACAAAAACGTATCGACAATGCAGAAACAAGAATGATCATGAATCACTCATTTAGAATACTTGGAAAAAAGGAGTCTAGAGAATGGCTGAAATCAAGGGATTGGTAAAAAATGAATTGGAATTAATAGCTGCTGAACACCGGTTTCAGCAAAAACTCCTGGCTAAAGATTATCATATCACAATACTTCTTTACTTATTAAAAGATATTAAAGGGATATATTTCAAGGGTGGAACTGCGTTAAATAAGACGATTTTGAACTATTCTAGAATAAGCGAAGATATAGACTTTACCCTTGATCGCGAGCTTTCCCAAGTGAGAAAGGAGATCATTAAAGCAGTGGGTGATTCTGGAATATTTGGGAAAATAACTCAGGATAAGGATGTTGACAAATTTGTAAGATTAATAGTTCCTTATACTAATGATATAGGTGATGGAGAAGTATTCATCGACTTAAATGAGCGGGGAAACTTATTCACAAAGCCTGAATATATTATGATAAAACATTTCTATCCAAATATACCTGCATTCTCTATGCCGTGTCTTTCACAGCGGGAAATGATTGCAGAGAAGATGGCTGCAGCAATAGGAAGAAATAAGCCAAGAGACCATTATGACCTATACCAAATAATAAAGAGAAAAATTCCTATTAATTTAAGACTTGTCAGGCTAAAATGCAAGCAATCAGGAGTTGAATTTGACATAGTTAAAATGTTTAATCAATCCCAAAAACTCTACAAGAGGTGGAATGAGGACTTATCGCCTCTACTCGTCGAGGATATTACATTCCAGAAAGTAATGCAGACACTCGCGAAAGAGTTTAAACTCAAAGGGAAGAAGAAATGAAACTTAAGAGTGCGGGCAATACCTTTTTATAGGGTGCATCTTATAGAAGAGTATGCAGCGTAAATGGCTTTACTGGACTCCACGCATTCTTGCGATCATCTTCATATGTTTTTTACTGCTCTTCTCTCTGGATGTGTTTGGGCAGGGATTATCATTCTCTCAGAAAATTTTAGGGCGCGTTTCCACGCTTGAACCCTTGCCGGGCTTCAGTCCGGAGATGAAAAACGTGCTGAAACGCCCGATATCATAAACTTTTTTTTATGTTTTCTGCTAAGAATTTTGTTGAGGGGAAAGAAAAGCAATAGAAAAATTGCAGAAACTTATCGACTGCAAATAGCGGTCACTGCACATTTCACGTCAGGAAATATCCGATGGGCGGGGCTAGTACTATTTATCTGGTGCGCATGGAGCTCTCGCAAGATCGGAATGAACCAGATTTCTACTTTTCTGTATCACATTTTCCTCACAGTGCTGTAAGATTAAAGGACTTGTGGCATTGTTCTATGGCTGTACTATGGAATATTTAAATATCAGGGTATTCCATATTGAATATTTGATGGAGGTCTGATAAAATGGCAAAAAACAAAGAAAAAATTTATTTTGGGATATTGATAGTTCTGGTCCTCGGCTTAGGGAGCGTGATAGTGAGTGCAACATCTGATATTCCTAACAAGAGCATTATAGGATCGATTTCGCCAGCCGAATTCCTCAATCTTGTAGACTCCAACAACAATGGAGTGATGATAGATGCAAGTTCCGACTTGGTTGACGGTCACATCCAGATACAGGATAATGTCATGGCAGAGGCTGGCATAGATTACAGCTATGTTTCAAATTCGGAAAATGACACTGAGATTAATTCTAGAGAATTGCCAGGATATATTGAAACAGGCAGAATCGACCACCAGTTTGAAGGCAATGAGTGGGATCATCAAGACTAAAAATATTTTTTTATTTTTATGATATTTTCTTTCAGAATTCATTGGATAAGATCGGAGGCTGATGGTTATGGCGGATAATGAAGGGAATATTATAATTGTCAGAAATCTATCAAAAAGATATGGAGAATCCATGGCAGTCAGTGATGTATCATTTTCTGTTAAGGAAGGCGATATCTTCGGATTTCTTGGGCATAATGGCGCCGGAAAGACAACCACAGTAAACATGCTCACCACACTTCTGGAGCCTACACGGGGAAGCGCCTCTATTGCTGGTTTCGACATAATAACACAGCCAATAACTGTGAGAAAAAATATTGGTTATGTTCCAGAAAATGTGCAACTGTACGAAAACCTTACTTGTTTTGAGAATCTAGAATTTTTTGCAAAAATATCAGGAATAGAGCACCCCAAGGTGCGCATTATGGAAGTGTTGAGGCTTCTTAACGCAGCATCATATGCAAATAAGAGAGTAGGAGAATTGTCTAAAGGCATGAGGCAGAGAATTGGGCTTGCACAGGCTATTATCCATAAGCCAAAAGTCTTATTTTTGGATGAGCCAACTTCAGGGCTTGACCCAATGGGTGTTAAAGAATTGAGGGATACAATAATTGCATTGAATGAACAGGAGGGCATTACCATATTTATGAACACTCACCTGCTTTCTGAGGTCACAAAAACATGCAAGACTATAGGCGTCCTCAATCATGGAAAGTTGATATACAATGACACGTTGAAAAAGACACTCAATCGGTTCAACAATGAGGACTCTTTGGAGAAAATATATTTTTCAATTGAGAGGAAAAATGGAAATTGAATATATTAGGGAATCATCAAAAAAAGATATAATGCTTTTATTGCGTGATTATACCGTAATAGTTATCCTTGTTGTCTTTATCGCAATGAGTATAGCATCGTGCTATATCGGCTGGTCTGCACAGCACATTGTAAATGGAGTGTATTCAGAGACTGCCAAGCAACTTGCACTGGAGAATAAGCCTGTCCCGCCTTCTCCGTTCTCAATAGTGCCACAACTTGCATTATTGAAAAATATGATAATATACGTGGTATTGATTGGTTCATTACTAGCCATAATTCTTGGGCATGCGTTGATAAGCAATGACAGGAAAAATGGGATATCAAAGGTTCTGTTCTCAAAGCCCTTTTCAAGAACGGATTATCTTGCCGGAAAGCTGGTCACGGCATCAGTATTGATATCTATTATACTGCTACTATCAATGATAGCGAACATTATCTTTGTGTCTCTGCTCAGCAGAATTACGTTACAGTCGATTATAAGTATAGTAATATTCTACATAATATCTTTCTTTTTCCTGAGCGGATTCATTTTCATTGGCATGTATTTCAGTATACGTGCAGATAATAGCACGCAGGCTATACTGCTGCCAATAATCATTTGGATAGTAATAATTTTTGTCATTCCAGAACTAGGGTCGGCATTGTACCCTACAAGTTCGCTTAACCCAGTGCTTCCTGATACTAATATCCTCGGCTCACCCATACTTGTGACTATACATTCAGTGATATATCCCTTCTCTGTATCAGAACAATACAAGGCATTGAGCGCAACAAATTTAGGGATATCATCAGGAGCACAGGCCACAAACACTTCAGAGTATCCGCCACTAATCCAGATATTAATAATTATAATGTGGATGGTCGTGACTGTAGCCGGGGCATACATTGCCACTAAAAGATTCGATCCATCACTAGGGGAGCAGTATGAGTAATACATTTATAATAGCGCAAAAAGAATGGAAAGACATAATACGCAGCAAGACATTCATATACATATTAATCTTGCTTGCAATACTTACTCTTATATCATTAATTGTTTCCATACTCGTATTCAACAGCCAATTGACAGAATACAACAATGCAGCTACGCAGCTTCAGCAACAAGGCAGAGACGTCGGACTCCCACCGCAATTATATCCTCTTAACTTATTGCGTGGAACTGTCGATTACATAGAGATAATAGGCGCAATGCTCGGGATACTTCTTGGATATTTATGCATAGCTAAGGAAAGAAACACTAAAGCCCTGAAGCTGCTTTTGACGAGGCCTATAACCAAAGGGGAGATTGTACGTGGAAAAATACTGGGCAATACATTGTTCATACTGAGTTTAATGACAATTATGGCGGTATTTATCGTATTTCTATTTGCCCTGATAAGCGGTTTATTCTTGAGTAACAGTGAACTATTCAAGATATTTCTGTTTATAATCATATCCACAGTGTACGTACTTATATTTTTCATGCTGTCATTCTTTCTCTCCCTTAAGCAGAAAAACCTGACAAGGGCGTTGATAACCTGCTTCATTATATGGCTTGTAATAGTATTGATACTGCCACAAATAGGAGATACAATGGACCCAGACAACCAGGTCCCCGGAGGATTGTTCAAGAGCATGAACGTTGATAAGCCGACAGAGAAGCTTATAATGAGTAGGTTCGGAACATACGAGACTATACGCAATGGAATAGAGGAATCATCAATCACAAAACATTATGAAAGAGCGGTATTTGCCATTTTTGGGATAAAAAGCATCTATAACGGGAAATCACTATCATTCACTTTGCTGGATACTATCTCGAATTATTATTGGATTTTAGGATTTCTTATTTTAGGGCTCTATATAGACTATATTTATCTATCGAAAACAAAAATATATTTGTCAGGGTGAACCAAAATGAACAAAACAAGCATATTCGTCCTTATGATAGGGATAATAATATTGGCAGGGTGCTCTAATCAAAACTTGACCAGCCAAAACTATGGCATTGCACAAAACAATGCTACAAATACAGGCAACAACAAAAATACATCCTCAAGCAGCACTGGCGATACAACGCCCTATGGTCTAGTCCAAGCAAAAATATTGGGATTGAACCCTTACTCAAATGACACAGACGGAGACGGAGTGCCAGACAAACAAGATTCTAATCCAAATCAAGCAGATATGACTATAACATCGAGCGGTAGTGATGGATTTGCCATCTCGAGTGCCATAGTAGAAAATAATGTTGACCCCACAACACAAACAGGAGTGTCGGATCATCTTGAGATAACCTTGCATAGCACGGCAGCTAGTGACATAAAAAATGTTAGGGTGTACTATTCGATAAAGGACATTACCAATGGAAG
The DNA here is from genome assembly GCA_021813435.1 of Nanobdellota archaeon. Lineage (GTDB taxonomy): Archaea > Nanobdellota > Nanobdellia > Woesearchaeales > UBA9642 > UBA9642. The sequence continues at coordinate 102,748 of JAKAKR010000013.1, read as the reverse complement.
AACAGAATCGTATATCGTTCCATTATCGGGTTTTGTCCTGAAAGCAGGCAGTACAGAGACAATACACTTTGACGCCCAAAAGAGCGCAAATGAGCAGTTCCCCCAGAATCATTTTGCTGCAAATCCTAATAGCATGTACTATTTGAATTCCAATGCATTGGAATTCAACATAATAATTGCTGCAGATGGGTATAATGCACAAACTATAAAAGTGACAAAAGCCGCCGGAGGAGCAGAACAGGCTGATTAAGGTGAATAACATGAAAAAAAATCATATGTATCTTCTTTACATAGTTTTGATTTTTGTAATGTCATCGTGTGCATTAGCTGCAGAACAGCGGGATATAACGGTGGCCCCTGGAATAGAATTAAACAACTATATAGCAGCAGCAACAGGCCTTCTGGCACTAATCCTCTTTATAATAACACTAACTGCATACCAAAGAACAAGAAATAAGAAATTAATATATGTGGCAATCGCATTTGGACTATTTGCAATCAAGGGATTTATGATAGCTGCAGATGTGCTCATAAAAAGTAATTTGGTAGATCCTGTAGCATATTTTCTGGATTTCGCCATATTGCTAAGCTTCTTTTTGGGAATTATTAAGAAGTGAGGAGAATATGCCTGAAAACTTTCTTGATGACAAGGATAAGAGAGTTCTAGAGCTTGACATGCGAAGAAAAATATATGAAATAGTGCGAAAATATGCAGGATGCCATTTTAGAGAAATTCAGAGAAAAAGCAGGCTGCCTCTCGGCTCAGTGAGATATCATCTCGACTATCTTGAAAGGAATAGACTGATTAAATCGCAGAAAGAAGGGAACAACCTCAGATATTATCCGAGAGATTTTAAACCGTATAATACGTCATTGATGGGCTTGTTAAGGCAAGAAAAGATACGGCAGATAATATTATTTATTCTACTCAATAAGAACTGTAACCAGGAACAGGTTTCTACATATGTGAGACTGTCACCCTCAACCACATCGTGGCATCTAAAAAAGTTAGAGGAGGCAAAGATCCTGAACTCAGTAAAATCAGGAAGAATAAAGAGCTATGTGCTGCTAATAAACGAAAGGGAGCTTGTGAGCATACTAATAACGTATAAAGAAAGCTTCCTAGACGAACTGGTTGACAATGCCATAAAGATGTGGGAATGAAACAATAGCTCTGACAGGACTTTCGTTAATTTGTTCTCAATTGAGTCATGGCCCGGTTTTTTTGTTGGCATTTTGCGGGCAACATTTTCAATTTATCATCGACAAAATAATGATTGGGGTTTGGCGGGGCCACTACTACAACAGTTATTTTCACGGAAACTATTTTTTCTTCCTCTTATATTCTTTCTGCTCGTCATCAGCAGTCAATGAATATTTCATCTCATCAAGCGCATCCCTATATTTGATAGCGTTCTCGAAGTCTAAGTTCTCTGCAGCTACCTGCATCTGAGCTTCGAGTTCAGCCATCTTCTTCTCTACGTCTGATTTAGACATGTGCTTCACGCCTTTCAAGTCGCGTTTCTTCTCAGCGATCTTCTTGATGATGGTCTGGGGGACAATATGATGTTTCTTATTATACTCGATCTGTGCCTCGCGTCGTTTGCGTGTAATCTCCATCGCATTCTTTATCGACTTAGTAATCTTATCAGCGTATAATATCACTCGTCCATTCACATTACGTGCAGCGCGACCAATGGTCTGAATCAAGGATCTTTCATCGCGTAAGAATCCCTCCTTGTCTGCGTCTAAGATACAAATCAAACTGACTTCAGGAATATCAAGTCCTTCACGTAATAAATTTATTCCAACAAGTACATCAAATTCTTTAGACCTTAATTGCCGAACTAATTCAATTCTTTCCAGGCTTTCAATCTCTGAATGCATATACCGTACCCGTATCCCTTCTTTGGATAAATAGTCAGTCAGGTCTTCAGCCATGCGTTTGGTCAATGTCGTGACAAGTGTTCGAAAACCATTATCAACAGTCTTTTTAATTTCAGCAATCATATCCGGTATCTGTCCCTTGATAGGACGCACTTCAACCAAAGGATCGACAAGTCCAGTCGGGCGGATGATCAATTCAACGGTTTGTCCAGAACTTTGCACTTCATACTCGGCAGGTGTTGCAGAGACAAAAAGCACATGATGAAAGAATTTTTCAAATTCATGAAACTTCAATGGTCTATTGTCAAATGCGCAGGGCAGTCGGAAACCAAAATCCACAAGATTCTTCTTGCGCGAATAATCCCCCTTATACATGGCGTTCGCCTGCGGAATGGTCTGATGGGATTCATCAATAATCATTAAAAAGTCTGAAGGGAAATAATCGAGTAATGTATGCGGCGGTGTTCCCACTGCCCGCCCCTCAAAATGCCGCGAATAATTCTCAATGCCATTGCAATACCCCATCTCCTCAATCATCTCCAGGTCATACTTTACGCGTTTACGTACGCGTTCTTCTTCAAGGGGATCAAGTGTCGGCGCATGCTCCTCAAGTTCCTCGCGTATTGCAGAAAGTGCTTTGGCCTGTTTTTCTTCAGGGACAACATACTGGCGTGCAGGAAAAATAGCGATCGCATCAATAGCAGTGATCTTTTCTCCAGTGATCGCATTCAGTTCACTCATCCGCTTGATACTATCGCCTTCAAGTTCAACGCGTACAATCGATTCCTCATACGCTGGGATAATATCAATCGTATCCCCGCGGACACGGAATTTTCCTGACTCCAATGCCTGATCATTGCGCTCATATTGCATGGCGACAAGTTTATGGATGAATTCCTGACGGTTGATCTTCTTGCCGCAGGACAATTCAATAGACATATTCCGATAATCCTCAGGATCGCCCAGACCATAGATGCAGGATATTGAAGCGACAATGATGACATCCTTACGCGACACAAGACTCGAGACTGCATGCAGTCGCATCTTTTCAATCTGCTCATTCACGGTTGCTTCTTTTTCGATATAGGTGTCAGAGGTCGGGATATAGCTTTCTGGCTGATAATAATCATAATAGGAGATGAAATACTCAACCCTGTTCTTTGGGAATAATTCCTTTAATTCAGTATAGAGCTGCGCTGCAAGAATCTTATTATGCGCAATGACAAGGGTTGGCTTTTGGACCTTTTCAATAACATTCGCCATGATAAAGGTATTATGGACGAAAATATTTCCATCGCCAGCCATAAATGTTTCATTATCTTGTACCGCAATGTCATAAACATAACCATTGGTGGATGGGACCTCTTCAATGGATACTATTTTTCGGAAGTTGAAATGCGCTAGATTAAGAAGTTGATGGTTGCTTTGATGAGTTATTCTTACAATAAGCTGCATGAATTTCTCTTTGGATAATTGTCTTTGATTATTTTCAACCATTGAAAGAAGCGCCTGACTGCCGATATCATTAATTATGACTCTTTGATATACTTGTTCTTCTTCTCTGAGTCTTTTTATGAATGATCCACAATTAGGTATAACATCTACATTAGTGTTCCCTGAATCTTTAATGATTGACCGAACCTTAATTTTTTTATATGTAATCGAAAAAGAAATATTCTCCATAAACTGTTTCAAATTATCTTTCCCGCTAATTGACAGTTTATAATATGTGTTCGATGGATATTTTTTTATCTTCTTTGTGGTTATTCTGCTTGTTATTCCGAATCGTAACAATGCATTTTTTATGTCAAACATGAGTTCCCCGGATGCTGATGTGCAAAGTACTGCATTTGATTCGACCCATCCATCGCCATCGAAATATGCGCGGAGCATTATTGCTAATTGATTTTTTGAAAAATTGTACATGATATTAGAAAATTTCTTTGATTTTGCGTGCGTTCCGAATTGCTTAAAACATGATGCCACCAATTTCGAATAATACGCTGCGTCTTTATAATCTCGTTCATAGTATATTGCTCCAAGCGAGTTCCAATATTTTTTGCATTGCCCATGAAGATTTGGGTCTCCATTCGAAAGAAGAATTTCATTACCGGTGTTGTGGCCTTCTGCAAGGTATACCCCTAGAAATGTTAAGAATTCTTCAGTTATTTCAATTAAAGGGTGGAATATATCTCCCCGTTTTGAGATGATTTTAATATTTTTGTTTTCTTTTTCGATAGTTGTATTAAGCGTTTCAAGGTATTCATCAAGTTCGATTTTGGAAATTCCCCTATTTTTTGTTTGATTAACTATTTGTTTTAGTTTATTCTTCGGAGATTTTTGATGTTTCTTAAGAATGTCTAAGAGTTTTTCTCCATTTGGATCTTTTTGGAGTAATAATACTTTGATATTAAATTTTTGTGTAGTTGTGTGTTCAATAAGTGAGAGATATTTTGGTTCTTGAAGAGGATTGCTTATATGGTTAGATGTTGGAAGATAATCTCCGCACTGTAATTCTTCTGTTCTACATAACTTCATTTCTCCATCTTCAAATTTGTAACAGTTATGGTCTTTAGTTACATGTATTGTTGAATAATCATCAAGTACGATTTTGAATACAGTTGATTCTTTATGTTTAGACACTTGTGTGATTGGTTTTTCGCTTATTGTGAAGTCTTTTGGGTTGAATGAAATTATGGAATAACCGTTATTTTTCTGAAATTGGGTTCCTCCTATGTTCAATGGCCTAGTTAATTGTTCATCAACAAATTTTCCAATAGGGATTTTAGTTACGAGACCCATAGAATTACGTATCATAATGGTATCTGCATAATCTAAACTTTTTCCACTCCCCGTGATTCCAAGAAGTGTCTGACGTGGAAATTTAGGGTATCCTTCAACTAACTTCTTGATTGCCTCAGGCTGTCCGCCTGCAGGCTTGAACGGAGAAATAAGCTCAAACTTCATAAGAAGAACGAATCAATCTTCTTTTATATACTTTATGCAGGGTTGGGGAGTGCGGGAAGTGCATTGATATGTAACTACTATTAAATAATCAAATTTATAAACTTCTTATTGTTCTCTGATGGCATGAACCTCAGCATGCTGCTCAAAACCGACAGTACAATCAAAGATATTGCTATTCTGGAGACCACGCCATTCGCGTTCAATCCTCAGACTGATTTTGCATTGACGCACATCATCTCCTACCATATCTTTGCAGAGCGATTACGCATGATTGAAACCTTTCCTTCGGACAAACAACAAAAGGACAGGATACTCTATGCCCTGAATTATGATTATTCATTTGAAAAAAAGATTATCCTGAGCTATCTGAAACATCAGATGCATGCAAGCGCGATCTCCGAAGAAAATATTGCGCGCATGACAACCTATCGCGAAAATATCCTCCCTGAAACACAGGGGATGTATAGTGTATCAAAATACCTCGATAAGACATTTATCTGCAAAATCTGGCCGGAATTGACTGATTATCAATCCATGGAAGATAACATCAAAAACGCCATCATCGATCTCAAAAACTCTCCTGAAGCCTCAAAGATAACTACGTTCATGCAAAAAGAAACACAAAAACTCTATGATCAATACAAGAACGCTTCTTTCCAGATGATTATAGAACTCTTTGATAAAAAGACCGCAGAAACAGTATACCTGCGTGGAATGCACAATTTCAAGAGTGCGCTCGGCAGATTAGAGTATTGTATCTCCTAAAAACTGATTCATCATTTCTGCGCTAGTCCGGAACCATGGATAATTTCGGGAATTCAGTATAGCCCATGTATTCATAGCTCTGGACTGTGCCGGAAAACCGTGCCATGATCTCCTCAAGGATCCCGAGCAGGTGCGGCAGGTCGCGGACCACAATCTCGCACTCGAAATCCGCCCCGCCAATGGACTTATTGATCTGATAGAAATATTTATGCTGCTTTAGATATTCGAATAATTCAGTATTGCGTGAAGTATTGTTCAATGCAAAATCCACCCGATATCCCTGATAGCCCATCTTTGCAAGATCCAGGTCAATCTTATAGCCCACAATCACTTTTTTCTTTTCCATTTCAACAATTCTTCGACGGACTGTTTCGATACTCGTGCCAACCTGTTTTGCGATCTCTCCAAGCGTCTGTCGTACATCAGATGCATATGCATTCACGATCTTTTCATCAATATCATCAAAATCAACGACACCACCTTCACCATAAATGCGGGTGATGATTGAATATTCATCAATAAAGAATCGCTTGTTGAAATTATAGATTGGCGCGTAAATCGCGATTTTTGTCTCTGCAATTAACGGTTTATAATTTTTCATGAGTGCAGACCAGATATTATGGAATTTCTCGATATACTCGTCACGCTTGATCCCGAGAAATATCGCAAAATCCCATTTGCCGTGCAGTTCAGTAGTTGTCCATACATTCGTATTCTCACCAATCTCTTTGTGAAACTTTTTTTTGAGTTCCTGCGTCATATTCTGCCAGCGGATATAGATGCGAAACGTGAGATAGCCAAGTTTTGCCATATCCACGATTGCAGTACAGCTCCGCAAGATATTGTTCTCCTGCAATCGATGGATGCGGTATGTGACTGCTTCCTTGGACCGTTTGACTTTACGCGCAAGCATACTGACCGGAACGCTGGAATCCTTTTCCAATTCTGATAGTATCTTCTTATCCAATGCATCAAGGAGCATGACATAATATTTGTGTTTATGTTTATATATTTTCCTATTTTATGAGATATAATAAGAAATAATTAAAATATTTAAAAGAAATCCTTATATATTAAGTAGTACTATTGTGTAGTAATAATTGGAGGTGACGTCCTATGGTTGATAACGACTATAGCAAAGAAGTATATGATACGGCAGCAAACCTACTCAAAAAACAAGAATCAACAAATTCGAAGATGCATATCGCAACAGTGCCCGAGATCATACAGTATGGCATCAATTGCGGATGGAGCCAATCAATTACGCACGGCGCAGTTTGTTCAAACACGCAGATTGTCGTGGATCCAGAAAAAGATGCAGTATTTGCAGTACAGGGCAAGGGACCCATCACTGCTGATGCCATAGCACACGCAATACACTCACCAAGAAGAAGATTGCTGCAGTTCGGTAGCTCCCCCAATTCCTATGATGCAGTAATCCTTACAGAAGATGAATTACAATCATTCTATAGGATGAATAATCTCAACTGCCAAAAATACTCTTTAAGCAAACTCGCTGCAATAGTCTCCAATGATTATTCCGTGGAAGCATTGATAGAAAAAGATGCAAACACACATGACAAACTGAGATTAAAATTTGCCGTACCACAAGGCTACCTGCTTCGTATCATGACTGGCGACAATCATATGCTTGCAAAAAATTATCTTGACCATATTGTCGATGACCAGTTATCCAAACCATATTGTCATGGTGACTCGTCACGGGTTTTGGTGGAAAATCCATTTGCAAATCTGCGCATCAACAAGCCATTCGCCGCATTGGTCGAATTTCCAGAAACACCTGCCGTAGGATTCCGGTTCGTCGCATTACGCACCACTGCATTTGATTCAGGATGGCAACATAAGGCATTATACCTTTCTCATGCGCCGGAATCACGCGTCGGGCTCAAGACATTCAACATGGCAGAAGCATATCTTCTTGCACGCGAATTCATCCCGCCCTATGCACTGGAACATTTCAAGGAAAAACTGCGCACAGAAGATTATCGTAATAAGAGGATACTCGGGGTGGAAAGATGAAAACATACCAAAAAATCATCACTGGACTTATGCTGGTAGGATCGCTTGCTTTGGGATCAGGATGCTCACGATCCAAAGACGAACCGCCAAAAACAGTTGATGCACTCGTCGAAACACTCGATCATAAGGCAGCTATCTGTACTCATAATCATAAAGAGTTTGCAGCGCTTCGCGACAGTGTCGCAAGAAAACTACAGGAGTATCTACATGAAAAAAAATATCATGGTGCAAACCGTGACAGCGTGTATACCTTCCATTCCAAAGGATACGCGTTTCCCAAAGCAAAGCCGCATCGCCCCGGAGAATTTGACCTCTACGAATTCAACGAACGCATGACCATGGAAGATTATGCAGAGACTGCCGCAGCAGAAAGCACTCGCGCAGAAAAATATTATGAGATGATTTCCACCATACAGGGCATTGCCTCTCACCGATAATTTGCAAGGCCTGCCTGGCCAGTATTTGCGCAATATTTTTTTTTTCTCGAAAACAAGTATATTTATAAATCCCTGTTTTTTTCTTTGAGCAATCGCGTCTGTGGTCTAGCGGTTATGACTCCGGCCTTCCATAGCAAAAAACGGGTTTTTTGGAACTCGCCTGTTTGCTGACGAGAGCCGGGTACCCGGGTTCAAATCCCGGCGGACGCATAGATTATACTGCACTGTTCTTGTTTTTTTATGTTATAACAACTGCTGTTCTCAAAAGAATAGCTCCTACTGCTTGAGGTATTCCTCGATAAATTCATGGGTTCCGGGCAGTGATTCAAGCAGTAATGCCTCCTGCGGCGTAAACCATGCAACTTCACTCACACCATGATCTGTAGTAGACGCAACCCCGCCAACTAATTTGCAGACATAGCAGATAAGCAATTGCTGCGAGACGCGATCTTCATACTCCCATCGTGCAGAAATAATCTTAGGCAAAAGCCGCGTGATCAGTGCGTGGTATCCGCTCTCTTCTTTAATCTCGCGGATCGTTGCCTCTTCAGGAGTCTCCCCAAAATCGATCTTGCCGCCGGGCATTTCCCACTTGTTATGCGCTGCAGCATGCCACTCACGCTTCCGGCGTACAAGAAGAATCTTGTTGTCATCACGTGTAACGAGTCCCTTCACAATTGCAATCTGTCGTTTTGGTTTTTCTGGAGCCATATGCACCTCACTATAATAGTGTAATAATTTTTTCTGCAGCCTGCGCTGCTGTCGCGTCATTAGTAATGATGTGTCCAGTACAGGGTATATATTTGCAGTATTCATAAAAGTATTGTTTGTTGTATGCTAATTCTTGCCGGATATGATCCTTATCCAATATGCGTTCGCAATGATCTGCCATTCTGCGTTCATATAATTGATCGATTCCTATATCAATAAGTATACAGTCAATGCTTTTTTTGTTCCATACGTTCATCCCTGTACTATAGCTCTCGCTAGATCACAATTCCTCATACCTGCTGTCTATATGCGCAAAATTATGCTAATGATCTTTCCAATGATTTTCGGTTTGGGTCGGATATAAAATTGTCTGAGTGTTGTTTGTGTCATTGGAAGTGCTCCTCTGCGGTCAAAAATTGTTCGTGCTGCAGTGTCTCGAGGACATTGTAGGCACTCAACTGCTCAAGCGCGTTATGCTCCTCAAGTTGCTCGAGAAATTCCTCGACTTCCTTTTGATTCCTGAATAATGCCTCGAAATGGAAATTGTTTCCGCGATTGACTGTATGGATGGTGTTGATATTTTTTTGATTGAGCAGGTATTTCTTTAACAGTTCTTTCTGCACTGCGCTGGTTTTTGCGATAAAAAAGATCCTTAAGGGATAGCCGATCTTTTCAAATGCGATTGCGACATGCGTTTTGATAATCTCTTTTTCCTCGAGTCGGTGCAGGAGATCGTAGAGTGTGCTCTTAGGCGTATTGCTCTTTTTTGCGACCTGATGCACATTATCTACTTCGCTGCGCCGCAATGCAATGATCAATTGTCTTTCTTTGTCTGTGAGCATGTTGATGATACCGTTATACTGCTATCAGGATAATTGCTTTAATATACCTTTGTGTCTCTTTCTCGGAAATTATTCGGTATTTTCCGGAATATTTGCGAAATTATGGTTTGCAAAAACACCGGCCTGCAACGAGCGCTGATGAGCCCTGTTGACATCATCACTCACTGCGTTTGTATGTTGCCTATTCGCAGCTTACATGTTATTCTTATCGTGCTACTCTCCCGGATGGAGCAACCCCGAGTAACGCACTTGGCACTCTCATGTATTGCTGCTCATCTTAGGGCAACAATAATGATGTCAACAGAGCTGCGTTGATGGTTAACTTTAAAAACTCTTTATACTACGCAAAGAATATGTCCCTTAAACAGACTGACTTGGATGAGAATGTGGTCTTTGTGATCTGCGCGCATTCTGACGACCAGATATTCGGTCCTGGCGGGACTGTTGCAAAATATGCCAAGGAGGGAAAACAGATCTATACCATCATCTTCTCCTATGGCGAGGGTTCGCATCCCTGGTTCCAGAAGCATTATACCATCAAGGCGCGGGTCAAGGAAGCGCTTTCTGCAGACAAATTCATCGGCGGCTCAGGAGTACTCTTCTTAGGATTGCAGGAATCAAAATTTCTCGAGCAATACTCTGCAAGGAAGATTCATGCAAAAATGCGCCGGCTCCTGCTCAAGTACAAGCCCAAGCGGATATTTACCCATTCCATGGATGACCCCCTGCCGGATCATCGCGCATTGCACAAGCGCCTTATCGAAACATTGGACAAGATCAAATATCCGGGCGAAGTGTATGCTTTTGATGTATGGACTATCTTTAATTTCAAGAAACGGCATTATGTCCAGATCGCAGTCGACATTTCAGACACCTTCAAGACCAAGGTTGCGGCATTGCGCCTGTTTAAGAGCCAGGCTGCAGCACGCTTCAGTCTCACCTGGTCAGTATATGTGAAAGCATGGATTAATGGGAAAAAAAATAAGGTACGATATGCTGAGGTGTTCTACAAGATCCGATGAACGAAAAAAAACGACTCCTCATTGCAACAGACAACTTCCTCCCGCGTTGGGATGGGATCGCACGGTTCCTCTCAGAAATAATTCCCCGACTCCATGATAAGTATGAGATCACAGTTGTCGCCCCCGACTATGGATCCTATGAGGACCCTAATATCAAGATCGTACGGATCCCTCTCTCAAAAATATTTCGGGTAGGGGATTTTCCAGTTCCGAAATTCAAGCAGCAATTTATCGCAAGTCTTGTCAGGCAATCAGACCTGGTATTCACTCAGACCATTGGGCCAGTAGGCACTGCAGCAATCCGCGCGGCAAAACAACAGAAAAAACCTGTTGCCGCATTCATCCATTCTATTGAATGGGAACTCGTGCCGAAAGCACTCCAGAATCCAATCCTTAAGAAATATGCGCAGATCGCAGCAAAAAAAGTTGCGCGATCACTCTACAACCGTTGCAGCCTGCTCATTGTCCCGAGCAGCAGCACTGAAGAATTATTCTTATGGAACAATATCCGCACTAAATCCACCATAGTCTATCTTGGTGTTGATACGACAAAATTTGTCCCACTCCCCCCCGAACAAAAGGTTGAGATCAGAAAAGAGCTGGGGTTTCATGCAGAAGATATCATCATCGGCTATCATGGGCGCATCAGCCATGAAAAAGATCTCATCACTATCCTGCGTGCATTCACCAGAGTCCAACTCAAGTATCCGCAGACAAAACTATTGATTGTCGGCGATGGTGTAGAAAAAATCAAAAGACAGCTTGCATCACGAAACAATGTCTGGCTTGTCGGCAGCAAGAACAATCCAGTGCCCTACTTGCAGATCATGGATATCTACTGCCTCTCCTCGCTTACAGAAACGACTTGCCTTTCCATGCTTGAGGCAATGTCCTGCGGGCTCCCTGCAGTATCGACAGAAGTGGGATTCATCAGAAACTATATCCGCAACAATGTGAATGGGTTGTTCTTTGAAAAACAGAATCCCTATCATCTTGCACGCCAGGTCGAGCGCCTGATCGCTGATCCCACGCTGCGCTTCAAACTTGGTGAAATGGCGCGCCGGACAGTGGTCGAAAAATTCTCCTGGGATACGACTGCGCAAGGAATAGATGAGGCACTAAATAGCATTGGGAAGAGATAGATAGAGTATTATTTCTCTGCAATAGACCAAAGTTTCTCGAATAGGATGCGCTGTTCGCCAGCAAAATCTTTATTGTAGATAATGATGCCGATAGGTTCGTCGGTGCGTGATCCAAGGATAGTGACCATATCGCCTGAAATATACTCATTAATTGGTATTTTTTTAAATTCTTTTAATGTTCTTGTTTCGCGAAATTCTTTACTATCTTTATTCTTGAGTAATGTTGTTGTGGTCTGTGATGGTTCACTAATAATCTTGATTGGTATACGCTGTTTGACCCGTTCCTGAATAAACCGCGGCGCATAACTCGGAAGGAGATCAACCATGAATTTATTGTTTGTATATGCATAGAGCGGCTCCTTGTTGTCGAGCAATGCTTGAAACACTGTTTTAACTCCATGCTTTCCTTCAAATATCTCTGCGCGTGATTTCGGAGAATCTTCTTTTTTGAGTTGTCGCAATTTTGGGAGAATCTCCTCAACATGTTTTTTTTGTTCGTCGAGAATCTGGAGTAATTTTTCAGGATCCGATGCTTCAAAATATCGAATATTATTTTTGGTCATTGATGCCACAATTCCTTCTTCACGCAGTATCTTGAGGATGTCGTATGTCGTGGTTCTTACAAGATCTGCTGATTCTGCAATTTCGTTCACTGTTGATGGCCCTTTTTTGAGGAGTGCTAAATATACTTTTGCCTCTTTTTCTGAGAGGCCATACTTGCGGAGTTCTTCTTCGTACTGCATGCTTGAACTTATTGTTTGGACTATATAAATGTTATTATTTTGTCGAAGGTTTTCGACAGCAAGATTTTAAATATTTATACCACGACTTAATAGTATTATAGAGAAAAATTGTGAGTAAGAACATGAAACCAACTAAATCAAAAAGGAGAGAGGATCTAGATACAAAAGTCAAGTACGCCATAAAAGAATGTATTTATAGCCATTCAGAATGTAACCGGTATGAGTATTCAGAGTCAAATATTGTTGCAAAGAATTTAACAAGAGAAGACGCAGATACAATAAAATTACGTTTTGAAAAAATCTTAAAAAAGCGTCATCCCATACAACCGTATGAGAATGGGAGATATTTCTATTTGAGATTTATTGAATTATTAGAAACTAAACATTATTCTATAGAAAAATACAAGAATGAGAAGGAATTATTTTCAGCATTCGATGAACCCAATGATAAAACGATATGATATCAGTAGACTAAGTCATATTGAAAAAAAGAACGGGAATAATGGATTATATCTTCAGGCTCGTGATCTTAGAAATCCCGAACTCGTTCATAGAAACCCCAAAAAGATTATCTGCCTCTGAAATCACTGCATCATTATGGCTGATGATGATATATTGCGCCTTCTTTGCATAATTTCTGATCAAGGCAGACAACTGTTCAGAATTCTTTTTGTCAAGCGCTGCATCGACCTCATCAAAGATGTAGAATGGCGCAGGATCATATTCCTGGACTGCAAAGATGAATGCGAGCGCAGCCATGGTCTTCTCCCCGCCAGAGAGCGATTTGATATCGAGGAATTTTGTTCCTGTGATGCGGACCTTGAGGAGGAGTCCGCCATTGAACGGATCATTCTTGTCCTCAAGCTCAAGCGATGCCTCGCCTTTGGTTGATAATGCAGAGAATATGACCTTGAAATTATGGTCAAGGATCTCATAGGTCTTCATGAATAACTCGCGCTTTTTCGCATCAATCTCATTGATCATGACCAGGACATCCTCACGTTCCTTGAGGATCTTCTCCTTCTTTTCAATGAATGACTTGTACTCTGTCTCGATCTTTTCATAGATCTCAAGCGCGCGCATATTGACTGCGCCGATATCGCCGATGAGTTTTTCGAATTGTGCAATCTCTTTCAAGATGTCGGATTCAGGCTTGTCCGTATACAACTCCACTCCGTCATACTGCTTGAATTCTTCCTGCATGCCGGCAAGTTGCGCGCGGATCTCTGCGCTCTGGAGCGAGACAATATTGCCCTTCTGCTCGATCTTGCGCGATTCATCCTCTTTTGCAAACACTTCAGACTCTGCACGGGTGACTTCTTCAGATAATTTATTGCGCTTGTTGAACAATTCCTTGAATTGCGCAAAGAATTTTGCCTCTGCAGCCTCCTTCTCCTTCAATGACGCCTCTGACTCTTTGATCTTTTTCGTGAGCGCATTCTTCTCATCCTCAAATGCAGAACGCTCCTTTTCCTGCTGCTTTAAGACCTTGGTGATATTGTCCTTTTCCGGATTGAGGACAGTTGTGATCTGTCCATCGCTATTCTTGGAATCCAGGCGCAATGCATTGATCTCATCGCGTAATTGTGATTTCTTCTGCTCAAACGCGTTCAATTCTGCAAGGAGTGCAGGATTGCGCAACTCATTGATCTTTTCACGCAATTGCTGCTTTTTGATCTTGAACTGTGCAAGCGTGCGGTTCTTCTCAGAAGTCTTGCTGATGAGTGCATCAAGCCTTTTGTCGATTGCCGCAAAATCCTTCTTGAGTTCAAGCTTTTGCTTCTTACTCACATCAAGATCATTCGAGTCAAGATGGAGTGTGCGTTCAAGCACAATGATCTCGCCGTCAAGATTTGACTTGAGCCCACGCAATCGCTCAATGAGTTCTTCATTATCGCTGCGCTTCTGCTCAAGATTTGCAATCACGCGGTCTGCATCACTGATTTCATGCTCGAGCCGCCCAATCGTGTCATTGAGCTCTTTTTCCTGGAATCCAAGGCCCGCAGTCTTTTGCCGGAATCCGCCCTGCATTGCGCCGCTCGTCTCCATAAGATCGCCCGTGAGTGTTGCCATGCGATAATTGCCGATGCCGATCTTACGCGCAGTCTCAACACTATCAACAACAATAGTATTCTCAAACACATAACTGAATAATTTTTCGAATTGAGGATCATACGTGACCAGGCTTATAGCAAGCCCCATAATCCCCGGGCTTTTAAGATTCTTGAGTTCTGGCTTGATAGAAACTGACCTGATCTTATTGAGCGGAAGGAATGTTGCAACACCAAGCTTATTATCCTTGAGATACTTGATGCATTCTGCAGCGACCTTATCATCCTCAACGACAATGCTGCGGATCTTTGCGCCTGCAGCAACTTCGAGCGCAAGAGCATATTCTGCAGGGACATTGCCTAAGCTTGAGACCAATCCATAAATGCCCTTCTTCTCGCCCTTATCCCTGAGTTCGAGGATGCGCTGGACTGCAACACCTGCAGCAACACTCTCACGCAAACTGGAATTTTTTGCATTAAGCTTTACCAATTCCTCTTTTCTGCTCAGGATCTTTGTACGCGCATTCTCAATCTGTGCGGCAAGCGATGAATTCTCTGAGAGCGCCTGATTCAATTCCAGTGTGATCTTCTTGAAATTATCCTTCTTGTTCTTGAGGGATTCAACCTGCTCCTTGTTCTCCTTCTCAAGCTTTAAGACATTCTCAATACTTGCATCAATGTTCTGGATGAGCAATTCAAGCTTGTCTTTTTCACGCAGGGTATTCTGCTGCTCCTCACGCAATTTCTGGATCTCTTCATTGATAATTTCTGCATCCTTGTCAATCTGTTCAATCTCCTTGTCGATTGCAGCAACACTGTCAAGATTATTCTTCTCAAGAAATTTCTTGATCTTCTGCTCAATCTGCTCATACTCCTTTTCCTTTGTTGCCATCGCGCCTTCGGCATCTTTTTTCTGCGCAAGAAGCGTTGCGATGCGACCAGTGATGTCCGCAAGTGAATTGTTCAATTGCTGTTTACGCTCATCAATTTTTGTATGCTCTGCGTCGATATTCGTGATGCGCTGCCTTGTGACTGCAAGATCAATCTTCAATCGCTCAACTTCTTTATGGATTTCGACCTGGTCCTTTTCTCCCTTAAGTTCGATTTCCTTGTTGATCCGGTCAATCTCATGCTTGCGCTGCTCAATAGTCTCTTTGATCTTGGTGATATGCTCTTTGAGTTTTGCAATCTTGCCATTGCCTTCATCAATCTCTTTTTTGAGTGCGTCAAATTCCCTGCTTTTGACATCGATCTTGCGGGAAAGGATTGTTGCCTTGTTCCGCTTGATCTTATCATTGAGATCCTTGAATTTTAATGCCTGATCGCGGTCACGCTTGAGTTCCTGGAGGTGGGTCTTGCGCTCTGCAAGAATAATCTCAACTTCATTCATCTTGTCTTCAACCCGCTGCAGTTCACGCAGTGCCTTCTCTTTCTTCTCCTCATAGACTGAGAGTCCTGCAATCTGCTCAAGCATCTGCCGGCGTTCAAGAGGAGACATCTCAATCAGGTTGATGATCTCGCCTTGAAGAACAATATTATACCCGTCAGGATTGACCTTTGCGAATGCAAGCAGGTCCAAAATCTCCTGGCGCGTCTTTGTCTTGTCATTGATCTTGTAGACTGATTGCCCGTTCTCCTTGATGAGGCGCGTGATCTTGATCTCTGTATCATACTTATGCTCGTCACTTTTCTTGCGCCGGCTCTCGTCTTTGATCTCAGGAAACACTTTATGCGTATTATCAAAGAATATGCTCACTTCACCCTCTTTTGCTGGATTCTTGAGCTTTCCACCATTATAGATGAGATTCGAGGATTTTTCTGCACGCATCTCCTTACTTGAGCCCTTGCCTAAAACAAAGCAGAGCGCATCCATGACATTGCTCTTTCCAGAACCGTTCGGGCCAAGAACACAGTTATACCCATCCCCGAACAATAATTCAGTCTTGTTTGCAAAGGACTTGAAACCCTTGATTTCCAATCTTGTTACTCGCGTAATCCGTTCAGTCATATCCTCTACCCTAAAAACAGTGGTTTTCACCCTATTTGATATATAAATATTGTTTTTTTATGGTCGTTTTTTGTGCATAGTGGTGTCCTGCGTTATTTCTGGTTGCGTCTCATAATAGCGCAGGAACAATTCTTTCATGAGTTTGATAAGCGGTTTATCCTTGATAAGCATCATCGTGTTTGTCGTGATGCATGAGATGAGCATTTCTTCATCATCGATTATTGATACTGCGACCCCTTCGTTAGGGATATGTCTGATATGGGTTGTTATGGTGTGCCATTTTTTGACGCTGGGTGCTGTTTCTTTGTCAATGCGCCCCAGTGCGCGGTAATCGACCTTTTGTGCAGTGAGTTCTTTAACGTCGCGCATGAATGCAGGATCTGTTGCGAATGCATATTTGATGCTATACGAGTAATGTTCTGCTTTTTTCATCTGAGCTACCAGTTTGTGGAAGTTATGCCGATCATAGCTTATCTGTATTGCTTCAGGTTTTCGCTCATGATAGAGTGTTTTGTATGCTTTGATCTTTTGTTTAAGCGCATCAAGACTATCCTTTTTCTTAGTGATTAATTCGTCGAGTTCTTGGGGGTCACTGGGAACAAATTTTTTAGTCTGTTCAGGGAGAATTTTGATGAGTCCTTTGCGCTCAAGCGAATCCAGGACGGTATATATCCTGCCGTAGGGCACTTGGGACTGTTTTGCACAATTTGCTGCGGTAAGCGCGCCGTATTTGAGAAGTGTTTCATACACTTTGGATTCATTTGCTGTAAGCCCGAGTTCTTGCAGGTCCATACTTTATGAGTGATCGTGTTCTATATAAATTTTGTTATTTACAACCTCATAAAAGGTTGCAAATATTTAAATACAACATTACAGTACTACTATTAAGTGAGTAAATAGGTGATTATTATGAAAAAAACAATTCTGTTAAAAACTATGGAACAAGTGCAAGAATTGTCAGACTATCATTTAGATGAACAATTTGGGCAACGTGCTCGCGCATTATTTGAATATCTCGACATCGGGAGTCACTTGACGAAGAACAACGTCAATCTTATCTCTGCACATCAATATGTTGCTCATCTCGGAGATTACATCAACACTTATGGGCAGGCGCCCTGTGCTGAATTTGAAATACTGAACAAGGATTTTACTCTTGTTGACACATTACTATCTGATAAATTCCTTAAGAAATATTCCGTCACTATTGTTCATGCGGATTCGAAAGATAAACGCATATATTCTGGCATTGGCGGGTGTCAGTGGAATTCATTATCCCGTCTTTTCGCGGATTATAAAAAAAAGTTTCGCGTA
The DNA here is from genome assembly GCA_021813435.1 of Nanobdellota archaeon. Lineage (GTDB taxonomy): Archaea > Nanobdellota > Nanobdellia > Woesearchaeales > UBA9642 > UBA9642. The sequence continues at coordinate 84,819 of JAKAKR010000013.1, read as the reverse complement.
GAAACTGATGCTGCACTATCTCAACTGTTCTCAACAATTAGGCTCCACGGAGAAAATAGTAGTACAGGCATGCGATTTTACATCGATGTCAATCCGCAGCCTGCAGAAAAACGTTCGCTTTATGAAACATATCGCGAATGGCGTCATCCGAGCGTAGTCGATCTGATGCCATTAATTACTGAAAAACAAGTATGAGGTTAACTGATGAAACAAAACAGTGATTTACAAAAAGTTCCTTATGAAGTAAAACCTGTAGAAATAAAAAATAAACGAGGATCAGTCGAGCGAGTAAAGCTCAAATCTGATTTTGTAATTATGCCTGAAGAAACCGATCGTTTTCAGAATGCGCTGTATTCGCTGGATACTATAAAAGGATATACTGTCTGGTGCATACCGAAATGGGGTATAAAATTTAATGTCAGAGATGCACGAACAGATGATTTAACTGCTATAACTTTTGGTGTAAGTGTCATTAATGAACAAAAAAGGTTATCTGCTCCTTTTGCATGGAGTGATAGTTATGTTGATATTGGTGCTATTGGTAATAATGTCTATTCATTTATTGATACAATGCGTGCGGCGTATCTATTATTATCAACAATAAAAAAAGATCCTCGAGAATCGTTTGATCTTGAAACAATTTCTTCAATGGTGTATGATGCGACCTATGACTCAACTCGTAACAACTTAATGAACTATTCAGGGTTTACTGCTCAGGATGTTGATTTAGGAGTAAATAAGTTATTCTCTCATCCTGATTTCATGGATAATCTGTCCGTACGTCCTGAAAGTTATGTTGAGGTATTTGAGGCATCGCAAAAAGGACTAATCCTTTCAAGTAAAAATATTGACCGCATCATTGACAAAGCAAAATTTCTTGTCACGATTAAGGACAGGAAATTTCATGGTAAAAAAAATTATTATCCTGAGAGCCTTACGTCTGAGCATGTTCATTGGTATGTCGATAACCAATTTATCGAGTGTGATACTATTCGAAATGCTTTGAAAAAATTCATAATAGATAATGATAATTCAAAAATTAACGTTCGTATCGATAAAAACGATAGTAATTATGAGCGATTTATTCTAACGGCAGGAAGTACGAGTCTGGATTTTATGCATACTTACGGATGTGCAGATATTGGCATTTCATCAGAAGAACGATTGAAAGAATATTCAGGAAGGTTTTTCAGGAAGGAAACCCGTTCAATATGCTATGATTTGGGCGATAAACACGTGATAGATGCACTATATAAATAAACTATTCTATACATTCCTTGACTTGGAATAATATTTCTCAATAAAGAAGAGAAGTCCGAATGAGACCAGAAGGACTGCGACTGCATAGATCTTATTTGCCTCAAATTCCTGGATCTTAAAGAGCATCTCCCGGATGATGGATATGATCCCAAGCTCGATGACACGCTCGACCTTGATATAATACTTCACGAGATATGAATACAGGATGGTGAAGAGTTCGATAAGGATGATCGTGAGCAGGAGATCATTGATGACATTCTGGAAATTGCCGCTCATCATATCCACAAAGAAAAGGGCGTAAAGTTTGTAGACGATTGTGACCACGAGCGCAACAATGAGCAGGATAATGATGACGTTCGAGACTGATTTGAGGATAGGAAGGACAGTATTGACGAATTTTGATTCCCGGTTATCGAGCGGGGTAATCTGCGGTTTTGGACCCTCGACTTTGAAATACGCAGGTCTACTGTCAAGAACATTTGGTGCAGGAACTGGTTCAGAAACAGTGTTCGCCTCTTTTTTACCCATAACTCATATTTTTTATGGTGCTTTATATAGTTAACGAAAAATGTCCTAGAATTCGCCAAGGCTCTTTTGTAATTTCTGCTCGCTGATCGCGGTATATGTTGCCCAGGATTTGCGGAAGAGATGATGGTATTTTGCGTTGTCATGGTACTCTTGGACAAATGCCTTGGTCTTGGGATCGCCCGGGTATCCTGAACCGAAATCAATCTTCAGTTTTCTCTTGATTTTTTCCAACTCTTTTTCACGCGTCACTTTAGCGATGATGGATGCTGCGCCGACAATAAGATGGTTCAGGTCTGCCTTATGCTCGACTTGGAATGCAATCTCTTCATTGTCAACGCGCTTCTTAAAATACGCTTCGTATGCCTTGGGATTGTTGGATGGGCAGTCGATAATGACCCGGGAGACCTCTCCATCCAATTTGACATCAAGCTTATTGAGAAGATCAGATCCGATATCTGCCTCGAGCCAGTTGAGGTTTGTGGTCTTGGAAGTCACTGCTTCGTCGATTTCAGAAGGCTGCACAATCCGGAGTTCGAACCTAACCTGGTGTTCAAGAAATTTATAGATTTCTTCGCGCTGTTTTTCGGAAAGCAGTTTTGAATCCTTGACCCCGAGTTCGCGCAGGGATTCATGCAATTCTTCCTTGATTGCGGCAACACAGATGACCAATGGGCCGATAAGTGGTCCGCGTCCTGCTTCATCAATTCCTGCAATGAATGCCATGTATGCAGGCGATTACGGTCATTAATAAAGTTTACGACGAAACCTGCGTCAGTAAAAATGCGTAATATTTATAAACCTGCGAGTGGTGACAAAATGATGTATATTTATGTATCAGAAAAAAATATATTCCCGGCGCCGTTAACAGGGATCAAAGAGTACTCCACTGATTCCAAAGGTAGAATAAGCATTCCTTCTGATTTACTCAAGATTATTTCGCGGGTAAATAAGTCCGATTATTTTTATGCGAGTTTGGATAGTGTTTTTACCGGGGGCATTGTCATCATCCCTGAATGTGCATTTGAAGAACTTGTGCCACAATCGAGCTTCCCGTCGTATAGTCGACGGAAACTTGACCCGCAAAATCGTGTATTGGTCGATATGAAAGATCAAGATCCGGCGTATGTTCATGGTTGCGGAAATTTTCTGCTCGTGCACAAAAAAAAGATGCTGGATACTGCGGATTATTTCAAGCCGCATTTCATACCAAAAAGCTACGGCTAAATACTACGGCTAAATACTACTTTGAGAGATATATGATGGATATCAGCAATCTTGTGACAGATGTCTGGAATCAGTATATGCAGCTTCAGAAAGCACATCCCCATATCGGTTCTATGATCACTGCAGAGTTCACTTTTGTTGCAAGTGATATGATCTCCCAACTCATGATCGATAAAAAAATAAATCCAAAGAAATTACGGTATACTGCAATCCTTGCGCCGTTCTATGGCGCGTCTATTGATGCAGTCATGCAGTCCGGGGAATTAGTGGGCGCGTATATCTCTGCAAACCCTTTTCTGAAATCTGCATTAGGCCCGAATCTTTTCGGGAACATTATGAACAGTTATTTCTTTGTCAATAATACTGTCGGTGAAAAATCTGATTATTCGATTACCGCACTGTTCAAAAACTATGCAGGCATATTCAAGAATTATTCTGGAACATGTAAAGAGCGATGGCGCTCGTTCACGAATAAATTTAAAGAACGCTATATCGACAATATCCCCGGAGCAAATTATAAGATAGCGCTGATTGGAACACTTACTGCATGGAATGTTATCCAGACACTCAATTATGCGTATTTTCCTGAGGAATTGAGAACGCCGGTGTGTTTGGGTGCAGGATTCTTGTGGACAATTATCCTCACCGCAGGATCGATTGTTGGTGGAAGAAAAATTGCTCAACAAACAACGCATATTATGGATAAGAACGACTCTTATACATCATCATGATGTGTAAATAGTTCTCTGAACTCTTCTCCACTCCTGCATGCGCTAATCTTTCTTCGCAAGTCCGGCGCGCCGGGAATGCCTTTAGTGAATTGCATTGCCTGCACCTTGATTGCTGCAGGGCTTATGGCATAATCTCTTGCATACGCAAGATACTGCAAAAATGATTTGACCTTATCCTGCACTGTTATCTGCGTATATCTCCCAGAGGTAATGTACTCATTGCATTGCAAAAATATTTGCGGGTTGCCCATCGCAGCCCGTCCAATCATCACATAATCACAGCCTGTCTCATCCATCATGCGCTTTGCATCCTCAGGAGTCTTGATATCGCCATTGCCGACAACCGGGATAGTGACCCGGGATTTCAAATCCGCAATAAGTTTCCAGTCTGCAGTTCCTGAATATCCCTGCTCAAGCGTTCTTGCATGTAGTGTAATCATCGCGATTCCGCAATCCTCTGCAATTTTTGCAATATCGCGGTAGAGATGCGGATTATCGCTCTTTATCCCTGCACGGACTTTAAGGGTGACGGGTTTATCGATGGATGTTACAAGCCGTGCAAATAATTCTTTTACATGTACAGGTTTCTGCAAAAGTGCAGCGCCTGCTTCCTGCTGGGTGATATGCGGCGCAGGACAGCCCATATTAAAATCAATAATGTCAAAATAGGGTTCAACAATCTTTGCGGCGCGGACTGCAAGATCAATATCATTGCCAAACAGTTGGATTGCGATAGGACGCTCCTTTTCAGAATATTCGACAAATTGCGTGATTGCCTTGTTTTCCTGTGATAACTGCTTTTCCTTTGCAACAATGGCGTGGATGCTGGTAAGTTCAGTCGTAACAAGCCCCGCACCTTCCTCTTTGCAGAGCAATCGGAATGCAGGGTCAGTGATGCCTGCCATGGGCGCAAGAAATACTTTGGATGAAAATTTTGCAAGTTTACGCATGATTCCGCAAAACAAACCGATTTAATAAAGGTTATGTACTAATCTGATGTACATATCTTTAGCAATGTGTTCCTGAATTAAAAAAATTCGAAGAATTTATTAACTTTGCATACGCATTATGATAGTGATACCTTTTTTACAACTATGGGACATTAGCGGGAAATTATATCATGACTATGCATTGACATATCCGCAATACAAGAAGACCAATGAGGCATTGATCACATTTGCAGACATGACACCTGATAGCATTGTTGTAGATTTAGCATGTGGGACAGGCTTGACCACGCTGGAAATCCTTAAACGTTTTCCGGCAATAAAGAAAATTTATGCCATAGACTTTTCCCGCGACATGATAACGACTGCTCAAAACATCATCAATGCAACTGCAGTCACTTTTATTGTTGCAGACGCGCAGGATATCGATACCGTCGTCCCTGAAAAAGTCGATAATGTAGTATGCAATTCTGCGTTCTGGCAGTTTCCTCATCACGAGAAAGTCATCACTGCGATATCCCATATTCTACGCGATGATGGAACAGTGATCTTTAATCTCAACCAGCAGTTCTTTGATTTTGGGAGTCCAGAGCCAAACCAGAAACTGATCATGAATACCCTATTCTCTGAAATGCGCGCACAAGGATTCGAACCTACAGGAAAACTTACGCCTCACGTGACTAAAGAACAGATCGAAACACTATTTAACCTTTCAGGATTCACGCTCATAAAGACAGAATCCGTAGACATTGGCCCGCGGTCATTAGAAGATTTTTTCCATTTTTTCAGGATTCCTGCAACCGCTACATTCTTTGAAGGTATACCGCGCGAAAAACAGGAGCAAATCCTCAACGCTGCGTATGAAAAATTACGCGATCAACGCATTGCGATAGCGCATAATAGATGGATCTATTTTATGTTCAAAAAAATTCCGCCTGTTACGGCATAATTTCTTCAACAATTTTTTACTACATATCTGTCGCTGGAATCTATCATGAAGGATTGAGCTCATGAGGGGTGGCATGTCAAATTCACAGATTATATAAATAAGTGCCTGTTGTGATCATCATGGCAGTCCCATTCAAGCAAAAATGTGCACGATGCAAGAAGAATTATGTCATGGCGTATGGATCGCAAAGATACGTCTACTGTTATGAATGCCAGAAAGGAGCGCTGAATGAAGAGATCACTGATCCCGCGTACAAATCATTATTCGACATCCCCGAGGAATACTATAAAGAGAGTGTGTTCTTAAGAAACATCAAGGCAGCGTATCTCAAAAATAAATCATTGACCATGAATCAGATCGCTGCATTCGAAAAAGTGGTCAAACAGCTGAAAGAAGGGAAAGGATAGTTTACAATTTTGCGTATTTCTGTATTTTTGCCAAATGTTTAGGACTATAAAAATCAATTGTATCTATCCATATCTGAAGATTTTTGTGACCGTAAATATAGATGCGGCTCGTTGTAGTATGTCCTTGCGTAATACGCATATCTTTTTGCATATATGTATATGGTCCAGAGAATATTAACTGCGTAGTTTTTAATATATCCGCGATTTCATCTATAAATTTTCTGCTTTTTGAACAAACGCTAATTGTTGGATAATAGGGTTCAGTCCGATACCTTTTCTTGAAAGATATACATCCGTCTGTGTCAAATACTCCTCTAATAAATGCCATTGTTAATTTTTTATCATCAAGAAATATATCTGGGACTTTTAGAGAATGGTATTTGACTCCTGAAGGCAAGCCAGTAACATTTACTAAATATAGATATATAGATTTCGAGTAGATACTAAATCCATAAGTTGTTTTTGAATCATGGTATTTCATTCTCGGAAGTATTCCGAACACTTTCTCGAATTTCGGTCCAATAACTTGATGATAAAATTCTTTCTCGTCTTTAGGATTTCCCACAACTTTAAGGCAATATTCATTCTTTTTTCGTCGATATCCAAGGCTTCCATCTCCAGCAAATATCCCGCAGAGATATGCTAAGTCTTTAGAAATTTCTTTAGGAAGTTTTATACCTCTTATTCTATCATTTTCAGATACATCCCGTTGCATTGTCTTAAGAAGACAGCATCTATAGATATGCCTTTCGCCTAAATGTCCAGTGAGCAGAGTGATTTGTTTCATAATGACTAGAAACAAATCATGAAACGAACTGAAAAAATAGAAAAAATAGCGGGGGCTAGATTTGAATTCGCCGGTAATTTCTTACCTCTAGCGACCTCAGGGTTATGAGCCCTGCGAGCACTCCTGACTGCTCTACCCCGCTATGGCGGTAAGGAGCAATCAGTCATTTAAAAGCTTTCCGCTTTGCGACGACAAAACATCCGTCAGTGATTTTCTTTCCTTCATACTCGTGGATGATGGTCGTTTCAAATCCTGCGGATTCAAGAATCGGGATGATTTCGCTTTCATTATATTCGCGCACTGGCCAGGGATCCTCTGCAAGTTCTGCGGCAAGAATTGCCTTGGGATTATACACTTCCTGTGTTCTCACATGCGTTGAGATGATGATTGCCTTTCTTGCGACTCGTGCAAGTTCCCGGAGAAATTGCTCATGATTATATAAGCATTGCAATGCGCCAATCGATATTGCAAGATCAAATGCCTGGTCAGCATACGCGAGGTTATATCCGTTGCCGACATTGAACGTCATGCCGGGGTTTCTCTCTTTTGCGCGCGCAATCATGCGCTCAGAATAATCGACACCCTCAACATGATATCCTTTGTCATGGAGCGCCCTACAGTATGCGCCGACACCGCAGCCGACATCAATGATGGTTGTGATGCCATGCAATTGCAGGACCAGATCCTGCGTTATCTTGAGCAGTTCTGCAAATCCCTCACGGGACCATGCACCACGCTCATGATCCGGGATATCGCGCAATGCCTTGTCTTCATAGACCTGTTTCCATTCGTCATCCATGCCCATGCCGCAGCGCAACAGGAAATATTATTTAAATGTTGCTTTTTGACGTTTTGGTTTTATGGAGTCATAGTTATATCCCGCTGTGTTGATATCATCATGAGCAACGCTCGCACCGAGCGAATCTTAGGATAAAACAGTTATTACAAATAACTCGGAGAATAATCAAAAGCATACGCTATATTCGCGTGCGAGCGTTGCTCAGTCGCGTCCGTTCGCAATGAGTTTATGTAATTTATATGCAAATGCACTCTTGTTGTGAAAATCAAAGATTTTCAGAACATCGAGAAAATCTACAGATTTTCCCGATGCAATCTCCCTTTGCATCGGATTTTGTTATAACTATTGCTCGCCGTAAGGGCACTGACTATGCTGTCAATACTGCTGTTATATCCACTATTTTTATAAATAACGATGGAAAAGCAAAACCTACGTAAATTATGTATACCGTAAATTTACCGCATCCCATGCTCAAAGATTATCTTAATGAACTTATGAAAAACAATTTATTACAGTGTAGAGATCAAAAAAAGAACGTATGCATTAACAAAAAAAGGAGTTAAATTTCTCAAAGATTATAAACAAATGAGGGATTTTTACAATCATACGATTTAATAAAAGAATAAAGGAATAAGATTAAAAGTTTCTATATGGGAAAACCATTATTCTACAGTAAACGTTCCCGTATACATGCTCATTGAACAAGCAATACTGAATGTTCCTGTTTTGGTTGGTGTAAATGTTATACTATTATCATTTGCAGTCACATATTTTAATATTCCAAATGCAGGTATGGTTACTGATTTAGAACATCCCGGCATACTGTTGATATTTGCAATGAGTTTTACAGGAATATCTTTCTTAAATGTTGAAGGTTCGAGAATATAATTTGATCCAGACACACGTAGTGTTGCCGTCTGTACAGTATCACTGGACGAGGGATTTATTGTGTTTCCAGCAGGAGTATTGGCCGTCTTGTGTCCAACGACGATAAATGCAGCAACGCCGATAATCGCAAGCATCAACACCACAACTATTGCTACGGTCTTTGTAGGAAATGTATGATTCTGTTTTTGAGAATGATGGTGTTTCGATTTATTATGAGAATCTATGGCTTCTTGACTTGTAAACTCTCTATTACAGGCTTCGCATCGTAAGTTATCGTTTTCCATTAATTTACACCTCAATATCGCTTATACTGCTGAGGTTGTTTTAATAATTTATGAATAATAAGAGTATACTCTTTTATACCATATCAATGACGTGCTTTAATTTTTTCTCCACTTCAGGAGCAAACAATTCAAGAACCGGATTATGGATTACAGCCATTGTTTGTGTTGGAAGTATTGCTGAAACAAATGTTTCTCCCTTAATATCGTAAATGATGATATGACACAGTAGAAATAATCCGATTTCTTTTTCTGCCTGTAATGCGTGGTATGCAAGTGGAGGATTGTATGCACCGAGAATAACATCAGTATCATAATCAACATCACGCTTCTTTTTTAGTGTAGCTTTTACATCAATTTCAGTTAAAACACCAAATCCCTCTTTTTGTAATTCGATTTTTGTCTTGTCTATTGCTTCAGAAAAAGAGAATCATACCTCCTTTTTGTATCCATATATGTTTTGTTTCATGTTTTTCACCTTTTAGAAAGAAGTCCTAAAAGGTAGTGGCTTTCTACCCTTAGGAAGGTACGCCGAGGGTGGGATTTGAACCCACAAATCCTTTCGGACACCAGATCTTTGTGTGTAATGCGCAGCAATCTAAAAGCACGCATAGTGCTTAGCAATCTGGCGCAGTACCAGGTTGTGCCACCCCGGCATGGACGAACCTATGCTTACAGAATCAGGACTGTTTTATAAATCTTTTTGTCACGTCATACCCTGCATGAAGGGGCTGACGCGTCATTGTTGGCGTGCGCGCAGAGAAAATCTTTCTTGCGACTGGCTCTGGAGAAATTCTCGCTTTGCTCGTAGTCGCCATTCGCATTCTTTGGAGTGATTGAAGGAAAATGTTCACCATTTGGAATTCTGTGAACATTTTTAGACCAGCATCTTAAAGATGTTCATGTCAAAAATAATTCATTATTTTTGAGCACACGGAAATCTTTGATTTCCTTTGTTTTAAGGCGACTCACATTTTCTCCAGAGCCTTCGCGACCACAACCCATATAAACCCGTGCAATCCTTAGGGTAGGGTGAAAAAATTCGTCGCCATACTATTATTGTTGCTTATCCCCTTTGCACTCGCAGTAGATTATAGTGATAAGCAGTCACTGGTACTTCTCGTCAATTCCTCGACCACATTCACGATTGTTCCTGAATCATCAGCATACCGTCTCTCTTATGTGAATGCAACAGTCCATGACATCCCGATCCGTGATGCACGACAATATGTCTACTGGACAGAGGCAGACCCTCCGGCAACTGTCGGCAATGGCGCAGTCAATCTCTATATTGCGCGTCCTGCACCAGAGTCTTACAGTATATCCATACGCTCAAAGATTGACACGAGCTATCATCAGTATCTGATCCATGAAACCATACCCTTTCCCCTGCATGATCTTGATAATTCACTCTATTCTTATCTTCAACCGACAGAGACCATCGACATCACTCCGGAGATACGCAATACTGCCTCTGATATCACTGCAGGAAAAACTGATCTCTATGCAGTCGAATATGCCCTTGCAGAATATGTGCGTTCGCATGTACAATACGACCTGAGCACATTGAACAATCAGGCAAACCAGAAATCCTCGTGGGTACTTGCAAACAAGCGCGGGGTATGCAATGAGATCACAATCCTTTTTATCTCACTCAACCGCGCATTGGGTATCCCTGCGCGATTCGTCTCCGGATACGCATACACGAATCTTGATATTTTCGGCACTGACTGGGTGCCGCATGCATGGGCTGAAGTATATTTTCCGGGTTATGGTTGGATCGCCTATGATGTGACTTATGGCGAGTATGGATACCTTGATGCCGGGCATATCACCTTTGAGCGATCATTCAATTCAAAGATATCAAGCGTTGCCTACGAATACTTAGGACAGGATGCAACACTGCAGACGCAGGATCTTGCAAGCACGGTGCGCGTACTCGAAACCGGCGGCGATGTTTCCAGTCCATACACCTTTACTACTACGCTTTCTGCAACACACACTGGTCTTGTCTCGTATAATGTCATCGCTGCAGAAGTCACCAATCCCAATGATTATTATATGGTTGCAGACCTCTATCTTGCAGACACCCAGGATATCATCATCCTCGACCCTTCCGCAGAACAGGTCCAGGGCAAGAGCATCCATCGCAAGGAAGTACTCCTGGAACCGCACGCGAAAAAGACCGTCGATTGGATCATCAAGCTTGATAATACCCTGACGCCGCAATATCAATACACCTTCCCGATAGTCGTCTATAATTCACTCAATGCATCGCATGCCAGCCAATGGATTGTGCGTGATGGAAATGCCGAGATGAGTTATGCGACTGCGCGCGAAATTACTGCAAGCACTGTTGCAGAATCGTCCCGTCCTTATTCTGCATCCATCGCGCTGGACTGTACTCCTGCAAAAACGCGCATATACCCGAATGAGCCTGTCGCCATTACCTGCAGTGTTGACAATAAAGGAGACCGGTCCTTTACCAATGTAAAAATCTGTCTTGCAAATAATTGCACAATCAAATCATTCGGCATCACAACCCTGCAGTTTACATTCACGACACAATTCAATGAGACTGGAACAAAGACCCTGCCATTCACAGTCTCCCATGACCAATTCTTCAAGGCAAATTATATCACGATCGCCGTTGTTGACCACCCCAACATCATGCTTAGTTCGCCGATCTATCCTGCACGCATCGCATACGATACATCGTTCAACCTGTCATTCATCGTCGAGAAACATTCAGAATCAATCCCTGAAAATATCACGCTCACGATCACTGGACCCATGATTGCAAAACAATGGACCCTTCCGGCATTGCAAAGCGATCAACCATTCATCATTGACCTCTCAAGCATGGTACTCAGGCCCGGAGCAAATAATTTTACCATTACAGTCACCTATCAGGATGCACAGCACGCTACTGCCATGAGTACGCAAACCATTGTCATCACGCCAGAGACCACCGCGTTCCAGGATATCGTATTATACGCGCGCTACTTCCTCTACAAAACCGGCCTGCTCTTCCAATCGTGATATTAGCAATATTTTTAAATGGTCTTGCGCTTTACGGGTCATGGCAAATGCTCTTGAACGCATAGTCCCTGATACCAGCGTTCTCATCGAAGGAATACTCTCGCAAAAGATTGCGCAGGACGAAATTCTTCCTGCACATATCATGATCCATGAGGCGTCACTTTCTGAACTTGAAGCGCAGGCAAATGCGCGCAAGGAAATCGGATACCTCGGACTTGATGAGATAAAACGATTGAACCAACTTGCAAAGAAAAAGGGATTCAAGATCGGATTTGCAGGAGAGCGTCCTTCTGCACATGATATTGCGATTGCAAAAAAAGGCGGGATCGATGCGCTCATCAGAAACCTCGCGTTCGACATGAATGCGACACTCGTGACTGTGGACAAAGTCCAGGCGCTTACTGCCGAAGCAAAAGGGGTCACTGTCATGTTGATTGCAGTGACGCAGCACTCCAAGCCATTGACCATTGACAAATTCTTTGACGAGAAAACCATGAGCATCCACCTGAAAGAGGGATGCATTCCCAAGGCAAAACGGGGAATGCCGGGAGACTGGCTGTTTGTCGATGTCGCTGCAAGCCCGCTCACTGCAGATGATATGCGTGCTATTGCGCGAGAGATCGTCGAAGAGACCGGCATACGTTCAGATGGTTTTGTCGAGAATGAACGAAAATACTCGACCATTATCCAGTTATCGAATTATCGCATTGTCATCACCCGTCCGCCGCTTGCCGACGGCTATGAGATCACTGTCGTGCGGCCAGTCAAGAAACTCGCATTCACTGATTATGCTATCTCGGATAAATTACAGCAGCGGCTCGAAGGGCAGGCAGAAGGAGTGCTTATTGCCGGATCACCTGGACACGGGAAGAGCACATTTGCGCAGGCGCTCGGAGAATTTTATCTCTCTCAACACAAAGTTGTCAAGACTGTTGAAGCGCCGCGTGACTTGGTTCTCGGCGATGAGGTCACGCAATATGCAATTACCCATGCAACCTATCAGGAGATCCATGACATCCTACTCCTCTCGCGACCGGATTATACTATCTTTGATGAGATCCGCAATACTGCTGATTTCAAATTATTCTCAGACCTGCGACTCTCTGGCGTCGGAATGATTGGAGTCGTGCATGCGACAAATCCCATTGATGCAATCCAGCGATTCATCGGCAGAATTGAGTTAGGGGTCATCCCCCATGTGCTGGACACGGTGGTCTTTATCAAGAACGGCGCAATCGAAAAAGTATTCTCGCTTGGCATGGCAGTAAAGGTTCCGCATGGAATGCTCGAAGCGGATTTGGCGCGACCCATTGTTGTTGTCCATGATTTCGAGTCGGGAAAACTGGAATACGAAATCTACACGTATGGTGAGGAGACTGTCGTGGTTCCGGTCAGTGCAGAATCCGTAAGTCCAGCTGGACAACTTGCGGCGCAGGTCATTGCAAAGGAATTCGAGAAATTCACTGATCAGGTGCGCGTTGACATGATCAGCGATTCCAAATGCGTGGTCTATGTACCCACGGCAAAAAAACCGCTCGTCATCGGAAAGAACGGGGAACATATTACCCGTATCGAAGAAAAACTTAAGATGTCTATTGATGTCCGTGAAGTGAGCGAGCGCACTGTCCAGCGGACCGCAACAGTGCCTTATGATGTGAAGATCGACAAGAAAAATATCACCTTCATCCTTCCCCAGACTGCTGCAGACCGGGAAAGCGATATTTATGTCAATGCAGGGTTTGTCGTGACAGTCAAGAGCTCAAAGAAAGCTGTGGTAAAGATCAATATGCACAGCAGCCCTGGAAAAACAATCCTGCATGCACTCCAGGAGAATCATGCAGTCGAGATCCGGCAGTGAACCTCAGATAGTATCGGTGCTGAATGCCGATTTCTCACTGCAACGCATGTACAATCGCTTCTGCATATTGTTTTGCGGCAGCAGGACCATTAGCAGTGATTATGTTTCCGTCAATCGTGACTAATTCTCCGGTGTACGTTGCGCCGTGATGCTCGAGGTATTGCGGTGTTGTCATCTTGAATTCCGGGTCATCGCCATTCCATACTGTCGCTTTTTTTCCATTCAGTATCCCTGCTTTTGCAAGAATCGTCGGACTCCAGCAGATAGCAGCGACAATCCTTCCTTTTTCTGCTGCATTCTTTGCAAGATAGACTGCATACTCGTTCTTGCGCACGAGCGGGGTTCCGGGACCGCCGATATAGACGATTGCATCATACGATTCGACATCAATGGATTGTACGGTATGCACGACCTTGAATCGCATGCCAAGGGATCCATGCGCGTATCCGGTCTGCGTACTATATATCTCGACTGTAAATCCTTGCGATTCAAAATACTGTTTCGGAACAGAGAGTTCAGTGTCCTGGAATCCTTCAGGCGATATGATCATGGCGATTTTTTTCATCTTATCCCTCCAACAATTCACCATAATACGCGAGTGCATAGATCAGTATGTTTCCGGTGCTGATGGTTTCCTCGCCCCGAAACGTATGCGCATCACGATGCGTCACGATATTATGATATCTAAGCAATCCTTTCTTCACCCGCTCTGGACCGCGAAACGGCATGTCTGGGGTGACCTTTTGTAGTACTTCCTTGAGGAATGCGTAAATTTGCTCTTGGGGAATGACCTCGCATACAACCCCTCCGGTGTATTCCATTTTCCAGCGTATGATACTGTTTTCGGTGACTGTTTCAATACCCCGGAATGAGTTATTATTAACATGGTACGTATCCGTATAGCTGAACGCTCCATCGCTGAAAGTATATCTTTTTTTCCCGTTGGAAAGGAGAATAGGTGTGATGTCCGGGTTTGCGTACGTATTCTTTTTTGCGATCACAAGAAAATCATCAAGCGGCGTCATGATCATCACCAGTGCACCTGTTTTTTGCAGTACACTTTTCCTGCAACAAAACGCACACCCTCTTTTTTGAGGAGTGCAATCTTTTTTTTGGAATGCATCTTTCCGTTATACCCGCCGAGTGTGCCGTCGCTTTTGATCACGCGGTGACAGGGCACCTGGGGCGCGTAAGGATTTCGTCTGAGCGCCTGGCCTACGGCGCGCGGTGAACTCTTTAATTTCTTTGCAAGCTGCCCATATGTCACAACTTCCCCTTTCGGAATCTTACTAATTGTGTCATAGACCCGCTGTTCAAATGGTGTTGGCGCGCGCATGCATCCGAGAATGCGTGCTGTTATAAATAGTTTATGCAAGAAACTACAAAAATACAAAGAAGAACTGTCAATAAAAAAATAAGAAAAGAATTACTCTTAGCGTGCAGCATCTGCCTGACGCTCAAGCTCCAATTTCTTGGAGATTGCTGAAGACTGACCTGATAATTGGAATGCATTGATGATCTCTGCCGCAAGTGATTCTGATGCATTGCGCTTTGCGTTGAATGTCTTCTGGTATGCGCCCTGGGTCATCTGCCGGAGTGCAAGATCAACTCGACGCTGCGGCGCGCATTCCAATGCTTTGGGATAACGCGCTCCGCCGTATTCGATCGCAATGACTTCTTCACGGGGGCAGGCATTCTCCAGCGCCTTCACGAACACTTCAACAGGATTCTTCTTCAATTTTTCCTCGATGATCTTGAATGCGTCCTCAACAAGTTTGTAGGTCGTCTGTCCCTTGCCTGTGCATTGCCTGCTGGTAATCTTGTGCTTTTTTGCGCGATGGCCGGGAATCATGAGCTTGTTCATGAGCCGCTCAACAATGAATATCTTGGATTTGTAGAACTTATTGCCTGCATAGCGTGCACCGGTCTTGTTTACAATCATGGGTGTAGTGATGATGTAGGGTGCAACTCCCGGGTCATCTACCTTGATTTGGGAGCAATCCCATTTTCCAAATGCCAAAATCTGGGTCATTTTTAGTGTACCTCGAAATATGCTGTATAATCGTATGAGGAAATGGGAAGTATTTATAAAAGTTATGGTTGCGCTATACGGAACAAAATTTATAAATCGTCGTTTATGGAAGAGAAGGTAGCGCAAAATAGACGCCGATAGCAATAGATGCCGATAGCAATAGACGCAGATGGAGCTCGTGAAGGTATTGTAAACTATGATTAATCCAAAAAAACAATGAATCCGAAAAAACAGCCATCCCCTGATCCTGTGCAAAAGCCGCAAACACTCTCTGAACTACTTGAAGCGCGCAAGAAAGAGCGGCTGGCAAAAAAGAACACTCCCTCAGCAGAAGAGACTGAGCCGCTCTACAAGAAAAAAGAGCGCAGTGTACATTATTGCGTCAAGGACGGGTTCTTTACTGCAATAAAGAACGGCATGACAACAAGCTTCATCATGCCCTTTGCCATAGCACTGAATGCTTCGACCGGAATGCTTGCAGCTCTTGCATCAGTCCCGCAACTTGTCGCATCATTCTTCCAACTGTTTGCGCAGGAATCGTTGAAATTTTTCAAGACCCGCAGCAGGCTGATTGTGATTACAGCTATTCTGCAATCGCTCATCTGGCTCCCGCTCCTTATAATCCCTTTTGTCGCGCCGACCTGGATCTGGCTCATCCTCATCCTTGTAACGCTCGAATCAACTTTTGGAACATTCCAGGGACCGATCTATAATAGCATCCTCGGCGATATCATCGATGAGGACAAGCGCGGAGAATTCTTCGGGAAGCGCAACCGCGTCGTCAATCTCATAAACTTTATTGCAACACTCATCGCGGGATTCATCCTGAGTTTTTTTACCCATCTTGACACAGTAGGAAAACATTATTATATCTTTTTCGGGTTTGCAATCCTCTTTGTTATTGCATTCATCACCCGCACCATTGCCGCGTATTATAAATCGAAAATCTATGACCCGCCCTATACGCCGCCTGCGCATGATACCTCATTTGTCGCGTTCATGAAAAATATGACGCATGACAATTATGGGATATTTGTAATCTATGTATTCCTCCTCCAATTTGCGGTATCCATCTCTGCGCCATTCTTTGCGCTCTATCTTCTTAAGGATATGAATATGGGTTATCGCTATTTCACGGCCATCATGGGCATCAGCATCGCGGCAAGTTTTCTTACCATGGGGTTTTGGGGGCGGATGATTGATAAGCATGGCAGCAAGCGTGTACTCACCATCTCCGGCTTTCTCGTACCACTTCCGCCGTTACTCATGATACTTGCCATTTATATCAAGACCCCATTCATGATATTTCTCTACTTATTCATTGAAGAAGCATTCTCCGGAGTCATATGGGCAGGATTCAACCTTTCAACCTCTAGTTTTCTCTTCGATGCGACCTCCAAAGAGGAACGGGTCAAACACATCGCATACTATAATTTTCTTGTGGGAATCGCAGTATTTCTCGGTGCGCTCCTGGGTGGGGAACTCATCAAAGTGTACCCTATCTGGATTATTTCAACAATCCCATTCCTCTTTTTGACTTCAGGAGTCTTGCGCTTCGTTGCAACAACAGTTATGATCAAGAAAGTACGCGAGGCACGCATGGTCGAGATCCATGTTCCGGGGCAATCATTCTTTCATCGGGTCATCGCTGTCCCGCCGCACCTCGGGTCACGTATAGAAATCATTGGAACAACACGCCAGAATATGCCGCAGAAAAGAAATCTGCCATCACCAGAAATCCCCAAACGAAAACCCATTGATCCTGTCAGAAAAGATGAACGCAGGCTCTATGAGAAAAAATCACTTGATTACTACAAGGAAAATGCGCTGCGGACTATGACGCAAAAAAATAAGTCGCCAATACTCAAGGACGATTCTGACTTGATTGAAAAGAATATTGAAAAGGACAAGAAGAAGATTAGCGAGATTGCTGAGGAATTGAAAAAACAGCGCAGCAAATAGGCCAACGCAGCAAATAAACCGCAAAAACAACATTTTTATAAATAGAGCGCATTTCTCGTGATGCATGGCTGGAAAGGAACATACAGCAAAAAAGAAAAGGGAAAAAGTAAAAGACGAAGCAGAAATCAAGAAGGAAAAAGAGATACTTGAGCTCAAGCATAAGATCAAACAGCAGCGCAAATCTACAGGAGAAAATTCTGAACACCTCCAACCCTCAATCAATATCGGACTTGTCGGCCATGTCGATCACGGCAAGACAACACTCACCGAAAAATTGACGGGAAAATGGACTGACACGCATTCTGAAGAGATCAAGCGCGGAATCACGATCAGACTCGGATATGCGGACATTACTTTCCGGAGATGCCCACAATGCAGTGAACCAGAATGCTACACGGTAAAACCGACCTGCGAGATCCATAATATCCCGACAGAGTTTGTACGCAAGGTATCCTTTGTCGATGCGCCCGGTCACGAAAGTCTTATGGCAACCATGCTTTCTGGCGCAGCAATCATTGATGGTGCGTTGCTTCTTATTGCGGCAAATGAGTTCTGTCCGCAACCGCAGACCCGCGAACATCTCATGGCGCTGCAGATGTCAGGAATAAAAAATATTATCGTTGTGCAAAACAAGATCGATCTTATCCCCAAAGAACGCGTACTCAAGAATCACCAGCAAATCAAGGAATTTCTGAAAGGGACAATCTATGAGGACGCGCCAATCATCCCCATCAGCGCCCAACATGAAGTAAATCTTGATGTACTCATCAAAACCATCGAAGATGTTATCAAGACACCTGCAAGAAATCCTGATGTTGACCCGGTTATGTACGTTGCGCGAAGCTTTGACATCAATAAACCCGGATCAGCCCCTGATAAGATGAAGGGCGGAATTCTTGGCGGCGCAGTCATCAAGGGGCGCCTTAAGATTGGTGATCACATCGAGATCCGCCCCGGGCGAATCGTCGAGGAAGCAAATCAGATTGTTGCAAAACCACTGCATACGCAAATCGTTTCTGCAATGACCGGAAACACTCCTATTGATGAAATCTATCCCGGAGGAAGTGTTGCA
The DNA here is from genome assembly GCA_021813435.1 of Nanobdellota archaeon. GTDB lineage: Archaea > Nanobdellota > Nanobdellia > Woesearchaeales > UBA9642 > UBA9642. The sequence goes on along the minus strand of JAKAKR010000013.1, from coordinate 66,052 downwards.
GTCATGACTGACCTTGATCCAAGTATTGTCAATTCTGACAAGCTCACCGGAAATATTGTAGGGATTCCGGGAAAACTCCCGCAGATCTGGTATACGCTTGACTTGGAGACACATCTATTGGAGCGTGTCGTCGGCGCAAAAGAGGATCTGAAAGTAGACCCGATCAAACCCAACGAAGTGCTCATGCTGAACGTGAATAGTGCTGCAACAGTGGGATTTGTGACCAGCATCGGAAAAAACAGGGTCAAATGCAAACTGAAACTGCCCATCTGCGCTGAGACAAATGCAAAAGTCACTATTTCCCGTCGTATCGGAACGCGTTTCCGTCTCATCGGATACGCACTTATCAAAGGAGAATAATGTACTACATCCGATCATACTTCTTCTCATCAGAATTCTTCTCATCAGAAGATAAATCGCATATCACTAGCGTATCTTATATGTTCCTGTAGATGTTCTTGCAGTGTACTTTTTTGCCATCCTTCTCTCAACTGTCTTGTGCGATTTTTTGTACTGCGTGTATTCTTTCAGGATAATTACTGATAATGCAATCTGCTCCATATGCAATACATTTCTTGATGTGTCGGGGATCATCCACTGTCCATACCCCTACCTGCAGTCCTTTTGCGTGCGCGCGTGCGATCATACGCGCTGATACCAATAGGTACTGGACCATGATGTAGTCGACATGGAGTGTCTGCGCGCGTGCAAGTATTATCCTACTCGTGAGCGGGCGCAGGGTCATTCCGGTAAGATAGCGCGGAATCGTTTTACGGAGCTGCGCGTATGACCAGAAGATCTTTCCTGTCTGAAAACCCTGTTGTTTTGCGGCAATAAGCACAGTATCAAATGAAGAGGTGATGATCACTTGTTTTTGCGCGTGGACGCGCTTCACAATTGCAATGACTTGCGCGATTGCCCCAGGATCCTTGACCTCAATATTGACTGTTATCTGTCGAGGTATGATTGCAAGCACCTCTTCAAGTCGGGGGATGTATGCCTTATTCTTGGTGCGTACCCTGCGCAAATCTGCAAAGGAAAGATCATGCACCCGGCCTTTACCTGTTGTTGTGCGATCAATCCGCGCGTCATGCATCAGAACAATCTCGCCAGTCCGGCATTGACGCGCATCAATCTCAATCATATCTACGCCAAGTGCAATAGCCTTGCATATTGCAGGAAGTGTATTCTCAAGAACATGGCCTTTTGCTCCGCGATGACCACAAACAATAACCATGCCTGAAGTAGCGATATAAGAAATATAAATCTTGTTATTGGTCACTCATCTCCCGAATGCAGACCGATCAATGTGCTGATCCGGTTTTATCCTCACTGCTTCATATTCGCAATGGATACAGGTGATGATCTCGTAGATTTTGTGATGCTGATACAATACTTCTATCTGGTTTCCATGCGGTTTTTTGCAGTTCCCGCAGAGATCCTCTAAATGTTGTTCTTTGATGATGTGTGGCATGAAATCACAAGGTGCGTGTTTACACCAGGAGCGTGTTTAATGCCTCTTTAAAAATATTATGCATGCATGATCCTGAATGTTGGTGATGATTCGATAGGGTTATCAATAGACATATCGCTGTGACATGCGATACGACTGCTGACTGCTTGCGCGATACCGTGCTTGTGACAAGAGAGATGATATAAGAATTTGACGTGAACATTTTTAAATCATTCATGATTCCCCCTATGATGTTTGAAGACCTGATTGAAAAATTATTGCATGAATCCCGTGATAAGAATCGCGCATTTGACCTTGACGATACCTGCATTGACTTTAGCAGGTTCTTTGTACAGTCACTCAATGCACAGTTCGGCACAGCACTCTCCCATGAACAGGTAGTATCTTATGATACTTCAAAAATTCTCCCATTGAAGGAAAAAGGTGCAACATTACATACTGTGGGTGCTGTGGTTCGTGCTATGGGCAATAGTGCAGCATTCATGCAGCTTAAGGTACGCCCTTATTTTTATCCGGTCATGTCCTATTTCACCGATGGTATGCAAAAGATTGGTTATGAACGTAATTTCCTGCTCACCTCGCGTTCAACAGATTTTTATGACAACCCGCTAGAAAAGACATTATCCTATGTTGCAAAACATAGTCTTTCAATCCCTGCACAGAATGTCCTGCTTACCCGCCAAAAGGTCGAGAAAGCTTTGGAAAAAAATGTTGCGGTTGCATTTGAGGACAATCTTGAGATTGCGCTCGCGTACGCGCAGGAGAAGATTCCTGTCTTTCTATTCCGCCAGCCGTGGAATGATATCACGCATTATGATACTGAACTGCTCTCCACCGAGGATCTGCATGCCAAAGAACAGCTCGTTGCAAAAGCGGCCCGCTACACCGGAGAATATGTCTTCAGGGTCGAGAATTGGAAGATACTCAGTGATATTATCTATACGCGGTTAGTGCATTAATCCCCGCGCATCGCGGTACTTTTGCGTCATTGCGGTTTATTCTTCTCGTAGATTTCGCGCAGGAACCGCTCGACTGTTTTCATCACATTCTCTGGCTGCGTGCGCAGCAGTGTTGCAGTGCTTGCAAGAATTTTCTCTTCAGGTTCATCAGTCTCCTGCGTAGTGGTAAGCTTGAACTCCTCTTTTGCGCCCTTCTTGACAATCTTTTTCCAGAGTTCAAAGAGTTCGAGCGCGCGTGCAGGAATCTGCCGCGAAGTGCAGTTAAGGATTTTTGCAAGTTCCTCAAGTGATTCAGTATTCTGTTCGCGATTCTTTTCTGCAGCAATACCGGCAACAAACTCAATGCGCACAATCCCGTCCTGGATCTTTGTGGTCTTGAGAATCTTGATCTGCCCGACGTCACCGGTGATATCAAGGTGCGTTCCTCCGCATGCCTCGACGTCAAAACCCATGATATCTACCACACGCAGTTCCTTGCCGGGAATTGCCCCGCCCTGATAGAGCCGGAAACCATACTTTGCCTCTGCAAGGCTGCGCTTCATGAATGTCTTATAGACCGGAAGATTTTCCTTGATGATCTTATTTGCAAGCTGCTCAATTGCAGTGATCTGCTCTTGAGAGAGATTCTCATAGTGCGTGATATCAAGTCTTGCTTTCTCCAGTGTCTTTGCAGCGCCAGCCTGCCAGATATGATTGCCCAGGATTTTTCGTGCAGCGCCGTTGAGGATATGGGTTCCCGTATGATGCTGCGCAAGCTGCATGCGTCGGTCAAAATCAATTCGTCCGTGCACCACCTGCCGCTCATGGAAGTCGACATGATCGAGTACATGGATGATGACTGCGCCCTGCTTGAAGATATCACGGACCCTGCATTTATTGATGGTTCCGGTATCATGCAATTGCCCGCCAGAAGTCGGATAGAATGCAGTCTTGTCCAGAACGACCTTGAAATTGTTTTCTGCAGTATCATGGATGATAGTGAGGACTGTTGCCTTGAAATCAATGAGATCATAATGGTCATAATACAACGCTTCGGTCTTTGCCTGCGGGTCGATGTCATAATGTTTTTCGCGTTTGGTCTGGGTCTTTTGCACCTCACGCAATTGTGTCGCTTCCTCCTCGTGGAGTTCTGCAACCCGGGCATAAAAATTGTCCGGAACATCGATGGTGAAATTATTTTTTGCCGCTTCCTGCCGTAATTCCTCAGGATTGATGCCGTGGCTATCATAAAGCTCGATGAGTCTTTGGGTTGTGATCCCCTCATTTTTTGCAATGATATTCTTGATGATGTTTCCTGCACGCTCACGGCTCTCCTCATACTTCTTTTTTTCGAACGCAAGAATCTCAGCGACTTCACTTGCAGAATCCTGGAGTTCAGGAAATATCGGTTCAAGGAATTGTGCATGCAATCGGAGGATTTTTTTCAATTCTATCACATCACTCCATCCGAACTTATCCATAAATGACATCATCCTCCGGAAGATCACCCGCAGGTTATAGAATCCGCCGACATTGCTGGGAAGCCCGCCATCAGTGATTGCAAACAGGAGCGCGCGGGAATGCTCTGCAATGCTGTAGATTGCAGTCATAGGCATGATCTTTTCCTTGAGTGTTGCAGTCTCTACCCCGACTTTTGCCGCAACATCCTCCCATGCCTTGTCAATATTTTCTGTCTCATCAATATTGAGCATTGAAGAGTATGCTGCAAACTTTTTGAATAGTGCTGCATCAAATTCCACGCGAGTAACATCCTTGAGATATTCAAGCACCGGAGGAAACACTGCATCATAGAGCGTAGGCGTCCCCTGGCTGAACCAGGCAATACGCTCCATCCCAAGACCCATATCAAGGACCTTGAGCCCGAGCTCCTTATCACCCTCGTCGCGATGCTCATACATCATATAGACTTGATTGAACAATTCAATCCCATTCGAGAAGAATTCCATGCAGGGACCAAAATTTCCGCCGCCAGCCCAGGCATCCTCATGCAATACCAGTTCATCCTTGCTCAGGCCGACAATTGTTGTGACATATTGGTAAAGGTCTGTAAAGAACTGCGCCTGATCCCACTCCTCTGGCCGTACAAATGCGTGCTGGCCAATCATGACAAAACCCGTGCAGTGCGAGCCAGTGATTCCGACATTATCAATGTCGCCGAACCTGAGACAGAATTGCGGGATGACAAGTTTTTTTGCCGGAGGATCAGTCTCTCCAGAAACCACATACGGCTGGAATGCTGCAATGGATGCAATGGTAAAATCCGTCGTGGGATTCCACTTGGCAACAACCGGATACCGATTAATAGGTGTGTACCCGAGGTGTTGAAAGTGTTTTTTGAATGTTTCCCAAACCTCGATATATGTTAATGCATGACGCTGAGGATTCTTCTGGAATAATGTAACGCCCTGCATGCATTCAGAATCGCCACACACCTCTCGTTTTTCGATTGACCAATAGAATTTTTTACAATGCGTGCACTGCGCGCGTTTGAACCCCTCTTTTTCAAGGACACTTACCGCATAATACTTTTCAGGATTCTTGCTTGCGATGAGCTTGAATTCTTTCTTCAATTCCTTGTCTGTTTTCATGCCTTATCACGGCATCATTTCGAATTTAAAAAATAGACGGTTTTTATCATCTGCAGCGCCGCTGTGCATACGTTTATAAACCCATCTGTTTTTCTGCACTATACGTCCATTATATTGCTAAAAAAGGTGCCTTTATGAAAAAAACTTTTAACCGTGCAAAACAATTTAATTCTAAACCGCAAAATGCTCGCAGCCCCAAGCGGTTTAATCGGGAATCACGATCCGATGATCATTCCCGAAACTCTTTTACAGAATCACGACCGCGAGAACGATTCGATAGGCGCGAGACTTCAATGTCAACCCCAAAAAAGACTCCGAACGGATTTGAACTGCACGCGACGACCTGCGCAAAATGCGGCAGGAAATGCGACGTCCCATTCAAACCTTCGGGCAATAAACCAATCTATTGCCGAAGCTGTTTTAGGGACAGTCCTGGAGAACAACATGCAGGCGGTTCTGAACGATTTATGCCGCGCGAAAGATCCCGCGAATTCGTCCCTCGTGCTTCTGACTGCTCGCAGGAGATGGAGAGTATCCGTCATGAATTGCAGGAACTCAACCGCAAATTCGACAAGATCATGAAAGGATTCAAGCTCGATTAAATCTTTTTCATTACTATCTTTTTCTATTCGTTTTTTTCTATTTGTTTTCAGATAATGCTCATCATCAATTTATCATGGATGAGCCGTGTGTGAGTGCGAGTAGGTTAGCATTAGGGAATAGTCTTTTGCCATATGTTGTTAATCTCGGAGATTGTAGGTTATGCCCCATGGTTTTAGCACTCGTTGTAATGCTTTTTCTCCTTGAATATATGATAAGAACATTCCATAGTTAGTGACCGGTACGTTTACGTGTTCAATATCTCGTATTCGTGCTAACTGTTTTTGTGGGCTCATCATGCAACCTCCACAATGTATGATCAGCTGATATTTTGCCAAATCATCCCCGAAAACCTTTCCGAATGCATGTTCATACTTGACTTCAGGAAAATTTTTATCCAAAAAATTTGGGATTTGCACTGTACCGATATCTTCTCCAATTCGTGAATGATTGCATGCTTCAGCAATAAGCACCGTATCCCCTGATTTTAATTTGCGAAGTGCATTTATGCCATTAACAAATTGTTGTAATCGCCCCCTACTCGTATAATTAATCATGGTAATAGAAAACGTGGTGAGCAAGATATCTTCCGGAACCCATTGGTACATGATATCGATTGCTTGGGAGTCAGTAATAACTGCATGTGGACGCTTCTTAAATGAATCCATAACTGAAATGAAACGATCTTGTTCTATGATGTGTTCAAGATCTCTGCTTCGCGCCTTTGTAAGATCCAGCCTGAATGATAAGGGATATGCCCAATTTCGTGTAATATACTCTTCAACCATTGCCTGCGGCCTCAAATACCGCCCTTTCGGAGTCTCAACATCCATTGGAATAATTAACATATATTGTTCACCCTGTTGGAGAAATGGCAATAACTCAATGTTCTTATATTGTGAATCAAAATGCTCACATATAAAATCTATAAGTGGCATCCGATACGTTGAATCTATTGCTTTTATCGTTAGACGATTATACGTTGAGATTTTGGGAATATTTTTTTCTAGTATAGGAATATTTTTCTCATGTTCTGGATCAAAAATATTGTATACAATCAACACTTGTTTATCCAATGTTTTAGCGTGGGTGATGATATCTTTTTCGTGATCAACACGTTCAGTAGATGGATCGATAACGACAATAATGAGATCACATTCTTTTAGATCGGCATAGGCCTTCAGCTTTTTTTTCTGTCCTAAAATGCTTTGTTCATCAATGCCTGCAGTATCATACAGTTTAATCGGTCCAATCCCGTGAACTTCTTGCAGTATAATCTTAGAATCAGTCGTTGTTCCTGGTGTTGAATCGACAATGGACGACGATTGTTGAGTCAGTAAATTCATGATGCTACTCTTTCCTGCATTCATCTTTCCAAATATCCCGATATGATCCCGTTCAACTATCATTATCTACTCCCTTGCCTTCATTTACATGATGCGATGTTATCCTATTTATATAGTGGAGCGAATCGCCGGTTACACGATGTTTAGGGACAAGGTCGATTGCATATATCCTTTCAGTAACACAATTAGCGCATTGTAGAGAAGATTCATTACGGCATGGCTTATCATCATATAATACGTAATTATTACGATAATGGATTGGCGTAACTAATGGCATAATCACATTTGCGCCGCTCAGAAGACCAAGCTCTCTCCCTTTAGGATGTAGCGCTTGCAGTGCAGTGGTTGCAGCGATATTAACATCTGGCATCATGATTCTCGTCAATGCAATCATATTTAATGTGAGATTTAAGCTCTCAGTTTTATTAATTATTGTTATATAGAGCGGTGTTTTGGAGTGGGGGATATAGGGGCCCATACCAATCATATCCGCATCGATCTCTCTAAAGAATAATATATCTTCAGCAAGCATATCAAGTGTTTGTGATGGAGCATTAACCATGACTCCCGTACCCACTTGAAATCCAATGTTTTTAAGGTCATTAAGACATCGATATCGCTCACTAAAACTCATTTCTTTCGGATGTAATTTTTTGTAATGTTCTGCATTAGAGGTTTCTATACGTAATAAATACCGCTCTGCGCCTGAATCAAAAAATTCTTGATATACACTCTTTTCTTGTTCTCCAACACATAATGTGATACTAATCTTTGGAAATTTTTTTTTGATATCCCCGACAATACTACTTATCAATCCAGTAAATTTTTTATTCTTCTGCTCTCCAGATTGTAGCACAACGGACCCGTAACCAGCTCTCTCGCAGAATTCTACTGCATCCAAAATTTCCTCTTTGTCCATCATATACCTTTTCACTGCATTATTTGATTTTCGTATCCCGCAATACAAACAATCATTGATACACTTATTAGAAAATTCGATTAGTCCTCTAAAGTATACTGCGCGGGAAACAGTTTTATCTCTGATATCTGCTGCGCGTTGATGTAATTTTCTTTGTTCATCACCCCGCGCAGTTAATGCTTCACGCATCCAACTTTTTGATATGTTAGAAGTAAAGGTCTCGTTTACCATTCTCCACCTGTTTAAGATATTCTTCGGTTTTCTTCATGCGGTTTTTACTCGGGATATGTAATAACTCTTTTTTAATAATATTCTCTCCCCAAATTCTGGTCTCTTCATCAGCATAGTCTTTTAAGTATTCTTTTAACGTCAGGAGTGCATTGGGAAGACAATGTGCTTTGATAAGCCCGGGCTTTGCTAACTCCATAAAGTCTTGACCGGTTCTTCCACGTCGATAACATCCCGTGCAGAATGAAGGCACAAATCCTTGTTCAATAACTGAACGTATCACTTCACCTGTACTTCGCGTATCGTTCACACTGAATTGTTCTTGCACTGTAGAATTAATCATAGCATTCGCATAGCCGCCAGGACTTGTTCTTGAACCTGCGCTTATCTGTGAAATTCCTAGATGAAATAATTCATTTCTCATGGTCGGTGATTCTCTTGTTGACAGGATTATGCCGGTATAAGGCACGGCACATCGCAGTACCGCAACAATCTTTTTAAAATCTGTATCTGCCGTGGGATGAGGAACGATGCGTGATGCCGGAGCATTCTGCGCAGATTCAATTCTTGGAACAGATATCGTGTGTGGTCCTATACGATATGTTTCATCTAGATGTTTTGCGTGCTGCAATAACGCTAATACCTCAAATCGATAATCGTACAATCCAAATAATGCCCCGATCCCGACATCGTGCAAACCATTCTTTAATGCTCGATCCATAACATTCAATCTCCAATCATAATGGGATTTCTTGCCGGAAGGATGCATCTTCTTGTACGTTTCTTCGTGGTATGTTTCTTGAAAACAGGTATACGTGCCGATAGGTATATGGCTTAACTCTGCGAATTGTACATCGCTGAGCGGAGCAATCTCAATGTTTACTCTTCGCAGAGAGGATCCTTTAGAGTCTTTCACTGCATATGCGGCGTCTATTGTCTCTAAAAAATATTCGAAACTACACTTTGCAGGATGCTCGCCCATGAGCATCAATATCCGCTTATGACCTTCTTCAAGTATTATCCTAGTCTCATCTTTTACTTCATCAATATTTAGGCATATGCGTTTCATATCTTTATTATCGTGTCGAAAACCGCAATACAAACAGTTATTAGCACAATGATTCGACACATAAAGCGGAGCAAAAAGTACTAATCTATTACCATAAATTTCATCCTTAATTTTTAATGCAGTCTGAAAAATTTTTTCTAGTTGGTCTTTATCTGAGATAGTGATTAATGTTGCCGCATCTTCAATATCTAATCCTTTAAGTTCTAAAGCCTTTGCGAGAATATCATCAATTTTTTGAGGTGAAGAATTTATATGTCTCGTTAATAGGTTTTCAATGGTTGTTGCATTAATAAACGTATTTTGGTTCATAAATATAACCTGTTAACACGTATTAATAAAATATTCGTTAACTATTTAAACTATTATTGAATGTTAAGTTATATATGAGTACTGAACGTCGGTTGACGAGTAATGATCGAAAAGTCTTTCTCGCATTATTAGACAACGCACGAATGACTGATTCGAAAATATCGTCTAAGATAAAGATTACGCCACCCGGTGTAAGAAAGATCAGAAAAAAGCTCGAGGATCACTACATTAAAGAGTACAGGGCCATGGTCGATTATGAAAAAATTGGGATACATGTTTTTGCGATTATACAACTTAAGGTCATAAATAGACACATTCTCAATAATGAACACATCATCGGTGCATTCGAAATAAATGAGTCGATCATTACACACATTCTCATAACGGGATTTGCATCGCTCGAAGATTTGGATGAGTATAAAAGACAAATCGCTCCTGATGCAGAGATACAGCATATCAACGTTGTCTCAAAAAAAGGCTTTCTCAAAAATTCACCCAAAGATATTATCAGACATCGAATACAACAGAATACGAATTAAACATGTTATAGTCGACAAACAAAGAACGAAGTGCCATAGCAAAGTGGACCACAGAGCCACTGTCCCTGCAATCTGGCCCAATAGGCATCATGGACGAGCCGTGTGTGAGTTCTCGTAGGTCAGAATTTAGGGACGGTCCTTTGCGGGTGTACTCCGATATTTATGAGTTCTTGCTGTTTTTCCAGCGGTAATAAATGCCAACTGTAAATTAATATTTCTTTAAACTTCTCGACGTCAATTAAAATTTTGTAAGATTCCATATAATCAATAAAGCTCACAAAAAATAAAAAAGAAACTCGGAGAATGTAATACATCTTTTAAAGATTCTATCCGGAATTTTTACGAAAATCTAACGAAAAGTTAATAAATCCTTGAGCTTATCTATTAAGTAGTGGTACTATGGATAATGTTCCTGAGAAAAAAGATTATTCGAAATATATTTATGCTCTAAAAAATGCGCCGCTAGATGGCGTTCCTTTTCATAGCAATACCTTGTGTATTGATAGATACATATCTGAGAATTTTCCTGTTCATGCAGCGATTCATGTTATTTCTGCTGTAAATACAATTCCTCAAGAGTATGTTAACTTACATAAACATACAGTCCCTGAAATAAATATTTTACTTGGTAATGTTGAGTATAAGATTTGTTTTGAGAATGAAGAATATTTGATAAAATCCCCAAGCAACATTTGGATACCTAAAGATACTCTACATTCAGCAAATGTTATTAGTGGATCGGGATATTATATATGTATTATCCTTGATAGCGAATATGCTGCAACAGGTAAAAAATGACAACATTACACTGTACAGTACCATCACGTATAGCTATAAATTTATATGATATGAATGGAAACCTTGGACGGGTAGATGGTGGTATGGGTTTTTCTATCGATAACCCTAAATTGGAATTCGAGATTAAAAAGAATGATCAGTTTAGCATTATTAATAAAGATTATGTGAATTCGGAACTATCTTCGAAATTACTCACTGTTTTAACTGAGATTGCGCATCAGTATAAAACAAATGGTGTTGAAATAACTCTTATTGATACTATTCCTGAACATTCAGGATTTGGTTCAAAAACAGCAACACTTTTATCAGTTATCTATGCATTTGGAAAATTGTATGATTTAAATTTAGATATGTGTCAGATTGCTCAACAAGTAAAAAGGGGTGGAACATCTGGATTAGGAATAAACCTTATTGATAAAGGGGGATTCATTTTGGAAGGAGGACATTCAACTAAATACAAAAAAGAATTTATCCCTTCGTCTGCTGCTAAAACTGTTACGCTTGCACCAATTCTTGCAAGATATGCTATGCCTGATTGGAATGTGTTAGTTGCTCTCCCAAAAACTGTACATATGTACGGTCAAAAAGAGATTGAATTTTTTCAAAAAATATGTCCTGTTCCCCGAACAGATGTAGAAAAAAGTGCAAGAATTACATTATCACAAATACTTCCCGCGATTTGTGAAGGTGACAGATATACCTTTTGTAAAGGAATAAACTCACTGCAAGACCGTGTCTGGAAAAAAAATGAAATAACTATCTACGGTAGCAGCGTAGTTGATACTATAAAAAAATTGCATCGCTTAGGCGCTGAAGGGATAGGTATGAGTAGTATAGGCCCGGCAGTGTATGCCTTTGGGGATAATCTGGAAGACATTGCATTGAGATTAGAAAAAAATAGTGACATTGAATATTCATTTATTTATATAACTAAACCGAATAATTTCGGAATGCGAATTGAAACAAAATGATCTATGTGCTAATTGGAAAATCGGCAAGCGGCAAGACTACTGCTCGAGAATACTTTGAAGCAAATGGGTTTATAGGGTATGAGGCTAGCAGTTTTATTAACAACGCAAAAACACGTACTGGAATTGTAAATAGTGAAGCGTTATTGTTAAAATTAGGCATGGATTATGTAGCAAAGGAAATATCAAAATCATTACATAAAGATATTGATGCGGTTATATCTGGATTCAGAACAGTTCAAGAATTGGATTGTATTAAACAAATTGGATCAGTAAAAACTATAGGGATATACTCAGCAGATGAATTGTGTCTTAATAGGTATAATAGCAGAAAACGAGATAACGAGTGTCTTTCTCCTATAGATTTTTATAAAAAATTATGCGCAGATTATAGCTTGGGATTAGGAAAACTCTTATCTGAACACGTAGATCATTGGGTGATAAATGATGCTTCAACAGAAGCACTATTTACACAATTAGATCCATTTATCAGAGGTGTTATTGATGAATAAAGTACTGCTCATTAATTCTCCCAATAGGCAGTCGGAGCCACCACGGCATTATCCTTATGGTATAGGAATTATTAGTTCGATTTTGCGTAATAATGGATATTCTGTAGATTATTTTGATGGAAATTTTCAAACAACCGCTGAACTGTATTCAGTAGTTGCTGAATCTAATTATTCGTTTATAGGTTTGTCTGGGCTTGTAACAACTTATGAATATCAAAAAAATGCTATTAAAACCATCAAAAAAGCAAATCCTGCTGCAATTGTTGGTTCTGGAGGAGGATTGGCGAGTTCTGCAGATATTGCGTTACTAGAATTAGTTCCTGAATTAGATGTATTATTTATTGGAGAAGCAGAAAAAAGTGTACTATCTTTTATGAAAAATCTAACTGGGAGTCTTGATTCTGTTAAGGGTATTGCCTATCGGACAGATCAAGGAATAAAACGAAATCCTAATGAAGAGTTTATCAAAACACTAGATGATATCCCTTATCCTGATATTGACTTACTTAATTTAGAAAGATATTTTGAGAATAAATCGTTTCCTTTATCTCCGAATGTTCAAAGTGCATCTCGACGAGGGAATGTGTTAACCTCGAGAGGTTGCCCTTATCACTGCGATTTTTGTTCTAACACTCTTGGAAGAAAAGTAATACGATATCGTTCAACAGATAATGTCATTGGAGAAATAACTGAACTTATTGGAAAATACCATATTGATTTTATAAGCTTTATGGATGAATCTTTTTTAACCAATAAAAAATTAGTTTATGCACTAAGCGAAGAATTAAAAAAATTGAATCGTAATATTAGGTGGGGAATCGCTGCAAGATCAACATCGGTGGATGCAGAAATTTTAAAAGAGATTAAAAGTGCAGGATGTGACTATATTTATTATGGCTTTGATTCCGGTAGCGAAAATACTTTACTGAGGATGAATAAAAAAATGACGTTAGATGATAATTTTAATGCATTCAAATTAAGTGTTGAAGCAGGAATTTATCCTGTTCCGAATATTATCATCGGATATGATAATGAAACTATGATGAATATTGAAGATAACTACCGGTTCTTTCAGCGATTAATACAATACGGTAAAACTTTACAAAAATCTAATGAGAAAGAATTTTTTGAGAGAGGATTCAACAATTTTGGAGCAATATATTTTGCAACACCTTACCCTGGTTCAGAACTATATAATAGGAATAAAGATTCGCTTCCTTCAATAGACCAAATACTTTCAAAAATTTCATTTAAAGATGCATATGAGTTGACCGTTAATGTGTCAAATATTCCTAATGATATACTCATGCGAGAACAAAAAAAGATGGAAAATTTTGTAAGATCATTTAAATTATAAGATGTCAAATACTCTTTTTGAATTAAACAAAAACGAACAAACTTTTATTGATAATACCAGTAATGAATTAGTTGGCAGATTAAAGACTTTTTTTAAAAAAGAATATTCTGAAGATGTTACTATCAAAAGAACCGGTTCATTAGCTCGAGGAACTTCCTTACCGCCAGCTATTTCTAAATGGGACATTGATCTTATTTTAGAAGCCAATAGTGACTTAATAACAAAAATTGCTTATACTAGTAATTTGTTCGAGGGATGTCAACTCTTTAGTATTGATTTTTATAAACGGATTACTTCACATTTTAATGAAATTTATTTTGCAGGTCATAGAATTTCCGGTGTGCATAACACTATTAATTTTGATTTTACGATCTGTGATGTCGTTAAAGATAAATGGAAATGGGATATGGATGACAGCACATATTTTCAATTTTCAAAACAACAATTATTTGAAATAAAACAACTAAAAAGTTTTTTAAAACGATTTAATATCGCAGGATCAGAAGTATATGGTGTTGTTGGTCCCGCAGCAGAGATGGCTATAACTCATGTCGGAAATTATGATGCGGTGATTAAAAAGTTAAGTAATTTTACTTCTATTGCTGAAAACTCTTCTACTATGTTTCAAACAGTGGAATTTCCTTCTGAATTTTATACTTTATTCGATACACCGCATGATTATATTTATGACGGTCTAATTAAAAGTTTTAAGTATACAACTCCAAACACGTTTAATAATATTATCCTTGCGGCAAAAAACCATCATTCAAGTATTGAACGATTTATAGACTCTCACGAAAAAAAATTTAATTTTACTCAAAATATATCTACAGATAATTATCGGTTGTTGGTCTATTTTTTACAAGCAGGATTAGACAAAGATAAGCCTGTACAGATCAATATATTGCCCAATAAACAGACTGGTTATTCTATTTATGCAAATATTCGCCATAGTTATATGTCTGAATTTAGCAACTTGTTAAATAATATTCAACAGATATCTCTTGGATCCGAGTGGAATGTTAATAAATTGCCGCAAGAAACAAAATCTGTAATCGAAACTATTTCAGATGTGCGTTTAGATAAATATGTTTTTTTCTTGGGACGAATATCGAAAATAGACGAAAATAAAATTTATATCCCTTTTGATTTTTTAATGAGAAAAGATGCACAAAAATTAATACAGGTCATGGCCAATGGACAATAAATTAACTAATCATTTAGTATATTTTGATGTAACTGATGAATGTAATTTAACTTGTAAGATCTGCATGTACAAAGATAAGCATACGGATGTACCGCTTCATTTAAAATTGAATGATTATTCGAGAAAAAATGTTTCAAATATCATTAATCACGATGATACGGGGTTAGTAGTTCTTAGCGGAGAAGGAGAGCCCTCGAAAAACTTTGATTGCATAAATGAAATTTTGGATCTATCAACAGGCAATAATTCTTTTCAAATTATTACTAATGGCGGGTGGGATGTAGCAATTCAAGATTATCTCAGTACCCTGGAACAAAAATCCTTGGATAAAAATGATTACTATTCTATTCGATTAAGTATCGATCCATTTCATATTTCTCAAATAGATATGCGTAACTATGTAGATTTTTTTAAATATCATCTAAATTCTAATTCAAACAAAGTTAGTATTGCAGTTAGAGGGCTATTGGAATATAAAAACGCTACACGAACTCATATCTATAAAATACTTTCAACTATAGATAATAGCCCACTAATTGAAGAACGGTCTCCATTGGTTGATGCGGTACATATGCATGATAAAGAAATAATCATACATTATAAGAACATAGTAAACAATAATGGTGCCTTCAATAAACACTTGTTTCCTATGTTAGACTATATCAACTTGTTGGAAAATAAAAATGGTGTTCCTTTTACAATGGGGCATATTTCCGAACAAAAAAAAGGATTGGATATCACTATAAAAAATACTGGCGATATTTTCTTTTATGGAATAGAATACAAATCCGTAGGAAATATTTTTTTTGATGAATTATCTATTAATAAATTACTACAAGAAGTCGAACATAATGAAATTATAAATAAACTATATAATCGATCATTCAAAGAAATTATTTCTAAATTGAATACTCATAAAATTATCGCCAGAGATATTGAGAAAATAAATAATCCTTATTGGGTTGTGCGAGTAATATCTGAAAAATATCCTGAATTATTTTTAAAGACAATCAAGGGGTTAAAATGATTGACTGTCATATACACACCAAACGATCGCATCACGGTATAGGCGATATAGAAGAAGTCATACTTAGTGCTATCGATAAGAATTTAGAAATAATCGGATTTTCTGAACATGGACCATTGCCATTTGATTGTGAAAATCGAATGAATATTGAAGAAACAAAAGAATATTTATTAGAAATCAATATTATGCGTTCAAAATATTCCTCTTATATAAAAATTTTGGCAGGACTGGAAATGGATTATTCTCCCTTGCATGAAGAATTTATAAAAAATATCATTTTATCAAATGAATTAGATTTCGTATATGGATCAGTACACTTTATTGATGTTAATGAAGATAAAATTAGTGTTTGGGATTTTGAGCAATTCAAAAATCCTGTAGTGGTTAATACTTATTTTACTTATTTAAAAAATGCTATAACATCAAATATGTATACGGCATTAGCTCATCCTGATATTATTTTGAGAGCGGGGATAAAACCCACTCAAGTAATAGATTCTTTTTTAGAAATATTACAGCTTTGTAAAAAACATAACGTTGGTTATGAAATAAACTGTTCTGGACTTACTAAAGACATGTACGATCCTTTAACAGACAGTAAAAAAAATCATCATTTAGGCGAATCATATCCTAACTTTGATTTAATTACGTTAGCGAATAATCTTGACGTAAAATTAACTTTAGGTTCTGACGCTCACGAACCTGCGACTATTGGAAAGAATATTCCGTTAATTATAACTGAACTCCAGAAGAGAAATATTTCTGAAATTGTTTATTTTGAACAAAAATATGTTCATACTGTTAGAATATCTGTTTAGGTCCATTCGGATAAAAGATATATACACGATCTATTGTCAATTCAATTATTGGATCGTTTTTTGATTTCTCAATAATTTCTTTAAGAATTGTTGTATCTTCCGCTTTTCCTAACGCTATACCTATATGTGGTGTAAAGTCGGTTTCCGGATCATTAAAATGTTCTATGTCGTTCTTAAGTGCAGCTATTATCTCGTGGTGCACTGTATTAATGTTATCGAATGAAATGATATTCCACAGTATTGCGGGTGCGCCCAGTCCAATCTCCCAACCACCCATTAGGCCTTTTATTTTAATTTTTAGTGGCAGGTGTTTTTTTATAACTGTGTTAATTTTTGGGACCAATTTTGAAGCAATTTCTTCAGGATATTTTTCTGGATAGCTAAAATAACATATAGAAATGTGTTGTGGCGCTATATCATCAAAAAAATCTGGTTTCATATAAAATTTTATGTATGGATCTAATTCTGCTTTGTATTTTTCTAAATGAGCATAATTTTTTTTAGAGACCATTAACATAAGTCCGTACCGGTGTGGGTGTTTGAAAACCATATTTTTCTTATTTCGATAGTATTTATTAATTTTATGCCCGCTTAATAATATTTTCATATTTTTCTTCATCGCCGGTGGCGAGTCTGGCGAGAATCCGGCGGACAATTCCATAGGTCATCGTCGATGAGTTCTGGAAAAATCTGGCGTGTTTTTTGCCCGGAAGTATGTCCTACCGCCTCCCGTAAACCTGGCGGATTTTACTCGTCCATACGCTCGTCGCCAAGAGCCAGTTTTTCGCCTTATCTTGCAGAATTCTGCGTTTTCTGCCGTTTTAAGACCCTAAATGTTGCCCGTTATTATATGGTCGACCTATAGCCTGAATCTAGCCAATATTCACGCACTTTACGACGAGGCATAAATAAAAATCTAGCCTAAATAGTGCCCGGAAGTATGCATCTCCTTAGAGAAACATTTGGCTAGATTAAATTACGCATTTATTGGCTTTATTCCGATATCGTTTTATTATTTGGTGTTGGTTTGCGCTTTTGGACCATTAAACATAAACTATTTATATCGCGCGAACAATTAGGCAGTTATGACTCTGACTCGGGAAATAGTAAACAATATTTGTGCAAGTATTTTGTCAGGAATTATTGCTCCTTTGTCTTTTGATGTTTCTAAAAATTTAATTCCTACTGATTGGTCTTTATGTTGGCATTATATTCTTCCGATATTGGGCGCTGCTATTATTTTATTTGTTATTTGGTGGTTTTTTGATTGGAGACAGAAATATGCAATGTATCGGCAATCTTTTAAGATTGGTTATTGGACTGGCGTATTTGCAAGTATATTCATTTTAATTTACTTCGCTCTTGAGGGATTATATAGAATTTATTTCCTATTTATGGTTGGACTTGTTGTTATATTAATTAAATTGGTTGTTGACGGTATGAATAAAGTTAGTAAGAAATAGTTTTAGTAGTTTTCTGCGAATTTTTTTAGGGCGCGTTTCCACGCTTGAACCCTTGCCGGGCTTCAGTCCGGAGATGAAAAGCGTGCTGAAACGCGGATAGTATCGTCATCTTTTTCTATACCTTTTACTCAGAAACCTTGGATTTCGAGCCGTTGCCGGCTCGAAACCAAAGATCAACATAGCGGGAGCTATGTTGGCTAAGAATAAAAAACTTTCTGAGGTGGCTAACATGAGTGCGAACGTCTTACTGGCCAGTGCCCACACTGTGGGTGAATCGAACCTGCACTTGCAGTTCACGCCTGCCTATCGGCGTGGCGTGTTTGAGTCGCGTATTTTGCGCGATATCGTGACGAGCCTGTTCATTGAACAGGCGCGTAAGCTCGACGTGACTCTTGCAGCCCTTGACTATGGTCCTGACCATGCCCATTTGTTCATCACGAACTGGAAGCGATGGGGAATTGCTGATCTCGCGCAGCGATTTAAGGGCGCGATTAGCCGCGCCCTCCGTCGTGACTACGCTTACTTGTTCGAGGACAAACTCTGGGGTGACAAATTCTGGACTGCGGGATACTTCTATCGTACTGTTGGAGTCGTCACCGCTGAAACCGTAAGGATATACGTCGCAGAGAGTCAGAAGAAGCACTGGGAAAATCATACGCGAATGCCTCAACAAACGCTGCTCGCCTACGCCTGAACGCCGCGGGCTTCAGCCCGCGGTAGTTTACTATTTTTTGTAATCGTGTACGAGTATTAACTAAATGATTATAACTTCGGCGACCCTTTCGTGTTCCTCTGGCTAAATTTCTTCCATAGTACAAATCAAGAATATATTTTGTAATACATTCGCTTCCTTCTCTAGAAATATTTTTACATGTATAATAATCAATACCGCCATCTTTGGTAATGCTCTTTAACCAAATTTCGTAATGTCCGCGAGTATTGTAGGGGTCAACTTCTTGTTGCCCAGAATTATTAGTTAAAATAGTCCTCATACTCCTCTTATAGCTCGCATGATTTATAAAAGGAGTGGTGAAAATGCAATACAATCTCGTCACTTTATAGTCGACAAACAAAGAGGAAGGTGTCACAGTAAAGTGGACCACAACGCCACTGTCCCTGCAATCTGACCCAATAGGCATAATGGACGAGCCGGGATTTGAACCCGGAGCCTTCCCGATTTCAGTATTGAGAGTATAGCCAACGGGACGTTCTGCCGGATTGAACTACCCGCCCATGTTTTTCAAAAGTTTTAGTCAGTTTATAAATTTGCTTTTTATTTTATGCGGAGTGTATGCTTAATCAAAATATTTTTATATATCTTTGTTGCGTGAATTATTCCATGACAAAGTTCATTGTCGTGGCAGGCGGGGTTATTTCTGGAGTCGGCAAGGGAGTTGCCACTGCGTCCATTGGACGGATCATGAAGGAATATGGGTATCGTGTTACTGCAATAAAGATCGATCCCTACATCAATTGTGATGCCGGCACCATGCGCCCGACAGAGCATGGCGAGGTCTGGGTTACTGACGATGGCGGTGAGACTGATCAGGACCTGGGGACCTATGAGCGGTTTCTGGGCGAGTCGATCCCTAAAAAAAATAATATCACGACCGGGCAAGTATACCGGGCAGTGATTGAAAAAGAGCGTCGGGGAGAATTCTTGGGTCACACAGTCCAATTCATCCCGCACATCACTGACGAGATCAAAAATCGCATCCTTGAATCGAGCAGGGATTATGATATCGCGCTCGTAGAGATTGGCGGGACTGTGGGCGATTTCGAGAATACGGCATTTCTTTTTGCATTGCGCAATCTTGAGACACTGATCGGCAAGGAAAACATCTGTTATATCCTTGTGACCTACCTGCCGATCCCAAGCCATATTGATGAGATGAAGACAAAGCCGACACAACTATCCATCAAGTTGCTGCGCGAGAATGGTATCCAGCCGGATTTTGTTCTCTGCCGCGGAAAAAATGCCCTTGATGAAGTACGCAAGAAAAAGATCGCTGAATACTCGAACATCAAATCATCCCACATCATCTCAATGCCTGATGTTATCGGCAAAGGCACTGCAAACACTGTCTATGTAGTGCCACTTGATCTGCAAAAAGAAGGATTGGGAGAGAAAATTCTTGAATCATTGCATCTGGAGCATAAGAATGGTGCTTCACTTGCAGACTGGTCGCATACTGTTGACTGTATCACGCATCCTGAAGGGTCAGTGCGTATTGCAATGATTGGAAAATATTTCAATATCGGCGAATATCAGCTCGCAGATTCCTATCTTTCAGTCAATGAGGCATTAAAGCATGCCTGCGCAAAATACTGCCTTAAACTGCACCTCACCTGGATGGACTCCAAGCAATTGGAAGAGCCTGGCGCTAATATGACTGCGCTTCTTTCATCCTTTGATGGGATTGTTATCCCGGGCGGATTCGGGGGAACGGGTGTTGAGGGAAAAATGAAGGCAATCCAGTATTGCCGCGAGCACAATATCCCTTTCTTAGGGTTATGCTATGGATTGCAGATGGCAGTCATCGAGTTTGCGCGCAATGTCTGCGGTTTGCATGATGCGAATAGTTCTGAGATCAATGATCACACCACAAATCCTGTCATCGATATTCTGCCTGAACAAAAGGCAATCCATGCAAAGGGCGGGACTATGCGGCTTGGCGCGTATCCTGCGCATTTGAAGCCTGCAACACTGGTCCACCAATTATACGGCGCTGCGATAGTGTTTGAGCGTCATCGTCATCGCTATGAAGTCAATCCTGCGTATCATGCAGTATTGCAAGAAAAAGGACTCATCTTTTCAGGCATGAGCCCTGATGGATCGCTTGTAGAATTTATTGAACTGTCAAATCACAAATTCTTTGTTGCGACACAGGCGCATCCAGAATTCAAGTCATCGCTTCTGAAACCTGCGCCATTATTTGACGGATTTGTCAAGGCATGCAAAAAATAATTATTGCAATTTTCTGCGCAGTTATACAGTAATCATCTTTGCATATTTTCCGATAAGCGGCAGCCATTGCTCTTTGTTTGAGAGGCTGTAGACAAGCCCTAAGAGCCAGAATGCAAGAAAGACAATCCAGCATACTGCGCCGATAATTGCGCCAACAATCGGGATCCATCCCAGGATTGCTGTTGCAATCGCTGCAATGAGCGCCAAAACAAATAGTACAATGCCTTGTTTTGCGTAGAACATTGCATATTTATCCCGGCGGCGTAGGCCATACACGAGGAAAAAGCCAATAATCAGAAGAAATACTCCGATAAATGCAAAAAGTTTTGATTCAGAAGCATCGAATTCGTCAAATCGTAATTTTTTGTTTGCCATACCTGAAGATAATCACTCATGCTTTATATTGTTTATCATTGATACCCTTGTGTGTTTGTCCTGCCGAACATGATTTCAGTGACTGGGATATTGTGCTCAATAGAGAGCCTGAATGCGCCTGCAACACGATCAGTCGGCATCCAGGGATGCTCTGCATCAATGATCTCGGGCGCAGCAATCGGGATTCCCTCGTTTATCATTCCAATATAATCATCCATTGTTACACCATATTAATGTATTTTTTTGAATTCTAGTATACGAAAATGGAAATAAAGAAACACTAACGCTTCCTACCGGGGTTGTTTGTGGGGTGAGTGGGTAGAATTTAGAAATGCAAGCAGGAAGCGAGTGTTTACTTTAAACGTGAGTTAGTGACCTCTTATTTTTTTATACTGAGCGTATGTGCCTGTGCGGGTTTTCGCATCTCATAAAGCCAGAGCATGCCGATCTTCATCATGTTCTTATTGAACTTGTCTGAAACCTTATAGGTCTTCTTGTACATGTCATAGTCAATAAGCCCCATGCTCTTCATCGGAGTGAGGATGCGATCATAAAACTGCCTTTTGTTATACGAGAGTGTGACTTTTTTCTTCTGGCCGAATTGGTTGGTCTCTTCATCAATCAGTTTTCCTTCATGCAATGCTGTTGCAAAAACACTCATCTCGGTCTTTCCGATTTCCCCGCCATGCTGCTTCATCTCTTCAATGAGAAGTTTTGCGACAACGACCTGTTGTTCTGTTGCAAAGATGATCTCGAAGATGTTCTCAGGAAGATTATATTGATCGTAGAGGATTGTCATAACTCATAGTAAAACTAACTAATATATAAATGTTACGTTTTTGTATACTGGTTTACTAATTGTGCTCGTAATAGCGTCATTAATATACTAATTTACTCACCAGTATACTTATTTGTATACTGAATTTTCCTCGCGGCTTATGCGTGGGATGTTTCCTGCGCAAAGAACGTATTGATGAGTGCAGGATATAACAGGCTAATCCGCAAACGCCAACTCATCGGAAAACAGCGATAATAATTATTCCAGGAATACCGCTCATCAAGAAATATGATAACGCCCTTATCCTTCTCACTTCTGATGCATCTTCCCGCAGCCTGGATAGTCTTCGTGAATGCCGGGAATAAATACCCATAATCCCAACCCTTCCCAAATTTCTTGTCATAATATTCAATAAGTGATTTTGTCTCAAGATCAGGCCTCTGCAAAGGAAGCCCTACAATAATAACGCCCTTAAGAACGCCCGGCATATCAATACCCTCAGCAAAATTCCCACTCGTCACTGCAAGAAGAACAGCGCCAGTACTCTTATACGTCTTGAACCGTTCCAGAAATTCCTGCTTTTCAGCTTGAGTCATATCAGGCTGCTCAATAAACACTGACTTTGTAGTTTTGGTCTCAAAAAACGCTGCAACCTCATTCAGAAGATAATAACTCGGAAAATACACTGCAATACAACCAGGAATAACCTTGCTTGCATCACAGAGCACGTCAGCTATTGCCTTATACTGTTCAGGACTGCGCGCCTCATACTTTGTCGAAGTCTTCGGGATAATAATATTCAACCGGTTCTCTTCAGGAAACGGGCTCTTTAATGTCAACTCTTCAGCTTCAATCCCCATAAGCTCCCGATACATTGCAGTCGGGGTAAGTGTCCCGGACATCAGAATAGTCGAATAACTATCTCTCATGACTGGCGCAGTCACAATACCCGGATCAAGACAGCGATAACCCAAAGTGATCATACTTGCCTCTTTGAATCTTTTTGTGCTCAAAATCCGGGTGAATCCCTCATCAGGTCCCTGCCATGCCTCAAGAAATGCTGCGACAGTACCAATATACGATGCATGCTGTTCCTCGCGCACTGCATTGCCAATAAACTCCAGTTCAGAGACCAGCGCATCATATGGCTTTATGCGCGTAATACGTTCAGTGAAATCTTCCTGCGAAATATATCTTTCGCTTGCAATCAAATCATTCGTGTACTCCTTCTTATCCAGATTGTTTGCGCTGCTGAATGCTGCAAGACTCGCATTGCCCGTGACGCTCTTTGTCGCAAGCGAATTACGCTGATGCCTTGTCGCAAGCTCAGGATTCAATGTCCGCGCATATTCCTCAAGGATTGCATTAATCTCTTCAAGCGTATTGACAATCTGATCATACTTATGCTTTTTTGCTTCAGCAATCGCGCGCTTGATGGTGATGTTTGAGAGATATTCTGAACTCAAATCCTTGACCCTATTCGGAAGATTATGCGCCTCATCAACAATAAGGATGACATCACTCATCTCCTTGTTGATCTTTTTCAAAAACCCTTCACGAATATCCTTATTGAACACATACTGATAATCCGTGATAATGACTTTTGCGTCCTTTGCAAGAAGCAGGCTCACCTCATACGGACAGATCCTGCGTTCACGGGACTCATCCATAACGCTCTCAGTTGTTGCAACACCATGAAATCGGGTGTTGATGTGCGCGAGCGCAAGGAGGGTTTCAGGACTCAATTTATCTTTTGACTTGAGATTAGTATAGAACTCACACTTATTGTCTTCCTTGAGCAACCTGCAGTATTCGGCAAAATCCTTGCTCTGGAATGTATCCACACTCGGTTGCAGGCACAAATGTTTCTTTCCTATAATCGAAACAGACTTGATATTCAGATTGAACTTTGCATTGATCTTGCTTAATGTCTCGATCACGATCCGGTGCTGGGTATGACGGCTGGTCAGAAAGAGGATGACAAGATTCTTTTTCTTGATTGCGTGCGTGAGCGCAGGACTGAGCGCTGCAGCAGTCTTGCCAAGGCCAGTCGGCGCGTGCGCAACCAGATGCTTTTTGTTCTGGATGCACTCATCAATTTTTCTGATAAGCGTATCCTGGATCTCGCGAATCTCCTGATGCGGAAAGAGGAGCTCTTCGACCTGTTCAAGTTGGATCTCTTCAGCAGTCTTCGGCCTTTCTGCACCATCACTCTCTTCATACTCCTCAAACGGCAATTCATCAGTCACACTGAAGCGTAAAAGAATTTTTTTTATAAATGTATGGATTATATATGCTGATAGAATACACTCACTGTTTTATTGTTCAATTCTCTTGTTTTTTCGAACACAAACCCTTCCTGCACCACATTTAGCTATAGAATGAGTATTTTTCGGACTGATAGAGATCCTGACTTCTTTCTTATCCCTCTCTTGCAGGTATTGGATTCTCTCACGAATCAATTCCCGTTGCAGACCTCTGCCACGAAATTCCGGTTTTACGACACAGCCGCGAAAATACCAATGCCCATGATATACGCGAATCGATGCCACGGCTTGCAACACTTCGTTTTCAATGATTCCAAAGAACACATGATTTTTTGGGTTTTCATTCAAGTACTGTTTGTACAATTCCAGGATTTCTTGCGCATACTTACTCTTGATTTCTGCAGTCAGTTGCATAGACAAAAGAATAATATTACTATTATAAAGTTTA
The DNA here is from genome assembly GCA_021813435.1 of Nanobdellota archaeon. Classification (GTDB taxonomy): domain Archaea; phylum Nanobdellota; class Nanobdellia; order Woesearchaeales; family UBA9642; genus UBA9642. The sequence continues at coordinate 41,035 of JAKAKR010000013.1, read as the reverse complement.
TGGGCGCTTGCACATCGCTCATGCCGCACAAGGGTGTCGAACAAGGGTATGATCATTGACACATCGCTATCGTTATTGCGTGTATAATTTCGGTCAGACTGCTTTTTGCAGCAGCCCTTGCAAACCATCATATTTATAAATAGTCCCTTTTTCCTCCTATAAGTTTCGAGGTAATCTTACTACGCCTTGAGTTGCAAAAGAGGCGCGTAAGGAGTACGAACATGGGAATGTATGATACTGATGCAAAAACAGTTATTGACAACGCTGCTCAAGAGTTGAAAAAACTCATCAAGCAACCAGAATGGACACCGTTTGTAAAGACCGGAACCCACAAGGAGCGGCCGCCTGCAGACAAGGATTGGTTCTATACTCGTGCGGCATCAATCCTGCGCACTATCGCATTGAAAGGTCCTATCGGAACTGCAAAATTACGTGCAAAGTATGGTGGACGAAAGAACCGCGGCGTCAAGCCAGAAAAATTCTATAAAGGTTCTGGAAATATCATCAGAAAAGCGCTTCAGGAACTGGACAAGGCCGGACTTACGGTAAAGGCAGAGAAGGGAGTGCACAAAGGACGCATCATCACTGCAAAAGGCCAGTCATTACTTGCTAAGGCAGGATACACTCAGAGTGCAAAGAAGGCTGATTAATATGGCTACTGCAAAACATCCTAATAGAAAAGCGCGGCTTGCTAAGGCAGGCAGGCAGACACGCTGGGCACCATTCTGGACTGTTCCAAAAAAATACGGTGCATCACGAAAGGTTCATCCTGGACGGCATACTGCAAAGAAACGATCCTGGCGCAGAACAAAATTAAAGGCATGAGGTTAAAATGGTTATTGAACGCGTTTACACAGTTCCATTGCGGAAAGGATTCCACGAGACTGCAAAATACAAGAAGACAAAGAAGGCAGGGGCAACACTCGTCGCATTCTTATCACAGCATCTCAAGCAGCCGGAAACCAAGAAGATATTTATCGGCAAGAACCTGAACAAGAAGTTATGGGAACACGGCATCAGAAATCCTCCTGCACGGATTAAGATCACTGTTATCAAGGAAGATGATGGGACAGTCAAGGCAGAACTCTACGGCTTCAAGTATGATCATAAGAAAAAAGAGGCCAAGGAAGAGAAATCAAAAGTTGAAGAGAAGCTTGATGCGCTCAAAGGAAAATCTGCAGAAAAGAAAGAGAAGAAGACCGACACTTCCGAGAACGCAGAAGACACAAAAGCAAAGAGCACATCAAGCGACGTAAAAAAAGAGCATCATGAGCATGATCATGGACCTGCAAAGGAACATGAACACAAGCATGACGCTGAACATGCCCATCCGCATGAGATGCCAAAGAAAGCTCCTTCTAAAAAGAAATAATTTTTTTATTCTCTCTTTTTGTTATACTTTACTTTTTCTGAATTTACTTCTTCTACAGGTTCATCACTACCTGTATCAATAATTTGCTGCAGGAAAGAAAAACACTAAAAAAATAAGAACATTGAAAATAAATAAAAATATTTATCTCTTGTTGTGGTGCGTGACTTCTGCAAGCACTTTCTTCAATGCAGAATCAAGCGCGACAAAAAGATTCTTGTCAACAACCTCTGAGGCATAATGGAGCCCGCCATCCTCTACTTTGACATGAATCTCGTGCTTTGCATTATTATCAATCTTATGGATTTCCTTGAGAATAATCGTCACCTTCTGGAAATTCGGTGCGTTCTCCTGTATTTTTCGGGTATAATGCCCGACGACTTTCTTGACAACAACCACGTCAGAGAGACTGACCTGTTTGAATCCTACAAGTTCAATATTTCCCCCGAGATTTAATTGCGCGGTAACCTTGTCTTCAGAATTTTCGGGCTGTGCATCTGTTTCTGCCATAATCAATCACCAATCATGCAAAACAGGAATTGATTTAAATAATTTGTGAAACTGGGAATTCTTTGCGATAACATTTATAAAGAGATGTTTTCTCCCAGTATATATCACCCGTGTGGGCAATGGCTTGCCTGAAGGTGGTTGTATAAGAGAATAACGGAGGCTAAAATGGGATTATATAAACAGGTAAAACATACTTGGCAGGAGCAATCTCCTGAATTTGTTGCAATGCAGCGCGCACGCATGGCAGAGTGGCGCGATCAGGATTCTACAGTACGCATTGACCGACCGACACGTATCGACCGGGCGCGATCATTAGGTTACCGCGCAAAGCAAGGCGTTATTCTTGTCAGGCAGCGTGTGGAACGTGGCGGCAGAAAGAGACCATCAATCCGTGCAGGACGCAGGACTGCGCATAATTACCAGAAAAAGAATCTTTCCAAGAATTATCAGCAGATCGCTGAAGAGCGCGCTAATGAGCGATTCAAGAACTGCGAGGCACTCAATAGTTACCTTGTAGGAACAGATGCAATCTACGTGTGGTATGAAGTCATCCTTCTTGACCGCGCGCACCCGGCAGTCATGGCGGATTCAGTCTATCACACGATAACCACCAAGGGACGAACGCAGCGTGGACTCACATCTGCAGGAAGAAAAGGCCGTGGCCTTGCAAACAAGGGTCTTGGTGCTGAAAAGGCAAGACCTTCAGTTCGCGCCAATCATGGACGAAACAATTAAAAGAGATTTTCTTTATTACAAACAAAGAATACCTCGACTTTTAAATCGGGTTGTATTCTTCGTTAACTTTTTCTTTTAGTTTGATTATAAATAATGCGTGCACCGAATTTTTGGCACACGCACCCAAATTTGCATCAACTTAGCGTGAGCTATATTTTTCGTTGCACGGAGGCAACGAAAATGAAAGGCTTAACCAACAATAGGCATTCTGTCGGGCAAAATTGTTTTCACTTTGTGTGGAAGCCAAAATATGCTTTTCCCATCTTTGGATTGGAAAACTTGAGACAAGATTGCTATGCAATCTTGCGTTCCATCGCCGAGCGATGGAGATTTGAAATATTTGAATTGAAAGTAATGGATGATCACATCCACTTGTTTGTTGGTATTCCAGCGACAATACCCGTCTGCAAAGCTTTGCAGATTTTTAAGGGCGGAAGCGCATATCAGCTCTTCAAAAAACATCCTAGCCTACGCAGATATATAAATTTTCGCAAAGGACACTTCTGGAGTTCAGGAAAATTTTACCGCAGCGTCGGAAACGTAACTGCCGATACCATTCAGCACTATATTGCTGAAAGCAACAACCATTGGAACTATTACACGCAAACGAACATCAGTTCGTTCGCGAACTAGATACCTCGCCATTTAGGGCGGGGAGCTCATTTTCTTTGTAATCTACATCATGTCGTATCGTTCTATTCTAAGAAGATATAATACTTTTCCTCTTTCTCAAGTTCCTTAAGGATGCGCTTGATGATGATTTTTTCAGGATCAGGCATGAGCTTTACACGGTTCTTGAGATCATCAAAATCCTTGAATGGTTCGCCACGGCGTTCCTCAAGAATCTCCCACATATGTTTTTTTCCAAGACCCGGGAGCAATTCCAATGAATGCATGCGTGTACTGAGTGGCTGCGCCTTATTGAAGAACTCCACAAATCGCGCTTGATTCTCGTGCACAATCTTTTTGACGATCGGCTCAATCTCTGATTTTGCTGTTGGCGTCAGTTTATTCAATGGCAATCGCCCATTAATATGATGGATCTTGTCCCGCTCTTTCTCGCCGATATAGACGATATCAGAAGGTTGGACAAATATCTCTTTTTTTGGGACTAATTCGAGGAGTGTGAAATGCTTATTGCCGATTGCCTGGACTATCGGGGTCTTCTTGAACATGGGGCGCGGATCATTCAGGTATCCATTCGGCAAGAAATCGAGGACTATTGCATACTCTTCTTTTGTTCGTTCCTCTTTATGATTGTCCGGTTGATTGTCCATAAGGCCCCCAGTGATGATTATAGATAAGGTGAGTATATAAAGTTTTTGTTAAGAACCCCCGTAGCGGTTTTATTTTTTCTTTGGCAGGTATTCCTGCACGGTTTCAAGAATCTTATTGAGATTCTCTGCAGTAATAGTAAGCGAGAATCCCTGGATGATGTTCTTTAATTGCGTCATGTCAGACGGCATTAAATCAATGATCTTGTAGATATGCATCTCCTTGAGGCGCGGGACATTGAGCTTTTCTATTGCGCTAAACAACTCTTCAGCTTCCTTCGGTTTGACAACCTTTACAGTGTCGAGTTGTTCTGCTACTTTTGCAGCGCGAAAGCTAAGCTCCTCATCACGTTTCTTAATCTCTTTCAATTCTTCTTTCAGATCCGCCATTGCAAGCGGCTTTTCCTCAAGTGTCTTGATGGTTGGCATAGTTACTCACTTGGATTTTGTTAAATGAACAGGATGGACAATAAGTTTTTTTGTCTTACTAAAATCTGTAATCTCAACTTCGTAGCAGGTTCCTTTCACTGCAACAACCTTTCCTGTCTTTCCCATATATTTTGGCCGATACATTCCTTTCTGGTATCCAGGCTCTACAGTCAGGTTTACCTTGTCGCCTACGGAAAATTGTTGCAGATATTTTCGAATACTGACTTTTCCTTTAGCTGAAATGTTCTTGCTGAACTTTTGTCTTGTCCGTTTCCGGAATCCATCCATACGTGTCGTCATAAAAATCCACCTATGTGTACAGAAATTATGGGCTATTTATAAAGCTATCGCTTGGCTCACTGCAGGACATCGTGGTACTCTTTATGCACTGCAATGGAATATTTCTGGAGAAAATTCTCGAGCTTGGTCGTGAAGAGATGATGCTTATCCTTGGTCAGAATCGTTCCATTAGTCTTGATGCCTGCGGCGATAAGGACCGCATCTGACGCGTCAGGGATGGCACTGAGCAGTTCAGGATCAATGGCATGCACGAATGATTTTTCCTGCAGGTAATTTCCCGGACTGACCGGGACTGTAATGATTTGCAATGCATTTTTCTTCAGGAATTTTCGCGCATACTCGCGGACACGCTCATCGACGACATGCTCTTTGAGGAGGAATTCCTCGACATTAAACGAGGTCATTGCAACCGCGTACTTTTCCATGAGTTCACGCAATTGATGCTCTTTTTGATGCTCAAATGTGTGGATAAAAAAGCAGGTGTCAAGCAGGATGCATTCTTTTGCCTCCTCGTCCTGAAGATTGCAGGTGGGTAATGCATCAAAGATTTCTTTCATGTCTCTTGTTCGTGAAGAAGTCTTATTTAAATATTTGGGTATTGCTACCTTATCCATCTTTAAACGTCTGCAGATATATCTCCAGATCATTAACAGTATGGAGCACCAGAATAATTTCTTTGATATGCTGCGATTCAAATGAATCAATAACTTTCTTGACGATCTTTACAGCTTGTGTAATCGGGACGCCATATGCGCCGGTAGAGATTGACGGGAACGCAATACTCTTGCAATTATGATCTTCAGCAAGTTTTAGACTATTGCGATAGCAGTCTGCAAGAAGTGCGAGATCGTCCTTATGATATACTGGTCCGACAGTGTGAATGATATGTTTTGCAGAAAGATTAAACCCTGGGGTGATTACTGCCTGTCCGGTCGGGAGTCCTTGAGGGTATTGTGATTTGCGTATATTCTTGCATGCGTGGAGAAGATTTGGTCCTGCGGCGTCGTGTATAGCGCCGTCAACTCCCCCGCCACCGTAAAGTGTAGGGTTGGCAGCGTTTACAATAGCTTCAACGGAAAGTGTGGTGATATCTGCATTGATGATTCGGATCTGCGGTTTCATTCGCTTTTTTCAACCCGCGGGTACACGTCCGGGTCCATAAATACCTGGTTTGTTCTGACGACAATGCCTTTTTCCTGCGCTGCAATGGCTTCGGCATTCATGACTGCAGTCCCGATAAGAACAAGTTCCTCTTTGAGTGTGCATACGGCAACAATATCGCCCTCCTGGATGCTTTTTTCGTATTTGACAAGCCCCGGTATCTTGAGCATTGCGCCATGGCAGAGACTATTTACCGTAGTATCCATGACATAGATTTTTTTCAGGTGCGCGACTGCACGTTCAGGAGTGATAAGTATTTTGCGCAGGGGCTCTTCATTCTTGTCGTTCTCATAATAATGATACGCGTCAGTAAGTGCGAGCATGTCGACAAGATTCTCCTCGCTGAAAGGGCCGGCCTTTGTCCGTCGGAGTTCGACCATGTGCGCATTGGTGCCGAGGATAAGTCCGAAATCATGGACCCATTTGCGAATATATGTTCCTGCCTGGCACCCGATGCGGAACAAGACATCCTTGCCGTCAATATCGATGACATCGACGTAATAGACATTTCGTTCGCGGACCTGCCGCTTGACTGCGCTCTTGACTGGCGGCAATTGCTTTAAGAGTCCGGTAAACTCCTTCATCTTGTAGATGATCTTGTCGCGCGGCAATTCCTCATGGATATGCATGAGGCAGACATATTCTTTTCCTGCAGTGAGGAGCCATTGCATGATCCGCGTTGCCTTGTTGATGCCAATGGGCAGAACGCCGGTAACACCCGGATCGAGCGTTCCTGAATGCCCTGCTTTTTCTGCATGCACAATATCGCGAACATATCCAGAGATCTGATGACTGGTCGGTCCTGCAGGCTTATCAATATTGATGATTGCATACTCGAGCATCTCCTGCATACTGCGCTCTTCTGGTCGTTTGCCAAATTTTGGAGAAGTCTCTGCATTCCTTTTTGTCGAGAATTCACGCTCCCGTTTTTCAAATGGCAAAAGGCATTCAGTCATGATCCTAAGAATTATTTGACCTATTTAAACTTAACCCTTTGCTTTACTTCTCAGATGTTTGGTGCAGTTAAGCGTATGGATGCGGCTCTTTTTTCCATTGACTTCAATGATGGTGATTGCAGTATTTTTCGGATGGTATGTTTTGAATTCGCTGTTCGGAGAATTGGTCAATTGCAGGAGCAATGCAGTGATGAACCCGCCATGTGAGACCAGCAAAACTGTTTTTCCCTGCTCATGCGTTAGTAGCCAATGATAGAATGATTTGACCCGTTTGTTGAGTTGCGCAAATGACTCGCCATTTTTGGGCGTGAATGTCTCATAATTCTTTTCTGCTTTTTTTCTTGCAGCGATGATGATATCCCTGTTCTTTCCCTCAAATATGCCAAAACTCCGCTCGCGGATCCGCGCGTCATATTGTACCGGGACATTCTTGTGATGCTGGATGATTTCCTTGGCAGTGTCGCGGGCGCGTCCCAAATCGCTGACATAGATGATATCGATTTTTGTTTTTTGTAATCGCTTGCCGACGAGTTTTGCTTGCGTTTTGCCAAGCCTGCTCAATTGTCCATGGATCTGTCCCTGCACAATCTTCTTTTTGTTCTCGATAGTTTCGCCGTGCCGGACAAGAATGATGCGGGTCACTCTCGAAGTCGCTGTTTTTTTTATTTGCATAGTAGATCTTGCAGCGGGTTGTAAATTTTTGTTTTAGAGATTTTTTCCTCGTAGTACTTGCCTTTATTCCAGTAACACTTATACGCATTGGCATTCTTTTTGGGAGTAATGATTCGATAGGTGTTATTAATAATTTCCAGTGCACAGCAGTTCTCGCACGCGATTGCGACGCCACGTGTTTTTTTCATCATTTTTTTGAGTTGCGGCCGACGATCTGCTTCTGCATCATAATGGGGGCAATAGAGTAGATCATAGAGGTTTAATCCTCTGACTTTGATGAGCGCCGCATTCTTATTGGTAAATTTTCTGGAATCAGAACTTCCTTGTCTGAACCAACAAATAGCTCCTGCGCTTATCCCGGAGAGTATTTTTCCTTTTTTTCCTGCATCGATAATTAGTTTATCAAAACCATACGCTCTCCACACATTCATCATCTTTAATGTATTTCCTCCCCCGACATAGATGATATCTGCCTTGCTGATTCTCTCTTTTATTTTGGCAATGGAAGGCTTTTCTGTTATGAGTTTCAGTGTTGTTGTAGCGCACCCGAATTTCTTGAAATACTGAGAAATAATCTTGCAATACCCTTCAGAATCTGTACTTGCAGTAGAGACGAAAAGTATTGTGGGATGTTTTTTATTACTTATCGCAACAATTTCTTTGTAGATAGTTGCAGAATCTGGAGGATATCTTTTTCCTCCTATTGTTTCTCCGATGTGGCCACCACCAATAGCGATAATTTTCATACTATCTCCTTCTACTGTCCATCCGGTTTCATGGTTGGGAAGAAGAGGACATCGCGGATTGAGGGCGCATCAGTCATGAGCATGACCATGCGATCAATCCCGAGACCAAGACCGCCCATGGGCGGAAGACCGTGCTCGACGCACTTGCAGAAATCCTCATCCATCGGGTTTGCTTCTGCATCTGTTCCTGCGCGCAGGAGCCTTGCCTGCTCTTCAAGAAGATAACGTTGCCTTATCGGATCATTGAGTTCAGAATACGCGTTGCCGATTTCCCAGCCATTGATGTAGGGTTCGAATCGCTCGATAAGATCCGGATGCTGCCGGTGCAATTTGCAGAGCGGGGTCGTTTCCTTTGGATGATCAATGATGAATACCGGCTGGATAAGTTGTTCCTCGACAATCTTGAACAGCTGGTTAATGAGCAGGCCCTTGTTCATATCATCACGATACTCGATCTTGTGCTGGTCGAGTAATTCTTTGATGGCTTTTTCATTCATATTATTGACGTCAAGCCCTGCAAGTTCCTGCAATGCTGCTTTCATAGTCATGCGTTTCCAGGGTTTCTTGAGTTCAATAGTCTTGCCCTGATAGATAATGGTTGTTGTCCTGAGGACTTTTTGCGCGACAAAGGTGTAACAATCCTCGACGAGTTCCATGACGTCATTGTAATCGGCGTATGCCCAGTAGGATTCCATGAGTGTGAATTCCGGATTGTGGCTGGTGTCGATGCTCTCGTTGCGAAAGACTTTTCCGATCTCATAGACTTTCTCATACCCTCCGGCGATGAGCCGTTTGAGATAGAGTTCAAGTGAGATGCGTAGGTATGCCTTCATGTCAAGGTCGTTGATGTGTGTTGTGAATGGTTTTGCTGCAGCCCCGCCATAGATTGGCTGGATGATAGGGGTCTCTACTTCCATGAATCCCTTGCTGTCAAGAAATTCCTTGATTGCCTTGATGATCTTTGCGCGCAGGATGAATCGTTTCTTGCTTTCCTCGTCCATGATGAGATCAAGATACCGCTGGCGGTATTTTATTTCAGTATCCTGGATGCCGTGATATTTTTCCGGAAGCGGCCTGATGCTCTTGGAGAGCAGTTCGATGGTCTGGGCGCGTACAGTCACTTCGCCGGTTTTTGTCTTGAATATCTTTCCGGCAACGCCGATATAGTCGCCCATATCATAGAGTTTGAGTTCAGTATAGTTTGCAAGTTCATCCCCTTGTGCATAGACTTGTATTCTGCCGTCATTGTCTGCAAGATGCATGAATGTGACCTTGCCCATGCGCCGGAGCGCCACAATGCGTCCTGCGACGTGCGCGGTGTCTTCACTGCTCTCTTCTGGTTTCAAGTGTGCGTATTTTTCCTTGAGTGCTGCAGAGTGATGCGTTTGGTTGAAATGATAAGGGTAGGGATTGATATTCTGGTCTTTGAGTTCATTCAGTTTCTTGATGCGCTCAGCGATGAGATGGCTTTCTTTTTCTAGTCGCGTCTCGACATCTTTTAATGCCTTTGTTTCTTTTTCATCAGTCATGGTACACCCTTCTGGGAAGATAAGAGGAGAGTATTTAAAATTTGCGGTTTATTGTTTTGATCTATCAAGTCTATTGATTAGTCATTTCAGGAATGATCTCTTGTTTAGATTTAGAATTTGTCAGATTTATTCTTCGCTGAATAATTCGTCCAATTCATACTTGGACAATTTTTGCTTGTTCAGAACGTTCATTGCCGGCTTGCGCTTTGAACCGGTGACTTCATCAAAGAGCCATTCATCTTTTTCATCTATTTCTTCATTATACATGCGTAAACCCCCATGGATACATGTATCTAGAACACTATTTAAATTTATGTTTTAACTCCAGCAGACGATACTATACTCTTTGGTGATAAATTCTTTTCTGTGTTTCATCAATTATCATCTATCTCCAAGTCCTCAAGATCGTCTTCTGTCCAAAAATCCTTAATCATACATTCACCTCCGTATGTCTGTTTCATTCCTTTTTGGACCTCGATCTATAGTTTGAACATGAAAAACATTGAAGCAAGCAGAGTGATACTGATAAGGATGTAGATGGTGTAGTCTAAGAGAATAGTGTTATGATTGGTTTTATTTTTGAACTCCATGTTCCCTTTTCTGGAGTAGCAGAGTTCTTGTCGAATCTTGTAGTCACATAGCCGTAAGGCTAGTTTACTAATATTACTTTTACTATCACCCTCCAATATACCATTACTATAGATACCGAACTATTTAAATATTGTTGCCCTGAATTATAGTAATTAGATTGTATATAACTTAACACACTATTTCCAGAAAAAATGGAGCATTTCCGACATTTAGAGCATGGATAAATTGCCGGTAATCTCGTCGATATCCTCTTCTTTTGCAGGACCAATAGCGAGACAGGTGGTTGTGCCTGGTGGAACGCAGGTTAATCCTGCATCAGTAATAAGTGCAGTGATTATGCCTAAATCTTTTGCGCGTTGATTATGTTCTTGTAATCCCTTGAGATCATTTACTTTGAGTACGACTTTTTTCATGCCCTCTGCGCGCCATTTCTTAACCATGTCTTTATCTGAGCGATGAACTGCCTCAACAGAGGCGTGCGCAACCTGCGCTGCAAGTTTTCCTGCAGGAAGCTTCAAATCTTTTCTGACCAGAATGACCTGTTTATAGGACGTGAACATACGCTTTAGCAAGAACTGCTCATATAAAAATCTACTGTTTCTTATAATTGAATAATTCCCAGACGATTTTGATAATGGACCCAAGCGAGAGGATCATGATAAGCCAATTCTCAAATTCCACAGGCAGCCCTTCGATGCCAAAAAGCGCACGCTTGGTCTGCAGACCTGCAAATGCAAGAAGAAAAATGATCGCAAAGACAATAAGCAAAACAATCATCAGGATGATGAATTTACGATGATTATTCGTATGATCCTCCATGTTCTCTACTAACGAATGGTTGTATTTAAATGTTTTGAATCACTGTTATCTCAGAAGAGTTCCACCGTCAACAACAATATTCGCGCCAGTCATATAGCTTGCATCCGACGAAGCCAAAAACGCAACGACTTTTGCGACCTCTTCTGGTTTTCCGAATCTTTTCAATAGAATATCTTTAGAAACAGCACGTATCAATCTTTGATCATTGCCCCACATATCTGTTTCCACAGGGCCTGGAGACACAGTGTTCACCCTGATAGGCGCGTATGCTTGCGCCAAACTCTGTGTTATAGCATGTGTTGCGGCTTTACTTGCGCTATATGCCATGGCGTGTGGCCTTGCTATGATCCCGTGAATAGAGGAAATATTGATGATGGACGCATCTTTTGAAAGTATCGGCTTAAACAATGCGCATATTCTTGCTACTGCAACCGCATGGAGCGCAAAAAGATTATTGAGCGTCTCAGCTGATGTATCAGCCCCGTCTGTCTCATCAAAAATTCCTGCATTATTCACCAGAATATCGACGCGGCCTGTTATCTTCTTCACAGATTTTTTTAGATTACGGCGTTCCTGCTCGCTTGCAAGATTTGCTTTTATCGCATATGACTTGCTGCTATGTTTTGTAATCTCTTTGCAAGTTGCATCTGAAGAATGCGTGTGGTAATGGACAATAACTGTCGCGCCTTTTTTTGCAAGTTCAAGTGCTACTGCTTTGCCAATACCCCGGCTCGCCCCGGTCACAAGCGCAAATTTACCCAAGAACGGTTTTGATTCAGCCATAACTTCCTCTCGGTATGCGTTAATATAAAGATTGCGGTTTAATCGAGAAGTAGTTCTGCGATGTTCTTTTATGTTCTGGTGAGAAAGCCTCTGGAGGGAATTGCACCCTCGACCTGCTGCTTTCTGATGCATTGCTGCATTACTAGGCAGCCGCAATGGCTACTATGCTACAGAGGCAATACTAAAGTGGGTATAGGAATGATTTATATTGTTTGTGATTATGTAAAAAACTGCAGGGGAAGGTTTCCTCGCTTTCGTTCGGGAACCTTCCTCTGGCATGAGGGCTTCAACGATGTTGAACCCTCACTTTTTATCAAATTTTTTGTAAAAATTTGCAGGGGAAGGGATTCGAACCCTCGAACACACTAAGTGACAGGATTTCTCGGAGCACAATCGCTCAAGTATCACGTTTCGTGTCGCTTAAGTCCTGCGCATTTGACCAGGCTTTGCTACCCCTGCGTGTTGCATAAAAGTTTCAGATTGTTTATAAATGTATTGCATAACTTTATTAATAAGAAATTATTTGCATTATCATGGATGAATCAGGAGCGCGCAGTGCAGTGCAGGAATTGACCGGCAAAGATGCAGTCTATTTTTTTGACCGCTGCGATGCGGCAATCAATTATCTTCTTGGCTATTTCAAAAATCACGGCGCTTTGCGTGTACTCATCCCGGATTCTGGCGGTTGGTTCTCCTACCAGAAACTTCCCTTAAAACATGGGCTTGAGATCATCCCTATCGCAACAACTGATTCACTGATCGACCCTGCGCAACTTTCCGGCATTATCCGCGCAAAAGATATTGTTCTCATCAATGCATATGGAGGATACTTTGTGCGCGAGCCGCTTGAAGAAATTTTTGCACTCTGTAAAAAAGCAGGCGCTTTTTTTATCAATGATGCATGCGCATGTATTGGAACACCGGACGCTGCAATCGGCGACTACATTGTCTGCAGCACCCGCTATGATAAGCCTCTTGCAACTGGATTTGGCGGATTTCTTGCAACAACAGAACCCATTCCTGAACTGACCCATTCACCTATCACTATTTCGCGCATGCCAAATTATTATACTGCACTTGCAGCAGCGATTGCAACACTTGCAGAAAAACGCGAAGCCTACCAGAAGACGCGCGCAAAAATCATGCACGACCTTTCAGCGTACAATATACTTCACCCGCACGCGATCGGCATTAATGTCACCATCGCATATTCAACGCCGGATGAAAAAGCAGCAATCCACGCATACTGCGCGCAGAATAATCTTGACACAGTGGACTGCCCTAATTATATCAAGGTCATGCAAAATGCCGTCAGCATTGAAGTGAAAAGGATTACATTTAAAAATTCCGCACATTATCATATTATTGTAACCGAAAGTTCCGATTAGTAGGTGAGGCGCATGCTCTGGTCTGAATTCATCAAATCATTCATCACATTATTCATCATCATTGATCCCTTTGTGAGCGCAGTCTATTTCATCACAATCTCAAAGAACATGACTGCAAAAGAATCTAACAAGTCCATCTGGACTGCTATCCTTGTTGCCGCAGGGCTTCTTGTCATCTTTCTCTTCTCAGGATTATACCTGCTGAACATGCTGGGAATCAGCTTCAACGGATTCATGATAGCCGGCGGAATAATCCTTCTGATCATGGGCGTAACAACTGTTCTTGCAATTGATTATGCAAGTAAGGCCGAGCACACGAAATCTGCGGCAATCCTTATCGGAACACCACTCCTCTCAGGACCCGGAGCACTCACGACTATTATCATCCTCTCAAAAAATTATGGGTATATTGTTCCCGGACTTGCAGCCCTTGCAGTGATTATCGTATCATTCTTTATCCTCAAATTTGCGCATCATGTGCATAAATGGCTCGGCTCAGAAATCATCGAGATACTCTCAAAGGTGCTGGGGCTCCTCCTTGCAGCCCTTGCAGTGGATTTCATCCAGCAGGGCATTGTCGGATTTATCAGAGGAGGATAATAACTACTATTTAACGAGGTGTAATGCATGGTAAAATTAGTCGAACCACAATCAATGGATGAATGCATCTATTTCACGAATCGCGCAATCGGGGAAAATTATACTGGATTTGCGCGCTGCTGGGTCTTTCGGGAAAAATGCCCTAAATGCAAGAAAGCATTCATGGGAAAGCCCAAAGGACCTGAAGGAAAAATCCAGATCCGCGCAAAAGAATATGTCTGCCCTGCATGCAATTATACTGAGGAAAAAACATCCTATGAGGAAAAACTTACGGCAAATATCGACTATACCTGCCCGAAATGCCAATTCAAGGGACAAGTGCAGATGCCGTTCAAGCGCAAATCAGTCATGGGCGTAAAGACTCTGCGATTCCAGTGCGAAAAATGCAAGGAAAACATCGACATCACCAAGAAGATGAAAGTCATCAAGAAAAAATCAAAGAAAGGCGAAGACGCTGAAGACATGGATGATGACGAATAAAACAATGCGAAAATCTTTTATTTATAATATTTTGTTTTGGGTTTTTATGGTTTTAACTGTTGGTATATTTTTGTTAAAATCTATTATTCATGACACGAAAAATATTTTTGTTCAATTAAGTCCGTTTATGGTTGTAGTTTTTTTTATTGTAGCGATGTTCTTTTTAGTTAAATGGTCCATGGCTCCAGACATACAGACTAATGTGTATGATATGTGGAGATTTTCTGTGGATTTCTCGAAAAGTGTTGGATATGGCTTGTTGGTTTCTGGTCTTGTTTTATTAGTAACAGATCTTACTGACCCTCTAAAGACAGGCATGGCTTATGGAATGATTACATTCTCAGTACTATTATTGATTTATGGAATACGTGCAGAGACCAAATTTAATCATATGAAAGAATCTGTTAATTCTATTGGTCTCAAAAAAAGAAAGAATAAGTGATTAACCATTGATTTTCTAAATATTTATAAACTCCCATCTCATCCATTAGGACATGACAACGCACACTGCGACTGGTAAGAAGATCATTGTCACATCTGCGCTTCCGTATGTAAACAATGTTCCGCACTTGGGCAATCTTGTCTGCGTCATCAGCGCAGATGTCTATACGCGATTTCTTCGGCTAAAGAAAGCAAACGTGATCTCAGTCCTCGGTACAGACGAGCATGGAACGACTTCAGAAACAAAGGCTCTTGAAGAAGGACTCACACCAAAGGAACTTTGTGACAAATACGCAAAGATCCACAAAGAGATCTATGATTGGTTCAAGTGTGATTTCGACTGCTACGGCAGGACCAGCAGCAAGGACAATGCTGAAGTCACCATCGATATCTTCAACAAATTACATAAGAACGGCTATATCGCTAAGGATACTCTTGAACAATTATACTGTGAGAAGGACGCGCGATTCCTTGCAGACCGCTATGTGGAAGGGACCTGCCCTAAATGCAATTATGAGCATGCCCGCGGGGACCAATGCGAGCAATGCGGAACACTGCTCAACGCACATGAACTGGTCAATCCGAAATGCAAGATCTGCAAGAACACTCCAGTCATCAAAAAGACGACGCACTTATTCATTGACCTGCCAAAGCTTGAACCCGCACTCCGTGATTGGATTATGCGTGTCGACAAGAATTGGTCTGACAATGCGCGGACAATGACCCATGCATGGCTCAAGGAAGGATTGCGGCAGCGCTGCATCACGCGAGACCTAAAATGGGGCATCAGTGTTCCATTGCAAGGATTTGAGGATAAAGTATTCTACTCCTGGTTTGACGCGCCAATCGGATACATCGGAATCACTAAGGAAAATAAGAAGGACTGGAAGGATTACTGGTTCAATCCAGAACATACGCGACTCGTCCAATTCATGGGCAAGGACAACATCCCATTCCACACCATACTCTTCCCATCATTTCTCATCGGAACCAAGGATGATTATACGCTCATGACTGACATCTCAGTCAATGAATTCCTCAATTATGAACAGGGGCAATTCTCCAAGAGCCGCAGCGTCGGCGTATTTGGCGACGACGCCATAGCGACCGGAATCAGCCCTGATGTCTTCAGGTATTACCTTATGGTCAATAGGCCCGAGAAGACTGATACTGAATTCTCCTGGGATGACTTCCAGAAAAAAAATAACGCTGAGATCGTTGCAAACATCGGAAACCTGGTCAATCGGACCATCACATTCCTTAACCGGTTCTATGATTCAAAAGTTCCGCATGGCGTATTGGATGAAAACGACAAGACATTCTGGGAAGAAGTCCGATCGAAAGAACACCGGATCACCCAATTACTTGACGAGATCAATATCAAGGAGGCGCTGCGCGAGATCATGCAGGTCGGAAAATTCGGAAACCAATATCTCCAGGAAAATGAGCCCTGGAAGAATCCAGATGAGAAGAGAAAAGCCGCATGCCTATACCTGCTTGCAAATCTTGTGAAAGATCTTGCACTGCTCATTGCGCCCTACATGCCACAGGCCTCGCAACGCATCCTGCAGCAATTGCAGCACCATGCAGGTTCATGGGATGATTTAGGAACATTTTCTATTGCAGGAGGACACA
The DNA here is from genome assembly GCA_021813435.1 of Nanobdellota archaeon. Classification (GTDB taxonomy): domain Archaea; phylum Nanobdellota; class Nanobdellia; order Woesearchaeales; family UBA9642; genus UBA9642. The sequence goes on along the minus strand of JAKAKR010000013.1, from coordinate 24,617 downwards.
CTATGGGTACTGCAGCACTCCTCTTCAAGAAAATTGAGGACAAGGAAATCAGCGAATTCCGGAAACGATTTGCAGGAACAAAGACCGGAGTAGCGACAGAAGCAAAAACCGGAATAGCAGATCCTGGAACAGCAAAATCCACTGCTGCACCCGTGCCATCAACTGCAGCGCCGTCAAGCGTGTTTGCCCAAAATCCATTCAATAAACTTCAATTGCGCATTGCAGAGATCGTCAATGTAAAAAAACATTCCAGCGCAGAAAAATTATACATCGAGGAGATTGATCTTGGCGATGAGAAGCGCACTATTGTCTCAGGACTTGTGCCTTACTATCGCGAGGACGAACTTCTCGGAAAAAAAATCATTGTCGTCACAAATCTTGAACCTGCAAAACTGCGCGGAGTCGAAAGCAATGGCATGCTTCTTGCTGCTGAAGAACACGGTGTTGTCGGACTCTTACTGCCGCAGGGAAACATCGGGGAGTACATCTATCAAAGTGGGAATGATCAGAAAGTGAACGAATCATTACTCGAGACAGTCAAATCACTCCCGAAAATCAAGATCGATGAATTCTTCCAGACTAAGATCATTGTCAAGAATAAGACGGTCTTTTGTGATGATCGAGAATTGGTGTCGCTTTCCGGCGGCATCAGTGTCGATAAGGTCTCGCACGGCGCAGTGCGCTGATTTATAGGTTTTTTGTGTTCTTCATTCCTGCTTTTTATGTATCGTGCGCTGGAATTCTAAAAAGAGAAATATTTATAAATCGCATCGTCAAGGTTTGTACATAAACTCCTATTGGGGTGTGAGGGTGTTGGTTTGAAGAACAGAGTTGTGAGACAAACATATTATCGGTATGCATTCTTATTGTTGTTTCTGCCACTATTATTTCTACTCATCAGCATGACCAGCGTCTCTGCATTCGTCATCATCAGCAGCATTTCCGGTAGCGGAAACGTGCAGGATTATCGCGCAACAAACGACACACTCACATTCAACATCTCAACAACCAATGAGACGCTCTTCATCAATAATGCGCCTGCAAATTGTGCGTGCACTCCTGCGCAATCCTACGCTAACTGCATCTGCACGATCACTGATAGTGTATCGACGCCAACAGCAACATACATTGTCAATAGCACGCTGCCCGGGCAGAGCGATACGAAGACCATCACTGTTGATAACAGCATCGGCACTACCACCACAACGCTCCAATCAGTAAACGGCAATGTCACACTCTTCTACACGACAACAGATACAGGATTTAATAATGACGCAGCCCGTTGTTCAGGGATCGATCATATCGACGTGCACTGGGGAAGCGATCTCGTCAATACCATCACGCCTTCAGGAACAGGATGCACGCAAACCGGCACTGCAATACTTTCTATCGCATCATCAGGAACAAAAGAATTCTTTGTTGATGTCTATGACAAGGTCGGAAATCACAAGACCACAACTCCATCCAATGCAACATTTGACGTGACCCCGCCACAGATAAGTGGTATTGCATTATCAGTCAATGGAGTGCCATTGCAGACCATCGGGGCAAATGTCGTTGTCCTTGTAGATCTCTCCTTTGATGTCGCTGAGGCGAATCTTTCAGCAATCAGTGTCGATCTTTCAGGACTGAATAATAATCCTGCACAATCCTATCTGCTCCAGAAACGCGATGTTCCGGTAAGCTCCTGCACATTTAATGATACTGCGCAGAAATATTCCTGTATGCTTGCAGGTCAGCCCCTGCGTGTATCAAACACTATAGGAAATATCACAATCACTGCAATTGATGCGTCAGGAAACCAAGGGATTGCGTCCCTTGCGCCTCCATTGACTATTGACAATGTGACTCCGCAGGCATCACTCATCCAGACTGATCATTGCGATTCCAACCAGAAATGCTTTGTAAAAAGCGGAATCAACGGATTCTCAGTCACACTGACCAAAAATAATTTCAATGCAAAGCAGGTATGGTTTCTCATCAACAATCAGCGGTATCAGGCGTGGAACTGTACTGGCGGCATGTGCATGACTGATCGCGCATACTTTATGTGCACCAGCGGCAATACGTACCAACTCTCTCTTGCGCCTGAAAGCAGGGACGATAGCGGAAACCCAATCGCGCCAATATCATCAACTGTCTACTGCGATAATGATAAGCCAGTATTTGTCAACGATTCCTGGTTATCAAGTTATCAACCGAATGCAAACCTGCTTGTTGTCGGAAACGATCTGACGGTTGTTGCAACCATTACGGATACAGTCAGTGATGAGATCAATGCCACGGCATATTTTGATACTATCAAGAACAGCACTGAAACAGGGGTATGTGTCAAGACAGTCATGAATACGTTTAATTGCACATGGAAAGTAAATGCAATAACCGCCGGCAAGGCAAATACTGCAGTAGTACAATTCAATTTTACTGATACTGCAGGAAATATGTTGACGAAAACCATCAAGAAACTCGTACTGACGACTGAAGATAACGCGACGCCCAGCAGCCTTGGGCTCAACTTTGATCCGAATAGTATTGTTCCGCAATCAATCAATCGCATCGCGCTCGATCTTGCAATGCGCAATGGACTCGATTTCTTTGCCCACGCATCCTATACCATCACTGCAAGAAAACCCTCAGTAAAGCCGCAGGTCCTCTATCAATCAATCAATCCATCCCAATGCATCATTGTAGGAAGCGACGGTTATAGCGACACCAACCAGGTCTTCTCGAGTATTGTGATCGCTGATCCCTACGCGCAGATCGGAACAGTCAACAGGATTGATTATACGTTTAACACTGCGCTTGATGCAACTTATATCAATAAGATCACGAATGATTTCAAGATTGTCTGCAATATCTCTGCAGTTGTAAAAGAGGGAAACACTGTCTATACTAATCCGCAGATCCTGCAGATCGAAGTACCGTTTACCCTACGGAATGCAGCACTCCCAAATCCTGGACAGGAAATCGCTGACAAGATCAAGGCGCAACAGAATAATTTCTTTGTCAAGGACCTGGCGTTCCTTTCAACCCTTGATAAACTTGCAGGAACACTCCAGACACTCTGCCAATTCCACTCACTCTTGGATGCAGGAAAATTCCTCGGGAATTCTATTGCAGTTGCAGGAAACATCGTCAGCGGAGTCGGAATACCTATCGGACAAGGCATGACCGGAACCGGCATGTCAATATTCATCAATTTTGAAAAGATCAGTCAATGCTTCTATAATCCGATTGATACGCCGGTAAATTCTTACACGCAATACGAGAAATTACAACAACCCACTGATTTGAACGCGCAAAAGAGCGGACTTTTTAGTTCTAGCAATCAGGGCATAATGCTTTCACCAAATGTATCGATGTGCGGCAGTCTCATCAAGAAAGCGTGCGAACTTGCAAGCTGCTCTGTAGCCGGAGAGATGCAAAAACGCCAGGTCATGTACACACTTGAGGATGCGTTTGATTTCTCAAACACCAGCAAAGGCATTACGCGCAACCTGAACCTTTCCAATCCGCGCAACAGCATTGTCGCCGCATTACAACAGCAATGCTGGCCTGCAGTCATCTATAACGTGAATAAGTGGCGCCAGACAGAATGCAATTATCTTTATTGCTTAAAGACGACGTCACTGCGTGGAACAGACATCTCAACCTGCGATAAGGTCAAGAGTACGCAGACCTGCATGATTGTTGTAGGAGAAGTCATGGACCTGCCCATGCTTCCTATCAAATACCTGCGCAATCTTGCAGACAATATTCGCGAAGTCGCAAACAATATCGGGCCGCTTGCTGCAAATACCCTTGCATCAAAGACCATCTGTTCAGACTATAATTTTGACAATTTTGGAAACTCACCAGTTTACTTGAATGCTGCGCAGGGTAAAGGGCAGCTTCCACCGACCTGGAAGATCTATGCATGCCAAATCCCGATCCAGATTGCAAATGTTATTGACGGCGCGCGCAGAAGCACTCAAGCGCAATACTTTAGGTATCAGGCATTGCCTGACATGTGCAAGGAAGCAGACTGCATCAATCCCAATAATCCAAACAATGCTGCCTGCACTATCCAGCAGAGTGAATGGGACCAACTCTCCAATAACTTCAATATCCCGCCATCAAACTACGCGCAGCTTGACTACAAAAATATGGCTGCAGCAAACAGCAAATATAATAGATTAAACACATTATGGAACAAATATTCTCTATCCCCGCAATTTACCGGACTGCAATTTACTGAAAGTGAAGTAAATGAATTTAGGCAATTACTAAACTTACCGGATGGTGATGTTATCCCTCCTGCAACTGACACAAACTTCAAGAATCGAGTCAAGAATGAATTGTCTGTACTACAACAAGAACAATTAGATGCGGCACAGGGCGTGCGAACGCAGATTAATAATAAAGACTCTCAGAGTTCGACTCCCATTAATCCTTATGGACTTCAAATGCTCTATACTCAGAATATCCAACGCGTGGATTATCTTAATTCTGCAATTAATGATCTTGTGAATAACGCAGAAAAAGCAAACCCCGGTAACAATGATTTTACTAAAAACTATGTTACGGCCCCGACAAGTTTCATGCAGTACCTCATGGATAATGATATTTGTTCAACTAAAGAAGAGTGCACCAACAAATGGCAAAATCTGATATATAAAGACGGAGCTGTTAATATCAATAAAGCCGGTCTCAAACAATTACAAACACAATTAAATGAGCGTAAATCCTATTACCAGTCAGAGGCAGACCGTTATACACAGATCGCTGATGCAGAACAATTCGGACAGGTTGCAAGCGTAGTCTTTACTGCACTCTACGCTAAGGGCGTCTTTAATTTCATGACGACTGATCATTGGGGTATGCAATGGTTTGATAGTGCAATAAAATATCTGGATACTGAGCAGTGGAAGCAGAGCATCTGCAATCCTGACGTGATCGGAGTATCCGGCGGCACCAGCAGTGATGAGAGCGCGATATCCTGTCAGCTTGGCGCATGCCAGCCAGTACTCACCTATGCTGCTGAGCGCATCAAGATGGAGCGCGCAAACACCACGCAGGCAAATTCCACGTATTACATTTATACAATAGTCTATTATATTGGACCGATCATTTTTGACCGCGAGACAGACACACTCTCCTACACTGTAGAATTCCGTGGAGACCATGTTGTCGCAAAAGGCTACACGCGTAATAAACCAGTACTGCACTATGGAGAAGTCCAACAGGTCCAGAAGGCGTTTGCAAACGTGAATAAGTTCAACAAGATCTGCATCATATTCGACGAGGAATACCCGCCGAAGACCATTGGCGCCAAAAAAGAATATTGTAGGGACATCAGGGAGAATAGTTTCAACACTGGGAATCCTGCAGTGGATGCAGGCGTTGTGCCACAAAACCCTGCGCTCTCGCCGATCGGCGTCGATCAATATCATGTACAGACACGTACCGGCGCAAATAACGAACCCGGAGTACTTGAATAAACCGCAAAGCATACACGACAAAATATAGACTGTAACGCAAACAGATTCCGATACCATAATCACCATGAAACCTGTCAAACAAAAAAAACAAACGCCAGTTCCAAATGCATGCATGCATCGTCGCGGGCAGATAACCATATTTATTATTCTTGCAATCATCATCCTCTTTGTGACTGCACTCTACTTTTATGTGCAATCCTCTGCGCTTAAAGTTCGCCCGCCGGTCGAGCAGTTGGAAGTGAGCGAGGAAGTGCAGCCTGTCCAATCCTTTGTGACTCAATGTCTTGGAACAGTCTCACGCGACGCGCTCATCAAGCTCGGAAACAATGGCGGATATATTGATCCTGCAACAATCAGCGGATTGCACATCCGATCGCCGGCATACCTTTCTGATGCATTGGTCTGGAGTCCGCAAACCATGCCGTACTGGTATTATCTGCAGGATGACTGTCAAACAACTAATTCACCCTATGGTTGCCTGCAGACCCGCAAGCCTCCGCTCTGCGCGCCAGGCGTTGCATGCGTTATCCCTGGATCCAACGGTCCGCATTCTATCGAGGAACAATTGAACGGCTATATTGAATCGCATATCACTGATTGCATCAATCAGTTCTCTTCGCTCAAAGATCGGTTCAGCATCACTGCAGGAGCAATAACTGCAGATACGCAGGTCAATGAGAAAGATGTCACGGTAAAATTATCCTACCCGCTTGACATCACGCCAACCGGCACCACAAACCACATCAAGATCCCTTATTTTGTCGTCAAAGAGCCGGTCAAATTCAAGGAGATGTATCTTTTTGCAACAGAGATCTACGAAGCAGAGATGAATACCACCTTCCTCGAATCCATGACACTCAATCTTATCTCACTCTACTCGGGTATTGATGAAAAATTATTGCCGCCACTTTCAGGAATGCAATTATTCAGTCCGGACAAGAAGTATTGGGTAAGATCAAGCGTCCAATCCCAACTGCAAAACGATGTCTTGCCCTACATGGATTTCATCCAGATCGTGAATGCCGGCAATGCAAAACCCATCCACTCTTCAGGAACAGACCCTAACTACCTCCCTTATGAGGAAGGAATGTATCGCAGCCTTGCAGTAAAAGTTTCCAACACTACACATTTTGATCTCAAGGCAAACATCCAATACCCGTATGCAGATGTGTATCTGCGTATTGGCGATTCAGAAGTCATCAAACCGAAAAATATCAATGTCGGCGACGGATTTATTGTCAAGATGGCAGGGCTCTTCATCAATGATTACGGGTTCAAATATGATCTGAGTTACCCTGTCATTGTCACTGTCCAGGATCCTGGTGCATTTAATGGACAAGGCTATCGATTCAGTTATGCAATGGAGGCAAATATCCGCCAGAATGTTCCCATCAGTGGAAATATCACCATCATCGGATTCGGGAATGGTACACGGGCGCTTGCGCTTGATTCTGCACTCCAAAAACCGAACCGCACCATCACTATCACCAGTATTGACAAGCACACCCGCGCGCCGCTTGACGGAGTCATCATCTACTATCGCTGCGGTCCGCAATATACGATTGGACAGACGCATCTTGAAAACAATGGTGCAGCAGCACTGCTGAGCGCGCGCATGCCATTCTGCGAGCAGGGTGGGGAGATCGTCTATGAAAAGCCCGGATATCTTGGTAGCGCATTCCCCTACAATAATAATGATGGAAATGATGATCAATCATTCACCATCGCACTATGGCCGCTTGCAAATAAGACAGTCCAAATACTCAAGCGCACACCGACTAATATTGATCGCATCAGGCGGAGCGGAACAGGACTTGCAGTATATCGGACAGAGGCAACACCGCTTGCAGAAAACGATACAGTCCTCTTAACATTCAACAAGATCAAGGAAAACCCGCTCGAGACTGATGTTCCGCTCGTGGGATTCATGGCATTTGCCGGCGGAAACACCAGTACCATAACTGTACCGCAACAAGACATGTATTCGCAGCAGCAAATCATTGAGGGATATTATGCGAATGGCACTATCAATGCATCAATGCGCGATTACATGCTCTCACAACTCAATCTCAACGAGAATTTGTCCCAAGAGACAATCATCCCAGAAACTGCACACGATTTTGATCTGGCCCCCGGAACATATCTTATTGATGCAACACTCCTCTATACTGGAACGATTGCAATCCCTAAAGAGACCAGGACATTTTGCATGGGCATTGACTCATTTGCAGGATGCCTTGGACAGAAGAAAAGTGTGGACCTTCCTCCCCAAAATTTCACTGCATGGATGACCGGCGGGGCAACACTCAACTTCACCCTTAGCGAAAACGATGTCTATGCTGCAGGAAACCTCACTTTATATGTCCTTGAAATTCCGCAACCGACCAATTGGGAGATGATCGAGAACGCTCCAACACCCCAAGAGTACCAACAGGGAAAGAACATGATGGTACTGCCACGACTCGGATAATTAATCACTGTACTCAACTATCGTAGGATAGGATAATGCCCACTACACTGCACACACAAACCCGAAAGCCGCAACAAGCCGCATATCCCTTAGGCATCATATATTTCTTGATATACTCTTTTGTACTTTTGCTCATACTTGCCGGCACTGCATCAGCATACATTGATGCTGCACGGATTTTTGGAACGCAATCAAATAGTACTGGATTCAAATCAGTAGCAGAGAGCGTCACTATCACTGCAATGAGCAATAATAATCTGACAGTCATACTCCAAACTAGCGAAGAACTGAATATGTCCTGCACTCCTTTATTAACTGCGCAGCCTGCAGGCGTATTCTGCAGCTTTACTTACCCGGGAACAAATATCACAGATTTTACACTCAAGGATCCCATAACCCAGAACACCACAAACCTGCATATCACTGTCGACTCAGCGCCGCCTACAATCAACCTCTTCCAATTACGCAAAACAAATGGACAATTACTCATTGATTATGCCATCACTGACACTGCGTCCCCAACAGATTCCACGCATTGTTCAGGCATCAGCAGCATCACCATCACTGCCGACACTGATTATGTGTTCCCTCTTAACATTCCCCCCAATACCTGCACAGCAAACGGAACACTCAACATCACCCTGAATAATTATGCCCAAGATAATCTTAATGTATTCATCCACGCATCTGACGGCGTCGGACTTATCCGCACTGCAAACCAAAGCATCAACGGACACTTTCTACCGCCAGTCATCACTCCTGATTTCATGCTCTACACCGGCCAAACACCAGTCACCACGCTTTCAAACAACGGGAACCCTACTGTTGATGTCGTTGTACGCATTGACGATGCAACTGCTGCAGGTTCATCACTCACAGTCACGGGAGACCTCTCGGCATTAAACACCAATCCTGCATTCAGCATCCCGCTCCAACACGCAAGTGCAGTATGCACACTCGACAATGCGAGTACCACAGTCTATAACTGCAAATTTGCGGCAATACCACTCCACATCACAAACACCACATTATCAATCACTATCTTTGCAACAAACCAGTACGGCTTTAGCGCAAATAGCACAATCACCAAAACGTTTGACATACAAAATACTGCCGGAACAGTAACCTACATCGGTCCTTATGACAAAGAAAGGCATTGCACAAGCGATCTTGCAGACTGCTACACCACCTCAAAAGCTGCAGGACTCATGACACTATTTTCCATAGAATTCGACGGGACATCAAACTATTCCATGAGTAATGTCCGGCTCGGATACGCAACAGGCGGAGTAACAAACTCACAATTCACATTCTGCAATTTCGATAATACCTCATGGGCCTGTACATCACCCCTCATCATTCCGCAGGGCGCAAGCAGTGTGCGATTATTTGTCGCATACCCCTCAACAGATGATTATGGCAATCCTGTCCCTAATGCCGAACGCCTTGTACATATCGACGATAGCGTACCTGTGAAGGATGGCAATGTCTCAAGTTCGACCATATGCCCGACAAGCTCTGAGACACTCACACTCAGCGTTGCAGTCAATGAGACGCAAAGCCCGGCACTCACCATCTGGATGAATACCTCAGCATTCACCTCACATGACACCCAAGAAGGAACATGCGCAACAACAGACGGGGAACACTGGCAATGCACTATTGACATCAAGGATTTCATCACTGGACATCGCACAGTGCCCGGCACGAGACTCATTGTGCAGGACCTTGCAGGAAACCAATTACGCATCCCCTACAATCTTGAAATCTGCGAGCCAAAAAGCGACACTGCACCGAATGTAGTCTCAAAAATAACTGCAAAAAATACTTTATCGGTCGATCGGAGAACAGCAAGCAGGATTCCTGTTGAACAGTATGTCATGCTCTCGGCAACACTCAAAAGCATTGGCGCGCAAGTCATGGATTACACAATCACCAATTGTTATGGTACCGATGCAAATGGTTATGACGTGATGGCAACAGGACATTATATGCTCACCTTAAAGCCGCCGGTCATGGCAGTATTTATCGGAGGAAATGGAATACAATTGCCTGAGGAACCATTCACAGTCAACTGTACCCTTGATCTCAAAATCCGCAGCGGAAGTGTGGTCTATACGCAGCCAGAGCGCGAGACAGTAATAATAACCATAAACCCTTATAATAATCCGTTCGGAGTCATCAATGATAGCATCCAGAAAAAAATCGATCAGGAAAAAGAATCGCTCCGCAAGCTTGACTCGCAGATTGGTACCTATAAGTCAATCGACAATATCTTAGGAAACCTCTGCAACATTGCAGAGATCGTCGTAAAATTCAATTCAATGCTTCAAACCGCAAAATCAGTCGTGATATATCCTGTTGCAATCATACTCAACGGGATAAGTGGTCCTGTAGGTGCCATCGGAAGTCTAGATTATATTCCTGGTTGGGGTGATGTCTTCTGGCTCGCGGTTGGCGACGGCGTATTCAATAATATCGACCGTCAGGTGCAACATTTTGTCTGGCCGACAGGAATCGATCCCACTGCGACCATAGGATACGCCTACAAATTCTCCTGTATGGTCTACACCTGCCAATTCTACAAAACAAGCGGAATCTACACCATGGTCTCAGACATTGCAGGACTCGTAACAGCGCATGGGAGACAAGTTGCGCAGGATGCTCTTGCAAAACAGTATAAAAAAAATATTGAGTATGTTGATGACCACACCATCATCGACAAGGATAGCGGCCAGAAATTTACCCGTAGTGCTGATGAGAATGGTTTAGAGGTTTGGACTTCTGGAGAGGGATCAAAAATGACTCTTGACCCAAAAACTAATCAGTGGAGTATTATATCCGCAGGAGATAATTTTCTTGATAGTTTGGATTCTTATGATCAGCTGCAGATTAAGGGCGATATGTTGCAAAAACAGATAGATGGATTGACTGCCGGTCTCAAACAATCACAGGATAAACTTGCTCAACTGAGCCAACAAGTTGATTTTAAGGCCACACCAAACGATGGAGAAAAGTATGGTACTCTTGTTGAGTATAATAACTTAAAAGATTTTATTGCGCAGCAACAAACACAAATCAATGATCTCACCAATCAACGAGACACATTATTTAATGACAATCGGGCAGCAGCATATGCTACGCAAGGAGTTAACGTGAATGAGTATAATCCTAACAGTCATAGTGATCCGTTATTTGAATGGATCGATCCTGTCGGTAAATTTGTGAAGGAAAATGATCAGTGGGTATTCGTAACAAGCGACGGAGCAAAATACACAAGTAGTCTTGAGAACGGAAATATTGTTTGGAAGTCTGATAAGGGAGATGTCTTTACATTTGACTCTACCGGAGACCTTCTTAATGTGGGGGGCGACAGCGCATCAAGCAGTACACCGATAGATAACACCAAAAAAGATGTTCAGACTGGAACAAAAGGAACCGATGCGGGAACAGGTACTGGTGCACCTCAACAGAATGGATGGATCGGTAATGGAAAAGAAGGAGCTAAGTGGTTCAACTATTACCGGGAAAATGGAAAATATTACAAAGTGGAGCTTGATACCAATGGTAAAGAACTCTCCAATACTCGTGTTGAATTAGGTAAGGGCATTGAAAATGTGCTGTTTGTGAATACTGCACAATCTCTGCAAAACACAAAGGATTATGTTACCTTAGAAATGAACAATATCAAAACATTCGTATCAGACTCGGGATATTCTTCTTCTCGGGATTATCTGAAAAACAACGGGTATGATCTTGTGTTGGGATATGTTTCAGCAGTGGCAAAAGGCAATGGTAATCCTTATGCTGATGATCCAAAAATATCTGACGAACTTAACAATCAGATTAATGCACTTAAAACCAACAGACCTGACTATTACCGGTTATTATTCGAGCCGCAACCTATGAATAATTATGATTTACAATCTGTAAAATATCAAACGTATGATTCGAGTAATCCTTATTATGTCTTATCGACGGCAGATTCCACCACAAATAACGCTGGAACGTCTAATTCAGGGATTAAACTTATAGGAACACGTTCCACAAAACAAAGTGTTAGTTTAAACAGTTACCCGCCTAGGATTTTTCAGGATACAAACACAGGACAATATTTTATGTATCAAGGAGACAGTATCGATCTTCCAATAGACTCTTCAAAATCTCGCATCAATCTATGGCAGAAACGACTGAGTGATGGGTCTTATGCATATTATGCGTATAATCCTACCTCTAACGTCATCTATCCTGTCTCCTCTGCAACAACTGATCAGCGTGATTTCATCTCTGGCAGGGCTACTGATCCATCGATGCAAACCCCTGCAGTCAATTTTAATCCTACTGACAATGCAGAGGCGAGTAATTTAGCGTTGCAGCGTGATATGAAGTTTTATGCAGAATTGGAATCGAATGATTGGATTATCAATCCGTATCGTAGTGTGCATTATGATTCTGCATGTATCCCTGCGATATTGTATAATAAGCAGAAGGAAAAGCAGATTCGTTGCAAATATCTTTCCTGCCTTGAAAAGCAGTCCTCTGCAGGAATCCCAACTATTACCTGTGAGAAAGATTATGAGATGGATACCTGCTTATATATAGACAGTGCGCAGTGGAAATTTGAGGATGTACCGTTCATGAGCGCGCTCATGTCAGGAATGATCCGTTCAGGGCTTGCATTTGCAACAAGCCTTGGAGTACAGAGCGCGTATAGCGCTGCGTGCAGCGGATATAACAGCGGACTCACTAGTCACACACTACCCGAAGCGTCATGGAGCGCCTTGCCCTGTGGAATGACCGGACTCTTTTTACGCTGGCGAGAAGTCGAACAGGTCTTTAGTCCAACACAATGGAAGGGAATAACAACCAGTTCACGACCAGACGATCCGGCAACCATACACGATTACTGCCAAGGGGTGGATTACAGTGGGTAAACTCATATTACTAATGATATTTCTGCTCAGCATGAGCTTTGTTGCTGCAGCTTCATCACAACCGCACACTGGAACATGGGATTCCAAGAACCTGCTCGACCCCTGGTGGTCAACTATAGTATCCTATAATCCATTCGGAAACACCGGAAGCAGCGGCAAGCAGCAGGGAATGTTTTATACACTGGATAATTGGGAGATTCAGGCATGCGCCAAGGGCGTTACGGATGAATTATCACCCTACGACCCTTATGGCTTTGCATCATCGCCAGGACTTGAAAATGTGTATGCTATAACAACAGTCATCAATGGATACAAGTCCGCATACAGCACAAATGAGACATTATACGAGATTTCATGGTATGTCCAGCCAAAAGATGGTGTACTGAGCTACGCAATAGGACTTTCAGAAAAGAATAGTTACACGACGCTTAATACACTTCTTGCAGGAAAAGATATCCTGCCAAACACTGATAATCTTTCTGCAGATAGTGTGCAGGGCGATGTCGGGTATGCTCCCTTCACTTCTGAAAAGAATTATACCTACGCATTTATCATCGACACAAAAAATAAGGCAGTCCTTTGGGTAGCGCCAATCATCCAAAAACCGATTGGAGGGAATGGATGAACTACCTCAAACAACAAAAAAACGCATTGGTACGCAGTGTCAAGATACCGTCAGTATTAACAATTGCACTTCTCGAATTTGTAAAATACATTGCACTACTCCTTGTCCTTCTTTCGGCATTATCGATTTTTGCGCGATTATTCCTTAATGTACAGCCTGTACTTGACATCCTTGCAACCATCAAGGCAACAGGAATGACTGACTTGCTTGTAGGGCAGTTCACTAATCATAGCGGACTTTTTATCGCATTTATTATTGAACTTATCATTCTTATCATCATCAGCTTTGCTATTATTATACTCATCAGCGCATTCTTCGACAGCAAAATCACCAGTCTCATGCGCAAGACAACGTGGACAATGCAATCATTCTGGAGATATGTACTTGGCGAGGCAATCCTTACGCTTCTCTATGGGATTATCGCATTTATACTGATTTATACTATTTCCAGCGTTCCATTCCTCACATTCCTTCTTATTGTCCTTACCGTAATCTATGCGTATCTCATGCTTGTGTTCACTGCTACAATCACTGACAAAAAACCATACCAAAAGAGTGTTATGCAGTATCTCATCAATGTGCTTCACTTGCACTACGGAATAACCCCCTTCTGTTGCAGTATCATCCTCTTAGCAGTACTCCTTGTTATATGCGCGATCCTTGCACTATTCCTCCATGCATTTATCCTGATCCTGTTTATACCTGCAATAATCCTCTGGATTATCTGGTCAAAACATTATATGTACTGTGTGTACGCTACATAAAAGAGGTGTGATTTGAACAAGAAATCCCAGATAACAATCTTTGTAATCCTTGCCATCGTTGTACTTATCATTGCAGGAGTAACACTCTACTTTGTGCTCAAAACCAAAACTCCAACGCAAACAACCACGCCTGAGCGCAGCGAAGTATCAAACGAACTCAAACCACTACAACAGTATATTGAAGGATGCATCGCAACTATCGGTCACGAGGGCGTGATCAGCCTTGGACAACACGGAGGATATATTGATCCTAATGATGAATACCTTTCAGGAAGAGTATTCATTAAACGTCCATCCCTGCAGTATGATTCAGATGTCGCATACCTTTCTCCAGATGATCCTTATTCGGGAGTTGCATACTGGTATTATTCGTTCAGCCAAGGCAACTGCGCAAACTGCCAGATGATGTCACAAACGCCTTACCTGGATGAGATGGAAAGGCAACTCAGCATCTATATCAGCGAAAATATTGATACCTGCCTAAATAATTTCACCACGTTTACTGCGCGCGGCTACAATATCACTACACCATCAGATATGCTTGTGCGCACAACCATACGCGACCAGGATGTGGTATTTGAAGCAGTATACCCTATTAATGTAACATTTAATAATGCCAAGTCATCAATAGAGAAGTATTATACTATTGATGATGTTCCGCTCATGAAATATTATCTTATGGCGCTCAACATCACTACAAGCGAATTTGACAACGGATTTCTCGAAAACCTCAATACCTACCTCCTCTACTCCTATAGTGGGCTCGATACTGCAATGCTCCCACCATTGTTTGCAACAACAAGTGATTATAGCGTATATTACTGGTCGCAGACTGCGGTAAAAGAACATTACAAACAGCTCATTACCTCTTATATGCCAGTATTCCGCGTGCTTGGAACACGAAACTATCAGGCTATACCAACAACAAATATGAGCACGTATGAAAAGAATTTCTACGATTCCATGAGCTTAGATTTCTTCCATAAGAATCTTGATACCACTGCAATCAGCTTTATCTATCCTGGAAGCGATATTTACCTACGCATCCAGCCTTCACGTGGGGATCTTATCGGTCCAAATCAGGACATGACGCCAGCAGTCTCACTGCTTCCACCGCAACAATACAATACCTACAAATATTTTTATGACATCTCCTACCCTATTATTGTAGAGATACATGATGAATACAAGAAAGGACAGGACTATTCATTCCTATTTGCACTTGAATCAACAACCAAAGAGAATATAAAGCTGCGCGATTGGCTCAATGCAAGCAATAGACCAATATATGTAGCAAAAGGGACATTTACCCGGGAATTTACTGATCCCCTTGTTGGTGCAAATTTATCCAACGCCAACAATTCTTATACATTCAAGCAGCGTCCGCGCATAGATCAGAACATGTTCTGCAGCCCTGATCAACAATTAAGCGGCCGAGTATCCCTCAGGATTTTTGACGCATCAACAACGCGCGCAATCACTGATGTAAGCATCTCTTACGGTTGCGGCAGTTATATGAGCTGCCTTGTAGGAACCGCGCAATTGAATTCCACTACACACCTCACTGATTTCACCACAAAACTACCTCTCTGTATGAATGGTTATCTCCAACTGGACAAACCAGGATACCTTACGAAAAAGATCCCGCTCTCCACAGCACTCAATACTGCACAAAATATTGGAGCAGTATACCTTGACCCGATCACGACTGTGAACGCCACAATAAACAAATTCGTCTTCAAACGCACAATCTTCAAACAACAGGGATTATCCTATTATCTATCAGTATTAAACACGACCCCTGTGCCTATTGGCGAGAATGATACTGTAATCATAACTCTCACCCGCCAGAAACGCGCAACACTTGATACTGATTGGGAACAGACACTTGCCTTTGGAAAAAATGCCTCAACCAATCCATTATCTCTGCAACTGGTACCGGGATCATACACCATCACTGGCCAATTACTTGACCAGAACGGATTTGTCATACTCAAAGGTTGTAAACCGATATGCTACAAAAGCGGATTTTTAGGACTTGGAGAGACATGCACATCTGTTCCTGAAAAAAATATTGAGATAAGTCCCGCACCCTGGGGTGGCGTAGAATTCGATGAGAACAACACTGTCTCATTCACCAGAAACGATATTGCTCCAGGAAAGACCATAACATTCTCTGTGCTCAGGCTTGCAAATCCGCTATGCATTGACAATATGCAGGAAATTGCAGCGTTGCCACAACTAACAGAACAATATCGCGCATTATTAATCCCGAAAATACATTAGAACACGATCTTTCCTTGCGCGCTTGTTTCTTATGATCCTACAACAATGGTGGATGGTTCGCCATATACTGCACTATAATCCGGTAATTGCGGGTTCGTATTATAGATTTTTGGCTCGAACTCGCTGCTTAAGCGTGCGACTTCATCGCTTTGATTGTTCTTGTATGCTTCTTCCATCTTGTTGACAAGATCCAATTGTCTGCAGTATGCTTGCATGTTGGTATCTGTGAATTTCGGGCACACGCTCAAATCACCATTAATAGTAAAGTAGAGGTAACACCCGTCACGGTATCCTGCATTGATGATGTTCTCGCAATAACTGTGCGTATTAGATTCCTCTGCAACTGCACTATAGCATAAATCCTTCTGATCCTCTGTGTTGAATGATCTGCAGGTTATTGCAGCTTCAGCAGGCGCTGTTCTTGCGCGTACACGTACACTCTGCAATGATTCGCCAAATGTTGGCGTCCGGTTCATTTCTGGAATAGTGTATGTCGGGGTTTGTCCAGCGGTTTGCGCGCCTGTAGGATTAGAATTATCCCCTGGTGTTCCTGCCTCTCCAGTATTTTGCACTTGAGAAGATTGTGCTCCTCCTGACACACTACCTGCGCCTGTAATAATAAACTCTATGCTTCCCTTTGCCTCCTGATTTGCGCCGTACGTTGCAATAGCATTGACATGATATGTCCCTGGTCGCATTGTTTTGGGAAGTGCAAGGCTTTTAGCGCCTTGATATATTGAATCCACTGCAAGAGTCTCAGTCTTACTGGTTATAGTGTTCCCGCTATTGTCAACCACAAGATATGTTAGTATAGCATCAAATTTGCCGCCTGAACCCTTATTATTGAGCGCAATATCAAAAGTAAGCGTATCCCCGGGGTTGTATTTATAACCCTGTCCAGTCATACTGACATCAAGCAGTGCGTATGTTCCGCCGGTATTGTTGGCATGAAGCAAAAACCATCCTACACCGCCTGCAGCAAGAATAATCAGCACAATAATGAATACTGTCTTATTGGGAAAGTGGATTTCGTGCTTTACAGTGAGACTCTGCGGTTGCACCTGTTCAATCATGCGTTCAACAAGCGAGGAATCAAACCCTTGCTTTGCAAGTGCGTCACGCACCGTTTGCGGGGTATATCCCTGCAAGAGCAGGGTCTTGATGTATCCTTTCAATTGTGCTTCAAGCCCGGGAGTAGTACTGGATTGATTATTGCTCTTGTAGATATAATCAATCGCCTCATCAACCTCTTGAGGGTTCACATTCCCCTTGAGCAGCGTAGTGCGGACTGTAACAATATCATACCCCTTGTTCAATGCATCCTGGATATAAGAAACAATCCTTTGATTAATAGATTCACCTCTACTTACCTCTCCTTCGGATGGCGGGATTTTTAAATATTGTTAAAAAAATAAAAAAGAAGAGAAGAAATTATTTGCTTTCTTTTTTCTTATCTGCATAGAGCTTAAGGCCATATTGTGTTTCAAGATGGGTTTCTTTAGGAACTTCTCCTGTTTTTATCATATTTCTTAATGCAATATAGTCATTAGTATCATTATCTAAAAATGCCGCGTGATCTGTTATCTCAGCACCTTTTTTAGTTGCAAAATCCTTAACGTACGCTCCCACTTCGTGCGAGCGATATTTTCCAAAATGGTGGCTACTGTGCTTTGCTGCAAGGTATTGTACTGCTTTACCTGCATGCTGGGATTGTATGTTAAATAATAATGTTTTAAGTGATCCAACAGTAGCATCTTTTTTTTTAATGTATGATTCTATCAATTGATCTAATCCTTCGCCCTTTTGAGGATTTAATCCATGGTATTCGTTATACGTTCTTACAAGTGCGTGATATATCTCCCCTTCATCTTTGAGACCTTCGATAGCTTTAAGCACTGACGGCATGGTTTTCTCAAAATATTTTTTTAGGCCGCCTATTGCTGCAGTCTGTACCTCTTTTTTCTTATCAGAGTATTTTCCGTCTTTTCCCTTTTCTCGTAGTTTAGTATCATCTTTACCTTTGAACTGTTTATCAAGCCCTGATTTGAACGTGTTGTAGAATTCAATCATCGCAGGATGCAAAATATTATTTTGAATGTGATTAATGTTTTCTTCTTTTTGGAATTCATCAACCGCCTTGAATGAAGATTCGATATCTTTAGAGTGCTGTTTATAGAGATCATCAAAAAAATTGTCAATTGTTTTCCAAGGTTTTTTTTCTTCTTTATCTGCCATAATGATCACCTGTATAGAATCGTTATTTTCCAATGGTTACTGCGTGTTCTGCAATATAAACTTTTCGATTTTTTAACCAATAGATTTATAAATAATCTTTCTTCTGTATCATGAATCATATTAACCAATCATATCTGCAGGTGAGGTCTTATGGCAAAAAAATCAAAATCGAGCGCGCAATCAGAACCCCGTGATTCTTATACTGCTCCCCAAGTTCCTGTTGACGGCGCTCTTGGTATGGAAATTCCCGTAAATATCCCTGAAGATGCAAAAAAGAAGCTTGCAGAAATCAAGGTAAAACTCGACCAGTTCCAGAAGAAAGTGCTTGAAAAATTCGAGGATTATGTGCTCGGCATTGCGCTTCTCCCCCCGCCAAAACCAGAGGTTGATGAAGAAGGCAAGGAAAAACCAGTAGACAAGAATAAGATCTATCTTCTGGTTCTCGTTGATGATTCTGATAGCAAGAAGATGTCAAAAGAAGAGCTCAAAGAGAAGCTTTCTGCAATCATTACAAATATGGCAGGCGAAGTTGACAAGAATCTTGCCGTAGAAACCCTTATCCTCACAGAATTATGGCAGTCCTGCTATGATGCTAAGTATGATTATCTGCAGGCGATTGCCATGTCCATGCCGTTATATGATAAAGGTATGCTTGCAGCGATACGTATTGCAGAAGTCCATAAGACCATGGCATTGAAGAAATTTGAGAAATACATTGTCGCCTATGTGCTTGCAGGATCCATTGTACAGGGAAGAGCGACCCCGAAGTCGGATATTGATGTCTATATTGTGATTGATGATACTGATGTCAAGAAGATGACCCGCGCTGAATTAAAGGATAAACTGCGTGCAATCATCATCGGTATGGGTGTTGATGCAGGGAAAATGACCGGTATTGAAAACAAGATCAACATCCAAGTCTATATCCTTACAGACTTCTGGGACTCAGTCAAGGAGGCAAATCCAGTCATCTTCACTTTCCTGCGCGATGGAGTACCATTCTATGATCGTGGGATATTCATGCCCTGGAAACAGCTCCTCCAGATGGGACGCGTAAAGCCAAGCCCTGAGTCCATTGAGATGTTTATGCATTCAGGGGACCAGATCCTTGAACGGGTACAGTACAAACTCACCGAGATTGCAACAGAAGACTTCTTCTGGGCAACACTCACCCCCACGCAGGCAGCAATCATGCTCTACGGGCTTCCGCCGCCAACGCCAAAAGAAACCCCGCAAATCTTGACTGATGTTTTTGTCAAGAAAGAAAAGATGCTTGAACCAGAATATGTGACTATCATGGAAAAAGTGCTCAAAGTGCGCAAAGATATTGAGCATGGAGACAAGAAGATCGTCACCGGAAAAGAGATAGACACCCTGGTCGAGGAATCAAAAAAATACCTGCGACGCATCAACGAACTCTTCAAGCAGATTGAAGCCCTTAAAGAAACCGAGACTATCAAGCATAACTATGAGAGCATTGTAACAATAGTACGTGATATCCTCAGGATTGAGGGTGTTGAAAAAGTAAGTGATGCAGACATGATCAAGATTTTTGAGTCAGAAATCATCCATAAAGGCTTGATCCCTGAAAAATTTCTGCGCATCCTCAAAGACATCATCAAAGCAAAGAAAGATTATGATACCGGAAAGATCGGCAAGAGCGAAACGTATGAGATCAATAAAAATGCGCGCGAGCTTATCCGATTCCTGGTAGAATACATGCAACGCAAACGCGGGCGAGAGCTTGAACGCGTAAAGATCCGGGTAAAACACGGCAACAAATATGGCGAGGTTATCCTTTTAGGCAAGAGCGCATTCATTATCCATGACATTGATAACGAAGAGAAGGAGATCACCCGCGCAACACTTGCTACTGACGGAAGCTTTAGCGGCATCAAAGAAAGTTCGCTTGAAGAACTCGAAAAGGCATTGACAGAGACCGAAATCCCTCCAAAAACCTTTATCAAAGAGGCCATTTTTGAGCATCTCAAGAGCATCTTTGGCAAGGACGTAGAGATCCTCATCAATTATTAGGATAGTTTATACTTTTTTTTATTCTCTTTTGGTTCTGTTTACGTCGTATGTATTGACTCATTTTAATAACCTTTTTAAATAATTCAGGATTTATGGATATTGGGTGATAGGAGTGCAAACAGGATACCGTGTAATGGATGTCATGACCAATAAGCCGATTACTGCGCGTAAGGATATGAAACTTATTGACGCAGCAAGACTGATGGAGGAGCATAATATCAACAGTCTCCTTGTGGTTGATGGCGAAACCGCGCTTGGAATAGTCACTGACGAGGATTTTGTGCGCAAAGTCATCGGAAAAGGGCTTGATCCAAAAAAAATGATGCTCAAAGACATCATGAACCAGGACCTTATCACCATAACACCTGATAAAGACATCTATAACGCGCTCATCAGCATGCGCGACAACAATATCCGACAATTGCCTGTCATGTCCAAAGGCAAGTTGCAGGGATTTCTCACCCAAAAAGATATCCTCAAAATCCAACCAGTTCTCATCGATCTCCTGGTAGAACAATATGAAATCAGAGAAGAAGAGGATCGCAAAGCATATCAGGAGGATTTTTTTCCTGAGCTTAAGAAAAAGAAGAGAAAATAATGCTTTTGCCGTTGGTGATAGTTGATTAAAATGCCTCACAACATGTTGCATCTTGCAGTTATTCTTGATGGTAATCGCAGATTCGCAAAGCGGCTCATGCTCGAACCCTGGAAGGGACACGAGTATGGCGTAGAAAAAGTCGAAAAACTCATCGATTGGTGCCGGGAACTGCAGATTAAGGAACTTACACTCTACTCATTCTCCATGCAGAATTTTAACAGGCCAAAAGAAGAATTTGACTATCTCATGAAGATATTTCGTGAAGCATTCAAAAAATTCAGTGATGACCCGCGTATCGCGCAGTATCATATGAAGGTGAGAATCATCGGAAGATACGATCTTTTCCCCAAGGACATCGCAGACACCATGCGCAAGATCGTCACTAAAACAAAGGATCATGACGGATTTATTCTGAACTTTGCAATGGCCTATGGCGGTCGCGAGGAATTGCTCGATGCTATCAAGTCAATTGCGCGCAAAGTAGCAAGTAAACAATTAGACCCTAATGCCATTGATGAATCAACCATTCGTGGATCACTCTACATGGATGCAGAACCGGATCTTATCATAAGAACCGGCGGGGAGAAACGGACATCAAATTTTTTGCCCTGGCAGTCAATCTATAGTGAATGGTTCTTTACCGACAAGGCATGGCCGGAATTTGAGAAAGAAGATCTTGTCCAAATCCTTGACGAATACTCAAAACGGGAGCGAAGATACGGAAAATAAATGATATCCCGGAAGATTTTCGGTTTTTGAACCATAAGTTTTAAAAAATTATATTTGTTCTCGATACTATGCTTATACAAAAACTTTTTGATATTCGCCCACATCTTCGCGAGTATATCGACGCTATATGTACTGACTATGAGCGTAATGTACTTGACAAAAGATCGCAGCAAGAACCTAATTATACGGCACTTACTGCATTACTGATTTATGGCGGGCCGGTTAAAATAATTGATCCTCATCAATCAACTTCATCACAATATACCATCACTCAAGAATCGGGGGTATGAGCGGGGCAGCGACAATAGTCTCTTCTTTTTTGAGCGAAAAATCCAGTGTATATACTTACTCATTAAAATGTTATCTTTAGACATAGACGCTACGGACCTCGGCCGTAATAGTTCACTACGGTCTATGTTCTTAACACTGCGAGCGCTTTTCGTGCATATATCCTTATATTCTCATTAATCGCATATTTTGGGTCGTCTAATTCCTTTTCGTCGAACCATTTCCATTCTGCTTTTTCTCTGTCTGGTTGTATGATGCGATCGCTTCCGCTGCTTGCAAAATACACAAAGGATATGTGCTCATGAGTGGGGGATATTCTGTGCCTGTTCAGAAATTGCGGGGGGATCAGTTCAGTATATCCCTCATAATTCTTCGGGATGGGATACTCCTGATAAATATGAATATCAAGTCCAACTTCTTCTTTTACTTCACGGATAGCAGCTTCTATAGGATCTTCATGCAGTTCAATGTGCCCGCCGACTCCAATCCAAATATGATACTTGTCATGTTTACGCAGAAGTATCTTATTCTTGTACACAATAAACACTTCAGCAGTGAAATCAATCTTTTCATGGATGTGCGGCATGTGCGCTCCGATAGGTGTGCTACATTATTTATTCTTTTTCTGCAAATATCTCTGCATGGAACTTATAAATCTTGTTTTTTAGGTCTTTCCAGGCATCCTTTGCAAGTCCTGCTTTTTCACAGAGTGATTCAAGAAACGCTTTTGCATCCATATGATATTCTGTAGCGACCTGCGGGAGAAGCAATCCGGAACTTTCGCCTTGGATAATAAGCCCGTCACGCCCCACTTCAATTTTTTGGAGATACTCTTTGAAATCTGTGACCTTGATAAGTTCTGGACGCGTAAGGATCGATATCTCGATAATAATGTCTTTTAATTCCTTCACGTTTACTGGATCAAAACGAGGATCCTCAAAAGCTGCAGCCTTTGTTGCTGCAATCACCTGTTCATAGAGTGGCATGATGGGTTTTGGAAATCCGATGCATCCTCGCAATTGCTGCTGTTTGTGCAGTGTAACAAAGCACCCGCGCAGTTGGGTAAGGTGTATACATGCACTGGTATCAGGATCTTCGTCGCTAAATGCAGCCTCTAATGTATTTCTTGCAAGTTTGAGAAGAAGAAATTGGTTTTTTTTGTGCATACATTCTGAGAAACCGCCCGTGTTTTTATAGATTCTTATTTATGCTCAACAAATACATTGCTACTGGAAAGTACTCAGAACGTTGTGCGTAATATACGTGTTAAAAGCGGATTTTTTTGAATCCTTCAAGAAATTGTTCGTTTTTCTTTTGCAATCGTTTTACCGCATCAGTAAGCGCTTTTTCAGGGTCCTTGTCATTGGTCTCGACTATGAACCGGGGGACGCCGATGAGTGGATGCTCGACAGCATACGTAGAGATCTCGACTGCCTTGTCATTCCATAACTCTTTTTTTAATGCGCCGGCAAATGTATGGTCTGCACCGACGAGGTCAAAGACGATACGTTTTTTTGTCTTCTCAGCAACTTTGATTTCCATCCCATGCAGAAACAAGCAACCATTTATAAATATTGTTTTTTTTATTTTCAGAAATATTCGACATCATTTGTTGATATGGTGTAGGTCTTTGGTGCTGATTCGCGTGGAGGAGTATTCTTTGTCGTGGGAGAATGCTCTTGTTGTTGCGGCTGCTGGCGCGGTACTTTGTTGTCGTTGCAATCCATGATGTCGTTAAGCTCCTTTATCTTGCTGATGCTTCGCGGCCCGCAATGCATGCATGTAAAGAATGCCCCGAACTTTCCGTTTCTGATATCAAGATACCCCCCGCATGTGCAACGCAATGCATCAGTATCAACAAGCGATTCGCGATGGGTATTGCATACAGGAAATTTCTGCGCGTTCAAGAGGAGCGCGCGCGTATTGCAAAATATGCATTCACTCGACGTTGATTGTCCATATACTTTTCGCATGCTGCAATGCAACGCGATGTATTTATAAATTCTCTGATGCGTTTTTTTTATGTTGTTCATGATTGTCGATGATAGGCGATATTGCAAAGCTCGTAGATTTTGAGAATTAATCTTCTCCATAAGTTATGTGCTAATATTTTTGTTGTTACTTCTGCGCGTCTTCCTTTTATTGAATATGCTTTTAGTGCATCTCCATATTTG
>JAKAKR010000006.1 GCA_021813435.1 Nanobdellota archaeon | reverse complement strand
TATGAGCGTCATAAAGAACACACTCTTAGGACTCGCACTATTCCTCGGAATGAATTATGGGATACATGCACAATCCAAAGTACCAATTACTGGACGATTCGTAGAAAAAGGAACAATAAGCGGGATACCTGCAGGAGAAAAAGTACTCATCTACACACCAAAAGGAACCGACACACTAACAACAACACTAGGCGGATACGTTAATGGAATGGCCACAGACGTAAAAACACCAACAGAAATCACAAACCAAACAGAAATACAATTCTACGGAAATAATTACATACTCAAACACACCGGAAATACCAACGGATTAACAATAGGGTTCACCAATATACTCGGACAAGAAGAAAAACAAGAACTAAAAGAAAACATCAACCTTCAAGGAAAACTTGGAAATGGATTCCACGGAATAACAATCTACGATGGAAATAAAATAATTGACAGAACAGGATTTATCATGGTAGACGGTCAAATCTATCGATCAACAAAAAAAATATACGCCACACCAACAACAATAAACAATACAAACAAACTCTACAAAACACAAGAAACAACAGCAATAGACTCAATTATCATACCCGAAAGCAACAACGTCACCAAAACAACATACCCGGGATTCACAACAACAGATAACCCAATAAATATTGGAACAAAAGAAGTAACCGTTAAAACAGACGCACAAGTAGTTATTCAAAATCTTGAAACACAAACAACAGACACGCCCGTAGCATTAACAATCAACAGCACAAACTACACTCTACAAAATGGCATCGCAACACTCCGCATACCCAAAGACAAAAACTACACCATCACCGCACAATTACTCAAAACAGATAAAAAAACACCAAACAGCTACAAAAGAACAACAACAAAAACAGGAACAATAAACGACACAATAAACGTCGTATCATACTACCTCTACGACCCAAAAACAAAAGCATTAGTAGACTCACTATACGACGGAAACCCAAAAGGACTAACACCAACAAAATTCAAAGACCTCGCGCAAGAAGCAAATTTTAGACCAGGAGCAAACGGACTGGGATATTATGGATTAAAAACATTTATGCAACAACCAAACAAAAAAATATGGATAGCAAGCCACGGACCAACAGGATACGAATATCCAGTAACACGAGCAGACCAAGAAGCAATGAAAAAACTCATACAAGAAGAAATATACCAAATAATAGATCCAAAATACCAACCAGAAATATACCTAGAAGACCCAAACAACTGGGAAACACTACCCGGCGGACAAAAAGGAATATTATTGATACATCCTGAAGCAGCAGGATTCCATAATAGCGCAGGAGCAAACAGCTACAATGGAATAATAGACTGGTCAACAGCAACAATAAGTCAAGACGCATGGCAGGATTCAACATACAACGGTTCTAAACTCCAAGAGATACTTACAGGATTATGCGCACCCAATGGTGTGGACGAAACAGGAACACCACAGTTTGTTGGGTTAACAGTATTAAGTAGAGGAAAATATGCACCAAAACTTACACCTCTCGATCTCAAGTTGTATAAGATGGCAGAAATATATACGCCAAAAACACAGATAGACGAAATTCTAGGGCAATGATTAATATCGCGTATACGGAAGCCAATCAGATGTCATTGTACCATAATTTACAGAACAACAAGCCATTTGTGTATTAGTTTTTAAACAATTAGCATCAATATAATATGAAGATCCACCAATAGTACAATAACTATCGGGAGTTGCACAAATATCGGCTTGTGTGCATGATGGAGGAGATCTGGAAGTATCCCACTTCCATCCTTTTGGACAGCAATTATTTGATGTCCACCAACAACCGTTAGTTGCAGGTGATGCTGTTGATGCAATACAGGTGCTACTAGTAGTACAGTTTACACAAGCTGTCTGACATAGGTCTGGTGGCGCCGTGCATATTCCTCCTTGGCATGTTCCTCCGGTGCATGCAGTTCCGTTTGCTGCCTTACTATACGCGCAGCTTGCAACGCCATTATTTGTCGTGCATACACCTGGCTGACATATCGGCTCATTAGGATTTGCAGGGCATGCCTGTGGATATGCCGAACTGCAATCGTTATTTGTGCAGCTGGTTGATGAATAATCTATTATTGTTGCAGTATCATAACATACTGCGTTTCGCTGAGCGCAAACCGTATCTGCCTTGCGCAGTGTGCATATCCCGCCAGAACAATACCCGGACATTCCATATGTGATCTTAGTCGTACTGCTCGTACAATTCGCAACAGGAGGAGCAAGACTAGAACAGACAGTTGAGGTCGGTGTATATGAACATGATCCGCTCGTGCAAACAGGATCAGCGTATGTCGTACGTGTAGATGAGGAGGTGCAGCTAGGTTGCGGAGTCGTACAGGCATTACCGCAGGATCCACAGTTCGTAAGATTCGTTGCAGTGTTCACGCAGACGCCGTTGCAATTCGTCAATGTACCACAATTGAGTGGACTGCAGGTACCATTGGCATTGCAGGTTGCGCCCGCACCAAAGAGTGGAACGCATTGCGCATTGGTGGTGCATTTGCCGCAGTATTGTATGTAATCATATGCTTTGCATCCTGCAGCACAATACGCTATTTGAAGTGTAGGATCTGTAGGATCAGGGTTAGTGATGGTTGCAGGATTCAGGTAGCCTGCACTTTTGCACGTAACATAGCTTCCAGAATCGCAAACCTCTTCTGGCTCAACAACACCATTCCCACAGATAGAGCAGGTGTAATGCTGACAGTCAGAATAACATCGAAGATTGCTGCTGAATGATGTGCTGAATGTTCCTGGCCCAGCATAATTGCTTGCAGTCACCACGCCAGTGCATGCAGTGTTTGAATCATAAGGCCATTGAAACGATGTTCCATCGCATAATTCAGTGGATTGGTGCAAATTATCACCGCACTGCGCCTCGCAACCATTCGCCCAACTGCCATCAGCATTACTCCAACTACTGTTACAAACACATTTGTTTTGTGTATCATTCCATGTTGTGTGTGCAGGGCAATCGCAGATATTGGTTGCACTATTGCAGTAGGTATTTCCCCCGCAAGTATAATCATAGGATTTCCAGACACTATTAGCGTTAGTACCCGGACCAGCTGGAGAACAATAATATTCATGAAGTGTAGTCGCAGAAATGCAGGAATCAGAATGTGAATATGATACGCCAAGCCCTTGTGTTCCGCTCACTGTCCCAAAAATTCCTGGCGCCTGCCCGCCTGCGGTTGGAGCCGCAGCATAATCAGAATCAGAGCAAGTGGAAATGCATCCATCACCACTATATAAGAAACCCGCATCACACACAAAACATGTCTTTCCCGAAGCGCAATCTGACGGTGAAACAGTATGCGAATTAGAAATAATCGCGCCAGAAGCAAAGCATCCTGCAATATTCGTATTGACTGCGCCAGTACAGGAATACCCATAGCCAGTCTGCGATGAAGCGCATCCGGATACGCCAATCAGGCAATCCCCTGATCCAAGATAGTCTAGACCGCCAGCACTACAAGAGGTTCCGGAAATGCAGGTGTTTGTCGGAGTGCAGCAGGTACCATAATTGAGCGGGGTCAATCCAAAAACCGTAACAGTTGAGAGCGTAAAGAATACTGCTGCAAAGACGAACATGAAAAGATGCTTATTCACGCAAAAACCACCTACTTTTTTCATACTATTTCTTGCGCCCTATTTTTCCTGAGAGCCTCTTGAATTCCTCGCGGATCTTGCGGGCAGTATCATCCATGGCATGCCTGAACCGTGATCCCTGACGCTGCCATTCCACTGCATAATCACGCAGGACAATATGAAGCTTCTCAACACGCATATTATACCTGTTGAAAAATACGAGATTTTCAAGCGGCAGAAGCGAGCGATCCTGCGGGGTCTCATCAGCATAGCCTAAGGTGACTAATGCCTGCGGCCGAACATCTGCAGGAATATCAAATAACGCGCGGACCTTATCTTCCTCAAATGCGCCGATCCAGCATGTTCCCAATCCCAGATCCGTTGCTGCAAGCATCAAGTTCTGTATTGCTGCAGCACAATCCTGCACTGCATACAGGCGCTTGCCGCGAAGTCCATAATACATCTCCTGTTTTTCCGGGACTGCAGCGATCACAATCACAATCGGTGCAGTCTGGATCCAATACTGCTCAATACTGTACTCAGAAAGTTGCTTGATAAGATTCCGGTCAGAGATAACAATGAATCTCCAGGTCTGCAGGTTTCCTGCACTCGGGGCCTTGCGTGCAGCATCAAGGATAGTCGTAATCTTTTCAAATTCCACTGGGCGCTCAAGATATCTGCGTATTGATCTGCGCGTCTCAATAGCCTCAAGGGTATCCATTATTGCATCCAGAGGAGAGAGGGTTTAAAAATATTTCCATCAATTAGAGCGTGACAAGAACAATTCCCAAGATAATGAACCCTATACCAAGCCACTTATAACGGTTCATGGGTTCCCTGAGCGCATAAATCGAAAGGATTGTCACAAAGATATAGCTGAGCGCAGTGAGCGGATAGAGTACTGAGAGTTCGTTGAACCGCAATAAATAGATAAAGACAATTGCAGAGCAGACATAGAGCACGATTCCCAGGAGGAGTTTTCCATTCTTGAGAACTGCAACTGCGCCACTCCACGAAAAACGGATTTGCAAAGACATAGCGCCCTTCTTTAAGAACAATGAGCCGAGCGCGCCGATAAATGTTGCAACAATCATGGCAATGATCGTCAGAAGTATCATTTGCTGCCCACCCCGATCAATGATACTCCGATCATGATGCTTGCCATTCCCATCCAATTCAAAAGCGAGATGGACTCATGAAACACGACAATCGAGAGGAGCGCGACCCAAACAAATCCCAAAGCGATGAATGGGTAAAGAACCGAAAGTTCGCCCTTGCGCAATGCAAGAATGAGAAGGATTGCGCCAATGCCGTATAAGATGCAGCCGGCAATAAGATAATAATTCGTCACAATGCTTGCAATCGAATGAAGATTCGAAGCAGACAACTTCAAAAGTACCTGCGCTGTCGCAGTAAGAAAAGTACAGAAGATGACAAGGAGTATTGCGCCAGTTTTTACATCAGCGGATTTTCTTTTCATGTTTTATCTGTTTGATAATGCCAGAGACTTCTTTATAAACTTTATCCGGTGACGGCCACCATTGTGAATTCCAACCGGTATTTTTCTCGTTATGGTTGCTTCTGATTGGAGGATGAGCAGTATCGCGTAGGATAATTTTTTTGGAAGTATACGGACCGTATACCCATTCTTTTGAGGGGCCATACAATCCTACGCAGAAAACCCCGAGCGCTGCGGCAAGATGCAAGGGACCCGTATCGTTAGAGATGAAGACATCTGTCTTTGAGACAAAGTATGCAGATTGTTCAAGCGGTAAACGTGTATACATCACTGTCTTATCCGGATTGGTGAGCATGCCTCGTATCGATTGTATCTGCGATTCCTCCTGTCGCGATCCAAAAAATACAATAAGGATGCGTTCATCCTGTAGTAAGCGATTGACAAATTTTGCGAATAATTCTGGAGGATATCTGCGCTCAGCGTCATCCAACCGCCCACCGCTACAGATGCCTACAATAACCCGACGATTCTTTTCAAGCAAAATTCGACGTGCAAGTTTTTTATATGCCGTATTCAAAGAGACGACTGGTCGCTGCAGCTGCGGCGTCTGATCAATCGCGACTGCAGAACGGGACACGATCTTCAGCGTACGTACAATACCATAATACTCTTCAACAATATGTCGATCTTCCTTGTAGGGGATATTGAGATCAAATGCTGAATGTTTATGCGAATTCTTTGTGGATACACCAACAAAATACCGTGGACCAAGCAGAGTTCCCATAATTGCCGATAAACGGATGAACTGCTCAAGATCGATAATAATGTCGTAATTGTGATAGTGCGTCACACAAAACGATGCAATGTCGTATGACATGCCGATAATCGAAAAACGCACTGTATGAACAGTATCAATATACGAATTGTACATTCTACAGATATCTTTGTTCTGATCAAAAGTCAAGACATCAATGGTCGCGCGTGGATAGAGTCGACGAAGATTTTTTATTGTTGGGCTTAAAAAAATGAAGTTACCGAACCCGAACAATTTGATAAGCAGTATCCGTCGAGGATGTGTCGGGATTGATACGTGATGCGGGTAGAGAGAGGATATTTTGAGAAATGTAACTCCTACAATTCTATCAATATAACGTAATACCGTAACATTCATTTTTATTCATATTTGCGTACTTTACGTGTTATTTCGTTTTTTTCGCGATAACAAATAATTCACCAAGGAACGGATTTTTGAGAGAGACATTATCAACAACTCTCGGGAATAATGCGCGCGTAACCGGTGAAGAATACTTTTTGAGATAGAGCCGGTAGTATCCTGCCTTAAGTTTTTTTGTATTGTTACGCAGAGCGATTACGTCGTATCCCTGTAGCATATATCGCATAGATTTTTTATTAAAATAGATGACGTGCTCGAATTTATATTGGAACCATTGCTGCGGTCGTATTTTTCTTGTTAAAGAATCAGTGTTCGGAGTGGTAATCAAGAGCACTCCTCCCGGCTTGAGCAACGAATGTATCTTTTTAAAATCTGATCTAATTTTTGGGAGGTGTTCCACAAGATCTGTCAGCGTAATAATGTCAAATTTGGTATTGGTGTGTATATCGCCAATCGCACAATTAAATATCCTTTTAGGAAATTTCTTTTCAGCAATACGCGCAGCAAATTTTGATAATTCAAGACCGTAACAATTTTTGACACCCATTGTCTTTGCGACTTCGAGCAAGTAGCCTTTTCCTGTTCCAATATCAAGCAGTGTCTTGTTTTTAAGCGGAAATTTTTTGTTCAGCAGTGAGAGGATATACGCGAAATGTACTTTTTTTGATGATTCGACAAGTTTTTCTTCACTCTGCTCATCCTGACCCCACACCGAATAATTTTCAGTGTACACCTGTGCTCGTGATTTCTTGAGATCAAGTAGAAACCATAGCCCACAATTGCGACAAGAGGCGATGCGAGATTTTCTCCGTAAATCGTTCAATACGATAGTGCTTGTCGTATAATCAGTTCTGTTGCATAATGGACATTTCATGGAGTCACCTTGTAGGTACGTATGATAGGATCTGTTGTAGGGATAATTTGCATCATGAGTTGGAGGTGGGCATCGAGCTCATCATTCCAGGGATGAGTACGATTTGTAGAGGTTGGTAGGATAATAAGAATATCCCGCTTGGGAAAACTCTCTTGCCATGTGGGGTCAAGATACCAATGTTCTTTCAGATAAGAGACGTTGTTTGCGATGAGTGTTTGTTCACGTTCAGGGGTGTAGTCGATTATCAGTGGATCAAAGAACCCGATAACATGCCCGTTTTGATCGTAACGGAATTCCATATCGAGCCAGTGATCTTCCCAGTACAGATATGAAATGTTATACTGCTGTATCAGTTTCTTTCTGAGAACGTCATTATTCCCATAAAGTATGAGTCCAGTATCAAGCATCCGTTGATTCATATCAGTATAGGATGAAGTATGCGTCCTCCGATAAGTCATCATCTTCCGCCCCGTGAGAGCATTGATCGCAAAACTGTCCTCGTTGGTAGTAATAAAAACATCGTTAAGTTTAGTATTATTAAGGATCCAATCGCGGGTGATAGTAAATTGCGGTGCGAGCGGATTCTTTGCTTGTATATACCATTGACTTTGCACAAAACTATTAATGTTAGCATTAGCAAGAAATATAAAGATAAGCGCAACAAGAATGAAAAATGCGTAAGAGATATTTTTTCCGAACCGTTTAATATGAGTATTACAATAATAAATGAAAAAGAGGAATAGAAAGAACATAACCACGCGAAATGTGCGTGTGAAAAGGAATTCTGGACCAAGATGTGTATGCAACAGGGGGATAGTGATAAAGTGGCTTACAAGACCAAAAAATCCTGCAAGTGAAAGGATCAGTAAGAAATGATGTTCAGTTTTTTTCTGTTTAATAAATAATAATAAGAATAAACCCAACAATGCGCCAAGACTGAATATTGCAGTCCATAACGTTGAAAAATTCAGAAACATCTCTTTAAACCCCAAAAGTACTATTCCTATCATCTGTCCTGCAGTTGCAAGTTCCGGAAATCCGTATACTTGCATATCATTGACTGTCTGTGCATGATACACAAAAATCGGTTTATACCACCAAAGGAGTGCTATCGCAAATCCGATGATAAAAATAATTGCTCCGTATCTCAAATGTTTCAGTAATAGTTTCTTATTAATCACCACGCGCTTTTTTTCAATGTGTATAGTAAGAAATAGGACATAATACAGCATAAAAAACATCATAAAGAATGACGCTGCGATAAATGAATGAGTATTGCTCAAACCAACAAGTCCATAACATGCGGCCATGAAAACGCCCGTCTTATAAGAGGGAGTTTTGAGAAATAAATATGCTGTAAAGAAGAACAACGGCAATATAAGGTAGTATGCAAAATTATCATATTTCATAATGGGAAACCCGACGGAAAGCCAGAGGACCGCAAGCAAACCATAAATTTTATCGTTAAAGAATCTTGAGGCAAAAAGATATATGATAATTGCTGCAATAATCCAGAGAAGAAGTGAAGAGTACCCAACTGCGAGTATAAGCGGAATTCCTGTTACCAGGGTGAATCCCACGACATAGAGATGATAGAGCCAAGGAACCCATTGTATCTCCCCTGCAATTTGCCCGCTCTCGAAAACAGATCCTCCTTGCAGGAGATGCTCCATGCTTCCGAGATGATTATAAAGATCTCCGCCATAAATCGGGCTGGGAAGTGATTGAAGCGGTGATAGCATCAATAGGTATATCACCAAGAATACTACAATAAGACCTACTACAGTATAGTCCTGCCATTCCAAATTTTTAAAAATATTTTTTATATCCATCGGTATAGGTAATCGCTAGATATAATGTATTGTTCACCACTTCACTTTCCAAACGATTATTCTTGTTCCGGTAATGTCGGTCGTGTCTGAGAATTTCTCAAAATGTGTTGTTCCTTGCCCGTCAAGGAAGAATAATCGCGTGAACATGGAGTCGATGAGGAGCGGGTCTGCAACAAGTCCATAATATGTCGTCTGGTTTCCTGCAGTAGCCTCCTGGATGAGGAGTGATAATCCGATTGTCCCATTTGCAGGCGCGTATTTTTTGAAATGATCATTTGCCATGACAATCTCCTTGAATTGCGCAGTGTTCTCCCCCAGTCGTTGATTGGTGGTCTGATCATAGAATCCTACAGTGATCGAGGAATTTGCAGGATCAGTAAGGTTGACCGTTGCGCGGTCGAGGACAACAATTGCCTGGCCATTATTGCCAATACCGATGCCGAGCGGGCAAGTGACTGTATCACTGCCTGTCTTTTGGCAATTGAATTTTTGTCCTGCATAACTTGGCCAAGGTGCAATCCAATTGTTCATATCCTGGTCTGTCTGCAATGCCTGAACATCATAGTAGATCTTTGTTGCCTCATCAGTACTGTAATTCCAACGATCTTTCATGACCTGCACGGCCTTATCCACTGGCTGCCCGCGAATATTATTGATGATAAATGCCTTATCAAAGTCCCAGACGCCAAAGTGCGCCCAAACGCCAGCTTTTCCCACCATATCTTCTGAAGTGATAAAATAATCCTCCGGAGGAGTACATTTACTCAAAGATAATATCTTGTCTGTTTCCTCTTGCGTGAATCCCAGTGACAGAAGATGATTTTTTGCAGTGATAGTATCCATCATAATAATATCAGCGATAACATTTTGCGCTTTTTCAGTATCATTATACTTCTTATTGACTTCCTCAAATGCATTGTTGCTACCGCAATCGAGCATGCGCAAAATTCCTACAGCTTCAGTTTCATTATTGGTCTGCAGGATTCGACCAAGCCAATGAGCATTCGGGTGGTTCTGGATATTACCATCAAGTGTTACCTGACGATCAGCAACATACTTAAACCAATGCCCGAAATCCCACCATGAATTGATGATCGCATTAGGCGCAGATTTTTCTCTGATATTCGTGAGCGTATCCCACCAGCCCTTAGTCATTGATGGCATATATGTCTTGCCTGCAGTAATCCCGATCTGGACTGGCGCAATGATAATTAAACAAAGCAGGATAAAGACGGCAAGCTTTGCGATCTTTTCAGGCATTTTGAATCCATCATTGAACAATCGCGCGAAATACTGATAGAGATATCCCAACGCGACACCGAGGGCTATCCCAAATGCAGGAGTGAGTAGTAAAATGAACCGGACTCCTTGAGTGCTTGCATAAATCATACCGACAAACCATATCGTGAGTAGTACTGCAAGTTTTACATCAATAACGCTTTCTTTCTCATATAACAACATAATAATCCCTGCAATAACAGGGAGCATAAGCAGTATGAGGTAAGCATAAGTATTCAATCGTAGGGCTGGTTGAGATACCAAAAAGAGATATATCACAGCAGACGTTATAACAAGCCAGTATCCTTTCGCATCAGGCTTACGTTTCACCATAAGGAGAATGACCCCGAGAAGCGCCAGAGAGAAAAGGAGCGGCACTCCAAACGACGTCTGATCAATAATTGTCGATATTGAAGCAGTATTCAATTCAGCAACAGTCGTATACACATTTGGCCAAAGGCTTGCGCTCGTTGCTGCTTTAAGACCAGCAGAGAGACTCAATGGCGCGGTAAACGCAGATTTGAAAATATCAAATGAAGTGAATGCAGAAACAAATATCCCTGCAGAGAGTACAAACACAATGAGTAATATCCCTAACTGCGTTGCTTCTTGAGACAGCGATTTCGTAAGTCGTTTATGCGAGATATAGCTGCGTATCATCTCAAAGACAAAATATGCAATGATTGCGGCTATAATAAAATCAAAAATGTACCAATACCCACTTGCCCAAGCAAAAGCAAACGCGCCAGTCATTAATCCCGCGATTCCTGCAAAAACCGCTTTCTTCCATAGTTCTTTTGATTCGAACGCCTCAATACACAACCAAACAATGACGAGAGGGAGCATAATATTCCACACATCAGTATCTGATCCTAACGAACGTGTAAGGAACAATGGACTAACAGATACCAGTATTGCTGCAAAGAACCCCGCAACGTCATTCATTAATCTTCGACCAATAAAGAATGCTGCAATCGTTGCAAAAATCGCAAGCAATGTCGGGAGATAAAATGATGCGTCCATAAGATTGATATGGTGATCCAATGCATGAAGAAAACGATACCAATACGCAATAGCGTAAGGATGCATTGACGGTGCATTCTCGATTCCAATAGGCGCAAGACTATGCGTATCTATACATGTCCCATCAATAACAACGTCACAAACATTTCCGTGGTCTAGTATTAACCTTGACTGTCTGAGCCAGTAATAAGAATCCAGATCGCCAAGAAATGTGTGTGTCTGATTGTCTTCATTGTATTGAAACCCTGTCTTGAAATATGTCGAAGTCTGTTTGACCTGTTGTGCAATTTGATCAGCATTACTTTTCTCAAATTGCGCAAATTGCTGATTGATAAGCGTTGTACGCTGCGCGACCGGAAGATTAGGATACTGTGCATTGACTTGTTGGGTAATCTGATTCTTATAATAATTATCAACAGAGGATCGCGCCCATTGATCGGTTGCAGGAAGATATTGCGGCTGCAAGCGAATATAAACTGTGAGGACAACCGGAATTGCAATCAAGAGCAATACAAGGAGTACGTTGAATGTTTTGGATGAGAAAAATCTTTTGAGCTTGGAGAAGTCAAGCGTAATATCTTCATCTGACGTATCAGCATCAATATCTTCTTTGGTTTTCGACATTAGTAAAACACCCCACTACGACTGAACACATAGCCAGAATTTATAAAGTTGATGAAAAATGGATAGTAATTTTTGCGACTGCAGTTGTTGTTTTCAATAAAATTTATAATACATCTCGTATTTATATGTCCGAGGGATAGAAATGAAAAAAGCGATTATTACGGGAATCACAGGTCAGGATGGTTCTTATTTAGCTGAATTATTGCTTGAAAAAGGATACTTTGTCTTTGGCATTGTTCGTAGAGCATCGACAATAAACCGAGAGCGCATAGACCATTTCCATGATCATCCCAAATTGAAACTCATTTATGGGGATCTGGCTGATGCATCCTCTATAAATAATATTATCCGTGAAGTCATGCCGGATGAGGTATACAATTTAGGCGCACAGAGCCATGTAAAGATAAGCTTTGAGACTGCAGAATATACGGGCGATGTTGATGGCCTAGGTGTTGTACGGATTCTTGAAGCAATACGAAAAATTAAGGAAGAGACAGGAAAAAGCATTAGATTTTATCAGGCGTCCACTTCTGAATTATACGGCAAAGCTCAGGAGACCCCACAGACAGAAAAGACGCCCTTTTATCCACGAAGTCCATATGCATGTGCTAAACTGTACGCGTATTGGATGACGAAGAATTATCGAGAAGGCTATGACCTATTTGCATGTAACGGAATCTTATTCAATCATGAATCCCCCCGACGCGGAGAGAATTTTGTGACGCGAAAAATAACAACGGACGTTGTGCGAATAAAAGAAGGACTCAAGAAGAATATATTTCTGGGAAATGTCGATGCACAAAGGGATTGGGGTCATGCGAAAGATTATGTTGAAGCCATGTGGCTTATGCTTCAGCAGGATAAACCTGATGACTATGTCGTCGCAACTGGAGAGACCCACTCTGTCAGAGAATTTTTAGAGGAAGCATTCGCAGATGTTGGTATACCAATACAAAGCAATGGCAAAAAAGGAATTGAAGAGGAATATATACGAACAGACACTGGGGAAGTTGTTGTTAAAATTGATCCCAAATTTTTTCGACCCACCGAAGTAGATCTGCTCCTCGGAGACAACACCAAGGCAAAGACCGTTCTTGGATGGCAGCCTAAAGTTTCGTTTAAAGGGCTTGTTAAAGACATGATTGATTCTGATATGAAAGAATTACATAAAAGGATTCATGGTTCAGGAAAGATCGTCACTATCCAAAAAGTCTAAAATGATTGCACTTATTACCGGAATCAATGGTTTTGTGGGACCGTATCTGCGTAAAGAGTTGGAATCAAATGGGTATATCGTCTACGGGTTAGATATCACAGGTGATGATAAAAAAATCTTTCAATGTGATATCACGAATGCTGCGCAAGTAGCGACTGTTGTCGGAAAAATTATGCCGACGCATATTTTTCATCTTGCGGGTTTTAGTTCTGTGGTCAAAAGTTTTGAACATCCAGATCTCTGTTTTAATGTCAATGTTGAAGGGACTAAAAACTTGTTGAACACTATTATGGTGTGCGGTATAAAACCTAGAATTCTTATTGTATCCTCCTCAGAGATTTATGGTAAACCAGAATATATCCCTATTGATGAGTCTCACCCGTTAAAACCCGTATCCCCTTACGGAGAATCCCGGGTGGCACAAGAAAAAGTATGCAAAGAATATGGCGAAAAAGGCTTGAACATCATCATTGCGCGATCATTTAATCATACGGGCCCGAACCAGTCAGAAACATTTGTCATCCCCTCATTCAGAAAACAGGTCCAAGACGCTAAAGATGGGGACATTATACGCGTAGGCAATATTGACATCATCAGAGATTTTTCAGATGTACAAGATACTGTTCGGGCGTATCGAATATTGCTGGAAAAAGGAACTATCGGCGAAATCTACAATGTCGGAAGTGGCAATGGATACAGGCTCAGGGATATACTTGATAGTCTGATCAAAGAGTCTGGAAAGCATTTAAAAGTAGCGATAGATCAAAAGAAATATCGGAAAGCAGATATTGAAGAACAAGTATGCAATCCGGATAAGATAAGAATGCTTATCGGATTTAGATTCAGGAAGATAGTGTAAAATCTTGGTAGTGCATATGAAAAAAATGGATCACTCTAAAACCATAAGGAATATCGCTGTCGTATTAGTGATAAGTGCCATAACCGCAGTGCTGGCATATGTCTTAAGAATCTACGTCGCAAGAACTTATAGTGTGGAAGATTACGGGTTGCTGTATGCCATGCTCGCATTCTTCTCGTTCGTCATCATAATCGTAGATGCCGGACTGTTCCAATCGGTAATCAAAAAAGTAGCAGAATACCGCGCCAGAAAAGATGAACAATCGATAAAGAATTTGTTCTATACTGCATTTATCATACAAACGATTTTTGCGGTGTTGCTCGCAGTCATACTCATATTGTTCTCCAATTATATCAATATACATTTCTTCCATAACACCAATGTACTGTTATTTTATGTATTAATATTCTGGATATTAACTTATCCATTAAGTTACTTTGTTATCGCGTATATGCTGGGATACGAAAAGACCACGTGGTGGGCTATAGCAGAGCTCATAAAAATAATAGGCATCCTTCTGATATCGATTATTGCATATCAATTTACACCCAACATCATAGCGGTAGGTATTGGTTATGCTTTAACAAATATTCTTGTTGGTGTGATTTTCTTTATTATCAACATTAAATTTTTTATACCTTTAAAATTCAGGTTCAAATTTCGACTGATATTCCCTGAATTATTCACGTATGGAGTGTATATTATTATTGGTTCTTTTGCATCTATAATACTCGCCCAGACAGACACGTTAATGATCACTTATCTCCTCGGATTGAAAGAAGCGGGGATATACCAGGCGGCCGTACCCTTAGCGTCAATTTTAGTTACAGTAATAACCCCCATAACTGCGGTGTTATTATCTAGGATGTCTAATCTTTGGGCGCAGAAAAAGAAGCGTGAAATGGAGACATTATTTGTATTATTCCAAAAATATATCCTCATATTCATTTTGCCAGTAACATTAATTCTAGCGTTATTCTCGAATCTTGTTATCACAGTACTATTCTCTTCGCAATATGTTGCAGCAACAAACCCATTAATCCTATTATCATTTGCGTTCATGATCTCAGCAATGAGCGCGATTTTAATGTACACACTTATATCTATTGGTGAAGCTAAAAAAGTCATGTATATCGTGGTTTTTGGCGCAATCGTCAACGTTATTGGATGTTATTTCTTAATACACGTTTTTCGCATTACTGGTGCAGCAATCTCAACGCTAATAGCAAGCATCATTATGTTTGCGATGTTACGGTATCATCTCGGGAAAAAAATAGCGATTGATGTTGAATATCGCACTTTGTTTAAAACAATATTTGCGACGACAGTCTTTATCATTACAATATACTTTTGTAAACGGGTCATCACCGCAAATTACTTGATCGAAGCTGCGTTATGTATTCTCATAGCCGGAGCATTATATATACTAACATTGTTTATTACCGGAGTAGTCACCAAAGAAGACGTGCTTTTTGTAAAAAAAATTGCGCGAAAATCATAAACATGATGCACCATGGCGGATTGTAGAGAATGTTTTTAAGCATAAATCCTCTGCTTAAACCGGAAGTTGAAAAGTGTACGGAAACGCCTGTCGCAATACACTCTTTATGTTATTGTCTGAACAGTCGTCAGAACTTGTTAACGTTTTCTTATTTTGATAATAAATCCCGCAGAAAATTTAGGAAAGATTGAACATAACCACTCATTTATTTTTCCAAAAAATCTCATATCAGAAGAGATGATGGGTAGAAAAAAATCAGAACCAGTATACGATTCCATAATCAATCCATTGTCACGTATTAACTGTTTAAGATCATAAATACTAAACGCTCTAATGTGCCCTGAAGTGGAGTTATTAGTTCTATAGTCAATAACAGAAGGACGTCGACCTGACAAGCAACGTATTCGCTCTCCCAACGCACACACGTTCGGAGTAGTTATGACAAGTGTTCCATTCTTCGTTAGAACACGTTTACATTCTTGAAGAAAAAAATCAGTATCAAACACGTGTTCGATTATTTCTGAAGCGATAATCACATCAAATGCATTAGACTTGAACGGCCAAGGAGTAGTCAGATCATGTTTAACAGCAGTCAATCCTTTCTTGCGTGCAACATTGACTTGAACTCCAGAAATATCTATACCCGTATATTTTAATGGAATATCCTTAATTCCCTCATAAAACGAACCATCCCCGCATCCAACATCAAGTAAGTTTTTTCTCTTGAGGAGAAGCGGGCGTATTTTTTTTAGTTTGATCCGTGAGAAATTTCCGAACTTCCATCGGTCATAAATCTGATCCTGAGAAATGTAGGCTGTAGATTCCTTGCGCATATCACACCAATAGTATAAGTTATAATGATGGTTTGAATCGCATTTATATAGTTAATTGTTTCTCGATGAATGAGAAATAGGGGAATGAGGTATCAAAGCATAGGAAGTATTAACGCAGAAACAGTACGACCCTATATCGAGAAATCTAATAATCAGATGAAGACGCAGCAAACAACACTCTCGAAAAGAACAGACCATGAAATTCTCATCTGTAAAGTCAGAAATAGGTCTATCTTCCTCAAAAAGAGAAATTCATGTTTAAGTATTTCTTCGATTATTAGTTCTCAATTTAAGAAACTTAGACGATTTCTGCTCTCGAGTTAGCACATAATTAACAGGTACTCCGGTCTTTTCGCATTCGAATATCAACACCCACCCGAGCATATGAAATGGTCCTACGGGTATTTCTATCGAAGTTAACGGAATCATAATATGCGTGCCGTGTACTTTATTAACAACAAAACCATTTCTCTTTATTAACCGGATCATATCTAATTTCCCCCAATTGCTTAGATGCTCTCCTTCATCTTGATCTTTCACAAAAGGTAGTATCCAATTATGTACTGTAGTCCACCAATCATTAGCTTGCGGCACAGTCAAAACTAATCTCCCACCATTTTTTAGAACCCTATTTGTTTCTCTTAATAAAAAGCTAGGGTTTTCAACGTGTTCAATACAACTCCCTAATATGACGCTATCAAAATAATTATTTTTAAAAGGTATTTTTTCAGAATTGAGGTTGACAACTGACACTTTTGAATAATTTTTTGGTTTTTTTACTTTCTGAATATCTATCCCGATAATTTCTCCCTTAAGATACGCATTGGGTTCCTGAGCAAATCCTACGTCAAGTATTTTTTTTCCTCTAGACAATTTTGCTTGTTTTTCTAATAGATTCATAGGCATATCCTCCTATCGTTTTGAGTTAGTAAAAAAATAGCAGTATTTGATTACACAGATTTTATATAGGTTATACTACAATTGTGGGGCTAATATATTCCCTGCGCGGGTTAGTTGTACTAGTTATGAAAACGTGATACAGATAATACATGTTTAAAAAAACACCTTTTGAAAAGAGCAATTTAGAAAATAGTTTTAAATAATGTATTTTATTTTTTATTATTCCTGCTCTATAAAACATCTCTCGATATCTTCTAATTTCCTCTGGCGTTAACTTTTCTGATATATTTGTTTCTTCAGTTACCGGCATTTCTCCGCCGAAACTTAATCGTATTTTTTCCATATGGATCTTTGCATAATCTTTCCCCGTGCTTTGGAGTAATTCCTGCTGCAGCGCTGTTCCAGGAAACACCATAACAACATTTGGACGGTGGACAACATCACTATGCTTCTGGAAAAATTCGTAGGTTTTCATAATCTCCGTATGTCCTTCTTCAGGAAACCCAATCATAATCCCCCTGTTGCCAATATCCCATGTTTTCTACAAATTTCTGCTGCAGTTTTATTCTTTTCCACCGATATAAACTGACTATTTTTAACTCGTTTAAGGACTTTATCATCACCCACTTCAAAGCCAAAAGCCAGCTCTAAAACGTTTAATTCCTTTAGAAGTTTTGCCATCTCATCATCAAATGTTTCGCTTCTCCCTAGTGCCATAAAGCTCACTTTTCCCAATAAGTTATTTTGTTTCATCAATTCAATAATTTTTCTTAACCGATTTTTATTGCAGGTAAATAAGTCATCCCCAAACCATTGAACACTATGTTTTTGATGATATAACGTCTTGATTTCTTCAAAAACATATTCTGCTGAATGCATTCTGAATGTTCTTTTCCAAATCACCGGCGATGAACAATATATACAGTTGAATGGACAACCCCTGCTTGTAAAAACAATATTATTGGTAGGATTTAATAATCGCCTATCGGGATGTCCTATTTCGTCAAGATTCTTTATAAACTCTCCACGGGGGTTTATTCTTAATTCTTTTTTGTCCCAATATATTAATCCCGCAATATCTTTCGCAGAAATGATTCGTGTATCTTTGGTCTTCTCAGGGTATAAATATGTTAACAGTTCATAGAACGCTTTTTCACCCTCTCCGCTAATTGCATAGTCTATTTCGGGTATTATTGAACTATTAAATAGCGTGATATGCGCCCCCCCAGCAACGATAGTTATGCGTTTATCTATTTTCTTTACTTGCCGAGCGATAATTTTAGCCATATCATAACCAGGGGTTGTAGTAGAGAGACAAAGTACATCTGGCTTGAACAATTTAACGATGTGTATTATTTTATTTGTACTGCTTATAGAAACAGCCTTTACACTAATTTTTTCTTTAAATTTTCCCTTAAGGTAGCCGGTGAGATAACTTACCGCTAGAGGCATACTATATGTAAAATCACTTTCTGAAACACAATTTATAAAAAGTAATCTCATTTCTGACCCGTGATTATCTATCTTCGTTAATACATTTATTAATATTGCGATCTATACAAAGTACACTCCCTACACGCCGAAGGAAACTTATCATCTCTAAAGCGCACGTTATTTTTTCTATATAACCAAATCGTCGTTTCATAATGGGATCAATAAATTCGTGATTAGGTTTTATATTTCCGTTCATAGTA
The DNA here is from genome assembly GCA_021813435.1 of Nanobdellota archaeon. Taxonomy (GTDB): domain Archaea; phylum Nanobdellota; class Nanobdellia; order Woesearchaeales; family UBA9642; genus UBA9642. Next base: position 54,559 of record JAKAKR010000006.1, on the reverse strand, counting down.
TTTCACATAGATAATATTGACGTGGTTACATCCTAGTATTGTATACGCAAACCCGGGAAATCCTTTAAAAATAAGCCCGAAATAAAAATAATACATCGCGAAAGTGTATACATTCCCATAAATTATTCTTAAGACTATCCCTAATCTTGAAAAGTGCTTATGTTCTTTAATCATCTTGTCTACTTCTTGAGTTGATTGAACCTCATTATACTCTATAAACTCATCTATGGTTTGATTATTATAATGGTTAATTATGGTTTTTAATCTTCCAATTCTTCCAGTTGCTTGCAATACTTCATGGGTATATCCTTTGTACAAGAATTTGTTTCTGTACACGCGTATTTTTGGAGCTCTAATAATCACTCTTCCCAGAAATTTCTCTTCGCGAATTAATTTATAACCCGAATAAGTATTATTTTCTATAGCGGTTCTAATTTCAAACTCGCAGTCTTTTGTTAGTTCTTCGTCTGCATCTATTTCTACAATCCAATCATATTTACATGCTCTTATAGCCTTATTTTTTTCTTCACCATGACCCGCATATTTACTCAAAATAATATGCGCGCCATATTCCCTAGCAATTTCGCAGGTCTTATCAGTACTATAGCCATCAACTATCACTATTTCATCTGCCCACTTAATACTTTCAAGGGCTCTTCTAATATTGCGTTCTTCGTTTTTTGTTATAATGAATGCAGATATTTTTGATTTCATAAAAATCACTTTCTCATTTTTTAATCTGAGCTACTAATCGTAAATAACCCTCGTTGCGTCCATAGACTGAAATGTCCGAACCGAGCAAATATTTTGTGTACGTCCACAGTTTCGGTTCATAAGAAAATTTATTTGAGCAAGTGCTCATCTTTATTATCTCAAAACCGTTTTTATTGAGGATCTTTTTGATAGTTTTTCTGCTGAAATGGAACGTATGCGCTGATTCCGTTATGCTACGATGCATAATGGCTTTATTGTCGCGATTGGGAACTTCGATGAATAACAAACTATTTGTGTGCATTAATCTAGAGAAATCGGCTAATGCTTCTGTCGGATCAATAAAATGTTCAAACGTATGACTCACGAATATGATGTCGTATTTTTTTCGAGATTTCTCAGAGAAATCCTCCAGTGTAGCATACAAACATTTTCCTTTTATGAGTTTAGAATTAATATCTTTTATCACTGTTTTGTCTAACTCTAAACCTGTGACTGCAAACCCTTTGGTTTCAAGAACATGTAATGCTTGACCTAACCCACATCCCACATCTAAAACCGTATTCTGATTTTTCAAGAATGGTTTGAGAAAAGCATACTGACTCATCGCCGTAGCATATTTGAGGCCGGTTTTTTCTATAAACCATACATAGAGATTGTACCATGCTGATGCACTGCGATTCTCAGAATACTTGTTATAAAACTCCGCCGTATAATGTTTATCCATAATTCTCTTTAGTGTTGAGGGATGCCCATGCAGATAACATAATCCGCAATCAACACATTTCACATTGTCTAAAGGCGCCCCAAATGCAGTCGTAGTATTAATTCTAACATAGTTATTCGATCCGCAAATTATACAGTGATTCATTTTACGTTCTCGGAATGTTGGATTTCTTGTATTAGCCGGTTAAAGTTTCTTTTGAATACGCGAGTTTTTTTCTCTTTTGAGTAATCAAAATTTACTATTTTTTTTGCTTTTTGCGAATATTCTAATTTTAATTGATGACGTATATGGTTTATGATGAGTACCTGTTTGGCAATTTTTTTCGGATCAGATGAGTTTAATACCAAATTTGGACTTATTTTCGCTACTACGTCTTTATGTCCACAATTTTTGCTAATTATTGGGATTAACCCCGCACTCATTGCCTCCAATACTGTTATCGGTCCTGTCTCATATTTTGCCGCATGAATATAGTAAGTACACTTTTTGAAGTAGTCGTCTAGATCTGTTACCCATCCTTCGATATGGATATTATTAGTTTTCTTCATGTTTTTTAAATGTTCTGTATTTTTACCTATAATATAGAGTTCGTATTCTCTAGGCAGTACGCCAAATGTAGCTATCAGTATTTCAATACCTTTATGATCATACGGTAGTCGATAATCTCCAATAAATAGAAATCTCGTCGTAGTAAGATCGGGTTTGATTCTTGATAATGATCGTATATTGTTAATATAAGATACTCCTAGTTCAATAGGGCAATTGACCCACTGTTGCGCATCATGTTTTGACATTGCGGATTCGGTTATTATACCATCAACATTTTTTAAAATATATAATAAAATCTTTTTCTTGAGAATATTTTTAGTGTAGAGATAAGCATTACTTTTCTCTCCGAATATTCCGTCCCCACCGCGATAGATAATAATATTCTTCTCGCCAAGCCATCTCTTGAATATTGGAACAAAATTAGACATTGCTGAATCAGTGAAATATATCTCGTATTTAGGTACTGTTATTGCTAAATATAATGAGTATACTATTCCACTAATAACATGTAGCGGTAATTTTTTGATACTATACGATCTTTCCGTTATAGAACTCGCAAACGTTTTTATAACTGGATGACAGTCATGTTGATATATTAACGCTATCGAGTTATGTTTTCTCATTGTAAGTTTTCTTTATATATCGTTTCCAATACAGGTAATGTGTTATGATAATCATACCTTTCTGCATCCTTAAACGAATATTTCGACATACGCGCACGAAGTCCTCGGTTATCAATGATTTTTTTCAATGCAAGTTTCATTTCTACAAAGGTATTAACATAAAATCCTGATTTTCCATTCGTGAATACGGTTCTCACATTCGGTATGTTGTATGCGATACAGGGAACACCAACAGACATTGCTTCGGCAAGTACTATACCCCATCCTTCTTTTTTTGATGGAAATACAAAAACAAAGGCGTGTTGTAGTAGGACTGTTGCCTCTTTCTCGTCTATTTCCCCTATAAATTGTACATTTTCAGTATGCGTCTCTAGGACAAGTTTACGCAAAGTTTCTAAGTATCCTTGATCCCTCCCAGCGACTACGAATTGTAATTTAGGAAAATCTTTAGCTATGGCCACAATATCCTGTATCCCTTTGTACTCTTCAATTCTCCCCATATTAAAAACATACTTCCGACCTACTAAACCATATTTTTTCAACACGTTTGTTGGAACAATCTTATGACGATAGCGCGTCACATCATACCCTGCTGACCATACACATATTTTTTTCGCATTTATACCTAAATCTTTTAACTCTGTTATTTGGTCTTTTGTTAATAACAAGAACTTTGTGACATATCTATCCAATTTTTTGATAAATAGTTTGTCATAAATTCTTTTAAGAACTTTTGTGAGAAATGGAAGATTATCAGGTATAGATATATCATAGCAAGACAGTATCACTGGAATTTTACTGTCGTAAGCAATTCTAGCCAATCTATAATTGTTATATAAATTTAATCCGTGCAGGTGCACAATGTTATAGTTTTGTATATCATCCGCGAAAGTTCTATATAGATTTTTCATATTATTGTAGCTATATACTCTGCATCGTATATCGAATCTCTTATAAGTAACGCCAGCTAAAGTCTCGGCGTACTTTAGTCCACTTTTATTTTTTGGTAAGTGTACAAACGGAAATTTGAAGTCAATAGTTAAAAATTCATTATTTGAGTTGATACGCGATGTATACACTGTTACAGTATCACCTTTCTTCGTAAAATAATCGCTAATCAATTTCTGGTGATATTCTATCCCTCCTTTAGCAGGATATGATCTGAATGCAAATGACGCAATTTTCATAGTATAACTCAAAACAGATATTGGCTTCTGTACATGGTGTCTTCGGTTATTTTGGTATTACTTCCTGGCGGAAACAATTATACCGCTCCCTTTATATAACCCGGTTAATCTAAATAATATGAACGAAAATAATTGATTGACTTGTATTACTAAGGTCTTATACCAATTCTCATAATAATTAGCTTTCACATTAATATGAAAGCGTATGTCTCTAAATCCTATCTTTCTCAATGATTCAGTCATGGTCTTTTTATTAAAATAGAATAAGTGCATGGTGGTAAGATCATTCATATACCCTTTCATAAGCATCCAATCATTATTAGGAACAGTAATAACAGCTAAACCGTCGACATTTAGATTAGTATATATCTTTTTTAAGTAGTCTAACGGTTTCTGTGTATGCTCTAAAACTTCCACCATCGTAATGATGTCAAATTTTTTGTGTAAGGTTATTTCTAGATAATCTCCCTTGAAAATATCTCGCGTTATCTTTTTTGCTTTACTTATTTCTAAATCAGAATATTCTGTACCTGCAAGAGAATATCTTTTCTTATCAAAATATGTTAATAATGCTCCCGGTCCGCATCCTATATCCAGTATTTTCCCCCCTCTCTTAAAGCTAGTTATAATTTTAACTACTTCTTTATGTACCTCGTTACCTCTATTATTTCTAGTAATATTTTCTTCACTAGTAGGATTATAATAGAAAGATTCATTATACCATTTGAAGAGAAATTTTTTTGTCGGTTGAGGATTCACGAAACATAATCCACAGGAGCATTTGACAATGCGTAAATTATGATTTGTTCTTACCATTTTGTGTTTATTCGAACCACACAATGGACAGTTTATTTTTTGTACATCTTTTGGTTTAATTATGACGAATTCACTCATTTTTCTCATCCCAGGTATATATTTCGTATATGGTCTTCATGACACTATACGCATTATCAAGGTCGGGTAGTTTCCTGTTGGTGCGTATCGCATCTAAAAAATCCGCGAATTCTAATTCCCAAGATTTATCATCGCCGTCAAAAGTGAATACTTCCTTATCCGGCGGTCCCATTTCTGGTTTCATCTTATACACTGTAAGCGTCTCCACGCCATAACTCCGGCCAAGTCCAGAAATCTCTAGCTTTGCATTCCTGCACATAATCTCAAAACTAAAAATATTTTTCCAGTCAGTCCAGGATGCATGCATCTGCATCACTTGACCCTGGGGAGTTTTTAATAATGCAAATCCATTATCTTCCACTTCCATATCCCAGAAATATTTCTGGGTAAAGCCTATAGCCTTGGAAAAATCCCCTAAAAACATGTTGCCGAGATTGATCAAGTGACATCCCTGATCAAGCAATTCCCCACCACCGGATACTGCCTTTTTTGCACGCCATTCCTTATCATAACCAATACGGCCGCCATGTCCGTAACGTGCACGAATAAACATAATATCACCATATGCTCCGGTATCAATAATTTCTTTGGCTTTTATAATCGCAGGATGATACCGGTGATTAAAGCCGACTTTGATTTTAATATCTGTTCCGCGGACTGCATCCACTAATTGTTTCATCTCGACAGGATTGCGCGCGCCAGGTTTTTCAATAAGCACATGTTTACCCGCATTAACAGCCTCAAGCGCAACAGGGATAAGCATATTGTTCGACGTTGAAATAATAACAATGTCAACATCGCTTTTTACGACTTCATGAAAATCAGTCGAATATTTGCAGCCGTACTCATTTGCAAGTTTTTGAGCAAGATCAAGATTTGTATCACAGACCATGATGAGTTCTTGCCCGGCAAGCGCCCTTGCACGTTTACCACCAATAAGTCCACAACCGATAATCCCAATTTTAAGTTTCATCTACGCCCTCCCCACACAGATGTATCGAAAATCTTTCTCCGCAGGAAGATTCTTCTCAATAAAAGCTCCAGGATCGATAAGAATTTTCCCTGAAAACAATGTTTTCTCACCGTTATAGATCTGTTTGAACAACGGATGCTCAGTTGCGATGATAATACAATCTGAACAAGTAAGCACATCAGTGCTCGTGGTTTTAAGAGTAATGTGATTAGAAAGTTCTTCCGGGAGCGATTTGATGTTAGGATCGTATGCGGTTACAATTGCAGAATGCTTGTGAAGCCAATTACATAACTCTACTGCCGAAGATCTTCTTAGTGTATCAGTGTTGGGTTTATATGCGAGTCCGAGTATCCCGAAACGAATACCTTTAACATCCTGGAAACATTCTATACACTTCCGTTGAATCCATCCCTTATGAAACTCATTACTCTCCTTAACTGACGTGAGAAGATGTAACGGTTTTTTATGCTCTTTACTCTTATCGATCAAAAAATTGATATCACGCGCGAGAGTCCCCCCTGCAAAAGAGAGGCCGGGATTAAGATATGCTTTTGGACCAATACGATCCTCGGTTTTCAACCCGCGTTCAACCTCTTTAGCATTTGCTCCTTCAGATTCGCATATAATGGCGAGTTCATTCGCAAATACTATGGATGTAGCAAGGAATGAGTTTATGGCGTGTTTCGTCATTTCAGCAGATTCAGTTTTCATCCACTCAATTTTATCCGTTATTTTCGTGAATATCGGAGAAAAAAGCGACATATGCTCCGGTTTTCGTATTCCTACAATAATCCTACTCGGTTCTCGAAATATCTTGATAGCGTTTCCTAATCGAAGATTTTCTGGTGAACACGCAAAAATCAATAATTTTTCAGGGAATGATTCACGACACACTGATTCTAATTTTCTCGTAAAACCTACGGGTGCTTGTGAAGAGATAATAATCCGCGTATTCGGAGGGATAAAAGGGAGTATTTGTGTAAATGAATGCTCTAAAAAAGGAATATCTGCAACATCATGATCATCAACAGGAGTGTCGAAAGTTACCCAAAGTACATTAATATCACGTAATGCTTCTTCAGGATTAGTATAAAACGAGAGTCTTTGCGTCAAGATATTTTTCTTGATGAGTTCTTCAAGTTCAGGCTCGTATAATGGCGGTACGCCTGCTTTAAGATTAAGGATTGTCTTTTCATCAAAGTCTAATCCATTAACTTGAAATCCGAGATCAGCAAGGCATGCCGCAGTAACACATCCTAAATGCCATAGTCCAAATACACACACTTTCATTTTTTACCTCAATATATGTCATGACAAAGATGTTTCTATAAATTAGGTATGGCGGCCTATTACATAAATTTCTGTAATAACCGTTCATCAACCCTTCGCATGGTATATAAATCTTCAGGAATCTTTCGGAAATCTTTCTTATCCCAATCATCATACGCATGAATATAACGCCCTGTAATACCGTTTGATTTCTCGCTGCATAAAAATGCAAAAAAATCTTGCAATCGTACAGAATCCGCCCATTTTTCAGGTGGTTTGTCAAAAGTCTCTGTGTCCCAAATTTTAGTGTGGTGAGCGCCAGGAGCGATCACATTGATATCTAAGAGGGGATATTCTGCAGCAATGGTTTCTGTAAACCGCACAACGGCTGCTTTTGAAGTAGCATATGCTGAATGCTGGATGCGCGGGTTTACTGCACCTCCTCCCGCAAATGTAATGATTTTCCCGTGAGAAGATTTCTGTAGTACAGGGATCAATAATTTACAAAAATATACTGTACCGAGTAAATTAATGTTTATTGTTTTTAACCAGAAATCCATATCCACCTGAGTAAATGGTGCTACAGGACCGAGTATTCCCGCACTGGTAATGAGGATATCGAGATTTGTTATACTCTTGAGTGCATTTTGTACTGCAGCATAATCGGAAACATCAATAGCCATTATGGTGATATCACTCGACAGTGTACTGAGCTTATTTTTAAGAGAAAGAAGGGCCTGTTCATTTCTTCCGACAAGTATCAAACAGTATCCTTCAGCAGCTAACCGCTCAGCGATCATTGCCCCAATCCCGCCTGTAGCTCCAGTAATTAGTACAGTAGTCATATCATCACCCATTGACTAAAATCGGGTATGATTTATAAAATTAGTGAAAAAAAGAAGAGAAAAACTAAGAAAATTATAGTTGTTTCTGCAATTTTTCCGCATCATCAAGAAACATCTTAACGGTTTCTTTTGAATAGGGGTGCACAATCATTCCTTCAAGAAGATTGGGAACAACAGTCACAATGTCTCCGCCAGCGTCAAGCCACTCCACAACATTCAGGACTTCACGCGTCGAAGCGCAGATGATCTTTGCTTTCAGATGATGAAGATCAAGCAATCGCCGCAGTTTTCTTACTTCATCAATAGAATTGTATCCCATATTATTGATACGCCCGCAGAACAGCGAGACATAAGTTGCGCCTGCGAGTGCTGCAAGAAAACATTGTTGCGCGCTCATCATCGCAGTCACATTGACACGAATATTATGCGTGGTCTCAAGTTCATGGATAATTCGTAAATTGTCAAGTTCGCCATTCGGTCCGTGAATCGTCACTTTGATATTAACATTATCAGCCCATCGAGAGAATTCTATGGCCTGAGCGATCATCTTATCAGCATCGTTTGTCGTAAGCTCCACCGACAGAGGTAGTGGATGAATGAGTTTTGCAATGTCAATACATGCCTTCTTGACGCCTTCCATTCCGCCCTTAATCCCTGATTTCAGCAGGATTGTCGGGTTCGTCGTAACTCCGCGCAAAATTCCGAAATCAAGGTATTTCTTGATGTCATTAATGTTTCCGGTATCGATAAATATTGCCATTGTAGCACCTCGCTAGTTTCGTTCTTCCTTAGATTCCCAACAAAAATTTATCTGTTTATCCGTCTCCTGATAATAGATGTCGGGAGTGACTATGGATGTTGGTTTATGAAACATCACTACTGTCGTATTTCCATTGAACCGTGAGAGTGTCTGACCTGTATCAGTACAGTCATCGACAATGAGTGTTGCGGGGGTAATTTTTGCGGTATCTGTGATGAGCGGGATTCCGGTGAGGTAAGAAAGTTTTACGCCAAGACAAAGTCCGCCGCGAGGGAGTGCATAGATCGCATCAAACTGTGTATGACCTCCATCCTGCATAATTTCAACCTGCTTATGAATATAGTTCATCGCAATATCAAAAGTCTCCCAAGAGACAAAGAGACGATTTTCAGAATCCAGATCGTCGTAGAGCACGTAATTGAGGAGATTAGTAAAAACCACCTTATTTTTTGTTGCAACCATGTTCTGACATGCAATAGTGTGTATTGCGATTTTAGTTCAATCTATAGGTATCAAGACTTACGATTTCTCGATAAGTTCTTTTAATCTGAAAATAATCATATGCTGGATATCTGAATGAAATCCCTCAACAAGCGGCGTGGAATTTTTAGGGACAATAACACATGCATCAGCAAGTTCTTTGAATGCTCCACCGTCAAAACCGGCCAGGCCAATCGCTTTCCCTCCATGATCCTTAACATACGCCATTGCTTTTGTAAGGTTTTGGCTCCATGCAAGTGCGTTGCCTTTCCCACTTCCGCCATGAACACTTAACGCAACGACCACATCGCCGGGCTTCATAAAATTTTCAATCTGACCGACAAAAACATTCTCCCAACCTTCATCATTAATCCATGCAGTGGTAAGCGAAGGGTTTTCAACAAGCGATAATGCCTTGAATCGCTTCTTTCCCTTACACATCGTTGTCTTAGATAGGTCTGCAGCAAAGTGGCTCGCAGTTCCCGCACTTCCACCGCAACCGATGAAATAAACATGATTATCGGTTTTCCATGCATCGAAAAGTATTTTTATCGCTTTATTGATCTCTTCGCGATCAATTTGACTTGCAATATCCTTGACATCTTCAAGATATGTTTGTATAAATTCTTTATTCATAGTTCCACCTTCATTCATGATATATAATTCGTGCACCTTCAAAATCAAATTTGAACGGCGTATATACGAGTCCCTCTTTTTCCAATACTTGTTTGACTTTCTCGTGATTATTATCGACATAGAACAGGAGGAAGCCGCCACCGCCTGCTCCGATAATTTTTCCTCCTAATGCACCATTTTGCATAGCAAGAGTATACCATTCGTCTATCTTGCCATTAGACATTTTGTTTGATAGGTTCTTTTTTAATTCCCAATGAATATTCATCCATTCTCCAAATCGCGTGAGATTGCCCTTTTCCAGACATTTCTTGCTTTGCTCCCCGATTTTCTTTATCTCATGATAATAATTATACATATCTGCTTCGTTTTTTTTGTCCTCAGAACGTTTTTTCTGATCGCCAAGAACATCGCTGGCGCTTCGCGTAAATCCAGTATAGAACATCATCAGGTTTTTTTCCAATTTTTTTATGTTTTCATGAGAAATATTTATCGGAGTAACAGTTACTTTTCCGTTTGTTGCAATCTTCAAATGCACTAAGTTTCCAAATGCTGAAGCATACTGATCTTGTTTTCCACAGGGCTCTTTTAAAATATCCATAGTGATGTGTGACGCGTCTTCAGCGAGCTTGTATCTTGAAACAGTTTCCCCATTATAGTGATGTAAACCGTTGAGCAAAGCCACTAAAAATGCACTTGACGATCCTAGACCGCTTCCTGATGTGAGATCTGACATAGAATGTATTTCAATACCTTCCTTAATACCGGTCAATTTGAGCGCTTCACGTATCAATGGATGCGCGATATCATCGATTTTATCCACAACTTCAGTCTGTGAATAATTTAACTTTATATTTTTCTCCACTCTTCTTGGACCAATCATGATATAGATGTGCCGATTGATGGAAGCCGTAACTAAAGAGCCGCCGAACTTATCTGCATAGAATGGAAGATCTGTTCCGCCACCACCTAATGAAATTCTTAATGGTGCCCTGCTGATAATCATAACATCACCTTTAATTCCAAAAATAACATAGAAACAATAATAATATAACTTATATATAAACTTTTCGTAGAAAGATTTATAAATGGCTTATTTTTGCTGAATTATTGTTTTTCTTTTAGTATATATTTAACTGCATCAAGTAAATCGTTCTTTACAACATAATCTCTGACTTTATGAAAGAAATCTATCTCTTCTTTGCGTCCGGATCCACTACCTGACCCAACAAGTATTGCTCTCACACCCGCGCTTTGGGCTGCTAATAAATCTGATGGCGAATCACCGATCATCCATGATTGTGATAAGTCGATATTATTCTCCTGCGCAGCTCTAAGAATCAGTCCGGGTTTAGGCTTTCTACAATTGCAATCAATTTTTAGTTCAGAAATCTCGCCAGGAAAACCCCTATGCGGATGGTGCGGGCACATATAGAGCGCATCAATATGCCCACCTTCTGACTCTACTATTGTATACATTTTAGTGTGTATTTCATCTATATCTTTGAATGTCAAAAAACCCTTAGATAGTTCTGGTTGATTTGTTACAACAATAACTGCGTATTTCGCATCATTAAGCTTTTTTATGGCTTCGGCGCTACCTTCAATTAACTGCAATTGTTCTGGTCGAATAAGTCCATGAATGTTATAATTAATCACACCGTCCCGGTCAAGAAACACTGCCTTGTTAGGCATAAATATCTCGTCCTTCCCCGCTACTTCTTTTAAAAATAACTCATATTTTTCAATTCTTCCGATCTCCCTAAAATATTCAGTTGTTACATATCCATAAAATGCAGAGTTTATTTTTAATAACTCTGGAAAAACTTCTTTAGCAAAATCATATTTCTGGTTCTGGGGAATAAAATCAAAAATTTTTTTGTTAAACATATAGATCCCAGAATTAATATATTTTTGTACGTACTGATATTTTTCAATATCTTCCAAAGAAGGTTTCTCTAAAAATATCTTAATAACATTTTTCTCGTCTAGTGTAATAATACTTGAACTCTTATACCCGTCCTTATGCGGACGCATGCAGACTGTTCCCATAGCATGATGATCTTTATGAAATTTAATAAATTGATCAAAATCCATATTTGTTAAATTATCACCATAGTATACCATAAAATTCTCGTCGTCAATAAATCCTTCACAAAGTTTCACGCTCCCCGCAGTACCCATCAACTCTTTCGTCTCCTGTACATAGCGTACACGTACTCCAAAATCCGTACCGTCCTTAAAATAATCTTTGACTTTGTCTGCAAGATGAGCAACACAGAATATGATATCCGTAAAACCATGAGCTCTAAAATACTCTATTTGATGCTGAATGAGTGGTTTACCGTTTATATCAACTAAGCATTTCGGTATCTCTTCAGTGATTGGTCGCATTCGTGTCGCAAGACCTCCTGCTACAATAATGATAGGCGGTTTAGAATCAGACATACTACTTGCGCTCCTTGAGTACCCATTGATTTTCGTTTATCCAATGGATTGTTTTATGGACTGACTGCGCAATTGAAAGTTTTGGTTTCCAGCCTAAAGACTTCATTTTCGTGATATCAAGAAGGATGAATGGACTATCTCCTACCCATCCACGTTCACCGCCCGAATAGATATACTTAACGTTTGGTAAGTGAAGTTCACGACACACCATATCAGCGATTGTATTAACTTCAATATATTCTTCAGTACCAAGATTATAAATATTAATATTTCCTGAAGATTTTTCTATTGCAATAAACAGTGCATCCATGCAATCCTGAATATACAAATATGATTTTCGCTGCTTCCCATTACCTAAAATCGGCAACTCGTGAGCATTTGCAAGAAGTTTTTTACTGAAATCAAACACACACCCGTGCGTATAACGCTCACCCATAAGCGAGACAAATCTAAATATAAACACTTGAAACCCATACCCTGTCGCATATGCCTGTAATAATCCTTCGCAGGCAAGTTTACTTGCAGCATACATTGAGGTCTGGATCGGGAACGTGTACGTTTCAGGTGTTGGAAATTTGTCAGGTTCTCCATAGACGCTGCCCGTTGATGCAAAAGCAATTCTTTTCACATTATTCGCACGCATCGCTTCGAGGACGTTGCTAGTCGCGATGGTATTCTGTTCGAGACAAATGGTGGGATTTTTCAAGTTGTCTTTAATATCTGCATTCGCCGCCATATGGAATACAAAATCAACACCACGCATCGCCTGAGTTAATGCAGGCATATCTAAAAGATCTGCCTTGATGAATGTGATGTGCTCTTTGCTCTGTTCAAGAAATTTAAGATTCCCTGTCGAAAGGTTATCATAAGCGATGACTTCATGACCCTGTGCAACAAGTCGGTCAACAATCGTACTTCCCACAAATCCTGCGCCGCCGGTAACAAGATATTTCATCAGTATCAACCCCTCATCCTAATACGTATCATGATGTTGCGAACAGCAACGCTTCTTTTAAATTTTTCTAAAAATCCAGTGTATCCCCTTCAATTCGCCGATACTAAAGCCGAAATGCATGATTATGAATACCACAAATACGTTTCCTGCGCGACGTAATTGTTTTTGACGTGCAGTAAGTATGATTGAGTAGAGTAAGATAAATGGAAAGTAGAGTAAAGGTAGTAGAAATAATGGGTGAATAAAAAACAAAAGAGGAAGGATCATTCCGATAATGAACCCTAAGGGAAGAAAATATTTTGGACTATTGTACCAAAAATATTTTTTGATATAGAATGTGCGCACACTACCATACAGTATCATATTCTTCCAGAACTTTCGAGGTGTTGAACGATAATTGTGCCAAACGAAGGACTCTTTTACACCAACCAATACGTATCCTTTCTGCCTAATCTTTACTCCGAGCAACCAATCATCACCTAAGTGTTCTTTATACGCGGGAAACATCCCTGCTGCAATAACTTTCGATTTGTCATACAATACATTCGTACAGGATAAGCTGAACACTGCGGCATCACTTGTTGCAGGTTTTGCCTGAATACTTCCCAGTGATCCTAAAAATGATCCGAATGTAATATTCATCGCCTGAGAGAAAGGAGTGCTTTTTTTCATGTAGAGAATATTAGCGCCACCCACGCCAGCAAGTGTTTTACCGACATGTGTGGAATGCTCTCTCCACTTTCGTGCAAGAATTGTAAGCCAGTCTTTTGGAACAACACAGTCTGCATCAGTGAATGCAATAAAGGGATACATAGACTTTTTTATACCAAGATTTCTACTGTATGATTGTGAACCAGTTGTATCAGTATAGTATTTCAGATTGGGATGTTTTTTTTGGTATGCGCGCACTAGTGCTTTTGTTGCATCAGTAGTCCGATAATCATCGATGATGATAAGTTCTAACGGCCCCGCATAATCCTGTGCAAGTATTGAACGCATGCACTCCACGATATTTCTCTCCTCATTGTACGTGATGACAATAACAGAGATAGGAAAATTTCTATGACTCATCGATATATCTGGAGTAGCACTGAAGAGTGATTTTTCGGAAGTTTTTTTCATCATCTTTTATCTGGATCGTTTTTATTTCCTCATGAGCATCCTGCAAGTTTTATCTCGCAAATATTATAATAATTCCTTGTGAGTTCCTTTAATTTTCTCTACAACTTTTTTTACATCCTGCGCGTGTGATTGCTCGCAAACAAGCAGTGCATCCGGCGTATCAACAATAATGAGGTTACTGCATCCCACTACTGCAACAAATTTTTTTGCATTAACATAGCAGTTTGTAGAATCAATAAATAACCCATCAAACTGGCTATACGCATCTTTTTTATTTAATAGCGCCACTTCTTCCCAACTCCCGACATCATTCCACGAAAATTCCGCAGGAGTCATATAAACTAATGAACTTTTTTCCATAATTCCATAATCAATACTTATGGCGTCGATAACTGAGTATAGGGTAGTCAAGTGCGCAGCATTTGAATCGACATATTCTTGGAATAGAGAAAACATCTTGGGAAGGAATTTTTTGAATTCTGCAATCATAACTTCTGGCCGAAATACAAATATTCCTGCATTCCAATAGTGGTTTCCTTCTTGTAAATATTTTTTTGCGGTTTCTAGAGTGGGCTTTTCTTTAAATGATTTCACTTTAAAAAAATTTTCTTCTACACGATCCGCGTAAATATACCCATACCCTGTTTCTGGACGGGAAGGAACAACGCCTACCGTGACAATTGATTCATGGGTATAAGCAAATTGCGCCGCAGCAGTAATAGTCTTCTCAAATGCGCCGGTGATAAGGTGATCTGCAGGTAGAACAACGATAACTGCATCAGTGTTTTTTGATACTACTTGCAAGCATCCCAATGCTATTGCTGGTGCGGTATTCTTTGCGTAGGGTTCTACAATAAAATTTTCTGATGGCAATACTGGTAGTTGCGAGCGCAATAACGCGATTTGGAATTGGTTTGTGATAATAATAATTTGCTCTCGCGGGATGAATGTATGTACGCGATCAACTGTTTCTTGTATCAATGTTTTCTCGGAGAATAATGCCAATGTCTGTTTAGGAACAGTTTGACGACTTAACGGCCAAAATCGTGTACCTAAACCACCTGCCATAATAACTGCGTAGAGTTTCATGATACGTTGATGTTTCTACTTTTTCTTTTTTCTTGCATTCTGTATCGCGATCTCGCGTACGAGTCGTGTGGTTTCTTCGTTCTGTTTTCGATTATAGACGTAGAGTCTGAATACGAGGTAGAAGAGTACGATGATACTGACGTAGACTGCAAGGTCTACTGCACGTTCGACTCCGACGATTGTTGAGATCCATGCGGGAATAAAGGGGAGGAGCGCGAACACAATGACTGAAATCCAGATGATGCTCCAGAGCGCAAACTCGCCGCCGCTGATGTTCTTGTCGCGCATGCGAACGATCGCGCGGCTCCATGCAAAGAGTGCAAAGAGTATCAGTACAACCTGGATAATTGTTATCATGGTTTCACCTTCAGTTGTGGTACGATTTTTTCTGTAAAGGCAATCACTTTCTCTGCGTATTCCCTGTCGATGGGTTCCCCATAATATAATACCCCATTCCTCAGGTAACGCAGTTCATCGATAAAACGGATGTCTTTTTCCGGGAGGTGAAGGGTTTGGAGGTATGCCACTTCGGCTTCATGCGATCCCCGGCCTGCACTAGAGTATCCTTGAAGATACAATCTTGCACGTATAAGAAACATAATGAGATCATAGCATTGCTCCACATAATCACTTGCATTATCGAGAGTGATCCCTATTTTTTCTCGTGTAAACCTTAGTGATCGCAGTTTTCGCTCAGATTCGCGGATCATGCTCTTTGCGCGTTCAGGGTCACGAGACCCTTGACGTATGATTCCTTCTTTGTGATATGCTTCGAACGGTTTCATAAGTTCACGCTTCCATGAAGGATCGTCCCATTTAGTATATTATTCTTTAGAGGGGATTGTATCTCTTTCCAGGAATGATAATATTGTATATTAATCTTTCTTTCGAGCTTCTGCTCATATGCTTCAAGAGATAGTTGTTTGGGTGTTCTTCCGATAATTGCAATATCAATATCCGATTCGAGTATGTCTTCCCCCCGATTATAACTCCCGAAGAGAAGTATAGTACTGCCAGCATATGTGGTGATTAAGTAATCGACAAGTCCTGAAGTATAGAGTTGGCGAAGGTTTTCCAATTGTTTGAATATTCGTGCAGAAGGGTTCTGATCGTTGAATGAGACAAGATGCATGGTTTTGGCCGGTACTATCACAACGTAGGATCCAAGCCCGCGGATTGCAGTCCCTGCTGCAGTTGGTGATGTGCGGATTATTTTTGCAATCTCTCGCTGGGTCAGTGTTGTTCCCGCACGTTTGCACAGCAAGGAAAATATTTCACGCTCAAGAAATGTCCATTTAACTTTATATTTGTCCATTTTTTAAGACATATGTCCATTTAACTTTATAAATGTTCTCTTTAGAAAGCAATGGTTTCCAAAGAGAACGATTAATGCAGTATCCGCCGGACAATCATGGTCCAGAGCACCTTGATTCCACCCCAAAAACTGCCATGACCGTGCTGCAACGAGTAGTCGGTGTAGCGGATAATGACTGGAATCTCTTTATAGGAAATTTTTTTCCTATGGATCTCCTCGACGATCTGCGAGGCATGCTCCATGCGGTCTGAAGTGATCTCAATCTTTTGCGCAGCACTGCGCGACATCACGCGAAATCCATTATGCGCATCAGTCATCTTTACGCCATAGAATATCCAGACCACAAGTATCGCAATTTTGAGTGTTAACCGGCGAAACCATGGCATCTCTACTTTGCGCAAAAACCTACTGCCGAGCGTCACTGCGCATTCATTATTGACGACAGGCCGGAGCATTGCCGGGATATCCTCGACACGATGCTGCCCGTCTGCATCAAACGTGATGATATATCTGGCGCCTTCCCGCAGCGCGCAATCAATGCCGGTCTTGAGCGCTGCGCCCTGCCCGCGATTGATGACATGACGCAGAACAATCACTCCCTCAGTTAAGGCGATTGCAGAAGTATTGTCGCGGCTGCCGTCATCAACGACTATAATATTGCGGTATCCTGCCTTCTTCAATTCCTGAAGGACAGTCGTGATGCTCCTTCCTTCATTGTATGCTGCAATGACAATAAAAACGCTGTTCTTGTCCATGATACCCCGCGTTATGGAGAAACCGCAAGATTTATAAAGGTTATTTTATTCCCTTTGATTGGACGGTCATAGCAGGTTGGTAACACCCGATCCCTTTTCGAACTCGGAAGTTAAGCAACCTCACGTTTCACATGGTACTGATCTCCGATCGGGAACTGTGATTCGCTGTCCACCTTTTCTTTTAATATTAAAACATATAAATACCAATCACTCTACGGCATGATGCATATATTATTTGTCTGCAATCAGGGACTTCATAGAAGCAGGACTGCAGAAATGCTCTTCAAAGATCGATTCGAAACAAGATCAAAAGGATTGTTTAATGATGAGCGACTTCTCTTGAAAAGTGATCTTGAATGGGCAGATATCATTGTGGTCATGGAGGATACGCAGCGTAAAATCATCTCAGAACGGTTTCCTCAGGATTATCTTCAAAAAAGGATTATTTGTTTTGATATCCCTGATTATTATTCATTCTTACAGCCCGAACTCGTCGAACTCATCCATAAACGATTTCAAGAATCATTCATCCACGCATAAAACTGGGTTAATGCGTCTTCTTTCGAATCAAAGAATCTTGTTTCTGCAACAGTAAGCAAAGGCATTCGACGCGTTACCTTGTAGTATATACGGGTATTTGCTCTGAGTTCAATAATAGAGATCTCCCAAAGAGGAGACCCTGTTATTGCGTGCATAAAAAAAATAACCTCGATTACTCGTCTGCCTTCAGGTATTCGCGTCCTTCCTTGATGATCTGCGCGATCTCTTCATCTGAGAGCTCTTCTTCAGTCACCTTGACGGTGTTTGCAAGGACTGCCCGGTAATAATCCGTCGGCATGATGTGGGTGATGATGGTCCGATGGATCAAAAACCGCCCGTTCTTGCTTGTGGTTATCTTGCTCTCAATGATGGGCATTTTCTTCAGGTGCTCTTCGCGTTTTGCAGTAAGTCCCATGGTTATTCCTCCGATACATATGTATCAGTGGGGTGATGATGCAGTGATTCATTAACGCATCGCAGGGTTTTTCGAAGAATTTACGGCAGACATTAGAGGATTTGCGGCAAATATCCAAAAACATATAAATCCCGATGCATGGATTACAGTATGCAGGTACTTATCATCGGCGGCGCAGGATACATCGGCAGTCATGTCGTGAATACATGCTGTGATAAGCATTGCGCAGTCACTGTCTTTGATAATCTGAGTTCTGGATTCCGCGAGAATGTTGATCCCCGCGCAACACTTATCATCGGCGATATCATGCGCATTGATAACCTGGAAAAGGCATTTGCGCAAAAGCCTGATGTCGTGATCCATCTTGCTGCGCACAAGGATGCGGGGGAATCCATGCATAAGCCTGAAAAATACTCGCACAATAATATTTCAGGAACCATCAACATCCTTGCAAAGATGGTCGAGCACAAGACGCCATTCATCATCTTCTCGTCAAGCGCTGCAGTCTACGGATCCCCAGAGTATCTTCCTATAGACGAGAATCATCCTTTGAATCCTGAAAATTATTATGGCTTCACCAAGCTTGAGATCGAGCGATTGCTCTTCTGGTACAGCAAATTAAAAGGCATCCGCTACGCGGCACTGCGCTATTTCAATGCCGCAGGATACGGCAGTCCGCGCAATGTTGAGAAAAATCCCGGCAATCTTCTCCCCATCATCATGGAAGTTGCAGCAGGGAAGCGCAAGGATGTCAAAGTCTATGGCAATGATTACGATACCCCGGACGGCACGGGTGTTCGCGATTACATCCATGTCCTTGACCTTGCCGATGCGCATTACCGCGCGATGGAATATGTCCAGACGCACGGTACAGATCTTGTCGTGAATCTCTCCACAGAAAAAGGCCTCAGTGTCCTTGAACTCATCAGGAAAACAGAAGAGATCACGGGCAAAAAAATTCCTTATGAGATAACGCCGCGAAGACCGGGGGATCCTGCAACAGTTGTCGCGTCCGCAAAACTCGCCCATCAATTGCTCGGATGGAAGCCGCAGCATTCCGATAGTGATGAGATCATCAGATCAATGTGGGATGTATACAAAAGCAAGGTTTAAATAATGGCGAACATTTCTTGGGGATATGCTTCAACGTACGCTCGTCAAAAACGTTCACTGGAAGGAATTTCCCCAACCACGATATGAGCATGGAAAATTCTGCAATTTCATCTCCTGCCCGGATTCAGTACTGCCCATCCGCGATTATATCCATGAGGAGAAACTTGAGCCGAATTATGAGACATCAACCTATAATGTCTTTGATTCCTGCAACCAGTCTGCCGTCAGCAGCCTAATCCAAAACCAGACCAACAACATTATTTTCTTTACCAAATACCAGGGGAGCAAAGAGGAATACCGCGATAAAGTGTTCATCACCGGATTGTTTTATATCAGCGAATACGGGATAGTAGGAGAGAATAAGGAAACACGGATTGCGCTGCGCTCACGGGGACAAAACGGATTTGTCGTACTCTCGATTGATGATGCACTATTGCTCGACCAGCATAGATGGCAACGATGGTTCAACGAAGATATCCCTATGAATAAGTATGGAACAATACTCCCCCGCGCAATAAAAAGACGCCTTACAAACACCGATACTGCACTCCTCGAAATCCTCGATCATTTCAGCCACAAACCCAACAGGATCGAAGAATACCGGCAGGAAATCAGGGCGTATAAAAAAAAACATAAGAACATAAGCGCAATGATGTAATAGGCAGGAATCAGCGTTGGGATAATGCAATCTTTCGAAAAGAATAATTCTTCCAAACCGGACAATTGATCTGAAGAGCAGTATCACTCTCCGCATATCGATCACACCACACCCATGCTTCTTCAGTGTCCCAGGGCAAGGGATGGCCATCAACCATCTGGACATCAATAAATCCTACGCCGTTATCACGCGGGGTATAATACCGGCAGGTAAAACAGCCATGCATTGCCGGGTCGAGCGCATGCTGCAGCAATTGCTCCCACCGCAAGATTTCCTGAGGATACATGCTGCGCATCACCGCAGTGATGTCGTAATGCGGATGCCGCGATGATTCAGGATTTAGTGATGGGGAAATGGCCATAGGAGTATATTTTAGTTCTTTTTTAGCTTCGCAATAAAAAATCCCTGTGTGCCGGTCTTTTCCGGCCAGAGTCTTCGGCATTTTGCAAGTGATGGGTCAAGTTTTTCTGAAAAGATCGTAGTAAGCCCGGGTTCTCCGACGGAAATGCGGGTTTCCTCAAGCTGCATTTCAGGATATTTCTTCAGCAGCCAGTTGATATTGAGTTCATTCTCTTCAGGCTCAAGCGAGCAGGTACTATAGACGAGCACTCCGCCTTTTTTTAAGACATGCACTGCTGCCTTCAATAATTCCTTCTGGATGCGCGCGCGTTCAAGGATTCCGGGGAGGTTTTTCATCTTGAAGAAATCCTTTTCAATCGCATAATTGCCGCTGCATGGCGCGTCGAGCAGGATCCGGTCGAACTGCATGCCAAGATCAAATGCGAATCGCGCATCCTTCTTGTAGAGAACTGTATTCGTGACTCCGCAGCGTTCAAGGTTATTGCGCAGCGAAAAGAGCCTGCGTGAATCGACATCTAGCGCAACAATCATCCCGGAATTGTTAAGGTATTGCGCAATCTGCGTGGTCTTGCTGCCCGGGCATGCGGCCATATCGAGGACAGTCTGCCCCGGCTGAACGTCCAACGCATGGACCGGCAATTGGGACGCTGCCTCCTGGATGTAGAAATATCCCTGCAGGTATTCACTGGTTGAGGCAAGCGAGAATTTTGCATCATAAAAATATCCGTGGTCAAGATAGGAAATTTTTTCGAGTTTCACTTTCAATGCGCTGAGCCGCTGCACTAACCCTTTTGCATCAATCTTCAGTGTGTTGACGCGCAGCGTGTGTCTGGGCGCAACAGCTGCATTGCAGGAGCATCCTAACTGCGCGTAACGCTTCAAGAGGGGATTATTCAACATGATGAGCGGCATACAGAGATGTTTATAAAACTATTTATGCAAGCAGACTACCGACAGTAGTGCGGGCCATGCTACACGCAGCACAAACTTTATAATATCCTGATATTTCTCCACTCGGTAAGAGTAAAAATAAGGGAAATACCAATGGTTAACAGATCAAGAAGGGGACCCGTCGATATTGAAAAATTAAAATCCGCTGCAAAAATGCCTCCGGCAGCTCCTGAAATAGAGCAATACCTTCTCGGAAGCTTGTTACTCGACAATGCATTATTTGCAAAACTCAACCTCCATGAGGGAGATGGCCAAATATTTTTTGACAAAAAACATAGAACGATATATGAAGAGATGTACCATCTTTTTACAGAGGGAATACCTATCGATGCCATAACACTGTATCGCCAACTGGAAAAAGCAGAAAAAACAGATGAAGCAGGAGGCGCAGTATATCTGGCAAAACTCACTGAGGATATCTCCTCAAGCGCCAATGCACAGTACCATCTTGCAATCATCAAGGAGAAATGGGCCGGGCGAGAGATTATCAGTACAGCAATGAACGCAGCGGATAGAGCATACTCAAATGAGGATCCCTATGACATTGCGCAGGACACGATCCAGAAATTATCGCGAATAGATGTCAGCAATCTCACCCGAGTGCACATCATAAACGATTATTCTACAGAATCCCTGAAGAATTTTGAGGCGCTTGTTGAACGCAAAGGTGCGCCGCTCGTATCCATGGGGTATGAAGAGCTGGATGAAATCACTCATGGCGCAAGGCCAGGAGAGATGACTGTCTTTGCCGCACGATCCACCCATGGAAAGACAACGCTTGCACTCAATGTCGCATATAAGATCGCAAAACCCGAAACACAGAACAGGGCAGTGCTCTACTTCTCCTACGAGGCAGGTGCAGAGGCACTAATACATAAACTCTGGGCAATGCGCAGCGGACTTGAAAGCAAACTATTCCGCTACAGTAAAGGAGAATATACGCAAGAAATCATTGACAAAACACATAAAGTTGTTGAGGAAGTCAAGTCGTTGAAGATCATCATCGACACTGAAAGCCGCAATTACAAATCAGTTGTTGCAAGTGTTACTGCAGCAAAGAGCATGTATCCTGAGCTGAGTATGGTATTCTTTGACAACATCCAGAATTTTAATACCCACGAACAATTCCGGAAGGACGAGAGCGTGTACAAGGAGCTTGCGCAAGTGCTCTTCCATGATATTACGCAAAACAAGAGTTTTGGCGTGCACACCACAGTACTTAACCAGATCGATGACTGGGTTGATGTCAAAAAGATCAATAAATACCAGATCCCGACGAGCGCCACTGATCTTGCCGATGATGACAAATCAGGGATTTCAAAGCTTGCAGACAATGTGATATTCCTCACCCAACCCGGACTCAATTTCAGCGATGCCACAAAAGCACCCGGAGTGCTCAAGGACAAGGATTATTTTGGAAAAGTATTTCTTATCAATTTCAAGACGAGAAATAATGAACTTGCGCGACATACGATGATTCCGCTCGAATTCCAGGGAGCAACATCCCGGATCCTGTCATTTTCTCCCCAGAAGCGCAAGGAATATACCATTGAACTCGATGTCTAAATCCTAAGAAAGAGAAAACATAGTCGCTGCGCGGACATCAAATCATCGCAGGATCAGCACAAAAATCGCATGCTATAATCGCGCGATGTCGATGACAATTGCGTGTTCTTTCTCATCAATGTCTGTGATGATGTTTCTGAATTGGGGATCGCTGACAATCTTTTCCCGGATCTCCTTCCAGGAATATTTTTTCCGTGCGGATTTGATGGTCTCAAGGATTGCAGAGACTTCCTGATATTTTTCATAGATGAGTTCTGCCTTGCGCTGATTCTCCCGGAATTCCTCTTCGTATTGCGCAAGCTTTTTTTCCTGCTCGGCAATGATGGACTCTATGCGCGCAATATTTTGTGCATTGGATTTTGCAGCAGTATCATCACTGAATTTCGGGTAATTGACTGCAATGGCATTGCTGAATGAAGGATAGGTTTCTGCAGGCGCGAAAGATTTCAGGGCAAGGGGGAACAATCGATTATTGCTCTTTACTGCCTGCGGTTCCTGGGTGAAGAGCGCGCTGAAAGAATGGTAGAGCGTTTGGAGCTTTTGCGCATCAAGAGCCGTTGTCTTGCAGTTCTTGTCCAGTCCTGCAGAGGTGCAGAGGATCTCCGCATATGCCCCTCCGAGGGAACATTCGATGGCAAGCGATTTGACGAGGGATTCCTTTGCAGAGTTTGCAAGGAGTTTTGCAAATTGTTCCTGCGTCAATTGCAGGGGATTTGCAGATGATTGGGGAAATTTGTAGGTCTCATTTTTTTTCAATACGCGATCAGACCAATGCTGGTCCTCGTAGAGATTTAGTATCTTATACGTGCTGTCGCAGAAGATGAGGTTTCCCTTGCTGAAAAGTTCGATGATGACAAAGAAAGTCCCTGCCGTGGATTCTGCTCTGGATTCGAATTCGAGGACCATGATGCGCTCAAAATCTTTTTGGGATATTGCCGTAAGGCGCGAACCTTCAAGGTATTTTCTGAGCATCATGCACAGGCCCGTAGGATTCTCGTAGCTGTCTTTTTCCTCGTCAAGAAAGATGAGCGAAGGCAGAACGACTTTAAGGAATTTTTTTCCCTCGCCTGTCTTGTGGAATACGAAAAGGAATTCTTCCCTGCGATCCGCCGACTCATAGATGCGATCGATTTTTGCACCGGCAAGTACTGCAAATTCCCTGACAAGATAATAGATGTCCAGTGATGAGAGTTCAAGTTTCATAGTTGTATTGTACGCGTCAAGTTCATAGACGCAAAGTTACGGGTTATGCGCCACAATCACATTGCGCTGCACTGTCCTTGCCTCGTCAAGGCATATCTGGAATATCTCGCTTTCAAGATTGTCCCGGATTTTTTGCGCAGGATATTTCCGTTTCCGGTATTCTTTTGCAAGCAGCGCAATATCACGCCGGATGACAATGCACAGATCGCTTGCAATCGTGTGGCTAAGGTGGCTGTCGATGATGATGTCTTGCGCTTCTGTATGATGCCACGAGTGCTGCGATAATTCTGCAAGCAATGCGCGAAGTGTATACTCCTTTTTTTTGAGCCGCAGCTTTCTGCCCGTCGAGGAATATGCGCTAAATAGTATTGCGGATAATCGTGAGAGTTTCCGGGTATCGACATCGTAGGTTCGCAGTGACGAATTATACGCGTCATATAATCTCTCTTTTTTGATGAACGCATTCAGATCAAAGTACCTTGCATGCATGATGCGCGCGATTCTTTTGGCGGCAAAGGTCTTTCCTGCACCCGGAGTTCCGGTAACGGTGATGATCATTTCCTGCGCTTCCGACTGGCGACGGGTTTTTGCAGTGCAGCCTTTTTCTTGAGCCAATTCAGGCCAGGCCAGGCAATGACCGCCGCAATGACCAGTACAATCCACATCGCCGTATCGCTGTAGACATGGAATGCAAACAGGAGGATGTTTGCCATAACCACGGCAATTGACACCAATGCAACAATCCGTATCAGTTTTGAGTAATCCATATCCTGCATAAACGTCCAATGGTTTTTATAGTTATTGGAAAAGAGAAGAACAACGAACCGCAGAGAACAGCAAAGAAGCAACATTTATAAAATACCTATTTCCCATATATACCATGGAAGAGATGAGAAAAGCGACTATTATCGGTCTATTCACCAATATCTTTCTTGCAATCATCAAGATCATCGCCGCAGTCATGACCGGAAGCATTGCCATCATCTCGGACGCAATCAATTCCATCCTTGACATCATCTCCTCTGGAACAACATTCATTGCAGTCAAACTCTCCAAGAAGGAATCAAACAAAAGATATCCTTTCGGCTATAAGCGCGCTGAGCCCATGGCGGCATTATTCATCGCGATCCTTGCAGGAATTCTTGCATTCGAGATATTCCGATCAGCAGTGGTCGGACTCATCAATGGCGGGAGCGCGCATGCGCCGGTGACTGCACTACCAGTTATCATCCTTTCTGTCGCCATCATCGTAAAAATCATTATCTCAGAATATTATCGCAAGGTCGGCAAGCGCAATGACAGTCCGGCGCTCATGGCAAGTGCAATAGATTTTCGCAATGATATCCTGTGCACTGCAGTGGCGCTTATCGGATATGTCGGGACAAGCCTGAAAGTGTACTACTTGGATGATGCTGCCGCAATCATTGTTGCAGGAATCATCTTTTACAGCGGGTACCAGATGGCACTGCTCAACATCGATTATCTTATGGGCAAGAGCCCGGATGATGCGACACTCTTTGAAATCCGGCGCAGGGCACTTGCAGTTACCGGAGTGAACAAAGTCAAGGATGTCAAGGCGCATTATGTGGGCAATTATATCCATGTCGAGGTTGAGATCATCATCAGCAAAAATCATTCTGCAGAGGAAATGCATGCCACCAACCACGCGGTCAAGGCAGCAATCGAGGGCATTTACCATATTGACAAGGCATTTGTTCACATTGAATTCGAATAATCAATAATAATTGATCAATAATCATAGATGCGAGCGATAAAATAATTCGATACAAGTGATAAAATAATAATGATCATAACCCTAAAAGAGTTTATTTTTTCACAACCAAGTGATGATTAAAAAATCAATAACCCTACTCCGGCGAGTATACAAAAAAGTAAATTACCGCGCATATTTTTCACTCCTCAATAGAAAACTTTAAATAGTAATTGTATTTAATTTCTTTCAAATAGCGTAAACTATTATTGTAAACTATTAAGGGTGGTATATCATGAAAGGATTGTTAGGATTACTAAGTGCAGTTATAGTTGTTCTCTTAATCGCAGGCTGCGCGCCAAAAACAAATAGCCCGCCAAACATCACAGTCCAAGGCGCAGTTATTTCATCAGGCAATACCACAGTATATGTCAACGGAACAGAAGCGCAATCTCAAGCACCACAAGAGAATACGACTAATACCACAACAAGCACTACTCCAGAGCCCGCGTATGCAATGAAAGTCACCGGCACTGAAGGAGACCTCATCGCACTCAAACTCAAGGCAGTGGATCCTGACGGAAACTCTGTCACTTACACGTACAGCACACCATTCAACAGCAATGGATTATGGCAGACCAAGGACGGCGATGCAGGAAAATACCTCGTCACTGTAACCGCATCTGACGGCATGGCAAACACCAGCGCAGATGTACTCGTCGTAGTCAACCCCAGCAACAAGCCACCAGTCATCGACTGCCCGGCAGACATCTATATCAAAGAAGGAGACACTGTAAATCTCAACTGCTCATTCTACGACAAGGAGAATGATCCTATCAGCGTGGAATACAGCGGATGGATGAACTCACCCTCCTACACCACAAACTATGACTCATCCGGAGACCACAATGTCTATGTCAAGGCATCTGATGGATTCTCAAACGTGACAAAGACAATCATTGTCCATGTTGAGAATGTTCCGCGACCACCGGTCTTCAAGACGCACCTCAAGGACATCACCGCATCTGAAGGCGATATCGTCACATTAAAGCCAGACGTCTTTGACCCGGACAATAACCCGGTCAGCATCAAGTACTCTGATCCATTCGACAAGAATGGCGTCTTCAAGACAAAGATCGGCGATGCAGGAACATATCCGGTCACTGTTGTTGCAACTGATGGCGTCATGTCCACCAAGGAGACATTCCTTCTCACAGTGAAGATGACCAATACTCCGCCAGTCATGAAGGAAATACAGAATATCACAGTATATGAAGGAGACACTGTAACCATCAAGCCTGACGTGACTGATCGTGAAGGAGACCCCATCACTGTCACATACACTGGATGGATGAAGAGCGCATCATACACGACAACATACAATGATGCCTATCCGAATGGTTGCGACAAACCAGGATGCGATGCAACATACAAAGTCACTGTTACAGCCTCCGACGGACAATACAGTGTGTCCCAGGATGTCTATGTGACAGTCTTTGACAAGAACAGGCCGCCCGAGTTCGTCTGGCCAACACAATAAACGCATCAAACCATTTTTTTATTTTCTTTTTTTCTTTCTCTTATTTCTGCGTTATCCCAAAAAAAGGATAGAATTTTTACGACTAGAAGAATTTATCGAGTGCTGCCTGGTTTGCTGCAATCTTTGCAGTGGAGATGGGCTTTGCAGATTTTGCGCCCTTGACTTTTAGTTCTTTTACTGGCTTTTCCTTTTTCGGTTTCTCTTCGTCATCACCACCTGCAACATCAAAATCATACTCCTCATCACCGTGGATGAGCGGGATCCCATAGACCCCATCAAATCCTGGCTTGACCTTGATTTTTCCCTCGCGATTCTTCATGATGATTGCTGCAAGTTTTGGATCCACAAGTTTGTTCAATTCATCCTGCGGTTTTCTGAGAAGGATGCCAAATTCAGTCGTGCCGTTCTTGACCAGTTCGTTATAGACTGCCCAGGTCTTTTTGCTTGCTACAGGATATTTGTAGAATCCAGAGATGAGATCGCTTAGGGGAACCAGCGAATAGAACGGCGGCGCCCATTCCGGATAATATCCCTCAGGCTTGTCTGCAAGTTCCTCGACACGCGCCTGGACGCCAACAGTCAATTTTGAATGGCAGACTGGACAGATATTACCGATCTTCATTCCCGCAGCAGGATCAGTCACATAATGGCATTTGCGATGCCCGGTATAATGATACTTCCCATAGCTGGGATCGACCTCGACTGTTCCGGAAAGCTCCTTATTGCGGATTGCAGCAATCATATTATGATAGGAGATCTTTTTCATGTCAAAAAGTGTTGCCTCGCGCCCGATCCTCCAGGGCCAGAATGAGTGGCTGTCAGAATTTGAGACAAGCGCGTACTGCCTCCAGTCTGCAACACGATAGATCATTGCCGGATCCGCAGACATCCCAGTCTCCAGGGCATGGATGTGTTTAGTCTGGTCCTTGAAACAGTCCTTGACGGTATTATATCCTGAACTTGAACCAAAGATTGAGAACCATGGGGTCAAACAATGCGCGGGGATGATTTCAATCTCCTCGCTGATCTTTTTTAATTCATACGTGAATTCGTCGCATGGAATCTTAAAAATAGGTCGCCCATCATAATCTATTCTGCCTTTCGTGAGAAGGTATTCGGTGATCTGATCGACCACTTCGAAATTCGGTGCAAGAACAACATTATGGATCCTGCGTCCCTTACCGCCTTCAGAATAGATGAGCGATATTTCAGTCGAGAGGATGAATTGCTGCCCGCCCGCACTGACATAGATGCCTTTTTCTTCCGGGTCTTCCTTAAGATTTGACTTGAGTTCAACAATCCATTTCGGATGCGTATAATCCGCTGTCCCCAAGATATCAATGCCCTTGATCCTGCCCCATTTCTCAAGATTCTTGATATCCAGATCCTTCGAGCAGGCACGGCTGTATTTTGAGTGCAAATGAAAATCAGCGATCTGCATGAATGCATAAAAGTGGGCGGATTTATAAGTTTTAAGAAAAATAGTAATAACCACTAATTATATTTTTGTACCAGACAGCCTTAAGAGTTCAACATAGTCTCTTAGCGGTTCAGTGATCTACCATATACTGCCTTTGTCTGTGACTTGCGGGGTGTTTTGATAATTTTTATATGCGACTAAATATCTTCCTCGACGATTATATAATTCAGCATATCCTGTCAGGATCTCTTCCCACCAACCATCAACACAGAAATCCATCTTATACTCTTTTGCAACACTCAGACCCTCAATCTGCAAATTATTAATACAAAGCATGCTCTCTAATTCAAGTGCATTAATTGCACGAAATATTTTTTCAGGTGACGAAGCCAGCATAACCGCCGAAATACGCTATTGTTTAAAAATAGTTGTTTTCGTCCCGTTTCTCCAATGATTACAAACCTTTAAATATCCTCGAGCCTGAATTGAGGCATGATTGAGTATCTGTATACGCATAAGAGCAAATACATCTCCGGCAGCGGGATGGATTATGCCAAGGCATTGCAGAAACATAAACTCAATCCAAAGACATTCCCGAAAAAGGAATTATTGTGCATGTTTGTCCAGAACCCTTCATCTGAAGAGATCAAGGAGATCAGCAGGGATTTTTCAGTCGAGGAAAAATATTTCTCAAAATTCAGGAATGATACGCGCTCACTGCGGTACTCATTCAACCCATTGGTCTTCAGCTATACTGATTATTATATGGATAATGCAAATCTCATCCGGATGGCGCGACTGCTCTTTGCCATCAAGGAGAATGTGGTCCTGCTTGTCGTTGCCGATGAATCGAAATATTTCCAGGAACTCTTCAACAGGGTCAAGGACAATGTCATCAAGCGCCGGCTCAAGTCAGAGGCATTCCTCCTCTATGAATTCCTGCATCAGGATGCAACAGAGAATTATGATGTGCTTGAACGCATGGATGATAAGATCACCGCACTCGAGCAGCGCATCATTGAGAACAAGCAGGCAGATACCCTGCTTCTCAAGGAGATCATGAATATCAAAAAAGAATTGATCCGCATGAACAAAAGGCTCTGGGCATCCTCAAAAGTTATCTTCACAATCAAGAAAGACCTGACATCGCTCAAATTGACACATGAAGAACTCTCACTGCTTGATGACATCTATGACACATTATTGCACCAGATTGACCTGATTGAGACGCAAAAAGAGACAGTGACTGATTATCTTGAGATATTCACGACAAACGTGAGCAATCGCCTTGCAGTCATATCCAATGAATTGAATGTTGTCATGAAGAAGATGGCTGCGCTCACAATCATCATCATGGTCCCGACACTCATCGCAGGAATCTACGGCTCAAACTTCCATTATCTCCCGGAGATCACCTGGCAGTACGGTTATCTCTACATGTGGATTGCGATGATCCTGACTGCAGGAATCACTTACGGATTATTCCATAAGAAGGGATGGATTTAACGTACGATTATGCAGACTCCTGCATGTAATCAGTAACAATAGAAATGATTTTTTTCACCACAGTATTGCAATTCTTAAAATAGATACTATCTAATGATTCTATACCCCTCTTTCTTATGATGTCACTAATTAATGCATGAATAAAAGATTGGGTCGCAGCATCGACATCAACAAAATCAAGAGTAACCTCTTCGCCAGCATCGAGAGCAGGAACAATCTCTTTTGTTCGTATTTCTCGTGCCAAATCTTTATCTTCTGCAAAGGATCCGACAACATTTTTGAGCATTATCTCTTTCATATGAACCGGGGTCTTCGATATCTTTCTTTTTTACGTTCTTTTACTGTCTTTAAATAGATTTCTCTAATTGCGTCTAATAATTGCGAAAATTCCCGTGTCGCATCTAATGATATATCAATCCCAACAGCCGTTCCCTGCCAATAAGGCAAGTTTTCTTTTTTGGAGTGTCGATCTTCAAAGGGGTCAGAATACAATCGAATATGTGCAGCATTACCGACGCTCTTTAATAGTTTATAGAGTGCATCTCCACTATATATCATAAAAAAATCCCGGTTTATTTTTGCGATTGATTTGATAAAAAATAAACCTGCCCCTGCATTATACTCAGTTCCTCCCTCTCTTCGTGTTGTTCCAGTAACTCCGGGAGTTAATGCAAGACGTATTGCATCGAGATCTGAATTTGCAGCATGGGATGTGGTTATTGTTCGCGTAATACCCACTCCAGTATCTGCTATTCCTATTCGTATCGTATTACTTTTTTTGTAATACTGCGCACACACAATTGCTCCGTGTTGAGAGCCAGAGTGTTCAAGAACATTACGAACGAGTTCACTCACAATATACTTTATTGGTTCAGATTGTTTTGGATCGAGATGTAATAATGGGATAATTTCTGTAATAAATTTTGTTAAATCAGCAGAATTTTTTATTTGCGTGAGTGGTATAAATCGCCCTGCTGATTCATGCTCAGTGATGTGAATCGTCGTTGTGATGTTAAGAAGTTTAAATAAACCCATTCTCGCCAAATAGTGCTTTGATGTTGCTTCAAGTTGCTCACAGTATATATTAGTATTCTGAAAAGTCAATCCCCTGGCGGCAACCATAGATAAAACAACTGGGTGTATAGAAATCCATTTCTTGTTTGTAGTTATTTCTAGTTTTGAGGAATCAGATATATCTATGGACTGCAAAAACGGATCAATATTCCCTAAAAATGCACTATTAGGAAGATGTATCTTCATAGTTAGAGAAATGCGTGTATATTTATAAATATTGTTATTTTACCGGGATTCCCGGTGATTTATTATTAAGAACAAATCCCGGCAATTTAATAGTGATTACTGAAAAACTTTATAAATCCCTGCCAATTCTTTTTCTTATAAACATTCAAAGGTGATACTCATGGCAATCGGATTTGGAGTCAAGACAATGTTTGTGACGATCATTGCATCGTTCTTTCTCATCATCATGGGCCTCTTGTATTTTATGTTCACGCTCTGGATTGTGAAAGTCGGCGCATCATTCATCCTTCCGGACCTGTGGAAGAGCGGGCAGATCAGCGGCAGCTACATGGTCATCGCCGCAGCATTGATATCTGCAGGATCCATGGTCGCATCAGCAATGCAAAGGCAATAAGATAAGAGGAGAATTTTTTATTTATACTTTTTCTATTGTCATTCTCTATGTATTATATCAGTCGCTTGTTCAATTCCACCGAACAGTCGATAAGATCTATCTCTGCGCAGGAAAGAATAAGATTTTGCGCATCTTCGCATCCATCAAGCTCGCAGAGCGTGACTGGTGTATCGTCAATTATTTTGATTGGTTGCATAGGTATCACTCCATCGCTGGTATAAGGGATCAGTGGCGAGCAGATTGTGCAGGCGGTCTGCTTTTGCACCGAGACGATAAAAATCATTACTGCGACACGATTTATCTATTGCGAACTGTATCCTATCAGCGACCATTGGCTCGCGGATAAGACTTGCATAGCCTAAATCATCTGCGCCCAGCTCTATCTCTGCAGCTGCCTGCGTGAAGTATTCATCAATAAATTCCACTTCTGCAGGTTCCAGATAATCTTTTCCGTGTTCAAACATGGTCTCACCGGTTTGCCGCAAGCATCTCTGCATGCAGTGTGTCAGAGAGGAAGCATTCGCGCTTGATATCCTCGAGGACAAAAAGTTCCTGGCGGTTCTCGATATGGAATGCCTCAAGCTGCTCGAGGAATCTATTGAGATCGCTCATGTCCCGAAATATCGCCTCGACAAGATAGTCGAATCCGTTATTGACGCGAAAGATTGAATTGATATTGAAGCTTTTCATGAGGAATTCGCGGAACTCATCACGGGAATCCTTTGCAACCTTAAAGAGGATATTGACCCTGATGTCAAAGCCGATCTGTTTGAAATCGACAAGCGTAGTGTGCTTTTTGATCAGTGACTCCTCGAACTGCCGCAACTTGTCAAAGATCGTACTGATCGGGATGTGGGTCTGGCGGCTGATCTTGGTCAGGTTTTCGCGGGAGTTATTCCTGAAATAAGACATGAGCACATAATCCCTTTTTGATTGCATAGTCGTCATGATATCGCCTCCGCATAGCCGTAATTAATACAGAGAAAAGTGTTTCAGGGATATAATCATTCTTTACGAAAAAATCCTGAAGCATTCAGAAAAACGCTGAAACAGACGTTTTGCGACAGCAAGATATAGTGTCTTTTATTACATACACACAATATATAGTAGCGTCTATTTATCGCAGGGTTTATTTGATGAGGTGTCCTGCCCGATGATAAGCACTAAGACGGCTCCTTTCAAAAAGTCTCTTTTATTGCCTTGCGAACACTCAAATGACTATGGCGATTGCAAATAGCTCGTCACACAATGATACATTATTGCGATGTGAGCGGCAAAAAAAGTCGAGTCGAAGACGAGATTTTGAAAGGAGCCGCACTAAGACAATACTTTTTTAAAATAAGAGACATTCCTCTCATCCATGCTCGCCCGCCTAGACAATCTCATCAAATATGTGAAATCAAACTTATACTATCGGGTTGCTGAAAGTACAGAACTTATTCCTGATGTATTCATCGGACAGCATCAATCAGGCGAGACATTGACATTTGATGAGGTCATTGAAAATGATTGCGCGATGGGAACATTCCGATGCACCAACAAGGCCATGTATTACGACGGGTTCGGGGAAGAGAGCGCAACGCGCAAATGCGGATCGTGCAAATATCTCGGCGATGCATTGACGCCATTCTGCGGATTGAAAGCAGCAGGTGTTACACTATACCGGAAGAGCAGCAAGAAAAAAACATTGAGAATGCCTCCAACGCATGAACTGCCACCCACGACAGATGAGGAAATCACCGTATACGGCATGATCCCTATCAAAACACTTCTTACGCTTCTTTGAGTGCAATCGTACTCGGACTGATTCTGCCAATAACAGGACCTGCAGTGACAGTGAATCCTGCTGCGGCAAATGTTTCACGCACCTTTCTTGCGTAAGAATATGTGGTGAGTTTTCCGCCAACATTCATTTTCGAATATATGTCCTTGATAAAGTCTAATTCCCACATCTCGGGATGATGCGTCGGGGAAAACGGATCAAAAAATACAAAATCTGCCAAGTCTTTTGCGTTCAGGATTGTCTTTCGGGCGTCTCCCAGAAACATAATAAATTTGATATTCTCTTGAGCATAAAAATATTCAAAAAATTCCTGTTCTGCATCAATACATTTACCGATAAAGTCCTTGATTGTCGCAAAACAATCAAACGCGACATTGATTTCAAGGATCTTGTCCAGAATTTCAGGATCATTCTCAAAAATGTAGACTGTAATCAATGAATCATTGCCATTCTGCCTGATGAGATCGATTGCTGCAGCAGCATTGTATCCAAGACCGAAACAGACATCATAGATAATAGGGTTCTCTTTTTCCCAAACCCGTAATGGACGCGCATGCTTCTCAAACGCTTCCTCACGCGCCCCGGATTTCGTGTGATACATCTCATCAAAAACAGTATTGCGAAATGACTGCGAGCCATCAGCTGTTGTGTAAGGGATGAGATTTGGCATGAAAGGAAGAGAATAAGCGCTGAATATAAGGGTTTCGTTAAAAAAAAACGAAAAAATTAAATAATTCAAAATGATAGAGATAGTATAATATTAAATTTAAAGACAGACGTCAATAAGCGTTCAGGATTCCACCGTACATTCTCTGGCTGAGACAAACGGATTGGAACGCTTATTGACGAAGGCACTGTCTCTCATTTGCCTTTAATGAGTATTATTCTAATAATTTTATAGAATCTTTTAATTTTTTTATCAACGTAGCTCTACCAAATTTACTTTTCAATCTTAGTAAAGTCGCCATATCTAAATCCTCGATTAATTCAGTAGAATTAGATTTTTTTTCCGTCAATAAATTTGTTAACACAGTAGTTTCCCCCTCAAGCGAGTAAACTCCTGTTTTTATTCTTTCTATTTTATTTTCTTTAACAAGTTGAGCAAGAATCACACTAGCATGAATTCTAGAAATTCCCACCCCATCAACAATATCTTGAGTTTTCACCGTCGGGTTTGTTCTCATAAATTCTATTATCCGATCTTTAACAGTTACAGCTTTATTGTTATTTGTCATAGGAAACCTCCAAATATATACTATTAATTCTAGAATAGCAGTAATAGAAGTATTTAAATGTGTCGATTGAGCACAAAAAATACAACTTTATTCAAGTTTCCAAATGCTTCTGTCTCAATCCGTAAATCTTTCGAAAAATCTTATGTAAAGCTTATGAAGAGGTAAGCCGTCTCTATTGTATGGATCAGCGCCACAAAAACAAAAACTTTAAATATCATTTGATATATAATTATATCTATTACATATATTTATATATCAATGAGGTGTTTTTTATGGCTAAACAAATTCGAAAAAATCAGTTTTTACATTCTCCAACATTAAGTACAGTTCTAATGGTTGAAGATACTCTAAAATCTGGCGAACTCATGAGTGTTGCAGAATTAAAACGTAGACTTCCAAAAAAAGTGATGCATCAAACAGTACACATCATCCTTGATTATTTACAGCAGAGCGGGAAAATAATTATTGGAACCAAAGGAGTGCTATGGGTATATGCTGAACGAAAAGAATTGGACACGCTCATAAAAAAAGGAGTAGAATTATGAATAAACCAGTAAGGGTAATACTTATTGACGATGCAAAGGATGCATATCGCAAACTAAACATCATCGTAGGCATGCAGCAACGCAATGGAAAAAGGAACAGTTTAGAATTACAATTACTGCGCGCAATAACTGCAAAGAAAAGCATCCTAAAGCAAAATCCGTTCTACGGAGATAATATCCAAAAAAATCTTATCCCGAAACAGTATAATGTCGGCAATCTATGGCGTGTAGAGCTGCCAGGATTTTGGAGGATGCTCTACACCATTAAAGGAGATGAAATTGAAATAATTTGTTTCATACTAGATATTATTGATCACGAAAAATATAATAAGAAATTTAAGTACAAGAGAAGATAGATAATACGCTATCACGACTTTCTTCCCGCAACCTTTAAAAACGCATGTTCCTAGGAGGGGGTATGCGTGATACTGAGCAGCAAATCCTGACTATCTTCAAGCAAGCCGCAAGAGAGATCAGTGCAGAAGATATTGCAAAAGAACTGTATCCTGAGGAATATCAGAAAATCACGCAGCAGCTCGAAAGCAGCGACAAGAACATTGTAAAGAAATCCAAGGCAAAAAAATTCCAGCTGCACCGCAAGATACTCTATTACCTCAATAAACTAGAGGAACAGCACATCATCAGGATTGCACGTATCGAGGAGAAGGGCGAGAAATTGTTTGCGCTTGCAATCGATGAAGGAGAACTCATTCTTGAGAAAGGGTATAAGAAGATCATCATCACCAAGACCGCGCTGCCTGCATCAGCAACCGAACGGTATGAGCAGGAACGCATCATGAAACGATATGAACAGGACACTTTTATTACCAATGCAAATGCAATCCTACTCGAATGCGCGTCAGTGCAGGGAATCAGTAAACTCTATGCAATCATCCGCGAATGCTTCAATGTCGTCAATGATGTGGTTGCACTCAATGATTTCGAGATCATGATCATGCATGCGGCGCGCAGCGATGAAGAAGACCCGCTCAAAGAATTCCTCCAAAAGCTGAGTGTGGACACGGAAGATCTCAACAAGACCGTATCGCTCATCATCACGCTCAACGGCAATGACAAGAATATCATCAGGTTCATCAAACAATTCACCCAGATGAATCCGCGGCGCATCAATATCATATTCAACCTGACCAGTAAGACGCTCCACTCCCACTCGCAGATATTCGAGGAGATTGTCGCACTCTTCTCCAAGGAAAAAATCAAGATCAATATCAAGAATACTGATATTGCAAAGGCGCCATACCTTAAGGGGCGCGCGGGGATGTACAGTATTGACGACGAGGATTGGGAGACGTATTGCGCGCAAGTGAGGGGAAAAACCATCGGCGTCTGCTGCTCGCAATCCGCAATCGCCATCAACATCAACCACTTTTTCGAGAAATACCATACTGACGCAGAATTTCGCAAGGGCGTGCTTGCAGCCGCAAAACTCCTCCTTTCGGCCAATACATTGCAGCGCAGAAAACTTGGCGAGTATTTCAGGAATATCAATATGCTTAACGGCAATGCCAGCAGCGGATTCTACCGGTTCAGCCGCAATTATATCCGGTTCTGGAATTACGACTGGCAGAAGAATGTCGAAGAGGACGACACCCTTTTTGATTTGCTCAAGAGCACCAAGGAAGTCATTGACCATTTCTGCTATTCTGAAGAGACCATATTCAAGAGTTGCGGAATCCCGATCCGGTTCCGTATCGCATTCAGCTCCGCATTCCGGAATTTTGATCCCCAATTCATGGGAGAACGGGAGTACAAGAAAGCAAACATCCGCGGCATTGAAGATTATTATAAGCAGGAGACCAAGGAGTTCATCTACACCCGCGAGAAGATGTTTGAGATATTTGACGGCGGTGACCGGCTCAGGATCTTTCGGACCGCAGAATTCAATACGAAAGACATCATTCACGAATTCAGCCATATCATCAGTTCATACAAGATACCCTTTTTCACCTATGATTTCAGCGGGATGCGCGGGATGATCAGGCTCACCAACTATATATAACACGATATCCTATAATGCCCTGAAGATTCAGCAGAAGATAAGACAAGAGTGCATATGGAAATAACAACCCAAACAACACAGGACGCATGGAAGCGCGCGCTGACCTATATCAAAGAGGAAGGGAGCGATTTCACTGACCACGATAATCGCGTCTGCCGGGAGGTATTGAATTTCACGGTCACCATCGAGCATCCGGAAGAGGATTACGAAACGCCCATCCAACTCATGCAGGAGTTCGATCTCATCTATCCCTCGCAGGAAGAGCTCTCAGCGATCATGCTCAGCAAGGATGTCGCTGCAATCTACGAATATAGTTATGGGCCGCGGATATTCAATTTCATGAACCAGAAAGACCAGATCAATGATTTCATAATCCCATTATTAAAAAAAGATCCTACTACGCGCCGGGGGATTGTCTGCCTCTTCAATCCTGTAAAGGATATGGATCTCGATTCGAAAAATGTCCCGAGCCTCCTATTCCTCTACTTCAAGATCAAGGATAATATGCTTCATCTGACCTGTTATATCCGCAGCAATGATTTCTTTATTGGCTGGCCAGGCAACATCTACCAGATTGTGGTATTACAAAAGTATGTGGCAGACCGTATCAATATCCCTACCGGAAGCCTCACTACAGTCTCCAGTTCAGCGCACATCTTTCATGAACACTTTTCCATGATTGAGGACATTCAGCGGCGATAACTCTGCAAATACGTCACCCTTCTTAAATAATAAACTTTATAAATAAGTTGCTTCCAAATCCGAATATGGCAAAGCACGAAGAGGAAGCAGCGGACGATGTCATCGACAATTTCGAGGAAAATCCAGAAAATCTGCGCGACAACGATGAGATAGATGATGCTGAAGAAGCATTCATGGAAGGATACGACGAAGACGCAGAAGAAGAGAAGGAAGAAGAAGAACTCGAAGAAGAATTCTGAAATACGTTCTTACAATCATTCTTGGACAGATACGACGATCAAAAACTCAGCACAGGTTAAAAGTCGGAAATAATAAGATTTAATAAGCGCACTCACTTCGTATGTTCCATGGAGAAAAAACAGAAAATTGTCGTTCTAGGAATCATCGAGAACGATTCTGGTCAGATTTTGGTATCTCAACGATTGGACCCAAAAATTCCTGATGCACATCTCAAATGGGACGTACCGGGAGGGACCAACGAATTTGGAGAATCATTAAAAGATACACTGCTCAGAGAGATTCTCGAGGAGACAGGGTTACAAGTCAAGATTCTTCGGTTGCTTGCTGACTGCGTATCCAAAGAATGGGAACATGAAGAATATTTGCAGCATACACTGGTTTTCTGTTATCACTGTCAATTAATCGACGGAACATTACATCTCACTGATCACAAGATCAACAAGCTAGAATGGATTAGTCCTCAAGACGCAAAAAACCTGGATTTATTGCCAACGACCAGAGCATTTATAGAGTTGTTCTGTACTGAGTATGTTCCAAAAAAATAGCTAAAAAAATCTTTTATTGCAATCCGAATGAATCCGCGAATTCTGCGATCAATTTATACTTGTTGAGATAGTCAAAGCCTTTCTGGGTGAGCGAGTAGGTCTTACCGGTCTTGTCGCTGTTCATGACAACGAATCCCTTTTCCATGAGCTCTTCCAAGTACTCTTCCATCATCTGGTGCGAAAGGTTCGACTTATAGAGAATATGAGTCGGTTTAATCCGATTGTTCTTGTCCTGGATAGCCTTCAGGATGTCATGGATAATCTGAAGCCTATCTCTTTTTTTTCCCATAGTGTGTTACCGCGCAGATGTTTTTGCTGTATCGATTGACAAGGTATAATTCAGATGCGATAAGAAGGTATGCAATAAATTCAAAGATGTGGCCAAGCACATAGTACACGCCGTGATTGACTGCAAGGATAAAATGCAGCGTGCTAAAGAGCAAAAGGGTCATGGCGATGAACATGATGAGCGCATTCGTTTTTTTCGTGGAAAAATAATTGATCGCATAATACACGACAAGGTAGAGGAGGAGCACTGACGCCACAAGATAGAACATGAATACCTTGTTGAAGCTCAAAAAGATTGCGAGCATGACGATGATGAAGAGGAGGTAGAATACCCGCAGATTGTCAATCTTGAAGGTATTATAGGTGAGAAGCAAGAGCCCCACCACAAAAAAGAGCGTATGGATATAGATCTCAAAAATAGTCAGATTATAGAGGAATTGAAAACTCATGAGGGACATGAGCTTGGTGTTCAGATCGTAGATGATCATCACATTGATGATGGATTGGAGAAAATAGGATATTGCGATAAGGAGAAACGCGAACCCGAAGTATTTGAACTGTTTCTCGTTGCAGAGCTTATACAGCTTGAATCCGTACAACGCCACGAGGAGCGTGATGATTGAGAAAAGGAGTTCCAACGCGACATCATATCCGAAGAACCATTGTGGTACCACAAACACGTTGACCATATCGACTATAATTGAAAATTGGTTTTTAAAGTTTGTGAAAATATCCTTGCGAGCAGGGTTTAACAAGGGATATATAAAAGGGCGCCATAAGGATAGTAATGTGGCATCAAATGATGTCATGTGTTGTTGGGAGGTGTTTTACATGAAGACCATTCAGGATTTTGATGAATACGAAGCAGCGATTGACTGTAATCCAGTCCAGCAAAAGAATCTTAGCAAGCTCATGCGTCAGCAGGAGCGCATTGAACGCTGGGAACAGGGACTTTCACCGCTGTATTAGACAATTATCGATTTATGCTCAAACGGGGGTGAACTAACCACTCACTCCCGCCCCCTACCCTTCGCATCACACTATGATGAGGTGGGACTATGCGCTAAGACCAATGAGGTGAAATAATGAGATATGAACCGCATCCATACAATCGAAGAATTGTTGGGGAACTGTATTCTGACGAAGAGATCTCCATGATTACCCTGACGCCAGAAATGCTCGAGAAATGATGGGAACAATATTTTCATAACAGCGTCTTAAATTCAGTAATTATCTCTTTGTCAAGTATATGATCATTGATAATAACCAAGTCATAATTCTTGATGAGTGGTTCCTGCGCATTCATTGTTTTTATTTGTTCTTCAGTCATGGGCACATGAAGCGTTTCATCGCGTCTGTGGATCCGATCAATGCATAAATTCAACGGTGCAACGACCTTGATAAACTTAACCTGATACATCG
The DNA here is from genome assembly GCA_021813435.1 of Nanobdellota archaeon. GTDB lineage: Archaea > Nanobdellota > Nanobdellia > Woesearchaeales > UBA9642 > UBA9642. The sequence goes on along the minus strand of JAKAKR010000006.1, from coordinate 13,807 downwards.
ACCGGATGTGGTCGAGGAGTGCAACAAAATAAGGAGAGGTGCCCACACTGTCAACAATCAACTTATCAGTATGTACAAACTGTCTATGGATTTCTTCTTCAACTTTTGAGAATCCTTTGCGGAAATACGCATCAGACATATCCTGAGGCACGATATGTAGCCACACTGCTGTCTCGACATTCAAGAAAGGGATATGTAATTCTTTGTCGAGCAGCGAGCCGATATAGGTCTTCCCGCTTCCTTTAGGACCGATTAATGTATAGAGTGTTTTCATCGGGGTGAACAGTAATCGGCATAATCCTGCCGACCTATTCCAAGGTTATAATAGTTGACTTGCTTTTCACAATCTCAAGAATCGCAACCAGAAAATCCTCTTTTTTTACGCCGAATTTCACTTTCCCGTCAAGTGTTCTGACCGCAAGGGTATGATTCTCCACTTCCTTGTCGCCAATCGTCACCATGAGCGGAATCTTCTGGAGTTGCGCGTCGCGCACTTTCTTCTGCGTGGTCTCAGTACGATCATCCACTTCGACACGCAGGCCATGGGATTCCCATTCTTTTTTCAGATCATTACAATAATTATTGTGCCGGTCAGCTATGGGCAAGAGTTCAATCTGCACTGGCGCAAGCCAGAGCGGGAATTTTCCTGCAAAATGCTCGACCATCATTCCGAAGAATCGTTCAAGTGAACCAAGGACTGCACGGTGGATCATGACGCATTCCTGTTTTGCACCATTCTCATCGATGTACATGTTCTCAAAGCGATGCGGCAGGTTGAAATCGAGCTGGCAGGTCGGGCATTGCCATTTGCGTCCCAGTGCATCCTCAAGATCAATATCTATCTTTGGACCGTAGAATGCCCCGTCGCCCGGTTTTATGGTGTAGGGTATCTCTGCTTTCTGTAATGCCGCTGCAAGGAGTGATTCTGCTTTATCCCATAATTCCCGTGTACCGAGCGCTTTTTCCGGCATTGTCGAGAGATAATAAGTCAATTTGAATCCGAAGATATCGTTCCAGACATACTTGATGAATTCAAGCACTCCAAGCACTTCTGATTCGATCTGGTCAAATCTGCAGAAGATATGCGCGTCATCCTGTGAGAATTTTCTTACACGGACAAGCCCGGTGAGTGTTCCGGAAAATTCATTCCGGTGCAGGCTGCAAAAATCAGCGATGCGCAGCGGAAGATCCTTGTAACTTTTCGTGTCACGATTAAAGATCAGGCAATGCGAAGGGCAATTCATGGGTTTTAAAGAGTGTTCCTGTCCTTCGATGTTGATGATGAACATATCTTCGCGATAATGTTCCCAGTGTCCTGAGGTTTCCCACAATTTTTTGTTGTAGAGTTGCGGGGTGATGACTTCCTGGTAGCCGCGTTTCCGGTATTCTTCACGGATGAAGTTTACAAGGGCATTATAGATGATGGCTCCTTTCGGAAGAAAGAATGGCGCTCCGGGTGCGTATTCGTGAAAATACGCCAAATCCAATTCCTTGACAATCTTTCGATGATCGCGTTTTTCTGCTTCCTCGAGTAATTTGAGATATGCATCAAGTTCTTTCTTATCAAAAAATGCGGTCCCATAGATGCGTTGGAGCTGTTTATTCTCTGATTTCCCGCGCCAATAGGCGCCTGCGACCTTCATCAATTTGAATGATTTGATGAATCCTGTTGATGGGACATGGGGTCCGCGGCAAAGGTCAGTAAATTCTCCCTGCTGGTATGCAGTGATGATCTCGTCTTCGGGCATCTCAGTAATCAATTCCACCTTATACTCATTGTTGCGGAAAGTGTGCAGCGCCTCTTTCTTGGTGAGTACAGTGCGGCTGACCGGGATATTTTCACGGACAATCTTTGCCATCTCAGCCTCGATTGCAGCAAAATCCTCTGGAGTAAAATTCTTTTCAAGGTCAATATCATAATAGAATCCGTCATCGACCACTGGTCCGATGGTGAGCTTTGCGTCAGGATACATGCGCATGATTGCCTGCGCCAGAAGATGCGCTGCGCTATGCCGCAGGACTTCGAGCGCTTCCTTGTCTTTGGATGTCAGGAGCACCAGGTGCGCATCATGCGGGATTGCAAATGAGACATCGACAAGATTCCCTGAGACTTTTGCGGCAATGGTCGCTGATGCGAGCCGCTCGCCGATTGATTTTGCGACTGCAAGAACAGTCGTCCCTTTCTCAAATTCTTTCGTGCTTCCGTCAGGGAATGTGACTGTAATTGTTGGCATGAGAGTATGATAAAATGGAGAATTATAAAGGTTATGATTTGCTGGGGCTCCTTTCAAAAAGTCTCTTTTATTGCCTTGCGAACACTCAAATGACTATGGCGATTGCAAATAGCTCGTCACACAATGATACATTATTGCGATGTGAGCGGCAAAAAAAGTCGAGTCGAAGACGAGATTTGGAAAGAAGCCGATTTGCTGGATGACAATCAAAAATCCCGGATAATCGGCCCTGTAGAAATTCTCGCTTTGCTCAAGTCGCCATTCGCATTGGTGCGGTTTAATCATGAAAAACAGTTTCACTTGCAATCCTCAACTGTTTTCTTGGCTACATATTCGATGATGCTCATCTTCAGGCGACTAACATGTTCTACAGCGCCGGGATGATCGCAATATTTTTAACTGGAGAGCAGATTCTTTGCAGGGTGAATACTGCACATACCGAGAAAACCAACAGTACCTACAAGCTCATCATTTTTGACGGTGATGGAGTGCTCTTTGATACGTTTGACCCGTTATTGCGCATTGTTGAGGGATTGGTCTCCAAGCGCGGCGTCACCATGCCTGCACGGGAAAAGGTGCGCGAATACTGGGGCATTGTCAATTGGCACGAATTCTACCGGATGATCGGCGTCAAGGATACTGATGCACTCATCAAGGAGTTTTATCTTGCAGAACAGTCGCTCGAAAAATTCCGGACAGTACCGCATGCGCGCAATGTCCTTGATACACTCCATAAGCAAGACATTCCCTTCTACGTTGTCTCCTGGACCATGCAGGAATCATTTGATCATAAGATAAAGTCCATGCGACTGGACGATCTTATCACTGCGCCGAACAGTTATACAGTCGCTGATGGCAAGACGCAGGCAATCGTCGAGATCTGCAAAAAACATCGGATGCCTCCTGCGCAGGCGGTCCTCGTCACCGACACCTATAAAGATATCATCGAGGGAAAGATTGCAACTGTCGCAACCATGGGCATTGCAAATGATGCGCATAGTTTTAATCCCCGGTATATTCTTGCGCGTGCAAAGCCCACACATATCATTTCTGACATCCGTGAAGTGTTGCAATATGCAGAGAAAAGAAAGTAAGGAGAAGAACAAAAAAGTAGTAGCGTCAAAGCGCCTTATCGCTTATCGACTTTGTACATGAATGTGTTGCGCTTGCCGGTATTCTTGTACTTGATGATGTTGGTCTTGCGCAGCTTCTTTAAGGACATGGTGACTGAGCCGATGGAGACCTTCAATTTTTCAGAAATTTCGCGGCTGGTGAACCACTTGCCTTTGTTCTTGCATAAAAAATCGTAGACTTCTTGTTGACCCATAGTAATTCCCCCAATATCGACGATAAGAGAGAAAATGCCTATAGAATATATAAACCTTTGCCTTTCACTGGGCTGTAGCGAGCCAGTATTTAAAAATGGCTACGACGGAGTTTATAAATGAATAGTTTAAAAGCCGGTAAAAAATAGGAATGTCACGCGCCGCTGTCGCACCACACTAATTCAACACCCCCAAAAAAAACAATAAATGATACTATTATAAAGTGGTACAAATAATAAACTTTATAAACGCAAGAAATAGACTCCTCGTATGAACCAGCCGTACTATGGAAAAATAAATGCAGTTGTATCAGTAAATGAAAAAGATAGTCCACTCTCAAAAATCTATTTCGCAGACATTCTTGGACGCGAAAACCAGGCAAAGTATGAATGGGCGCACGCCCCGTTCACAGTGGCAGATGCAACCGCAGGAATCATTGATGCAATACGCAGATTGCCGAAGTATGCAAACAATTGTTTTGCAATAGCTTTTCCGCACACGACAACACTCTATGCCTTCAATTCCGGTATCGATGATCGGTTAGTGAAATATGGCGCGAAAAAAACAAACCCCGCAGAAGCAGCAGCGTTTTCCAGTGAGAAAGATCTCGTCGCATGCCCGCTTGAGATCCTGGTGATGAATCAGGAATTACAGCAGCACATCACCCGTCGTAAGGGAGTACCGGATGCGCGTATGCAAGAAGCACTGCCTGCGCTCAATGTTGCAGACCCCGATAAACTTGCCGCACACTACGCATCGCAAGATCATAGGACTGCGATGGACTCTGGCGTACTCGTGACCTATGATCCGCAAGAGAACACAAAAAACATCTCGCCGCGGCTCATCTGCATGAAGGATAGGCATCTTCCCCACATCGCAATCGTCGAAGGAGTAACAATCACGCTTTACCGATTTGGAGACCCGCAAAAAGAAGCTGAGCGCGAAACAAATATCTATTTCGTGGGAAAACAATACTCGCTCGGGACAGAGTCAACATTGCGTCGTGCGGATCAGACTGCCTTCACCGAAATCACTGCAAAAGGAGTATCGATTCTTGCAGATGAGATGCAGCGCTGGGCACAGGCAAAAACTGTCGAAGAATATGTCGCGGCCAAAAGGGATAGTCAAGGATTTAAAGCGACAAGATCCCTACAATCAGCAAGATAATCCCTAGAACAATGACGCCGTACGCGATACGCATGTCCAATGATAATTTCTTGAAATAATTGATGAGCGGGTCGAAATCAATCTTGATGGTTCCATTCGGCATAAGATCACCACTCCCTACATTAATTGACACCGATTGCCTTCATGGTCTTATTGTTGCAGTGCGGACAGACCCATTCCTGGAATGTGGAATTGCCAGAATTAATCTTTGCACCCTTCTTCATCTCAGTCTTGCATTTCAGACAATATTCAGTCATTGATCAATCACCAGTAAAACCACAGCAGGAAGCATTTATATAGTTTGTTAAAATAAGGGGTGTGGGACAAAATTCATGCGTCGGCTAGCCATGCTAAGTTATGCCATAAGACGGTGAGTGTGTTTGCTGTTTCTACCCTATCTTCTCTTTTTTGTCCCAGTTTCCACCCTGTACGTTTTTTGTCTTCGGCATGTCCGCTTTCTGATTGATTTCTTTTGTAATATTCTTCTAAATAGGTGTGCGGATCTGTTATGAGGTGGTATAACATTCTTTTCCATATCCATGGTCCACGTATTGTTGCGTTATTTTTTGGAATAAAAAATAACGCTATGTCAAGGAATTGTTTTTCAAACAATTCTGCATACATTTGTGCACTATAATATTTATCTAATCGTATACTATCTAAAGATATTTTAGTTTCTATTAGAATTTGTTTAGCTTTGAAAAATGCGTCTTGCTCACTTTTGAAACTTGTTCCAAAAGCTATGTACATTCTAGTTTTTATATCCATTAATGTGAATGAGTAGATGAATTTCGTTTTCTTGTATTCTTTAGTGTTTATTCCTTTAGCGTTATCTTTAAGTTTTTGTGCTTCAGCACAATAATTCGTTTTAATACTCAAAGAATATCCTGTACCATCACCACAACTATCGGAAGTTTTAATCCCTTTTTTTCTTAGCATAAGAAAATATAAGTTGTTCAACACTAGAACAACTTCTTCATCAGAATATAATCGTTCAATAGTTTTGTAGCTAACAGATATTTTTGTTAGCCAAGAAAAAACTATTAACATTACTGACATATTTCTATTGCTTTTACTAATTAAATGTTTAAGAAGCACAAGTAAAGTTTTTTGTTCAATAGTCATAGAAGAATTACGCCCTCTAAATTCTGTTTTTACAATTTTAATAGAGGATATTGCTTCCTGAACTAACGGTTGTAGTTCAGTAAAAGCTTTTTGCAGACGCTCTGCAAAACGCTGTTCATAAGTTCTCCAATTTCGCTTATCAAAAACAGTTTTATCTTTATAATCCTCTATAAGCTCATCAAGAATTTTTAACGTACATTCTAAATCTTTGTTTGTGACCTTCATTTCAACATTAAAAACCGCAAACTTTATAAAGCTTGTTGATATATGTAGCAACTATGCCAAGAAAAGTTCAAGCATTAAAACAAGGAAAATTAACAATCACCGAAAATGTGGAAGAAATTTATGAGAAAATAATAGTTCCACACGGTAATGGTGCAAAAATAAATGCCCAAAAAAAAGACATAGGAAAAAGAGCATACATCATAATTCTAAAAGACTAAATTATTTTTGTCCCACACCCTAAAATAAGGGGGTTGTCGGATAATTAAGCTTCGCTTTTTAGCGTCGTTCGTATCGGAATTCGCAAATTTAAGGAACATCGTACCACTTGCAATCCTGTCCGATTTTCTAGTTCATTTATCGATGATACTCACTAATTGACGCTAAACTATTATCCGACAACCCCTAAAATAAGATAACCAAGAGAGAACCAATATAAATACAAGCATCTTCCCTAAAGCATGGCAAGCGTCTTTATCATCCATGGTGCGTATGGGCACCCGGAAGAGAACTGGTTTCCCTGGATCAAAGGCGAACTCGAAAAGCTTGGACATACCGTGATTGTGCCGCAATTCCCGACCCCGGAGAACCAATCGCTCGAAACATGGATGCGCATCTTCTCCCGATACGAAAAAAACATCCAGGAAGATTCGATCATGATCGGCCATAGCATTGGCGTAGCATTCATCCTGAATATTCTTGCGCAGGAAAAAAAGCGGATCAAGGCAGCATTTCTTGTTGCAGGATTCGCCGATTCGCTGCAAAACCCTGAGTTCGATCGGATCAATGATTCGTTTTACACGCGATCGTTTGACTGGAAGAAGATCCAGAAACAATGCAATACATTCCATGTCTATCACGCAGATAATGATCCGTATATCCCGCTCAAATTCGGACAGGATCTTGCAAAAAAATTAGGGACAAAAGCCATTCTTGTAGAAGGTGCAGGGCATTTCAATGAACGCGCGGGATACACGCGATTCCCCCTTCTTCTCGAACAGGTAAAAAAAGAATTATGGCGGTTCTAAAAAGAAAAAACAACATTCTAATCTAGGATCTCAATTCTCACCTGATTAATAAGCGCGCAAAGAAATTACCGCAGATGTATCTCGAGGATATCCCTGTCCAGCAGCCGATGCTCGAGCATGAGTTTCTGTCCGGGAAATTTTGATGACTTGCCCCAGACCCTGCAGAACTTGAATTTCTTGACAAAATCCTTGTGGAGCTTGTTGCAGACTGACGCGACTGTTGATTTGCGCGAGACAATGAGCGGAACTTTAAGGTCTGCTTCCTTGCCCGGCTCTTTGAGGTAGACCCTGATGAGGTCGAGCTTTTCAAAGATGACTCCCTTCAACTGCTCGATATAGATTTTTTCTTTTGCAGAGACCGCAAGATCTGCTTTCACAAGTCTTACCACATGCTCGATCTGTTTTTCTGTTGCCATGTCGATCTTATTCACGATGGTTATTGCAGGGATGTATTGCTTGTTGCCCTCAAGACAGTCGATGAATTCATCGGCATCGATGTCAGTTCTGATGATGATATCTGCATTCATGAGCCGGAATTCCTTACAGATGGCCTTCACGGTCTCATGGTCTATTTTTGTTAAGGGAACAGTTGCAGCGACCTTTATTCCGCCGGTCGATTGCTTGGTGATTTTTACATCAGGCCGCTCCTGGTTGACGCGGATATGCGCGTCGCGAACCTCTTTGACTATCGCATCATAATGTTCAGGCTGGTTGACATCGATGACAAGGATTGCAAGGTCTGCGGATCGCATGACTGAGAGCACTTCGCGTCCCCGTCCTGTCCCTGCGGCTGCGCCCCGCACAATTCCCGGAACGTCAAGAATCTGTATCTTTGCATCCTGATAATGCATGACACCAGGGACAACCGTAAGCGTCGTGAATGCGTATGCGGCAGTCTTTGACTCTGCATTCGTCAAATCATTGAGGAGTGTTGATTTTCCGACTGAGGGAAAGCCGATGAGGATGACTGTCCCATCGCCGGTCTTGCGGACATCATACCCGTCCATCTTTTTTGTCCCGGATCCGCGCGATTCCTGCTTCTCCTTGAGTTTTGCAAGCTTTGCCTTCATGAGACCGATTGCAAACTGCGTACTCTTGTTGTACTTAGTCTTTGCAATCTTATCTTCAAGATCCTTGATCTCGCCGGGATATTCAACCATGCACTGATAAAGTAAAGCCTGTTTTATAAAAGTTTTCAAATATGCAATACAAATATTTATATAGTACTATTGCAAAAAACAGGGAGTGAATGCAGGACCATATATTGCCGGCGGGATCATAGATGCGATTGGTATTGGCGTTTTCGCATTCGGATTTAATCGCATGCACAAGTATCAACTGATCCAAGACACTCCCCGCTCAAACATCCGTTCAATGGCTAAGGGACTTGTTGAACTAGAAGGGAAGGCCACTGCATCAAAACCAATCATTGCACATTTCTCGCAAACACCCTGCGTCTATTATCGGTATACCATTGAAGAATACCAAGAAAAAGTTTCCAAGGATTCTAAGGGGAATAGCACGACGACCCGTGAATGGGTATCAGTTGCTTCAGACGAGCAAAGAACACCATTCACGCTTGCAGACAGTACCGGAACAGTGCCTATTGAACCCGGGGGATCAGAATGTAATGTTTCACTCAAAAAACAGTTCATACAACGCGCACGGATTGGGCTCAGCATCACGCAAATAATCAACACAATAAAAAATAATTCATCAACCGCTACCGCAACAACACAACTAGGATTAATCCCTCTCGAAAGCACCACACTGTTTGAGAATCCTCAAATCGGCGATAGGAAATATTCGGAATATTACATCGAACAACATGCACCAGTATTTGTTATAGGCACTGCAACGATTACCCCCGCGGGAACGCAAGTTAAAAAAAGCGAAAACGAATCCACATTTATCATTTCTGATAAAAGCGAGAAAGAATTACTTAAATCATTGAAATGGCAGATGCTCAGTTTTTTTGCCATAGGCGGATTATTGGTCATCGGAGGGGTACTCATCATGGTACTGCTTGGCAATTAAGAGGTGGAATATATGGCTGTTCTTGAAATATTCATAACTATCGGGAGCATACTCATCGGAGTCATCATCATTGGATATCTCATCTCGATCTACAACGTATTCATACGCCTCAAAAACAACATTGAGAAAGCATGGAGCAATATCGATGTGCTCCTCAAGCAACGGCATGATGAATTGCCGAACCTTATAGAAACAATAAAAGGCTATGCAAAACATGAAAAGAGAGTATTTACCGAGGTCGCCAAGGCCAGAACTGCGTTTCTCAATGCAAAAACGCTTAATGAAAAAGCAAAAGCAAGTGATGAATTAAGCGCTACCCTGAAATCGCTCTTTGCAGTAGCAGAGAATTATCCTCAATTGAAGGCAAACGAGAATTTCATGCAGCTCCAAAACCGCATCAGTACATTAGAAACACAAATTGCCGATCGGAGAGAATTCTATAACGATTCAGTGAATATTTATAACACCAGGCTCGAACAGATCCCCTATGTCTTTGTCGGACGCATGCTTGAATATACCAGAAAAGAGTTGTTTAGTGCAACTGAAGACGAGCGGAAAAAAATCAATGTGCGGTTTCAGTGACGTTTCGGATGACGATACCTACAGATAAGGGTTGAGAGAATCACGAAGAATCTCGCGCAATCCCTGCAAGTACTTTCTGAGCAAAGGTTTTGCGCAAACTTTAAATAGTATTGCTGTTCAATCCAGAGTATGTTAAAAAAGGGTGAAGTGTTTATCATTCTTCTGATAGGGATATTCCTTGCAGGCATTGCAACAGTGCGTGCAGACCTTGTCTGCGGGCATGAAGCAAATTCAAGCTTAGGATATGGACAGGTCACAATCCTTGGCGTCAATGTCACCTGCAATAATATCGCTGACGGCATCTGCCCTGAGGATTATGAAGATGGCGGAACAGGAAACCCTGTCAGCTGCTCATCCTGCCCTGACCCTGACTGTACCGGCACATTATACGGAACAGTGACTGATCTCTCGGCGTTCACCATCAATGGCGCAACAGTCACCACCCATCCCAGTCGGTATAATCCGAACGCGCAACTGGAGAATAGCACAATAACCAATAGCAATGGATTCTATAATTTTACTGCAATCAGTGGGCGTTATGCAGTCACAGCATCCAAGGAAGGGTATGATACTGAAGTCCTTGATGTCGTGGTGACGCGCAACCAATCGACCCAACTCAATTTTGCGCTCGCCAACGGCACATGCCATGATGATTGCACCAATTATTACAGCCGGTGCAACGCCGCCTGCGATGGAACGACATTCAATAATGGCGCAACAAACTGCACATTCTATAATACCACTATAGCGACGCTCTGCAATAATCGCCTGAAAGGGACAAGCGTATTTGTCGCAGGATACAATGCGACATACGCGTATTTTGTCGACTGCTGTGAAGGCGCTCCTGCGCTCCAATACTACGCGCCAAGCACCATCGGGACAGACAGCATCAAGAATTTGGTGACGACAGAAAAGATTGCGCGCTACAATGAACAGCCTGTCCGGCTCATCATCGCATATTGGGAACCGGTGAATCAACAGTAAGAATTGTTCTTCGTATGCTTTGTTCGAAGGTTTGCGAGGTCCTACTTTTTCCAGCATGCTCTCGCTAAAACAACAACCTTTTTATATCGACATTCTCTTGATTCATCAAAAGGGGTGTGGAGCGTTGAAGCGTGCGTTGAAATCAAGAAAAGGGTATTATTTTATCATTGATGCGCTGATCGGCAGCACGATTATTGTCATCAGCCTGATTCTTATCCTCAATACAAACCAGGTTGAGCAACCGGTCAAAAGCAAGTACCTGCTCGCCGAGGAATTCTCCAGTTTTATCATCAACAACAAGATCGAGGATTTGAACGATCCCTACATCTCGACACTCATCCAGAACGGCGACATCACCAACACTAAAAATACCATCATGGAGCAGATCACGGAGTTCTACTACAAGGGAAACATTTCGCTTGCAACAAACCTAACCCGGGACATCGCGGATTCTGTCGTGACCGGAAAGAACGGATTCTCGTATACCATCGGGAATACTACGATCTATAATCGCAGCGTTGATCGATTGAATAGTTCAAAGCTTGTTGTCACCTCGAAGAAAATCACGTATCTTCTGGCCAACGCAACAACCATGTTCGGCCCTGAGATCAGTGAAGTAAAGATATGGATATAGACCATAAAAATGAATGCTCCCATGAAAAAATCATTGCACAGAAAAGCGATTGTCTTTAGCATCATTGCACTGCTTCTTGCAACACTCTTCATCTCCATATTCTATTATGACCTGCAGAGCGATACCGGCGAGATGACCAATGCCGCGCTCACCCGCTCGCTTGTTCTTGATTATTATGTGCGTAATCTTGACAATTATGCAACGCAAAGCCTCAAGATCGCATCCTATCATGCGCTTGACGATCTCGCGCGCAACCGGAGCATCAGCGGGACATTTTTCAGTGATGAGCCGACGTTTGAGAATGTGTTCACCCAATGCGTGCAGTGCGGATATATGAATTGCTCAAGCCGCATTGCGCCCTGCCCTCACACCGGCGGGAATTATACGTTAGAGTGGTTCATCGAGAACATCACCACTCTTGCAAACGAGAACCTCAATATCAATACGACCTACACGGTGAAAGTCAACAATATCACGCAGACATATCCATTCCAGGTCGATGTTGCAGCAACAATCTCGTATCTGGTCATTGACAACAACGGAAAAACATTCGAGGAGAAAAGGAATTATTTTTCCTGGAACCGGACTGTCGATATCACGGCAAGCATCCAACTTACCGGTCTTTTGGATCCGTTCTCAGTCATCAACACTCACGGCGCGTATAACCACACTATCCATGAGACTGCGCTCTGCATGCATAATTCCAGTTGCTGGAATCTTGCGACCACGCGGCAATTCTACGATGAACAGGGGTTCCGGGCATACGGCAACGGAACAAGCTATCTCTCCCGATTCTGGAACAGTTCAGCGACTTCGAGCTGCTGCGGTATTGAGTCGCTGCTCAATACGACATTTCTTATGCCGGTAAACAGTTCCTATGTCGATAATTATTACTGGTCCGGGCGCATGCTGTGCAATGCCACGAATAATGTCACCACAATCCAGATCGACAATATCACGAGCGGGTTTTTGCTTGATGACAAGACTGCATCGCGATACAATATCGCTGCAGATGGAGTGGTTGTCTGCAGATGATGAGTCGTCCTGCAGTATCCCCTATGCCAGTGCAGGAAATAATAACCACTTGTAAATAATAAGTAAAGTTTTTATAGGGTCGAAACAAAACTTATCGAGGAAGTTGGGATGTGAAGTATGGACGAAATGATCGTAAAAACCGGGGTAGATGATTTACTCGAACTTCTTGCCAGTAGCCCAAAAATCGCATTGAGTGAGGCCGCGGCAAAATTGCATGTGCCCATTGATGTCCTCCAGGCATGGACTGATTTTCTCGTCGAGGAAAGTATTATCGGTGTGGAGTACCGGTTCACGACACCGTATATTTATCTCAATAAACCTATCGAGATGCATCAGCAGAAAAAAGATGCAGAAAAGGACGTCGAGGAACCGATGACCCTTGATGCATTCAAAAAAGAGTTTTGGGGGAAGGCGCGTGCAAAAAATCTCCCTGAAGACCATATTGATATCCTCTGGAAGAATCATGTCGAGCAGGAGCTTGAACGCAAGAAGAAATATTTTTTCTTTGAGGCAAACAACCGCCAACTCGTAAAGATTGACGAGCTATGGGATGAATATAAAAAAAACCTGCTCGCATCGACAACATAGATACGAATTACATGCACTGATGTATGCAACTCAGTGCATAACACATACGGGGTGAGGCGCGCATCTGCGCGCAAGAAAACATGGATTTTGAACAATTTTTGGAACAGGACATCATCACATTCCTTGAGGGTAAAGTAGAGAAGAAAGAAAAGACCAATATTGCGCGTGAAGAGGATTACGGGCTCTATCTTACCAAAGATTATGTCAAGGAACTCGAGCAGGCGCTTGCAAACGACAATATGAGCAGGGCAAAAGCGCTCTTTGATGAACTCAAGGATATCTACAACCATTACAATCAACCCGTCGGCAAAAAGAAGATCTATCTTATCCTTGACGAGATGTATGCGCATATCACGCATTATGTGGACGAGACAGCGCGCAAACGCACAATCCAGATCTCGCTGCAAAAAAAGGCCGATAAGGAAATTGCACAACCAGCAAGTATTGCAAACAGGACAGTACCTGCACCTCAACCAACGCAGAAAGCGCCCGCAATACCGCTCGCTCCAAAGATAGTACCGGAGCCGCCGCCGATCAAACCATCTACGCCACTTCCTCTACCGACGATCACAACGCCTACTCCCCCACCAAAACCCCGACAGGCAATACCTGCAAAACCTCAAAGACCTATCCGCCATACCCTGCGCCCGGTACATGCAGAACCGCGCGCGCCAACGCCGAATGGACCAGAACCAAAAGAATCATCCGCGCAGTTTGCACGCGCATACGTCGAGGGACTGCATTGCATGTTCCAGAACGATTTGAGTGGCGCCATCACCTTATTCTCCCATATTGTCGAGAAGAATCCCCACAATCGCGCTGCACGGATACGATTGCAGCAATGCA
>JAKAKR010000004.1 GCA_021813435.1 Nanobdellota archaeon | reverse complement strand
ATAATAGTCTAAGAGGAAAAACTCCAGCAGAAGCAGCAGAAATAAGATTAGAACTTGGGCAAAACAAACTGCTCAACCTCATAAAATTAGCAAGAAAAATAGAGATGACGATAAGATGACATCATCCCGCCATATCCTCGTAAATTTTCCGATTTTATCGTGCAAAGATTTATAAATACATTTGTCTCCACTCAGTTATGAATACAATAAAAATCGCTATTGCAGGAATTGGTAATTGCGCATCAAGTTTGGTGCAAGGCATCTTTTTAGGCAAACAAGTGCCAGATAACATTAAAGGTTTACTCCATCAAAAAATAGGTGGCTATTCAGTTAGCGATATTGAGATCGTAACCGCTTTTGATATAGATTCCAGAAAAGTTGGAAAAGACTTATCCGAAGCAATATTCTCACACCCCAACAACACACTAGTTTTTAATAAAAATATTCCTAAAATAAACGTACGCGTGGATCGTTCACCGACATTAGATGGCTTTTCTGAACACATGCTTGAATACCCTGAAGAAATAAGATTTATTGAATCGCCAGAACCGGCGGTTGATGTAACAGCCATTTTAGCCAAAACCAAACCTGACATACTGATCAATTATCTTCCCGTAGGAAGTCAAAAAGCCAGCGAATATTTTGCTAATTGCTGTTTAGAAGCAGGAGTCAGCTTCATCAATTGTATACCGGTATTTATCTGTTCAACATCCGAATATGCATCAAAATTTAAAGAACAAAATCTAGTTTGCGCAGGAGATGATGTAAAATCGCAAGTTGGAGCAACAATCATCCATAGAACCTTAACCAACTTATTTGAAAAACGCGGCGTGAAGCTTAATCGAACATACCAACTAAATACTGGCGGAAATACAGATTTTTTGAATATGCTTGAGAGAAAAAGACTGAAATCTAAAAAGATAAGCAAAACTGAAGCAGTACAATCGCAATTAGAAACACCACTAGACCAAAAAGATATCCATGTCGGTCCAAGCGATTTTGTTCCGTGGCAAAAAGATAATAAACTTTGCTTTATACGAATGGAAGGTGAATTATTTGGCGGTGCACCAATTACTCTAGATCTTAAGCTATCTGTCGAAGACAGCCCTAATAGTGCAGGAGTAATCATTGATGTTATTAGATGTGTAAAACTCGCGTTAGATAGAAAGGAATTTGGTTATCTCGAAAGTGTTTCTGCATTTGCGTTTAAACACCCTGCGAAACAATTTTCAGACGATAAAACATTTCGGCTTATTGAACAATTCATTAATCCGAATGAGTAAGCATTAATTAGAGCTGATCCTTTAATTCTAGTAAGATCTCTTTCATTACAGTTATTTTGATCTGTTCCATATTCTTTCTAAAATGGAGTAGTTCGTCTTCGAGTTCGTTTATTCTCTCTTTTAGCTTTCCTGTCTCGTTTTCATAGACTTTCTTAGCTGATGCTCTTTCGTATGATCCACTCATGCGTACATATGTTTTGAGTTCATCAGCAGATAAACTCCACCCATAACGATGCGCTAACTTCAGTGTATCACCGTCTAATTCTCGCGCGTAAAATGTTGCAGAACTATGTCTGAATAAATGCGGCGTTATTCTTCGCTGTAATATTTTTTGTGAACGTTCATCAATAATCTTACGTACAGTCGCGTATCCTTTGCTAAAGATTAATTTTTCTTCGCTTAATTCCTTGAAATACGTGCTATTGTAAAATGCTTGAATGTCTTCAGTAAACAAAGGGATAGGAATTTTACGAACGTATGTCTTTGATACATTACATTTTATCCAGAAGCATTTCTTTTGTCCGTCGTATTCTTCCCACGTTAAATCCTTTTTACAAACACTAAGCATTTCTGAGATTCTAAATCCTGAATCAAAAAGCATGAGTGTTAATATTTTGTATTGAATTTTTTCAAAACTATTTGCAAGACGCGTTGCATCATTAATGCTTAATACTTCTTTCTCGATTGGTTTTTCATCTTTTGAAATTCTCGCCTTAATCCACACAACTTCTGAAGGATAAAACTCATTATCTCCTTTAAGCCATTTCCAGAATTGTTTTAAGAATTTCTTAATATCAGCCTTACTGCTTCCCGCATAATTCTTGTCATCAGCGGTCTTGAACTCATTTCTATTCAACCGATTAATGAAGTCCTCAATATCGACACGTTTAACGTCCTCCAGAAGCTTTTCTGAAAGTCCACGTAAGACTACACCGTAAACCATGCGAAGCTTAGCGATACGTTTCTTTGAAAGACCTTCATTCAAACAATGGTTCTCAAATTTAACCCATAGCGCGCTATTATCCATAATTCCACCTAGAATGAGGTCTTATATAAAGGGTTATGCGCTCTAAACAAGAATGTAACTATAAATGCCCCCGCCGGGATTTGAACCCGGGTCGCAGCCGTGAGAGGGCTGTATGATTGGCCGGTCTACACTACAGGGGCGATATTGGTAGAGAATTAGAATTTCATTTATAAATGTTATAGTTTACAGGATTGAATGTGTAGGCGCGCTGCTGCGTAAGAATAGGGATGCCACGGTATGTTCCTGCGGCAAGCATTGCAGTATGCGTACTGTATTGCGGATCAATCCGCGCCAGAAGGTCATCGACTGTCTTGATATGGCGGCGCGTTTCCCGGGGCAAAAGACGCATGTCAAGGTAGAATGCCCCGGTTTCGGTGAGTGTTTGGGTGATGATCTTTTCAATGCGCGCGCGTCCTGCATTGTGCATGGCGCTCAGGATATCGCGCTGCTCAGGGATTGTGAGCAGGGTGAATTCGGGATGTTTCTTGACAATGTAATCGAGGTCTGCGCGGAATGATTTGCGTGCAGCAAGCGCATTCTTGTAGGGGTTTTTCGCGTATGCAAATGGCAGTCGCATGAATTCTTTCCAACGCGAGTTGCGGAATTGGAAGAGTCCGGATGCGCCTTTGTTGCTTTGCGCCAGCGGATTAGCGCTGGATTCCTTGATGCCGGTCGCAAAGAGGTAATCGTCGCTGATGACCGTGCTTGCATAACGTTCATAAGTGAACGGGTTGAATTCAATGTCGGGGTTGAGTATGCACAGTGAATCAACGAACCGTACAGTGTCTTTTGCGATGTCGAATTTTTTCGGGATCTTTTCGAATAATACTTTTGAAGAATCAATAGCATCCTTAAGCACTGTAAGCCGCTTCTCGAGATAATGGTGCTCTTCAACCATGACAGTATATAATGATTTAGCACTCGCTTCTGCTTCAGGACGCGCATAACGCGCAGTGTAAGGCGTCATGATGGGCGGCGCGAGAAGTATTCCTGCAACTGCAAAACGCATCATTGATTTTTTAATTGCTTTGCGGATAGTCATGGTCAACCATATCATGCACCCTACGCATGGATTTGTATGATACTATGAAAAAATAAGAGATACACTGCAATCCCCACTCTAAAGGTCCAACCGGATATTTATAAAACTTATGCAAGATACGACATACGCGAGTAAAAACATTTTTAAACCACTTACAAGTAATCATTGGATGATTAGTATTCATATGCGATACAAGGAATATTTTGATAATCTTCTCTTCAAAGCATATGATCTTGGGGTGACAGTCAATACATTCAATCTTCGATATCGTATCAGGACATCTGATAATCTTGCGGAGAAACAGACCCGCAAAGTGCAGTATCCGGCACTACGTCTCAGCATGTTCAAAGAGAAAAGACCTAATCTACTCATTACTGTAGGATTGCATGGCGACGAGATTGCAGGACCGCTCACTATTCTTGATCAGTTGGAAGAAATCGTAAGGCTCAGCCAGCAGTATAATGTCGGTTTTGTCATCTTTCCATCAATTAATCCTTCAGGATTTGACTTGCGGCTGCGCTACAATATCACAAGCCGCTTGATGCTCGATAGGGATATCCCGCCAAATAATGATTTCATGCGCTACGTCAAAAGACACAAGGTTGTTGATTTTCTGGGAGAAGGCGATAAATGCGATACATGGGTATATTCTTCAGACAAGAACATGGTTGGGCGACTACCGCATGAAACCGTGCGCATGCATAAGCAACTTCAGAAACTACCTATGCGTAAGATCAAAGGACATCTTGACTTGCATCAGGACTGTTTTACTGTAGAATTATTCGAGCAAAACCCGCACATGCCGTACCATAATGGGCGTGGAACATATGTATATGTATTTGAGACGGAACCATATATCCCCATTATGCAAAAAGCAGAACAGATTGTCCCTGCTATACGGAACGGTTTTGTCGATACCGGATACAAGCAGAAACCCATCATCAGCGCAACAGGCCCAAAAGAGATACAAATTGTCCCGGACACCACGATAAAACTGCATTCTGACGCCAACGGATTCGTCCAATGGAGGGATTGCTCAATTACCGATCTCACCGACAGATTAGGAGTACCCTATGTTGCAGTCGTAGAGACCACCAGCAAAACACCTATCGAACAAGCCATTGCAGTAAATATGGTCTGGATTGAGGGATTCATGCAACTCATGCAAAAAAAGAAATAAATCACAAACGATTCTGCAAAAGAACTGTCACGGGCCATGGGAGATTTGAACTCCCGACCAACAGATTAAGAGTCTGCTGCGCTACCAGGCTGCGCTAATGGCCCAAGTATAGAGGAGAACATAGAAGTCATTTATAAGTTTTTTGTTTAAAAAGATTAGGACACTATTGACCATGAATAGCGGCGGGGACCGTATTGCGAACTGCCCTCTCTTGGCGCTCCTGACGGCATTGTTGTTATGAGTTCAAGCGGTACATTATACTCATGATTGTTCAGGCGGGTCACATTGCATGGCTCAGTATCAGTCTGTCCATAACGTTCTTGCGGTGCAGGATAGGAGTATGTGCCTGTGCAGGAAACAATCGCTCCATCCGTTACCATGTAAGTGATATTGAGAATGCGATCCCCTGCACTCGAAGTGTATTTTCCATAATACGCGACATTGAACGTAGTGAGGGACCTGCTGCAGCCAAGAATACTAAGCAGTACTATACCGACCAACAAGATAATGAAAATTATGCGCATGATGGTATAAGGGTCATACGTATTAAAAAGTTAATGAAAAAAATTAGTACTGTTTCTTCTGCTTTTTTGCAAATGCGCCAGCCATGACTTCTTCCTTGTAGCCGACCGGGACTTTTCCCTTCTCTGCATAATAATAGATTGCAGTGTTGAAGACCGCGTTTGCAACAGTAAAGAACATCAGGATAGCGATAATGAATACAACCCCCAGGATGATGATGGCCCACATGAGCGCAGGGATCGGCGCAGTCAATACTGCAAGAACAATCGTTACAATGACTGTCAGGAGGAGGAATATGAATTGCATGATGCCAAGCCCATAATACTTGACCAGACTCTCGCCCCAAGTCTTATTGATGGTCTGCACTGACCGCTTTATCGCCTTGAATGGCCCGACATTCTCATAAACCATGCTGGGGATGACAAACATGGTAAGGATTGCCCATGCTGTTCCGAGCATTCCGATGAATATCTTTGCGATGATCTCTCCCAACCCGCCAATGTTTTCTGCAGCATCCTCAAGGATGCGCAGGATGAGTCCCACGATTGCTGAGACTATCGCCCAGACAAAGACCAGATGGATTCTTGAGAATGCAAACCCTATTGCTTCGCCGAATCTTGCAGTCTTTCCTTCAAAGCGCTGCTTGATGACATAGACTGTGCAGACATTGAAGAATATGGAGATGAATGCAAGTCCCAGATAGATCACAAAGAGTACGCCGTACAGGCCGAGCCCGCCAAGAGAATTAATGGCGCTTCCCAGAAAGACCACGGGCCAGAATATGGCGACGAGAAATAATAATGAGAATATCCCTCCGAACAGTGGAAAGAGGAAGAGTTTCTTGTCCTTTTTCATGACCGTAAAGGTCAGTTTTGTTATTTCCCAGCTTCGACTGAATGCATTAGACATATGATACACCCCGAAATAGTTAGATAAGAGAGGGACAATAATGCTTTTTTTAAATGTTATGGAAAATCGCCGTGGCCCGGATTTGAACCGGGAAACCTTTCGGAAACGGATCTCAAGTCCGCCGGAGTACCAGATTGTCCCACCACGGCAAATAATACAATGTAAAAAGAGAATGAAGTCGATTTATAAAGTTTGATGAAAAAATCTTGTGCCAAAAAAATCCTTAACCAGATCTCCCCAGTTATCCGCAGAAAAAAGATTTCGTCCATGCCACGCCCACTTATTCTTATCTACGTCGACGCCTGCATAAAACAACCGGTAAAGATACAAAGATCGGGCTGAACGGAGCGTATCAAGATGCGTATAGAGCCGTTGGTAATTAAGTGAGGCGCTTCTGAAATATTCAAAATCCTTTTTGTTCTGAAATATGCGCTGGATAACAAGGTATGATTTGAACAGATCGCTCTTAACATCAAATAGTCCTGGCTGGAACAGGTCAAGAGTGGGCGATCTTGAACTGTAAGCGTGCTCCACAGAAGACACTAATGTATGAGCAAATTCTTTGTGGTGCTGCAGTAATGACCCCAGCGCTATTGAAATCTTAGAGCCGTCGATCTGACTAAGATTTTTCTTGAGGTAGAGCACCAACAATTGCGGGTTAACGCGATCATTGAATAAGTTCCTTGTTGCAATATCATTTTTAAGCGTTGCAAGATTACAGTGTACGGCATTCAGAGAAGCGTATTCATAGGCCTGATCCAAAAGATAATACTCCTTCAAGAGTGTATACAACACGCGCCGATGCGAAATTTTTTCCGCATAGTCCATTGTTTCTGTGAAGTCACGGAGTTCGAATGTTTCAAGTGGTTTTTTCGAACGATATAACCGTTCTTCAAGAGATGCGCGCAATAATCGCTTTACAGAACTCGCAGGGTTAGAAAGCGTCCATACTCTGCGCGTCTTAGCTATATTCCTGTAATCATCTACCTTCCGGAACTGGTAGAGTGCCCTTTTTGATTCGCCCAGTTCACGCAAGAGATACCCTTTCAATTGAGAGGTATTCAGTCTGCGCAATGCAATAGTATACAAGTCATTATATGACGCAAAACCCTTCTTGCGCGCTATTCGCGCCTGGATTGCAAGGGTTACAGGATCAAAATTTTTGTAAATGTTTTTTGGATGATGCGCATATTCTTCAATAAGCCCATTCCAGAATATGTGTTCAGCACTATCTGCAGCCAGGGCATTAGATTTTCTCAATGCGCCGATAAATCGCGGATATTCCTGCAATGCGAGACGGGTGAGTAGTGTTTCAAGGCTTTCAGGATGCATTGCGAATTCTTCCAATCGTGCATTGATGCTCTGGCCTGAGATCTCAAAAAGAACTGAGGAAAAATCATGGTAGTTAAGTTCGCGTGCAATAATCGCCATCAACGGAAGGTACTTAGGAACAAGCTTTCCTGTAGCGCTCCGACGCAAAAACTTTCTATGCAATTGTTGGTGGCGATCGATTAATGCAGTGATGCTCTGGTAAAATAGGGCATTATCATGGGCGTATAGTTCATAGAAATAAGGCATATACGTTACTGCCAATTCTTTATGCTTTGACGAATTCTTCTTATACGCAAGAAAACCCTCGCCCTTGAGTGAGACAAGTTCAGCAAGATTGCCGTCAAAGAGTAAATGCGGGCTGTGATAGAATGGCTTTGGAACACTCGCTGCCTTTTTTTTCTGTTTCTTGTCCTCTTGTATTTCTCTGCATATGGCGTTAAAAAACGTTTTTCGCCGCGCATAATTCATTCTGACGAATGATTCCATACCGGTCTCAAGAATCCCAGGACTATGTTTTTGCAGATAATGATAAACAACCCGTTCTTCAATCACATCAGGAGGGGTGACCGCAGAATCACTATCAGAGAAATCAAGCGTCAATTGCGATTCGTCCGTAGGTGCTGAGTCTGTCATAACCCCCTCAAGACTCACCCCATTTATGCTCAATGTTACATTAAATATAAACTGTGGGTGGAGGGATTACCACGCAACTTTTACAAAAAGTTGCATCAAAAGTAAGTGTTAACCTGTAGTTAAGCACTTCAACCTCCACAAATATAAACTGTGGGTGAAGGGATTACCACGCAACTTTTACAAAAAGTTGCATCAAAAGTAAGTGTTAACCTGTAGTTAAGCACTTCAACCTCCACAAATATAAACTGTGGGTGGAGGGATTACCACGCAACTTTTACAAAAAGTTGCATCAAAAGTAAGTGTTAACCTGTAGTTAAGCACTTCAACCTCCACAAATATAAACTGTGGGTGGAGGGATTTGAACCCTCGACTTCCACGTGTCTCAGATCATCGCCATTGCTGGCTCAGCGCTCAAAGTGCTTATGAGCGTGGCAATCTAACCAGGCTGAGTTACACCCACATGATATGCTCACAGAAAAAGAGGACTGTTTATAAAGGTTGTTTCTGTACTGACGCTGGTCTCCATTTTTATCTTTTTGCTATCTTTCGCCATACTACAAGTAATATATGATTGCAAAAGCTCTCTTGCAATCTCCGCTTTTGCAGGGATAGTTGTTGAAGGTATCGCTCACCGATGATAGCAAAAAAGACAAGAAAAACCGCATCGTTAAGAGACAAAAGAAAAAAGTTTATGCGCGTGGAGTATAATCAAATGATGCAGTAAACGTTTTGTACTTAGGTTCGAATATCGCTGCAAATACATAATCCTTCCAATGCATTGCGCCATTTGCCTTGTTATTCTTGTGATCATACCCGATGCGTCCTTCAAGGTCTCCACGTGCTGCGCGGATCTCAGTGTGCTGCTTTTTGAAATCATGCGATACCACAGTCGATCCCTGCCGTGCGGTCGCATGGACTGCATGGTTATGATAAGAAAAATCATAGTTTTTGACCAGGTATGTTCCTATGGCGCCAAGAAACACTGCGCCGAGTGCAAATCTCTTCCAGGTTTTCATGCTTATCCTAAGGAAGGCAGATATATAAATATTTCTATTTCTGCAGCATCCGTGATAATCGTTCAAGATCTTTCTTGTCTGCCTCTGGACCAAGAAGTGTAGTGATATACCCGGGATACTTTTCAAAATAGGTGTAATCGCCGCGCAGTTCGAATTTGAGATCGCCATGCAGGGGGTATAATTTGACGTGCACATGATTGATGCCCATGCCTTCTGCAACAAGCGCAGAACGTCCGACATTCAATTTCTTATCAAGTAATTTGCCGACTGTTTTTGCTGCAAGCAGAAGAGCAGTATACTCCTTTTCTGGCATATCAAACGCATAAGAATCATAATGCTTCTTAGGGATGACAAGAGTCATACCGCGGGTATTGGGAAAGATATCAAGAAATGCATAATGATTCTTGTCCTCCCATACTTTAAAGGATGGTATCTCTCCTGCAACAATCTTACAGAATATACAGTGATGCGAAGGATTAATCTGAGGATTGCTCTTCGCCCTGGTTGCCATTCATCTCACCCTGTGTCAGATAACTGATGAATTCCTGAAAATTAGCGACCTTCGGATTGTAATCACGCGCATCATTGCGATCAATCAATACTGCCTTAATCCCGGCATGTCTTGCGCTCTCGACATCAGACTCAAAGCTATCACCAATCATGACTGCATCATCAGGACTGACCCCGAGACGCGCAAGCGGTTCATGAAAGAATTTCGGATTGCTCTTGAGCATCCCAGTCTCGCAAGAGAGCATGACCTCATCGAAATATTCACGAAAGCCATATTTGTCGATGACCTCTTTGCTGAAACAATCGATATTTGCGACAAGGATGAGCTTGTAGCCATGCGATTTTGCCTGCTTGAGAAATTCAATACTGTCATGGAATGGCTTTGAAAGCAGTTTATTCTTATTCCAGAGCCCCACAAGTTTTTCAATAACAAAATCCGGTACACGGATATTGAAATCGACGCAGACCTGGCGGAATGCCTCATCAAGATTTGCATAGGATCGCGTCATGAATGACTTTTCAAAGACCGGCACATAATCCTGAAACGGCCTATTGACACGTAGAAAGTATTTTACCTGCTTTATTGGGCTTGGATAGACTCCATTCTCAAGCAGTGTCCCTTGTAAATCCATAATGATTGCTTTGGTTTCCCCCATACGCCTGTTATGACGACAGGGTTTATAAATTTTAAGGAAAATCGAGGATAAAAACGTCTGCGGACATGCGTGAAGTACTCATCCCAAAGAGAATAGCACAGCATTACAATAGGAGATACGCGTACGCAGTAAACCCCACGCCGATAATGCCAAGGGTCACGCTCAAGAACCACATGTATCTTTTCTTTGCAAGAAGCGCGATTGCTGCAAGGATGATTGCGATCTGGTAGAACCCTTGCGCATAATTGTAAACATCTGACTTATTGCCCTCTTTATCGGATAATGCTTCATAATCCTGCGCCTGTTTCTGGATATCCTGCTGCTCTTTAGCATACTTTGCAACCTTTGCATCAAAATCAGCGATCCTTGACTGGATTGCAGCGTCGTATTGCGGGGAATTTGCTGTATTGTTCAGATCCACCAGCAGCATGTTTTTGCTCACTTCATACAGATTCTGCTTGACACTCTTTGCCTGGTAATAACTCCACTGATCATTGGCCTTGACCAGATAACTCGAGGAATTCCCTCCTGCAGTATTGCCGAGGATTGTTGCAAGCGCTAAGAACACTGAGATGATTGCAGTCGTTATTGCGACCTGTTTTTCCAGGGACTCATGATCCTCTTGTCTTGTGCGTTTCTTTGCCATGCAGCCAGCGGGGTAGAAAACAGTTTAAAAAATTTGTGAAAAACTAGTGAAATAGTTATTTATGATAACGCAGTTATTTGCCAGCCATGCCCCATAACAGCTTAAAATATTGCCTGAATGAATCTGCAACTTCGGGATTATCGATAATGAACAAAAGCGGTGTGTCTATCCAAAGAATGATTGCAATCTTGTTGCCATAGACGTTTATTCCTGCAGGTGTTTTGAATTCTTTGGGCATTATCCGTATCTCGGTCAATTTTGCTTGCAATCTTTTTTCTGCAATATCTTTTGCACTATACTCGTAGAGTAATTTTGCCTTTATTCCTTTTTTTCCGCGCTTTACCTGCCATTCCTGAAAAAATGCATTGGCATTACGCAGCGAAGCGCTTCCCGTAATGCCGTATGCGATGTATTCGTCTCCTGGACTCAATTCATTATAGATTTCATTATACATATTCTTTATTGATTCAACACCCTGGTAGAGAAATGCGCAGGTATCTTTTTGGTGTTTATTAAGTAATTCGGGAATGATTTTATTTAATTCTTCTTGTTGCTCGGTAATTCTACTCTTTTTTGATTCAAGATAACCGATGAGTCGCCCGGGATTTGCTGCTTCAAAATATTTAGTGCGTCCTTGTTGTATATACCCTACGAGTCCTTTTGTAATGAGTTTATCTAGAATAACGTATGTTTTTGAAGGACTTACTTTTGCGGTCTTTGCGATAGCTCCGATACTTGAAGATCCTAGTTCAAGAAGTGCAAGGTACACTTTTATTTCACCGCTTGAAAGACCGATATCCCGGAGGAGTTGTATGTCCATGTATGCACTTATATAAGTGTTATTTAAAAATATTTTTATTATTACCACCAAAGGGGGAAATAATATTTATATACTTGATACTACTAATAAGTACTAATAATTGAAGAGGCGAGTATCATGCAAAACGCAAACAATATATCAATCGAATCAATGGTTACGGGCGCATCACAGACCTATACTCAAATAAAAGACACATTAGATAATTTAAAAGAAGAGGGCATATACCGCTCCATTGACCACGAACTGCTATGCAGCAGACCGAAATTATCTGAACAGCAAACGTATCATACTATCGATGAGGCTATCGCACAAAACGGGAAAAATTATATGGGGGTTATCTACTTCCATATCCCTTTTTGTGAATCAACCTGTTCATATTGCCCATACCTCAACATTCCGATTGCAAACGGAAAATCAGTCATAGATACATATCTTGACAGTATGATTAAAGAACTAAGCGAGTATAAAGAAAAATTTGGAATATTAAACGCATCAGCGCTGTACTTTGGTGGCGGAACTCCTACCAGTCTAACTTCTAAGCAAATTAGAAAATTATTCGATGCAATAAAACAGCACGTTACTATTACTGACCACACAGAAATTACTTATGAAGTTTCGCCAGTATCGCTTAAAAAAGAAGGTAAAGAAAAATTAGCTGCACTTAAAGATGCAGGAGTAACACGCATTAGTGTTGGTGTTCAAACCTTTAATAAAGATATCCTCAAAGAGTGTGGTCGCATAACGAGTGATGAATATACAGTTGATAACGCAATCAAACAAATCCGTGATGCAGGATTCCACAATGTCAACATCGACTTAATTTATGGTCTTCCTACACAAAAAATTGAAGATTTTGCAACAGATCTTACCAAAGCAGTAGCCTTAAAACCGACATCAGTAACAACTTACCATTTAAGACTCGAAGATAACACCACATTCAAGAATCGCTACCTTAACGAATTGGGATTCAAAGAAAAAATTCCTATCTATACGAATGATTCAGAAACAATACGCATGAAGATTATGGCAACGGCATATCTCGAAAGACAGGGCTATCATCAGATGCCGACGGACTGGTTTGTTAAAGATGAAGGTGCACATATCGCCCAATACAAAAAATGGCACGATCAGGAAAGTCTTCTCGGAATAGGAGTCTCTGCATATAGCAGCTTCGGAAACGGACTTAAATTTAAAGTACTCGGGAATATTGCAGATCGCATGGGATCAATCCGAGAATATATCTCGCGCATTACAGAGGGAAAACCAGTCATTGACAGTCTTAAGATGCAGAAAAAAGACGAACGGATGGACAGTAACACTGCACTTGGGCTAAAAACAGGCGTATCTCTCGAACAATTCAAAGCAGTATATAATCAAGAACTTTTTGCACACTACCCTAATGCTGCACGCTTAATTCAACTCGGCGCTCTTAAAATAGAGGACGGAGAGCTTCGACTCACGGCAATAGGAGAGCTTCTTGCAGAAGAAGTTGCAGCAAAACTCGTCCAGTAACTGCACAATTTTTTATACTAATGGACAAGCCGGGATTTGAACCCGGGGCCTTTCCGTTGCGAACACCACCAAATTTTTACAAAAAATTTGATAAAAAGTAAGTGTTGAGCCAAGCTCAAGCACTTAAAAAAAATGGACTGGCCGGGAATCGAACCCGGAGTCTCTCCCGTGCGAGGGGAGCATATTAACCATTCTACTACCAGCCCGAATGCTTCAACGAAGTTGAACATTCACTTTTTCCGAGGTTTTTCGTAAATCATGAAAATCATAGATTTTCAGGAACTCAACAAATGCGTTGAGTAATCTCCGATGGAACATTCTGCCGAGCTGAACTACTTGCCCGATGCACGTCAAGATTTCGGCAAACTTTATAAACATTCTCCTTATCTGCAGTAGTATGGAATTTGAAAGACTCGACGAATTGAAGCGGATCATCCGAAAGCACGCATTGGATAATGCAGTAAAATTCCATGGCAAGGCAAATCCCGGCGCAGTCATCGGCAAAATCATCGGCGAGATGCCGGAGATAAAGGCGTATATGCATGTTCTCAAGTTTGAGGCAACCGAAATCATCAATCAGATCAATAGCCAGGATGCCGAGGAATCACGGCAGCAGTTGGAAAAAGAATTCCCTGAGATGCTGGAGAAAAAAGAGCGGGAAGAACGCGACATCTTTGCATTCCTCAAGATTGACGCAAGTAAACCTGTCATCACCGGATTTCCTCCAGGTCCAGAGAAGTATCCCCACATCGGCCATGCAAAGGCATGCCTGATGAATTATCTTATCGCGCAGCAGTATCACGGCAAATTTATTCTCAGATTCGAGGATACCAACCCTAATCTTGTCCGTGAAGAATTCTACAATATCATGATGGAGGATTATGCGTGGATTGGCGCAAAGTGGGATGAACTCCTCTACGCATCAGACCATATGGAGCGGTATTACCAATTCGCGCTGCAGGCAATAAAGGAAGGTCACGCATATATGTGTTTCTGCAATGAAGAAGCGATAAAAAAATCGCGCAGTGATGCAACCGCCTGCGCCTGTCGGGATCATTCTGTGGAACAGAATCTCAAGTACTGGAATGAGTTCTCGGCATATCCTGAAGGAAAAGCAATCCTCCGATTGAAGATTGATCTTGCGCACCTGAACTCGACGATGCGCGACCCGACGATCTTTCGCATCATCGATAAACCGCATCCGCGGCTCGGGACAACGTATAAGATCTGGCCGAATTACGACTGGCAGAACGCGATCATGGATTCATACAGTAACATGACTATCCGCGTACGAAGCAAGGAATTCGAGATGCGCAATGACCTCCAACGCTACATCCAGGAGATATTACGCATCCCGGTGACGCGAACGTATGAGTTTGCACGCTTCAATCTTAAGGGCGTTGAAGCATCAGGAAGAATTATCCGTGAGAAGGTTGCAAGCGGCGAATATCGGGGATGGGATGATCCGCGATTGACCACTATCCGCGCGCTGAAGCGTCGGGGATTTCTGCCTGAAGCGATCAAGAATTTTGTCATCATGACAGGGATGACCAAGAGCGAGAGCACACTCACCTGGGATGATCTCATCATCCAGAACAAGCGGATCCTGGACAAGACTGCAAAACGATTCTTCATGATGCACGATTATGAAAAGATTGTCATCCACCATGCGCCGATACAGACCATTACACTTGATTTGCATCCTGACAATGATGAGTATGGCAAGCGTATTCTTGAGGTTGGTGATGAGTTCCTCCTTCTCAAGTCAGACCTTGCAGAATTGCAGGACAACAATCTCTACCGGCTCATGGACTGCCTGAATTTTAGGAAAGTTGACGGAAGATTCGAGTTTGATAGCCTAGAGTATGCGCAATACAAATCTCAAGGCAAAAAAATCATGCACTGGCTTCCGGCATACAACAATATTGATATCGAGATCATGATGGACGATGCAACAACAATCACTGGTGTTGCAGAGCATACTATAACGCAATTGCATATCGGAGACATTATCCAGTTCGAACGTTTCGGATTCTGTCGACTCGACGAAATTCATAAGGAAAAGGGAAAAACGACCTACAAATTATGGTTTACCCACAAATAGGCACATGAATATTAGACCAACAACTCCACTCGAAAAAAAGATTCTTAACAACAAGGTATTCCAAGAGGCAACCCAGATCGGTCGTCCCCGGCCCTGGCATCCTGAGGGAACAATCAAAAATCATATCATACAGTTACTCAGGCATATCGACCGAAAATACTATTCAAAAGAGTATTATACGGAATTGCGGATCATTGCATTACTGCATGATGTGGGAAAATTTGCAAAAGTGCCGCAACAGCCCGCGCTATTCATGCCTGACTGTTCAAGAAAGAAACAACAGGAATTCATCCGTGATGCAGAACAATTCAGGAAGAAGTATGATGCGCCGCTGCACATTAAAAAAAAATACAAAGCATACCAATACACGCGGGGTCACGCCTACCGTTCATATGCGTTTGCCAGACAGTTCGTCAAGAAAAAAAATATCCTTGACATCATACGCTATCATGATCTTGCGCATGAGTTCATGAGCGCAGAGAAGCATACAGGAACGTATGACGCAGCACTGTTTACCCAGATTTTCTCGAGGATAAATATCGAATTATACACTGCATTTCTGGAATGCGAGCACACCTCGCGCCAAAGCAACATGGTATCATGGTTTACGTTGCAATTGCAAAAGCATAAAATCAGCAATCTTTAAATAAGAGAACATCTTCGAGAATGAGTGAGGGTGATACCATGAACGAATCCATCATCGTCAAGTCAAAGATCAAGGAACTTGCAGGAGATTACAGCGTCTCAAGCGACTTTGCTGATGTTCTCAATGCTAAGGTCAAGCAACTGGTCCAGGATGCAATAAAGCGTGCAGAAGCAAACAACCGCAAGACCATCATGGGGCGGGATCTGTAAGAAAAGAAATCTTTTTTATCGGGCGTTAACACAATTCTCGCCATTCGCATTTAGTATATACATTCAAAAGAAATTTTCGTCACTTGCAATCCTACGACAATTTCTTGAAGTATATTAGCAGATGCTCATCTTAAGGCGAGAATTTTTTCTATAATCATACATAACTTTTTTCCTGTAATAATCGTTTTAATGCACTGAGTTTGTTCTCGATACGGATCTTCTGCGCAGCAGTTGCTCGGGAGCGCAGTTGCAAGAATTGAGCGTTCAGTTCATCAAGCGCCTTCTGGATTTCTCGGCGTTTCGGATCGTCGATCAATCGTGATATCTTATCATCCATCTTCTCTTTCGGCGCTACCCGCAAAGCGACAGGGGATGCCACAAGGGACTGCGCCGCAGGGAGTCTCTCGTCGATAGAATGCTTGAGTGTAACAGGATGTTGCGCTGGTGATTGCGCATTGACTTTTACTGATACTTGCGCAGCAGGGTTCTGTTGCGGCGACTGCTTCTTGAATTTCTGCGCAGAAATGACAAGATGCGCGTATAAGTCATGAGGGAGCGATATCATGTGTCAGAAGAGCCCGAATTTTTTCTTTGGCGGCACTGCCATGCCACTCATGTCTACCCCGGATTCCTGGTCAAGCGGCGGGAGCGAATCAAGAGGCGGGAGGTTATCGAACGAAGGAAGTGTTCCGGGTGATTGTGATAATTGCGATTGCGGGGAAGGAGGCGGTGTAAATGATTGTTGCCCATATCCTGGCATAACCTGGGGATTGAAGAGTGGTGGCTGCGGTGATTGCGGCGATTGCATCGCTGATTGTTGCCCGAATGCTCCTTGTGCTTGCGGGAACTGTGGCGGCAGTAGTGATGATGATGCAGGAGGCTGCAGGGGTTGCGGTGTCAGTGATGCTGCAGTGATTGATGCAGTCTGTACTCCCTGTTGCGGCGATTGCGCAACTTGCCGTAACTGTTCCTGCGTTTGTTTCACACTATCATTGATGGTGAGAAGCGCCCGCGCAATAGTTTCATTCTGGTCAAGCAGTTGATTCAATTTTTCTGCAGGCTTTGCATCCTGATATTCGCGGATGATATCAGTCTGCGCGTCCTCAAGAATTCTCGTCAATTTGCGGATTGTTTCCTCGAGCCGGGCCATGGCATCGATGATATCCCGTCCTTGCGTGGAATCACCAAAAGGGTTCTTCTTGATGGCAGAGATTTCCCTGCGTAATCCGTCCAAATCCTTCTGAGAAACAATCTCATAATCCACTGAATCATCCATACCTACACCCCTTTTTGACTATGTATGACTATGAATACAGTCTTATGCAGGGATAATTGTTTATATAGTTTTCCTTTTTGGGAGAATAAACACGGTAACTTCCAGACGGGCGGGCAAAAGTTTTATATACTTCAAATTCATTATTCCAGAATGATTGACATCAAACTGATTCGTGAAAATCCCGCACTGGTCAAGGAAAATATTCGGAAGAAATCCCAGAATGAGAAGATTCGGCTTGTCGATGAAGTGCTCCTTGCTGATGTGAAGGTACGCGAACTCATGGCAGAGGCGCAATCATTGCGACGCAAAAGAAATGAACTCTCCGAGAGCATCAACAGGCTCAAGAAAGAAGGCAAGGATGTCGCAGAGATTCTTGCCGAAGTAAAAAATATCCCTGAACAGATCAAGGCAATAGAAGAAAAACAGCGCGAAGCTGAGGAGCGCATCCAGGATGCCCTGTTCCAGATCCCAAACATCATTTCGTCGCATGTCCCGCAGGGCAAGAGCGATGCCGATAATGCCGAGATAAAAAAAGGAGGAAAGATCCGCACATTCAGTTTTCCGGTCAAGAATCATATCGAGCTTCTTGAAGGATTTGGTATCGCTGACTGGGATGCATCCGCCCGGGTATCCGGAACCGGATTCTATTATCTTAAAGGAGACCTTGCACTTCTCGACCAGGCGCTCATCCGGTTTGCTATCGAGTTCATGGCAAAAAAAGGGTATGAATACATTGAACCGCCCTTGATGCTGAATGAAAAATCAATATTTGCATCCATGGACAAGAAAGCAATCGAACAATCAGTCTACTCAGTAAGGGATGAGGATCTGCATCTTATCGGAACATCTGAGCAAGCTGTTCTTGCAATGCACTCCGGCGATACCATACCTGAATCTGCATTGCCGAAACGGTACTATTCGTATTCCATGTGTTTTCGCAAGGAGATCGGCGCGCATGGCATCAATGAAAAAGGCCTTTGGAGAACGCACCAATTCAACAAGGTCGAGCAGTTTATCTTCTGCGCGCCTGAGGATTCCGAGCGGCTGTACGATGAATTGATGCAGAATTCTGAGGAGATACTGCAGGCATTGGAGATCCCTTATCGTGTCATTGAAATCTGCACTGCAGATCTTGCAGACTGGAAATTCCGCAGTGCTGACCTTGAAGTCTGGAGGCCAGTCCTGAACGCTTATGGTGAAGTCATGTCGCTCTCCAACTGCACTGATTATCAGGCACGTAAACTCAACATCCGCTGCGTAGATAAGCAGGGCAATAAACGCGTCGTGCACACGCTCAATGATACTGCACTTGCAACCTCGCGCATCATGGTCGCAATCATCGAGAATAACCAGAACGAAGACGGCAGCATCACCATCCCTAAAGCGCTCCGACCATACATGATGGGGAAAGAAAAGATAGAGAAAAAATAAGCAAAAGAATTGCAATGCCGCGACATACTATTCTGCGCGCAGTTGATCTATCTTATATTGGAGATATTCTCCTCCTAAAATCATAAGAGAAAGTGTAAAAAAAACAAAGGTAAAAAAAGAACCCGCAAGTACCCTGAGAGTACTTAAATCCCTCTTCCGAGTATAATTTTCTATTGTGGTCTTGAGATTATTATTCTTTACAAAGAGCGCATGCTCTTTTTTCAATTGTGCATATGCAGTATATTGTTCCCTTGTTTTTTGCAGGAGCGCCACCTCTCTCTCGAGTATATGAGAATATGCAGCAGTATCTTGATATTGCGAGGATAGTGCATCACTGTGGTAACTGTTGTGTTCACGTTCATAAAATAGGTTTTCATAGGTACGTATTTTTTCTTCAAGTGTGAGTGCATGCTTTACGGACAGAGGGACGTCTTTCTCGATGGATTGAAGGTGGAGTGCGGATCCTCCTGCGAATATGCCGCAACAGAGCGTTGCCACATACAATCCCTTGGGCAAATACTGACGGAGCTTCATACTCCGGTGATGACAACGCAGTATTTATAATTTATCACCCCTGTACGGGGTGTATAATAAAAACATTTATAATCACGATCGCATATACGGCAGCATGATTGCAGAACTCCGGCAACTCGGCCTTACGGACGGCGAGGCGCGAGTGTATACGGCACTACTCAAGACAGGACCTTCGACTGTCGGGCCTATCGTCAAGGAATCCGGCGTTGCGTATTCAAATATCTACGAGATTCTCGACAGGCTCATTAAAAAAGGGCTCATCACATTCATCCTCAAGGAAAAGACAAAATATTTTCAGATCACAAACCCAGCGCGGCTCCAGGATTTCGTCGAAGAGAAAGCCCGGGAACAAAAACAGCAGGAGGAGATTGTGAGAAGGATCATTCCGCAATTGAGCAGGATACAAAAAGAGAAAGTGCAGGAAGCAGAAATCTTCGTGGGATTCGCCGGATTAAAAAGCGCATACGATACCATGCTGAGCGCTGCACGCAAAGGCGAAGAATTCCTCTACTTCTACGATCCGAAAAATAGCAGCGAAGAGATCGACAGGTTTTATCTGCGAAATATGCATCGGTTCAGAAATACGAAGATCATGCTGAAAGGAATCTCTCCAGAGCAGTACCAAAAAAACGCATCCCATAAAGAGACGCGCTGGAATAAAATGCAGTATGTCACATTCCCTGTCCCGGGAACCATCGATATTTTCCAGGATAAAGTGCTGCTCATCTCGTGGAAGAATACCACAGGGATCCTCATCACTTCCGAAGAACTTGCAGAGAACTACCGCGCCTATTTCTACTCGGTATGGAATACGGGAAAAAAGAAAAAATAATATCGTAAATGCGTCGATTTACCACTTCTCAAATCTCTTGTCAGTGCTTTCTTTCAGGATCTTTTCTGCACCCAGCGCATTGTCCTGGATAATCGTCATCTTACCGCAGTACGGGCATTTTTCGACCTGCTGCGATTCCTTGCGTGAAAACTTATATTTGCAGTTCGTGCAGATATATTTGATCATCCGCTCTTTGATCGGCGCCTTCTCCTTCTTTGCAGCCGGCGAATCATAAGGCGAGTTCTCGACGATTTTTTTGCCGAATATCCCTAATGTAGATTTCGATGCAGGAGCCTTCTTCTTATAGCAGTCAATACAGATCATGTTCTCCTTGTCCGTATCCTCACGCATGTTATGCATGAGTGTCTTGCGTCCACAGGACCTACAAATAATCAATAGATTGTCATTATCCATAACATCACCTTCCCTTGCAAAGCAGGGGCTATTTATATTTTTTATGCTAGTGAGGATGTTTATAGTTTCTGCTTGATCTTGCGCACATGGTCACGGATGTTGTGCAATGCCACAAGGATCTTGGGGTTCTCGATTTTTGCAGTGTCAGCATGCAGGGTGATTTTCTCTGCAGTATCAAGGATATAATGGAGCCAGAACTCGACATGCGCATCCTTCCAGGTGAGGTGGTGCGCGTCAAGAAACTCGATGAATTGCTCGAGTTTTTCGAGGGAGTCCTGGATATTTTCAGTGATCATCAGGTACTGGATGTTTCTGATGGCATGGCGTTCAAGATTCTTTGCCGAGACCAGCTTTTCAACATCAAGGAACGCGACGTAGAGCCCGTCGATAATCGCCTCGATCTCCTTGGTCGAGATGTGCGTGCGTGCGCGGCTTCGAAAGCTATGCTGCACGCGATCGACATCATTGCGAAAGATGGACATCATGAGCATGACAGAGTGGATCTTCTTGTCCTGGTGATGGATCCCGTGATGAGGGGCAACCCATTTCTGTACGATCTTATCCACAAGGATGAAGAGGACGATGAGTGTGAACGCGACCTGGATATACATGAGAACAGTAAATATCCCTGCGGTCGTCACCATTGTTGTTCCGAAAAGCGTTGCCATAAGAAGACTTGCATAGATTCCCCGAAAAAAATTGAGGAAGGTGAACGTGAGCGGTTCAGCACTTATTGCAAGTCCAGTGGAAAAAATGGAAATAAACCAGTAGAGTATCCCAAAGATGATGACGGCAAGTATCCAGTAGACAAAAAAATACAGGAAGGATGTCTTTCGAATCCACTCAAATAATCCGGGTTTTGCCATCAATACCTCTGTATAGTCCGCTGTTTATAAATATTATCAAGGTTGAGTGTTAAAAAAGCATTCATCTATATCTAGAGTATAGTGATAGGCAGGTGACGCCAAGCATCTATAATTAGATACTTTTTTAAGCACAACTGCGCATGATTTCTCGCACAACTGAGCACAAACCGTAATATTTATATATAATAAGATACATCTTTCTATTCTAGTATACATAAATGTATATCCAATCGTGGATTTAATGAGTTAGGAAACCGAAACAGAGCAACCAAAAATGACGTTTCATGCGTTTGGCACGCTCACATCGCCGATGAAATCAAGCGTGCACCGAGTTATTTGTAATCATAGAACACATGCGAAGGTTCGCAAGGTGCCAAACGCGGCATAAAAGAGAGAATCATAACAACAAAATGGAGCAGGAACTTATCACCCTTGGGATATTATTCTTATTCGCGCTAATCGGAGGAATACTCGCCTCACGATTCAAACAGCCTATATTATTGGGATTATTGGTTGTCGGCGCAGCCATCGGCCCCCACATGTTCGGGCTGGTCAAAAATATGAACATGATCAACATGATGATTGACTTTGGCGCAATCCTCATGCTCTTTGTCATCGGACTCGAATTTGACATCAGCAAACTCCAAAAAATCGGACTCAAGGCAATCGTTGTCGGGATACTCAAGAGCGCCATCGTGGTATTTATCGGATTCAATGTCGGACTATTATTAGGATTAGGAGTACAGACCTCATTATTCATCGGCATCATCCTCGCATTCAGCTCCACAGTCGTCATCGTCAAAGTGCTTGAGCATAAGCAGATGATGAGCCGCGAAGAAGTACCGCTCCTCATCGCAGTCCTCATCATCGAGGATATCCTTGCCGTAACAATCCTCACTTTTTTTTCCGGAATGCTCAACAAGACCACAGGACTCATCGGATCAATCCAGAATCTAGTCATTGCCATATGCATCCTGATCATTGTCTATATGATATTCATGAAATTCCTTACTCCATTACTTGGATGGATTCTTCGCGCAAACCCCAGCGAGGAAATCATCACATTTGCAGGACTCGCAATGTGCGCAGGATTCAGCTACCTTGCGTATTACCTCAATCTCTCGCCTGCAGCAGGCGCATTTCTTGCAGGATCCATTGTTGCATCACTGCCTGAGGCAA
The DNA here is from genome assembly GCA_021813435.1 of Nanobdellota archaeon. GTDB lineage: Archaea > Nanobdellota > Nanobdellia > Woesearchaeales > UBA9642 > UBA9642. The sequence continues at coordinate 185,332 of JAKAKR010000004.1, read as the reverse complement.
AAAAGTTCGAGCATGCAATCGCGCCCTACAATCTCATGATCAGCTCGCTTTTTTTCATCGCTGTCGGGACACTGGTAAATATCAATTCAGTTTTTGCAAACATCGGCATCATCATTGCGCTCGTCATTACAGTCATCATTACCCGACTCTTTGCATTCGGACTCATCGTGTACCTCTTTGCAAACTTCAAAGGGGATAAGATGTTCTTTTCAAGCCTTGCAATGTTCTCTGTTGGAGAATTCGCACTCCTGATCGCGCAGGAGAGCCAGAAATTCAATGTCGGAATCGACCTGATGAGTATCAGCGCTGCAATCGTATTCATCACTGCAATAATCATGTCCATCACGCTCAATTACAGCGACAGATTGTATGAACCGACGAAGGAGACCATTCCCTTTGCAATCAGAAAGAAATTCGACAATTTTTCAAACTATATCAAGACAATCTCTGAAGAGATGGACTTAGAGAGCAAGTACAGTCGCGGCCTGAAAAAGAATGTCCTCGTAACACTGCTCTATGCACTGTTCACACTGCTTGCAATCTTCGGATGGAGGGCAGCCTCGCCATTTGTCGCAGCATACACCAGTAGCATCGTAAATGAAATCGCATACATCACCATATTGGGAGCTATCGGCTTATTGATATTCATGATGCTCCTCCGACTCCACAGGATTATCCACTCATTCAGCGAGATCCTATCAAACACGACCAATACCAAGAGCGTCTTCGAGAGCAAGCAGATCATGAACCGCGCATTCATCGGATTTGTACTGGTCTGGATTGCACTCCTCTTCCCCTTTGCAATGTTCCTGCTCAATCTCCAGACATGGACCATCAGCATCGCATTCGGATTCCTCGCCCTTGCAATCTGGCAATTCATACAGATGAGTAAAGCAAGTGAAGGGTATAACACGCACAAGGAATACTATCCCCAATTCAAACGGGTGACGCTCGGCAATACATCCACAAAGACTGCGCCAAAGCATGAATGGCATGAAGGAAACACCAAAAGCCTCAACCAGGGATGGAAGTTTTAGGAGAATAATGCGCAAACCAGTGTATGGTGTAGCGCCAATGCATATATGCAGCGCAGAAGATCATTCAACGACTGTAATCAGGAATCTGCGGCATTTGAACGCATCATGTCAAGATAACTTTGCACTTTGAGAAGTATTTTTTTCTTGAGTTTTTCATCAAATAGCGCAGGATCAAGATCGCGGGCTATCGCATCCCAATCCTTGGCAGGGAGGACAGTAAGCGTACCGTGAAATATTCTTCCTGCCTGTTGTATCTCTGTTTCAATGCGACGCGCAAAAGAGGTATTAAAGAGCCCTGTTGAAGGGAATTTAGTGATATGATTTGCGCCTGCACGCAATAAGAGATGGATCTCTTCGATTTTGTCGACCCATGAGCCGGCAATGATCTCCAGATGAGGAAATGCAATCCTTGTCCGTGCAATCCATTCACTATAATATGCAGTCGAAGGGCCGGCGGTAAATGGTGTTCCAGGATGAGGATTCAACCGATAAAAAGTGACGCGATCAATGGGATGCGTTTGGGCAAATGATTCAAGCAGCGCAAAATCATCAATGGTCTCTCCCAACCCTACAATGAGCGTTATCCCGGTCTTGAACCCTTTTTTTCGTGCACGTTCCAGAAGACCAATCAATGGCCCGAGGGGCTTACTGGGGCACATCTCGTCATGCAACACAGGATTGAGCGTCTCGAGTGAGCCGCAGATACCCTCAACATACGGTTGCACGCGATCCATCTGGGAATCAGTCAGAATCCCGATATTGAGCCACAATTTTTTTCCATAGGCTGCAGCAATCTTCTTGATAAGATCCACGAGTTCGTCAGAAGTGTAGGCATCGTATCCGCCGCTCAGGAACTCAATATTCCATCCGAGCTCCCTGCAGAGCAGTGCTTCAGTGATGAGCGATTCAGGCCTACGCTTTGCAAGACCGAGCGGCACATTCTTTATTTTCCCTTTTTGCGTACTCATGTAGCAGAACTTGCAGTCAGCTTTTGAACAGTACCAACTGATAAAGATTGCACGCTCAAAAGAACAGGAATTATCGAAATGCTGCAGGTATATTCTTTGTGACTCTTCAAGCAGAGAGTGTAATTTTGGATCAAGAGGATCGGCAATAGGACGCTCCATCACCAGAGAAACAGAAGATGTTTTTTAAATTATTCGATATTACATTATTCAATAGATTCGACAGATGATTATTCAATAAACATTTCATGCACAAGTTCGATATAGGTTGCAATGCTCCAGGTCTGTGCAAAGCATCCGCCGGGCTTGTACGCTGCAGAGCTGCTGAGTTCTGAAGCTGCGCCGATAAATCCGGAGTAAAGGATGTCTTCAGTTGATGCAGCAAGAATCTTCTTGATAAAGGCAGCGTATTTTTTCTGATTCAATCGGTGCAGGCATAGCGCTGCGATATTATTAGTATAGAACCAGCTGTCTCCGCGATGATAACTCTTATTGTCCTGTCCAGTATACTGTCCAGAGTAGAGCGGATGCGACTTGTCGATTGTCGAAATCCCGCCACCGATATCCCATTCACACCATAAACGTTCAAGCGCGCGGTCAAAGACCTGTTCCCATTCAGTATCCGACAACAGCGCAGGATACAGGTAATAGGCAAGAAAAATATTGGGGCGCATCACATCATAATATTCTCCTCCTGCGGCATCATGCAGATAGAGCGCGCTGTCATGCGTTGCAAGAAATCTCTTGCGGACACGGTTCCGGAATTCCTCTTCCAGTGCAGCGTACGGTGATTGCATAATCTTTACCAATACATTCTTTTTTTTCACCATCTTATTTGCAGTCAGATACTCGAGTTTATTCATCAACCGGAGCATTGCAAGAAACAATGCCTGGATCTCGATGCGCTCGCCATCACGAAAATCCGCAGAATAATCGCCGTTGTGGTAATAGGTATCCATCCATGTCTCGAGTGCCGCATTCTGTATAAGCCCGTCAGACGCATGTTCACGCAGGAGCGCATCGATTGCATGGGAAAGATTATTGCGCAGGTAGGTTATCTCTGCAAGTGTGAATGTCTTGTCGAATTCATCGCGCGATTCAAGAAGTCCAAGATAATCATCGATGCGCTTGAAGAGCCATCCTGCGGCATCAGCGCTGCCCAGTGTGCTTGCAAGATTTGCGCCTGGCGCGATATTCTGCAATCGCCCATCCTTTCCTAAGCGCTGCAGCTGCTGCAATAATACCTGTTTTGCGTCATGATAGTGCCCTTCAAGCATCAGGGCGTAGAGCGATACCAATTCATCCCGCGACCAATACTGAAAAAACCACGGAAGCCCTGCCCACAGGCCAGAGATCTTTTTCCCGTCGAGAAGAACCGTTGTCCAGAGACTGGTGAGTGTTGCAATACTTGAGGCGTACGCGAATGCGACAGGAGTTCCGGCATACTGCGCAATACGGAGTTTCTTTGATAGCACAGTCTCAACATACTCTTTATGCTGTCGGGTGGTCAGTGTTGATGCATCAAAGGCGCGTGCAGCCTTCTTTTGCGCTTCGGATTTGTCATCAGCGCATCCGAATGCAAGTAAGAGATTCTTCCTGCAGGTGATGCGCAATCCATCGTAGACATAGAATTCGCTTTGCGTACCGCGCGATGCATCATAAGAGTACTGTTTTTTTATCCATGAAGGATTATGCGTAAATTGCGTTACGCCCTTGATTGCAAGATACATCTTTTGCGCAACATCCTTAAGATCATCACCAGTGTACTGCGTGTATTCGACGATGATACAATCATCTTCGTGTTCTGCAGGATACACTGCATAGATGCGGCCGAATTCCGGATGATCAAATATCCTGCGAAAATCCAATTCGACAGTGATTATACCTGAATAATTTTTGAGTGTGTAGAGGAGTGCATCCTTCGTGAGGGTGAATCGCTCAGAGATTTTTTTTGTGTAGTGCCGTTCAAAGAAATCCAATCCATGCACGACTTTCGTAAGCGCTGCATCGATATGCAGGTCCTCGACTGTCTTATAGAGAAGATAGTTCTGCGCAGTGCGGGTATAACAGACAGTATGATATCCCTGAAACTGGGTTGCGCTTGTTCCTGCAAAAGGAAGCGCAATATACTGCCCGGCAGGATGCGCAAGAAACAGCAGTGCATGACGTTCCTGCAGGAGTGCAGTGTCTTTTGCGACAGAGAGACTGCTTTTTCCCAGTTCAAAAGAGAGTTTCATGAGCCGTCTACACGTTATCGAATAGTATAATTTATGGTAGTAATGTATGGTAGTAAGTTATGTCAGTGCAGGATATTCCAGTACCGTCATACGAATAGTGCAAAACTATAGCAAAACTATTGTCGTACCTCTGATGAATCACCGATATTCATCTTCTTTGATGATCCGGCAGCAACCGCATGCGCTCCGATGGTCGAGTTGATGATATTGATATTGTCCAGCGTTGCATCAGTGTCGATGATCGAGTTTCTCACAATGGAATTTTTTATCTCGCAGCCTTTTGCAATGGAGACGTTCGGTCCGATAATAGAATGATCGATCACCACATCATCGTCGATAAATACCGGATCGACAATGACGCTGTTTTCCGGCTTTGACTTATGCGGGTGATTTTTTTCAAGCAGTATCCGGTTAGTCTCAAGAAGTGTGCCGAATGCTCCGCAATCATACCATCCCTTGACCGGCGCGGTCTTGATTTTTGCGCCGTGGTCGATCATGTATTGGATTGCATCGGTCAGAAAGAATTCGCCCTTGGTGGTGATCTTTCTGGTATAGATATGATTTATTCCTGCAAAGAGCAATGTTGAATCCTTGATATAATAGACCCCGATATTTGCAAGTTTTGAGATCGGCGTGTCGGGCTTCTCGACAAACTTTGTCATGAATCCCTGCGCATCGAGCACTGCGACCCCGAATCGCTGATAATCCTCAACTTCTTTTACCCAGATGATCCCCTGGACATCGGCATCCGCATGCGCTTTCTTTACTATGTCAAAATCCGCTTCGAATATCGTATCAGCGTAGACAATGAGGAGTTCCTCGCCACTCACGATGGATTCTGTTAATCGTATTGCGCCTGCAGTGCCATCCCGCACCTTCTGCTCGATGAACGTGCATTTGAAGGCATAGCGGTCCTTCATGAATGCCTCAATCTTCTCCTTCAGATGGCCGGTGATGAATATCACCTCATCAAATTCCAATTCTTTCAGGCTGTCAAGGACATGCTCGAGAACTGTCTTTCCTGCGACATGCAAGAGCGGCTTTGGCTTTGTGAATGTATGCGGCTTTAACCGCGTCCCAAATCCGGCGACGGGAATAACAATCTTCATGAGTGATCACCATTCAATATGCGGTGTGTTCTTGTTTAAAACAGTTATGGTTATGCGAGCTGTGTTGACATCATAGCAGATTGCGTTTGCACCTAGCGAACCTTTAGGCATCATTACGGGTAATAATAACTCGGATAACAACACGAACATACTTGCAATGTGAGCGTGCAAACCATTAGTATTCAAATGATGTCAACACAGTCGGTTATGCGCGTTCGAAAGTGGAGCGATGTAATAGTGATGCAATATGATGCTATAGTGTTATTCTCCACGGTAGAATCGCGCAGCGTCTTCAGGAGTGATCCGGTTGATATAACTTTCTGAACCGTGCTCAAATCCTCCCCATAAGTCAATGCGAGGAGTGATCTCGATATGGAAGTGCAATCCCCGTTTTCCGCTTCCAATGTAAGGTTGAGGAGAATTATGGATGAAAAGATTATAGGAGACATTGACGTCGCGGAGTTTGAGGAGCGCCTTCTTGAGGATATCTGCAAGTTCAAAAAGTTCATAACCGTCAAGTTCAGTGATGGAAAGATAATGTTTCTTGGGAAAGATCCACAGTTCATAATTGAATCGCGATGCATAGGGAGTGAATGCGACAAAACCGGCATTCTCAAAACAGCGTCGATGCGATGTCTTCTCGATATTGAGGATGTCGCAATACGGGCAACGCTCATACGCTGCGACTGCCGCGAGCTCTTCAGCGATGAGATGCGGGATATGATTGAGTGCCATGATCTGCGTGTGCGTGTGCCGGATTGATGTTCCTGCTTCCCGTCCGTGATTCTTGAAGACATGGACATAAGCGATATGCTCTTTTGCGGATAAATCCTCGATGCGCTGCTTGTAGACTTCGAGCAATTCCTTCATGTCCCGTTCGCTAAAATCAAAAAGCTGTTTCCAATGCTCATTGGTCTCGACGATAACCTCGTGGTACCCGTACGCATCAGAGAACGTGAAGAACGTATTGTCAGTTGTGATGACTGATTTTCCTGTCGGTTCAAGCGCGGGATATTTATTGTCAAACCAGCGGATCTTCCAAGGCTCGCCGATATGTCCTTTTTCTGCTGAAGCGAGCTGTTCATTGCCCGGACAGAAATAGCACACTTTTTCAGATTGATCGTCAAAAATCTTCTGGCTGAAATCATACGGTCTGCTGCCCCGTACGGGCGCGACAATCACATAACGATTCAGGACATAATCTTTGCGAAGTTCCATAGCATATCCCTAATTTTTTTTCTGCTGGTCACGCAGAGATGCGTTTTGCTTGATCCACTGCGCGATTATGCGCGGCAATATAATTATCAATCAATACCTTCCAATCTGCGACGAGTACTGCGCGTTTTGCATCCAATCGCGATTCTATCTGCTGGGCATGATCATAAAAGAGATGCGCATGAAGTTCATGCACTAATTGCGCGGTGCATTCTGCAGCACTTTTCTGGAATCGGTCAAGTATAGTGATCCCGCGAGGAGTTGACAAAGAAGATGGTGATTGCTGCAGGGGCATCTTATCTTTCATATACATCCCGAATCCTGAGAGATCTGTGGTGATTGCCGGCACCCCCACTGCAGCGCTCTCAAGCGGCGTATACCCCCACGGTTCATAATAGCTCGGAAACACCCCGAGATCGCATCCTGCCATTGCATCATAATACCCAAGATCGATAAACCCGTCGCTTCCATCAAGATAGACTGGTTCGACCACCACCTTGACCCGGTCCTCCGGGCGATTGAGCAATCCATGTGTAACAAGCGCAGTAATCAGTGGATTTTGTCCTGCATCACGGATATTGTGCGTCGACAGCGGCGGGTTGCCTGCACGCTCGAAGAGGCGCAGATCACGCGTGATATCGTGGATGAAACGCGCAGTATACTGCACAGCATCGGACGTTATGCCGTCGGGGCCGTTGGGGTTTTTTGCTGCAGATGATTTTACGGCGATTGTGACAGGAGTATTTGCAGTGGTGTTTGTTGCGTTTCCTGAACTTCTCGAGACAAGATCATACAATAATCGTTTCAGGATCTCTGGCGCATTGGTTTCGAGATGATTCTTGATATGCATATAATAATTCTTGTTTTCGAGCAGATCAATATTGTGTCCTGCAGTCGCCAGGGGGACCCAGAAGATAAACACTAGTGTGCGTGCTGCGGCTAGCGCGGATTGTTTTTTTTCGCGCGCATCTTTTTTGAGCTGTTCATTGAGTTGTGCAAGTGCATCGATAAGAATATCGTATCCCTTGTTGCGATATTCAAACCGTCCCAGCGTGTAGAATATCTTGCTGTATTCCAGATCAAACGGGTAGTAGGGAAAGAAGTAGTATGCTAAAAATTCCTTAATCTTCTCACTTGTCGCATGATGTTTTTCTGCAAGTGCCTCATAATCAGGGAACGCAGCGACATCAAGCCCGTTCAAAACAAGGATTTCTGGTTTTCTGCCAAGAAACTTCTCTGACTCCAATGCCGTGATGGGAGAAACCGTCGTGAATATATCGACATTACGCGCAGCGGCTGATTCGAGAAGATGTTTTGCCTCGACACTATACTGGTATGCCTCGCGCAAAGGGTCGATGGTTTCGAGCGAGTGATAGAAATCACGCCCATTTCCTGCAAGACATCGTCCAAGAACAGTCGCATGTGTGGTCATGACGCACGCCACTGCAGGGCAATGCTTCTTGAGATAGAGCGCTGCAGCGCCTGCAAGCCATTCATGGAAATGCGCAACAACCGTGTGCTGCATGAGCGCTTTGCGTTTCAGGCGTTCGATGAGAATTCCGACTGCATAACCCCAGATGAGCGGTTCCTCAAAATCCCATGCGCCGCGCAATGAATCGATCTGATAATCGTCCCAATACATGCGTTTGATAGTATTTTTCTGGGAGAATATGTTAGTGCAGTCGATAAGGAACACATAAGGCTTGTCCTTGACGCTGTCCCATCTTCCGAAGTGGACAGTGATCCCTTCCTGTGCCAGTTCAACAATGACTTCCTTGAATTCCTGCGGGATGTCGCAGGAGAAAAATTCGAGTCGCGCTGCATTTCCGAAATAGGGACCGATGAGAAAATAGTTTTCGTATGCGCGCATCATGAGATCTGCCTTGCTCTCAAGGACTGTATGTATTCCGCCGACTTTATTGCAGACTTCCCAGGACACTTCAAAAAGATAGTTGGCAGTTGTTTGCATGGTTATTCTCGCGGACATTAACACATATTTTCTTTTTAGTATTTCTTGACTCAGTAGTTCTTGATTCAGTATCTCTTAAAAAAGAGGATATAGCCGAGGAGTCCGATGATGATGATCACAAGCGTCGTGTAGAGCGTAATCCAAAAGAGCCGCTCTTTGTCGACAGGGTGGCGTGTTTTTCGGTGATGCTCTTCCTCCCGTATGGGACCGTCTTTTGCATGCGCCTTAATAGCATCCAGTGCAAGTTCAGTGGAGCGCTTGCGCACAAAAAATTCATACCATTTGTTTTGCGCTTTGTGTTGCGCAGAACGGGAAGGCGCTGCAGGAGTGTTTGGATCGACAGATGCTGCTGCAGGATTTGCAGTGTATGAGGCGGGTTCAGGAATTTTTGCAGTTGATGCAAGCGCAGCGTTCTTGATGTCGGCAAGCGCTGCTTCTCCTGATCGCTTCCGGATAAAGAATTCGTACCATTTGGTTTTTTTTGCAATGACAGGTGATTCCGAAAGTTGTGATGACGGCAAGGATACGCTTGCTGCAGATGGTACAGTTACTGTTGACGGTTGCGTGGGCAGTGATTGTGTGTGTACTGCAGGCGCCAGAGTATCTGTACGCGCGATGCGTGCTGCGGTAAGAGGCGGTGTAACAGGTTCTGGCGCTTCTTTTTTAGTGAAACGCATAAAGGATTCATGCGCGACAAGCTCAGAAAGTTTTTGCTGGAGGACCGCCAGTGTCTGTTCCTGTGAGTAGACGACACGCAACCGCGCTGCAAGCTCAGTATCAGAAAGCACAAAAGCAATCCAATTGGCAAAATCATTCTTGAATCCGTCCACAAAAGTATGGAATTCGTCGCGCGAAAGCGTTTGCAGTATCCGGTATAATTCTGACAGGCTTTTTGCACGTCTTCCATCATGGAATACAAATTCCTTTTCATAAGGAACGTCGACCATTTTACACCCCATTATCCATTCGTTTCAAACCCTTTTATTTTTCAAACCGTTTTATTCTTTTCAAATCATGATACTCGTTTCAAACCCTGGTTCTATCTCATTCACATACATGCATTCATCCTTCTTTGTGCGCGAGTAGTGCACGGACTTTTTTGAGGATATGCTCATAGATTGCTGCGCGCATCTCCACACAGGTATGCATTGTTGCAATTTCGTCAGCAAGGACTTGTTCATTGAAGACATCACGGATCCAATTCGCAAAATCATTGCGTTCACTGGTGACATGATAACAGAATATATCATCACCCATGCCGGAGAGCAAATCCGCTAGTTCACCATAGTGCGCAATCACCCCGCCAGTGCAGAGGATGAAATAATGCTGCTCGGCGATAGGAGGATAGAGCAGCACGTGAAGTTGCGTTTGAAATGATGATACATCACGCGGTATAGCGCTTTCACTGCGTGATGGAGTAGTTGCAGGAGAAATAATCGGATCCTTTGGATTTGCATTGCGGCGGCGTTTTGCGCCTGCAGAATGCGCAGAAGCATCTGGAGTTTTGCCGATCTTTGATTCAAGCGATGCTGCAGCAATCTCTTGCGATGTCTCTGCAGCATGCACGTTTTTCTTACGTGGCATGACGTCTCACCTCTTTTTTTATTGAAACAGTTCTGAATGCTGTCCTGAAAACAGGAATATCGTTAGCGGGATTATAGTGGAATAATCTATAGTGGAATCATTGGATGATATTGACGGGTTTTTCAGTGATCGATGGCCGGGGGGCATGGTAGCCCTGCTGCATTTCTATTGCAAGCCGTTTTTCCCGATTGATTCGATTCAGGCGGTGAACAACATCATTGAGGATATTCATGAAATTGATATAGGATTCGTAGGGCGTCTCGTAGGGATTGAAATATTTGTGGACATCGCCGTCATTGAAGTATTTTGTGCACATATAATAGAAGTGATCGCTGGTCGTGAGCTTGCGCCAATCCTCGAGGAGTGCAGCATTGCGTGATTCCTTGACCGCAGTCTCAATGGCGTAAAGTTCACTAAGCGCTGAGTCCTGCATATGGTTTCCCTTCCATGCAGAAAGGTCGCGTTCGATGTCTGCCCAGGAAATAAAATTATGAATGTCCAGCTCGCCGACCGGCTCATATCGCGCAAGTTCAGAGACAGTCAAAAACGTCGTTCCAGGATTCTTGAAGAGCGCGTCCGGAAGTGACCTGAGAAATTCGAATATCCCGGTGTCTTCCCACTGGTGCTCGCCGAATGTCTCATAATCCATAAAAAGGTTCACTGCATGCCCATCGCTTGCATGGATCCATTGGGCGTATTTATCGACGCTAAGAGGGTATTCATTCCAGGATTTTTGTCCGAAACGGAATGCGATATCATCGCTGAGCTTGTAATTCTTGAGAAGAAGCCGCATGGTCCCATCCTGTATCCGGTGGACATAATTGGGATTGCGCCAGACCATGATGTGATCCGCGCCTTCAGTGAGTGTTGCAGTAAATCCCATAGACTCAAGAAATTTGCCCAACTCGTTGTTGTAGATGAGTTCCGTGTTGCGAAAGACAGTCGGCTCCTGCCCGAAAAGTGATTTGATCTTTTGCCGATGCATCTCGACCTGTGATTTGAATTCATCCTTAGAATAGAGGAATGCAAGCGAGTGATAATAAGTCTCTGAAACAAATTCCACGCAACCTGTTGCCGCAAGCTTCCTGAATGACTCCAGGACTGCAGGTTCGTATCTCTCGAATTGTTCAAGGATGACGCCAGTGATTGAATAAGATACCTTGAATTTCCGGTCAGTGTCCTTATATTTATTGATAAGTTCAAGCATGATGTTATTTGCCGGAAGATAACATTTCGTTGCGACCTTGCGCAGTACCTCACGGTTTTTTTCCTCGTCAAAATAGTGCAAATTATGTCCGATGTCAAATACAGAATACTTTCTCATACGGTACGGCTGGTGGACATGGAAGTAGAGGCAGATATTGACCATGGTGTATCATCTTGCGCGTGCAAGCACCTCCATCATCGCAGATGTTGCTGGAGGACGCGCAAGCACATCCTTGTAGACTGCAACACATTTTTGTGCAGGGACATTCCAGTTGAATGTCTGCACCTCAAGCGCGCCATGCGTCGTAAGTTCGTGATGCAAGGCGCGATAATTCAGGACAGAAATGATCTTATTTGCAAGTTCATCAACATCCCAGAAATCGACCTTCAGGCTGTTCTTCAATACTTCAGAGACTCCGGATTGTTTGGAGATAATGACCGGAACACGGTTGCGCAATGCCTCAAGTGGTGTTATGCCGAATGGCTCACTCACAGAAGGCATGACATAAAGGTCTGCCATACGATACGCATGATCAACATCTGCGCCCTTGAGGAATCCTGCAAACAAGACCTTGTTGCCGATACCCAACTGCGCGACGCGATCAATGAGCCGCGCCTCCATATCCCCTGAACCTGCAATGATGAATGTGACATGCGGATCAAAATCCAGAACTTTTTTTGCTGCCTCGATGAAATAATCAGGTCCTTTCTGGAGTGTTAATCGCCCGAGAAACAGCACAACTTTTTCACTTGCCTTGATATGATGCGGCTCAACATGGGGAAAATCGACTGCGTTATGCACTACAGTGATTTTCTCTTCAGGGATGCCATAACATTCCATGATCTTGTTTTTGGTGAATTGTGATACCGCGATGATTTTATCAGCGTATTCCATGCCAGATCGCTCGATGTCATAGACATACTGGTTGACTCCATTGCCTCCGGTTCTGTCGAATTCAGTTGCATGGACATGGACGATGAGCGGTTTTCCGGTCATGCGTTTTGCCTCGATCCCTGCAGGAAATGTCATCCAGTCATGGCAGTGGATGATGTCGAATTCCTCGCTTTGCGCTATGCGTCCTGCGATTTTTGAGAATCGGTAGACTTCCTCATAGATATTTTTCCCGTACAGTTTTCCGGAGAATGATTCATTCTGCAATTTTTCCGCATGCCGTTCATATGCTGTAGTGTACTCTGCTGCAGAAAGATATGGTTGGAGTAGGCTTGGGACTGCAGTCAATTTGATGCGGTACTGTTTCATGTTTGAAGCGATGATAAGATTAACATGCTCAGCATGCATGCTTTCTGGTCCTTGCGGCATGACGAACGTGACATCCACATTCTGTTCATGCAATCCCTTTGTGAGCCCATAGCAAGCTGTACCGAGCCCGCCTGAGAAGAACGGTGGGAATTCCCATCCAAACATTAATACCTTAAGATTACTCATCTCTCTACCTTGACACGCCTCTTTTTTTCTCCACACCCTAAAACATACATTCTGTTTACAAACCTACTATTTTAGCTGGTAGTGCACGTTAATACACACTATTTCCATTCTTGCGAGCAAGGTTTATAAATATTATGATTTTTAAGGCATTTTTTGCTCAAAAAAAATCAGATAAGACAGTAAAAAAAACATTTTTTTCTATAAACACGCACAAAATGTTTAAGTTATTACTAAACTAATTAACTTTACTTACAATATAAGTATTTAACTTTAGTATATAATTAATAATCGAAAAATTTATATAATAAATCTTCCCAGAAAAAGCATGGATCATGCAGACGAGATATTTGCAAATGCAAAGTGGAGCCTTGTAGCAGAGATTGCAAAAAGGCCACAATCCGCAAGCGAACTTGCAGTAAAGACCAGCACGAGCATCTCCAATATCATCCAGCAGCTCAAACTCCTTGAGGCGTATGGGACAATCAAGCGGATCAAGACAGGGGAGATGATTACAGGCGGAACCCCCGCACAAATACCCTTGGGGAAAAAACAATCAGGAAAACCCAAGCAGATATATGCATTAAATATTGAGGCAGTGCAACTGGCCATACTACGTAATGGCGCAGCGGAAAAAAAGACCATCAGCATTGATGCCACAAACAGCATGTTTTTCAACCTACTCACAGCGCTCAGCCCCGAGGATATCATGGTGATGATCACGTTCATGATCAAGCATGAAGATATTGTAAAAAAATGCCGGGCAATCAGCATCACCCGGACAACTCGGGACAGCATTGAGCTGTTCCTCATCACTGACCACGTTGATGAGATACGGGCAAAATTCAGCAATCTCTTCATCGAGGACTTGAACGGCAGGACAAAGAAGATCATCAACTGGACACATAACGAATTCGAGATCAATGACGGCCTGAACCGGCACGACAAGTATTTTATCGACATGGTCAAAAACAGCCAAATCATCTCTGATCCTAAATTTATCATGGCTGCAATCAAGAACCGGCTGGTGAAATAGATGAAGTACACTCAATTCATTGACGGACTCTCTGAAGATGAAGTTGCCATATTCGAAAAGGATCTCAAGGAGGGATATGTCCAGAAATATATTGATCGCAAGAAGGAGTTTTACAAAATCAAAGGCAAACAATGTCCAGTTTGCGGGAACAGCGTCGAAGAGGATTGCTTTGTTTTAGTCTGGGGCGAACCTGCAATCCGCAAGAAGGCGCATTTCTGCGGGATCGACTGCCTCGAATATTTTATCGCAGGATTCATCAAGAAAAGTATCACAAAACAGAAAAAATTAAAAACAGTAACAATCGATAAGGAAAAAACAGTACCTCCGGGGAACTAATATGCCACTCAGACAATTACGCGCACTCTACGAAAAGCGGAAAGCGAATCTTATTGATCTTCTTGAAAAGAACCCGAAGCTTGACCCGGCGCGCCAGCACCAGATTTACGGCGCAATCTGTGAGATTGACGTTTTGCTCAAGACTATCGATCACTTGCGCGAGCAGGAGATCCAGGACAATACCAAGATTGATGCAAAGATGCGTGGGGAAAAATAACGCCCCTTTCTTTCTATCCAAAACATTTTTAATAGCAATCATTCCTCTACAATCGATGAAATGCATTTTTCTTGATATCGGTGAAGTCTTGATGAGAAAACAGGATCTCCGGCGGGGGATCAAACGACTTGAGAAAAGATTCGGCGTCGATCCCACAATACGTTACCATGCAATATGGGGCATTGCTCCCGAAATGGACAGTGGCAAGAAAACATTCCAGGATGCTATTGATCGCATAAATACGCAAATGAAGCGCAAAAACAAGGATTATCATCCGATAACTATTAAAGATTATTATGCGACCATGTATGATTCCAAGTCGTATAATATTCAACTCGTCAATTTCTTTAAGAAGATCAGCGGTCGCGCAACCATATGCATATTCACCAACAACTACCAGACAAATATAGATAAGTATATGACCCTGCTTGATTTTGGTTCATGGGCAGATTATGTTATCAGTTCACATCAGTATCATATCGGAAAACCTGATGCAAAGTTCTTTAGGATTGCATTCAAGAAAACCCGCGCAAAACCGCAGGAGTGCATGCTTGTTGACGATAATCCTGCAAATATCGCTACTGCAGAAGCATTAGGGATGCATGTGTGCCTTCACAGCAATAATGCGCGAACAATCAGAGAGATCACTGCGTGGCTCAAAGACTAATTCTGCAATGCATTCCTTCCTTTTACAATCCCGAGTGCAATGATTCCGCCGCCAATCGCTGTCCCGAGTTGCAGGATGCTCATGGGTATGAGGAGTGCTGCAGGAATGACGCCGAATACATAGAGGATGATTGCGCCGATTGCAATGAATACGGATTTGATCACTGACGTTACGCCAATGGACGCAAGACTATTCCATTTCTTGAACATGAAATGCCGATGGCAGTACACGTAGAGCGCGTTTCCGATCCAGATGAATGGTATAAGATACACCAGATACATTGTCAATGGACCAAAGATGAGTCCTGCGATCAGTACGCCGATACTGGGGAGTAAAATGACTGGCAATACCTTATATCCGCGTAGGTATGTAGCGCCAAGGATGAGTGCCGTATTTACAATGACGCCCACAGCCCATTGGGGATGCCCAAGAAAAAAGGGGATGAAGAATGCAAGCACTGAATAGAATATCATCTGGATATGCTCTTCAAGATTCTTCACTTGAAATATACTTTGATAAAATAATTTCCTGATATAAACATATTCATGTTCTGGCATGATGTTCACCTCAAGTCATACAATAATACTCACATTCTTTATATGTTTACTGTAATACTGAAAGTATGATACACATGAAGATTATTTATTGCTTGCTTATTACTCCAACGATATCACTAGCATCACCTGCGCACAATCCGCGATGCTACCCTAATTTTTTCTCAATCTCATTTTTCAGCGCATTGATATGCAATCCAAATTTTAATTTTAATAATTTCCAATCATCATATTTTAATAATTGCCCACGATAATTTATCGCATTACGTTTTAATCTGATTGTTTCAAGAAATGCCCAATCGAGTTCAAGTTCTGGATGCCTGAAGCAGACATATGCGTTCTTGCATTGGTGATTGTCTGCAACGATCCCATCAAAAAGTATATATGCTTCGATAAGCCCGCGTAATGCCTCATAATAATCCCTGAATACAAATGTCCAGTCAGTACTGTGTTTTGGAATGTCTTTTGACTTGCTGTTGATGAATCGTATTCCTTGTTCTGCGACAAGCTTAAGTGAACGGATGAGTTCGATATCAATAGTTTTCTCTTTGATCATGCCGTTAGACATGCATGATTTATAGGTGCTGTCAAGATTGTCAATTATTAATTTCATTCATGCAACCTCGACGATGTCTTGGATCTGTCCCTTGAGGACATAACCGTTGATGATGTTTGCAATGAGTCCTGTTTTTACTGCATGTATCTCTCTTTTGTCCTTGAACACATGCAACTCTATCTGGGTATGCAGTTGTTGTTCATAAATTTTTTTATCAAAATCCGGAAGATTTCCGAGCATGAAGATGTCGATATCTGAACCCGCATACCAATCACCTCTTACTGCGCTTCCAAACAAGATAATGGTTTTTATGCCAGTCAATGATAATAATCGAGATAATAATCCGCTGCTGTGCAATCGCTCGAGCATATATATTCTTTTTGCTGAGTAATATACTGGATTGTTCGACTCTACAGTGTAATATGGGAATCGTCCTTTTTCTTTTACGCGGATGATAAGTTTTTCTGCAAGATATTTCTTGAGCCACTTGTTTGCAACAAGCCGAGTGACTTTTGCCTCTTTCATGATCTCTTCAAAATGCCATTTCTTTAGTGGGCTGCTCTCGAGGATGAGTGTTAATACCTGATTCTCTTTGCTTGGGCTTGCCATAATTAGTATATCTCAGTTATACTATTTAAATATTGTGAAAATTGATTAATTTATCACTTTCAAGTAACAATAAAATCGTAAACTATTTAAATAAGACTAAATATACCTTAGTAAATACGATTGTTTTACGCACAACTCGTACGGAGGATCAAAATGACTGAAGATATTCAAATTCCAATGACTGTAATGGGTAAAATCTTTTATAGAGATTCAGTATCAAAAGAAGACGTAGAAAAATATGGTCTTCAAAATCCTTTGCCTGTAGCACTCGCTGAATGCCAAAACGAAGGTTATCGTGCTGCATTTATTCCTAAGATAATGGATATGCGCAGTGTTTCTGATAAGAATTCATTTATCTGGAATAAAGGGTATAGCGCTCCAAGTGTTCGAGTAACTGGAACAACTAAAGGCGGAAGCAAAGTTGTAGTCTATGCGCACATAGATAATTATTTTTCTGATCCAAAAAATATTCAGAAAGCAATAGTTGACAAGAAAAATCCGCTCATCAACGGCGCAGGATATTATCCAAAAAAATTATTTCAGCAATTACTAAATAAAGAAGACGGTGTTAATGTTTTTGTCATTGATTACGATTCATTGAAAAATTCTACAAGTGGAACAATAAGCATCTCTGATGCAATGAAACATCCACAAGTCATTCCATTTATTGGTGGAGAAAAACGCGCAGAAAAATATTTGGAACAGCACGAGAAAGTTGTAGGAAAAAACATCGGAGTATATCACTCAACTGATTTACATGACGTACCTTATGGGCGGGTCCTCTTTGTCGACAACAGCAACGACAACGGCAATCTTAATGGCTACAACCTTCTCAATTACAATGCCCGCTTCGTTGGGGTACCGTCGTCTGGCGTAGCCAGCGCGCAAAAAATCAAGTCTCCACTGGAAACACTAGTCGGTAAAGGCATTGATGCAGGTAACGGAATTGTGGTTATCCGACAGGACCTAGTATCACCAACGGTTTACAATATGCTAACGCGTAAATAAAAGAAGACAACATTATTCAGATAATATGTGTTTTGTCTTCTGAATTTTAGAAACAGCCGAAGCACACGCAACCACTGTTTCTAAAATAGAAATCTTTTTAATATTCTTTTTATTTTTCTCACCGCCTTGACTTACCTGAATTAAGCGCGGGTACGGGGCTACACGCTCTTTTGCTAAGGCGTCTTATTAAGCGTCATAAAACGCTGAGAAATCGCGGATTTCTGGCGTGCCAAAAATCTACGATTTTTGAGCATACAATTGCGACAATGAGTAGAATCAGTTTCGAAATCTTGAAGCAATGGTGAAGAGTTACAGCAAAAGGGCTAAAGATCGGGGCGGGTCCTCTTTGTCAACAACAGCAACAACAACGGCAATCTTAATGGCAACAACAATCTCAATAACAATGCCCGCTTCGTTGGAATAACCCCCTGTCAAGGCATCATATTCATGAAGAGATACAAACAACTCTACCCGTTAATCTGTTCAAAAGATAACCTCTACCTTGCGTATAAAAAGGCGCGTAAACATAAGACACTAAAACCGTACGTCATAGAATTTGAAAACAATCTTAAAGAGAATCTTGTTCAGTTGCAAAAAGAGTTAGAACTCGAACTATACGAGCCAAGACCTCTAGAAACATTCATTCTTAGAGATCCAAAGACCAGAAAAATCAGTAAATCGGATTTTAGAGACAGAATCGTACACCACGCAATCTGCAATATTATCGAACCACTATTCGATAAAACATTCATCCACGATTCTTACGCAAACCGCAAAGGAAAAGGAACACTCAAAGCAATAAAACGATTCGAAGAATTCAAACAGAAAGCATCACAAAACAACACAAGAAATTGTTATATACTTAAAGCGGATATCAAACACTACTTTGACAATGTAGACCACAATATTCTTATAACCTTACTTCAAAGAAAGATTAAGGATAAAAAACTCATCAACCTCATAAGAATAATCCTAAGCAACCACCAAACAAGAAACAGAAGGAAAGGGATGCCGCTCGGAAATTTCACAAGCCAATTTTTTGCAAATATTTACCTTGATGAATTAGATTGGTTTATCAAACACAAACTCCGCGTAAACTATTACATCAGATATGTTGATGATTTTGTAATCATGGACGAACACCTTGAAAAACTCGAAGATTATAAAACACAAATTAATCAATTCCTTAAAGAAAACCTGCACCTAGAGCTTCATCCAGAAAAAACAAAAATATCATTCCTAAAACGTGGCGTAGGATTCTTAGGAATAAGAATCTACCCACATCACAAACTCCTTGCAAAAAGAAACAGCAGAAAATTCAGAAAGAAATTATCACTGCTCATTACGAAATATCAAAACAAACAAATTGAATACGATAAAGTCTACGACACCATCGAAGGATGGATAGCACACATAAAACACGCTAACAGCTACAAACTACGGCAGAGAATCTTAACGCCATACACAGACATTCTCTCTAATAATTTATCAACAAAAGAATATAATAAATATTTAAGAGACCATTCAAAGAAAAATATTGAATCCATCAAATCATGAATACTCTAACATGAACAATTACTGCTTCTACTTAAACTCTCTTCTCTGATAGCTCGTATGCAACAATTTATGCGCCCGCTCTCCACCGATATCGCCGAGATACTCGTCGTAGAGTTTGTTGACTGCAGGGTTCTTGTGTGATTTTCTGATCTCCTTGTGCAGATCCTCAGTGATGAGCGCCTGAACGCGTTTTTTTAAGACTTCATCAAACCGCTCAGTTGGTGCAGGTTGCCCTCCGCCACCGATGCATCCACCGTAGCATGCCATGATCTCAATGAAGTGGTATTTGCAAGTGCCACTGCGGATCTGTTCCATGAGTTTGCGCGCTTCGCCCAAGGTATGGACGACTGCAAGATTGATCTCCATCCCATCGATGTGAACTGTTGCTTCTTTGAGTGTCTCCATGCCCCGAATGGCTTGGTAATCAATATGTTTGAAGTTCTTGTTCTCAAGCCAGTCTGCAACTGTACGCAGTGCTGCTTCCATAACCCCACCTGTATGTCCGAATATTGCTCCTGCGCCAGTGCTCTCGCCGAGCGGATTGTCAAAACGTGCAGGCTCGAGGTGTTCAAAGTCGATATTCATCTCCTTGATGAGTTTTCCGAGTTCGACAGTCGTTAAGACATAATCTGCTTCTCCTGCGAATTCTGGTCTGAGGATCTCGAATTTTTTTGCAGTGCAGGGCATGATGTCAACCAGCACTATCCGCTGAGGGTCAAGGTCTGCTTTTTCGGCATAATACGTCTTGATGAGTGATGCCATGATTGCCTGCGGGCTCCGGCAGGTCGACATGTGGCTGAGTTCATCATAGAAGAATTGCTCGCCGAATTTTATCCATGCCGGACAGCAGGTCGTGATCATCGGCAAGTTCTCGTTCGCATTCAGGCGTTTGATGAATTCCGATGCTTCCTCGACAATAGTGATGTCTGCAGCAAGGTCAGTATCAAACACTTTTTCAAATCCTAATTTTTTCAGTGCAGCAACCATTTTTCCGGTAACATTTGTTCCGGGATTCATCCCAAAGCATTCTCCGAGTGTTGCGCGAATTGATGGCGCAGTCTGCGCAATGACAATCTTATGGGGATCATTCAATGCATCAATGACATGCGGGATGTCGCTGCGCTCAGTCAATGCCCCGGTCGGGCAGGCAATCACGCATTGACCGCAGTTGACGCAGCTGCTCTCGCCAAGTCCTTCATTGAATGCGCAGGAGACCAGCGTCTCAAATCCGCGGAACTGCTGCTGGATTGCATTCACGGTCTGTACATCACCGCACATCTTGATGCACCTGCCGCAGAGGATGCATTTATTGTTGTCCCGGCGAATCGAGGGGCTTGATTCATCGACAGGCACATTGCGTCGTTTGCCTGTAAATGGCGTTTCCTTGACGATGAGTTCGCCCGAGTAGCGTTGGAGTTTGCAATGCAGGTTCTTTGCGCAGGTCGGACAGTTCAAGTCATGGTTTGCAAGAAGCAGTTCAATATTGACCCTGCGCGCCTCAAGGACTTTCGGGGTATGGGTGTTGACGATCATTCCTTCCTGCGGCTTGAGGTTGCAGGATGTCATGATGCGTTTTTTCCCTCCGATCTCGATTTCGACGACGCAGAGCCGGCAGTTTGCCGTGCGTTCCAATCGTTCATGATAACAAAAGTGCGGGATATAGATGTTATTGTTTCGCGCGATATCTATGATATACGCATTGGGATCGCACCATACGATTTCATCGTTGAGTGTTATCTTCACTTTTTGGGGATGTTCAGGGGATGCCATAGTTTCTTATGACAGTATTCAAAGCGTCAATTTTTTATCCTTTGTCGATTGCGTCAAATGCGCAATTCTCATAGCATGCGCCGCAGCGCACACAGACTGATTGGTCGATGACGTGTTTTTCTTTTAATCGTCCGGCAATGCAATGGACCGGGCAATGTCTTGCGCAATTCCCGCAACCCGTGCATTTCTCATTGATACGGTAATGGACGAGGTTTCTGCAGGAGTGACTAGGACATTCCTTCTGTTCAATATGGACACGGTATTCGTCTGCAAATTGCGCTAGGGTCGTAAGGATGGGGTTTGGGGCAGCCTGCCCCAAGCCACATAAGCTGTTTTCTTTTACATACTGCGACAATGATTTGAGTGTTTCAATATCTTTAGGTGTCCCGAGGCCTTTGGTGATCTTATCCAGTATCTCCCATATCCGTGTTGTTCCTTCACGGCAGGGTGTGCACTTGCCGCAACTCTCACTGCGGGTGAAACTCATGAAGAATTTTGCGACATCAACCATGCAGGAATCGCTGTTGAGGACAACAAGTCCTCCGGATCCCATCATTGCCCCGATTGAGAGGAGTGATTCATAATCGACGGGAAGGTCAAGGTATTTCTCGCTCACGCATCCTCCCGCAGGGCCTCCGCATTGCACTGCCTTGAATGTTGTTCCCTGCGGTGGTCCTCCGGCAATTCCAAAGATGATCTCGCGCAGTGGCGTTCCCATAGGGACTTCAATGACTCCTGTCCTGTTTATTTTTCCTGTCAGACAGAGTACTGCAGTGCCTTTGCT
This sequence comes from Nanobdellota archaeon, assembly GCA_021813435.1. Classification (GTDB taxonomy): domain Archaea; phylum Nanobdellota; class Nanobdellia; order Woesearchaeales; family UBA9642; genus UBA9642. Next base: position 163,472 of record JAKAKR010000004.1, on the reverse strand, counting down.
TTTTTCGCTTCCGATTTTTGCAAATTCCTTGGCGCCCATGGACATGATAAGCGGGACAAATGATAATGTACTTACATTATTGATGTTTGTCGGGTATCCATAGATTCCCTTGTCAGCTGGATACGGCGGCTTGTAATGCGGCTGTCCGCGCAGTCCCATGACTGAATTCATGAGCGCAGTCTCTTCACCGCACACAAACGCTCCTGCGCCCATGACGATGCGCAGGTTAAAATTGAATCCTTCAATGCCAAGAATATTTTTTCCAAGAAGGTTGTGCGATTCTGCGATGGTGATTGCCGAGCGCAGGGTCTTTACTGCAAGCGGGTATTCTGCGCGGGTATAGATTATTCCTTCATCACTGCCGATCGCATATGCTGCAATCGTCATCCCCTCGATGAGTTTGAAGGGATCAGACTCCATGACTGTACGGTTCATGAATGCTCCGGGATCTCCCTCGTCACCATTGCAGACAAGGATCTTTTTTCCGGTCTTTACTGCGATAAGTCTCCATTTCTGTCCCGTAGGAAATCCAGCGCCGCCCCTGCCACGCAATCCGCTTGCAAGCACATCTTCGATGATTTCCTGCGGTTTCTTGCGAAGCGCCTTTGCAAGCCCGTCGTACCCTCCGGTTGCGACGTATTGGTCAATGTCAAGCGGGTTTATTTTTCCGCAGTTTGCAAGGAGCAACCGTTTCTGAATCTTATAGAAATCGATTTCTTCAAGAGTGCGTCCAAGGAATAATTCTTTGCAGATTGTTTTAGTTTTTATGGCATCAAGGATTTTCTGGACTTTATCTTCGGTTACGTGACCATAGATTGCGGTGCTACCGTCCTGCCGGACAGTCACAATGGGTTCAGCATAACAGTTCCCCAGGCATCCGACATTCTCGATGATGAGCGGAAGATTTGCTGCCTGGAATGCTGCAAGTGTCCTGTCTGCTCCTGCAGATATCCCGCATGTTGCAAGCCCGACTGTAATCCGATCACAGGTGAGTGCTTCATGCCCTTTTTTGAGGTCTGCAAGTGCAGTGATGGGTGTCATGGAAGTATGGTCTTATGTATGAGTCTATCGCGTATTATTCGAATGAATTATTCAAGTGAATGGATGATCATGTCGATCTTTTTCTCGTCAAGGTTCCCGTAGACTTTTTCATTGATCATCATTGCCGGCGCTTTTGCGCATGCACCGATGCAATTGACGCATTCTAGGCTGATCTTCTTGTCTGTCGTGATCTCTCCGGCCTTGATGTTCAATTTTCTTTCCACATGTTTGAGGAGTGTCTCTGAATTCTTGACATGACAGGCAGTTCCCCGACAGATGCTGATATGGTATGTTCCTTTAGGCGTGAACTTGAATTGGGTGTAGAATGTGGCAACGCCGGTGATGTGGACGAGCGGCAGGGAAAGTTGCTTTGCCAGGAGTTCAAGATGGCCTCTTTCAAGATATCCGAATGTCTGCTGCAATTCCTGCAGTGCTGCAACAGTATCCTCTTTTCGCGAATATTTTTTGAGAATGGATTCAACAAGCTTTAGATCATTCACGTCAGCAGGCATATGACCTCTTTTTGATTTGCATGCGATTTACAAAGTAGTATCTAGCCTGCACTATTGTTTATAAATATTTCCACTGTAGCAAAAAAGAAAGCAGGTATTAAAAAGAAAATAATTGATGCACTGCACTATCGCATGCACGCAGGCTTGCTTCTGGTCGAGCGATGGTAGGCGATGCATTCACAGCAGATGCCATGATTTTCGCACGAGGTATCCTTGCAGGGACAGTTTTTCTCGTTTTTTGATTTATTGATGCAGGTAGTCATGCGGGTCACGCACAAATATTCAGATCTTTTTCACCTTTGATCCTTGCGCAATATCATCGACGGCGTATCCTTTTGATTTCAACAAATCGCGTAGTTCGTCGGATTTCTTCCAATCCTTAGCCTTTCGTGCATGTATGCGTTCGTCAATGATCTTCTGGATATCGTTCGGGATTTCAATCTGTTCCTCAACGAGATGTTCAAATCCTAATCCAAAGATTTTATCAAATTCTAGTGCGAGCACATATTTTTCATGATTATTTAATGTCTTATCTGTAATGACATTCCATAATACTGCAAGTGCTTTGGGCATGTTGAGATCGTCATTGATGGATTCGAGAAAATCAGCACGGTATTCATCCATATTTTTTACATGTCCATCCTCAATTGCAGAAGTATCTTTTTTGTATTCAACAATCTTATTCTTCAGGTTCTTAAACGCATTCTGTGCTGCAGCAAGCGATTCATAACTGAATGTCAAGGGTATGCGATATTGTGTATTGAGGGTGAGATAGCGGTAATCAACTGGATCATACCCCTCTTTTTCAAGTGTTGCAATAGTCAATATCCCGCCTGCAGACTTTGACATTTTTCCCTTGTCCATGACAAGGAACTCATTATGCATCCAATAATTGACCCATTTCTTTCCAGTCGCAGCTTCTGATTGCGCAATCTCATTTGTATGATGGACTGGAATATGGTCTATCCCGCCGCAATGGATATCAAAATGCTCGCCAAGATATTTCATGCTCATAGCTGAACATTCAATATGCCAGCCCGGATATCCAGTCATTTTTACTTTAACTTTTTTCATTTTTTATCGCCTTAATAATGGTGATGTTTTCATTCTTCATTAGTTTGATTTGTCTTTTACCGAACAGAAATGTTCTATAGCCTAAATTAGTTATTCCACTCATCTTATCTTTAGTCTGTACAGAATTTATTAAACCATTGCTTTTAACTTCAATAACTACATGATATTTCGGTAAATAAAAATCGGGAATTGTATACGCCACTCTATCTCTAGAAGTATCGTAATATGGCAAAATTAAAGATTCGTATTCCCAATGTATTTTATGAGCATCTAAAAATTGGGCTGTTTCCTTTTCCCAATTAGATCTTAAAATTTTGTCTTTATATGCGACTTTCTTCCATCCGGGAGACAGCTTAATTCTCCCAGTTCTAATTCCTTCTCTTAACTTTTCAGAGACTTTTTTCGCAATTGATCTCTTCTTTTCTTGACTAAAATTCTGTACAGGAAGCTCTCCCATGTCTGCTAAATCCTTTAGTGTGTTGGATATTTTTTTCCTAATTATGTTAAGTTCTTCTTTAGATTTAGATTGTAAAGGGTGCCTGCCCTCTTTCCACATCTTCTGAAGAGCCTTTTGGTTTTTAAGTCTTCTTTTTTCTTTTAGCTCTTTGTTTTCTGTCTGCTGCGGTAATAAGCCTTTTTCACCTAATTGTTTCAAAGTTTCAGCAGCTTTTCTATTTCTTGCCAAGGAATGATTTTTCTTACATATTTTAGGATTTTGCATAGGATTTTTACCTAATTTTGCTTCTCTAGTTCTAAATGATGAAAGTGATTTAGCTCTTTTTGCTTCAATTACTGGACAGTCTACACCAAATTTTTTGCCAGATCTCCATTTAATCTTACACCATCCCTTATGAGAAGCAGGATTACCGCAACCACCTTTGCATAAATGTTTAGATATCATTTTCAACCTCTTCTGTGTGAATGATATCTACGTTTTTGCTTGTGGTTGCAAACTCTTTTAGCTTCTCATATTCTTCATCTGTAAGAGTAAATTCAAAAACGGCATCCCATTTCATCTCCTGATTATCAAATTTTGATTTAGTGAACCATAAGACAAAGTCCTGTGGATTATGCTTATGTTCATCGACAGCAATTCTTGCTCCTGCTTTGAGTTCGTCAAGGTTCAATCGTGCAAGGTCGCCATAATGCTTAAATTTAGCAATATCAAAATATACATTACCATTCGCAATGTAGGTGTAACCATTATGCTCAATGCGTTTGATTAATGCAATCATTTCTGGAATATGTTCTGTTGCGCGGCATGTAATTGATGGATAAATGATGTGTAATTTCCGTAGGTCTGCAAAGAATGCTTCCTCATAGAATTTTGCAATCTCCCAGACGCTCTTTCCCTCACGCTTTGCGCCTTTCAGCATCTTATCTTCGCCTTCATCAGCGTCACTTGTAAGATGGCCGACATCAGTGATGTTCATGACATGATTGACTTGATATTTATTATATTCAAGAACACGCTTAAGGATATCTTCAAAGAGATATGCGCGAAGATTTCCGATATGCGCAAAATAATACACGGTCGGGCCGCAGGTATACATACCGACCTTTCCTGCATGAATCGGTTTGAATTCTTCTTTCGTACGCGTAAGCGTGTTGTAGAGTTTAAGCATATCTATCGAATGACGAGGGATTTTAAAAATGTTTGGGAATTGAAGGAATGATTATCGATAACACGTATCTATCAACTCAGGTCTCAATTGTAATAACACCTCTTCTATTGGATTAAAAACCTGGTCAAAGATTGTCTGGTCTGGGACAATAATATCTGATGCTTCATAGCCGTGTTTTGGATATTCTTTTAATCTCTTCTTATAATCAGACTCCACATTAATGCTGCCTTTATATAGAAGGATCAAAGGAGAATCTGGATCATGAAAATATGGCCGTATACTGTAATCAGTCGATAATCCCCAGCATAGTTCATATTTGTTTATCTGAACCTCACTAGTGAATGCAGACATCGAAGGCCGAGGAAAATCATTGAATATATAAGTGGTATTTGGATGTAAAGTCTTTTTTGCCTGCGCTTTCGAGAAATAAACATTTGCGTGTATGGTCAGTGGATTTTCTTATGTGATCGTAGCGTGATCGCTCAAGATTTTTTATCGTAAATAATGAATATATGCCTGTGTAAATTGTAGGTATAGGTTTATCATTCTCTTTTGTCAATGGTTCAAGACAGTCAATGCGATTAATAAGTGTCGTAGTCGCAGGATTGTATGTAATACCTTGCGGTATCTGCCATATCTCGTTCCATTTTTCTTCCCAGATTTTCATTGTTTCACTGCTGTATATCTCCCATAATTTCCAAGTATCCCGATTGGTCCTGATTCAATTAATTTTACATTTGCATCTTTTGCCCAAGTTTCGAATATAGATGAGTCATATCCCTTTGACGCACCCCAGACATCTGAATAGATGATGTGGTTTTCCTTATCGACTGTAAATGACATCCCTGTTCCTTCATAATACTTTATGCGTGCTGCAAGCGATTGTTCATTTTTTGCAACGAGGGTGATGAGAATGTTGTTTTTTGTGACATTCGCAATGTCTGCAAGTGTTTGAGGCTCATTTCCAATGATTGGAAGACTATTCCATAAGCAGCAAGAATTATCGAACTCATCCTCTTTGAAAAGGGAAGATATTTCACGTGCATCTTTATGATAATAATAAGATAATGATGGCTTATAGCTCCACGGGGCTAATTTCTTATTGTCTTCAAATATCTTATCAAGATCCAGATTGATGTCTAATCCAGAATATTGTTTGCAAGTAGGAGATAGATACTGGACTATACGGCAGCGCCCGCATGCAACATCAAGTATTGAGCCGCTCATAAACGCAGTAACTAATTTTCCTTCTTCTTGGAAATATTGCCAAAATGTTTCATTCATAATGACAGGATCTAATGCTTGTGTAGTCAATTGAGTGTTGTTCATACCACTATAAAGTGATAATTTATATATAAAATCTTTTATCTATTTTCTGTGCATATTATCATAAAATATAAAAATAGTAACATTATTAACATATTATGCTCGATTTGATTGATAAAAAGCTCTTGTACGCACTTGATACAGACTGTAGGCAAAGCAGCAGCCAGCTTGCACGCAAACTCAAAGTACATCGTAATGTCGTATTATACCGTATCAGGCGGCTTGAACAGGAAAAGATCATCAGGGGATATTTTACAGAAATTGATATCAAGAAGCTCGGTTATCATTCGTTTCGCACATTATTGAAACTGAGCAATTATACAGCCCAAGAACGGGAAAAACTCATCAGTCACATCAACGCGACTAAGGAAGTAATGTGGCTCATGGAATGTGATGGACGATGGGACATCGATGTAGTGACTGTTTGGAGAACAATCCCTGATTTCGAAAAGTTTCAGGAGCAGCTGCATATGCAATTCAATGGGATTATTGAAGAAGAACAGATCGGAATGCTCATGCAACTTGAACATTTTTTGAAAGAATATTTCATAACAACAAAGCGTTCGACATTTGTCGAGCGGAAATTTGAAAAAACAGGGATAACAATCGATATCAAGGACTATGCACTCCTGCGCATCCTTGCAAGCAATGCCAATATCGGCATCATCGCGCTTGCAAAAAAATCGAAACTCAGTATTAATACCGTAAAAGAACGATTAAAAAAACTTGAAAAAAATAATGTCATTTTAGGATATCGCCCGTTCATCGATACTGAAAAGACCGGATATACCTATTACAAGATCTTTATCACACTCAAGCATTATGATGCAAAATCCTTTCTTGCGCTTAAAGCATTTTTCAGTACACATCCGGGGGTCATCTATTTTACTAAGTATTTGAATGGAGTAAATCTCGAGATAGAGATACATCTCTCGTCAACCGATGCATTGCAGAAACTCGAAGAAGAAACACGAATGCATTACGGTAAAATCATCAAGGAGTGGTTTGTTCTTCGATTCATTAAAGAACATACATATCGATATATCCCGGAATCACTCTAAAAAAAATTGAGAAAAGCAATAAGAGATTAGAGATTCTCCCACTTCAGTTCATAAGACAGTAGTTTTTTAATGGTCTCTTTCACATCGATTAATTTGATCCGTTTCTGTTCTTCGGTGTCGCGATCGCGGATCGTGACTGTGCCATAATGCGGTGAGTCAGTCTTGATAGTATCATAATCTATGGTGATGCAGTAGGGTGTTCCGCTCTCGTCTTCGCGCAGGTACCGTTTGCCGATGCTTCCTGCGGCATCATAGCGCGCGGAGAATTCCTGCTGCAATTCATCGAAAAGTTTTTGTGCGGCCTCTGAGAGTCCATTCTTTTTCACAAGCGGAAATACTGCAACTTTGACTGGCGCCATATGCCGAGGGATCATGAATTTTGTCTTGCCCTCTTTCTCATCGATTTTTGCATAGAAGAGATCGAGGAGCGCAAATGTTGGCCGGTCAGTCCCGAATGCGATCTCAATGATATTCGGGATCTCATTTTTTTCTGTCGCAGTTGACTGCTCATTGAATGCAGTGAGTGATTTACCGGAAGCTTTGCCGTGCTGCGTCAAATCATAGTTTGTCCGGTCATGGACGCCGCAGAGTTCAAACCATCCAAAAGAGTGTAATTTGACTTCGATATCCCAGGCATCATCCGCATAGAATGCCTTTTCATCAGGGTAATGCTGTCGCAGACGGATTTTTTCATCGGGGATTCCGATTGCCTTGAAGAAGCTATACGCAAGATGGACTGCCCATGCGTATGCCTTGTTCTTGAAATACCCTTTTTCGAGTGCTTCATGGACAGTGATGATTTTTGGCGCAGTATTGTTTTCCTGGAATTGCCAGGGCCAAAGCGGCATGGTGTTATGCTGGACTGTAGCATATTTCTCGAATTCAGTTTTCTGATCCTTGAAAAGGAATATCTGCGCCTCTGCCTGGGTGAATTCCCTGCAGCGCATGACATGCTGGCGTGGGCTGATCTCATTGCGGTATGCTTTTCCGATCTGGAATACAGAGAAGGGGAGTTTTTTCCTGAAGAATTCAGTATAACGCAGGAATGGGAGATAGGTTGTCGTCGCAGTCTCAGGCCTATTGTATGCCTCGACATCAAGACCAATGGTGGTTTTCATCATTAAAGTATGCTCTTTAATATCTGTTGGTTTTACATTTATAAAAACATTTTTACAATTCGGACATGCAATTTCTTTATGTACATTAAAAAGATTTGATAAATTTTCAGGGGTAACCGAACCTATGGTTAATCCTTCATGGTAATCTTCTTTGTTTTGAAAAAAATAATCCTCAATTAATTTATCAGCTCTAAAATTTCCTTTACATTTCGAACAAATGATGACCGGATCAGTGAATCCGCCAAGGTGTCCTGATGCCTGCCAGACCTCTTTCTGCATGACTGTCGGGCACTCTACTTCCCAGAATCCGTTTTTCATGTATAACCGGCGTATCTCATTTTCCACATTGTTCTTGAGAAGTTTACCTAAGGGCGCGTAGGTGTAGAATCCTGCAAGCCCGCCATAGATCTCAGGTTCAGGACCCCAGATAAATCCTTTCTGCTGCATAAATGCGACAAGTTCATCATAGATTTTTGTCGAGGATTTAGTATTCTGCTCCGCGGGTTCCATGACTAAGAGATAAAGCGCAGGTTTATAAATATTGTTTTCAAGGGTTGCCGGCGCGTTGCAAATATATCTCTTGATGCGCGCGATGATGCGATACAACAAAAGATTTATAAAATAAGTACTATTGTTGAGTAGATAGTTGCGGGGTGGCGTATGGAAAAGCTCAATACACTCAATAGTGCATATATCGAAGCATATCGGCAAGTCATAACTGTTGCAGACGAACAGTTAAAGATTGATATCCATCAAGGTATTGCTAAAGATGGATTTAAGAACATCACTGCAAGAGATATCAATAAGATATTAGAATACGCATTCAATAATGGAGAAACACTCGGACAAAATATCGCTGCAAAAGCATCGATCGAAGATATGACCACGTATCTCAAACCCGTGAATAAGGAGAGCATCATCGACGAATATGTCGATCAAGTAGCAGACAGGACCCCTAAATATCTTGATGGGAAAGTCAAGGATATCATCCAAGCAGTGCACAGCGCATTCAATATCGGAATGTTCTGGGGGACGCATTATGCGTATACGGGAAACAAGTGCGAATATAACGAGATAGCCACTCATATTAATTTTCGCAGCATATAAGAACACGCAGGAAAACGCAGTGACGATCTCTTCTACTATGATGTTAATCGCTTATCGCCGCGCGGCTCTGCAAGAGGTCCTAAGGTATAGACGATGTTCTCACTTCGCGAACCCCAGGAGTAATCACCTTCGACATGTTTTATCTCATGCACCACAAATTCTTTGAGCGCAACACCTTTTTTCATATGATAATAGATTGAGCGCAGGGTGATCTTAGGAAAGATATCGATGTATATCTTGTAGATTTCATAGCCGTAAAGCGGTCCACGTGCTGCAAGGATCTCAATGATGTTCTGGCGCACATTTGATCCGAGCGGCCTGCCCTGGCGACGCCGAGAAACCTGTTCAAGAGTTTCCATATAGATTCGATCTTCGATAATCAACTTTAAAAAGTTAGTGATAGTTATGGCATGATGACACCAGTAAAGTATATCCTTATCCTCTCACAGGAGAACATTGCACTGGCGCAATTAGAGGCTGCAGAATTACTCGGATTGAAAGCATACGAAAAAAAGGGGCATTTAATCATCGCACATATCAAAAAAAATAATCACGCAAAAATCCCGCGACTCGCATATACGCACAAGGTCCTCAAATTAGTGTTTGAATGCAAGTCAGTTGAACTCATCAAACGATTCGAGTCATTTGACTGGTCAAAGATCTACAGGGATGATTTCTGTGTACGTATCCATGCTGAAGATAAAAAAAATATTGCGGCACATAATCTTCGGGAGCAGGATCTTGCACCATATGTCTGGAGAAAACTCGCAGAAAAGAGCATCACGCCAAAGGTTGATCTCAATAATCCTGCAACGCATATCGAAGTGATCATCATAGGAGCAAGCGCATATGTCGCCTTACAGTTTTGGGAAAATAATGAGCATTTCAATGATCGCCGCGCGCACTTCAGACCAGAACTCCATCCGACTGCAATGCATCCCAAGATGGCGCGCGGACTCGTCAACATCCTTAATCCTTCTCTCCAAAAAGGGTTCATCGATCCCTTCTGTGGTGCCGGCGGGATACTTCTCGAAGCAGGACTCATGCGTGTTCCATGCACAGGTTATGATATTGATGCTGCAATGCTGCGCAGGTGCAAGATTAACCTTGACCATTACCACATCGATCCAAAACAATATACGCTGCGCGTAGAGGACGCGCTTGCAATCAAGTCCTATGCCAATGTCTTGACTGATCTTCCGTACGGGAAGAGTTCAAAGAAGAGCGATGATATCACGGCGTTGTATGCGCGCTTTATCCGAAAAATCAATGGCCGCGCAGTCATAGTTATGCCAGACTTTGTGGATTACAAAAAGATATTAAAGAAAAATCTATCAAAAAAACTTGCAATCAATGCACTCATCCCCCATTATGTGCATAAGAGTTTGACACGGATGATCGTGCTTATCAATTGATCTCAGTTCTTATATAAATCACCAGCAAGCTTGTGATAATCATCTTTGAAATCCTCCTGAAAGATTAACCATTTGTACATAATGTCCTTTCGTTCATCATTGTTAAATCCGTGGTCTGCCATAAATGAAGAGTCATTGACATATTTGATAGGAGACGAAGAGTAACTTCTTGCATTACGGGAATGCGGAAATCCTATAGAATAAGGGTCTGTTAAGTCGTTGTCGTCAGAATAACCAAACCTGACGGATTTACCACCCTCTTTCCATTCAAGGAAAAAATTATATTTCGGAGCAGAGGCTAGAGAAGAATGCGCGGTCTCAGCATACAACTTAACAGTGTCCTTTCTTGTAATTCCTACAATCTTTTCAATAACCGATTCTGAAGTATAGGGCTTTTCGTATTGGACTGGACTCTTAAATGTAAACCATGCAGCCAAAGCAGCTGTGCCGATAAAGCCTAAAGTTTTGATCTTACTCATGTAAACCACCTCTTTGTTTTAAACTACTTTTACGTGGTAACTATAATATATAAATTTTTGTTGATTAAAAAAACCAACATATTTAAATATGCACGCACTGTAGAGAAATACATGGAAGACATAAGCATAGAGGAAGCGCTTATCTCGTTCGGACTCTCAACCAAAGAAGTAAAGATTTATCTGGCCTGCCTTGCACTCGGGACAGCAACTGCAAATACGATTGCACAAAAATCCTACCTGAACAGATCAACAACATACGATATCCTGAAATCATTTCTTGAAAAGGGTCTCGCCTCAAAGATCACTAAAGAAAAAACAACGTACTTCGAAGTCGCCTCTCCTGAAAAGCTCATTGCATCACTCGAAGAGAAGAAGGAGAAGCTCAAAACTATCCTTCCACAGCTAAAGCTCATACAGGAGCTTACGATCCAAAAGCCGACAGTCGAAGTATACCAAGGTAAAGAAGGTTTCAAGACAATTCTTGAAGATATTCTTGCAACAAAGAAACAGACTGATGTCATCTCGACCTCCAAAATCTTTGACATCATGAATTATTACTTCCCATTCTATATCAAACGCCGCGCAGAACTCAAGATCTACGCACGTGTCATTCAGGAGCATTCTCCACAAACACTTGAACTGAAAAAATCAGATGAGAAACAGGCGCGGGAGACACGCTCAATCAAGGGATTCAATATTAACTCAATGATCTTCATTTATGCAGATAAAGTCGCCATCATCAAACTCGTAGAAAACGAGGTCATCAGTGTTCTCATCCATGATCAGACCATTGCAGATGATAAACGAACAATTTTTGCAGTATTGTGGAAGAGCGCGCAATAAGAATCAACAAGTGAAAATAAAATCATTAAAATAAAATTATCGTGTATAAATGGATCCGAATCTCCCTTCAGACAATATCTTAACAACTTCTTCAGGAGTGAATATTCGTCCATTCATACACACATAAATTCCTTTAGATAATTCTTGGGATTGAGCGATTGCATAACCGATGTTGAATCCCGCATCAGTCGGTATGAACCCTTCAAGCGGTATCATCGAACATACAAAAATTATTACTTTATCATTATTTTTAAGGTTTGCCTTCAAATATCTTGCAGTATCAGGCAGCGTATATGTTCCATGGGTAATAATAATTCTCTTAGATTTACTCGCGATCACTGCATTAAGAATACTTTTTCTATCAGACTCAGTCAAATTCCGACTATCCTTCATGCATACTTCTGTAAATTCGCAAGTCTCATATAATTTTAATGTATTGATAAATTTAGGTATCGCAGAATGTGCATGGGGAACAGCGGTATCTTTTGAACCATCATAATACGAGTCAATTGTTCCACCAGTCATGATAAAATGAAGTGTGTCTGTTTTTGCCATGATTTTTATGAAGATAACAAATTTAAAAATGTTGTTAATAAGTAGGGTTAATAAGATATAAATCGATTTACGTTAACTATATAAACATCCTTCGCTCCATTTTAACATGACATTCATCATCATCTATATCACGCACAAGAATATGGCTGAGGCAAGAAAAGTGGCCACTCATCTTCTTAAGAGAAGACTTATTGCCTGCGTGAATTATTTTCCTATCACGAGCGCATACTGGTGGAATGGAAAGATTGAGAATTCGCGAGAGATTGTCTCATTGGTTAAAACAAAACCTGAACACTGGACAAAGATAAAATCTGCGGTAAAAAAGATCCATCCGTACACAACTCCGTGCATCATGAAGATGAATGTTACGGCAAATAAAGATTATGAGCAGTGGATCAGGAAAGAAACAGCATAAAAATTCTATTTTCCCTTCTTTGCCTCGTCCTCATAGACTTTGATTGCTTCCTGCGCAGCTTTTCCTTCATGGATGATCTTGTGGAGTGCTGCGGTGAGTGCAAGCGGTTTTTCATGCTGCCAGATATTTCTGCCGATTGCCATGCCGCTCACACCAAGCTTCATAACTTCCTCAGCCTCTTTCAGGAATGCAAGTTCCTCAACCTTATCGCCGCCGGAAATAAGAACGCGTGACCTGCCTGCGCATTTCACGACCCACTTGTAGCTTTCGGGATCATGATTGTATTTGAGTTTGAGAAAATCAGCGCCAAGCTCAAGTCCCATGCGGGCGCCATAGGCAAGAATGTCCTTGTCAAGATCATTTTTTATGGTCGGACCGCGTGCATACATCCATCCGATGACCGGCAGTCCATAATCATGCGCTACCTCGACGACTTTGGAGAATTCGTGGAGAATCTCTGGCTCCATGGGACTTCCTACATAAACAGTGTAGCCGACTGCGCTTGCGCCGAGTTTGATTGCGCGCTCGACTGAGCAGAGTTGCCGCGATAAAGGAGCGATATTCGTAAGGCTTGTCTTGCCGTTCAATTTCACGATGAGCGGGATCTCCTTGAAATAGGACCCATAATATTTCTCTGCAATCCCGTGCTGGACAATGATACCGTCATACATGCCCTCAAGCGCGATGTCAAAGATGTATTTGGGATCGACTGATTTATTGTCAAGATCCCGCGGACCATGCTCAAGCCCCTGGTCATACGCGAGCAGCAGTGATTTATTATTGCGAAGAATCTTATTCACGTTAATAGTCATGCTCAACACCTCTTATTCATCGATCATCGTAAAGTGTATTTATATAGTTTGTGTATTGTTTTGTTATCGTTTCTTTCCCAGTGTCCATAAAAAATTGAAATAATTCAAAAATCCTTTAGCAACCGCAGCATTATGGATGACAAAGACCGAGGGGTTTTCGCCAAGGACGCCAATGCTAACATAATCACCGTAGATTTCTGTCCAGGTCGGCGAGAGGATATCGGGGTTGACATATTTTACCGTGGTAAGGGGTAACGGTTTTCTGATATGTGCTGCTTTGGTAAGTGTATCGTTGATGATGTATTTTACATGAATTCCCTGCTGTGCCCGTTTCTTTTGAAACTCCACCCAAAATGATTCAAGCCGTTCATCCTGTGGATAATTCGCAAGAATAAGGTAGAATGTATCTCCTTTGTGAAGAACATTGAGTACATTCTCGCGTGCAGTTTTGACTCCTTTTATTCCCTCGTAGATTTTGTAGGTGGTGGTGTCGTGATGGATGTTTTTTCGTATGGTTAAATCCGCGATGATCGCCGATGCAAAATCCTCTTTCTTGCGAATCGCCTGTTTTTCCGCGGTGATATAATCACGGATGCGTGCGGGGTCCTCTGCCTGCCAGTGCTTCTTATTCTTGATGATAGTATAGGATACAATGCCTTTTCTGAGCAGGCGTTCAAGACTCTCGTAGACCTTTGACGTGTTAATCCCGGTGTTTTTTATTATTGCAGATGTGGTGGTCTGACCAATGTCCACGAGCGCAAGATATACTTTGACCTCATTTCGGGTCAGACCGAGTTGCTCAAGACCATATTCCAGTGTCATGGTGCTGCAAGAGCATTCAAGATATATAAATTTTTCTTCCCCTTAAGGGAAAGCGAATATTTATATTACTATTCACTTAGCAGTGATATCTATTAGGCGTTATCGTTCAATGGAGATCGACACTATTGCCAGAGCTGTTACGCAAAAAATGAACAAACGAGGTGCATCATGAAACAAATATCCAAGCGCATCACATATGCTGCAATTGCGCTGTGTGCTGGCGCAATTATACGCATGGGTTATTATGGATATCAGGCAGATACCTATTACGGGAAGGCACGGATCGAATTCAACAAAGAAGCAGAAAAAAACAGCAGATTGGACTCATTACTCAACGTACGCAAATCCACAGCAATACAGTTTAGCGAATTATTCCCGTTATCAAATGTACATAAAAAATACCCCCAGTTGGATAAACTCTATTTCAAAATAGAAGACGGCTATCATCCATTGGAAGATATCGAACCGCAACTGGACCGCAGGTATAAGATCATTGAACAGTTAGATGATGAGATAGGTATAGAATTGCAAAAGAACAAGGACTATAGCAAATATCAGAAAAAGGCAAACGAATCATTTGCCAAAGCGTTTTGGCCGCTGCTATAATTTTCAGGGTTGCTCAGATTTTTTTCTTTTCAACCTTCCGTCGGTCCTTTTCCGCCGTCCGGAACAGTCCCTTGCCCAAAAGGATATTTTTTGCGCCGCGATGCGCAATGACTGATTCTGCGTTGAGCATACCCATCTTGAGCGCAGTCTCAGTCGGCTTATCATTCATGATTCCTGCGACAAATCCGACACTGAATGCATCGCCTGCGCCGGTTGTCTCAATAATCTTTACTTTTGCAGGCATAACGATGTAAAAGAGGTGCTCATGCGTGTTATAGCAATGCGCGCCGTTCCTGCCGTCAGTGATGACAATGATCTTTGGCCCGAATTTTGCGACCTTCATGCAGAGGTTCTGTATATTAGAATCAGTGTCGCCAAGGAGCGCCTGCGCCTCTTCCTTATTGAAGATGAGTATCTCCGTATGTGCAAGGATGCGTGCAATATGATGCGCGCCCAGAGCAGCGATATACAGGCTCGGGTTGAATGCAATCTTGATCTTGCGCGCTGCTGCATGCGCCACAATGCGTTTCTGCGTCTCAAAACTTTTCTGCATCATGGACGAGAAATAGAACCACTGCGCATTGAGTTTTTTGAAGTCAATATCTGCTGCTGCGAGTTGGTCATTGGATCCCTTGTAGGCAAAGATTGTCCTGTCCTCAGCAACTGAGTCCAGTATCACTGAATATCCGGAATACCCTTTTTTTGCAGTCGCGCCGATGAATGCGACTGATTCATCCTTGAGGCATTTGAGGATCCGCGATCCATTCTCATCATTGCCGATCTTCCCCAGGTACGCGGTCCGGAATCCGAGGCGTGAGAACCCTACTGCAGTGTTTGTTCCGCCGCCGCCGATGAAGAATTCCAATTCTTTGACCAGTATCTTTGCGCCCAGTGGATAACAAACATCTTTTTCATGGTGCGTGTGCGTGAGATGCGCATGCTGCGGATCAGTATGCATAAACACATCGACTGTTGCAGAACCAATGGTGATGATATCAAAGGATTGTGGCATGATCAACCTCAGGAAAGGGGATTTATAAATTTTGCTTAGGTTCAAACTAAACAATCGCAGTGTATGTGTCCAGTTATTTTTTGGCGTGCAACCACATGAACTCAAATTGCTTTCTGAAACTCTCAGCGATTGGTTTGCTTTTGATTTGAATAAGATGGTTCGGACTGCCCCACATAATAATTTCGACTGTATCTCCGTAGATAAGAACAGGATTCGCATTAAAGTACTGCGCATCAATATAGCGGTATTGCGTATTTCCTTTCTGCAAAAACCCGCGTGTACCTTTTTTGATAATCACCCGTTCATGAATTTTTTTGAGGAGTATGTCGCGTTCATATTGCTCGACAATAGTCTTATTTGTTTCAAGAGCGAACAGTTCATCGACCGCAGTGCAAAGCACTTCCCCGTTCTTTGGAAGCGTCGATATGATATCACGCAGCGCAGTGGGGATGACGGTTTTTCCCTTAAAGACTGAAACAGTGATATCTTCTCCGCCGAGAGTTTTGAGAGCAAGAAGTTCAGGAAGCAGGGCATCAAAAGAGGACTTCTGTTGCTCTAAGAGGAGCGATATCTGCGCAGGATTAATTGCCGTAAATATCTTTCGCCCGTTCTGCAGAACATAACTCACAAATCCCTTCTCTTGCAATCGGTTCAGTGCATCATAGCACGCCTGTCGATAAAGACCGGTCTTTGTTGCAAGTTCGTATACCGAGAGCGGACCATTCTTCAACAGGCAAAGAAACAGCGTAGTCTCGTAATCAGTGAGTCCAAGATTTTTGATGACCGTCGTATCCATAATGCCATCTTGCTCAAACAGTATTTAAATATTTCGGATGAAATCATCCGACAATAATTAAAATAGACCGAGACATTCCTCGAGTAATGGAAACAAATGAGAATAAACCAGTCGTGACACCAATAGCTAACGAAAGAGAGATAAAATGGAAGAAAACAGCGGCAGAATATTATCTAAAAATTGCAAAAGCATTCATCATTCCGGGAATAATAATATTCTCGTATTATGCTGTTCGCCAGTATGAAAAGATAAAAATAAAGACTGAATTAGATACAATCTACGCTAAAGAATATACACACTATAAAGAAAAAAAAGAAATGTATGAACGATTTCTGTATCTTATGAATGGCCTACCGCAAGAGGAATATAACGGAGAAGTAGATCCTCCGAGCTATATGAACAAATCGGATTTTGAGAACATTTCTGCAAACAACCGATGGATTGCGCCTAAAGAATCCAACTATTTTAAAAATCATTCACTGGTCGAGCGATTAAATAACATAGAACAGAAAGACTGCGCTATTGCAAACGAAATGAATACTATTAAAAGAGATCTTGAAAAAGAAACCGATTATTCTCGAAAACCAATCAATACACAACTCCAACAAATCGAAGAAATAACAATAGGAGAATTAGTCTCGGAACTTGTGGGAGGAACATTATTATTCGGATCAATAATTCCGCTAGGGATCGGATTGACGTTGTATATTTCATACAAACGACTCGTAAAAAAATAAGACTGTTTAGAATCGTATCTTATCGAGTATCTCGTGCGCGTCCATGCTGGAAAGCCGCTTTGAGAATTCCTGCCATTCCTTGCCGAGCTTTACTGAGAATGTTGTCTGGAGCATCTGTTTTTCTTCATCGCTGATGCGCGCGACTGCATCGACGTCAATGAGCCCGTAGGGATATCCGTAGAATACCGGATCAGTGCTGTTTTGCGCAAGCGCAGAAAGCAGCGCGTTTACATCCCCGTCAAATCCTATTTGCGTTTCAAAACGAAACACATATGATGATCGTTCATGCAGTCGTATGAAATAAATCTCTGCAGCATGGAGTGGGTTAGGGTTTTCGACGAGTGGATAATAATACCATGCGCCTACTGGCCCTAATTTGCGCAATTGCGTAGTGACGGGAAAACCGTTTTTTGTCGTGATGCTGCAGGTCTTGGCGAGAGCGCACGCACGCTTTGACTGCAAGAGTGTCTCAAGAAATTCTGACTCATAAGGGTAACGTGATTCGAGAGTTCCATCAAGGATGATTGCTGCAGGATTCCATGCAGTGTTCATTGCCGCGGCAAACTCGAGTTCAGCGAATCTTCGCACAACAGGCACAATGCGTGTCGAGAGTGAGCGTGCAATCCCATCACGCAATGATTCATCCTCAGGATTGAACAGCATTCCGTCAAATGATGTTTTCGGGAATGTCTTGACCGTGAACAATCCTTCTTTTTCCGCAACCACAATAAAGAATTCCTTGACTTCGCGCTTTACCCGCGTATTGTCTGTGTATAGGACTGCTGCGGTCCTGATAAAGCCAATGCATAATCCTGCGCCGGAAAAGAGGATGCTGTTTCCCCCATCAACAAAAAGCACGGTATAAGAAAGAGGTGTTTGCGCGGCATTGATTGCGCAAAAATTCGCAGTAGCAATGCAAAGCGGTAGGTATTGCCTGCCCATGATCACCGTATCATCTGCGGGTGTTGAAGTCTCTTCTTTTATCAATGCCCTGACTGATGCGATGAGTTCATCCATCATCAAAAGAACAGGGCAGGGTATAAAAAGTTACTGTTACAGTACCTATCGCTCGCATCAGGCAGCATCATGCAAAGGAAATTTTTATCATTTAAATTGTTATTATTTGTAATTCCATAAAAATTTATTTATGATACCTACAGACAGAGACCGACAGGGATTCTTGCGTCATGACAGTACTGTTGCCTATGAAGAAAAAAATAATTATAATCCCTTTTCGGGATGGAATGGCTTTGGCATCTCGTAGAGTGTCTTGAGTTTCAGGTATTGCTTGATGACATTCTGGAGACGATAGGAAGTCTTGTAGAGGTCGACCTTGTATGCCTCGATCTGCGCTTTATAGATCCTGTTCCTGAACAATTTGTCAAAGCGCATCATGAATGGTGAACTTCTCCATCTCTTCGTATAATCCAATTGCAGATATGCCCATATCCTGATGATGACATCACCACGATCAGTCTTCATCTTGTGGCCTTGGTGCATGACCTCGATTGCTTTCATGTTCAGCGTCATATAATCGATCTTGAGAAAATAGCGGTAATACTGGCTCTTTTCTGGCGTGCGCAGGCATCTCCACCAGATACGATGCTCCTTGGATCCGCTGCCGAGAATGCGTTCAAGATAGAATACTTCAGGGTAATCCCCACCATAGACATCGGCGAATCCCTCCTCAGAAAGCCAGTTATAGATGAGCTTGTAGAGATTCTTCATATGGAACGTCTCTTCGTTCTCTATCTCAAGCTGCGCTACGAGAATATTGTGGGTTCCCTCACCTTCAAATTTGAACGCCATAGGAGTATCCGAGTATTTCTTATTTAAAAACTTTTGGTTGTTATTGGCGCTGTAGAAATTCTCGCTTTGCTCGTAGTCGCCATTCACATTTCAGATTCACCTCAGGAAAATGTTCACTATTTGCGATTCTGTGAACATTTTTAGACCAATACATTAAAGATGTTCATCTAAAGGCGACTAACAGTTTCTACAGTGCGCTGTGGTAATGCGAGTCTCAGCTCTTGTAGGAGTAGAAGTATGCAAGCTTTGCAAGATGCCGCACTTTCAATGGCTTGGTGACAAGAGTGATATCTCCCTGCTTAATTGCGCGGATAACTCCTTCAACTGTCTTTTCAGAATTGATCATGGTGTAGGTAAAGTTCAGGTTTTCCAGGACATGGATATCCGCATTGCCGACAACAGGCTTGAGGTATCGTTTTGCGATGCGCATCGCGCGTTTGTTCTTGTTGTAGCGCTTCAGATAAAAAAAACTATACTCAATAGCGTCAAAAATATCAATGTTTCCGATAAGTTTTCGGCCCAGGCAATGCCGCGCGATAAGCGGCGTTGAAAAGAAGGGATGGGGAGCGATCACCAGCATTTCCTCGCCGCGCTGCATCTTTTCCTTGCGCAATCTGCGCAGGTCACGAAATGTCTTGATGCGCTTGCGCTCGCGTTCAGTGATATTATAGATGAGGGTGTGCCGCTTCTCAATAGTCGCCTCACATCCAGGGATAAGCAGGATATTCTTTTTCTTCGCATAGGCCTGCATCCTGCGGAATTTCGGACCTTCAAATACCTTGTCATGGAATGTGACTGCAAGAACCTGATAATGATGTTTATGCGCTGCATCAATGAGATCTTTGACTGTATAAGAGAGTGCGTGCGCAGGATCACCTTTCGCATGTGCATGCAGTTCTGCCTTGAGCGGTCTCATGCCCCTGAGAAAATAATGTGATATTTAAAAAAGTGATGCCTGCTATCCCAAAAGTAATCGTAGAACATACTATGCAAAGATGAACATGTTTGGCGAAAAGTAGGAGAGTGTCAAAAATACTGTGAGGACAATAATGATAACTGTTATCCCCCATGTGGTGATATTGAATGTGCGCGAATTCTTGTACTCTCCCATGATCTTGCGGTTATTGCTCAAGCGCAGCATATAGACAAGTATGACCGGGAGGAGTATCCCATTTAATACCTGTGAGATGATCATGATGTCAAGAAGCGGGATGCGCGGGATAAGGATGATTGCTGCGCCAAAGACAATGAGTCCCGTGATGAGAAAATAGAATTGCGGCGCCTCGCGAAACTTCTTGTTGACGCCTGACTCCCAACCCATACCTTCGCAGACAGAATATGCAGTCGAGAGTGGAAGGATCGCTGCACTAAAGACTCCGGCATTGAAGAGTCCGAACGCAAAGAGGAGCGCGGCATAGGTTCCTGCAAGCGGGAGTAAAGCCTTTGCGGCTTCCCCTGCAGTGTCGACGGTTATCCCATTGGCATACAAGGTGACTGCACATGCGACAATGATGAAGAATGCAACAATTGCAGTTACAATGCTTCCGCTGATAACATCGGCACGCGAATATTTGAGATCCGCGGGCTTGAGTCCTTTCTCGACAATGGAACTCTGCAGGTAGAACATCATCCAGGGCGCAATAGTCGTTCCGATGAGTCCCATGATGATCACAAAATAATCTGAACGCATGACAAGGTGCGGCGTCACAATCTGTAAGAGCACTGTATTCCATACCGGCTTTGCAAGGATTCCTGAAACGATATAGGCGATATAGAACAGTGATGCAGCAAGAAATACCCGCTCAACGACCTTATAACTTCCATAGACGACAAGGAACCATATGCCGATGGCGCAGATAGGGATGAGGATGTATTTGCTGATGCCAAAAATGTCTCCTGCAGCGGCGATACCTGCAAATTCCGAGAGGACATTTCCGAAATTGACAATGATGAGAAGCAGCATGAGATAGAATGTGACGCGCAGTCCATAATTTTCCCTGATAAGATCTGCAAGCCCTTTACCAGTCACAATGCCCATACGTGCAGCCATCTCCTGGATGAGGACAAGCGCGATAAGGATCGGAATAATGGTCCAGAGCAGAAGAAAGCCATAATGGGATCCGGCGACACTGTATGTCGTGATGCCACCCGGATCATTATCGACTGCGGCAGTGATAATCCCCGGCCCAATGATGCTGAGGAGCATGAAGAATTGTGTCTTGTCGAATTTTTCCCTGATTCCCCTGATCCATTTCATCACACTATCTGCCATAAGTTATGTCCTCATTCTTTATTCAGGTGCTTGCGCGAGATCTTTTTTGACTGCATCCACACTTCCGATATACTCGGACTTTCGTGGTTTGACTGACTCGAGTTCCCGCATCAGTTTATTGATATCCTTTGAAAGTGTCGTATAATACCGCTTGAGTCGCGTATTCTCGCGCAATTCCTCTTTCTGCTCTGCAGTCGCCTCAAACGACTCGTTCTTCTGGTTGCGATCCAGAACAACGTCAAGAATCTCTTCGATATGGATAATGCCGCGGATTCTGCCATTGCCGTCAATGACTGGAATGGAGAGCAGATCGTATTTTGTGATGATCTCTTCGACAAGTTCAATGGGATAATTGACTTCGACGGATAATGTTCCGGGGATCATTGCGCTGCCCAGTGTTTCCTGGGGGCTTGCAAGGATGAAATTCTTGAGTGAAAGAATGCCCACAAAGACATAATCATCATCAACCACATAGATGCCATCAAAGAGCTTTGGATGCGTGGGAAGCGATCGGATGTGCGCGAGCGCCTCCTCAATAGTCATGCCCTGGGGGAGCGCAATGAATTCACTATCCATATACCGTGCAACGCTTCCCTTCGCGTAGAGAAACATCTCCTGGATTTGTGATGCGCGATTCTTGTTCATTGCCTTGAGGAGTATATCAATCCTGTCCTTGCAGTGGTCAGTGATGAGGTTTGCCGCATCATTCGGCGACATCTTTTCAAGGATCAACGCCAGACGCTTATGTTTGAGATTCTTGATGATTGATTCCTGGACTTCAGGATCACATTCAAGTAGGATTCGCGCGGCACGATCGCTTCGCATTGGTTTGAGGAGTGTGTCACGTTCAATAGTGCTCAATTCATCGAATAATTGCGCGACATCAGCAGGGTGCAGGTCTGAAACGCGCGGGCAGGGAACCTTGAGATGGATTTTCTCAAGAGAATGTGTCAATGGTTCGACGGTATCCCACGGTACTGGGCGGTCAGATACCTTGAAAGGGATGATAGAGAGTATTTTTTCAATGCCAAGCCTGCGGAATATTGCCCGCGATCCGATATCAATACTGATGACAGACAATCTATTCTGGACGTGCGTGAGTGAGATATCATTCACCCGGATAACCTTGAGTCCATTGACATCGACGACTTGCTTATCCATGATGTGGTCGTTCAGGAAGATATCATCATCCTTTGCAGCGCGCTTCTCGACACTACTAAAAGGCCTGTCCAGAATAATGCAGGTATTGAATGTCTTGACCTGCTTCCAGGGGATGACTATGTCCTTGCGGCGTCGATGAAGAAGGAGATGCGACACTTCCGGGAACCGGTCTCCTCCGGATATCGCAAGATCCTTGATGCGTCCGACACGCATGCCAGTAACATCAAACACCTGCATATGCATGATGCGGCTAAAATAGATAATTTTTTGCGATTTCTTGATATCCTCAATATCGCGCAGGAACTTGCTGATCTCCTTGACCGCATGGAAATCGCTCTGTGATTTCTTGATGTTTGATTTTATTTTCTTGAGCTCCATCAAGTTTCGGATTTTTTTGTTTTCCTCGGAATAATAGGATGTCAGGTTCTTTGCATTCGTGCTGCGTTGAGTCGTATCACTGGACGGAGAAGTCGATGGTTGATTGGATTGTTCGATGCTCATACCCGTCGAAACCGATTGCACATCTGATCGCGCGCGACTGCGCATGAGAGATGATACTCCGTCTTTCGTCGAGCCTATTTATTAAGTTTTTGGAACAGCAGGAAATGGAGAGAAGTACAAGAATTTTAATCGAGCCATTCCTTATTCTGGATCTTTTCAGGAAGATATTTTTCAGAGATAAAACTGATGCCTTTCGACGAGAGAGACTGGATTTCCACTTTTGCATCAAACTCCTTCATCATCTTGAACTGGCGCTGCCAGTCCTTGTGTTTTGCAAACCATTCATAATTCTGCATCTGCTTGATGCGCGAGCGGTCCTGATCAGTGAGCTTGATGAAATGCCGCTTGAGGTCATACTTGATGATGTCATCCATGGTGACACCAAGGAATTTAACATCCGGAATCGCCATTTCTTCAGCCATATGTGCAAGACTGATGCTTCCGAATTTGATGACGCTGTAGATATAAAATCCGTAGATATCCCCGTCAGTGAGCACTAGGATGGGGAGTTTATGTTCGGTGTTTAGCCGCTGGAGCAATCTCCTGATTCCGCGCGTCGTCTGTCCCTGCGAGGACATGATGATGCAATTCTGTTTTTCCCAGAACCGGTCCTCATGCAGGCGTTCCCAGACTGCTGCCTTTTCCATGTAGATGACATATTTTGCATCGACCTTCTTGAACTTGATATTCTCGACATTCGAGGGGATCGACCACCCACCACTTCCCAATTTTGACCAATCAATAGTGTCTCCTGAATCCTCGATGACCACTTTTCCTGCGACACTACCCATCTTATTTGCGTTCACATTCAGATTCTCGCGGGAAAATCCAGTGATGATCTCAAGATCCTCTATTGCCTTGTCTGATTCCTTCTGCTCATCGACAAGGTTTATCTTGGTATTCGGGATTGTGCGTTTTGCCATATAGAAAACGTCCCTGAGGCTTGCATGTTTCTGCACGTCAAGAAGCGTCTTGCAGATTGCAGCGACCTCGACTGTTTGCAGGAATTTCTTGGAGTGCGCAGCATTGAAAAAGAAACGCTGTGCAGTCTTGTCGCCAAGGGTCAGGGTCTTTGAATCCTTGTCATAGATGACGTTGGAGAGTCCGCGAACCGAGAGCTCAATCTTCGGATTCTCCCCGGCAGTAATATTTTTAACGATGGATTTTCCCAGCGCTACAAGTTCTGTGCGTGCAGTCGATGCTTCTGCAGGTTTTTTGGTGTCATCAACGGATTTTTTTGCTGCAGGTCCTGCAGTAGCACCGGATTCAGGGAATGTCATCTGAACTTCACTTTTCCTTTCATCTGGTTTTTTCTTTGCCATTTTGATTGTTATTTCCTATCTTCAGGCGCAGTTATTTATTTCACATTCAATTTTATCTTTCATTCACTCTTCTATCTCTTGCAGGGACTCATCAGCATCCTCTTCGCTATCATCACTGGTATCATCCTTGCCCTCGCCCTTGAGCGATTCCATCTCGAAGATCTGTGCCTTGATATCTTCCTTATTGATCATCTCTTTCAATTTCTGCTCGATCACAAGCTTATTGTCTCCGGTGAGTCTTGAGAGTGAATCTGCAACTTCAGGGATGTAGCGCTCGAAGAGATTTGCGCGTTCAAGCTGGTTTTGGACGCGATGTTTCTTATGCACATACGTCTGCAACTTACGGCCTGCTTCCTGCAGTGCCAGTTTTATTTCCTTGATGATCTCAGGGTAATGTGCAAGTGCTTCCTTGGATTCTGATGTGAACGGGACCCAGACTGAAACCATGTGGATGATGATAGTGAGCGGACCGACTGGGAGCGCGCCATTGGATTGGGAAAGTCCATACGCTTTCCAATTCGTGGTCACAACTGACTTTGTGAATGCGCAGGCGCCCTGTTGGTAGAGGAGCGGGACCCGGTTTGCAAAGCGCAAAAGACTCACTGCCCCGTCCCTCGGCTGAGTTCCACCATACGCAAGCCCGACCTCGACCTGGAAAGGGTTTCCACGGTAGACAAAGATTGGCCGTGTGATCGTGACATAGAATTCTGCATTGATCTCCTTTTTGAGGCTTTTCTCGAGCAGTTCATCGCCGATCGGACTGAGACAATCAGTCGTCGGAGCCATGATCTTTGTATTCTTTATTGCAGCGATGAGTTTCTCTGCTTCCTGCATTGAAATCTCTCCAGGCCTGCGTTTAGGGTCGAGCAGCGCAGTATCACAGATCTCTTTTGCAGTGCCTGAACCGACCCTGCTCAGATCATTGACAAGAAACGATTGGAGTGTCCGTGATTCGGTTGTCTTGAGAAGTTTGACAAGTATCCCCAGTTCCAGACCATACGGATGCGGTTTTATCTCAAGGGGCTCTTTGGGAAGGGCATCGGTGGCACGTGCATAGATGAATTGCTCTGCCTTAGGATTGGTATAGATAAATGTTGCATGCGGATTGACGATTGCAGTCTGCCGGATGTACTCATCGACTGACTGGTTTCCTTTCATATAAGACCCTTCAAGGTCCATCTCGATGCGTGTACCGCGGTCCTTATCCCAATCGCGCACCTCATCAGTCATGATCTCAGGACTATTGTTTTGCGTGTTGAGATGCAGCTCCATATAATGCGCCTGTTTATTCGGGCCGGTCTTGGAAAGGATTTTTGTAGGCCTGCCGGTCGTCAATTGCGAGAACATGACCGCTGCACTGATACCAATACCCTGCTGCCCGCGGCTCTGGCGCAGACGATGGAATTTTGAACCATAGAGCAGTTTTGCAAAGATCTTCGGGATCTGCTCCTTCACGATGCCCGGACCATTATCTTCTACAATGATGCGATACCGGTTCTCGGACATCTCAATGATCTCGACACTGATCTCAGGAAGGATTTTTGCTTCCTCGCATGCATCAAGTGAATTATCGACAGCTTCCTTGATTGCAGTCAAGAGCGCTTTGCGGGGATTATCAAAACCGAGAAGGTGGCGGTTCTTCTCAAAGAACTCTGCGACGGAGATCTCACGCTGCTTTTTCGCTAAGTCCTCAGCAGTCACCTGCGTAGCTGCTGATTTTGCGGATTTTCCTGTCTTTGATTCACCCTCACGCGTATCCACACTTTTACCCATAGCCTATTCGGGGATAGAGGATATTAATAAATATTTCGGATAAAAGATAATTTCGGATAGAAGATAAAGTCAGGTTAAGTTGGAAATTTGTCGCCCAGCGAACCTGCGGATAAACAGAACCATAACAAATAACTCGAATGATAATCAGGATCATATGCGATGTGAGCGCGACTATTTACACCGGTACAATTAATCTGACTTCACGTAGATAGAAAAAAATCCTACGCTCATTAATGTTCTAGAATCCTTCAACGCCTAATTCTGCCTTGCGCATGTTTTTCCGCTGGCGTTCAAGCCACTTGTAGACCGCAGCATGCTGGGATCCCGCAAGAAGCATCTCGACTGCACGTTTTGCAGTGCCGATAGTGTCCATACTGCCGATAAGTGATATCGTCTTTCCATAGACTGAGATATAACAGCCGGTGAGCGATTCGATGGTGTTGCGTGATTTTCCCTCAAGACCAATCACTCTTCCTTTGAGCCGTTGCTGCTGGTTTTTCTGTTTGGAATAATCATTGAGTGAGATGACTTCAAGGACTGCATCCTGCTTGAGGAGTTGTTTTGCAAGGTCAGGATTGAACCCTCGACTGATTGCCTTGATAACCTCGCGAAGCGCAAACAGGATCACCGCATCCTTGCCGGTGATGGTCACATCGCCCTCTTCAGAATCAACCTGGATCCTGCAACTGGTCTCTTTTTCCAATTCGACCTTAGTCTGGCCTTTTGGTCCGATAAGTACTGCGATACGATCCTTCGTAATCTTCAAATCATAGGATAGCTCGGGCTCAGGCATGCTAACCGGAATCAGAAACGGTTTTTAAAGTAGATGGTTTGATTAAAGAAGATTATTTTTTTCTTTCAATAATATTTGCAACTATCGCTTTTTCTTCCTCTTCGCTGATTGCAAAGAATTTCCGAAAATAGGTGCAGATATTGTGGATATCGCGTGTGAGAAACTCCCGCGCGCTCTCGGCCTCGATAGGAACTGACTGCGAGAAATCAATAAAGATAGGCTCCTCATCATGGTTGAGGATGTTGAATGCCGAGAGATCTGCATGGACGAGCCCTCCCTCAAATAATTTTTTGATGTTCTTAAGTATCTTTTCAAAGAATTTTTTCGGATCCTTGGGTTTGCAGTCCTTGAGTTCTGGCGCTGCAGAGTTGTGGCCGATGAATTCCATCAGTATAATGTTGTCCTTGAATGCAATCGGTTTGGGAACTTTGATGACCTTGCGCGCGATCAGCAGGTTCTTGTATTCGCGTTGTACCCAAGAGAATATAATGAGGCGCTGACGTTTCTTGGTCCCGACATAACGGGGATCGCCGGAGAGATAATCATACATCTTGTTGAAATTGCAGTTTTCCAGGCGATAGATCTTGACAATGATCCGCTTGTCCTGCTTATGCACTGCAGTAAAGATATTTGCTTCCTTGCCGACAGAGATCGTGCTTTCCAGCTCCTCAAAATATCCCTGGCTCGACATATGGAAGAGGATATCAAGAGAGTGCTTGCTGAACACATTCCCATACACCTTCCACTCTTCCTTGGATTTCATAGTAATTCGTGATAGTCAAGAAAGGGCAGGGGATTATAAAGGTATTGAGAAAATTATAAAGGTATGGAAAAATAGAGATAATATTATTTCTTCAGTTTCTCTCCAAATATCTGGAATCCTAATTTCCAGAGCTTTGCTTCCTTCATGAGGAGCTGCACGATGAATTTGCTGGGAAAATCACGGTCATGCGCTGCAAGTACTTTTGCGTTCTCCTGTTTTTCAAAGATTGCGATGAGTTCATCAGCCTGCTTTGTTGTCATTGCATTCATGTACTCGCGCATTTTAAGGCTGATCCAGAGATCCCTCCCAAGTTTCTCATTGAAGCGCTTGACATAGGTTTCCTTATCTTCTGCAAGATAGCTCCCTGCGAGCAGACCATAGATGATTCCCCCATAGGTTGATGCCTTGACCATGGTCGCCGCATCACCGAGAAGAAAGATATCCTCGCGTGGTTTACGCAATAACTGTTTCGGATTATAGACCGGGATGATTCCTGATTGGTGCGCAATGATTTTTGCGTTGCCGACTAGCGCGCGGTAGTCTGCATGCAATTTCTTGTTGTTCACTCCGACCACTCCGACGCGCGCGACAGTTCGTGATTCCGGGACAATCCAGGAGAATTCTCCGCGATTCAAATGGATGATTGTTGTTCCTTCTTCAAGATCAGGATATTTTGTGCGTACCTGCAGTCCGAGGATGAACTTACGATTGCTGGCTATTCCTGCGGCTTTTGCAACGCTGCTCTGTGGGCCATCAGCACCCACAATCATGTCTGTCGTATAGGATTGCTTATTTGTCTTCAAGAGATACTGATTCTTGCCAATTTTTTTATACCCAAGAAATTTCTCACCGAGATGCACTCGCGCTCCTGCATCAACGGCCTTTTCATAGAGGTATTGGTCGAATCGCGCGCGATCAAGAACGAGATTGGTCTTGTTCAGATCAATATAGATTGATTTCCCGTTCGGCGCAACAATCTTAAACCGATTGATCTTTGAGACCACCAGATCCTTTGGGATTCGGGGAAGTACTGATTTTACGCTGTCAGTCAGGATTCCCGTGCATGCCACTGGATGCCCGACAATCCGGTGTTCCTCAAAAAGATGGATGTCAGTATCCTGATGGTTTTTTTTGTGCAGTCGCATTGCCTGCTGCGCATAGAACGAACCTGCAGGACCTGCGCCGATAACCGATATCATCATCAGAGAAATAAGAAAGGTTTTATATAGTTTGTTTAATCAAAATCACTTTTTATAATTATCTGTCTCAGGACATACACCTTTTGGAACAGTAAAATATGCAGTCGTGCCCTTGCCAATGCCCTCACTCTCAAGGCCGAATATGCCCTTATTAAATAATGCATATTTTTTACAGATTTTTGTTCCGAACCCTGAACCAAGCTCTCCGGCAGTCCCGGGAGTAGTTATGCGTTTATCAGTAGTCATGATAGTTTCGATGGTTTCTTGCGGCATCCCGACACCATCGTCTATGATCATCACCTTAAGCATGGTATCATTGACCGGTTCTGTTTTAATAGAAATATCCTTTTTCGCAAATTTAACCGCATTCGCAATAAGGTTGTTGGTGACCACCGCGAACACATCGCTGTCAGCGTATGCGCATACTGTTTCATCAATGCAGTTGGTGATGCAGATATTCTTTCCGGAAGCAATAGTCTTATAATTATCTATCTTTTCATTGACAATGTGCTTCAGGGAGAAATATTCGGGCAGGTAACTTTTCATTCCTGATTCTATCGCTGATAGCGCTTCAAGATTCTTGATAAGCCCGACTGCTGCTTTTGAGGATTCAAATATGATCCGCGCATACTCTGCAGTCTCTGCAGGGGTAATCTCTGGATCAAGGAGGAATTCTGCAAAGTTGTAGATGGCGTTAAACGGTGTCCGGAGATCGTGACGAATGACCCTCATAAAATCATCACGGGAACTTATAGCCTGCCGTAATTCTGCCTTAAGTTTCTCATCAGCGGTAATGTCCTGCGCGCTGCTCCCATAATAGGTCTCTCCACCGAACAGGAATTCAAATGTCTCAAGATAAATCTTGATTTCTGTACCATTTTTCTTCTTGTTCCATATCACTCCCTGGAATCCGCCATGCTCATGCGTCTGCCGCGCGATCTCTGCATAGATTGCAGGATCATTTTTTTTTGAGCGTATCGGTGATCTATCAACTTCTATTCCGACAATCTCTTCGGACGCATAGCCCATTCCCTTGATGAATGCATCATTTGTCCATTGGACAATTTCTTTCTTCGCCCCATCCATCGGATTAACAACCACCTTAGAATAATTAAACATCATCGGGCTTTTATTTGCAAAATGCATGAATAGCGATGCGTATTGCTGCACCTGTTTCAGCTCAGTGATGTCAGTGAGGAATGCAAGAAAATTATTCTCTGTGGAGAATGTTGCATCTACAAGTGCAGTTCGTGATTTGCCCTGCTGTGTTACAAGTTCAATCTCGTACGGTGCAACAAACTCTCCGCGCAATCGCTTTTCAAGATTCGTACGTACGAGTGGAAGTGATTGGGGAGAGATGATATCAAAGATAGTGATCCCTACAGGATAAATTGAATCAAAACCGAATGTGTCACGAGTCAGCGCATTTACCTCGATAATGCGGCCATCCTGAGAATAGTATATCCCAAAACCAGGCATATGCTGAAAGAGTGTATGATACTTCTTTTCGCTTGTAAGCACAGCGCTCGTCAATCCGATAAGATTATCATGAAAGTTGGACAGTGCACTGTTTTTCTGTTCACTCAAATACTTTTCAGCATAGAGCTTTTTCATGATAAAACCGATGGCGGCATTATACGTGCTCGCAACTGCAGAGAACATTAAGAAATGCTTTAAATCGAATGAAGGATGCATAGATTCTGCGAATGCGCCAAATCCCAACCCTGCAAGTGTTGATGCAGCAATGATAGATGATGAGGAATTTAAAAAATCTGATAACTTCCCTTGATGATAAGGGAGAATAGTATATGTATACGTATCAATCCATTGATCCTGTACTGTTTTGAATGTAGAGACTAAGCCTTCTAATGAATCGTGAATATGCATAAAACCCCCACGATCAATAATAATTTTATAATAACCACTGTAGAGAAGCGCCGAGATATATAAAGATTCTGAAGAATAAGATAAAAAATGATAAAAAAAATAAAATGAATGAAAACTGTTTACAGGTCTTCGGTCGTCAAGAGTGTCAACTTATTTGATCCCTTGACTTTGGTATCCATTGCGACCAGGAATTTTACTCCTGCACGTTCTGCAGCAGTGACGAGATCCGGATCGATGATATCATCAAGCACGACTGCATAGATCCCGCCGTTCAGGCTCTTGATGGTCGTGATGAGTTCAGAGACCGGGATCTTTCCTAAAATGCTCAACTTTTCATCAAGCATGAATGCAGCGCGGGTACCGATGAGATCTTCCATCATGTCGCCGAAATGCTCTATTTCCTGCGGTGTAGGTTTTCGCGGCGTCTGTGGCTGCTGTTGCGGTTGCTGTTGTGGTCGCTGCTGCGAATTCTGCATTGGTCGCGGCTGTCCATGCTGCCCTTGGTTTTGATACTGCGGTCGCGGTGATTGTCCCTGTCCTTGAACAGGAATAGTTGGCCGTGACATTGTCTTTTTCATGACTGAGAATGATTCACCCGTCAACTTATCATTTTCTGCAACTGCTTGCTGAATAGTCGGATCAACAGTTCCTGCAGGGGCGCCGTCCTTGATTCCGATTTCGAGCTTTACCTGTTCAGCTGCGATGCGTGCGCGTAGACATTTGTGGATCTCTTTCTTGGTGAGTTCTTCAAGTTCCTTGCCGTCAGGAGCACGAGTCACAAAGTCAATGTCAGTGACTGAGAGGAGTTCCTGGATAATAAGGCTTCCCCCACGGTCTCCATCAACAAAGACAGTAACGGTCTTCTGCTTGCAGAGTTCAACAATCGTTGCAGGGATACTTGTCCCATTGACTGCAATTGCGTTCTTGAATCCGTTCTTCAAGAGGTTCACGACATCAGCGCGTCCCTCAACAACAATAATCTCTGGAGAATCAGCAACTTCAGGTCCTGCAGGAAGGCGATCCCTGCCATATTCAGTGATTTCCATGACACGTACTGATGCTGCGACTTCCTCAGCGATCTCTTGCGAGTTCGGAAGGACGCTATCAGTGAGTGACTTGAGAAGCTCTTTTGCACGCTCAATGACGAATTGACGCTTGCTGATACGGACATCTTCAATACTTTCCACACGGACCTTAGAATTACATGGACCGATACGCTGGATAATCTCGAGCGCTGCGCCGACAATTGCAGTCTCTGCCTTGTCAAGCGAACTGGGAAGTACAATCTCTCCCTTGGTCTTACCGCCACGGGTGTCAAGATTGACTTCGATACGGCCGATTTTTCCTGAACGCTGCAATTCACGCAGTTCAAGATCTGCGCCTAATAGGCCTTCAGTCTGGCCGAATATTGCACCGATGACATCGGGCTTATCAACAACACCATCAATCTGGATTGAGGTGTGGACAATATATTTTGAGCTTACTGGATTTATCTTTCCCATTGCTATCACCTGTTGTTATTATAAATCCATTAAACCGCTGGCTAGAATTATTTCAACAAAACGCGCCTTACCGTGTGATAGTGCTCATTTTTGTAAATGAATAGTTGAATATAATTTTTCGCTTAAAAGAACAAGAACTGATATTCTCTCTAAACACTTCACCAACTTTTTTACGTGAATGGATGAATATGATAATCCTGTTCTTTTAATGGTCTAATGAATCCAAACCTTGAGTATAAAGGTTTGTCGCCCGCACCACTAACCCCCGCGTTCAACGCTTGGCTTTGCCGTAGGCTCCCGAAGGTACTCTCAGTGTCGGGCTGAACGTATAGGGTTTGATTAGTCCCCCATACCTATCTATGGGAAAGGGTGCGGGATATATAAATCTTGCGGTGATGTTTTGCATCTAACATAGCAGAAGAAAATAAATTATAAAAACGCAATATTTATATATCAGTAAACCATTTCTACTAAGTATACTTAATATATCAGGTGAACAATGGCATTAATAAGCGGAACTAGCGAATTACCAAAGCATAATAAAACAATAAAAGTCGATGCACGAACGTGGACACAATTAAACGATATTAAAAAAGGGAACGAATCATTTGATGATGTTTTACAAAAGTTGCTTAATCAAAGAACACAAAACGCATCCACTGAAAATTTCGGATTAATAAGATATCGGAGGAAAACTGCATTCATAGAGTTAGAAGAAAATATTAATATACAAACAAGCGGTCGATATCTAGGCATAGAGTTTGAATATAATGATATTAAAAGTGAAAAGGAAAAATTTACAATAGATCTTCGCATTAAAAAAATATTTTATGGAAAAAGAGGATACAACCCTTCAATATTTTTTGGTGTTGATCACGAACATAAACACATAAGCGAAAAATATCTCGAGATATATTTTAGATGCATTCTTCAAGTGTTAAAAAAGGAATTTGGTATTACTGAGTCATGGGTAAACAACAATCTTTTCAATATTGTTTACTGGAAGAAATTATACTCCACCTATTATCTGAGTATGGATTCATTTAGTAACGATATCGAAGATGTTCTTGCCTTAAGTGAAGAAGAAAAACCAACCATGGATCAGCAAAAAAACATGAGTGAATCAACATGTAATTTAATTGGACTACATAAATGAAACCATTCCATTTCACAAAAATTTACTTTAATACAACGCTTTTTGAAGATTCAGATAATAATATACGTATTAGCGTCAAAGAAACACCGAGCTTAGATGTTACTGAAGAAGATTACTCATTGAGAATTGAGACGAGACATTACGAAGAAAAAATAATTCATAGAAATTATGCAATAGAGCATCACAGCAAACAGGAAAAACATTCTAAACCGCACATGCAATTCAAATTTCATACTGAAGAGATAGGAACCTTCTGGATCACTTTAGCAATAAACGACTCTGAAGAATATAAACAAGTCATCCTTGGTTTTATCTACAAGATCAGTGAAATAATTTCCAAATTAGAAAAATATCATGATGGCATAACTGAGAAAATATTAGTTATGGATTTAGTAAACAAATTAAAAAAAGAAAACAATTTTCTTGACTATAAAATTGCACAGAGTATCAAAGCAAAAACAATAGAATTCGACAATAAAGCAAATCCAAAACAAATCGCAGATAATCCGTTATTAAAAATATTTCTTGGAGAAAACTGTAGAAAAATAGCGAACAGTCACAATTGATATGGTTATTTCTTTGCCATTCCCCATAATAATTGTGCATAAATTTTAAATGAATTTGCAACATCTTGGTTTTGAATGACAACTGAGAATGATTTTCCCTTGTTGATTCCGATAGTTACAGTATCTCCATAGATCTCCATCCACGCATGGGTGATGATGCCTTCAGGCATGTATCTTACCTCGCTGTGCGGGAATTGCGCAGATGACTCCCCGAATGGTTTGCGCGCATATTCATTGTAAAGATAATTGCATGTGATGCCCTGTTTTGATCTGCGCGTATGAAATTCCTTGAAATATGCAGTCAGCCGGTCATACGGGGTCTTTGCAATCCCAATAATCCACATCTCATCCCCGCTTTTGAGTATACGCAGGCTTCGCTCACGTGCAGTCTGCACCCCTTTGAGTCCGTCATAGACCTGGGCAGTCTCTTCAGAGATTCGAAGCTGCTGCTGGATTTCAAGTTCAGGAATGATTGTCTTAAGCTTTGATTCCTGTTCTTGCAGTGCATCCTGCTTCTCTTTAAGATAGACCAGTAAGCGCTGCGGGTCAGAGGCCTTGAAATATTTTGTCTGGTTCTTGATGATGTGTGATACCAGTCCTTTTTTTGCAAGGCGATTAAGGATATCGTACACTTTTGAGACAGTAACCTCTGATTCAGCGGCGATTGGCCCAGTCGTTGTTTCTCCCAGAGAGACGAGTGCAGTATAGACCTTGATTTCGCCCTCAGTAAGCCCTAATTCGCGGAGTGGTTCGATGTCCATAAACACTCAACATACCGACGAGTATAAAAATATTTCTATTTTAACCCCCTAAAGGGAAATATGCCATTCCCCCCGTTAGGGAAATAATATTTATATATTTAATATGCCACTACAGAGTAGAAATAAAAAAGAGGTGTTCAAATGAATGCACAAAACATAACTGATAAAATCAAGACATACGGAAAAGCAATAATCATTGGCGGAATCATGGCAGCAGAGGCATTGACGATTGGACTACAATATTACAACAATGCAAAACTAGAAACAGAATTGACTCAATGGAAAAATAAATACAATACACAGCTCCTGCTAGAAGAACAACACAATCAAAAACAGTTGCAGCATATCCCACATTACATGCGACTAAACAATCAAAAAGATAGTCTAGAACAAGAATATAAAAAAGTGCGCGAAGAATACTTACTCAAAGAAAGAAATTGGCGAAGAGAATGGATATCTAACGGCGCTACAGGGACAGGAATAAGTCAATACGATCCTGATGGTGTTGCACAGTATCTTTCGCCATTAAAAGAAAAATATAACCCAATACTTCGCTCATTAGAAATACAGATCACTCGTGTGACTAGCGACATCTCGAATATAATCGACTCAGTTAATACTAAATAAGAAAAATTATTTTTTGAGTTATTGTTTAATTAATCTTCCGTACAATAGTCAAGAATGCAGAATGAATATTCGAGAGTGATTTTGGCCTGACAATATTGCCTTCAATCTTCCAGCCTCGCTCGACCATCTCCACTGTCTTAAGGTGGAGATAATTTCCTCTCTGCGCTAAGGCGTTGACAAATTCATGCGCCTGTGTGATCTGTGGGCAATAGATTACAAGAAATCCTCCGACTTTGAGTGAATTATTGATGGACTCAATCGCTCTCCGGGGTTCTGGGACATCAATGAGCATCATATCCACATCTTTGACGGGAATATGATCATAAATATCGGCTTTTTCAAGCGTGATGTTTTTGATAGCATAATATGCAATGTTTGTTTTGGTCTGCTCCAGGCTATTATCATTAATATCGTACGTGTAGACATGCTTAGCGTATCGCGCAAAAAAGATCGCGCTCGCGCCACTGCCGGCACCTGCATCGACGACGATTGAATCGCTGTTGATCCCGGTTTCTGCAAGGATGAATCCTAAATCTTTCAACGGGATTGTCTGCGCATATTTCTTGATGCCTTTATACGAATCAATAAAACCTGCAGCAAAGATCTGAAAGTCCCTGCCCTTATTAGTCGTGATGACCCCGCTGGTTTGCAAGAGGTCCTCTTTTCTAAAGACGCCATCGCTGCAATGATAATCTTTCGAAATATCCTCAACAAAATACGTCACTTCGCCTGCAAGAACTGTTGGCTTGCGCTTGTCATCAAGCTGCACTGTCTTTGCCTTTCCAATAAGGACGCGCTGGATCATGATCAAAGAAATAATGATTCGTATATATGTGTATTGGTTTTGAGAATCGGACAGCAATAGCAGAACATTGAAGTGTAATCACTTCAGGATTACAGTAATAAAAATATTTTTAAAGACTGCAAGAAATCAGACGCCATGGAAAACATCACTGCAGAGTATTATGCACAACGTCCCGGCGATATTCTTATGGTTATGGCACAGCGATATTATCCTTATGACCACGTGCTGCTGTTTCAAAATATTGCAGAGATAAAAGAAGTATACGATAAAATCAGTATACCTCACCGACTACCCCGGTTCATGACAGGACTTGATGCCCTACGCGCAACGATATACACCGGCGGTACAATGGAGGATTTTGGAGAGTATCTCGCGCATACCCGACAGCAAAGTGTGCGAGGCATGTTTAACAACAGCAGAACTTTAGGGATTATCGACCATGTGACTATAGAGGACATCACCCATATCCATGGAAAACATATCGATCACACACGATTCAACATCTATGACCACCTGCGCGACAGCATTCCTGGAATCATTATCACCGGGACATATGACAGGCATGCGGATCACGAAGCATTCATAGACAGCCAGTATATCAATGGACCCCAAACACCGCTGCAATTGCTATTCCATGCGCAACCCCAATTATTCAGAGTAGGAAACAGGAGTTATTGCGGTGAACCGACACTTCGGATAAAACATCTTGAACTTATCGAAGAACTTGCAGATATTGCAGAATAGAAAAAAATATCAGTGGGGGTTACCGAATGGTTCTTTTTAAGTTGTTGGGGGTTTTAAAAAGAATAAGTTCCCATCCGGTACACGCCACCACACTGATCGTGAAGTCTAGATTCTTTGGAGGTTACCTCGCTCTTTTTTCTTGTAATTCTGGACACTTGCGTCAAGATTCTTTTTCGAGACAGATATTTTCTCTGCATTGACTTCTATCTCCTTGATCATATGAGTGTGCTCTGAGAACTCTTTAGATGGTATTGTCTTGAGAAGTATCCCTTCATTTTCAATAACATAAAGGTAAAACCCCGCCCCCTCTTCAATACCTAGCTCCTGTCTGACCTCTTTTGGTATAACAATCTGCCCACGCGAGTCGCATTGTACAAGCCGAGCAAATTTCTTCATTTTATCTGAAAATCAGTAAAAACTGCTGATATAAGATTTCTTTATTTGATAATTTGAATCAACTTATTCATTACTGAATAAAATTCTGATTATCAGATTAAGTTATATTTAAAGCTATCGATTGTAAGAAGAAACTACGATTAAAACAATAATTGAAATAAAATGTATAAATAGAATACCACTTCTAAGTGGATATAACTGAGTCTCTCTACACTTCTTAAAAAACATTGGGGAAAACTCGCAACAGTCACTATACTTGCAGTATACACCGGCGTTCAAAAAAGTTCTTACGATAACCAAGGGGATTACTTAATACAAATTAAAACTGAAAAAGGCACATCTGCTGCACTTTTTGAAGCCAAAAGAGTCATGATCGATGCGCCATCAAGCAGATTCAACTATTGGTGGTATACAGGGAAAAATTTTCTTCAACAAAATTTACAGATCAATACGCAAAGGATACAGGCAAGTAATAGTTGTAGACAAAAGTTTCTTATCATTTAGCGTCCTAAGGCGAGCGAATATCCGACAATTTTAGAACATTGTCAGAGGGTTGGCTCCTTCGGAGATGACAATACTCCGCTTACACTTCGATGAGAGCGAGAAGACGCTAAATCATAGCGTAGTTATGTCCGCAACTATAATTCCAAGACATTGTTATAACGGCAGTTCCAGAACTGATCGATGAAAACAATCGGATTTATTGACGGCATGGGCTGGAAATCCTCACTCGAATAGTATCGCATCGTCAATGAGAGTCAATCTTTGCTGATTAGGAAAAATCTTGGTCCTGAGTATCCTTCTTTCTCAACGTGCTGCGTAAACATCTTGAGCGGGCGGACCCATAATGCATGCTTTCCGAATTCCGCAGATTCATATAACGCACGGTAGATGACAAATTCCTCGAGTGTTTCAGAATGACGTCCTACACCGAGAACTTCATATTCTTTGCCCTTGAAATGCCGGTATCTCCCCGGAATAATAAGAGTCATAAGCGGGTACAGGGATTTGAACCCTGGAATGGCCGCTCTGCAGGCGGCTGCCTTACCGCTTGGCTATACCCGCATAGTATTATCGACAGTAAACCCCAAGCAACAATGCGCAGAACAGGGTATGATTTAAAAAGTTAATCGTCTAAAAGCGCCTTAGGGGATTGGAACCAGACTGCTTAATGCCAGCATCAATCAGTATGGATGCATTTCTTCAGACCAACCGATTTACAAAAGGATATGTATTCCAATGGTATACGCAAAGATTCTCGCAGGGAAAACACTTGTAGAAAACTATATAAATACCTACGCGAGAGGGGTACTATGGAGCGGAGTATTGTCATGTTTGGAAATGCAAGTTGGTGTGTGACGCTCCCGAAGAATTGGATCACAAAATACGGTCTCAGAAAAGGAGACAAGATTTCTGTAGTCGAATACGGCGATTCGCTCATCATCAAAGCAAATAGTCAGATCAAATTACAGGAATGCTATCTCAACCTGCGCGGAATCAATCCTGCAATGATTGATAAGATCATCGGCGGATGCTATAAGAAAGGATATGAACTGATTATCCTCGAGTGTGAGAATCAGACCCAATATGATGAAATCCAGCGCATCATCTCTGAAAAAAAGCTCGATCTCTATGAAAAGACTGAACATATCTTTTTTGAAAGGCAGGAATTCCCTGCAAAAATAACACTCGTTGTTCCAGGAACTGTTTCTGAATCGAAATTGAGTGAGCAGATCATTGCGCTCATGAAAGAGATCTACTGTCTCAACGATGATTTTGTGCAACTCTGGCAGAAAAAGGAATGGGAAAAGATTGCAGGACTCGTGCAGCGCGACAAACGCATCAATGATCTTGCCGACATTTGCCGCCGGATCATCAACATCAACCCCAAAGACGGCACCAGCACCTCACTCTATGTTTTTGTGGATTCACTCGAAAATATTGGAGACTCGTACAAGCGGGTATTCAAAACCGTGTCAGCGCAAAAACTTGCGATTGACAAGCGAAAGGTCGCGGCATTCCGCAGCATCAGTGATCTGCTCATCATGTTTTTCAATCTGTTCAAGAAATTCGAGATTGCAAAAGTGCAGGAAATCATCGATTCCGGTCCGGACTGGAAAACCATTGATTTGGATAATCCAATCCTTACACGCGAATATTTTGCCATCACGAAAAAATTGATGGATTGTCTAAGTACGCTTCTGGTGGCGAATATATGAGGGGAATTTCTCCGCAATACACATTCATGGAACAGTTGGGCGCAGTCGTTTCTCTTGTCAAGAATAATCCTGTTGATCGTCTGGAAATTCTCAAAGGCTCAGCATTAGATCATGATCTTGAAGATTATGGAACGCGTCTTGATGATACGGTCATGACTTCAACTATTATTCACACTGCAGATACCCGGGACAGTATACGCTGGGAAATCGAGCGTTCAAAAGAGCTTGACCCGATCATGACGCGGGACAACATGCGCATCTTTCCTGCAATCATCGATCGATTGTATATCGAAAATACGCTCGCATCATTCTTCAGCATGGAGATACCTGCAATCCCCAATCGTGCAGTCGATACGCAGGAAGATTTTCGCGGCAGGATACAAACACTGGACGCGCTTCTCAAGAAAAAACAGTTCGCTGCTGAAGAACTGCTCAGATTTTCAGGTGAGATGGCGCATCGCTATCAACAGGCATATGCGCACGCAGGATGCATCATCAACGACATCAAACCTGCAAATATCCTCCTTGTCCTCCGGCGGGCTGAAGAATACTCTCTGCAGTATCCGTTCGTACTTGATCGCGGAGCAAGCTATACTGCAACCGCTCCTCCAAGAGATATAACGCATCGACTTTTTGGGACGCTTGCGTATATGGCGCCTGAAGAATTGCAATTATATGCGGCAATGTACTCGCCGGAAAAGCCGATTATTGGGTTGCCGCAACAAAAAACCCTTGAAGAGCGACTTGCGCTCCCGAAAGGCATGTTGATGCATATGATCGATGACATCCACGCGCGGGTTTCGGCATTTCAGGATAAACCTGACCACTGGCAAAAACCGCAGAGCGCAAGCGATGTGTTCTCCTTTGGGGTGACGGTTGCGGCCGCGCAGCATGGCCACCCCTATCTTCCAACATACCGCGATCTTCGCGTATACTTCGATGATGTGTGGGCGATCATGATTGCGCAGGACTTATTTTTTAAAAATCATCCTGCAGGAATTTTCCCGAAGCACTGGCGTTATCCATTCCTGTCTGCAACGCTGGCAAAAACCATTGCGCCTGACCCTAAAGCAAGACCGCGATTCAAACAGTTAGAACGCGCGTATTTTGCAGATGAAAAATTTCAGCGCCTGGTGAACAGTTCAAAATATGCTGCCGCAGTCATCGGACTTTTTGCCGCAGGACTACTTGCATATAACCAGGTCACCTATCTCAATAGTGCAGCCTACACCAAAAACGCGATCATCACAAAGTATGAACAGCAAAAAACCATTGATGCAAAAGACGTATCAACGCTCCTTTATCGCCTTGCCCGCGAGAAAGTGCATTTTGTGACTGCATATCCGCAGAACGCATTCATCCAGAGTGTCACCACGGGAGGAAAAAATAGTTTCAGCTTATCAACAACGGGAAATACTTACGCGATGGATGCATATGCAATCGCATATCACACTCAACTGTTAAAATTAACAGGCGATTCTTCTCTCCTATCGCGAATCGATGCAGATATCCTTTTGCTTAACACTTCGTCTTCTGATACTACCCGCGCAAATCCATTTAGAATAATCTATGCGCATCAGGTTATTGAGAAGAGCAATTTATCCTCTCACATCAATACGATACAGTACACGCGGTTGGTGCAGATCATTCCGAAGTTAGTCGCTGCGCTTGCAAACGAATACACCGGTACATCGTTGCAGGGATTTTATTGTTTTTCAAATACTACAAATAGAATTACCGGCGCAACAAAATCATTTGTAGGACATATCTTCCAACCCTATTCGAGTTTTGTTGTTGAATCACTCCTCTTACAGCCACAGTTTGATACGATCCGCATGCAAAACCACTTTAAATTCTTTGAGAAAAATGCACTTTTTGCCGATGGTGGAACAAGAGATTGGGTGTATAGTGATAGCTCATTTGAACACACCGCATACTACAACGCAAATTCCTCGCCAAAATTTAATCGCGGCCTTCAAGATACGCTCTCATTATATTCTACTAATATGTTTACGCATACGTTGATGACTTCTGCCGTACTCATGTATGCAAAGACTGATACACGGTTAAAGACCGTTGCAAAAAGAATGATTGATTTCTCGCTTAACGTGTTTACCTATACGCAACAGATTCCTGAAGAAATTGGAATACGAAAAAACGCAGATAATCCAGAAAAATCAGCATTCGTAACCACGCATAACGATGGATCTTCTATCCGCGAAAATAATCTTGCGCTATTGGTACTGCTTGACAATCTTAATGAAGCGAAGTCGCAAGGTATTAATATTCCGAACAAGATTTATGACTCAGTTGTTATATCCGCGATACAACGGCTCAACACTGACGGCAATTATCCTGGGTTAATGCCTCATGCGTATATTTTTATAAACGATGTTTCAAATACCAGTTGGTATTGCAGCAATTATTTCGCATTGAAAATGCTTGAGAAATATAAAAAAAATACAAAAAATGACTAAAACAGCACAGATATCATTGCCGTTTACTGACAATCCAGTGGCCTATTTGGGTTATTAAGATTACAGGGATCGTTTGGAGGATAATCTGCGCTCACTGACGGCAGAACGCTGAATGTACCTTTTTCGGCGTTTCTTCCCGCAAGAACTTCGATGGTTGTTCCGATGGCAAAGACAAGCAATGCCAAAATCAAAATGGTCAGTACGATTTTTTTATTCATGGTATCACCATGATGAAGAAAGCACTGCGGTAATAAGACCGTTTTGGCGATAGAATACATGTAATATAGATAAGAGGTTTATAAACAATGCATACCACAAGAAAAGGGTTTGACTATAATGCTGCTGACGCCGCCGATAGTCTTGTGGCCTGTAACACGCTTTTTACGGAGATTACGCACACCCCGCTTGACGATGCATGTGTCAAGGATATCTTTGAGTATTCGAGTCCTGCCCGTAAGAAACTCGAACGCGTAGTCAACGCCATTATGAATGATCCTCATCTGGTTGACACGAGTATCTCAGGAAGAAGCACTGGCGCCATGAAGACGAAAGATATCTGGAGTGAAGGGCGGCTCTATTTTAAGAGAAGAAATATCCATCTTGGACAGTTTTATGAATTCACTGCAAGATATCTTAATGATCATCTTGCCGCTGATGCGCGACTCTGCGCAATGGTTGCAGTCGGACGGACGCTTATTTTGGAGTATGCGCCAGGAATGAAGCTTGCAGAAAAGATGACTGCAGGAACTGTTATGGACGCGCAGATTACGCAACATCTCGCGCTGATCAAGACCTACTATGCACTTGTCCCGAACCTTCTCGAAAAATATCGCACCATCGCAACACAATACTTCCCCCAGGTTTCCTTTGACACGCTCTTCAAAAAAGAGGATATCAAGCTAAAGCTTGCAGCTACAGTGCGTGGCATATCCGGATCGCTTGCTATTTCCATTCCGCAACCCGCCATTGATCGCGCATTAGCATATTATCTTGAGAACCGCACTGTCCCATTTCTTGATTCTTCGCCCACCAATACCAAGATTGATCCGCTGACAAATAGTTTAAAGGTATATGATATCCGCATCCATCAATTGACCATGCCGCTGCGGGAATTTGTCCAGGTTATTTCCTATACACCAAACTTTCGCGAGTACACCGCAACCCATCTGCAATTGAAAGATGAAGACCACGAACCATTAGAGTATGCCCTGCTCTATTACAACCTGCGCTCGCTATATCTCTCGCTCAAATATCGTGAACAAAACATCATCCATCAATGCCGTAATAACCTTTCCCTCCTGCACTATACAACTCCTATTCCACTTATCGCAGAAATAACCGCAGGATTTTCTGAGAAGAAATGACTTGCGACAACACCGATAATAGCGCCGTCAACCATATGTTCGCCGTTCATAAGGATAACTGCACGTGTATATAATACTGATAATATATAACAAAGGTATTTAAATGTACACGATACAGGTATAAGATGAGGATGACATGACACTAAAACTGGTAATCTACGATATGGACGGCACCAGCATTGAAAGTTCCCTGCTTCATGAAGGCGCATGGAAATATGCACTCTCAAAAACACGCACTGCCGTTCCACCAGATTTTCTTGAATGGCAAAGGGGTCGCGCAACAGAGGATGCTGCCAGCGCATTGAGCTCTGACCCGCGGGTTATCGATGAGATTGTCGCTGAAAAACAGCAATATGTTATGCACCATCTCTCGATAATCTCTATGAAGAACGATTTCATAAAGACCGTATATGCACTGCAATTACGGAATCTGAAAGTTGGCATCTGCACTGCGGCATCGCGCGATTTTGTCGATAAGATCTTTAAAGCCATCCCGCCACTTGCGCTTTTCTCAGAATCCATCATCTGCAGTGAGGATTCTGTCAAGAGAAAACCGCATCCTGAACCCTTGCTGCTCCTGATGGAGAAAACACAGGTCACGAATCCTCAAGACTGCGTCTATATCGGCGATAGTGTGAACGATTATCTTGCCGCAAAAGCTGCGCAGTGTCATTTCATCAATTATCTTGATGCTGCTGATTCATCTATACCTGCGACTGTTCCTGTAATCAGCGACCATTACCAATTGCTGGCATACCTTGATAACTTATCGCCAAGATAAGACTTGGTGGTTGCAGAGTTATTTTTAAA
Organism: Nanobdellota archaeon; assembly: GCA_021813435.1. Classification (GTDB taxonomy): domain Archaea; phylum Nanobdellota; class Nanobdellia; order Woesearchaeales; family UBA9642; genus UBA9642. Next base: position 119,209 of record JAKAKR010000004.1, on the reverse strand, counting down.
TTCCGGATATATACTCTCTATGTTGTATAGACCATAATTATATTGGAGTTTCTTTTATTATACTGGTCATATTCAGGAATAATTCCGGTTGAGTGCTGATCCCATGCCTGAGATAAATGCAATTATTGTTACCAATGAAGATATATCATTAGAACGTCTGATGAGATTCCGCTGCGCATCTGCTGAACTCCGTTGTTCAACCTACCCTAATACGGCATCAGCACTCGAACTGATGGAGCAGCAATATGCGCAGGGGGAATTGCATGATCTTTGCATTGTGGATGCAGATATCCCTCCTGACGGGATAGGATTTGTCAAGCAAATGCTCAAACGATACCATGCAGATCCGGCCATTGATCCTCCTGCAGTCATGCTGCTCTATAGCGGAAATCTTGATCATATTCTCACGCAACTCAATTCTCACAGCAAGGAGGTGGATTGGTATCGTGAAAAACCCGTGAGTGCATCTGAAATCATGCTCTCCGCTGAATTATTGCTTGCGCGAAGAAAGAGCAGTTTGCAGGCAAAATATAATGTCCGCAACCTGACTGCGCGGATGCAGCAGCTCATCACCGAATCAAAAGAGAAGGACAGGACCATTGCTGCGCGCACGGGTATTGTCGATAAATTCTTTGCCATGATTTCGCACGAGATCAGAACGCCAGTCAATAACATCATCAATTACGCAGAATTCCTCAGGGAAAAAATAAGCGAAGAGTACGCCGGCTCTCTGGAAACATTTGAACAAATCATCAACCCCATCCAGACCGGAAGTGCGCGCCTTGCGCGGACTATTGACACTATCATCAATTATGCGCAGATTATCTCAGGAGAATATATGCCGACGCATGATACTTTCCATCTCTCGACACTCTTGCAATCAACACTCTCCCGTTTTGATGGTGAAATCACCCGTAAACACCTGCAGATGCGCTATGAATCAACAAGTGACCCTAAGGTCGAAGGCGATCGCTATTCAGTGGAAAAACTCTTTGAACATCTGATTGATAATGCAATCAAGTACACTATTGAGGGAACAATCCATATCACGCTGGATGAGCGCCAGGATTCATACCAGATCACGTTCGCCGATAATGGGATCGGGATCGCTCCTGAGATCATCCGCCGCATCTTTGACCCATTTATCCAGGAATCAGCAGGGTATTCCCGCAAGTATGATGGAATTGGACTCGGGCTCTCGCTCGCCTATCGTTTTGCAAAACTCAACCACATCGAACTCTACGTCAAAAGCGAGAAATCCGCAGGAACAAGAATCACATTGCTCTACCCCAAAGACAGCTTGCAGAGCGTACAGACCACTGTTTCTGCAGGATCGCATATCCTGTAATAGGCAAAGGGGAGATATCCTGATTTTCCAAGTGTGTTCAAAACATTCTGTTACGCCATGCCGCTCACATTCGTATTGTGTGGGGATTGCTGACATTTACTCTTGTCATCTCTTATGTCAGCCTATAAGAGTTATCTTTAAGATGCTCGCATACTGGCATTGGCGTACTTTTTTGAACACATCCCTGATTTTCCACAATCTTTTTAAAACATTCCTGCTTTCGCAGGTCTATGAGTCAAGACAAGATATCAATGCCCTCAAGCGGTGCAGGTCTCACCCGATACTTTGATGATTATAAGAGCAAGATTGAGATAAAACCCGAGCATGTCATTGTCCTTATCATCCTCGTCATTTTCCTTGAGATTCTCCTCAACTGGAAGGGCGCAGCCTGGTTTGGGCTGCAGTAATTTCTCTTTGTGGTCCCTATGATGCCAAATATCAATCCCCGGCAGATGCAGCAGATGATGCGTAAGATGGGTATTAACCAGGAAGATATTGATGCGTCTGAAGTCATCATCAAATGCCCTGACAAGACAATCAGGATCACCAGTCCTTCTGTACAGCGCGTATCCATGCAGGGATCTACCAGTTATCAGATTTCCGGGCAGGAGCACATTGAAGAGCCGGAAAAAGAGCTTGCATATTCAGATGATGATATCGAGACAGTCATGAACCAGGCAGGTTGCACGCAGGAAGAGGCAGAAGCTGCACTGGAAGAGACTGATGGCGACATCGCTGAAGCAATTCTTAAATTGAACCAGCACAAAGAGTAGGCACTTCTCTTGCCATCTCAATAGAGCGTATTCTTTCTTGCAAAACTTGCCTACGTGAGTAGTCGGCTCCTTTCAAAAAATGCTCATTTTAAGGCGCAAACGAAGATTTTGAAAAGAACTGCGATTAATCACAATCTTTATATACCCTTGTCCCTGTAAGAGAGCACAAGCGGTAGAGGGGACTATATACGATGGAAGACTTTGCAGTGCTCTTACGGGAGGCAGAACAGAAGATAAAGATTGCTGACCACCTGCTCTCAACCACATACCCTGCAGTAAAAGAGCCAAAACTCCTCTTTTCAGTCATCGAGAACATCTTTCGTGCACTCGATCTTACGATCGTTGCAGTCTTGACCTATGAGAAACATTTTAAAAGTCTTCCAGAATTCGGGCAAACGTTCGAGGGATGTATCGAGGTGTTCCGCAGAAAGATCATGCCCAAATATGAAGTTGACAGGGAATTTCTCGATTTCACGCTGCACATCAAGGAACTACTCGATGAACATAAGCGGACTGCAACAACGTTCAGCAAAAAACAGACATTTGTCATCGCAGATGAACAGTTCAATATCAAGACACTCACAGAATCAGAAGTAAAAAAAGATCTTATCAAGGCGCGGCAGCTTATGGAAAAAGTCGCGGCCATCACCAAACGGCTCGATCATTGAATAGCATCATGCACTCGTGATGCGAGTGGAGGAATACGTATGAAAGAATCTATAGAGAACGCTGTTGAAGAATTAAAACGCGTCGATCATTCAATTTTTGTCAGTCTCAAATATACGAGAACTGTCGATATCCTGGTCAATATCCTTTCGCGCATGGTTGACTGTTATGATTTCCTGTTCGAGGCGCTTCTAAAATATGCAACAGCGCACAAGATGATTGCAGATGTCCCTTCGACACCAAAGGAACGCTGCGTCGCGCTCAAGCACGCGTTCAAGGAGCAGGAGATCCATGACAATATCGACTTGTATTTTCTGCTCAAGGCAATGCTCAAGAGCAATTACACCCGCGAGAATGAATATCGCAGGCATGTCACGATGAAAGCAATCATCGCCGGCCGTGAAGAGATCATCAACATCAATATCATCTCACAGTACTATGAGATTCTTACGAGCTTTTTCCATCTTGCCGATAATCTCAGGACCGGACAATATAGTCTGGGCACCGGACAACTGGTCGGCGAAAATAATGATGAAAAAACTGACGAGGAAAATCCGGGTAATCCGTACTGGTCACAGGTCAAGGTCATGCGCGAGGAAGCAGATGCAGAGATTGCGCGCGAAAAGGAAATGCGCGAACGATTGCGCCAGGAAAAGATGAACCAGGAACGTGAACGGCAGAAGGAATGGGAGCGGCGAAAGCAGAAGGAAGAGAAGGAAGTCAAAAAGAAGCGCATCACCAAGCGCAAGCCAAAGATCAAGCCGAAGCATATCATCCCGAAAGAAAAATTACGGTTCATGGAATTGCGCAAGCAGGCAAAAAAGCGCGTGGAAAAAGATCAGAAGAAAAAATCAAAGACTGCGCGAAAAAAACGCTAATCAAGGACGATGACACGATTTATTTCTATTATCTCACTGGGGAGCGGCACCGGAAAGACCACTATTGCGCTCAACCTCGGACTCGCATTGCACCAGCTCAACCAGAAAGTGCTTGTCTTTGACGCGGATTTCTCAAAGCCGAATATGCTGACGCATCTTGACATCGGATATCTTCCAGTGACGCTGGATGAGGTGTTCTCTGCTGATCGACATGTTTTTGACGCGATCTATCGGCACCCTTCAGGACTTAAGATTATCCCCTCATTATCATTGCATGATTATGCAAAGGTGTATGATCACCTCCAGGATTTGCTTGTCGATTATGATTATGTCATTATTGATACCCCGCGTGAAGAGGGGCCACTGCGTGAGGTGCTCAAGGGCGCAAATGAGGCGATTATTGTGCACACACCCGCGTATAGCTCAAAGATTATCAGTGATGCAAAAAATCTGCTGAAGGAACTAAAGATACTCAATCTGGGCATCATCCTCAACAAGAGCCAAGAGGATAGTGTCAACTCCATGTATGAACTTCCGGTCATTGCAAAATTTCCCGAGCATCGTCATGTGACACAATCATTCCGGATGAAGCATCCGGTACTACACACCCACCCGCGCGGTCCTCCTGCACGACAATTCATGAATCTAGGGAGGAAACTTGTCGTGTAGTGGTTGTGGATTCATGAAACCTGCTGTTCTCTCAAAAGATGTTCTGATGCCTTCACCTATCACTGCGCTTGCACTGGTAAATCCGGGATTTGAAGAGATTGCATTCAAAAATATCGCAGTATACGCCCCGATCACAAACCCATCCCGGATACCGGAAGAAAAAGGAATGATCACATTCCAGACAAACTCGCTTATGGATCTGTGCAGGATCACATACCGCTCACAAATCATAAACCAACTCTTTATCCTCCTTGAAAAAATATCATATACAACCGAGGACGATCTTGCAGCGCAACTCCAGGATCGCATCGCAAAAAACAAGCATATCGCCACATGCTTTACCCCGGCTTCAGCGTTCCGTGTGTATTGCCGCTCCAAAGTGCTGGACAATCAAGAATTAGAACGCCACATCGGCAAATGTATCGACGAGAATCTTGCAGCACAAGGGATCAGTCTAGAAATTGATCTCAAACATCCTGACATTGCGGTCTATTGCATCGCCAGCAATCGCGCTCCCTCCTCTGGCACGCAACACCACCAGGCATATCTTTGCATTGATTTTTCCGGTGATCTTGCAAAACGCGATTATCGCGTATTCAACAGCTCCCAATCATTGAGGGGTACGACGGCATTTGGGCTTCTTGCGCTTGCAGGATACCATCCTAAGGATTCGCTGCTTGATCCCTTCGCAAATTCCGGGACACTCGCAATCGAGGCAGTGCTCTTTGCAAATAATATCTCGCACAGGCAATACCATAAGACATTTCCATTCATGAAACTTGCCCTGCTTTCCGGAACTGACTGGGATGCATTCTTTGCCAAAGAGGACAAAGCGCAAAAAGATATCGATCCACCAATCACTGCTGCAGATCCGCTCCTGCGCAATATCACTGCAGCAAATAAAAATGCAAAGATTGCAGGTGTCGAGAAATATCTGCACTTTCGCAGAATCGACATCGATTGGCATGATGTCAAGTTCGAAAAATCAGGGTTCGACAAGATCATTACTTTTATTCCCGGAAGCTCCAAACACAAGCATGATGCACTGCTCGATAAGCAATTCAAGGAATTCTTCTACCAAGCAGAGTATATCATCAAGCCCGAGGGGAGTGTTGTCGTGCTCTGCATCACTGCAAAACAGCTTCTTGCAGCAGCAGAGGAACATTTTGAACTGGCTGATGAAAAAACAATCTATTCCGGAGAACAGGAGATGCGCGTGCTCTTCTTCAAAAGGAAGGGAAAACCATCAACCGCGCCGGATACTGCATAAGTATCCATCATGCAAATAAAATGTATCGTGCGATATTCCATTAAACATATAAACACCTGATATTTTCCAATGTAACAATAGTAGTAACCATAGTATGTGGGGATGAGAGGATGACAGCCTGCGAGATGTGTGGAAAAAAACCTGCAAAATTCAACACCGCAATCGAAGGAACCACCATGCATGTATGCGCGGATTGCGCAAGTTTTGGGGAAATCAAAGGCAGAAGCGATGTCAGGATCGTCTATAAGGAAAAGCCGAAATTTGAAAAAAAAGAGCCAACAATCATATTCATCCAGGGTTATGGCGCGAGGGTCAAGCGTGCACGCGAAAAACTCGGGCTCAAGCAGGAAGAGATGGCAAAGCGCCTGAACGAGCGCGAATCCCTCCTGCATCAGATTGAATCAGAACATCTCAAGCCCAGTGTTGAACTTGCGCGAAAACTTGAGCGTGAACTGCATGTCAAGATTGTTGAAGAGATAAGTGATGAAGAATCGCATGCAAACCCCACTACGCCACTCCACGCGCAAAAGAATTCTGCATACACGTTCGGGGATTATATAAAGAAAAGATGATATCGCAGGTCTTCATGACCTTGGTCGAGGGAAATCTTTAAAAATCATGCGATGTTTCATACTGCTATGATTGGATGGACCGAGATATTGCAGAATATTATCTACTTCGTCTCACTCTATTATGTGGTATTCTGGCTGATCGTGCTCCTGGAGTATGAAGAACCAAGATCAAAAAGACTGCAAAAGCACCCGCCGGTCACCATCATCATACCGGCGTATAATGAGGAAGAAAATATCATTCCCACCATCGATTCAGTCGCTGCCTTGCAGTATCCTCCTGAATTGATAAAAGTGATTGTCGTCGATGACGGCTCAAAAGACCGGACATATGCACGTGCAAAGGAGCATCTCAAATCCATCAGGAAAAAACATCCTAAGATAACATTCCAACTGCTCACGCAGAAGAATGCCGGAAAACATGCAGCAATGAACAATGCGCTCAGGTATACGCATACTCCCTTCTTTGCAACACTCGACGCAGATTCGTTCCCCTACAGGGACGCGCTCAAAAATATCATGGCAGAATTCGATGATCCCAAAATCGCCGCAGTATCGCCAATCCTGAAAGTGTACAAGCCAAAGAATGCAATCCAGACCATCCAATGGCTCGAGTATGCAGTCAATCATTTCTACAAGAGTCTTATCTCGAATGTTGATGCAATCCACGTCCTTCCCGGACCATTATCCGTATACCGCACTGCAGTTGTCAAGAAACTCGGCGGATTCCGCGATGCGCACAAAACCGAAGATATGGAGATTGCAATGCGCATCCAAAAAGCAGATTACAAGATCCGCCAATGCAACAATGCATTCGTGACCACCAAGGCGCCATACACCATCAAATCGCTCTATCGCCAGCGTCATCGCTGGAATCACGGCACATTCAAGAATCTCATCGATTATCGCAAGATGATGTTCAGCCGCAAATATGGGGATTTCGGGCTTTTCCAATTGCCGGTCATTCTTATCTCAGGGATCATGGGCATCTCGATTCTTGGACTTATCCTGTACGATTTTTTCAAGTCAATCAAGCCCACATTCAAGCTCATCCAATTATATAATTATAATATCATCTCGTACCTGCAGCACACAGAGTTTAATATGATCTGGCTCGACCTGGATCTCAAATCACTGGTAACATTTCTCGGCTTCTTTATCATAACGCTGATAGTCCTCTGGCTATCATTGCGGCTTTATCGCGAGAAGTACCGGACAAAGATCACATTCTCTTTTATACTCTACATATTCTTTTATTATATTTTCCTTGCCATTGTCTGGATTGGCGTATTCAAAGACGTGCTCCTCAGAAAGGAGACGGGGTGGAAGAAATGAGAAAAGTCAATAAGCGAAGATACCTGCTTGCATTCATCATCTCTGCAGCCATATTTTTCATCGGATTCTTTTTTGGATTCCTGATGGACCTGCAACGCATCAATTATTTCCAGGAGGTCAATGATGTCAATCAGATCAATATCCGCAGCCTCCAGCTCCAGAGCGAGTGGGTCAAGTCGAGTACAGGGCCGAATCAATGCGCGGCATCACGGGTCATCTTCAACAAGGCCATAATCGAATTAGAGCAGAACCGTGAGCGTCTGGAATTGTATGACCAGCAATCAAAGGTGCGCAGCACAGATTTTGAGATGCTCAAGCGTCAGTATACGCTCTCGCAGATCAATTTCCTCATTATCGCAAAGAACCTCAAGGAATTCTGCCCGAACTCCTCGGATTTTGTGACAGTGATTTATTTCTATTCTGACAATGCCAAATGCCCGGAATGCGCCGACCAGGCAACAGTACTCAACTATTATAAGACGCTGCTCAAGGAGAACCTGCTCATCTTTGCAATTGACGAGCAATTGGAATCGCAAGAGCCTATCATTGGAATCCTCAAACAGACATACGGTGTATCATCCTATCCTACACTTGTGGTCGGGGATACTGTTCTGAATACGTATGTGGATAAAGAGAAGATGCGCAGCATCCTATGCACCGATTATAACGCTACATATCCTGAATTAGGATGCAGTATGCCATAGGACAAAAGCAGATACTGGCATGAGGATCACGAGGGATAATACATTCCTAGGACGTATACATCCAGATTTCAAATTTCTGGTTCTTGTAGATCTGCGAGAATTTGTTGCTGGTCTCCATAATGAAAAGGAGTCCATCCTGTTCTTCAAGATATTTGCGGTAGGTTTCATCAATGAGGATGTAACGGATAGTATTCGTGGAGAGAAGTTGTTCTGTATTCTCAAGATTTCGTGATTTTGCGATATCTGCAGCAATTTTTTCCTTTGCAGGATCTTTGAGCAGGGTTTCTGGGTTGGCAAATGTCTTTAGCGAAGAATAATATTCCACATGATAAGAGAGGTCTGTCGGGCAAAGGACGACTTCTCCGGGATGCGACTGTTGTTTGAGGAATGCGAGTGCATCAAGAAGTTCAGGAGATGGCTCTGCACGGGAGACAGTCGTGATATAAAATAATGTTGAGAATAGTATAGAGCAGAGGATGAGGAGCATGGTTGTTTTCTTGATGAGCTGGATCGACCATTTCCTGCGATTGAGATAGATGAGCGCGAATCCTGCGTAAATGACCAGCACAAAATCAAGGTAGATACGGAGCAACTGGACCCATACTGAAAGTATCACAAGAAAGATGATACTGGTATAGACCAGTACATTCTTTAACCCGCGTTCCCAGAGCAGCACTAATCCGATAATGGAGAGGATCACGAGCGAGAATGAGAATCCCGTGTTTGCGCCGATGTCCGTGATCAAATTCTCTGCAGAGAATGATATTTCACCAAGCACTGCGTTCCCGAGGAGTATATTACTAAAATAGCTTGCAAGCATCGCAAGGATGAGAAAAATGATGATGTAGCGCGAGCCCTTGACTGTCCGCTCATTATAGACCAGATAGATGATGAGGAGTATGAGACTGACCAAGGCCCAATAGAAGTTGATGAATGGCATCACTGCAAATAATACTACGCTGATGACGCCTTTATTCTCGACAAGGAGCAGGATCGCGGCAAGAGTGAGAAAAATGCAGATGCCATAACTATTGACTCCCTGGAATACATGGATAAATATTGGTGAAGTGATCAGAAGGACCAGCATTGCCCAGATATTCTTGCGTGCAACATTATGTTTGATCAGGATAAGATAGAACAGCCAGACCGAGAGCAGTCCTAAGAGTATATTTATGGCAAGATACCAGTAGGGGTGCAATGCCGGCAAGAGATAGACGATGTTGATGGTGATTGGAGATTGGTAGAGCGGGTCGATGAATCCACTATCAACCCCTGCGATGAGCCTGATATCACGCGATGATTCATGATTGAGGATCGCAGTATTTCCATTGATGAACCGGACAATATAAGGCGCAATAAGAAGAAGCGCTGCAAAAAGTATGATGCTTGCAAGGATGGTGATATTTTTTTTTCGGTCCATGATATGTCACTAGTGTTCGTGTTTTAGTGTTTTTGTTTTTTGGTGTGTTCTGTTTTCGCGCCTAGCGTTTTTTACATTTTAATTCGTAGATCTTTGACTGGTTCGAGCGGTAGAGGAGGGTGAAGCATGCAGTATCTGAGACATAGAACGGTTCAGTGATCCCATATTTTGCCTGCGCGTACGATGTTACGGCAAGGTATTTTGCGCCATAATTGTTCATGATCCCGACCCCTTCAGTCTCAAAGCGTGTCTTATAGATAGTGTCAATATCTCCCACGCGCTGGTTGATGTTGGGCGTGAGCAAAAAATTGATGTCAGCAATATTTTTCCGGTTCGCATAATACGCCAGGAGATTTCCCTCTTCAACAGTTGCGGCAATCATTGCATTCTTTGGAGTGATCTGCGAGGCAGCGATAAACACATTGATGTCCTGCGATGAAGGTACCTGATGGATGCGATTTTTGATCATAAGGTAGGATGGTATGATTGCGCTTACCACAAATAGCACCAGAAGCACCCCGATGATAAGATTCTCATATTTACTGATGCGTGTCTTTTCGATGAATGAGACAAATCCTTTCATGCTAAATGCACTGAGAATGACGAGTGTGACACTGAGAAATACAAGGCCGGTGACAAGGTCGAGCAGTTTGAACCAGACCAGGATGAATGTTCCGGTCAAAAAGCCAGTGAGGAGCATGACGCTCTTGTTCTGTTGGTTCTGGAATGCATGATAAATAGAATAGACGCCAAGGATAAGCGGGATGATGCTGATGGTATAGAATGCCTCGATGAATGTCAATTGGCTAAAAAGGTTTGAGAGGAATTTAAGCGGCGCATTCTGCCAGATAATGAGCAGGCCGTGGGTTGCAAATGCCTTCTTGTAGATAAGCAGGTTAATCCAGAAGGTAAGGAACACAAAAAAGAGTATGATCTCGATCTCCTTGATCTCAATCTCCTGATTTTCCAATTTGAGATAGATGAGATAGAAGAGGAATCCGATGATAAGGAGGAATGCAAGCGGCGTGGTAAGGACCAAAAGAAACATGAGAATAAGGCTGTAGTCGGTGTACTTCTTTTCATTGATGCGCGTCATGCAATAGATAATTGCAAAGATCAAAAGGATCGCAAGATAATTGACTGTAATATTATTGATGTCAAAAAAGAGGATGGGAACAAATCCTGCCATGAATGCAATGATGAGTGAGACTTTAGGGTCCTTGACGCTCTTGAGGGTGAAAAAATAGGCAAGGACAACAATGAGCGATGCAAAGATGTTGGGCAGTATCTTTCCGACCATGTCGAGGGGGAAGATAAAGCTGAATACTGCAAGGATATAATAGTTTAATGGCGCAAATAATTGGCTCTTGCCACCATAACTCAAAGGGTCCTCATATAAGGGGAGTCCTGTCTGCTTGATATTTTCGACCTGACGAAGCGTAAAATAGGCGTCATAATTGAAATTTGGGGTCTGGAATACCATGAACAATCTGAATCCTAGAACAAGCAGGAACAGGATTGCGAGTAAATAATACTGAGGCTTGAGTATCCTCTTAAAATCCATAACTGCAAGAGGGGAAAAGGGGTTTAAAAGGGTTATTGTTTTTGATCTGAGGCTATAGAAATCATGCACGGACCCTGACTAATGTTGCGTGCGTTGACAGAACCTCTTGCGCATGCTCCTGTGGGATAACTTTTGCATATCCTTTTATGATTTTCCCGTCAGGACCAATAAGATAAGATATGCGTTTAGTAACTATCCCTCCTGCGCCATATGCAGTGATGACTTCTTTTTTTGGATCAGAGAGCAGGGTGAATGGCAAGGAATACTTTGCAACAAATTTTTTGTGGCTTTCCGGCGTATCGTGACTTATACCCAGAACTACGAGCTTTGATGTGTTGAACGCATCATATTCATCCCGTATAGTACATGCCTCTGTCGTGCATCCGGGCGTATCATCCTTTGGATAGAAATAGATGAGGACACTTTTGCCGTTATAATCACTCAACCGGTGCAGTTTGCCATTCTGGTCAGGCAGTTCAAAATCCGGGGCGAGGGTTCCATTTGCCAGCATGAATATAGAATGGTTTGTTGTTATTTAAATGATGTGAAAGAACAATCTTAACACCTCCCTGCGGAAAAACCATTCATCTTTCTTTGCAGTGGTCCCACATGAACTGGAAGAATTTGCGGTAGCCATCCGCAAGCCTTCTGCTCTTCAAAACAAACATCAATGGCTCTTCATCTAATTCTCCAGGCTTGACGCCGACAAAAGTCACGACATAATCGCCGAAGATATCGACTGCAGTATTGCTTGAATATTCTTTTGGCATAAATTTGTATGGTTTACCGACAAGTTTGAGAATTTCCGGCTTTTGTTCTTTGACCTCGCAATCAAAGAGGTGCATGAATCGTATTCCTAACCTTTTTCGTTCCTTGTCAAATCGCAGGAGATAATGTTTTAGTCGTGGATCGAGCCAGAATGCTTTTGCACCGATAAAATAGACTGTCTCTTTAGTTTCAAGGATTGTCTGGAGATAGACCTTGAATCCTTCCATCCCGCGATAGAAATATGCTTCCTCTTTCTCTTCAGTGAATTGATACTTGGTCTGCATCTCGGGAAGAACCTTGGTGATGCGTTCCTCTTTTTCCTTGAGCAGTTCTAAGAGTTTAGTTGGATTTATCGCCTTGAAATTCTTTTCCCCTTTGATGAATACTTCTGAGGCAAGCCCTTTCTCAACGAGCTTTGCAAGGGAGTCATAGACATTCCTGCGATGCACTTTTGATTTCAATGAGATGCGCTGTACGGATGATTCTCCTGTTGAGAGGAGCGCCTCATAGACTTTTGCCTCATTCGGGCTTAAACCAATATCCTTGAGTAATGATTCGTACATGACGATAGCACTATTCTTAATGTTTAAATATGTTGTGTTTATTGGTGGCAGTTACCACCACATATAATTAAATAGATGTTCGATAATCCACTATCTTATAGGAGTAACAAAATGAAAGATACGGAAAAAAAGAACATATACAACATTAATGGAGTTGATGAAAAAATGATAGAAAAAAAAGAGATACAATTACTAGAGGATAAATTATTAGAAGCATATCGATCTCAGGTAGATTATCTACTCAACAACCTCGAGGGAGAAGCTAGAGCTTGCATCTACAATGGACAAATGCGCCTTTATAATGGGTATTTTTTTGAAAGATCTAAAGGGGTAGTAAGTATAAAACTAGTTAATATTAACGTAGATTCCAGAGGTATTATTGACGATATTGATTCTTCAAAAGGAATATTTCTTAACCGCGCATTATTTTATTCAGGTTTAAGAAAAAATATAGGTCACTGGAAGGAAATTTATGACGCATTATCTTATGATGCGCAAGGTGATTAGAATGAAAAAATCAGCAATGCTGGGGTTTATCGCAGCAGCATTAATGTATGTCAACATGCATGCGCAGGATTTTTACAATGGTTTTCGGGGACCAAAGGCCACGCAGATTGATCTGCACGCAAGCCGCACTGACGGCAAATACTCAGGGATGGTCATTCCAAAACTATTTACCAAAAATCTTGATGATTCACTAATCGACTTGGTGGTTGCAGTTCCGAATAGTATTTCAGATGACGGACAAGTCGAAAACCAGGGATTAAATCTGGGCTATATCTGCGAAATGAAAGATGCGAGTATTATCGGAGCACTCGGCCTGTTCAAAAACGAATCGGGCAGATATCGCATGGTAACCCCCCAGATATATGCAACACTCATCAATGGACCATGGACATTTGATATAGAATCAAATTATTCCATAGGTGCATCTTCAAATAGCAGTTCTGCAAGCGCAACAGCAGGATATGGCCTAAGCAAATATGTACGCATCGGCGGAGGCGTCACGTTCAAAGAAGGCAAAGCGCCAAGTTATATGGGGGATATACGAATTGAACTTGCAGAAGATCATCGCTATTGGCTGCAAGGATACATCACTAAAGAAAGCATAGACGCAAGACTTGCAATAAACTTATGATCCGGACTCTGATAATCAACTTTTTAAAATCACTCCCACTCCAGAGAGTATGCATCAATCAACCGGGACTGATTTTGTGGATACGCTTCTTGAGGGAGGGTTTGAGTCTGATGTCATCACAACCATCTATGGTCCTCCGGGCTGTGGCAAGACAAACATCTGCCTTCTCGCAATGATGCAGGTCAAAGAAAAGAAAATCCTCTATGTCGATACAGAAAATTCCTTTTCGCTTGCGCGATTCAAGCAGCTCTGCCCGAATTATGAAGAAGTCCTGAACCGGACAATCTTTCTTACTCCTTCAAATTATCAGGAGCAGAAGGAAGCGTTTGAATTCATCAGGAAATCAATCACCAATGATTTCGGGCTCGTCATTGTCGATTCCATCGCAAGCTTGTATCGCCTCGAGCTCTCGGGCGATGCGGTCAACGCAAACCGTGAACTAGGGCTGCAATTTGCGCTCCTCTCAGAGGTTGCGCGCAAGAGACATATCCCGGTGCTTATCACTAACCAGGTCTATGCGGATTTTGACGACTCGACACGGACCAAGACTGTCGGCGGGGACATTGTTAAGTATTGGAGTAGGGCAATGATCGAAATCCAGAAAATGCGCGGAGATCTGCGCAAACTCATCGTTGCAAAGCATCGATCAATCAAGGACGGAAATTTCGTCGTGTTCCGCATTGTCCAGAACGGAATTGAGGAAGTGAAGGGATAATCATATACTCTTAGTTGAGATTACTCCAACAGGTCCATTTGTTATATGCGTCGCAGGTTTCTTATACTTTTCAACCACCATCCTGCCACACTCTCTGAAATTGCGCAGGTGAATTTTGACAATCGGGTGCTCCTTATTTAGTCTATAGAGCTGGGTCTTTCCGACCATGCGTTGTTTTACAAGATATTTTTTCTCTAAGAATTCATAAATCAGTTTATACGCCTTTGGTCTGCTTATCCCAATCTCTTTTGCAACAAATCCCACATCAATATAATTATCAAAACATAATACGTGTTCCCATAATAGATTAGTCAATGTCTTTCCATATACTTCGCAAAATTGACCATACTTATACCGTGTCATATGTGTCCTCGACCAGTTCATTTATTTCTGCAAGCATCTCAGGATTTAGGCTGATATGCCAATCACTTCTCTTTCCTGTTCGTTTTTTAAGACGGATAAATACTCCTCGTTGTAACAATTCGGCGTATTCATCTTCACATTCCTTTCGCAAATCTTTTGGAACTGATTTTAACCTAGATTTGAAAAGCAGGTTTTCGGGAATGTGTTTTCCGCCGACATAATGCTTATGCAGCATGTACTTGAGTATTATTTTGAGTTGCGGATTCATGTTAGTTAATTTTTGTTAACTAACTGTAAACAAAAAGTTACAGTAGTTTTTAAATGTTTTTATTTTGATAGGCAAGAATAACTTTTTTATATGTCTACTTGAACATTTTCCGAAAGATTTCCGAACATTTATAAAAAACTTACACTTCTATATAATATGAAGATCTATTTTGCAGGTTCAATACGTGCAGGGAGGAGTGATGCAGGGTTATATCTGCAGATTATTGAACACCTGAAAAAATATGGGATTGTTCTCACTGAGCATGTCGGCGATAAGAATCTGAGCACTCAGGGCGAGGATGGTCTTACTGAAGCATATATCCATGATCGGGACCTCAAGTGGGTCCTCGAATCAGATGTTCTTGTCGCAGAAGTCACAACACCGAGCTTAGGTGTGGGCTATGAAATCGGCCGGGCGCTGGAGCATAAGAAAAAAATCCTTTGCCTGTATCGACCGCAAGAAGGCAAGCGATTATCTGCAATGATTGCGGGTTCGCCTGAGATTACTGTAAAGGAATATGCGACGGTTGAAGAAGCAGCAAAGATTATTGATGATTTCTTTAAATGAATAAAGAAAAAAGAAGAATAAAAAATAAAATAATCATCGCTATTTTTCTAATTTGTAGAAATGTACTTTGTTGCCTTTTTGGCTCGTATAAGCAAGAATCCCGTCTTTACTTATTGCCATACTCCTAAAAGCCGCCCAACCACCAGGATAATCTTCTGGGTACACATGAGTGGCAAACTCCCCCTTCTCTTTACCCCTAACATAACCATGTATGCTCTGGGCAGCTTCTTCTTTCAACCTATTTACTGCATAGACGATTCCTGCCGGGCTTACGCAGTGGTTGGATGGAATCGGAGAATGAGTTTCTCTTTCTCCTGCAATCATAGGAAAACTGTTATCCCATGCGTCTGCAGTACAACTTCTATCAGCAGCGAATATCTGTTTTGATGCTTTGAAATACATTTCATTGCCATGAACCACTATTCTCGGATTATCGTTTTCTTCGTTGTTGCTACTCCCACCACTTGGACTATACCCTATCAGTGGAACACCAATAATCCGTTTTCCATCTGTCGCGACAATCACGTTATCATAGCATTTTGGGAAATGACTCGGCTGGAGTGCGAAATATAGCACGCCATCTGTTTGTGCGACATGGAAAATTTCTTTGTCCCATCCAAGAATATTTTTTTCTTTTAATAACTCAACTGCATCCTTAAAGTTGCTTTCGTTCCCGGTCAATTCCTCTAAACTGAGAGAATATCTTTTTGAGCCACCATTAACATAAATGACCCCATCTTGACCGACAGTCAAGCTTCCCTGAAAACTAAAAGCCATTCCCATCGCACCATCAAAACGGGAATGGAGTCCAGTATTTTTGGATTGTATCATATTACCCGTGTTCATGTCATAAACATTGAGAAGCATTTCTGAGGATTCAAAATCATCCTCATTTACATCCACTTTTCCTCCTAAGACCGCAAGACTGCCTTCTGGACTGAAATCAATAGCGTATGGAATTATACTAAGCGTTATTGTCCTATCAGCCAATAATGTAGGTGGCGTAATAGTATGCCTTGCCTTTAGTGTTTCTTCAGCAGCAAGATGTCTTTCTAAATTTTCTTTTTGTTTTGATAATTCTTGGTGGAAAGTTCCGTATAATCCGTTTATCCCTTTTTGAAATGATTCTTCGCTGCTGAAATATTCGAAATTACTTTTAAACATTTCTGTAAAATATCCCAGACCAAAATCTCCGTTATTTAAGATTTTTTGGCGAATATCTGCCCTATCAAATTTTATGCCTTTGGCTTGAATCAGTCCTGGCAAAATTGTGGAATCTTTGCTTTGTTCAAATCCATACTTATCTGTTAACTTGATTCCCTTTTGCTCAGCCAGAGATTCGTATTCTTTACGTGTAAGAGTAAACAATTTCATAGTTGCAGTAATTAATTCATCTGTGGTCATTTCAGGAACTGATTTTCCAACAAATTTTGCGATTCTATCTAAGGATGTATTTTCATTTGTAATGTATCGATGTAATGTCCATACGGGGTAATCCTTTGTTATAGAATCAGTAACATCTTTTTCTTGATAAAATTCATCGTAAAAAATTTTCCCTAGATCTTTTTTTGTAACTTTTTTACCCGTCGATTCGGTTAGAAAGCATACAACTTCATCCAATGTCTTTTCTCTGAGTTGCTCATCTGTTAATTGCGCTGTATATTTGACTATCCCTTCTCTTAACTGAGTTATTTCATTGAATGACAAACTCACTTTAACCCCCACAATTTAATATTGATATGTGGAATAAGAATTGATTTTTAAATGTTACGTTTGTTACTATCTGAAAATAGGGATTATACCTGTGCATTTGGACCTCGTATAACACTAAAGAATAGAAGTGAAATACTAAAAAATAAACAACAAGAAAAAAATAAAAATTTTCTTTTTTACTCGTCTGAGAAGTCTTCCATCTTCATCTTGAAGTCTTCAGGCTTTTTGATCATGTGCCGGTTGATCATGTAGCGCTGCGTCAGGATGTAGAAGAGAAGACCGAGTGATTTCTTACCCTTATTGTTGCAGGGGATGACGAGGTCAATGTAATTTGCGGTGTTGTTGGTGTCGCAGAGCGCGATGACCGGAACTCCAACTTTATACGCATCCATCATGGCGTTCTTGTCTGGCCATGCGTCGACAACCATCATGATCTTTGCCTCGATGAATGTCTTCAACTGGGGGTTAGTCATAAGACCGGGTGTGTATCGTCCTGCAAAGACCCGTGCGCCTGTTGCCTTGCCGAATGCCTTGACTGCTTTCCATCCATTCTCGCGCCTGGAGACAATCACAATATCTTCCGGCGCATACTTGGAGAGCATGTCTGCTGCAGTGCGGATGCGCTCATCAATCTGCTGGATATTCAAGACATTGAGACCGTCGGGCCTTGTCTTGTAGATGAATTTCTCCATATACTTTGTCTTGAACTTTGTCCCGATATGGATCCCGGACTTCAGATACTCGTCAGTCGGTACCATCAAGCTTTGTTGTTCTGCCATTTTTTTGCTCCATTACCGCAAACGAAAATTATGAGAATAATCTTCGTCCACCCTATTTGTTACCTCGAGTGGCAATTTCCCATTCACGCATGAATGAGAGTTGGTAATAAGAGAAGGGAACAGAATTCGGTTTATAAATGTTCTTGTTGACTTATGATTCGCATGCGTATGTATGCGCTGCCTGCGCAGGGTAATCTTTCTCACGACCGATGCCTTTCGTGTGCTCGAACAAGAGGTTCGGCAACAGGAGCTGAAGAGTAAATCCATTGAATATCACCGCAAGACCATCACCAAGTTCACCAACTATTGCATCTGCCTCATCAACAAAGGCGCGAGTTGTGAACTCCCGCAATGCACACGGATGGTTCATCTCCTCGAATTTTTACGGCAGATTCCTGAACTAGTCCAAGACCTCGTGGAGTGCAGCATCAGGCAGAAATAAATCTTCACCTTTAACGCGTTATTGGTGCTATGTCGTAGTGGTTTTCTTTAATAAAATATATAAATATCGTCGCGTTCCGTTCGACATGGGCGGCACCGCGACATATGTCTATGCCATCGATGAAACACTTGCGTTTTATAAGAATGTGTATACAGAAATCAGTAAAGAGGCGCAAGAACTGATTATTTCTTCACGTGTGGGTGATGAGTTCCTTCTGGAGAATAATGCATTACTATCCTCTCGGCAGTATAAGAATATTGTACGTATCAATGAGATTCTCAATCAACAATACTCCGCTCAGGATATTACTCCCCGACGGATATTCGAGAATGGTTTTCGTACGCGCGGAGTCATTTATCACACTGACCCCTCAGGAAAAACCAGTTTTTTGACACTGCGCAAGCACTCACACAACAGAAGGCATCCTGATTTTTACGAACTTACATTTAAAGGAGGGTTTGAACGTCGGTTTGAACCACACACGAAATTTACAACAATTCGCGAACTCCACGAGGAAGTGTATCCGGACAACAGCGTCTTTGAAGATATTACCTACACTTTTTTTGATCCTATCTCCTCACTTGAGACCAACGCCGATATCATGATTACACAAAAAAAATCATCTACAGAAATAACGATACACGTAGATTTTCTTACCACATATTTCATCAAAGCAAAGACATTGTTCGATCCCCGAAACTACTGGGAGACGATCCCTCCTGAGAAGCGCGAACATCTTGATGCACAATGGGGTGATATAAAGCAGACGCGCATTGCGTTAGAAAACGCGCGCGCTAAAGGGTTTGATCGTGATTACTACCTGTTTACGCGCATCTTTCCGCACATTTCTTTTGAAAAATTGACTTACATGACATCGCAGGACAAGAATGTATTAACACGTCAACTTCATACGTTGCTTGAAAACCCTATAGTGCCAGATAGTTTTCTTGAGATAACACTATGACTGCTTGGTTTTTGCCATGTGGGGTGTACTGTAATGTCTTGCGTATAGAGATGTTCCCTGAAGCGCCACTACGGAACAAACTATATAAATGAAGACGCGCTCCCTGTTTTTAAGCACAAAAGAAGATACGCACGCTTTTTTTATCACATCGGCAACAAGTGTCGGTTTTTTTATCGGTGTTTTGGGGGAGTACATGCATCGAAAGGATGGTTATGCTGATATAGAAGGAAAACTCTATTTGAAAGAGTATGGAAATGAAAGAAAGATAGTAGAGGCAGTGGGCGCGTTATCTGATTGGGCTCAAGAACAATTATTTCTGGAAATCATTGCAGAACTCTCGGATGTCAACAAAAAGAATCTGCAGTCAGGAGACTATCGCGTATGGCATGATTATGATTTCCGGGTCCGGGGACTGGTCTATCACGTGAACGATAATTCAGCACGGACAGTGACTTTTCTTGCATTGCGCAAGACTGAGAAGCGATTCTATGAAGCGACATTCAAGGGCGGAATGAACCCGCACTTTGACTCCACTATTGATGATGCCTTTAATCGGGAATCCATTGCAGAACTCTCATCCTACGCGCGAAAACTCACTCCCATACTTGTCCACGCGGATCATGCCCATGAAAAATCAAATAACAGCGACATCATCACCTGGAGACGCACTCCCCGCGCTGAGCCCTTTGAATCATTGATGTATCGTCACATGGATGTGCGCAAGCAGGACATTGCAAAATTCAAGAAGATCATGATGACCTCTTTTGTCACAAACTATATCTGCCGATCGCCGGAGAAATTTGATCCCATTCTTGTACGTGCAGAAAACCTCCAGTACCATAAGAAGATGGTCAGTCGCAGGCAGATGGATTACTCTGATCTTGATGCAGAACATGATACGCATCTCTGGCTCAAAAAGAATGAACTGGAAAAGACATTGTATGAATCTTCGGTCAAGGGTTTCCAGAGTGATTACTTATTTTTCCAGCATGTTATTGCACTGCTTCCGTTCAAAGAATTGGAGAAGTACGACAATGAAGGACTGCATCAGATCATTGCGCAGAACAATGGCAACAATGGCGGCGCTATTCTGAGTAATCATTCACATACGCCACGGTCACTGCAATCCTTGCAACACCGTGATCGCCGCGAGATCTACAATGCCCCGCGTACTGCAACCTCTTGAGACATCATTGATGGGTTTGCGTGTACCCTGCATGATGGGGCCGATTGCCTTGAATCCGCCCAACCGTTCCACGAGTTTGTAGCCGATGTTTCCTGCATCAAGATCAGGGAATATTAACACATTTGCCTCGCCGGCAAGCGGGGACCCCGCGCATTTCTTTTCTGCGATCGCAGGGATTATTGCTGCATCAAGCTGGATCTCTCCATCAATGACGAGTCCTGAATTTTTTTCTTTCACTATTTTTGTCGCTGCCTTGACCTTATCGACAAATGCGTGCTTTGCAGAATCTCTTGTCGAGAACGAGAGCATGGCGATCTTTGGCTTGACGCCAAAATTAATGACAGTCTCTGCAGTCACAAGAGCAATCTCTGCGAGCTGCTCAGGGTTCGGGTCGATGTTGATTGCGCAATCTGCAAAAAAGAATGTCTTGTCATCCCTGGACATGATGAAGAGTCCTGAGACGCGTTTGACATCATCGCGGGTCTTGATGATCTCAAACACCGGAAAATAGGGTTTTGTCTCACTTGTCATCCCGGTGATCATGCCGTCTGCAAGTTCCCGATGGACAAGCATTGCGCCATAATAATGCGGTTGCGTTATTTTAGCAAGCGCTTCTTCGGCATTGATCTGTTTTCCGTCACGCGAGCGCATCTCCTGGTATTCCTTGGCGAAATCCGTGAGCTGCGCCTTATTCTCTTCATCTCTGTAATCAAGAATGTGGTGATCCGTGATGCTGCTGAGTCGCAATCGCCTAAGGGATCGGAGGATATCCTTCTTTTCCCCGAGAATCAGCGGTTTTGCGATATTTTTCCTGATGATCTCCTCGCATGCAAGAAGGACAGTATCAGTGGTATCAGCAAAGACCAGTGTTCTTCGTGATTGCTTGTTAATTGCAATTGCGCGCTCAGTGATCTCATCGATGAGTGTTTTTTTGCCGAACATCATTTCACTCTCTTCTTTTTCTTTTCTTCCTTTTGTTTCTTTTCCTCTTCATGCTTCTGGTCGATCTTCTTGTAGCCAATCCAGATGATGATTGCAAGTTCGATGAGGATGACCAGAGCCCGGACCAGTTTACTCATATCGCTAAAATACCTGAATGTAGCATAGAACATTGTGATGAGTCCTGCAAACATCAGTCCTGCGCCAATATAATCGATGGCAAGATAGATCCCGAGAATGACAATGATGAGCCCGATGGGGAGAAGGATGAAGAATATGGTGCGATTATATTCCTGCTGCGCAGTACTGAAGTCCTTTGAGCAGTAATCGCAGTAATCAAAATGCTCGCAACCGTTTGCATCATATTTCATGCGTGCAATGCCCTGGTCCTGATAGCATTTATCCTGTGATGGATTCGGTTCATACGTACAATTCGCCCCGACTTTTGCAGGAACTGTCGGATAAACGTAGCGCGAATCATTGCAATAATTATTGTATTGCGGTTCAGTATATACTGCATCAACAAATAATCCGATAAATAATGGCAGGAGCACTGCAATCCCGATAATCAATGCGATTTTTTTAGCATCCATCATACTCACCACTCATTGATGCTATTCTTTGTATAAAAAGCTATTGGTTGTATTATTATCTTGCGATTGTATCCTGGAATAGTATGCGTCAATACGAGGCGCCTCTCTGGTTAATATAATTATAAACAAAATTTATAAACAAATGACCACTCTTTCGTGGTAATGAGAGTGTTATTACAGGATAAATCTTCATCGTTAGAAGCATTGGATAGTGTTCGTGACCTTGTCAAGTTCGAATTAGAACCATTCATTGATACTGATGAATTGACTATCGATATTACGCGCTGCCTATCTCATACGGATTGTCCTATAGACCAATATCAACTCATCATCTCGCATCCACATACTGCTGAAGCTGATAACTGCTGCGTACCGCATATTTGTGCTTTGCATGAAAAAAAAATTCCTGTAATCCTGACTTATAAAGAGTATAGTAACACAGATAAAATCAACGCTATAGCGCAGGATCTCACTCTTGAAATAAGATTGACTGCGTTTGGAGAACGACGACACGTATATGCCGAATGCATAAAGGCGTATCTTTTCCCGGACACTCATAAGCGTGCAGGTCAATAATTCTGCGCACTATTTCACAAATTATATAAACCACAAGTTATCCCAATGAATCATGAAAGACGGATCAGATTCCACTGTAAGAATACTTGATGAATTTGCAGGCGCAGCAGTAGGCGGCATCATGTACTCTACACTCGGTAAAGAGATCCGTAAGACAAAAAAATCCCTCGAGAATCAGGGAGTCTCAGGACCTATCCATACACTCAACCATAAGTTTAAGATCATTGGTGGGGCATATTCCAACGCAGAACTCTATACTGCAATGCAGGAGAGCAAGAATGATCATGCGGCATTATCTGCAGTCGGCGATTATTTTATCAAGAACAAGAATCTTTGGGGCGCGTTGCAGGCCTATGAAAGCGCTGCATCAGCACTTCTTGTATTCGCACGCAAGGAAAAGAGGCTTCTTGTCTCTGAGGCCAACGCCATCAGCGCGCAACTCGAATTTGTCGCGCACCAATTCTATGCCGTCGCATCGCAAAAAACACCTTCAAAGGATTCCCAGAATATTTTTGGAAGGGACGCCTACAAATTTGCCGCGCAGGCATTTATTGATGCGTATGATTTCCGCAAGGCAACGCGGCAGCATATTGATGACACTTTGACCGCTGATATGAAAAAGACTGCTGATGCACTCGTCACGCTCAAAACCCGGCACTCACTGGAATACGCAGTCAGGATCTATGAACGCCTCCATGCGCCTGCGGATATCATAAAGACCGCGTCCTCGATTGCATGGAACCATTCCCTGGCCGAAGGACTTTCTGCATATACGCATCTCATCCCTGCAATCATGCATATCGCAAGGCGGCCAGTGTATGCGCGCAACCATGATTTTGCATTGATCGATGATCATTCTCCAGAAATCACTGCAAAACACCAGCGATCCTATACGCCAAGTTATGCTTCGCGCGCACAGTATTAAGATATTCTTGGCAAGATTATCCTTAACGCCATTACCTGTGCAATTAACTTTTTAAACATCTCTTCTTTCTGGAATCTTATGGCGCGAATCGCAGTCATTGACAAAAAAAAGTGCCATCCGGACAAGTGCGGGAACTATCTTTGTGCCAGACTATGCCCAATCAACCGGATGGGCGAGCAATGCATCACCAAGGGCAGTGATGGGAAGGCAGTCATAGATGAAAAACTCTGCACCGGCTGCGGCATCTGCCCAAAGAAATGCCCGTTTGGCGCAATCACCATCATCAATCTCCCGCAGGAACTTGACCGGGAGCCGATCCACCGGTTCGGACAGAACGGATTTGCACTCTACAGCCTCCCGACACCGATCTTCGGCAAAGTCGTCGGCATCATCGGGCGCAATGGGATCGGAAAATCCACTGCAATAAAGATCCTTGCAAACATCCAAAAACCCAATTTCGGCAAGGACCATGACGGGGACATCAAGGAAATCATTGCATACTTCAAGGGTACTGAAGCGCAAGGGTATTTCGAAAAATTACGCGATGGACAGATAAAAATATCCTATAAGCCCCAACAGGTCGATCTTATCCCCAAACAATATACAGGGACTGTGAGCGAACTTCTCAAAAAGGTCGATGAAAAAAAACAGTACGAAACCATCATCCAAGAGCTTGAACTGACGCAAATCCTTGAGAGCAAACTGCACGAACTCTCGGGCGGGGAACTCCAGCGGATTGCGATTGCTGCAACAGTCCTCAAAAAAGCCAATGTCTATTTCTTTGACGAGCCAACATCCTATCTTGACATCAAGCAGCGCATCAAGATCGCGCGGTTCATCAAGAATCTTGCCAGTGACCCTGAAATCGCAGTCATGGTGATCGAGCACGATCTCATCATTCTTGATTATATGACTGACATGATCCATCTCATGTATGGCCATGAATCAGTCTATGGTGTGGTCTCTGGTGTCAAGACGACAAAGAATGGCATCAATGTCTATCTTTCAGGATTCTTGAAAGAGGAGAATATGCGTTTTCGCGACCAGCCCATAAAATTCAATCCGCCCATTGTTGCGCCGCAAACCCGCGAAAATACTCTCACCGAATGGACGCCCATCGATTATACGCAGGGTAGGTTCCATCTGACTGCAGAATCAGGAGAAATAAATAAAGGAGATGTTGTGGGAATCCTCGGGCAGAATGGGATCGGAAAAACAACTTTTGTCAAGATTCTTGCAGGAGTGCTGAAGACCAAAGAGGATAATGCGCTCAAACTCAAGGTTGCCTACAAGCCGCAATATCTCGAGGGTGGGGAAGAATTGGTGATGGCGGCTCTCGCACGCGCAATACAAAAGTATGAAATCCAACTGATAAGACCATTGAATCTGAAGGACTTATTCATGCGCAAATTGAATGAACTTTCGGGCGGGGAACTCCAACGCGTTGCAATAGCGCACTGCCTCTCGCAGGATGCAGATCTCATGCTCATGGATGAGCCATCCGCCTATCTTGATGTCGAGCAGCGACTCATGGTCTCCAAAGTCATCAAGGAAATGATGTTCACGACCGGAAAATCCGCGATCATCGTCGATCACGATCTCCTCTTCATTGATTATCTTTCAGATAAGCTCATTGTCTTTGACGGTGTTCCTGCACTCAGCGGCCATGTGACTGGTCCCTACACTATGAAACAAGGCATGAATACATTCCTTTCCGGCATTGATATCACCTTCAGGCGTGATGAGGAAAATTATCGTCCACGCGTCAACAAAGAAGATTCGCAAAAAGACAAGGAACAGAAATCAACAGGAAACCTGTATTATACCTAAGCGTACACTCGCGCATGCATGGTTTCTGCGCTCTCTCTAATGAAACACCCCTATTCGAAACACACACCTTCGCATACTGCGGAGCATTCGAAAAAATCGCGTGTAAATAAACGACATATGCTCGATAATTCGCTTGCACTACTTGGTGGGATTTGTATCTTTTTTATCCTGATCCTCGGTGCATTCTCCATCATGATCTATTATAAGGGATTCTATACTACAGAATACGAAAAGAATAATGTATACCAAAACATGGTCAGTCGCGGCTATGCCGCAACCCCTACTGATGCAGAATTGATCGCGCAAAACATCACGACAAACACGCTCCAGTATTTTCGCGGCAAGGACGCATTGCACTATTTCACGCCTGAAGAACAATCGCATCTGCAGGATGTGAAATCACTCATCTCGACCATGAATGCACTCTATTATGGAAGCGTCGTCATATTCATCCTGCTGCTCATCGGATTCTATATCCGGTACAAAAAAGACATGATACATTTCATCCGGTTGCTCTCACGGATGGTCCTTATCGGATCAATTGCCGCGCTCATCCTTATTATCGCAATATTCTTGCTCGCAGTATTTTATTTTAACCCGACATTCATCCTCTTCCATCTCCTGTTTTTCCCCCAGGGCAATTGGATCTTTGCAAATACATCCCTGCTCATCACGCTTTTTCCTGAGCAATTCTTCTTTGACATCACGCTACGCATCTTTGTCTACGCCCTCGCACAGGCAGCAGTCTTTCTCATCATCGGCTGGTGGCTGAGCAAACAAGTGAAACTGCACGAAGAATGGCATCAGTAGTGTATCATAACATAAACCATTACCTATTTAAACCTCCAGAAACTCCTCATCATATGGCGTCCGCATTAACACTACTCCTCTATATCCTTGTCAGCGTATTTCTCGTCAGCATCACATCAATGATCGGGATATTCACCTTCTTGTTCAAATCAAAAGACATTGAGAAAATCGGGCTCTATTTTGTGAGCTTTGCGGTCGGCGCGCTCTTCGGCGATGTCTTTATCCATCTCATGCCCGAGGCATTCAGAAGCGGGGTCAACGCGCTTATCGGAGTCTACATTGTCGCAGGGATCCTCTTCTCATTTATCGTGGAAAAATTCATTCACTGGCGGCATTGCCATCTCTCAGAATCCACGCATCATCATCATTCCTCATTCGTCTACATGAACCTTCTGGGCGATGTCGTCCATAATTTCATCGACGGACTCATCATTGCCGGAAGCTACTTTGTCAATGTCGCAGTCGGCGTCGCGACAACAATCGCAGTCTTTGTCCATGAGATACCGCATGAAGTCGGAAATTTCGGAGTTCTCATCCATGGCGGGTTCTCGCGCGGAAAAGCGCTCCTCTTCAATTTCCTTACTGCACTTTTTGCGATTGCAGGCGCGCTTCTCGGGTTCTTTATGGCGCGGACAGAGACGCTCTTTGCATTCCTTGTCCCCTTTGCTGCAGGAAACCTCATCTACATTGCAGGAACAGACCTCATCCCGCAATTGCATGGCGATACCTGCGAAGAGAATGAACTGCGCAAGAGTGCCTGGCAACTGGTTGCTATGCTCGTCGGCGTAGGACTCATGCTTGCAATGCTGCTGTTAGAATAGATATGACGATTTTTGATAGCGATGCCCACGGCAGTATTATTTCTTCATCTCAATGACTTTTGGTTCAACGACCGTGAGATAATCCTCAGGATTCATGAGAATCGAATCATGATGTGTTCCGGCAGAGAAGACTATCTGCGGTTTTTCGAGCAATGATTCATCCATATAGACGGAAAGCCCGAATAATTGTCCGAATGGCGGAACGCTTCCAATAGTGCAGCCGGTCTTTTCCAGGACTTCATCAGGGCTTGCAAGTGAGATATTGCGCGAGTCAAGAAGATTCTTCAATTTTTTGAGGTCGATCCGTTGGTCGCCGGAAATGACTGCCTGGATGAAGGAGAATGATCTGTCCCGCGCCTCAACTTTGAGGATGATCGCCTTTGCTGCCTCGGACAGGTTTGTTCCGCGGATCTTTGCTGCATCCTCGCTATGATGAACATGCTCGTGGATGAGATGCTCGTATACGATTTTGCGCTTATCCAATAATTCCCTGATCTGGAGAAAATGTGATTCAGCCATGCAGTACGGACCAGTCTTGTCATTAAATAGTTTTTGGAATATTTTTGAAAAGATTAATAAAGTGATTGCACTGTGATTCAGTCATGACAGCAAGACCGGAAACAATCATTATCAGCCTTGGCGGCTCGCTTATTGTTCCGGAAAAAATTGATGCGGTATTTCTTTCGGCGTTCAAGAAATTCATCTTCTCGCGTCCAGAACGATTCGTCATCATCACTGGTGGTGGAAAGACTGCGCGAAACTATCAGGAAGCAATCCGGGAAATGGGCGATCTGAATGCTGAAGATGCAGACTGGATCGGAATCCACACCACGCGGCTCAACGCGCATCTCATCCGCACAATCTTTCGCAACTACGCGCACCCGCATATTGAATTCGATCCTACAAAGAAGATAACCTTCAAGGAAAAGATACTTGTCGCTGCAGGATGGAAGCCGGGGTGCAGCACTGATCATGATGCAGTGCTTCTTGCAAAGCAGTTGAAGATCAGAAAAATCATCAATCTCTCCAACATCGATTATGTGTATGATAAGGATCCGCGCAAATATCCTGATGCGAAGCGATTTGACGCAATCAGCTGGAAGGATTTTCGCAAAATTGTCGGCGACAAATGGGATCCGGGATTGAACACCCCATTTGATCCTGTTGCGTCGCGGGAAGCAGAAAAATTAAAGCTCGAGGTCGCAATCATGAACGGGCGCAATCTCGAGAATATTGCTAATTATCTTGAAGGGAAAAAGTTTAGGGGGACGATCATCCATCAATGAGATCATACGATAAATTCTGTTTTCAATTGCTTTAATGAAGTGAGTGTCTTTATCTTTTCGATCCCTTTACGTGAAATAACGTTCTTGACGAATGCATAATATGCGTCTTGGTCCTTTGTGCGGACTTTGAGTATCATCTCCCAGTCGCCGGTGATGATATCGACACTTTCGATTTCCGGATGTTTGCATAACTCGTTACCTACCCGTTCAGGATTGCCGTATTCGTCGGGTGAAAGCGTGATGAGGACATAGATACAGAATCCTGCATTGATCTTCTGATAATCGAATATTGCCTTGTATTCTTTTATTGCGCCTTCCTTCTCCAATCTCTTAATGTTATATTGGAGCGTCGTTGAGGGTTCTTTGAGTTTTTTTGCGATACGCGCAATCTGTGGCGTACAATATCCTTCTTTGAGGAGTGCAATAAGTTTAGATTCGATATGCTTCATAAAATTGAATAATATTCAAATATTTAAATATTTTATGGTTAATTATTGAATATTCTGCAATAATATTTATATTGATGGGATGTTTTAATAAATGACATACTTTGTGGAGGATTACACTATGATCATACTTGCCGCAGTAGTAGCTTTTTTAGCAGTACTTATCGGAAACTTGTACGGTTTATCCAACTTAGAACATTACGTAAACCCTGAGGAAGAATATCATAAAAAAAATACCTTGCAGATCTTGCTATATGAAGCGCCATTGCATCGGTTGAGAAGATTGCAACATGCGTTTGAGAATGATACTCCGGAATATACACAGATCCGTTCATTGCGAAGAGAAAAAATCCTTTATGCACGCAGGGACATTCATGAACGGATTGATTTGAAAAAACAATTACGCGAGAAGACGCTCGATATCGATGCACTTACGAACAGGCAATTAAGAAGTCTCCTCGCATTATACTCTAAGGATTGATGACTATGACCATAATTGAAATTTCGAATACTTATCGCATGCCGGAACTTGAAGAACGTACTAATATTCATCCGGGAAGCGTATACCGGGTCAGAATACAAGGTATAAATCCGCGCGAAGCAATAGTATTTGATGGTATACTTGAACGCATTATTGCAGAACAAACCGAAACAGGCTATCGGTTAAAAACAATCGAATTATGTGACGGAATAAGTTATAGCACATTCCAATCTCCACGTGAAGATGCGCTCCTATTCAAAAAAGAAATTATCCTTGTCGCGCGTGAACCTTCTTTGCGATTCGGGAGCATACTTAATGAAAAAAGATTTTATGAAATCAGAGAAGAAGTTTTAAAGAAAGCGTCATCATGATAATTTTTTATTTCTTCATCTTTTTTAACATCAGCGAAGGTTTGCCTTCGTTTGATTCTTTGAGTTGCAAACCGAGTTGTCTACTAAACTTGCGAATCTCCTCTTTTATCTGATTCACGCGTTCAGAATTTTTCACACGCAATCGCTCGATCTCGAGGAATAATCCGAGACCTCTAACTTTTTCAAGGACGATTTCGTACCGGGGCGTCAGATAGACTGTCCGCGCATTATCAATTACGATAAGCGGTTTGAATCCTAAAGCAGCAATAAGTCTTTGCGCTTGTTTACGATTATGGACATGCAATTCTTCTTCGTCAGAATACGTCCATGTTTTGCCTTTATAATAATCTTTTTTATGCGTAAGAATTACATGCTTGTCCTTCTCTCGGATGCGGAATACCTCAAGTAACCGGTCGTTTCGGGGATTAAACGATTTGAGTTTTGGATGTCGATAATACGTATCACGGATATGTATTTTTCCGTGTAGCTTGAATCTTTTGAGTGCAGTAATGCATTCTTTTTTTGTATTCTCGACAGAAAATAATATTTCGACTTCTTTCATTTCTTCACCTTGATTCCTTCACGTTATCTACAGACACACTCCACAATATATCAAAATATGTCTTGAAGCTCTGGGCCACAAGCTTGTTTCTGATTACAACAGACATCGGAGTCTCTTTCTTAAGTGCGATAGCGACGATATCTCCATAGATTTCAATCCATGCATCCGTTGGACCTGCCTTAGGGAGGTATTTCACTTTTGTATATTTAAGTTTTTTTCTACGCTCACCGAACGTTGTTGCATCCTGATTATAAATGATATGTGCGTGAATCTTTTTTTTTACACGCCTCGCATTCCAGTCATCCCAGTATCCGAGGACATGTTCATGGCTAGAAGCAGAATTGCCAAAATAATACATGACTTCTCCGGATGCCATTGTCTGAAGTGCAATTTCCCGGACGTTCTTTATCCCTTCCATGCCTTCGAATACTTCTGCTTCCTGCGCAAGCAGTTTCTTATCGAAGATGTTTTCAAATAGTGGAATCTTCTCTTCGAATGCTTTGCGTTACTGTTCTATATGTTCCTCTTTTTCTTTTAGATACTCAAGAATCCTTTTCGGCGGCGGCGCGCTAAAATATGCCACATTGTTTTTTTTGTAGTGGCTGACAATGCCCTTACGGGCAAGTTTCTCAAGGATCTCGTAGAGTTTTGATCGCGAAACATTCGCCTCCTTTGCAATCGCGCCTGTTGTTGAATGTCCGATCCTTAGTAATGCGAGATAGACTCGTTCTTCTCCTGCGGTAAATCCAAGTTCCTGAAGATATTGCTCCATGCTATCCTCTGCCTACTGTGACTTTTAAATGTTATTATTGTAACCTAATAGGGGGGCAACAAGTATTAAATAATAATTACTCTACCGTAGTAGTAATAATAATGCATGTTAAATGCATGTGGAGGTATAACATGAAACCATTGAACAAAACATTATGCGGGCTTGCACTTATCGCTGAATTGTATAGTTGCGGCAATAAGTCAGAGCCAAAATCAATAACAGCATATCATGGCACCGGGGTGTGGCGTAACTACAAGATAACGCTTGAGACAACATCACAGGAACTCACCATGACACTACAGGATACTTCGCAACTGAGTGAATTATCAGGGACAATTCGCGCGACATTCCCTCTGGACTGGTTTGCAGGTTATAGTACGACTTCAGGAATGTTTAAACATGTGAGTGCTGACTTCGGCTATTCAAATCCTTTAAGTTCATATGCAAATGCAGACTCCTTAAGAAAAGCGATCATCGACAATAGAAAACTATTGGATAACCGGGTAGCTGTTTGCGATGATACTCCACTCATCTGATTTTTTTATTTTTTTTCAATCTTCAGTCCAATATCCCTGAGCGCCTTCTCATCCATGGGTGAGGGGCAATCATCCATGGGATTTTGTCCCTGGCGATTCTTGGGATAAGCGATGACTTCCCGGATATCATTGGTGCCGCAGATGAGCGCCACAATCCGGTCAAATCCTATGGCAAATCCGCCGTGGGGCGGGGCGCCATATTTGAATGCTTCGAGGAGAAATCCGAATTTCTGCTCAGCATCCTCAAGTGTCAAACCGATGACATTCATGACGCGCGATTGGACATCGCGCCTGTTGATCCTGATGGATCCTGATGCAAGTTCAATCCCATTGAGTACCATGTCATAGCAGAGTGCGCGCACTTTACCGGGATCGGTTTCCAGATAATCCAGATGCTCAAGCTTTGGCGAGGTAAAGATGTGGTGCGCCGGATCCCATTTTTCCTCGTCAGGATTCCATTCGAATGAGGGGAAATCATAGACCCAGCAGAATGCGAATTCTTTTTCATCATACAAGTGTAATCGCTGCCCGAGTTCCTTGCGTACATACGCCATTGCCTCGCGGGAGATCTTGAATGCGTCTGCAACAATAAAGATTGTCGACTTTGGTTTCGCACCAAGTTCTTTGATAATATTTCTTTGAATTTCAGTCGAAAGGTGATTTGCAGCACTTCCTTCAAGTTTTATTGTTCCTTCGGTATCGCTGACGCGCAAAGTCACAAGACCTTTTGCCTTATAGATTTTTGCGATTGCAGTGAGTTCATCAGTCTCCTTGCGCGTAAACTCCTTGTCAACTGCAAGTCCGATAACACTGCCATTTGACTCGAGTGCAGCATTGAACACTGCAAAGTCCGATCCTTTCACTGCGTCAGTAAGGTCATGCAGGAATAGTTCGAACCTGATGTCCGGCTTATCAATCCCATATTTTGCCATTGCCTCATCGTAGGTGATGCGCGGCCAGGGAGTCTTGAGATCATAATTGATTGTTTTTTTGAGGATGTTTTTGACCAGTCCTTCACCGATTGCAAATACGTCATCCTGGTGGACATAGGACATCTCAATATCGATCTGGGTGAATTCCGGCTGGCGGTCTGCGCGCAGATCCTCGTCGCGCAAACAGCGTGCAAGTTGGTAATAGCGGTCAAATCCTGAGACCATGAGGAGTTGTTTGTAGATCTGCGGCGATTGCGGAAGCGAGTATGCAGCGCCATGATGTATCCGCGAGGGGACGAGATAATCCCGCGCGCCTTCAGGCGTTGAGCGGATGAGTAGTGGTGTTTCAATCTCCAAAAAATCCTGACTGTTCAGATACTCGCGTGCAGCCTGCGCAGCCTTATGGCGCAGGATAAAATTGTCACGCATCTGACTGCGTCGCAGGTCAAGATAACGATACTTAAGCCGGACATCGTCTGTTGTTCCCTGGATATTTTCAAGGTCCAGCGGGAGGATTTCGCAGGTATTGAGCACCTCAAATTTTTCTGCAACGACTTCAATCTCTCCTGTTGCAAGCTTCACGTTCGGTGTCGGCTTCTTTTTTACTGTTCCTGAGATCTGGATGACAAATTCCTTGCGCAGCGTCTTCACTTCCGGAAACTGCTCAGTGTCAAGAGTGATCTGCGTAATGCCGTAACGGTCGCGCAGGTCAAGAAAACAGAGGCTTCCATGCAACCGTATCGTGTGCACCCATCCTGCAAGTGTGACTGTCTTTCCTTCGTCTGCTGCACGCAGATCATTGCACGTGTGTGTCCGGTACATGATACATCAACCTCAATCAAACAATACCCTGATATCTGATAGCATTATTCCAGGG
This sequence comes from Nanobdellota archaeon, assembly GCA_021813435.1. GTDB lineage: Archaea > Nanobdellota > Nanobdellia > Woesearchaeales > UBA9642 > UBA9642. The sequence goes on along the minus strand of JAKAKR010000004.1, from coordinate 85,790 downwards.
TATGGTATATAGATAAGACGAGGATTTTTAAATGTTGCTAAAATATGTTGCTCCTATAAGATTCTGAAAAAAAATTCTAAAAAAAAATTCTTAAAGTTGAGACGTTGAAATCCTAAAGGTCGAGACGTTTATCTGCAGCGTTCATCTTATGACACAGTCCTTTTTTCAAATTCTCTTTTTATCATGCAATACGCGTATGACAGGCAAGAATATGATCAGCAGCACGATAAGATAGACTGCAATGATACTTGCAAGGACAATGAATGAAACGCGCAATGAGTATGCCTTGGTGATTGCTCCAATGATCGGAAAGAGCAGTGCAACACCAATATTATCAAACATGTTATTGATGGAGAGCATAGTGACGCGGTGTGAATCGCCGACATGCCTATTGGTATAATCATTGAGCAGCACAGTGTAGAATCCCTGGATAAAAGGCAGCAGCATGAAGAGTGCGGCGCCCCAGTACGGAACGCCAAATGATAAGAGGAAAATTCCCAGCAGCACAACGCCCATAATAAGGATCATCGAGCGGAATTCTCCTAAGCGTTCTTCAATGCGATGCGCTTTGGCAGACGCAAATGCAGTAAAGAGCGATCCAATGCTTGCAAGTAGTCCAATGAGCGACACCGGGATGAGCACCCAGGCATAATAGATCGAGGAGAGTGAGAGTGCTATCTCGAATGCAGTGCCGATGATCAGGGAATAGAACGCGAGATATTTCAGGTAGGGATTCATCCAGAACAATCGCAATCCGTCCTTGAAATGTCTCCAGGAATTCCTGAAGGTAAATTCTTTGACGATTGACGTCGGTTCAACAATAAAGAATGTGAGTATGAATCCTGCGCCGACAAACGGGATTGAGACAATAGCAGGAAGTTTTGGGCTGAGCGAGAAAAGGTATGCACCGACGATGAACATGCATGCCATGGAGATTGCAGAGATCGTGTATACACGTCCTGATATCTTCTTGTGCTCGGATTCCCGTCCCAATCGCTTGAGCGTGTCAAAGAGGAGCGCACTGTCTGTTCCTGAAGTGAGGCTTACTGCAATCCCGCTGATGATCTTTGCGACAAGAAAAATCCAGAACCCATTATGGAATGCGACAAGATATAATTCGACAAGGTAGAGGAATCGTGAAATAAGAAGTGTTGATCGTTTTCCTAAAAAATCCGCGATGACTCCTGACGGGATCTCAAAGACGAGTATCACTGCAGAGAATACTGCAAGAATGATTGCAAATTCTGCAACACTGACCTGCGAAGCGATGTAGAATAATGCGATGACCGGCAGATAGAACCGCATCCACATCAGGGAAGCGATGATATACTGCAATACGATGTTTCGTTCCAATCGTTTTTGAACATTCATGTTATGTAAGGATTAAAGATAAAGACATTACTGTCGTTCGCATTTTGATGATCCATTAAAGGAAATTTCTACCACTTGCATGTCAGAAATTGAAAATTTCTGAGCACGCTCAAAAATTCCATTTTTGACGATCCTGTAGAAATTTCTTGATGTGAAGTCTTAAGATGCTCACATAGTGACAGTAATGTTACCTTCAAGATTTTCGTTTCAAATCATACAGGAGTTCTTCGACTTTCTGCAGGTTCCACTTGATGGCATCGCTCTTTTTCCGAAGTTCGCCATTACGCAGATCTATCTTTACCAGCAGTCCATGGACCTCTTCGATGATATCGCGCAATTCTTCTACGCGCGCAGTGTTTTTTGCAGTTGCCTCGATGACTGCCCGGCGTCCAAGCTCGCCCGTGAGATCAGAGAGCGCTGCAAGATAATTGATGGGATCGACATCAATATCCTGGAACGAAGGAATCTTCTTATCAACTTCGACACTGTAATAGCATTTTGCCTCAGCATATTCTTCCAGCGCATTATCCAGATTATACTGGAGGTGCGGGTGGGCTGCAATAATTTTGCGGAGTGCTGCAATGGCGCGTTGAGCGCTCTCCAAGAGGTTTTTTGCCTCTACAAATTCCCGACGATGGATGCTGTAGATTGCAGACTTGCTCTCTTTGAGGATGACGCGCGATTGCGTGATGATCTCCTCGCGCTTTGCATCCTCATCCTTGATGTATTGCGCAAGTTCCTTGGTTAGTGGGATGGTTGCCATGTCGTTGTTAAGAACAGCCGCATTATAAATGTAGTGGAAAATAAATACCGCAACAGCAGAAGACACGCAGTATAAAAATAGGATAATTCCCATAAAAACAGGTTTAAGGTCAGGATAAGGGCAATAGAAAAATATATGAATGGTTCGCGTTACAGATAAACATGGCTGAAACTCTCCCGCACAAGCTCATGACGCTCTGCATCATCCATGATACAAATCATCACCGCATCCTTCTTGGCATGAAAAAGCGCGGGTTCGGACAGGGACGCTGGAACGGATTTGGGGGAAAAGTCGCTCCGGATGAATCCATCCACGATGCTGCGCTGCGCGAACTCCATGAAGAAGTCGGCATCATTCCGCATGAACTTGCAGAGCGCGGATTTATCCTCTTTGAATTCGAGGACAACCCGCAGAAACTTGAAGTCCACTTATTTAGCGCGCACTCCTTTGACGGAATACCGACTGAGAGCGAGGAGATGCGACCGCAATGGTTTGACTGCGATAAGATACCCTACGCTGAGATGTGGCAGGATGATAAGTACTGGCTTCCGCTCTTCCTTAAAGGAAAAAACCTTGAAGGATACTTTCTTTTCGACAAGGATGATAAGGTCTTGAAAAAAGAACTGCGGGAGCGCGCGTAAGACGAGAGGAATAAACACCGGCCGGCATAATCATCCCCGATAATAATCAAAAGATTTATATACTGATTATTTTATAAATAGGGATAATGAGTGTGTTTAGTGAAAGCATTGATTTTTTGGTAAAATTGGGGATATATGATGTTGTTCTCCCGTTCCTGTTAGTATTCACTATTGTCTTTGCGATTCTTGAGAAAACAAAAATTTTAGGGACAGAAAAAGTCAAGGATGCCGAGGTAACCAAGAAGAATCTGAACGCCATGATCGCGTTTGTCATGGCATTTTTTGTCGTTGCCTCAACCCAGATTGTCGCAGTCATCAACAAAAGCCTCTCACAGATATTTCTTGTCCTGATGCTCTTCATCTCTTTTCTCATGCTTGCAGGATCATTCCACCAGCAGACCAAGGAAGGGTTCTTCCTCGATAAAGGTCCCTGGCGAAGCGCATTCATGGCAGTGACTGCAATCGCGATAGTTGCAATATTCCTCAATGCCGTAGGTTGGCTCGACCTCTTCTACAATTATCTCAGGGATAACTGGAACAAGAGTTATGTTGCTGCAGTCATCTTTGTCATCCTCATTATTGGATTCATGGTGTTTATCACCAAGGATTCTTCAAAAAAAGACGATAAAAAAGATTAGACACAAGAAATGCGATCGTGTTAACGACGCAAAAGCAATAAAAATATAAAGATACCGGCGTATGACGGTTATTGTTCAACAAACAAGGTGGTCATGATGGGAATATTTCAGGACGGATTGATGCAACTCGAACAGATGGGCGTACTTGATGTCATTGTACCGTTCATCCTGATTTTTACCATAGTATTTGCAGTACTGCAAAAGACAAAGGTTCTTGGCACTGAACCCGACGGAAAGACCCCTCGTAAGAATTTCAATGCAATGATCGCCTTGGTCATGGCGCTTGGCGTCATTATCCCGCACGTTGTAGGGACATACCCGTACGGCGCTGATGTTGTCGTCATCATCAATACTGCACTGCCCAATGTCTCGGCAGTCCTTGTCGCAGTCGTCATGATGCTTCTCATCATTGGCGTATTTGGCGGAGAAGTCAATTTTGCAGGCACCAGTGTTGCCGGATGGGCAGTCCTTTTTGCAATCGCTGCTACAGTCATCATCTTTGGATCAGCAGCCAGTTGGTGGAACCTTCCGGAGTGGCTCAGCTTCCTGCGTGATTCAGATACGCAAGGACTCGTCATTGTCGTACTCGTGTTTGCAATCATCATCTGGTTCATCACCAAATCCGATAAACCCAAAACCGATAAGGATAAAGACATCTTTACCAAATTGGGAGAAGTCATGAGGAAATAATCCAAAAATGGCAACATTTCTTGACATCTCGATACTGAGCCATTTTGTCTCAGTATTTACCTTTCTTTTGGTATTCGTCATAGTGTTCGGAATGCTTGAGGTGTTCAAGGTATTTGGTGAAGGAAAAAAAGGACTGCATGCAATCATCGGAGTCTCTATCGGACTCATCTTCATGTTCTCGAGCGGTGTTACCGCAGTCATCCAGACATTCATGCCCTGGTTCACCATCCTCATCCTCGTCATCTTTTTCATCCTCTTTGCAGTGCGCATGTTCGGCGTAAGCCAGAAGGATATCAGCGAATCAGTGACTGAAGGCGGCGCGCTTACCTGGATATTGATCTTTACTGCAGTGATTGTTCTCTTCTCGCTTGGCGCAGGATTCGGACAGAAAAGTCTTCAGGAGGGACCAGGATCAGCAGCAGTCAATACGACCACCACAACGCAGACCAGTACGACCACGGTCAATAATCAGACTGTAGCCACGGGATCCACAAGCACCGGGGACTTCAACCAGAACCTGTATAATACCATCTATCATCCTAAGGTGTTGGGACTTATCCTGATCATGGTCATCGTCATTCTTGCAATGTTATTCTTGACAGTCAAAGAAGACTAAACCGAGAGTACGCATATTTTTTTCTGTAGGCGTGTTGATGATTTCTTCAATAAAGAATTCATTATTGGTTATCATCAATATCTTCAAGATTCACACGTCTGCCTCTTGCAGATGAAACAGTCGATGACTGCGGAGTCGGGGATTTTGATGCGCGTGGCGTTGCTACTGCCGGAGTAGAGGGAGTATTTCCTGCCTTAATATTTTCTGTAATGCGGGAAAGCTCATTCACATTATCAACAAAATTCGGGAGAATCTTCGTAAAGACTTTTTCCATGGCCTGAAGTTCTGCACCGACATCCATCATATGCTTGTCATAATCACCAATTTTTCCTAGGATCGCATTGTGCAGCTTATCGAATTGCTCTTTCATATCATTCATCTGCTGCTCGATTGCAGTAAGCTTTGTATCTGCACGCTGCTTCCATTCAATGACCTTATTGATGTCCTTGACGAGTTCATTCCATTTCTCATCAATGATCGCCTCAACAATCTCTTCAGTTGAGGGTTGGTTGCTTGCAAGTGTCTGCGCAAATGTCGGAGGCATTGACGGCATCTGTGACATTGGCGCCATCTGCTGCGGAGGTGGCGGCATCTCTGCCTGCTGCATACTATTAGGTTGCTGCGCAAGCGGAGACATGCGCGAATCCGGCATTTGTTTTGCGTTCATTTCTGATTGTGATATTGCGTCAAAGATCTGGCTTGAGGTATATCCGTCACGCTGCAGGGATTGGATGATCTGGTTATTCGTATATCCCTGCGCTCTCATAGTGCTGACCTGGTCTATGGGCACATCAGGTCCAGAAGCAAGATCGCTCTTACGTGATTGAAACATTCCCATGGCAGTCCTCTTTTTCATCCAAACCTAGTCCCAGATGTTTATAAACTTTTCGTTGGAGTAAGCGTTAAGGAATACACTTTGTGAACGCAGTAGTCGCGCAGGATAGCGGCATAAAACAGGGTGTAGAGAAAAAATTGAGCGGAAAAAATTAAGAGAAAACGTAAATAAAAAATAAAAGAATAAAAAAATAATTGCGCCAGCGGTAATGCGCCTAGTATGTGCAGCCAGTCAATTGTGCAAGCTGTTCAAGCGACTGCTCGCCTGCATAGCTCTGGTTGTTGATGATCCAAGTCGGATAACCGGTGATCCCTGCAGTGTTGCACTCTTCAGTCTGCACCTGAGGATTGTTTGCATCAGCACATTCGACATAATGGACAAATTTCATGGCATCGCCAAAGATCTGCTTTTGGTTTGCACAATGCGCGCACCAGGAAGCGCCGTAAAAGACTGCGCCTTTCCCTGTGATGCACTTTGCAAGGTTTTCGACACGAACAGCCTGTGTATCTACAGGAGTGGTCGTTGTGGTGTTTGTGGTGTTATCATCATTGTACATGTAGATGCTGATATTTGCCTTTGCCCGCAATTGCGCGATGAAGTTGTCGAAATTGACCTGGGTCTGCGCATCGTTGAGCGTCTTATTGACTTCCTGCGCGACCTCTTCAAATGGCTGGACTGTTTCTGGCGTCATATTGAGTTTTTTGATCAGGTGCCATCCATACACGGTCTTTACTGTTCGCGTCTCGTTGATATTCATGTCAAATGATGCATTCTCGAATTCAGGTACCATGACCCCGCGCTTGAATGTATAGACCCCACAGGTATTCTTGCTGCCGGTGTCCTCAGTGTATTCAGCGACAAGATCACAGAAGTTTGTCGCATTCAATTTTGCGGCTACTGCATCAATCTGCGATTTTGCAATCGCATCAGTCACATTATCCTTGATCAAGATGAGGATGTGCTGTACAGTGACTTCTTCAGGGAGGGTGTATGCGGTCTTATTGTTCTCATAGTATGCGCGCATCTCATCTGCAGTCACGTTATTTAAGGGAAGGACGGTCTGGTTGATAAGCCGCGTAATCAAGAGCTGATTGGTGATAAGCGTTTTGACATCATCCATAGTCAGGTTCTGCTTTGCGATCGCATCATTGAACTGCTGATCAGTAAGCCCATTTGATTTCTTGATACCATCAATCGCATCAGTAATATCAAGGTCAGTAATGACAATGCCTTCGTTTTTGGCCTCTTGAGTAAGCAGTACCTCATTGATGGTCTGGTTCAGGATGAATGCACGCGTGTAGAGTGTTTTCAGGAATGGATTGAGTCCATTGAATCGCTGCTCGATTCTTGCGGCATAGATCGGCTCGCCATTGACTGTTGCCGCAACCGGGTTTTCAGTCTTGTTGCTGACACTCTTGGGTTTTTGCAATTGTATTGCAAGGATGATTATTGCTGCAACAAGGATGACTGCCAGAACTATCCAGAGCCAAAGAAGGCTTTTCTGTGTCTTTTGCTTGTGCGCTTTCATGGATTTTTTTTCAGGTCGTTCTTTCATGGGAGTATTCCTCTCGCTGGTTTTTTTCTCACCACTTTTATTTCTTGCAGGTGTAGGGATATGCCTGCGGGTCTTTGCAGGAGGAGTTGACTTTGTAGTTGCTTTCATCAGGGGCTGTTTCTTTTCCATTGCAGGAGCCTTGGTGGATGCGCGCGCCGGCGTCTTTGAAGGTCGTTTTGCTGCAGGTGCAGGCGTTTTTCGCTCTGCCTGCGGTTTTTGGGCTGGTTTTTCCTCAACAGTATCTGCATGCTCCTCTTCTACTGCTGCCGGCGATTCATTTTGTCCATCAGAATTTGTTATTGCATTGTTGATATGATCAATGCTTGAGTCTTCAGTTGCTGGAACAACACTCTTTTCATCCATTACAATCCCTCCACAATGCCCTCTAAACTTAGGGGTAGAAACAGGACCGGGCGTGCATATTTAAAGGTTATTATTTTTTGAGGATGAGTATGAACAGAGATTGAGTGCGTATTTCCCCAGGTTTTGGCTTCACATTTTCAAAATAGTTCATTTGCGGAACATTTAATAATGCCCCTATTTTCGCGGTATCATGGCGCAATTCATGAAAACAGCGCATTTCGCACTTGCGGTGTATATGCGTGGGAATCACGATGCAAAACAATTAGCAATAATCTTGCCAGGACGTCTTGATACCAAGGATTATCCGCATATGCAACGCCTTGTTGACTACCTTGCAATTCAGGGATATCTTGCGCTTTCATTTGATCCGCCATGCACATGGGAAAGTCCAGGAGACATCAAAGACTATACCATGACCAACTATCTTACAGCCATCAATGATATTATCGAACACTTTGGCAATCGACCAACAGTGCTTATCGGACATAGCAGGGGTGGGAGTATGGCAATGCTTGCAGGGACCAGGAATAATTGTGTCACCCATATTATTGCCATCATGTCACATGCGACGCCCAGCAAACCGCGCGAGAAAACCATCTCTCTGGGTTTTGAGAGATCCCTGCGTGATATACCAAGTGGCGGAACAAGGGCATTTGAGCTTCCATTGAGTTTTTTTGAAGATTCAGCACAGTATGACATGCGTGAAGCGCTTTCGCATTGCAATCTGCCAAAACTTTTTGTATTAGGAACACAAGACACTGTGGTCAAGCCAGAACAAGTTCGTGAAGCCTACGCGCAATCTGCAGATCCCAAAGAACTCATTGAGATCAATGCGACGCACGATTATCGGAAAAATCCGCAGGTTATCGATGAACTCAACCATATTATTGGAAACTTTTTAATGCGAACTTCCACGACCACTAGCGAGCAGCAGGCAGGGTTATAATTCTATTCTCTTTTCCTGCCCGAATTCAAGCTTTTTGATATTATGTGCTGAGATGATGTCGTGCTGGATTGGCTTGAAGAGTTCAGGGATGACAAGGAGTGTTACTTCTTCTTTTAGGCTCTTTCCGGCGTCCTTTTTGGCTTTCCAGATAAAACTGTTCAGTGCCGAGAGATCATCGATGGTCAGATTCACAGTGTAATGCGTTCCTGGTGTTGCAAACTGTTCAAAATGGATATCCTTGCCATGGAGTTCATGGTATATCCTGTAGGTGATGAGCGGCAGGACTGGTGCCATAATATTGAGCAGGACATCAAGTACATGATTGAGGGTATAGATTGCTGCATCCTGCTGCTCTTTTGTGAATTCATTGTTCTGGTTGTATGCCCTGTTCTTTACCAGTTCAATATATTGTGATGCAAATTCCTCCCAGATAAAGTGTCTGATATCCACCACAGGGTTATGGAAATCATAGCGGGCATACTGTTCTGTTGCCTTGATGACGAGTTGGTTTACGCCATTAAGGATCCACTTGTCAAGATCAGTGAGGTGCGCTTCAACGCTCTTTTCTGATGCTGCAGTGGATTTGGGGAACATGGAGATGAATTTTGCGACATTCCATAGTTTAGAGATAGTTTTTCCTGCACCTTCAATGCGCTCCATTGAACACCTAAAGTCTGTACGTTCAAGATTTCCTTCAAGTGCTGCCCAAAGCCTGAATGGTTCTGCGCCGAACCGGTTCAAAACATCCTGCGGGTCAATGCCGTTGCCTGCTGATTTGGACATCTTCTTGCCATTCTCATCAACAATATGATAATTGATCCAGACATCCTTGAAGATGCATTTTTCAGTAAGGAGATAATCTTTCAGCAAGGTATAATAGAGCCATGTCCTGATGATCTCCTTGCCCTGGGGTCTGAGGCTGCAGGGACTGTTCTTTTTGAAGAATGCGTCATCCCGCGAGTATTTGAGGATATAGAGTGGACTAATTGAGCTGTCAAACCAGGTGTCAAAGACACGCTCCTCGCCAATGAATTCTTTTCCGCCGCATGCAGGGCATGCATCAATCGGGCATTTCTGCTTCCAAGGTCTATAATAGGGCCCTTTTTTTGGGACAACCGGGTGATTGCAGCTTGCGCAATACCATAAGGGTATTTCTGTCGCATAATACCTGCGCCTCGAGATTGGCCAATCTATTGCTATGGAATTGATCCAATCAATGAGTATCTTGCGTGATTCCGGAGCATAGAAGTGTGACTGTTCAGCAATGCGCAGCATCTCTTCCCGATATTCCAATTGCTTGAGATAAAGCTCTTTCATTCCGATGAATTCTATAGGATCTTTTGAGCGCTCGCAGATAGGTGTGCGATGCTTGATCCGTGACTGCTTGACCAGAAGCCCTTTTTCCTGCAACTGCACAATAAGCGCCTTTTGCGCATCCTTGACCTTTAATCCTTTCAAAAATCCTGCATGCTCGTTCATGGTCCCGTCTTTGTTTATGGCAATTGTTGACTTGAGCCCGTTGTCGCGAAAGAACCTGATGTCAGTCACATCACCAAATGAGCACATCATCATAAGGCCAGTACCCTTATCCATCTGCGCCACAGGATCAGCCTTGATAGGCACCACTTTTTCAAAGATTGGCGTCACTGCATTCTTTCCCTCAAGATGCTTGTAGCGTTCATCTTCAGGATTGTAGCAGATCATCTCGCAGGTGCAGATAAGTTCTGGTCGTGTTGTCCCGATAATGATTTCCTCACCCGTCTCTTTGACCTTGAATTTGATATCATTGAAGAATGAGGGGAGTTCGCTATAATCAATCTCTGCATCTGCTAGTGTAGTCTGGCATCCCGGGCACCAATTGTTGGTCCGATAATCCTCATAGATGAGTCCCTTGTGCCAGAGGTCAATGAATGTCTCCTGCGTGAGCGAGCGGTATTCAGGGCTGTCAGTCTCATAGACGCTCCCGATCTCATCGTTTTTTTCCCAGGAATTGAACCCAATCCCGAGCCTGAGGAATGATTCGACAGAGGCAAGTGATGATTTCTCGAGAACTTTGTTGCAGAGCGCGATGAATTCCTCGCGCGGGGTGTCAGTGAGTTTGACCTTGAACTCTTTTTCTGCAGCCATCTCAATAGGCAGGCCATTTCTGTCTAGACCGAGCGGGAATAGGATCTCATGGCCGGTCATGCGCTGGAATCGCGCAAACATGTCCATGAAGACGTACGTTGTCGCCTGACCGATATGGATTGGCGTATTGACATAGGGTGGAGGCGTATCGATCGAGTAGACACGCTTTTGAGAATGCGGGTTGAACGCGTAGCGCTTGGTGGTTTTCCATTCAGTAAAAATAGTTGTTTCAGATTCTTTGGACCAGTTCTTTTCAGATAATACCATTGCAACTCCATACATTTCGGGCATAATGTGATTGCAAAAGATCTGCGCTTTTTGTTCTTGTCAATTTGTTGAGCAGCTAGCGAACCTTCGATTGAACGAAATGATCACAAATAACTCGACACACAATCAATCATCATTGCGATGTGAGCCTGCTAAGCAAATGCATATCACGCGAACAATTGCGATAATGCCTGTAGTATATCTGAGAAGATTAAATGAGGATATTTAAATGTTGCGACTAGACCTATGTTAGAATAATCTCTTCACTCCTTTTCTTCTTATGCTCTGGCGGATTGATCTTTGCATAGCCGACAGTAATGACATAAGGAACAATGTATCGCCCAGGAAGATTGAATAGTTTTTTTATTTTGGTTTTATTCATCCATCCTACATAGCATGTCCCAAGCCCAAGCTCTGTTGCGCGTAAGACAAGATTCTGTGCAGAAAGACTCAGGTCACGCACTGCGCGAAATGCATTCGAACTGTCATAATCCTTATCGAATTTTTCCTGCGGATAGACTGCCGGATCGCTGCAACAAAGGATAATGACTGGCGCATTGTAGACAAAACTTTGTTTGAATATCTTGTGCGTCTTAAGCAAGTTCTTCTCATCATCGCGAGTGATAATCTTATACCTCCAGGGCTGCGCATTATTCCCTGAATGGGCGAGCCGCGCAGCATCGATAAGCTCTTGCAGTAACTTACGGGAAACTTCTTTATCTGTAAATGTCCTGATGCTTCTTCTTTTTTTTATTACGTCAATAACATTCATGCTCTCTTATTTTTCCTGCATTATTTATAGTTATCGGTCATCAACTCATATCATCGCAACTTCCACACGTCCAGAATCGCTGGATCATGATGGGATAGATGAGATACAGTCAAACAGGAGTATCTCAAAAAGAAATATTTAAATATCTCTGTAACACGTTTTGATGATTCATGAGGTGCGCTATGGACATCACTGATCAGTTGCCATCATCTGCAGATGTCGCCTCAACTATTACAAATAAAAAATATTGCGTAAAACCATCGTCGTACAAGAAGGCGCCGATCCCTGATAACCAGGGGTATGTTGATATCTTTCTGAAACGAAAAATATTTCCTGACAAGAATCTTGGCAGATTATGGCTCAATGAGACACACGCACTGCACACTATCACAACCCATTGGCTCTACGAACTGAAGCGACATGATACGGTATTAGAAGAGCGTATCAAAGATATCACAAAAACATACGACGTATCGATAAAGATTTTGGATCAGAGCGAGACGCTCGCCGCCGAGAATCGCGAGATGTACGCGAACATGCTCACCAAAGTTGCGCAATATTCTATGTTATAATACTACGAATATTTTGATAGTTATTTCATCAGATAATACGTCAATAACCGCACGCCTGCGCCGCTCGCATATTTCTGGTTGTAATCCTTTGCTTCTGCAAGGAATGCAGGTCCTGCGATGTCGATATGCGCCCATTTTGCCTTGTCGACGAATTTTGAGAGGAATACTGCGGCAGTGATTGCGCCGGCCTCGCGCCCTTTGCCTTTAACTGACATGTTCTTTAAGTCAGAGATGTCCCCATCCATATTATCCTGGTATTCTTCGAAGAATGGAAGCGGCCAGACGCGATCATAACTTTTGAATCCTGCATCGACAAGTTCGCGTGAGAGGTGCTCATTGTTGCTCATAATCCCTGATGCATAATATCCGAGTGCTACAACGCATGCACCGGTAAGTGTTGCAAGATCGATGATGGTTTCCGGCACATAGTTTTTTTCGACATAGGATATGGCATCTGCAAGGATCAATCTTCCTTCTGCATCAGTGTTTTCGATCTCAATGGTCTTGCCATTGTATGCAGTAACAATGTCCCCTGGTTTTTGCGCGTGCCCGTTGATGAGGTTCTCTGTTGCAGGGATGACGCCGATGATGTTGCGCTTGAGATTCAGCATGCTTGCAGTCCGGATTGTTCCCAGCACTGCGCCTGCACCCGACATATCGCATTTCATGTCTGCAAATTGTCCTGCGGGCTTGATGTCATAACCGCCGGAGTCAAAGGTGATTCCCTTGCCGACTATTGCGGTTGGCTTTTCTTTAGGATTATTATTATATTGGAGTATGATGAGTCGCGGTTCATGATCGCTGCCATGACTCACGCCGAGGAACGCACCGAGCCCCTCTTTTTCAAGATCTTTCTTGTGGAGTACCTGCAATTTAATGCTCTTATTTTTTGCAAGCATCCGCGCCTCATTTTCCAGGTATTCGGGATTGACGACATTTGCCGGTTCATTGACAATGTCCTTGACGTAATTTGTCGCGTTTGCAATGATCTCTCCTTCCTTGAGCCCAGCGATGATTGCAGTCTTGTCGCCAGAGACCTTGAGTGAGACTTCCTTGAGCGTATTGTTCTTTTTCTTCTCATCATTGACATACTTCTTGAATCCATAAGACGCAAGGATGATACCTTCAGCTGCTGCGCGCGCAGCATCCTTAATGTCAAGCTTCTTTGCGGCAATGATGAGCTCAAGTAAATCTGTGGTCACTGCCTCGAATTTGTGTTCGCGGGAGAATGCGGCTAATTTTGCAAGTGCCCTACGGACACGATCGAGCGTCAATTCCTCTTTTTTTCCAAGTCCGACGACCAGTATCCGGCGATAGAGTCCATTAGTTATCCTTGTCTGGTAGGTCTTGCCGAATTCTGTCTCAAAAATTTTCTTGTCCATCGCCTGCTTCACTTCTGCTGCAAGTTCAGGATTTTGCGGGAATAGTTTATCATCATTGAATAATCCGAGAACAAGCCCTTCGGCTTTTGTATCAAATCCGTCACGTATATCGATCCTCATCAGCAATCACCTTCATCCATCACACCGATATGGGATATAAATATTTTATGGAAAAACCATGAGGAGATACGATAACACTACATAATATTTGCGCCTGCTGCGCAAACTATATAAAACTCCGACAGTCTTATCATAGTATGACTCATCCCGCGCATCATCAGAAAACCGATCAGCCTCCTCCGGAGATCATCGATCGCATCGACGATATTGCAGTACTTCGTCTTCCGATTCCTGAGTTTGAGAATCTTCCACTACAGGAAAAGGTTTTTCTGTATCATCTCTGGAATGCGGCAATTGCAGGAGACCGTATCACGTACCGACAGCATTCAAGACGCGGCATGGATATCACTGCATTCCTTCTCAAAATTATCGCACATGAAGATCTTCTCAAAAAAATATATCCTGAGATCTATCCAAAAATTTTGGAGTATGCAAAAAAACTTTGCATCAACCATGGCAATCATGATTTCTGGAGTGGGGTAAAATTCCTGCCAAAGTTTACCCGTCAGGAGCTTGAAGAAGTGCTCGCAGTTATTGCTGAACATGCACCGCGACTGCAAGAGGCAGATTACAAGAAGCAGTATGATGATATCATCTTTAACCCTGCATTCGAACCGATGATGACGCAGAAGAATCCGAAGACCGGGGACATCATCACTGAGAGCTGCAATACCTATTATGACGGCGTCACCTTAAAGGATCTTGAGGGATTTAAGGATCAGAATCCTAATAATAGCACGGTGACGATGCAGCATGGCCGCATTGTAGAAAAGATCTGGCGCTGCGGAAATGATCGCGCGACAGCAGGATTGTACGCCAAAGAACTTGCAGCAGTTGTTTTGCATCTGCGTGCAGCATTGCCGTATGCCGCGCCTGAACAGACAAAATCATTGAAGCTCCTCATCCAATATTTCGAGGAAGGCACTGCAAAACTATGTGATGATTATAATATTGCGTGGCTGCACACTAATCCTGTTGCAGACATGATCCTTGGTTTTATCGAGGAATACCGTGATGCGCGCGGCATGAAAGGACTCTTTGAGGCAGTCGTCTATTATCGTGATGAACACGCGACGCAGACTATCACTGCACTGGCATCGCTTGCGCAGTCACTAGAAGACACTGCACCGTGGGACAATGCCTACAAGAAAAAGTGGAACACTATCCCTGTCGCAAACGCGATAGTCCAACTCATCGGTACTGGCGGCGCAGGACCGTATTCCTGGGCAGGCGTCAACCTACCGAATGCGCAATGGATCCGCGACAAGCATGGCAGCAAAAATATCATCATCACCAATGTCCTCTACGCTTCGCGAAGCGCATTGTTCAAGAGAATCATGCATGAATTTGTCGCATCAGCAGATGATCGCGCGCTTCTCGAGCAGCATATGGCGACACGCGAACTGCTCAGTGTCGGACTCCACGAAGTCGTCGGCCATGGCGCGGGGACTGCAAGCAAGTCACTCGCCGGGGATCCGCGGGATCATTTGCGCGAGCATTACTCGACACTGGAAGAGGCGCGTGCAGAGCTATGCATGCTCTGGCATATCTGGAACCCGCTCCTCATAGAAAAAGGCATCATGCAATCGCGTGATGTTGCAAAATCAGAGTATCTGGCGTACACACTCCGCGACCTGCTCATCATGCGCACTTTTGTGGGAGAAGATGAGATCCATGAGGATCATCATCGCGCGACGCACCTCATCATCAGCTACCTTCGCGAAAAGGGGGTCGTGGAATTTTATGTTCAGGATAAAAAGACCTATCCGCGCATCATCGATTATGAAAAGATGCACGAACACGTCGGAGTGCTTCTTGCAGAGTTGCAGCGCATCAAGTCTGAAGGGGATTATGCGGCAATCAAGGCACTTGTCGAGAAATACGCGATATATTTTGATCTGAAGCTGCGCGATGAGATTGTTGCGCGGTCACGCGCCATCAATTATCCTGCAACAATCGCGTATCTCATGCCGATTCCTCGCGCGGTAAAGAATGATGCGGGAGAAATCACTGACATCAGATTGCGCTATCCGCAAGGGATCATCGAACAGGCGCAAGCATGGAATAATCCCGATTAATGTTTTGCGTTATCCATCCTTCACAATTCATTCCTTACAATCGCATAGACTTCATCGAGTGTTGCAAGCTTCTCTGAGCCGGTCTTCATGTTCTTGATCTTGATTTTCTGCTCTGCGAGTTCGCTATCGCCGATGAATCCGACAAAGGGTATCTTGTTGCTGTTTGCGTAGTCGAGATTCTTTGATATCCCTCGTTCCATTAAATCGATGTCAACGCAGAGTCCTGCATCACGCAGCGCTTTTGCAATGGCAAGCGATTCAGTGAATGTCTTGATGGGGATAAGATAGAGTTCAGTCACTGTTTTCTGCTCGACAGGATGGGATAGTCGCAATGCGTCAGTGATAGGTTCAAGCCCAAATGATATCCCCACTGCAGGGTAATCCCTGTTATTGCTTGCAAACATCCCGATCATATTATCATAGCGCCCGCCGCCGCAGATGCTGGAGGTCACTTTGCTCTCGACAAGAAATCCTTCAAAGACTGTCCCGGTATAATACGAGAGTCCGCGCGCAAGTCCGATGTTGAGCCGCACCTTTCCTGACTGGACAAATTTGAGATAAGAGAACAATTCTTTGAGTTCAGAAAGTCCTTCTCTTCCCAGATCGCTCGTGCAGAGCGGCTCAAGCTTTTCAAATAATTGCTCGGTTGTCCCTTCCATGGTAAATACATCACTCATACTTCCGATAGTATATTCGCAGTAATTCTTCTCTGCAAGTTCCTTCTGCACTGCTGCAAGTCCCTGCTTTTTCAGCTTGTCGAATGCGATGATGATTCCCTCGCGTGCCTCATGTGCGATATCATAGTTGTCCATGATGCCGTACAGTAATTTCCGGTTATTCACTTCGATGTATGCGTCAAGATTCAATTCACGGAATGCGTCGAGTGCAAGAAGGATGAGTTCTGCCTCTGCTTTTACTGATTTCACTCCCGTCACATCGACATCGCACTGCCAGAATTCACGGTAACGCCCCAGTTTTATCGGGCCATCGCGAAAGACCCTGCCGATCTCATAGCGTTTGAATGGCATCTTCAGGTTTGGATTTGACGCCACAAACCTCGAGAAGGGTACAGTGAGGTCAAATCGCAATCCCAATTCACGATTGCCCTGGTCTGAGAGTTTGAATATTTCCTTTGCGGCATCGCTTTCGATCCCTGCAGCAAATTTTGCCGTGAGTGTGTCAAGCCGCTCGATTGAGGGAGTTTCCAGAGGAGAGTAGCCGTATCTTTGGAAGATACTGGTCAGTGTCGTGATGAGTTTTTCACGGATTATTTTATCTTCAGGCGCAAAATCCCGGACGCCTTTTGCCATCTCGATTGTCATGATATCACCTTGTGTTGTTTGTTTAAATAGTTTGTTGAATGCCACTATTTATTTTTTTATTTGCTTCTACGATTGCTAATCTTACTGCCTCTTCAGGAGTTTCGGCTTTCAGGCATTGGACACGTTTACGTTCATCAATAAATGTTCCTGCGATCTTACCACTCCAACCATCAACGCCGGTAACGCATATCAATGGAATATTCGATTGGTATCCTATAGCAAGTTCAGTCAGTGTCCCCGACCCGCCGCTGATTGCGATAATGGCATCGCAACTATTGACAAGTACGAATTCCCTTCCGCCACCACGATCGCTGCCGGTAACAATTATAATGTCTGCGGATTTTTTATCATAAATTTCTTTTCCTCTCCCATATGTCACTCCTACGGTTTTTCCACCAGATTTTTTTGCCCCCCGCGCAGCAGCGGTTGATAACGAATCACTATCTTTTTCTGCACCATATACGGTAATACATCCCTTTTTTGCCAGCAGCTCACCAACTTGTTCAGCAAATATCCTGAGTTCTCTTGGATATGCTAAATCTGCAGCTGATCCCATAACACCTATCTGTAGCAAAGGGCGAATTTTTGTTCCGAGAAACGCTTCGACACTTTGCTGCGCGTATTGCGCACTCTCAACAATATTTTTATTGGCATAATATTTTGTGCAAAATGCAGCAAAAAGCGTATCTCCTGCCCCGATGGTGTCCTGCGTCATTATAGGTTTACTCCAAAAAACATATTCCTTTGTTCTTGTTATGATTGAAAACCCGCGAGAACCTTCAGTTTTGAGAACAAGAGGTATTTTTTTCAAACGATCTGTAGAGATATAAGACAATTCTTCAGCAGTGCCTTTAACGACTGCACATTGCTCGAGCGCCGGATTATCATACACTTTTTTAAATCCAGTATTATCTTTATCTCGGACATACCCTTGAATATCTACACAACACCATACGCCGCATGGCTGGAGAGGAAATTCATCTAACAGTGTAGAGATAAGTACGCAAGACATACCCTTTTTTTGAGGAAGTATGATTTTTCCTGCTCGAGTAATATACCCCTTCTCTTGATCATTCTTTTGTTCTATCGCTACAATCCCCTTCGTTCCTGTGATAAGATTGTACGGAATCATATTCTTCTGGCAGAATTGGGTAATAAAAAATGCAGGTCCACCCTCCGCAACCCTTCCCGTATCCATAAACCGATCTTCTGCAAACGATGAAATAATAGTGATACTCATCGTTCCACCCCTGATAGTCTTATTTTTTGGATTTCTTCATTACGTAAAACAGCGATTGTTTGTGCATACGCCTCTCTGCAAAGTTGCTCCACCTGTGCGATATTCTTTTCTTCAATACTCGCCCATGATCTTAAATTATTCCAGTATGGGATGTAAGCAGAGTTCTCTGTTTTTCGCCCATCAATACCGAACAGATCTCGAAGTTCAATCCATTCATAGAACGCGAAGGTATAAAGCGCAGTGAGTGGTTTTATCAATTCAATTTTTGTTCGCGCATCCCTTCCCACGCATCCAAGGATAATATTTTCAACACGTATTCCGGCACGTTCGATTTGCGTGGTGATATCTATAATAGTATTTCCTTCAAATGCCCCTACATCACCAAGCATGATCCGGTCATATTTTTTTATCTCTTCGATTTGTTCGTTAATGGTTTTAGCTCCTGGACGGGGACCGAGCGAAGCCGAATATGTCTCTGGATTAGTGATGCGAGTAATATCGAGGTATGCGTCTGCTTCTAAAAAATAAATTCTGTCGAGGCTTACAAAAGGAATTGTCTTAGTGATATAGGATAATTCTTTTCGCAATTCTTGTGCAGAAATTATCCGTTTATCAATAGTGCCAGGAATGAACGTCCAAAATTTTTTAAGAAATTCTTCTTCAAGTAAGCGTAGACGATTTTGAGCATTACTTGAAAGCGTATTTTGAATTTGTTGTTCTATTGTTTCAACAATATCTTTAGTTATTAAGTAAGTGAACTGGACCAGCATTCAGTGATGCCTTAGCCTCAAAATCTGTAGCTGCGATGGTTCTTTTAATGTTTTCTTCTTCTTTCATTTTTTAGTCCTCCATTGCGTTATACGGGATTTACGGTCACGCGCCGGGAATCGGACCCGGGCTACAGGATCCACAGTCCTGTGTACTGCCACTATACGACGCACGACATTGATCATCTGAGCAATTATTGCAGTCCAGAGCATTACCACCGGGCGAACCTTAACATAGTCAAAGCAATCACAAATATCTCTGGAAACACTTATGGTATCACTGCATTGTGAGCGTGGCAATGCGTGTATAGAAAAGCATGTAGTCGTAATATTTGCTATAAAAGACCATTTATTGATAGAATTTTGAATAGTGCATAATCTAAGATAATCAGAACGCGTGATGAACTGAATCAGCACAAGGGTTTGTGCTGGGACCTGATTGCTTTACTGAGTTCATGCTATAAGTATAACACCGCAGTATTTAAACTTTTGGGTTCGTGCTCCGGAAATATTCTAACGTATTGAGGGATAGATTTATATAGACGCATTACTCAAATAAAGGGTGTTGCCGAACTATAAGAACAAACACGTAAGAGATTCCTTTTTTACTGCAAAAAAATTCTTACAATATATGAAAAAAAACAGGAGGGTTCCGTTTGTTCGTGCTCCAAAAGCAATTATTATTTGCTATAGCGATTCATTGATGGATTATGTCAAGGAACATCACCGAATTAGTGAACATAATGCATTTGGAGGAAAATTATATCTTCTTAAGGAATCACAGAATCAAATTGGGATTCTTGGGAATACAGGTATTGGAAGTCCTGCTATTGTAACTGCTATCGAAGAATCGATTGCATTAGGCACCAAAGCGTATATTGCAATTGGCACTGCCGGAACACTGCAACACGCGATCAAACCAGGGGATTTGGTGTTATGTACTCGCGCCATTCGCGACGAAGGAACGTCATTCCATTATCTTAAATCCTCAAAATATGCTTATCCTTCACAAACATTAACAACAAAAATTGAGTCATACCTTCGTAAAAAAAATCTCTATTACAAAAAGGGTACGTCATGGACTATAGACGCACCTTATCGCGAGACTGTCGCAGAAGTAAAACAATACCAAAAACAGGGTGTACTTACTGTCGAGATGGAGGCATCAGCGCTCTTTGCAGTAGCGCAGTACCATCATATCGAAATGGCTGCAATGTTCGTCGTCAGTGATTCTCTTGCGGATCTTGTCTGGAAGCCAGATTTTCATCGTATTGACACAAAATCTGGAATGCATCAAATCTATACTCTTGCACTAGACATATTGAAGAAAGATCTTCGGAGGCGAAAATGAATCTCGAATCCGATGTTGCGGATGCACCGTCCCCAATATCCAAGGACCGAAAGGATATCCTTGAAGAGGTTGAAGAATTAGTGAGCCATCAAGAAAAGATTGATCGGCTGTATCATTTCATCAAGCATGGTGATCATGATACGCGCGAGCATGCATGGGATATCCTTGAGGAATTGTACGCGCAAAACAAGGTTGTCGATACCAGTGTTGAGAATTCTCGGATAATCGCAACTAAGAAGAGTTCAAAAGAAAATTAGGAAACAGTAATGACCAGAGACCGCTGCATGATAGCCACCATACTCCTCAAAAGAAGAATACTTACGATGTAAGTAGTAATGATTTTAAGTATTCGTATAAATAAAATTTAAAAAATACTTACATAGTAAGTACATAAATCTAGTGTAGACGTCTTATGCAATACGTACAAAACCAAAACAAATTATTTATCCCGTAAAAAGAACAGAAAGGAAATAAGCTATGTCGAAATCATCCTCGCTTCACTCCGGTTGCCATCTATTCGCTCAAACCAGAAAGAACATTCGATATGCTCAGTTCTATTGTCAAAAAAATTAAAGATTTTCAGGAAGTTAAACAAATTCTTTGTTTAATTCAATTCCCTAAGCATGTGATGAGTGATGAATATCCGCTCATCCTTTGATGGCAATGATGATTTCGACACAGCTAAGGAAATAATCAACTTTAAATACGATATGCGTCTTCAAAGAATTCATGGGCGTGTAGCGCAGCTTGGATAGCGCGACAGCCTTCTATTGGTATAGAAGCAAGCTGTAGGTCCGGGGTTCAAATCCTCGCACGCCCGTAGAATAGTTCTTTCGATACCTTTAAAAAAGCAGTTCCTCTTCGCTCTATGGCATGAAAATCAACTGGAGAAACTTTTTCACGATATTCTTCCTAGTCATTGGACTTGCCGCAATGTACGTGATCGTCAAGGGATATGGTCTGCGGGCAATCATTAATGTCTATAAAAATTTCAATCCCACGACGCTCCTGCTCTATATCATTGCAGTCACCTGCATCTTTATTGTCCTCACCTGGCGCTGGGACGTCATCCTGCGCTCGCGGGAAATAAAAGTGCCATTCCTCCGATTATTCTATTATCGCATCATTGGGACTGCAATCAATTTTTTTACACCCGGTCCGCGCGTCGGCGGGGAACCGACCCAGGCAGCGCTCCTCGGAGAGCATGGTGCAGAGTTCACCAAGGCGCTCTCAACAGTCATGATCGACAAGATCATCGACACCACCACATCAGGGTTGCTCTTTATCATCGGCGCAATCCTTGTCATGCTCCACTATGTTGTCCCTATCGGCCTTAAGATATTTCTTATTGTTGGCGCAATCCTCTTTGTCACAATCGTCGGGATATTCTATTACCGGATGCTCACCAATCGGCACTTCTTTCTACGACTCTTCCAGATATCGGGACTGAACAGGATTAAGAATCAGACCATCATCAAACTCGAGCATAAGATTGAAGAGATCGAACTGATCATGATCGATTTCTACAAGAATGACAAGAAAGCATTTATGGTCAGCATGGCAATCAGCATATTTTCCTGGGCAGTCATGTTCGCTGAGTACAAGCTTGCAACAACGCTTCTTGGACTCCATCTCGGATATGTCGAATTATTCTTCATCATCTCATTCATCGGAATGGCAGTCCTCTTTCCAATCCCTATGGCAGTCGGCGTCCTTGAGGCAGGACAGGTCTCAGCGTTTGCAATCATCGGCATATCAGGCAGCGCTGCAGTCGCGCTTGCATTTCTGGTTCGCATCAAGGATCTCGCGTGGGGAGTGATCGGTATGATCCTGCTTGCGATATTCGGGTTCAGTCCTGCAAAGATTGTCGAGAAAAAATATCAGGAGAAACGGACCATTATTGAACGGAAGAAAAGAACAGGCGAATAAAAGAGAAAAAACTAATAATCAATCACCATGGCACGCATCGTCTACTCCATCACCGGCGAAGGCATGGGTCATGTCGTCCGGAGTTCAGTCATCATCCGGGAACTGCAGAAGAAGCACAAGGTAAAGATTGTGGTCAGCAGCAGGCGCGGGTATGAAGTGCTCAAAAGAGAATTCAAGGACGTGACTGCAATCATCGGTCCGCCCATCCAGTACCGAGACAATACTGTCGATGATATCGACACTGCAAGAAAATTTCTCAACATCGTCTTCAGGCACAGCAAGGACAATTTCACTACACTCTATACCCTGGTCAAACGATTCAAACCTGTAATCATCATCACGGATTTTGAGAATGCAATCACGGTCGTCAGTACGCTGCTGCGCATCCCGAGCATCTGCCTCTGCAATGTCCATGCCGTAACCCATCTCAAATATCGTGTCCCTGCAAAATATGCTCGCGATTATCACAAAGCCAGGATTATTGTCGGACTCTGGTGCACCAATATCGATTATCATCTCATCACTACGTTTTTCTATGAGCCTGTCCGATTCCAGAACACCTTCCTCTATCCGCCGGTGCTGCGCAAAGAGATCATCGTTGCAAAGACTGCAACAAAAGAGTATATTCTCGTCTATCAGACCTCAAGCACCAATACCAAGCTCATCCGTGCATTGCAAAAGATCGATGAGAAATTCATCGTCTACGGATTCAACAAGGAGGCAGTTGAGGATCATATCACCTATCGCAAATTCAATCAGGACCGATTCTTTAAGGAGTTCCGTGAATGCAAGGCGTGCATTGCAAATGGGGGGTTTACTTTTGTCTCAGAAGCAATATCCCTGCACAAACCGATCCTTTGTATCCCCATCAAGGGGCAGTTCGAGCAGATTCTCAATGCACTTGAAATCAAAAGACTGGGATATGGGGATATACAGGACAGTGCGACACACGCCGGCATAACGCGATTCATCGCACGCATCGAGCAGTATGCCGCGCGCCTTGCAACCTACAATCCTGAGGGGAATGCGCGCATCATCGAAAAAATTGAAGAGATCATCTCAAGCGAGACGCACAAGAACAAATGAATCCTGCACTCATCACCGAAGGACTGCGCATGTTCAAAAGGAAGATGCGCGTAGCCTGTGCGGGATTCGAAAAATATCCCGGAACAGACCATACTATCTGCAATGCGATTATTGATGACTGCTGGAATGCGGAAAAGCAGTATTTCCAGACCAGCGCAAAAAAAGATTCGAATTACCCAGAGTTCTATGCGCGGGATTTTGGTATGTGCGCAGAGGCGCTCTGCAATATAGGACACGCGCAGCGGGTTATCAAAACACTCGAGTATGCTGCAGCAAAGTATCGCGCGCAGGGCGCAATCACTGTTCTTATCACGCCAAAAGGAAAATGCATCAACTTCCCTGATATCTACAGTCCGGATAGCGTAGCATATTTTTTCAGGAGCCTGCGGATCGCCAAAGCGCGCAAGATTATTGTAGCATATCATGCATTCCTGAATGCTGAAATCGCAAAGTTTGAGCAGAAAGTCATTGATGAGAGTCGCGGAATTGTACGGCGCGCCCAGTTCTCAGGCATGCGCGATCATGCAATTGTATATGCATCATGTTATGATATGATCATGGCATGCATGCTCTCTTCTGAGATTGAAAAAATCAACAGGATGATGAGTAAAACAGTTCTTGTCAATACCCTCAAAAAATACCCGTTGCAAAAAAATCTTCTCAAATATTATTGGAATGGAAATTATTTCAGGAATAGTCCTGATGATGATACGCTCACCGCGCACTGCAATGTCTTTCCGTATTGGCTTTCTGTCATTACTGATCGACAGATGATGCGACAGTCAATAAAGGCAATCCAGAATGGCGGGCTTGACCAACCATTCCCCTTGCGATATGAGAAAGGGAAGGGATCAGGAAAATTCATCTGGCAGGAATTTTTTGTCCAAGGTTGGGAAGCGGATGCACACTGGACATTTCTTGCCATGCCATATATCAAGGTGCTTGCAATGATTGCGCCAAGTTCTGCGCAGGATGCATTGCATCAGTATACGCAACTCATCGCAGCGCATCACGCATTCATCGAGGTCTATACCCGCAACAAAAAGCCTTACTCCTCGCCATTCTTTGCTGCAGAGACCCGCATGCTCTGGGCAGCGATGTATCTGGACCTAAAAAAAGAAATTGAAAGATATCATAGAAGATAAAGAATAAAAAAGAAAAAAATACTATGCGAACGCAACCATCGTTTACTTCTTTGCGACCTTCTCTTCCTTAAACATATATTTTGCGATAAGGAATACGACGAATGCAATGATGATAAAATTGATGAGTGCTGCAAGGAATGCGCCCCAACTGATAACTATCGGTCCAGCGCTAAATGTTGCATCCTTCCATCCGCCGCCAGGGATGAATGGCGTGATAATCGGCATGATAATAAAATTGACCAATGCCTGCACAAGTGCTGTGAGTGCTGCACCGATGATGAATGCAACAGCTAAACCTATGACCTTGTATTCCTCAAGAAACTCCTTGAATTCACGGATTAGTTTTCCCATAATGTTCCCTCCGAGATTTTTTCAGCTCCACGCAATATCCTTGAACTGATACTTGGTTGCGATAAGAATAATATCGACAATCCACCAGATACCCAGTCCGCCGATGGTGAATAATTTGAGCAGTCCAGTCCCTACTTTTCCCATGATGAACCGGTCAACGCCAAACCATCCAAAAATGATGGACATCACTAGGCAGAGCACCCAATTCACTTCACGGATTGAGGAGACATAGACTTTCTTCTGCGCCGTATTTTTCTGTTGTTTGGTTTTTTTCTGTGCCATGATCAAACCTCGCCATATATGATACTATCATAGAAGAATAGCGATATTTAAAGTTGACGGTATATAGAGTCATTACGCTATGATCACACGAGATGCGCAACCAGTGCGCCAATGCCGTATGCGGCTCCTGCAGCGATTCCTCCGACAAGAAGCATCTCAAAACCCGAATAGAACCAATTCTTTCCAGTCACCTTAGTCTTGAATGCGCCAAGCGCAAAAAGCGTGAGCGCCGTGAGCAACGAAGCGACAAGAAATGCATTGAATGCTACCCCTATCCATAATGCCAGAACAAACGCAAGGACAGGGATGAATCCGAAAAGGAGAAATGATCCAAATGTGACGAGTGCATTCTTGACTGGCGATTCGTCTGACTCCATGATGCCGAGCTCTTCAACCATCATGACATCGACAAACGCTTCCTTATTTTGTGCCATGCGCGCGACAATATCCTCGGCCTCTTTTTTCGCGTATCCCTTCTGCATGTAGATCTCGACCATCTCGGTTTTTTCCCCTGCAGGATAATTCTCGAACTCCCAGGTTTCGCGTCTGCGCTCTGCCTTATGGTATTCCCGCTCGGATTTGGTGCTCAGATAATCGCCGATCGCCATAGAGAGTCCATCACCGATAAGATTTGCAAATCCCATGATGAGAACGACATTTGCAGAGAGGGCAGCTCCTGCGACTCCTGCAACAACTGCAAAGGTTGTAATTGTTCCGTCGAGTCCGCCATAGACCGCACTCTTCAGGTACTGGCCTGATTTTTGATGCTGTTCAGAAGAACATGTCGTGTGCGCTGTTTTCGATGCTTGCACATCATTATTAAGATATGCATCTTTGGCCTTTTCCAGATTACGGGTGAGTGACATGGCAGTGTAGTGATATCAATAATTAATAAAGGTGATGATTATATATCGCCTGTAGTATGATACTTCATAGTATGATACTATAAAAGATGATATATAGATCATAAAATCGTAATATGATATTACTATTAAAATTATAATTAGAAAAAAACTATAAAAAACAGAAGAAAATCGTAAAAAAAAGGATACATTAAGAGATTGATTGTTCTATCATTATTTCTTCGTTTGCTTTATTGCTGCATGTGCTGCTGCAAGACGTGCGATCGGTACGCGGTATGGCGAGCAGGAGACATAGTTCAGGCCAACCTTGTGGCAGAATGCAACTGAGCTTGGCTCTCCGCCGTGCTCTCCACAGATCCCGAGTTTGATGTTTGGCCGCGTTTTTCTGCCTTTCTCGACTGCCATCTGGACTAATTGTCCGACGCCGGTCTGGTCCAAGACTGCGAATGGGTCCTTCTCAAGAAGATTCTTCTTCAGGTATTCAGGAAGGAATTTTCCGATGTCATCACGCGAGAATCCGAGTGTCATCTGCGTGAGATCATTTGTTCCGAATGAGAAGAATTCTGCCTCTGTCGCAATCGCGTCAGCAGTGAGTGCTGCACGCGGAACCTCAATCATTGTTCCGATCATATAATCGACCTTGACCTTGTATTTTGCAATAGTCTCCTCAGCGACTTTTTTGATGATCGCTTTCTGGTGCTGTAATTCTGTGATGTTTCCGACGAGCGGTACCATGATTTCCGGCTTTGCGTCAACTTTTTCCTTGACGAGTTCACATGCCGCTTCCATGATTGCCTGGACCTGCATCTCTGTTATTTCCGGGTAAGTTATCCCGAGGCGGCATCCACGATGTCCGAGCATGGGATTGACTTCATGCAAGTGTTCAGAAATCTCAATGATACGTTGTGCAGGAACTTTCATCTCCTTTGCAAGATCATCAATATCCTTCTTTTCCTTGGGGAGGAATTCGTGGAGCGGCGGGTCAAGCAATCGGATAGTTACCGGAAGTCCAGCCATTTCCTTGAGGAGTCCCTTGAAATCTGATTTCTGGTACGGCAAGAGTTTTGCAAGTGCCTTCTTGCGCTGCTCGAGGTTTGAAGCAAGGATCATTTCGCGCATCGCCTTGATCCGATCACCCTCAAAGAACATATGCTCTGTTCTGCAGAGGCCTATTCCTTCTGCACCGAATCCTCGCGCCACTTTTGCATCACGGGGGACATCTGCATTTGTCCGGATCTTCAATGTCCGGAATTCATCAGCCCATTGCATGAGCGTTGCAAAATTCCCTGAAAGGCCCGGCTCGACGAGATTTAATGATCCCTTGAACACTTCGCCAGTCGATCCATCAAGCGTAATATCATCAAATTCTTTAAGGACTAATTTTTTTGCGGCGACAGTGAGTGTCTTTGCCTTTTCATCGACCTTAATGTCCTGGCATCCTGAGACGCAGCACTTGCCCATGCCACGCGCAACAACTGCTGCATGGCTTGTCATTCCGCCGCGCGAAGTAAGGATTCCCTGACTCACATTCATTCCGATAAGATCTTCAGGGCTTGTCTCTGTCCGCACGAGGATGACCTTGTCTGTTTTTGCTGCTTCCTCAGCATGTTCAGCAGTAAAGACAATCTTTCCGACTGCAGCGCCTGGGCTTGCCGGAAGGCCCTTTGCAATGAGTTCTGCTTTTGCCTTAGCCTGGGGATCAATCTGCTTGTGCAGCAATTGATCGAGTTGATTCGGCTCGACACGTAAGATTGCAGTTTTTTTGTCAATAAGTTTTTCCTTGACCATTTCAACAGCGATCCTGACAGCTGCTGCAGCAGTCCTCTTGCCGTTGCGGGTCTGCAGGATGTAGAGCTTGCCTTCCTGGATGGTGAATTCCATATCCTGCATATCAGTAAAATGCTGCTCAAGTTTGTTCTTGATGTCCACAAGCTGTTTGTAGACCCGCGGATTCTGTTTTTCGAGTTCCTGGATTGAAAGCGGTGTCCTTATTCCTGCAACAACATCCTCACCCTGCGCATTCATGAGGTACTCGCCGTAGAATTTGTTCTCTCCAGTCGAAGGATTGCGTGAAAAGCATACGCCTGTCCCTGAAGTCTGTCCCATGTTTCCAAAGACCATGGATTGGACATTGACTGCAGTGCCTTTAAGGCCAGTGATATCGTTCAGTTGCCTGTAGGCGATTGCGCGATTATTGTTCCATGAACCGAATACTGCCTCGATTGCCATGTCGAGTTGCACGCGCGGGTCCTGCGGGAATGATTTTTTCGTGACTTTCTGGACCAATGCCTTATAATTTGCGATGAGTTCCTTGAAGTCTGCAGCAGTAAGGTCGATATCATGATGGACTTTTCGCTTGTCCTTGATCTTTTGGATCTCATGCTCAAAGTCGTGGTGGGGAACACCCATGACGACATCACCAAACATCTGGATGAACCTGCGATATGTATCGTAAGCAAATCGCTCATTGCCGGTCTTTTTGATGAGCGCCTGCACAACCTCGTCATTGATTCCGAGATTGAGGATGGTATCCATCATTCCAGGAAGTGATGCTGCGGCTCCTGAGCGGACAGAGACCAAAAGAGGATTGGTCTTATCGCCGAATCTTGCATTCATGGTCTTTTCCAATCGCGCGACATTCGCATCAACCTGCGCCTTGAGCCCTACGGGAACTTTCCTGTTATTCTCATAATACAATGCGCAGACCTCTGTCGTGATAGTGAATCCTTGAGGAACTGGGATTCCAAGACCAGTCATCTCTGCAAGGTTTGCGCCCTTGCCGCCGAGGAGTTCACGCATCTCTTTTTTGCCTTCATCAAAGAAGTAGACCATCTTAGTTCCCGCAGTCTTTTTTGCAGAAACCACCTGTTTCACTGTAGATTTTTTTACATCAGTTTTCTTCATATCTTTTGCCATCATTTCACCTGTAGAATCGATAGTGATTATCGTTTTTTCCTACTGCTGCGAACAATCCCTTATTTATAAGTTTTGTGCAATGCAAATTAAGCAGCATAAAAGTATTTATTCCTGAGTGAATAAATTTATAAATATTGCAGATTATATGAGCGTCAGTAAGGGGTTGAGAGAGGAAAAAATGCTTCCACCAAAAAGCAGTCTAGACGCAGATATTGAATTCGAGCTCATGCGATGGGATACTACATTTCTGGGGCAGGAATTTACAGATACAACAGCTCTTGAAGAAGCGCTCGCAAAAGATCCGCGATTCATTCCTGAACTCAAAAACAGCACCATGGATGAATTTGCCCATTCATCAATGATGAACTCCCATGTCAAAACATATCTTGCAGCATACCGGGCAGATCCGACAAGATATAAGAACATCGCATATGATTGTTTAGTGGAAGACAAAATCATCGGCGGAAGTCCAAAGATGACTGCGCGTAAAAACGACCGGCCCACACAGCATTACCGCGGGATTGATTTCAAATGCAATCAGTGCCCGCATCTGCTTTATTCGTGGACAAAGAGTATAGCATAATGACCAAACAGCAGGTGAAACCATGAATATTGCACCAGAATTTGATTATTGGACTGCAGAGAAAAAGTATTGGGAAGACATATGGAACAATCTTATTCTCAAGCAACAGCAATTCTATAACTTGGGAGAGCTGCGAAAATACTGGCCGAAAGAGAAAGGATATGATAATGAGATTGTACACCTGAATGATCATCTCGAATTCAAAAACATCTGGATACCGGATAAAACAATTCTTACACTTTCAGGAATTGCTGAATCAAGAATCCCTGACGAAATAGGGTGCTACGGTCGGATACGTCAAGACTTGAGGGGTATACAGATTATTGCACATTATTGTTTCTATGAAGAAAAATTCATTGCACGAAGACCGGATTTCCGGCTCATGGCGCTTGAAGACCACAACCCAAAACATACCGGAATAATCATCAGGGACCCACTCACGCATTCAACATATCAGGGTATTGAATTTATCTGCAAGAGTTGTGAGCATTCTCTTGCAAGAATCGAGAGCCCGCTGAAAGAATAGGAAATTATCAAAAAAATATCATAATCATCCTATAATGTCAATGCCAGTATGAAACTTGCGCCGAGCGCAAGGACTGCGCCAAGGTACTGGTACCATCGGATTTTTTCTTTATTGAACCATACGCCAAGAAACAGGGCAATTGCAGGATACGCCTCAGTGATTGCTGTGATGATTGCGATCTCATTCCTGAAGACTGCAAATGAATAGCAGATCCATGCAAGGGTGTCGAATATCCCCATCCCTAAGAGGAGCCATTTATATTCTATACCATTCCTGAAGAATACGCGGAAATCTTTGCGATAGGCGATGACAATAAGGCAGAAGATTGTGAATATCACCCATGATCCCCAGATTGCCATGAGTGGGGAGACTGTCTTAGCTGATGATGCAGTAAGAAAATTCACAAGTCCCATGAATATTGCAGCGATGAATGCCACAACTACTCCGCGTTCAAGCCGCGTCTTCCAGTGGCTGAAGGACTTTGTTGCAATAAGGATTATCCCGATCAGGATGAGTGAAACAAGAAGCCACTCTGTGCTTGTGAGTGATTCGCGAAAGAACATCAGGCTGAGCGCAATAGTGATGGGCAATTCTATCTCAAAGACCACATCGATGATTGATAGTTTTCCCTGCTTTAATGCCTCGAGGTTAAAGATTGCAGAGATGAATGTAACAATTCCAAGCGCAAGAAGCAGGAGAATGTTGCTTGTATTCCAGAGCAGCGGGAATTCTTTGATTGCAAACGGCAGGAGCCCGAGTGTTCCGATAAGCCCGATAAATGTCAATGCATGCAGGTCACCGACTTTTCTGGTCGAGCGTTGGATGAGAAAATCCCCAATACCCCAGCAGAGCATTGCGCCGAATGCAAAAAATATTCCGGATTCAAGATTCATTTAGCGTTCCTCCATAATAATTCAAAATAATTTTTGTAGGTCTGCGCTATCTCTTTATTGCGGATAATAATGACTACAGGTTTATCAGTAATCGTGTGTATTGCCACAGTGTTTCCATAAATTGTTGTTGTCGCACTCGCAGGAGCATCTGTAACATATCTCATTTTCAATCCTTTAATTTTTGTCATCTGATGACCTTGAAGCGTGCGATCTACGATCATGCGACCAGTGATTTTGGCGAGCTCAAATGATTTGACTACATGCCCAAGTTCCCATTTTAAGACGTCATAACTGTTCCCTGTAGCCCCAAAGATAAGTATATCTCTTGCATGTGATAATTCGCTAAAGAGTACGCGCAATCCCTGTTTCCCCTCGTAAGCTTCTGAAGAAGGACGAGGTGTTTGTTGCATTGTAGAAAGTTTTACGAGTTCAGGGATTGCTGATTCTATCTGTGTCGCTTTCTCACGGAAGGTAGTAAGTACTAAATCAGGTTTTGATGCAGAATAATATGTTTTTGCGCCAGTTTTCTGGTAGTGCGCAAATCCTTTATCTATAAGATTATGCAATACCTGATACGCAAGTGTTCTGTCCATACTTAAGGATTTTGCAATATCACGTGCAGGAATCGAGCCATGCTTTACAAGTTCAAGATAGACTCTTGCCTCATTTCCCGAAAGTCCTGCAAGCTTCAGTTTCTCGATGAGATCCATTGCAACAAGCGAGATTTCTTAAATTATAAATGTTATTATTTATACTAACAACATAAATATAAATAGTCTATTTGTTTAAACTTATGAGTGAGGAAATGAACAAATACTTTGCAAAAATATTGGAAGAACTCTATCCGTCATGACTATTTTATGCAGGTAGTTTGGAGGAGGAATCGGCTACTTATATCCAGATAACAAACAACTAAAGAATAAATAAACCAAATGGGAGAATTTATGAATATAAACAATAAGAGGCTAACAATAATCGCGGCACTAAGCGCAATACTTATCGGTGTTGGGAGCGGTGAATATGCACTCTACAAAAAATTCGAACATAAACGCAACACAATACAAGAGATGATGCGGTGGCCATATAATGAAATGTACACTCGCGCAGAAAAAGGGATAAACGAAATAGATAGCTTGTATCATTCGCTAATCATTAATAAACATTCTACATCGACATTAGACAGAAAAATTATTTCAATCACAAAACATGCACCAACTCCTGTCGCTTATGATTTTGAAAATAGAGCAGTATATGATACACCACATTTTACTATTGAACTGGACTCGAAAGAAAAAGTGTTTATAGATGACATACATATGTATGATTATCTATTAATGTGCGATAAACCGACCGCTATACAAGTTATTAATCCTGATTTTTCTTCGGCGGTAACGGCACTCCGCTCAAAACTTTTCGCATTCAAGAAAAATAATTATAATTTTCAATGGTATGCTAATGACTATTTCTATGCATCTAGGAAATTAGAAGCAATACCTTACTACGAGATGATTTGTAATATACAAGATAAATATCCTGATGAATATGCAACAATGCTTATTGCCATCGCATTAAGTCCAAAGTAATCATTCACCCTTGAATTTCTTGATCAATTTGAGAATCCGTTGTCCGGAGAATTTTCCACGATACTCTTTCATGACCATTCCCATGAGTGCATTGCTGTTCAGTTGCGGATGCGCACTGATGGTCGTTGTGATATACGCTACTAATTCTGATTCATCGACTGTCTTGAATTTTGTGATGGATGCCGTGATATCTTTGCCTGTTGCATAATCTTTTAATATTTCAGGAATGGAACTCGAGACAATGTCGCTGCCGTTGAGCGCGCTAAACACCGGTGTCACCACGTCAGGACTTGGCGCAATAACAATATTGAATCTCTTTTGAAGATCGAGTGGTGTGGAGACGAGTGTCTCTGCAATAATGAGTGGCTTGATTTGGGGGAATTGTTTTACATAGGACTCAAAATCGTCCTCAGACACTAATTCTTTTGCGACTTGCTTGGGGAGTCCATACTCTTTTTCGAATCGCGCAATCTTTTCTGTGATTAATTCAGGTTTCTCAATTGTTGAGATATCCGGGATGATTGTCAATACATCAGTTTCAGGATACATCCTGCTTGACCCCGGCATGGGGCGCAGGTAATTTGATGTCCCGTCATCACGGGCATTACGCACTTCTTTAGAGAGCCCATCAGTGATGAAGTTCGTGATTGTCTCATTGATTTTCCTGAATGCAAGCCTGCACTTCTCCTCACTTCCGATGATGAAGATCATGCTGTCAGAAGGTTCAAGATTAAGATCACACATGATCTGGTGAATCTCTCCGGCAATCGGGTATTTATTCAAGTCCTCATCAGTATGGATGAGTCCATTTAATCCAAAGAGTTTGATGCGGTCAGAGAGTTCGCTGCCGAACCTGCGGTTCGGTCCAAGTTCATAGCCAAAAAGTCCTTTAAAACGAGGATAGGGTTTTCCAAATATTCGCAATCCTTGTGATAATCCCTTTTGCACTAATTTAGATGGAGTGTTTTTAAAAACGTAAGTGAAGTCATTATAAAGAATATCAGGAGAATCTAAATTATTATTAGTGATTCCTCTATCTTTCATTTCTTTTCGTAGCGCAATCATCTTTTGCTGCCGTTCAACCTCCAGCATAACGACCTGGTCCAATATCCGTAAATCCTGTACGCCCTTGATCTCGACACGTGTCCCTCCGGCAATCGAGACATTGACATCCTGGCGGATTGTTCCAAGACCACGCTTGACTTTTCCAGTGCTGCGCAGAAGCATCCCGATATGCGCTGCGCAGTCCTTAGCCATCTGCGGTGTCGTGATGTCTGGCGCTGTCGCAATCTCAATAAGCGGGATTCCTAAGCGGTCGAGACGATAAACGTCATGATCAGAATTTTTTGCGATGATGCGCGCTGCATCCTCTTCAAGACAGACGGTTTCAATATCGACCTTGCAGAGTTTTCCTGCAGACTCGAATTCAATGAATCCATTCCGCGCGATAAGCGCAGTGCGCTGGAATCCTGAGGTGTTTGAGCCGTCAACAACAGTCTTGCGCATGACATGGATCTCGTCAACAACTTCGCAATGCATGATTGCTGCAAGCTGAAGTACAATACCAAGGGCATCATGATTCAGTTCATGTGGCGGTTCCTCATCAAGTTCAACCAAACATGTTGTGTCATCATAATATTCATAGACATAATATTTCTGCTTTTCAATCTCTGCACTTGCTGCAACATCGACTATCCCTGTCTCTCCTGCTGCTGCGCGCAGTATACGCTTCACAATCCTATCAGGTGCATCGTCGCGGATCTCGCAAGGGCAATCGCAGAATAATTTATTGGTATTCAATTGCTGGTGAATCTCGAGTCCCACCTTGAGTCCGAGTGTGGTGTAATCAACCATTCTGTATAGAATAAAGCGATGTTTAAATAGGTTTTGGAAAGATTTTTAAAATGCAGCCAAAGTCTATATCTATGCTTACCGATCGTATCAGGCACCCATTTGCAGATAAAATATTCAACATCTATCACTTTGAGATTAGTGCTGATGCACGGATTAAAACTCTTGAGGGTAAAGATTTGCCTTCAAATACATTCATGCTCCCGACTGCGCTTCCCAGCGGCAGTTACAGTCCCTTGCGTGTGTACGAAATAAAAGAACCGGAAACAGACCAAGAGATTACCATAACAGGGATCACCCCCAATACTTCTCCCGGGATCATGCTCGGGGCAATCTGGTATATTACCACAAGGAAAAAATATCAGCATCTCTTTCCAGGTACAGACATCAACATCTATGTCGGAACCAACGATCACCAGCTCATCGATTACCTCAAAGGACAGGGATATAATTTCAACGAATATTACGATCGCAGCTAGCGCGAACCCACGGGAATAGTCTAGGACGTCACACCATAAACTATTTATATGCTACCGCATGTTCTGATACCATGAGGGTGATTCCTGCAGCGATTCTTATCATACTCGCAATGCTCTTCACAGCCGCAAGCACGACTGCGCAAGCGCCCCTGCAAACAACCATACATCTCCAATTCCCGCTTGCAAGTGCGCCAACCGATGCAACAATGACCTATACGCTCACTAATACAGAAACGAACAATACTGTAACCAATCAGGTAATGTTCGTGCAAAACCTCGCTATAGAAGTGTTGCCGGGCTATACCTTGCTTGCAATCTCTATTGATGACTCCCGTACTCCGGGGGTTGACTATTCGGGATCTGCATCATTCTACGCAAGCAGCAATCTGACTGATGTCTCAGTGCAGGTGCTTCCTATAGGCGCTGTTGCGGTTTCCGTTGTTGATACTGATCATATGCCGGTTCCGAATGCGCCAGTACGCATTGATTGTACAAAAAATTATGGACAACAAGGATATTTTAGGACTGATACATTCGGGATTGTTGATGCAGATACGCTCCCGGTTGGGGAGTGTGTAATTCGCGCCGCAGTCAATAACGTGATTGCGCATCAATCCATTAATGTTAACAGAGGATCAAAAAATACAATCGAGGTGCGACTAGAAGGGTACCACGTCCAACCAATAAATTACTGGCTTATCGGCGTGATACTGCTTATCATCATATTTGTCGGCGGCTACGGATACACACAGTACCGAAAGTCTCGCCCAGCAAACAAAGTTCGCACAAACGCAGGATCAAAAAAAAGCCATAACGCACGCGTTGCACGCATCCGCAAAAACATTCCAGAAAAAGAGAAGAGCGCAGAAACAACACCCGCAGTACATGCAGCGCAATCAGTCAAGGACGGTATCATCAGAGCCCTGGGTAGAAAGGAACAGGTTGTTGTGCGTTATATGCTTGGGGAATTCCAGGAAGGCAAGAAACATGTTTCACAGGCAATGATTGTGTATGGTGCAAAAATCCCGAAGACCTCGCTTGCGCGGATTCTTGAGAGCCTGGAACAGAAGCATATTATCGAAATTGAACGCATCGGCAAACTCAAAAAGGTCACATTTACAGACTGGTTCAAATCAAGATAGACAGATAATCTTCTAAAGCGAATTTGGCCAAAAAATAGGTTGTTAAATTCAAATTGGACCAAAAAACGGCCTTTTCCGGATTTTTTGGACCACCCAAATATTATATATTGGGCATGCGTAATGGTCTTTATGAAAAGTGTTACATGCAGGGCATGCGGAGGGAGAGTATGAAAAAGGAAAATACATTCAGGAAAAAGAGTAATAGTAATAAATTCAGAATGGTAATGGTATATGGATTGCTTGCAATCGTTTTGCTTGTCGGTGCAAGTATTGCACTTGCAGCTGAGGAAAGCACCACACTTGGTGTGGGAGTCACAGCAAGCGCTGGAAAGGAAAGTACCAATGGAAAAGAGAGTACCAGCGTAACTTCAACAACAAACACAGAAACCAATACCGGAGGGGTACAGGTAACGAGTACAACAACAGGAACTACGAATACAGAAACGACAACCACCGATCACCCACAAGAACAGAAGACTGCCGCAACCACTATAACTACAACAACAAATGCGGGTGTTGATGAAAAGACGCTTGCAAGTTTTGACCTTGCAGTTGGTGAGAGTTATACAACGCAAACCGCAGGCACCAATATCACCGTAACATATAATACATTGCTCGGTGTTGGAGAGTGTGTAAACGCGATTGATAATACGTCAGGTTGCCAGATTAAGAATGCTGCAAATGTGACTGTTACTGAATCAAGCGCCGCAGGATCACAAACAAGCAGTTACGTCATTCGTGAGGAAGGCAGGATCAATGTGAAAGGCGATTATTGGCTTGAAGTCAAGGACATCACAACTACGCGGGCATCATTCAAGTTGAAGACATACACTCCAGAAAAAGACATTGAAAAAAATACCACAAGCACTACAGATTATAATTGCCCTCAGGGATGCCGGGCAACAGATGAGGGATGTCTCTGCCCAAAGATTGTGGTCAACAAGGATAACAACGAGTACAAGATTGAGTCAGAGGGCAAGACAACAGTCAGCGCATCTGAGATAACTATCTCACCCGGCGATGAATCGCTCACTGCAAAGAGCACTGATGGGCAGGTCGTCAAGCTTGGCGGCGGAAACCTTCAGGAAGGAATCGAGATTCCTGTCGAGGGGCATGCAGCGGTTGCAATCGCAACAGACAAGAATAAACTGCTTACATATATTTCAGATGAGAATGTAAGCGCGCAAACCCGCGAAACACTGGTAAGCGACCAAAACGGTCTTGCAGTCAAGACAGTGAATGGAAATAAGAATATCAAGGTGCTTCCCGCAGAAGCATCAATCCGTGCACGCGAGGTCCTCAACGCAACATTCGGCGGTATCGAACTCAAGGTTGACAATGGCAGGCCAGTCTATGCAGTTCAGGGAGAAGAGAATGCAAAATTATTGCTCATCATCCCCATTAAGGAGCATGTGACTGCACATATTGATGCAGAAAACGGTGCAGTGATAAACGTCCAGCGGCCATGGTACAGTTTCCTTACGGCAGGTACGCATATTGAAGCAAGCGCCAATACCACCGCTACTGCATAAAAATCGATAAATGTAGAATCAGTGGATAAGTTTGCAAAGTTATGCAGTATTTTTTATTTTTTTATTATGACTTTGAGAACTAGAACGGCAGATATCTCACTTTTAATGTGTCCATAAATATCGCAGTCTGGTAATTGCCGACGATTTTAGGGAATTCTTTTCTGAGGATTTTGATGAAATTGAATAATTCCTGATTATCCTTGATCATCATCTCGAAATCCAGATCGCCATGAAGATTGATGCCTTCGATAAGATAGATTGTTGCAGGATGATTCTTGATGAACTCCTTCAATTTACGCAAATCCTGATGGCTAAAATCGCTGATGTTCAGAAAAATCTTATAATACGTATATCCCAAGAGGTTATGATCAATACCGATGCGATATCCCTCGATCAGTTTCTGCTTTTCCATGCGCTGGATGCGATACGCAATGGTCTTAGGATGCTCCTTGAGTTTTTGACCGAGTACCACTAAAGATATTCGAGCATCCTCTGCAAGAAGGGCAAGTATCTGCTTATCGAGTTCATCGATTGCTATCCTGACTGGCGACTCTGCGATATGAATCTCCTGTGTCGCAGTCCTGCCCAGAAGATAACGATGCTCGTAATGGACGACGTCAGTTGCGATGTTTTCCACTCTTGATTTTACATAGCGTGAATATTTTGCCATGAATTCATCGATAAAGTAGTGGAAATCCGTAAGTGTCCGGCACCAGAGTCCGAAAAAGAAATCGAAATCGCCCTGGGATTCAAACACCCAAAAAATTCTTGAATCATTGTTTACATCATCATAGATTTTCTGTAATTCTTCAGGCCCAATATTCTTCCAGGTGATTGAGACCCGGCAATAGAAATATCCGAGTTTTGGGACATTGATGACTGGATAAAATCGGGTGATGATCCCTTTTTTGATAAGCTGCTGGACCCGATATTCCACACCTTGCTTACTGAGCCCTACGTTTTTGGCGAGCTCAGAGTAGCTTTGTCGCGCATTGAAGTCGAGTTCTTTGAGGATTCTTTTATCTTTCAAATCTAGTTTGTATACCATTTATCTGTATATCGGAGAAATATCTTATAAATGTTTTCTTTTTGACAGAAAAATAGATGAAATAATTTATATGACTGTTAATACTTAGGAGTGAATACGTAATGGTGAATATTAACAGGTGATACTATGAATGGACCAAACAGCGAATATGCGCAATATGTCAAAGAACAATTGAATAACGAGCAATGGGAACGGCTAGAAAAAATAGAAAAGACCCTTGATAAAGAAATACAGTTAGATGAAACAAGATTATACGAAATCATGTGTGATTTTTCTGACAGAGAAAAACGGATTGCGGCAGAAACGCCATTCATCATGAGCCAAGTAGCAGATATAAAAACAAAAAAGATATTTGATGCATCACTAGGTTCAGGATATGCTTCGCTCGGGCTCAAGCGTGCAGGGGTAGCGCATGTCACATCAAACGATATAGATGAAAACCTTATACAACATTCCCTGAAAGAAGCAGCAGAGATGAATCTTTCACTCACCATCACGCGATATGATTGGAGAGAACTTGATCAGCATTTCTCCAATGAATTCGATGTCGTATTCAACTTAGGAAATTCGCTCACTTACCTGTTTAAGCCGTCTGACCGAAAAAAATCTGTAGAAAATTTCTTTGCAATCACAAAACCCGAAGGCACACTCCTTATTGACACCCGCAATTATCAGGAAATCATCAGTGGAAATTTTCAGAACAAAGGGCGCGGCGTATACAAAGGGACAGATAAGATACATATCAAACCGGCGTATGTCGCGCAAGACATGATCGTCATGAGATATATCCATAACGCCAGCAAGAATTATTATGATCTTGTCCTCTATCCGTTGATGGTTGAGGAACTCAGCGATCTGGTACGTGACGCAGGATTCCGCAATATTAAAATCTTCGGCGATTATAAGGAAAAGTATACTCCAAAAGAAGTCGAGTTTTATACCGTGGTCGCAAAAAAATAATGCGTGAGCACTTACTCAGCGCTGGATCCTGCAAATTCACCCCGCAGATCCTTCATGAAATATTCCTGCGGGTCAAGCTTTTGGGAGAGAAGCCATGCAAGTTTGATGAATGCAGTCTCTGTGATGAGCGAGCTGTGGTTTCCGATGATTCCCATCTCAATAAGCGCCCTGCCGGGTCGATAGACATTCATGTTTACGCTTCCGGCAACAGTCTGCAGGCTCATGACCACAGGGATCTTTTTTGCAAGCGCCGCAAGCGCGCCCCTGATTTTTGTATGTTCTGTCGTGAATTCATCAATCTCATTGATCGGAAAATGGCACAGACCAGTCCCTTCGAGCACTGCGCCATCAAATCCTTTCAGGAATGGCTCGATCTCTGCTGCAAACATATTAGGATGGCTGATGATGATTCCGATCTTCAACTGCTCATCAAAGAGATGAAGCGTCAATGTTCCCGGACTGTTCAGCACAGTCTGCGGATATTCTGCAAGGTATGCAATCTCTCGAGTAGGATAATTGATGCGCGCAATTGCCGCGCGGTTCACTGGCTTGAATGCATCCCTGCGCGAGGAATGCAGTTTTTTTGCATTAAACCCTCCGATAATGCTGCACGCATCATCACTCATTGATTCATGCATGCAAATAAAGACTCCGGAGAGTGAGGTGTTTGCAATAAATGATACTGCACTGATGAGATTGATTGCAGCATCGCTTGATCCGCGGTCACTGCTGCGCTGCGAGCCGACAATAACAACAGGGATAGGAAGATGCTCGAAGATGAATCCTAATGCTGCTGCAGTATAATGAATAGTGTCAGTCCCTTGGGTAATGATAATACCCTTGAGTTGCGGGTGCTGTCCTAATTCTTTTTTGATTTCGTGCGCAATGAGATTATAATGGCTAAAGCGCATATCATCGCTTGCCATGTTCCGGAACAGTCTGCTCTCGATTGCAGCAATATCTTTTATTTCCGGAAAGAGACTGAGCAATTCCTCAGGATCGAATCGCGGCGTTACTGCGCCTGTCGCATAATCGACCTTTGAAGCAATGGTTCCGCCTGTGTGCAGGATAAGAACCTGCGGCAAATGCTTGTCCTGATGGAGTGCAGGCTTTTTCTCGGCGATCAGAGGCTGGTGCTCGCCGATCACTTCTGTTTGTTTGACTGCATGTTTTGCAACACCGACATTATATCCGCTGGAGAGTTTTATCGTGATATGTTTCTCATCTTCCTTGACGAGGAGTCCTTCGAGAATCTCATGATCGAGATGGAGTTTGACGTGTTGCATCAATGCACTACAATGAGGAAGATATTATAAAGTTTACTCAACGACAGCAACCGACAACAGCGATGCCAAACACTTAAAAAAATAAACTTTAAATAAGAGTGTTTTCAGGAAATGGTGATGCGTGGTGGTTTTTGGAGATTACATTCATTAAGTCATGCGTTTTCCGCGGTTGCTATTTCTGGAATCCTGTATTCATGCAATACATCGTTACCACGCGATCCGGCGCAAGAGCATACACACGCCGCAATGCGACAACAAAAAAAGGAGATGCGTGTAGAAAACAGCAGTTACCGCGATGCAGTTTTCGCCGCGCGTATAGATGCCATCGATCCATCCCTGATGCACGCCATTACGCATGAAGCAATTGCTGAACGCGCAGTTGAACGCCAAGGATATTACAATTATTATTTTGATGAACTTAACATGACGCATTCTGCAAATCATGCGCTCTGGGTTGCAGGAAAGGACTCGCTACTTGAAAGATTGGTGAAGCACCTTACGAGAAATGCCCGATCAAAAGAGGAGAAATTACAGGCACTGCTTGATTACGTGAGTGGCACAGTGACGTTTGATACGTCCTATGATCATGACGATGACGAATTGCGTACTGCATATAGCATCATAACAGACAAGAAATCAGACTGCAGTGGCAAGAGTACACTTTTCGCCTCACTTGCAATGCAAATCGATCCTGACTTATTTCTCGTCTATTACAAGAGTCATATCCAGATTGCAGTGCCGGGTAACTTCCCGAATGAGAACAATACCCGATTCCATATCCATGACAAACAGTACACGCTTGTCGAGACAAACATGGTGGGGAACCGATACATTATTGGTATGACAGAAACAAAAAATCCCCATTCTTTCAAGAGCATTGAACAGATCCAGAGACCCTACAAGAATGCAAAACCGTATGACATGTGATTGCACCGGGAACTGCCATTCCTGCCGCGGTCTGCCATCCGAAGATTATAGTGTTTTATCCTAAACTATAAAGTGAGTCATCAAACATCATCCAGACAAAAGTTTACCCGAAATAATTCGGCATGTCTTTTTTCATCTCTTCAGAGCGGGTCTTTCTGAACTGATTCTGGAACTCGGCATACATGGTCTCGATTTCCTTGGATGTTGATGGCTTGACCTTCTTTAATGCCTCAAGGAAGTATTTCATCTTGACATCCTTGACATTCATGTCATCGCGCAGTGCAAGCATTGCAGCCTCCCTGCAGACTGCCTCAATATCTGCGCCCACATATCCTTCAGATTTTGAGATGAGTTCATCAATCTTGAAATCTTTTGCAGTCGGCATATCCTTGATATGCACCTTGAATATTTCCTTGCGTGCCTTTGCATCAGGAACACCGACAAGCACCAGGCGATCGAATCGTCCAGGGCGCAGGAGTGCTGAATCCAGAAGGTCAGGCCTGTTGGTTGCGCCGATGACCACCACATCCTTCATCTCCTGCAATCCATTCATTTCAGTGAGGAGCTGGTTAACCACGCGTTCAGTCACCTGGCTGTCGCCATTGCCGCCGCCACGCTTGGGGACAATCGAGTCAATCTCATCGAAGAATACGATTGAGGGGCTTGCCTGTCGCGCCTTCTCAAAAATTTTCCTGACTGCTTTTTCTGACTCCCCAACCCATTTTGACATGAGTTCAGGGCCATTCACCAGGATAAAATTTGCTTTTGATTCGTTCGCGACTGCCTTTGCAAGAAGCGTCTTACCGG
Organism: Nanobdellota archaeon; assembly: GCA_021813435.1. GTDB lineage: Archaea > Nanobdellota > Nanobdellia > Woesearchaeales > UBA9642 > UBA9642. The sequence goes on along the minus strand of JAKAKR010000004.1, from coordinate 43,185 downwards.
TTCCCGGCGGACCGTAGAGCAATACTCCGACTGGCGGCTTTATGCCAAGCCGCGTGAATGCGCCCCTGTTCTGAAGCGGCCATTCCACAGCTTCCTGTAATTCCTGTTTTGCATCCGTGAGCCCACCGACATCATCCCACTTGGTTGTGGGTTTTTCGATGAGGACTTCGCGCAGTGCAGATGGACGCACTGTCTTTAATGCTTCATAAAAATCATCATTGGTAATGACTAATTTTTCGAGAATCTCTTCAGAGAGTGGTTCATCATTCTGGAGCTGCATGTCTGAAAGGACTTTGCGCAATACCACCATTGCAGCCTCTTTGGAAAGTGCGGCAAGATCTGCGCCGACAAATCCATAAGTGATCTCTGCAAGCCGGTCAAGATCGACAATCTTTTTTTCGTCGAGTTCCTTATCACGCTCCCTTAAATCCTTCAGGTTGTCCTTGGTGAGCAGCGGCATTCCACGCGTGTGGATCTTGAGTACTGCAAGTCTTCCCTCTTTGCGCGGGACTCCAATCTCTATCTCGCGATCAAACCTGCCGGGCCTGCGTAGCGCAGGGTCAAGCGCATTCGGGATGTTTGAAGCAGCGATGACGATTACTCGTCCACGAGATTTCAATCCGTCCATGATTGCAAGCAATTGTGCGACAACACGTTTCTCAACTTCGCCATGGGTCTCTTCACGCTTGGATGCGATCGCATCAATCTCATCGATGAAAATGATTGCCGGAGCGTTTTTTTCTGCTTCTTCAAATTTCTTACGCAGATTTTCTTCGGATTGCCCGTAATACTTGCTCATGATCTCTGGGCCATTGATGACTGTAAAGTTTGATTGTGTCTCATTCGCGACTGCTTTTGCAAGCAATGTCTTACCAGTACCGGGAGGGCCATGCAAGAGGACTCCTTTCGGCGGCTCGATTCCCAAACGCTCAAAGATCTCAGGATGCTTGAGGGGAAGCTCGACCATTTCACGGATTTTTTTCAACTCTTCGTCAAGCCCGCCAATATCTTCGTAGGATACATCAGGCAGTTTATCTTCCTTGACTTCAGTTACTGCCTCAGGATTGAAGATGACTTCTGTCGCCTCGGTGATGATGACTGCTTCTTTAGCTGGATTCACATCAACAATCATGAATTTCAGGTCACCGAAACCAAAACCCATAAGTGCATCTTCATTGGGAAAGCTGAAGATATCATCAAAGAACGGATTCTGGGACATGGTACTGCGTCTTGTGCGTGTCCCGCCAAGCGCTACAATATCTCCTTTATTGACTGCGCGACCGAGTAGACCCTGTTTGAAAATGATAGGATTTGCGCGCACAAGGATTCCTTCGCGTGCTGGCGCGATAGTCACTTTTTTTGCTTCCTTGACTGCAGCTTTTTTGATGGTGACGACTTCACCGATTCCGGTCTTTGCATTCCTGCGAATAAGACCGTCCATGCGGATGATGTTGAGTCCCATATCGCCAGGGTATGCGCGATCAGCGATCGCCACAGTCTTTCTGCCGCCCTGGATCTCAACAACATCACCTGAGCGGATATTGATCTGTTTCATATAATTAGAATCAATCTTGACAATGCCCTTATTGACATCATCCTGGATAGCTTCAGCGACCTTAAGTTTTATAATGTCTTTACCCGTCATATGATTCACCCTAACATCAACTGTGGTAGCATAGTACGCTAATGAACATGAGTTGAATGTGCAATATAAATTTTATGATTTTAAAATAAGGACATAATAAGACATAAAAAGAAAAAATGAGGATAAATTAGACGAAAAAAGGTGTTGGGCGTGATATGTTATTTTGGTGTTATTTCTTCTTTTTCTCTTCTTTTTTCGGCTCAGGTTTTGAATCGGCAGTGCCTGTTTTCTTGATTGCCTCAACTTTAAGTGTGGGTCCGGCATTTGCAGGAGCCTTTGCCTGGACCTCGAATCGGGGCAATGCGAATGGCGCAGGAAGCCCTACTTCACGACTGATGATGAGCGCCTCAATGTTGGAGCGTGCAAGAATCGTATTGATGATCGGGTTCACCATGTCAGCAGGAAGATTTTTGTCTGAATCCCATCCTGCAAGAATTTTTTTTGCGACATCATGATCATAGATCTCGAGAAGTTCGCCATCAAGAGTTATCTTTCCGATGTCAGGATCATAATTGCAACCGAATGAAAATCCGAATTTGAGTAGCGTCTTTTTAGGATCCGCAAGGCTTGACTCGGTGACTGTGATGACATTTACACTGGTATTTACATTGACATTCTGTTGCGGCGCAGTCTTACGCTCTGCAACGACTTTAGTGAAATTAAGACCGACAGTTACCATAGTAGTACCTCACATATGCTATTACGTTGTTATGATTCTGAGAACCAAGGAATGTTTATAAAGATTATGAAAAGGATTAGGCTCCGTTCAAAAAGCTGTTTTTGCCATGCAAAAGTGAGCGAAAATTTAACACATCAACGATTGCAAAGGAATATTACAAGAGGGAATTTGCATATCAATAAACATATAACGTGAGCGAAACATGGCAAAAAGAAAAGATTTTGAAAGACGCCGCCGAAAAGGATTACCTTTAAAAAACCAATTCTATTCCCCTAAGTATGCTGCAAACATTCATATACAGTTCCTATTGTCATTTCAGATTCTATTAGATATATCCAGACTTATTGCTACTTTTTTTCTTTGATTGTTTGCGTTTGGCACGCTGGCACTTGACGCGCTCATGAAAAAATTCGTACGAATTTTAGCATCCTAAAAATCGTAGATTTTTATGACATCGCATTGTTCATAAGTGGTGATTCGAGTTATTTGCAATCACTTCATAAATCTGAAGGTTCGCTAGGCGTCAAGTGCAATGAATACGATTACTAAAACAAAAACAACGGTGATGATATGACTGAAACAAACGAAGACCTCTATAAGACAAGCCAGGGATACTCTGCTGAAGAGATCCAAAAGATGCGCAAGTATGAGACGCTTGAAGGATTTCCGGAAATTCGCGGGTATGATTTTGACCAACCATTTGATTTCGACAAATTCATCGATTCCTTCAAGTCCGCAGGTATCCAAGGGACCAACCTTGCGCTTGCGATCGATATCACAAACCAGATGATCAAGGATCAGGCATTCATATTCCTTTCTGCGACGTCAAGCATGGTAAGTTCAGGCAATCGCGACATCATCAGATTCCTCGTCAAGCACAAGATGGTTCATGCGCTGGCAATATCTGCAGGAGGAATTGAAGAGGATATCATGAAATCACTCAGACCCTTTGTGATCGGAACATTCGACATCCCGGGACGGACACTGCTCGATAAAGGTGTCGGGCGCATCGGCAACATCTTTGCACCATTCGACCGCTACCTCTACTTTGAAAAATTCACTGACCCATTCTTCGATACATTCCATGAAAAACAGAAAGAGCACGGCAGGCCGTTCACGCCATCAGAATTGATCAATGCGCTCGGCAGGGAGATGGAAACACTCGAAAAGGAACGCCGCGAAGAATCCATTGTATACTGGGCATACAAGAATGATATCCCAATCTTTTGCCCTGCACTCACTGACGGAACCATCGGCAATTTCCTCTACGCAGAACGGGTAAAGCATGGCGATGTATATCTTGATATCGTTGGGGACCAGAAGAAAATTATTGATCTTGTCCTCTCCTGCGAGAAGACCGGCGCCATCATCCTCGGCGGAGGGGTGTCAAAGCATTATATCCTGAACGCAAACATCTACCGTGACGGGCTTGATTACGCAGTCTATATCACGACAGCGCAGGAATATGATGCCTCAGACTCTGGAGGAAATCCGCAGGAGGCAATGACCTGGGCGAAATTAAAGGTCAATGCACCGAACGTAAAAGTACGGGCTGAAGCGACGCTGGTGTTTCCATTGCTTGTTGCAGCGACATTTGGGAAGATAAAGAAATAAGATTAACCACTATATAATGGAGCAAATTTTATAAACTGTGAATAATTTCTCCTATTCATGAACACGTATCTATTCGTATGTAGATCCAATAAGATGCGAAGTGTTTGTTGCGCAAATTATTTTAGTGATTTACTGAAAGATAAAGGAATTTGTGCAAAGATTGAGAGTGCTGGATTACGGGTGAGTGATCCAAAGAAATCTTTTGGGCATATTCCTAAGCAAGCCACCAGGGAAATGTTTGATATCGCTAATAGAATTTTTGTGATGGAAGAGTGGATGAACTACGAACTTCGCAAAGATTATGGTGTCCCTGAAGAAAAAATTATTAATTTGGATATCTTAGATCTTTATGAATGGTTTGACGATAACTACCGAATTTACGTAGGGAGAAAGAGCAACATAGAATCCATGTTGCCACTAATACTTATAAGAAAAACTGAAAAAGAGCAAAACACCATCCGCAACAGGGTAGAAGTTATTGCTGATTGGAGTCTTAAGCGCGTATTACAGTATAAACATTTAGAACAGTATATTCTTCCTGAGAATAATTCCTGAAGCGCCAGGGGCAATATTCCTTAGGGAAGGCAATACTATATAAATTATTTGAAAAAAATAGTATCTTGAATTATCTCTTCCTCACTACTTTTTTCCCAAAAACAATCAACAGAATAAGAAGCAGTATTGCAATCGCGACAACAGCAACAAGTATCGGCGTCAGATCGATAGTTTTAGGCTGTTCTTTTTGAGGTGTCGATCCCATCTTCTCTGCAACATACTTGACAACACCATCCATATACACATTGCTTGCTGACAGTTCTCGAGTTATTCCTTTATTGTCTGCACATTCAATCGTAAGAGACCATTGCGTAGAATCGCTCAGCTGCTGGCCAAATAATTCGTATCGTGTATCTCCTGCACTCTTCAATTCTTCTTCGACCTTATCCTCGAATATCTTATGGCAGGAATAATAATCAAGCGAGTACCAATGCGCTGGCGTCAGGGAATCAGCGTACAGGTGCGCTGCAAACCCGTCGGTTATGGTCTTATCTGTGCTGTTCATCAATTGAAATTTTAATGCAGTCTTTCGTGCAGCGCAGTCTGTTGCATTATCTGCGCAATGATGATTGACTGATCCTAATCCAGAATAATTCTTCTGCACAGCAGGTATATCTGCATTTGCACAATCCAGCCCTGAAAGTCCTGCATGACTACAGATCCAGATATGTGTTTGTGAGGACCAGGCAAGAGCATTTGTGCTAGCAAAGAGCAATGCAAAAGCAAGTATGATACTATAATGTTTCATATGATGGGACACGCCTAAGTTCTTCATAAATATTGCGGCGTAAAAAGCGGAAATTTCACGGAATGACAGCTTCGCTATATGGCGTCACTTATAAGTAGTAAAAAAGCGTAAAGTTTATAAATGGTAGCGTCTCAGAAGGATATATGGGACTTTTACAATATGATAGCAACAACAATAGAGAAACAGATGCAAGTAGCAATGAGTCTATAACATCAGATGAAACAATACCGCCATTTATTAATCCTGAATTAAAACGAGTTCCGCAAAATCTCAGAGTAATGTATCAAAACGAGGCGGAAACAACTATAAAAGAACAGCTCTATCAAGGTGGTTCAATAGTAATGCTTGGAGTTAAGTCTCAAACAATAGACCGCTTAACAGCGCCTAAACAATATGACGAAGGAAGAACAAACGCAAAAATTGTAGAAAGTGCACCGAGATTTATTCCCGCGCCAGAAGGATATAAAGCAGTACGCGCAAAATATGTGTTCAAAGACAACAAGAATAATATCACTAATCTTCTCGAAAAAACTATTCTTCAAGAATGGAAGAAAGCAGGGCTTGCATGTCCGGAAGTTTATGAAACAGGACCAAATGCACAATATGAAGAATTGAAGAATTTCGGTGCAGGAATAGTCATCGAGCATTTAGGGGATGTGAACCTTAAAAAATATATCAGCAATATCGCAATACAATTTGGCGCGGATGAAGCGCCGTTGATAAAAGCATACAATGCATTCTCTAATATGGCAGAGATGAGCGTAAAATATGACACTATCGCAGGAGAAGTGCTGAACCGCCCGCAATTCAGGTTCTATAAAGAGGCAAAAGATGCCGCGGATTTGGAGAGATTAACAAAAAAATTCAATGTGACCAAAGAGTTTGCGCAAGAAAATTTTTATTCATTGAACATCCTTAAAGATTTCCCTAATGCAACTGAAAAAGAATTTGAATTGCTGGCTCCTATAAACAAGCTTATGAAAGACGCAGAAAAAGAATTCGGAGCATGGAGTGCAGGTATTCATCCAAAAAATGTTATGATTGCAGGTGAAGATGAAAAAGAGCTTAAAACAAAAATTATCGACGCAAATAGGATCAAGTATGGTCCGGCGCAAGAATATGATTGGATGCAAATAGATGCATATACGCCTATTCGCGAGCCGATGGGCGTGCTGCCTACACAAATGCAGTATGAAGAACATGAGGGAATAGAACTGCGACTTGCAACGAATATGATGAGTGAACACGCAAAAATCCAGTGGATCGGATCGAAGTTCAGGGAATTCCAAAAGGCAAAAGGAATAACAGAGGAATCCGCAGACAAAAAGTTATATCGATACGGACAACTTGCACAACCCGCAAGGTTTTACACCAACATCATACTTGCAAACAAAACGTTGAAAGAGCTTTCAGAGGAGAAAAGCTTAACCGGTGCCATTGATAAAAGTATCGAATATAAGCATCATCTTGATGCAGCATTTAAGGGCATTCTAGGAACCGGCGCAGTATTCAAGGAATATGATGCTGATTTGAAGGCATTATTCGAGCGCGTAGATACGCTGACGCGCAAAAATTATGCTGCGGTATTAACTGACGAATTACTTGCACAAATGGAGAAACGGGCAAATATAGACTATATACCCGAAGGTGCAGAGAATGTGTTTGTCTGAATAAATCCAGCCAGTGGACTAGTTGATAGATATATCTGATGTGAAACAGTAAGTAAATGATATCCGATTAAGGGATCTTTATTCTTAAAAAGTTTTAGCGCCATGGATTTAGCTGCTTTTTTTTCAGAACCATGCAAATCCAATAAAAATGCGACATTCTTCTTAAGATATGCTGCCTGCAATAAACCTAATGATTGTTCAATTTCGGCAATGAAAGATAACTCGTCCTTGCTAAATTTTTTGGTATGCTGGTTTAATGCAAAACATTCTGTGCCAATATGGACGAGCGTACTCAAGAATTGCCAGATGAATCCCTGTTCTTTGGAGAATAATGAATATTTCGTGATGATGCGTTTAAGAAAATTATCATAATTACGCAATCGATAAAAATTCTCAGTAATATCAGACGACAGATTGCGCACCATCTCCATGAGAATCTGTATCTGTTTTAACGCGATCTTTTCAAAATCATCTTTTGAAGGCTCTGCGACACTTTCGATGATGTACGTATTTCTATCCGTGAATAATTCAAATCCGAGCATATATCTGTCGACGATGTGTGAAAGCATCGCCTTATCGCCGGCATAGCTCAGAATGATTTTATCATAACCCGCGCGATAGGCATTAATCACTAATGTTCGAATACCACTTTCAGCAGTATCTGCAATAGTAAGGGTTATTTCTCGAGAGACAGGTGTTGCTGCAGGAGATACTGCAAGGATAGCTTCAGAGTCATCGATTTCAAGAATATCGCCTTTCTTCAGACCCCATTTCCTGCACCATTTGCTGGGCAGGCTGATACCCATGCTGGTGGCGCTCTGCTGGATTATCTTGCGTTGCATACCTATCGAGGATGCGCTCGTCTATTTAAATTTTACTCAAAATATATGTACCATATATTATATATGGAAAAACTATATATAACAATTATGCTATCACTACGTAATAACAACAGCTAACGAATTGTTGCGGGGGAAATCAACATGACTAAAACAAACACAAGTACAATACCAAATAAAAAACCAAGAAAGATCCTTCGAAACACGCTTTTTGGAATTGTAAGCATACCTGCAGTATTTTTTGCTGGGAAAGGCGTATACCATGCAAGCGATGCAGTTTTTGGGATTACAGAGCAGACAAAGATAGAGCAAAATCTTTCCGAGAATGCGTTGGAAACTCCAGGCAAGATAACTATGATAGCATACCGCAATGGGGCCGAAGAGTATCACGGCTCAGATATCTTCATGACTAATAAAAACAACAGAGCATATAGATTCGAAGTAGTATTTGACGGGGACAAGCAACGTAATAAGAAATTTACATCAGCGAGTACCCTCAACTCCACAACCATAGCATATGATAATGAAGGAAGGATAGATTACAATATATCCGATGATGCACTTATAACCATTACCAAGGAGGGTGCAGCACCATCAATCCTTCCGTATGGCCGATTAGATCCCACAATCCAAGCAATTGTAAAAAAAGAATACGAGTTAATGCTCAATAGCGGGATATCGAACGATATCAAGAAATGTACGGAAGAGATTCGAGAACGAAAACATATCGAAGAAATCATTAGAAAAACACAGGAGAAATTTAGCGCAAAAATGTATCAAGACAGTGCTAACGCGCAAGCAAAAAAACATCTACGAGAGATGTACAAATAAAAAATAGGAGGAAAAATGAAAACATACCAAAAAATAATTATTTATGGAGCAACACTTGCAACATTGGGCGCATTTACAGGATGCGGTCCAAAAATGACAGAGGACTATACCACTGTTTGGAATAAGACAGAATTAAGTGACGGAAAGGTTGTAGGTGATACTGTAACATTTAAAGAATGGAGTTCTGGAGGGGAATATATCTTTGTTAAGAAGAAGGACGGTGCACATATCACCTTGCGTAGATCAAGAGACGGCAAGCAGAGCACGTGTCTTAAATTACTAAACGATGACTATTACGAATACACTGAAGAGAAAACAGCATATAAGAATAATAGCAAAGATATTGGTTGGACCGAGCAAGCAGCAAATCCATCCATGTACCAGAAAGGCAAACAATTGTTTTGGGACTACCACAAGAAGATCAAGGCAGAGATCGCAGCAAAACGCCAGGAAAAGGAGTCAAGACTTGAAGAGAAACTCGGGCCAGTATCCCAACCTTCGGCGCCAAAGACAAATCTTGGCGAATATTTGCAGTAAGATAAACATAAACTGGTTTTCCTTTTATTTTTTCTTTTATCTCTTCTCTTTCTCTTTTTTCTCTTTCAACACTTTCTTAGTGTGCTCTTTGAGATGCTCAAATATTTCTGCCTCGATAGCTTCACGCGTTTTGCGATGATGCGCGCGTGTCTGTTCCAATGATTCCTGCTGGCGCTGCTCAGGCGTGTAGAATTCATCCAGCGACTTATGCATTGCAGTTTTCTTTTTTTTGCGCGGCATAACATGCGTACATCAGTACATCTATAACTTTTTTATTTACCACTCCAGAGTAAAATTAATAAAGCCATATTGATTCCTTAGAGCATGGGAATGGCAAATAGTCGCGTTGCGCGCGACGAAAAAGAGTATCAAGGAACCATCGATACGCTTATTTTTGAATCAAGTATCATCACGTTCCAATTCAGGAATAGCGTAGCGCCAATAGGGACAGTTTCGTTGATCCGTGGAACATATAAGATGATTATGCCCGTAGGTGAAGACGAGTATGATTCGCTACGTATCCCGCTTTTGCATGTCAAGGCGACGATCATAGATACTGTAGATGCAGAAACTCTTGCAACCATCAACGGCGTCATCCGTCCAGCCGTCGATACGAATTTACTTGTCGTAAAAGAGGATTTTCCTCCAGAATTTGATTTCATTATCGCTCCTGAACTGAGAGATTCTGCAGATTCTGAACCAGAAATATTGTTAGGTGCAAAAACCGCATACCGACAAGGATTCCTGCGGGTAGGATTAAAACCCATGAGCAACGCGGAATATACCGCATATGCTAAGAAACATCTCTCAATACCGCCCTATATTGTTCCCGGAGACTTTACAGTCAAACTTGGTGAAAAATATCTTTCTGGAGAATTCCGCAGCAGATAAAAAAGATACCTGCATAAAAATACCTGCGTTTCGTCACCGACCTGTTGCGATAAAAAAAAAATTTTCTTCATTTCCAAATAGTTACAAATCACAACCTTTAAATAGGTGAAACATATTCAATGATTGAAATCGAGGTGTCATTCTCATAAGCACACTCACCTCTTTTTCCCGGGAAGACTCTCGAGCAATCGAGAGTTTTCCGGGGTTTTATTATCACAGGATTCTTAAGAACTCATTTTGCAAATATAATCGCGGATCAGCGGCGTTTGCGTGCACGCGTCTTCTGTCCGGTCACGTGACGATTAGGGATGATAAAGAGGACTGCAAGCACTACAAGAAGTATCCCAAATGCCACGCCTGCAACAAATATCCATACCGCACTCCAAGGGATGTTCTCAAGTAGTGAATGCGGTCGCGGAAAATACATATTAAGATTGCTGAGTTCAAGGGAGTATTCTGCATAGACCAATGCCGATGAAGGATCAGTGGATTGAAGCGTTGTTGCATATTCATAATAACTATATCCGGAAATAGGAAAGACGTGCTTACGTGATTGCACGGCGATGACGTCGCGTGCGGCAGCAAGTTTTTCTGTGGTGAGATCTGCAAGATTCTCCGGCGAGACAAAGAGCGCGCTCAGGATCACATTGAGATCTGCTTTTGCTTTAGACGCAGTGAAGATGCAGAGCGGATAATCCTGCTTATCATAATACGCGTACGCGGCATTGATGTTATCGCGTTGCGTATCTGCAGGGAAAAAGAGGTTCAGATAATTCTGCCGCTCCTCTGCCTCACCGATTTTTTTCAGGCAAGCAGTCCGCAGGGATTCCTGATCAAGAACAAAAGTTGCTCCTGAGAGATTCCAGAATCGTGACCATACCACTGCAGTATTAAATCGTTCGCGCGCATATGCCAACTGATCTGCAGAAAGATTTTCAAATGATTGGTCAGTAAGTGATTTTTTCGCATCGCTCAGACGCTCTTTGACGATGACATAAGTCTCCAGCTGCGAGATGCGCTCTAAATGTGATGCTTGCGTATCGATGCTTTTCTCAAATGTGGTGATATTGTTGAAGAGTTCCATGTATGCGGTCTGCAGGTCATGGTTCGTCATATTTCTCATATGCTGCGCAGTGATGCGTACGTTTCCTGAAAAACAAAAACTTGCCGCACTGTAATACTCCTGATTATGTATAGCATCAAGCGCGAGCTGAAACTGGTCTTTGCGTGGAGTAGCATTTGCAGTTGTGATGTTTAGAGTCGCATTGGTATTATTTGCAGGTTGCAAGACGGTTACTGAGGGGGCTGTCTTGATGAGTATAGAAAGATTGGGAAGGATGAGTGTTCCATTGTCAATGGTTCCATATTCTGTGCAGATAGTGCGGGTCACGTCCTGCATATATCTCTGGTATTCGGCGTCCGATGCGACAGTTGCTGGCTTTTGGGAATAATCTTTTCCGGTGAACGCATATAACGCGTCACTAATTGTTGACACCGGGATGATACGTACAGAAAGCGTGGAAAGATTTTTTGCAGTCTCGTTATCCATATCCCATTTGGGGATGAGTACTGTCGTAAAACCATGATCCTGCGCGGCTTTGGCTTTCGCGTATGTACCTGATATCGGACCAATAAGGTTTCCGGAATTGATTGTTCCGGTCATGACAATCTCTTTGTCCCTGATCGGGGTATTATCCAGCATTGCGATCGTCAGAACAGTTGTTGCAGCTCCCGCACTCGGTCCGCCGACAAGCGCGGAATTCGCCTTGATCGTGTAGAAAAAATCATAATGCGAGCAATCGATGTCAAGAAAGTCGCATGCCATCTCTGCAGCAAATCGTGTTGTTATTTGGGTATCTATCCGTGAGAGTGGATAAGAGTCTATGAATATGCGACCAGTACCGGGAGTGATCGTCAGATAGAGATCCGCAACTCCTCCCTGCGGGCCATCAGTTGAGTTGCCCTCTGCAACAGTCAAAAGCGAGATATGTCCTGATGAAGTGTATGCTGTTGCAGGATGCAACGATAGAATACCGATAATGAGTGTAATGCCAAATACGAATACCATTGTTAGTGGATTATTGTTTTTTTTCATGAGCATGCAATGAGAGGATGATGACGTCGTGTAAAAGTAAAGTATATGCTGCTATGCGGATTTTTCCTTGTAGCGTCCGCGTTCTTCAACGAGTGTCAGTCGCGCAAGTATCTCATCGCGTTCCGGGAGCAGATATCCTTTGAGGAATGCTGCATATGCCTTTTTTGCGACCTGAAAATGCCTGCTTTCCAGTGCCTGTTTGAAGAGATGGATATCGACTGCCTTGTCTTCGACACGGGTGCTGATGTAGCTGAGTCCGAAATCGATGAAGTAGAGTGTGTTGTTTTTTGCAAGTATCATGTTTGATGTGGTGAGATCGCCATGGATGATATTATTGCGGTGCATCAACGAGAGATGTTTTCCGATGCTTGCTGCAAGTTCCGGGCGCCGATCAAGGATTGTCTTGAGCTGCGCTCCTGCGATATGTTCCATAATGATGGTGTCTTTTGTTGCAGAAATGGGTTGAGGGACCGGAAGTCCTGCGGCAGTGAGTTTTTCCATGACCCGCAATTCCCGTTTTGTCCGTGAGAACCGTAATGGCTCATCGATTTCTGTGATCCGATATTTTTTTTGTATGCGATGCTTTTCGATCTGATGATGATCATTGAGATAGATGAGGGATTCTGCCCCAGAGGATATTGGCGCGTGCATGGACTCGAGAATTAAACGCGGTTTTTAATGGTTATGAAAATTCGTACTGACCCTGCAGGATCATACGCGTTAAGAGCGTTCTTCGCGATGTTGCGCGATATATTGCGCTAATGAGGTGTTGATCTCATTAAATTTGTAGCGGGGATGTCCTCTGATATGCGCCGAAAGAATATTTGCGACTGCAATCGGCTTCTCTTCGCTGATAAGATCGATGATTAAATGTTGGTCTGACCGGCGGCTCCTGAAAAGAGTCTTTGCATCAAGAAATAAGATATTGTCTTGGTATCCATCAAAGTCGATAGGATGGGATTCTGCGATTGACTCAAGAAATCTGCGGTATACGGGATACTCCTGCATCCCCAACTCACTGAGCTGCAGCGTATAGGTGTGATGTTCGAGCACAGGGCACCTTTATTCTTCTCCAAGGAATAGTTCATCCATTTCCCACTTGGAGATCCGTCCCTTATTGAGTACAGCCATCTTTGGCTTTTTGCCTGCTTCTCCTTTGATTTCGTCGAATTCGAAATCATCATCAGCGTTTGATGTATAGTCTTTCATTCGTTAACCTCTTCTGTTATTATTATTCACTATACGGTAGATAATTATTTATAAATGTTTTGGTTTTGTAACTATTTGTAAGTAGAAACCCTGATGTGTCTGCATTTCTGATAAAAGAATCCGCAAGAGATCAGCGATAGTTCATCCGCTTCAGATGATTGCATTCCAGACAGCGAATAACACGTGTCCCGTGTTGGAGACGCACACGTGCATTGGCGCCCTGCCGGAGATATGCATTGCACTGCTTGCAGAAATGCTGTTTTTGCTCCTTCGTGAAGTGTATGCGGTATTTTTCTGCAATCTTTCGGGCCAATACTACATAGCGTTTGCTCAAATCCGGATGCTGCGCAAACATCTCTTCGGCCTGCGCGAAAAGTGTTTCAATACGCTCTTTTGCGATTGCTTTTTGCGCGTCCTGTTTCTTGCGTCGCATCATGTGCATACATCTATAAATACGTGCGGTTTTATAAATGTTTTAGAAAAATATAAATAGTATATGAATACTGTTAGTATATGAATGACTCACCTATGAGCGAAATATCTGATGTATGCACCAATAATAACAATAATATTTTAACAACACAAAGTGGTTTATCGATCATGCCACTTTTCTCACGTGAAGAATCATACGGCATCTGTACTCTCATCAACACTAAGATGAAAAATTTACGGCGAGAGTACCTATTGCGCGCAGGTCGTTCAGAAAATTTGAGTAGTGAAATATATCTTCCGGATTAGATGTTGTATTTTTCTTAAATTAGTTGCGGACATAACTACGCTATCATTTAGCGTCTTCTCGCTCTCATCGAAGTGTAAGCGGAGTATTGTCATCTCCGAAGGAGCCAACCCTCTGACAATGTTCTAAAATTGTCGGATATTCGCTCGCCTTAGGACGCTAAATGATAAGAAACTTTTGTCTACAACTAAATTTTCGCAACACATTTAAACCGCGTTTCATTCCGAAGATCATGCTCAAAAAGATCATGGGTTTTTTCAGAAAAGAACCGGAAAAACCAGATTATAATGAGATAGAATTCTCAAAGATCGATAAATACATGAATTTTGTTCTTCGCGAAAAAATGGGCGGATTCAACAAAACAATCACAGACACTATCGCTGCAATGACGCTCCAAAAAGAGGACATCATCCACGAATTACGCATGCTCCACAAAAAATCACTCATGAACCCTAATATCCCGCAGCGCGAGATCCAGATCATGGCAGGAAACCGTGACGCTTACGTGCACCGGATATCACACTTTGTCAATGCCATCGAATTCCCCAAAGGGTATCTTGAGATGTATGAATACTGCGTCAGATTCTCTGTACAGCTTGAACAGCTCGGCAAGGAACTGCAAAAAAACATGTTCGTCCTCAATCACTTTTTCGAAAGCGAGATAAAACAAGTCAATAAGATGCTCACTAATATCGAAAAAAAGATCATCGATATCCGCGTGCTCTTTGAGCGCAACAACATTGAGGTGCTCAAGGATATCCAGAACAAGATCCGTCTGCGCGGGGTAAATGACTTCAAGATCGCGGATCTGCGGCAAAAGATTGCTGAGCAGCGCGGACATATCACGAATTATGATGATAAAATAAAGCGATTGAATGATCGCATCGCAACCATCACGACCGGAACAGACTATCGCGCATTGCAGTCGTTCACGGATGAGAAGGAGCAGACCGACGCAGAGATGACTGCCGCATTCAAGGAATTCCAGTCGCTTTTTGCTGAGATCGACACTGCACTCCGCAAATATTATTATCGCAATCCTGACCGCAAGATCCTCAAAGAATATTTTGACAATGCGCTCGAGGCATTCCTTAATGATTCGCGATTGGAACTGGACGAGATACTCGGGCAACTGCGCCAGCTTATCGAAGAGAACGCGATCGATCTCAAAGACAAGAAGCGCGAGAATACGCTTGATGCCATCAAAAAACTGAATGTAGGATTCCTGCGTGAAAAGCAGTCACTCCTCAGAAAACTACATGAACAAAAGCAGCATCTGCAAGCAAAGATCACCCATAATAGCGCCTCACTTAACCTCTCCGAGCAGCAATACTGGATCAAGAACACTGAAGACCGCATCAAGGACCACGAAAAGGAGATTGCAAAGTATGATGCAGAGATTGCGCGGATTCTTGAAAAGAACAAGGCGATCATGGAAGGGATCCATCAGGACCTTGAAAAGATTGTCGGCGAGCATGTGCTCATTATTGAGGACAAGAAAGAATAAGCCCTGTTGACATCATCACTCACTGCGTTCGTATGTTGCCTATTCGCAGCTTACATGTTATTCTTATCGTGCTACTTTCCCGGATGGAGCAACCCCGAGTAACGCACTTGGCACTCTCATGTATTGCTGCTCATCTTGGGGCAGCAATAATGATGTCAACAGAGCTGAAAGAATAATTAAATTTATAAAATCTCACGCAGAGTAGTAGAAACAACAAGTTACGACAAGGGAAAAGTGGATATTACATTCATCGTCAACCAGCTTGAGCCGAGAAAGTGGGTAAAAGAAGATTTCTTGTATGTATGCACAACAATATGCAACCATCCCTTGATAACAGTCCCCGTCACTGTGCAGGATCGTGAAGTACTCCTGAACGGGTTTTCCAAGGATTGGCCTGGCGAGGTATTAAATTATGTATTTGGGAGTAAAAGCGCTTCAAGTGCATATACGCAAGCATCGCAGAAAAAGGATGCTTCGCAAAAAGATCAGGAATTGACAGCTGCGGATTACCATTGCGACCCGGTAAGGGCGCATATGAAAAAAGTCATGCTCAAAAGATTCTTGAAGATGTCCTCGCAAAATATCGAGGGACCGGCGTATAGCGGAGCTGAAGGATCCGCAGAAGGATATGCCAAGATGTTAGAGATCGTATTCCAAAAACATAGCTTTGAGACACGCGTTTATGCGCGATCACCATTCCTCCCGGATGAGATCCGCGGAAACATTGCAGGGATAACAGGCGACATCACTCCACTCCTGATGAATTATTTCTCGAACCGCGCAAAGGGGATTGCGTCTGAAGTTGCAACAGTTGATCTCTCCCAGTATGCAAGAGTCGTCACAAAGTGAGATGAGGATATATCCTGAACAAAATTTATAAAGTCTGTTTCTTCCATACGCAGTGTTTTGAGGTGATGATATGGTTAAGGTCGCAATTAACGGTTTTGGACGCATTGGCCGTCAGGTCCTGCAGGCAGGCATCAATGATCCTGAGATTGAATGGGTTGCAATCAATGATTTGACAGATACCAAGACACTGGCGCATCTGCTCAAGTATGATTCAGTGCATAAGAAAAGTCCGTATAGTGTTGAAGCAAAGTCCGACGGCATCGTCGTTGATGGAAAATTCATCAAGGTCTTTGCAGAAAAAGATCCTGAAAAACTTCCCTGGAAGGCGCTCGATATTGATGTCGTTGTCGAAAGTACCGGGCTCTTCACTGATCGGGAGGGCGCGCAAAAACATCTTAATGCAGGCGCGAAAAAAGTTTTGATCTCTGCTCCTGCTAAAGGCGTTGACATCACTATCGTCAAAGGTGTCAATGAACATACATATAACAAGTCCGCGCATCACATCGTGAGCAATGCATCATGCACGACAAACTGTCTTGCGCCCCTGGTTAAAGTACTCAATGATAATTTTGGCATTATCCACGGGTTCATGACGACCACGCATGCCTACACTGCAGACCAGCGGCTTGTCGACGCGCCGCATAAGGATCTGCGCAGGGCAAGAAGTGCTGCAGTTTCAACCATTCCGACAACTACTGGCGCTGCAAAGACTGTTGCAGAAGTCATTCCTGAACTAAAGGGAAAACTTGATGGACTTGCACTCCGCGTCCCGGTCCCTGATGGATCGATCACGGATTTTGTCTGCGAACTCAAGAAACCAACGACTATTGAAGAGATCAACGTACTCTTCAAGAATGTTGCCGCAAGCCATCTCAAAAATGTGCTCGAATACACCGAAGATCCGATTGTCTCTGCAGACATCATCCACAACAGCCACTCGGTCATTTTTGATGCATCATTGACTATGGTGATGGAAGGGACATTTGTCAAGGTCATCGGCTGGTATGATAATGAATGGGGTTATAGCAACCGCATGGTTGATGTCATAAAAATTCTCATGTAGAGAATTTTTAGGATGCCAAAAACGTAGTTTTTTAGTATCATAAAGATCATGATGCGGTAATAACGCCTATCGCATAGCATATGTGAAAAATAAAAAACATCATAAGAACTAGTACGAGGGTGATTGCATGAACAAGAAAATAACATTTATTGCATCCATTATTGGATTTTTTGTCGGGGCATTCTTTGTCTTATCAAACAGTGCAGATGTTACTGCAAACGTTATTGGCGCTTCTGGCGAATCCGCAGGACTCACTGCAGTGCTTGGGATAGTTCTGCTTGTCGCTTCAGCCGGAGTGTTCATTCTGATGATTAGTCTTGATGAAGAAGTGCTCAAGACCGGGAATCAGTATGCAAAACATAAACAGACTGATCAGCATTACGCATCTGATGATTTGCAAAAGCCTGCTTACGAGAAATCAGAAGAGAAAAAACAGTAAGAAAAAGAAGATATCAAAGAAGAGTAAAGAAAAAATACCTTAGTATTAACCGCCGCAACCGCATCCACCGCCGCCTGCACCACAGCTTCCGCCGACTGATGGCGGGGGACTTGCTGATGCCGCAGCGCTTGGACTTGATGTCCCATCAGGATTGACGACTTCAAATGATCCTGGACCCATGCCCATGCTGCAGGTGATCCAGAATGTTCCAGTCTTATCCGGTGTGAATTCTATAATATTATCTGACGGAGTGATGTGTTTTATCACGCCGAAATCCCTGATGACTACAGTGGTCATGCAGCCACTGAGCGTACTTGCATCAACTGTGACGCGCACAGGCACTCCCTTAATGATTTTATTGGGTGAGAGAGTGAATCTGAAATCAATGAGTGCAAGTGTTGCCTGTTGCACATTGCCGGTTGTCGCGCTACCTGGTCCTGCTGCTGATCCTGTGACAGGCTGCTGCGCCGAAGGCCCTGACGCGCTACGTATTCCTGCAGGCGGTGTTGTCGTGGATAGGCTGTTCTGGCCATCAGAGCTTGAGAGCGGCCCTCCTGCAAATATAGTCCTTGCTGCAAATGCGAGTAGCACGATGATGATGACTGCCGATACCCCGATTAATACATATTTTGCATTACCCATTTTTTCCTCCAGCGGTGCGTGTTACACAAATAATGGTGATTTTGGTCCGTAGACCATGATCAGTATAAGCAGCGCGGTGATGACTATTCCTGCAGCAGCGAAAGTGAAAAAATCTGCCGCGTTCTTTCTCACGTCCCGTTTTCCCTCGATGACTTCCTCATAATAGAGATAGACCAGTCCTCCAAGGATGATGACATTGATGAGCATATAGAACGGCATGAATGTCTGCACGCGATCTGTAAACATCATGACTGTGATCATTGCGCCCATGGTTCCTGCCATGACTCCGGACATCATGCCTTGGACTGCGCCCATGACTCCGCATACTGCGCCTGTGAGTGTTCCTGCAACCACTGCAATGATCATTCCGACAAATGCGCCGGTGAAGAATCCGTTTGTCCCGCCCATGACTGCGCCGATCATCATGCCGGACTGCATTCCGATAGTCATTCCGATCATCATTCCGGTCATGCAGGTTACGTTTCCTTTGTAGGATGCCATGTACCAGAGTGTTGCGCCGATGCTTGCAACTGAGATATTAAGATACAATAGCCAGAGCGCGTATTTTGCTGCAAATCCGGGGATTGTTGTGAAGAATGCAACATAGGAGACGATCTCAAGGATTGAAAGCAACGCAAATAATGCGATGAAGTAATAGAATGATTTGAATATCATTGCGTATTTATGGGGGTTTGACCGTACATCCCTCCAGCGTTCGCGGAATGTCTTGCGCTCGAACGGTCTTACGGATGCGCGAAAGCCAAGGTCCTCTATTGCAGTGACCATATCTTCCGGCGTTATCATCTCTTCATTGAAATTGATATCCATGGAATCGACATTCACTTCATAACGCTCGACTCCTGCGATATCCTTGAATTTGCGATGCAGAAGCTTTGTGCAACTGTCGCACTCGATGTCTGGAACGTAGATTTTTGTTTTCATCACGCCACCTTGTATCCTTCTGCAGTTATCGTATCGGTGATTTTTTTCGCACTCACCTGTGATTCATCATATTCGACAGTGACGGTGTTTTTTACAAGCGATACATCGACCTTTTTTACGCCGCCGAGTTCTCCGACGCTGTCCTTGATGAGCATTTCGCAGCTCTTGCAATGCATTCCTTTTACCTGATAGACTGTTTTTTTGTTTGCCATAAATCCACCTCGATGAATTTCGATAATTATTTACAATTATTGTTTACAACTTTGTATGTTTCAAAAGCAATGAATTTGTCACCACGCTCACGCTGGAGAGTGCCATTGCGCCTCCTGCAATGATCGGCGAGAGCAGCCAGCCGGTGAATGGGTAGAGTACTCCAGCGGCAATGGGAATCCCCAGGACATTGTAGAACAATGCCCAGAACATATTCTGCCGGATCTTGTTCATGGTCTGTTTGCTGAGGCGTATGGATTTCGGGACATCCAGAAGATCATTGCGCATAAGGACAATGTTTCCGGTCTCCATTGCAACATCAGTTCCTGAGCCCATCGCGATTCCGATATCTGCCTGCGCAAGTGCGGGCGCATCGTTGATGCCATCGCCGACCATGACAACTTTTGCAGGAATACCGTGTGCGTCTTTCTTGTCCTGCAATTTTTTGACATAACTTGCCTTTTCTTCCGGAAGCACTTCAGCAAAGATATGCTCGGGCTTTATTCCTGCCTGTTTTGCAATCGCTGCTGCGGTTCGTGCATTGTCGCCGGTGATCATGTAGACATCGATGTGCATCTCATGCAGTTGCTTGACTGCAAGTTTGGATGTTTCCTTGATGGTGTCTGCGACTGCAATGATCCCAAGGATATGTTTTGCGTCTGCAAGGATCATGACCGTCTTTCCTTCCTCTTCAAGGTCTTGTATTGTGCCTGCGTATGCGCGCAGCGGGAGTTTTTGTTTCTGCATCAGTTTGCTGTTGCCAAAATAATAATTCTTGCCCGTGATTGTTGCAGAAATGCCGTAGCCTGGCAGTGCCTTAAATTTTGTGACTTTTGCAAATGATAATTTTTCTTCTTGCGCCTTGCGCACGATTGCGTCTGCAAGTGGATGCTCTGAGGGTTTTTCGATGCTTGCGGCAATGTGCAGGAGCGTGTCGCGCGAGATCTTCTTGTCAAAGGATACGACATCGGTTGTTTCGGGCTTGCCGTTCGTGATGGTTCCGGTCTTGTCAAAGATGACATAACTAACCTTGTGCGCTGTCTCGAGTGAGTCTGCGCCCTTGATGAGTATTCCTGCCTTTGCGCCTTTTCCTGTTCCGACAATGATTGAAGTCGGTGTTGCAAGTCCTAATGCGCAGGGGCATGCGATGACCAGCACTGCAACCCCGGTGATGAGTGAGAATGATATGGATTTTCCGACAATAAAGAACCATACGCTGAATGTGAGCAGTGCAATAAGTATGACAATGGGCACAAAGTATGCAGAGATTGTGTCTGCAAAGCGCTGGATCGGCGCTTTTCTGCCCTGCGCGTCCTCGATCAGGCGGATGATGCTTGCAAGTGTGGTATTCTCGCCGATCTTTGTTGCGGTGAAGGTGAGTGTTCCATGCTTGTTGATGGTTCCGCCAATGACCAGATCGCCTTTTTTCTTTTCAATAGGGATGGACTCGCCGGTAATCATGCTTTCATCGACTGCAGAAAGCCCGCTCGTGACCACACCATCGACAGGGATTTTCTCTCCGGGCTTTACGAGAATAACATCATTGAGGACCACTTCATCGATGGGGATCTGGATCTCTTTTTTCTTTCGGATGACTGTTGCGATCTTAGGAGACAATTCCATCAATTTCTGTATAGCTTCAGAAGTCTTGCCCTTCGCGACTGCTTCAAGGTATCTGCCGAATATGACAAAGGTGATGAGGAGTGCTGATGTCTCAAAATATTGCCCGAGCGCAGGGTTGAAGAATATCGCATAGATGCTGAAAAGGTATGCTGCGCCAGTGCCGATTGCGATGAGCGAATCCATATTTGCAGTGCGGTTCTTGAGCGCAATCCACGCGCTCTTATAGATGTCTGCGGCAACAATGAATTGGACTGGTGTTGCAAGCGCAAAGAGCAGGAATGATTCATAAGGGATTGCAACCTTGAGTGGCATTAAGACCATACCGATGATGAATGCAGGAACTGCAAAGATGAGACTGAGGTAGAGGTTCTTCTTTATTGCTGTAATCTCCTCTTTTTGTGCTGCATCGCGCGGAACGTTTGTCTTGCGATCCTCGAGTGCTGCGCCATATCCTTTGCCTTGCACGACCTTGATAAGTTCTGCTTCAGAGATCTTGGTCTCATCATAGACGACCCGCGCCTTTGCAGTCGCGTAATTGACATTTGCCTCTGAGACACCATCTGTTTTTGCAAGCGATCGGTTGATAAGTGTTGAGCAGCTTGCGCAGTGCATTCCGGTTATGGTAAGATTTGTTTTTTTCATAAGGTTCTCCGCGAGTGTCATACAATCAGAGTACGCGAGTATGGGTGGTGGTGTTCTCAATAAATCCGCTGACTGCCTCTGCAGTGCTCGGGGTCACATTATCTGCAGTGGTGTTTGCAGTGTTAGTGACAGTTATTGCGGTATCTGCTGTTGTTTTCGCATTGTCCATAACGCCTTCACGTGCATTCCGCGCAGCATCAGTTGAAAAGTATGCGATTGCGCCGATCATGATGACAATAATTGCGATGATGATTGCGCCTTTGCGCTGCATGATATATGTCTTGGAAGTGTTTTCCTGTGCCATTGGACTCCTTTGAATGGATTGTTTCCAGGTGTTGCCCTCTACTCTTCGAGTTCTTTCTTCATTTCATGATATTCTTTTTGCGTGATCTCTCCTCGGGCGTAGCGTGACTTGAGGATCGTCTCAGGATCTTTTTCAATTTTGCGACGCATAGCGCCATGATCCATATTTTGGCGTACAAGCCATACAATGAGCCAGATGATGGCGCCCCAGAAGAGGATCATCAGTATCCATCCAAGATACCCCACGCCAAAGCCCATTCCACATCCGAAGACGTCAAAACCTGTCATTTACGCAGGTGTGGCAAGGCCATTATAAATACTCTCTGCTGGGAGACTCTACAGTGCAACTGCAGAAATTTTATAAATGGGGAAACATATGAGTAAACATGTCGACAATCTTCATGGCTCCGGGCTGGTTCTACGGGTACGATATCTTCTTTGAGGTATTTTTTCTCATCATCTCGCTCATCATCGCCCTGCTGGCGTTCAAGGTCTATAAGAATACCGGGCAGAAGCTTGCAAGATACTTCGGTTATGGCTTTTTGCTGCTCACCATCGCGTTTCTCATCCAGGCAGTATCAAACCTTTTTGTCGTGACAAAAATCAATGCGCAACTCTGCGCTGTCGTGCAGCTCTCATCGGTCGCGACAATCGACGCCATCGGGACCTATCTTTACATGAGTTTTATGATCATGGGCATTGTGACAATACTCTTTGTAAGTCTCAAGAGTAATACTATGCGTACGTTGTGGCTGCTCTATACAGCGTCGCTCATCGCAATATTCCTGTCTAAGAACCCTATTTATGCGTTTTATCTGCTCGCATCAATCTATCTGGCGTTCATCACCGGACATTTCATCGCGCATTATCTCAAGAACAAGGATATGAAGACTCTTCTTGTCGCGCTCGCATTTCTCTTCTTATGGTTTGGAACATTCCACTTTCTTATCTCAGTCAACCATGAAGTGTTCTACGTCATCGGATACATCCTGCAATTCATCGCATTTATCCTGATCCTCTCGAATTGGATACTCCTACGAAAATGAGTGAAAAACGTGACCGCATCGCAATCATGAATGATATGCTCGAATTTATTCAGGGGAAGGGCGACAAGGCAAAGCCGACACAGATCATGTACCGTGCAAACCTTTCACACGCAATGCTCCAGGAATACCTGGGTGAACTCCTCAAAAAAGAGCTGGTCATCGAGCGCAAATCAAAGGACGGGAAACGAACGTATGCGCTTACGACCAAGGGATTTGCTTTTCTCAAGGATTACCGGCAAATGAGAGGATTCTTGGAATCGTATGATTTGACATAAGAGCAGGCTCATGAAGCTACTGACGTGCGATTCATTTGCCGATAAAGAAGTAATGGAAATAGATTTCTAGTATATCGTATTGTTGGTTTTTACAAAATATAATTTTGCAGGCGTTTCTTGGGCGGCAGGTATCTTCCGGTGTTTGTCCTGCACAAATCCTGCCTTGGTCACTAAGTTTATACTGCGCACATTTGTCTCTGCAATCACTGAATAGATTTCGCGTAATTTCAGATCCTCAAATGCGAATTGGACCATCCTATTCATTGCTTTACGCATATATCCTTTCCCTTGATATTGCGCTCCGAGATATGATCCTGTTTCTGCGGTTCCATCATTGTTGATTTGTATGTTTCGTGTACCGATGAGCACATCGCCATGCCACAAGCCAAAGCGCAGTCGCTGAGGGTTAGGGGCGTACATGATGCTTCGCATGACATCAAGCCAGCATCCATATTTCAGCGCAGTTGTCTCACCGTCTCTACTCAAATGATCCCTATTTCGACTGATCAAATCAAATATTGCTACAGCATCTCCTGCAGTGTATTGTCGTAACATGAGCGCATCATCAATTTTTAATTCTAAAACACTCATGACTTTGTGTATGACGCGTTATTTATAAACTTTGTTTTATTTCTCACTTTAAAGTAGTTATTAAATACGCATTCACGGTCATATCATTAGATAAAAATATCAGATAAAAAAATATTTAAACTATAACACGATAATCACACAATGAAAAACCCCTCGGCGCTCATCCTTGTCGATCTCGAGAATGAATGGCTTGTAAAGGAATCGGATTACTACGCTAAGGATCTTATTCCCACAATCAAAAAGATCAATGCGCTCATTGATGTCTGCAGGGCGCGCGGAGACAAGATTATCTTTATCCGTCATGTCGAGAAGGATAGCAAAGATATTTTTGCAGATAAGACGGTGCGAAGCAAGATCATTCCAGCACTCCACCGCAAACCATCAGACACTGTCATTACAAAGTATCAGATCAGCCCGTTCTATAAGACGTCGCTTGAGAAAGAATTGAAAGGTATCACCGGTATTGTCGTTTCAGGAATCTTGACTAATCTTTGCGTGCGCAGTCTGGTCTCTGACGCGTATGATCGCGGATTTGAAATTACTATTGTCAAAGATTGCTGTGTGGCGCTCGACAAAAAGACGCATGAATTCACGCTCAAGGACTTGAAGGCGACGCGTGAAGAGGTAGCGATTGTTGATTTGAAGAAATTTCTCAAACTTTTTTTAAAGCATCCTTGATTTGTTGATAATGATGCTCGTAATGCGTAGGACTCTCCCGATGTTCACTGTTTTCATCCTCAAAAAGCCAACGGAATAACTCAGGCCTTGACTGAAGCTTGGCCCTTCCTATTGCAGTAATCTCGTCATGAACTTTTTCTCGCCACATCTCCCACTCAACTATTAGCTGCGCAGGGGTATATCTTCTATAATATTCGACTGATTTCTTGTTGAATTCGTCAAAATCATCTGTTAGATAAAACCAAGGAGGTTTCTTGGTTTCCCAGGATTTCTTGATGACTTCACCGTCTCCCTTCTCCCAGCCAACCATGTGGGCAACAACATCCTTAACAGTCCAAGTAGTACTAATTTTTACGCGCCAATCCTCTGGCTTCAATTTCTTTAAATAAGCGATAAAGTTTTCCTGCCGCATCGTAGAATCATGATTGCTAAATATATAAATCTTATCATGGGAATCATCAGATCTTATATGCCAAGAACTATGAGTAATGAATTGGTAAATACCACTATTTAAAAAATAAGTTTTGAACTTCATAAGACATATAAACCGTTGCGTAGTGGAATTCTTATGCGTAAAGGGATGGTTCTCATGCCAGTCATTGCTGCAAGTATCCTGCTGCTTGCAGTGCTGCTTACGGCGTGCAGCGGAGGGGTCGAAATGAAAAAAAATAACAAGACAAATCCTGAAGCGGATAATTCGCCTGATCAATACGGAAATCTCTCGCAGTATGTCACCCAGCAATGCGGCACTGAACCGGCATTCCATAATGCATACTGGAATGAGCATCGCCCGGGAATCTACGTCGATATCAATACCGGCAAGCCATTATTCAGCAGTCTTGACAAGTTTGATTCCGGGACTGGCTGGCCCAGTTTCACAAGGCCGCTTGCGAATGCAAGCATTGCAGAAAGGAATGACAGCAGTCTTGGCATGCAGCGCATTGAAGTGCATACTAATGCATCACATCTCGGCCATGTGTTTGATGACGGACCGAATGGAAGCTTGAGATACTGCATCAATTCCGCGTCGCTCAGGTTCGTCCCCTATGCAGATCTGGATAAGGAAGGATACAGTGCGTATAAATCACTCTTTCATTTTGAGAATGCGACATTTGCCGGTGGATGCTTCTGGGGTACGCAAAAACTCTTCGAGAACCTGTCCGGAGTCATTGCAGTGACTGCCGGATATTCCGGGGGGACAACCATAAATCCCACGTATGAAGAGGTGAGTTCCGGAACTACCGGCCACGCAGAATCTGTCCAGATCATTTTTGATCCCGCGCAGATATCCTACCGCCAGCTTGTCGATTATTTCTGGCGTGTCCATGACCCGACGCAGGTCGACCGTCAGGGTCCGGATGTGGGTACGCAGTACCGCTCTGTCATCTTCTATAATTCACCCGAGCAGCAGAGGATTGCAGAAGAGAGCAAGACAGCATTTGCCGCAAAAAAGGTGTTTGACAGGCCGATCGCGACACAGATTGTGCCGTTCAAGACATTCTATCCTGCAGAAGATTATCATCAGGATTATTACAAGAAGCATCCGGGACTTGTGTGTCATGTGGTGCGCGATGTTTAAGTATTGAACCCTACTCTACGTATGGTGAATGAAATGACTGATGCACTATAACGTGCACCATGAACCCACGTGCATCCTGCAGTCTTCATAATGAATTTTCATAAGATTTATATTAGATGAGTTGCGGAATCCTATTGGTAAGAATTATCGGTGAGAATATTACGCGCATGGTGAGTAAAAAAGAGGGAAAAGAGGACACTGTTTCTGCAGGAGCAAATATCAGTGATCAAAAATCTGATTCAGCGCAGGGTCTTTCCAATGCTGAAGCAGCAATGCGGCTCTCCCGCGACGGATACAACGAGATCCTTGAAGAAAAGACGCATCCCTTTCTTAAATTCCTCAAATATTTCTGGGGCCCAATCCCTGGGATGATTGAAGTTGCAATCGTTCTCTCTGCAATCAATCATGAATGGGCTGATTTCTATATTATTCTTGCACTGCTCATCATCAATGTACTGGTTGGCTTCTTCCAGGAATATAACGCGGATAATGCGATCGAGCATTTGAAGAGCCGGCTTGCATTGCGTGCGCGCGTCCTGCGTGACGGATCCTGGGTCCAGATTCCATCGCGCGAACTGGTTATTGACGATTATATCCGTCTGCGCCAGGGCGACATTGTCCCGGCAGATGTCACGCTTTGCGGCACAGGATACCTCCTGTTGGATGAGTCAGTCCTTACCGGGGAATCATTGCCTGTCGAGAAAAAGGAGTCAGCGATCGCATATTCTGGAGCGATTGTCAAGCGCGGGGAGATGGATGCGCGCGTCAGCAGTATCGGAATGAAGACCTATTTTGGAAAGACTGCAACACTTGCAGAGAAATCCGCCGATGAAGGACAATTCCAGAAGAACATCATCAAGATCGGAAATTATCTCATCCGGGTCGCACTCATCCTTGCAGTCGTCATATTCCTCTTTGCGTTTTTCCGGCATGAGGATCTGCGCTTGACACTCCAATTCATCCTTATCCTTGTGGTCGCATCGATTCCTGCAGGGCTTCCGGCGATCCTTTCAGTGACGCTTGCTATCGGCGCGCTTAATCTTGCGCGCAAGGAAGCAATTGTGCGCAAGATGACTGCCATCGAAGAGATGGCAAGCATGGACATACTCTGCGTCGATAAGACCGGCACCATCACTGAGAATAATATCACTGTCTCGCGCGTCAAGACTATCGGAAAATATAGCGAAAGGGATGTACTCTGTTATGGCGTTCTTGCATCGCGCAAGGAAGATGTTGACCCGATTGATGCGGCAATCATTGCAAAGGCATCAGATGACCAGTCATGTACAAAGCTTCTTGCATCGTATACGGTCAAATCATTCACGCCGTATGATCCTGTCTCAAAATATTCGCAGGCAGAAATCATCTACAAGAATAAGCGCCTGATAGTTGCAAAGGGCGCGCCGCAGGTCATTCTTGCACTCACCAAGAAAGATGCAAAGATACATGCACTGGTAGAAAAACAGGTAGAATTCTTTGCATCTTCGGGCGAGCGGGCGCTGGGCGTTGCAGTAAAGAAGGGATCGCACTGGGAATATGCGGGAATCCTTGCATTATATGACCCGCCCCGTTCAGATTCTGCTGAGACACTGCGTGCTGCGCAGGAAATGGGTGTTGATGTCAAGGTCATCACTGGTGATTATCAGGCAGTCACGCAAAATATTGCGCGCAAGGTTGGGATCGGTGATAGGATCATTGCAGTAAAGACGCTCAATGATTCATCGGACTCATATATCGCACTCAAGCTTGCAAATGGGGTTTCAGAGGTATTTCCTGAGGATAAGTATACTATTGTCAAGGTATTAGAGGATCATGACCATATTGTCGGCATGACTGGCGACGGAGTCAATGATGCGCCGGCATTGAAAAAAGCAAATATCGGTATCGCAGTTGCGAATGCAACTGACGCTGCGCGGGCATCAGCAGATCTTGTCCTAACAAGACCAGGGACTACAGTCATCATCGACGCCATCACAGAGAGCAGAAACATCTTCCAACGCATGCATAATTATGCGCTCTACAGGATTGCTGAGACACTGCGAATCATGCTTTTCATCACGCTTTCCATCGCCCTGCTCGGATTCTATCCGATCAGCGCCATCATGATCGTTCTTCTTGTCCTGCTTAATGACCTCCCCATCATCACCATCGCTTATGATACTGTGGTTGCGCATCCTAAGCCTGTCCGCTGGGAAGTCAAGAAGATGCTTAAGATGGCAACGTTTCTTGGAATCATCGGGGTCATCTCTTCATTTACATTCCTCTACATCGGTTTGCATGTACTGCATCTCAGCAAGACGCTCGTGCAGACGCTGTTATTCCTTAAATTAGCAATCGGAGGGCATCTTTTGCTTTTTGCAGTAAGAACCGAGGGACCATTCTGGGGTGTTGCACCGAAGCGATCACTGCTCATTGCAACTATAGGAACACAGATCATTGCAACAATTATTGCAGTCTATGGAATATTTATTGCGCCTGCAGGTTGGGATCTTGCACTCTTTGTCTGGCTCTATGCGATACTGCTCTTCCTGATTACTGATCTCATCAAGGTTGCAATATACAAACGGATGAATCAATAAGAAGAGTACTGGTTTCTTGTTTACGTCAATCAATCCTTTCTTGCACGCTTATGGATCATAAAAAAAATAGTCTCATACGCGAATCGCAGGAACAATTCCAAAAGGATGATGAATATGATGTAATACACGATAGTATTCCAGAGCGGCAATACGTCAAAGACGACTTTTTGGGTATGGTCAATGGAGAAATAACTGATATCAATAAGGAATATGCCGAGGAGTGCAAAGGGGAGCATTTTTGCAAGATCATTGGAAAGATTCTCACTGATATACGCAGTGATGCGCACAGACCCGATGACTGCTGCAGTCACAAGAAGGATGGTCTGGGCGCCTTCATTTTTGGAGAGGAATGCAAGCAATAATCCCAGTATCCCAAACCAAAAGATTACAAACACCGGATAGACGAGGATATGTTCGAGGACATAGAAGATGACGCGCAATGTCTTTTTCCACAACGGGTTTCTTGTCGTGTTATATTTTGAGAGATCGATCTTGAAGAGGTCCTTGCGTGCAAGGAATTTATAGAATATAAAAATAAAGACTGCATATACTGCAACACCGATCAGGAATAATAAGAGTGATTGGACTGTTGTCCATCCTTCAATGAGAGAAAGTTCCATTGCAGAGTACCGGAACTGATTGTTTATATATTTTTTGTTCGCCTGTTTTTTGTTTGTTTATTTTTTTATTTATTTTATCTATCTAGAATATTGATTTCTTGACCGGGATCTTGAAGAACCATTTCCGGAGCACAATAGGGGTGATGATTGTCGTGATGAGACTCATGAATACAATGGATACATAGATGTCCTGCTGTATGAGTCCGGCATTCAGTCCGATGAGCGCGACAATCATTGCGACTTCGCCGCGGGGCGTCATCCCAAATCCGACTGCAAACGCATCCTTGTGCGAGAGCCCGGAGAGTTTTGCCGGAATATAGCATCCGAAGAGTTTAGTCACAATCGCCATGAGCGTGATGACAATGAGGAAGAGCAGGACCCCCCAGGTCAGTGCATGGATGTCTGTGAGTATCCCCAGCGAGATGAAGAATATGGATGCAAAGATAATCTGCAGGTACTCGGCGCCTTCCTTGTAGCTCTTGCCGTGTTTGACCATGACTCCTTCGAGCGAGACTCCTGCGATGAACCCTCCGATGATTCCGGAAAGACCGATGGATTCTGCGATGAGCGCGTAGAGAAATGCAATCATCATTGCAAAGATGAATACTATTTCCGGGTATTTCATTGCATATTTGCTATTGTCGATCTTGCGTATGAACTTACTGAGGTAGATTGCGCCAAAGACTGACCCGAGGATGACAAATGCGATGGCCTTAAGAAATATCCATGCAATCGAGAGGAATGAGATGCTGCTTGATGCGATCTGCGCAGAAGTTGAAAGAAAGAGGAGCCCGAGAATGTCGTCGATGACTGCGGCGCCGATGATTGCCTTTGCGACATCGGACTGCAATTTTCCCATTTCACGCAGTACATTCGCGGTGATTGCAACGCTTGTTGCAGTGAGCGCTGTACCGATAAATACTGCGGCCGCAAGGTCATAGCCGAAGAGTTTTGCAACCCCATAGCCGCCGATCCAGGGGATCACCACTCCGATGAATGCGATCAGGGCATATTTCCATTTGAAGATGTCCAGCATCTTGAACTCGAGTCCGATGACAAAGAGGAGGATGACTGCGCCAAGCTGCGCAATGCTTCGTACAAAGTCAGTGTAGGTGATAAGCCCAAGAACGCTCGGACCGATGAGCAGTCCTGCAAAGATGACCCCGATGATGGCAGACTGGTTGATCTTTGATGCAATAAGATATCCGCCGAGAGCAACAAAGAGCAAAAGGCTCATCTGGAATTCAACACTTGAAAAAAATCCTGCAAGCATAGTACAAGTATTTCTGCAAGAGATCATTTATAAAGATTATTGTAATTGCCAGCGGTTCATGAGAGGAGTTAATGGAAAAATAATGATGAGAACTGTACCAGAAATCAGATCAGGTCGCAATACCGACAATCAGTATTCTTGCAGTGCGCGCTCTTGACATGCCATTTCAATGACCATTTCTTGAGCGACTTGATGATGTCGATGAATTCCTCGCCGGACTTGGTCAATTTGTAGATTGATTTGACCGGGAATGTCTTTGCATCAATGGTCTTTGTGATGAGCCCTTCTCTTTCGAGCTCTTTGAGACGAAGGGAGAGGAGTTTTGGAGTGATGCCAGGCAATGCACGCTTGAGTTCAGAGTAGCGTTTTTCCTGCATGTCATGACGGTATAATTCGAAGAGTACCAGAAGCGACCACTTCTTGCCGATAATGTCATATGATCTGTAGATGGTGCAATTCTTGTTCATCATTATAGGAAATCATATCCTCTTTATATAGGTTTCTTTTTTATAGTAGGTATCCTGAAGTGATGGCAGAAGCGATAACAAGAATGATTGCGATTGTATAACAGTAAGCACAACCGCAGGATTACACGATCTTGTCCAATATCTCCTTGAGAATCTTTCCGGAATTTCTGAGCGCTGCAACCTCCGGCTCATTGAGCGGGAGCTGTATCTTGCGCTCAACCCCGTCCCTGCCGATGACGCAGGGCGTACTGATGCAGAGATTGCATACATCATAGTAATTATCAATCCAGGTTGAGAGAGGCATGACCTCATGTTGGTCTTCAAGGATTGCCTTGCAGATCCTGCTGATGACAACGCCGATAGCGTAGAAGGTTGCGCCCTTCTTTGAGATGATTTCATAGGCAGCATTCTTGGTATGCAGGAATGCGTTCTGCGCAATCTCTGGACTGTACCCTTCAACATATTCCAGTCGCAATCCACCAACATTTGCGGTTGAAAGGACAGGGAATTCAGAGTCGCCATGCTCTCCAAGGATAAAAGTGTGGATGCTTTTGGGATTGATGTGCAGGGATTCACCGAGAAGATATCTGAATCGTGCAGTATCAAGCGCAGTACCTGTGCCAAAGACCAGGGATTTTGGGAATCCGGAATATTTGAGTGTCAGTGCCGTAAGGATATCGACAGGATTGGTGACGACCACGATGATGCTCTGCGGCGCATGCACTGCAATCTTAGGGATCATCACTTTGAATAATTCTGCATTGCGCTGGACAAGCTGCAATCGCGTCTCGCCGGGTTTTTGCGCAAAGCCTGCAGTGATGACGACAATATCTGCGCGCGTGCACAATGCGTAATCGTCGCCGAATGTGAGTGTTGAATGCCGCAGGTAGGGCATGCTATGCTCTAAATCGAGCGCTTCGCCCTCTGCCTTCTGTTTATTGACATCGATGAGCGCGATTTCATGGGCAATGCCCTGCAAGAGGAGCGCATACGCTGCAGTCGATCCCACTGCCCCTGCGCCAACAATTGCAATCTTAGTCATGCTTTCCCTTGCGCGTCCTGTTTTATAAAATTATGTACACGCTCAGAAGTAGTAGTAGGAAATGAGGGTCAGTATCTCAAAAGAAAGCGTTGCACAGAAATGACAAGAAGGCTTTCTGCTTTGCGCATGGTCGTTATCCTAGTTTCTGCGTTCATAGGCGTTCTCCAATGCATGGAATGCAAAACTTTTTACAGTTTTATTGTCATCGTTCCAGACGCAGTATCCATAGAATTTTTTCCCTGCAAGCACATCCTTGAGCCATATCCTATCTGAATCCCACATATTCTTCGGGAGCGCATTACGATTGAAGAATTTCCCGACATCCATCTCATCAGAATGTTGCGGCGTGCCTGTCCATAGTGCAGTGGTAAAGACGAACACTCGCTGACTGTAGGATTGTTTGTTTGGAAAATAGAAATCGATGATAGCACAAAGATCAAGATGCTCTTCTTTTGCGATCAATCCTGATTCTTCTTTTAATTCGCGGGCAGCAGCAAAACTGCGGAGGAGTCACTGGCTTCTACACCCCCACCATAACCGTTATACAATCCGAAACCTGGCTTTTCTTTTTTTATTCCAAGCGCGAGCATCACTTCATCATTGCGAACAGGAAAGACAATAGTGCGCGCAGAATAAATCCCGGGAGGAAGTGATATTGGTGCCATAACTATTCCCTCACCACCTTTTTTGGGATATAACACTGTGTGTTGACGGATGACGCTGATGAGATTAAAAAAAAATGTCAAAAAAAGGATTTAGTCGTTTTCGATTCGTGGTGCAAGGATGAACATCATCTGGATCTTGTCGACTTCCTTGTATTCGAGCTTCAGGGGATAATCCTTGTTGAAGGAGAGTGTGACAGTCCCCGAGATCTTTCCGCCCTGCATCATCTTCTTGAGATATTCAATCGAGTATTTGGACTTGACTTTCTCCTCGGTCTTGATGGCAACATCATCTGCGGCCTTGATCTCGACCATGGCCTTACTGGAATCGCCTGAGGCAGAGACAGTGAATTTCTTGTCCTCAACACTGAAAGTGACTGATTCTGCGACAATCTCGACATCCTCGATCGCATCGCTGAGCATGGTTGACGGGCATCCGATAGTGGTCTTGAATTTCAGATCCGGGATGCGCTGCTCTTTCTCGTCAATATCAATAAGCGGGAGAAAGAAAGTCCTGACTGTTCCACCGGAAAGCGTGAGCTTGAGCTTATTCTCGTTCAACTCCATCATGAGGTTATCATTGCCCTTGATCCTGCGAAGTACCTGCTTGAGATTGTTGAGGTTGATTGCAATGGTAGTCTCTTCCTTGACTGCATACTCGGCGAATGCTGAGCTGAGGAGCCGGAATACGACCATGGCAACATTTGCGGGATCCATGGCGACAAGCTCTATAGAATCCTTCTTGATCTTGAATTTTGCCTCAGTCACCAGGTCTGAGATGATGGTGATTGGCTCTTTGATGAGTTTTGTTTCCGCTAGGACGAGTTTCATAATAATCCCCCACGATATTGATGCTATCAAGAAATGAAACGCATTTAAAAATTTGATTATTTGAATCGTACACCGCGCAAGCATTTCAACGCGAAACACCAGGGTGGTGATTCCAAAACTATATAAATAGCCGCGCAAGAGGACAGCTCATGGTCAATACCAGTAATATTGGCGCGCATCATCAGCATGTACGCAAGCGCATCTATAATAATCTTGAAGAATACCCTCATCCGGATAAGTTAAAGCACTTTGTGGACATTCTTGTCTTTGTCGCATCCATCGGAGGGTTTATCCTTACAATCCCGCAGATCCTACTCGTGTGGGTGAATCATCAGACCGCAGGAGTATCGATCATATCGTGGAGTGCGTATTCGGTCATTGCAGTCATCTGGATATTATATGGATCTATCCATAAGGAGAAGACAATTATTATACTTAGCATCGTATCCTGCTTCATCAACCTGCTTGTTGTGATTGGGGTGTTATTGTTCCGTTAAGATTGCGGGGTTCAGTGTTCGACCAGGGTTCTTTGCGATGCGCCAGCAGCCATGCGCACTTATAATCCTGCGGTTTATTGATGAGACAGTTATCGCATTGTGTCTCGCGTTGTTCTGCCTGGAACTGGATTGCTGCGTCAGGATTATTCTTGAAGACGCGCCGATTCAGGTATTCGATGATGATTCCTGCCTTCACATCAAGAACGAAAGGACTGTTAAGAGACACTTCCCTGATGCGAATGACCTGATCGCGATAATTCCCATGATCGTACGTTGGCGTCTGCGATTGGACCAAAGGAGTGTAGGGTGTCTGGATTATTGCAAGATAAAATTTTTTGACATCCAGTTTCTTGTTATCGATGATAGAGAGCGCGTAGCGCGCAGTCTGCCTGAAGAATGATTCCACAGGAGTTCTTCGCGCGACACGACGCTTATAATCAATAATGACTGGTTCGAGTGTTTCCTTGATGATTGCGACAGCGTCAGGACTTCCGCCATCCTTGATGACCAGCCCGTCTTTGGGGAGTGATTCGAATTCTTCACGCAATAATTTTGGCAGTATACTCTCAGAATTCTTCTCCATGATCATAAGTTTTTCCAGGGTGTATTCAAGTTCGCGGGTTGATGGCGTATAGCGATGCAAGATTGGTACCTCGCAATAATCTTTGCGCGCAAGGACTGTGACATCCATCTTCTTGAATTCCTCTTTCAGCAGTTCACGTTCGTCATCCTCTGCAGCGTTCGAGATGAAGTGGATCAGTGTCCCGCTCCTGCTGTGATCATTCGGCTGGATATCAGAGGGGAATACTCCTGGGGGGAGCATGCTGATATATTGTTGCAATGCGCATTTTGATGAGGAATTACTGGGCCGGGTATCCCGCTTGAAACTTGTTTCAATGTCCTGCAGGTCAGAGATATACAGCGGATGTACAGTGTTGCCACCAAGGACTTCACGCCAGGATTTTTCGACCCTTTGGTCAGTGTAGACATAGAAGTTCTCTTTGTTGAGTGCGTACAACACCATCTCTATAGGCAGTATCCTGAACTGGTAGTGTATGATATCTTTTTTGAGTAAAGTAAATTCTTCTTTAGGAACACGCGCGAGCGCTGTTTCTGCAGCAAGCGAAGCGCCTTTACCGAATTTGATGAAGGGATACTGTGCGGATTCCTCAAGCGGGATCGGGATGTCTACAGGAGTGCGGGCAGTCACCAGGGACTGTGTGGTGTCGCCGTGAAAATGCGCAGTGAGCCAGCCAAAGAATCGGTTCAATGACTGCGGTTCAAGGATTTTTCCCTGCGGCTTGTATTTAGTGTCAGTGAGGAGTTTTCCGCCGATCGTGTGCATACGGATACCGGTGTCCTCGCCGATCTTTTCGAGCAATGGTTTTCCGACATCTCCTTCAAGCATGAAAAGATGCGCTGTCTTTACACCAAGCCGTTGCAGCAGTGTTGAATATTTTTTCTTGATGATCTCCCGGTTGAGAAGTATCGCAGATTCGCAGAGGCGCTTGTATTCCTCGCGATCAATGTCAATATTTAATATTGCGCGATATTCCTGGTAGGATGATTCAAAGAATACAGCGCCATTGGTACGGATCTGTTTATGATACTTGTCGATAGAAAATATTGCACTGTTGCTCTCATAATTGCGCGCGCTCGGCGCATGAGGCGCCTGATTAAGAAACCTGATGAATGATCCAAGAGCAGTTCTCCCGGCATTGTGGTAGGATTTATTGATGCGATGCACTGATTGGTAAAAAGGATTGAGAACATAAGGATTTGATTTGCGGGGCTCGATGATAAAAGGGAAATCATAAGTGCTCATCCTGAAGAACACCACATCATCCCCTATGCAATCCTGCAGGAATGGCTCAAGGAGTGATGATTGCTCCATCAGAACCTTTGCGACTGCAGTGGTATTGTCAAAATCATCTACGGCAATCTTACGGTACTTGCCAAAACTGTTCTGGAGTTGGAGGTTGGTGAAATCAAGAAAGACTATTTCTTTGCCCTGGAGAAGATTGAGTGATTGTTCCATCTCCTGGATATATTCGGCGTATTTCATCACCTTGCCGAGGAATCGCGCATCATGCTGGCGATCGAGTCCTGATTCGACAAGATACTCGAGATTTTCCTTGCGCACCCCGCGCGCCTGGAGATTGTTGATATCGATAAATGGCCTGTTGATAAAGAGCATCCTATAGAACGCAGAGATGGGATTGGAGTGGACATCAAACGCAGCAAGCATAAAATTCACTACTTTCCGATAAATATAAATACTATAAATAGTTTACTATTCCTATGACAAACCTGCCTGTGCAAGGCAATTCCCGGGGGAGCGTGCTCATCACCAATATCGAGCACGGGGGAAAAAAAGAAGATACTGAACAGCTGCGTCTTTACGGGTATCGCTGGCCCATTGCAGGCGTGCCGGTTCTTGAAGATATCACATCGCCTCTATTCTGTGATAATGCGTTTATCAATGCAATTGAGCAGCTCACACCCTACGCCCTGACACGCAAGATGACGAGCAGCAATGCCTCAGAGATTTTTGCGCACCTGCAAAAAGATGCATCATTGCAGGGCATAACATTCACGATCAAAAGCAACGAGAATGAACCGAACACAAAGAGCGACTATTATATCTATGCAAAAGGAAAAGCAGTCAACCTGCATCATCTCCCTGCCATATTTACTATCGGCCCGAACCGTAAAGGATTTTCGACAAAAAACAGTTTGCGGCAGCTGGTGAAATCGCCATTCATGATCTACCAGGAAGTCGAAGGGAAACTTTATCCTGAACGGCTGCTGACATTAGAAGAGTATTGCGCGCTTCCAACCATCGCGTATGATTCTGAGGCAATGTTCTGGGAAAAACAGATCATTCTTGAGGATCTCCAAAACAGTGAATCGCAGATCATCGCGTATCTCTCTAAAAAATATCCTGACAAGAATTTCAGGGAAAAGTCAAAAAAAGAGCTTATCACACTGGTCAATCAACATCTCAATGATAACCTGCGCAAAAGCCCGGAATACGCTGAACGTCCGAGCGGTATACAGATCGCAAAACGCAAGGATAACAATGTCAATAGCCACATCGAGGTTGACTATTACACGCTGTTTGGTCGGGAGGACAAGACATATTTTGATGACAGCCCTGTAGGAAAAAAAGAAGTGCATGTTCATGGATTTTCCAGTCATCTTGATAGACAGGAAGATGCGATGCAATCGCAAGATCAGTCAGCGCATTCCAAAGTCCCTATTGCAGAGAGTATGGATCAGATGATTGCTGCAAACAATCGCGCATTCCAGGAGCATGGATACGTGCACATGATTACAGTCAATGGATCAAAATATGATCTTATCAAGTTGCGCGAGCATGGTCTTGTGATCAATGGAAAAAAACCAGTCATCGACACTGCAGCAGGATTCTTTCCCCGCACTGTTGCGCGCGGGATATTCCATATTGATCTTGCAGGATACTCCCAGCAATACTATCCATTCACTATCGATAATAAGCTCGTGACCATCGCGCAATTGCACCATCAGATACCAGTACGCAAGAGCGAATCCTATGATGAACAGACCCAGAACACTATTGAGATGCTTTTGGGAAGGGCAGAATCATTTTGGAAAGAAGCAGAGTATGCAACGAACGATGCAGCGCTGCTGGTCCCTATTGCAGAAACACTTAAGCCTGTGGTGTATCTGAAAGGCCGGTTATTCAATGCAGGTCCTGAAAATATCTGCATGACCTCCAAACGGACGCTTGCACGCAATAGGTTTGATGAAAAATATTTCATTAAGCGCAAAGAATATCCGAAATGGACGCACACTGCAGAGAATGAATACCTTGATTTTGAGACGCATGATGCGTTTCTTGCGCTTGCGCAGGAATCCAGCAGGGCGATTCTTGCAGAGGACACTGATAAGATTGTTGAGGATGGCGTCTTGTACTATCTTGCCCCATTCACCACACTATTTCATCAATGGCTCGAGTCAATACCTGAGGCAAAGGCCATGCTTGATTATGCTACGCGGCCTGAGACAAGTACACTCAATCGATTCGATATCATCAATACTATTGAGACCGGGATGCTTTTGCCCCATGTCTTTCTTGCCCAAAAGGAAGGCTTCAGGAACAATCAACGGCGCAATGCAATCGATAATGCCTTATTGGGAGCGTATGATATCAACGAGATAAAGACAGTCATGAACCAATTCGACCTGCTCCTGCATGAATTTCCCTTGCTTAACCAATCAGGAAATTTCTATTGTTTTCCTGAAGGGTATGAAAAGGATGATACATTCAAGACACTGATGAAGGGACTGGGGTTCAGGATCGCAAAAGGCGAAGTCGTCAATTTTGCAAAGGGATCATTCGCGCTCCATGACGGACTCAATATCTGGAAGCGGGAGATTGATGCAAAAGGGAACCTTGGATTCAAAACTATCTATCAAAAAGAATTGATCCATGACATCATCAATAAGATATTTACTCATGACCCGCGCAAAGTACTCAATATCGTCGAGGATTTTTATGAAAAAATACGTGCGCAAACCCTGGATACTGATAAATTGATTTATTTTCGTGAATCAGTCGTCAAGGATTATGAGGATTATTCCTCTGCAGCGCAGCGCCAAGAATTTGTGAAAGGTTGCATCGCACTGGGTATCAATAAGGAAAAAAAACTTGCCTATGCGCGATTAAACCGCGATACCCGCATCCCACTTGATCGCATCCCCTTGCTCACAGTCGATGACTGGTATGCTCCAGAACACATTGCATTCATGAAAGAGGAATACTTTGGCCCGAAAAACAGGAATGGACGCGATTTGAGCTCAGGAAAAGTAGGAAAATATATCGCGCCACTTGCACGCACTTTTGGTCTTAGCCCTTCGCAACTCGGAGCAGCGCTGGACAACGGAAATCTCGAAGAGATCACGACAAATCTATTCACCCAATAATCCTGCAGCATCGTCGGGAACTTGCATGATGCGCGCGCAGGAACAATTCTCCATCACATTTTTAAAATAATCAGACTGCACTGTAGGATGCAGAAGCGTAAACAAATCAAAAAAACAATCCCGACTAGGGGTATCGCGCGCAGTAGCCGTCAACAGGTGGTCTGGAATCTCAATCATGCGCTTGAAGGAAAAAGCCCTGAAGCCATCATCGCGCAGATCAAAAAGGATACTGAAATATTCAAGAAATCACGAGTGCAACTGCGCAAGGATATTTCTGCAAAAGAATTGTACACCATCATTGCGCTCAAGGAACATATCCTTAGTAAGACATATCGGGTCAGTGGATT
Organism: Nanobdellota archaeon; assembly: GCA_021813435.1. Taxonomy (GTDB): domain Archaea; phylum Nanobdellota; class Nanobdellia; order Woesearchaeales; family UBA9642; genus UBA9642. Next base: position 3,461 of record JAKAKR010000004.1, on the reverse strand, counting down.
TTATGACTTGAAATTCTATGCAAACACCACGGATGACGCTGCGATCGCGCAGAGAAGTTATCTGAACCAATTGCAGACCGCTATCAGCAATGACCTGCTTTTTTTTGCACTCTGGTTTATGGAATTGGATGATGCAAGCGCGCAGCGACTCGTCAATGCGCCAGAACTTTGCACATACCGACATTATCTGGAATTGATCCGCATCCAGAAGCCATATACGAAATCTGAGGAAATTGAGAGGATCATCAACCTGAAAGGCATGACGGGCGCAAGTGCATTTGCAGATATCTACGAGATGTTCACCAATAATTACCAGTTCATGCTGGACGGCAAGAACATGGATAAAGAGGAAGTGGTGAGTCTCTTTCGATCACCGGATCCGCGACTGCGCGAGACCGCATATACTGCAATATTCTCCCAGTATAAAAAAGACAGTGTCGGCCTTGCAGAAATCTACAAGAATGTGGTGCTTGATTGGTATAATGAGGAAATCAAGATCCGCGGATATCCCTCTCCCATCAGTGTACGTAACATGGGAAATGATATTGATGACCGTGCAGTCGAGGTTCTCCTCAAGGCCATCAAAAAGAACAGTGCAGTATTCGCCGACTATTTTGCGCTCAAGCACGCGATGAATAAACGCGCAGGAAAGCCGTATCCTTTTACCCGATTCCATCTCTATGCGCCATACCCTTTGAAGCTTACGCAAACATATGATTATGAGAAAAGTAAGGAAATGACGCTTGAAATCTATCGCAATTTTGATGAGCGATTCTTTGCAATCGCAAAAAAGATATTCGACGCAGGGCATGTCCACTCGCATCCTGCACCAAACAAGCGCGGCGGCGCATTTTGCTTTGACATGCCGACAGGAACACTGCCCTATATCCTGCTCAATCATACTGATGATTTGCGCGATGTTTTCACCATGATGCATGAATTCGGGCACGGCATTCACATGGTTCTTTCGCAGGAACAAACATATCTCCTGCAGCATGCAAGCATTCCTATGTCCGAGACTGCATCAGTATTCGGGGAAATGCTTCTTGCCCAGCACCTTCTCCACACGTCGACCGATATTGCAGAGAAGCGACACATACTCATGTCGCTTCTGGATAACCAGTATGCAACAATCATGCGACAGGCAGGATTTGTCCTTTTCGAAAAATACGCCCATGAGAATATATCAGGGCAATTGAGTCAGGACGCGTTGAATGCACAGTATCTTGCACTGCTCAAGGAACAGTTCGGAACAATGAAAATCCCTGAACTCTTCAAATACGAGTGGAATTACATCCCCCATATCTATGAATCCCCGTTCTACTGCTACGCCTATGCCTGGGGCAATCTTCTGGTGCTTGCATTGTTTCAACGCTATAAGAAAGAAGGTAAAAAATTCGTCGACAAATATGTCGCATTCCTGAAGACCGGCGGATCACAGAGCGGCAGCAAGATGATGCAGGCACTCGGCGTTGATCCTGCAGATGAGCAGTTCTGGCAATCAGGATTTGACTTGATCAAAGAAGAGATCCAAGAATTAAAGAAACTTGAAAAAGAGGGAAAGACAGTATAAACCGCAAGGGTGATACGCATGACTGTAGACCTCCTCGTATTGACGAATAATATTGTCGAGCAGCAAAAAGCGCTCAAAAAAATCAGCGCTGACCTGCCGGATCTTGAAAAGCGCGCCATACGCGATCTTGTCAAGTACACGATCAAAAGAAGCAAGTTTGACGACGAATATGACCTCATCAATTACGACAAGAGGATAATCGACTGGTATGCCGCGCGACAGGAACAGGAAGGAAAGCGGGTACAAGGCAGGAATATTGTCTTTGCGATGCAAGCATATCATCACGCACTTACTGAAATGATCGCGATGTATAACGCCGTAACTCCAGCGACGGATGTGCAGACAATTACAGCAGCGATTGCAGCACAGATAAGCGAATCATTACATCAATAAGAACATACCATATGCTACATCTATTTGAATGCGAGCTTGTGTCCATTCTTGACAATAAAGACATTCTTGTTTTCGCGGTAGCCGAGCTCTTCAGCAAGTTCCAGGAATTGTTCGGCGGTCTTTATTTCAGAATGCGCAGGAATGATATTTTTCGGCTTGATGAGATTGATGAGATCGCGTGCATCCTCACGCGCGCCGTGACCTGAGACATGGATGTCGCGGAATATACGGACGCGTTTCTTGCGGAGTTCGGATTCCATCTTCTCGCGATTCTCGATTGTTCCGGGGACCGGGATGATGGTACAGGAGAATATGACGATATCCTCTGTCTTGAAATGGAAATAATTGTTGAAGATCATGCGTGCAAGAACTGATTTCGGCTCGCCCTGATGACCGGTCACGATAAAGACATAATCTTCTGGCCTCTTGCAGTTCTTCAGAAATTTCTGGACTTCCTGACGGTACTTGATGATCTTTGCCTCCTTGGAGAACTCGATGATGCCGATGTTTTCGCCGGCGCGGACATATTTTTCCAGGCTTCGTCCCAAAAATACCGGTTTGCGCTTCAACTGGCGCGAAAACTCGATGATTGATTTCAGGCGGGCAAGATGGCTGGAGAATGTTGAGATGATCATCGCCTTGCTCTTGCTGTTCGTGCTGACCATGACCTCGCGCAATAATTCTTTTGCAACAGATTCTGAAGGCGTCTTGATGGGCCTGCCGGCATAGAGCGAGTCAATAATCATTACCTTGACATTCTTGAGTTCAGCGATTCTTCCCAGATTCGTCTTGTGTCCAAGTGTCGGCTGATTGTCCAGCTTGAAATCATTCACATACACCAGGGCGCCGTATTTGGTGTGGATCACAATCATAATGGTCTGGACAACCGAGTGCGTGATGCCGATGAATTCGATCTCGATCGCGCCTGATATCTTGAATTTTGAATTGATCTCATGCGCCACAAGCTTATTATGGAGTTTTACCCCCTTATCCTCTGCAAGGATCTTGACGACCTCAATGGAATACGGTGAACCGTGGATCGGGCATTTGAAATGTGAAGCAAGAAATGGTATTGCGCCAATATGATCCAGATGCGCATGGCTTACGCAGATCGCCTTGACCATCGGCATCCACTCACTGATGACGCTGATATCAGGAACTGCCTCAATCTCGCGCAGTTTCTCATACGAGACATCAACCTCCTCCTCATCCTGCGTATACGTGATATAATTCTGGAGATGCAATCCCATATCAAGGATGATGACTTCATCATCGACCTTTACTGCAGTGCAATTCTTGCCGACCTCGCGAAAACCGCCGACCGGAATGATTTCAATCATGGCTACCTGCATGGCATAGCATGTTTAAAAAGATGATGGAAAAGGAGCGGCTCCTTTCAAAATCTCGTCTTCGACTCGACTTTTTTTGCCGCTCACATCGCAATAATGTATCATTGTGTGACGAGCTATTTGCAATCGCCATAGTCATTTGAGTG
>JAKAKR010000003.1 GCA_021813435.1 Nanobdellota archaeon | reverse complement strand
CACAGTACTACTACCACAAATAGCAACAAACTCACTAAAAATAGACCTCAACGTAACAATACCACTAGCAGTAATGAGCGGCGGAGCAGGAGCAAAACTCGCAACACTAACCGCAACAGGAAACTAAGCGTACAATGAACCGCAATACCTTTTTTTTATTATTTTTTTTTATTATCATTTCTCCAGTTGTTTTAGCAGTCGGGATTCAACAGCCGTCGCTTGCTGCACGTACGATTATCTTTGAACCACACAAGGAAGTGACCATCCCCTATAATCTTGTGGGCGCAGAGTATATCCATACCTATAAGCGCGCAGGAAATCTTAACTCTTCTGTCACGATTAATGACCCTGATCAGGATGGCGGTCCCCGCAGTATCAACGTTGATATTAAGCTTCCTGAAAGCCTAGACCCGGGAACCTACACCATATTTATCGGCGGTTTGGAAACAAGCCCGGGCGGCACAGGACAGGTCGGGGGAGTTGCAGCAATAGAATCGCGCATCACTATTATCTCATTATACCCCGGGATTTATCCCCTCTTTTCAATCCAGCCGGCAGATGTCGGCGTAGGCCAGAATGGCACAGTCAAGGTCGATATCCAGAATATGGGGCAGGATAAGATCAATGCCGCGCAGGCAGTGATCGATATTGTTGATTCTGATAATAATACAATAGGGACGATCTATTCGAATGTTGACAGCATTGATTCCAATAGTGGAAAGACACTGGAGGCGCAACTGGATGCCGCACAATTAAAGCTCAAACAAGGAGCATATATCCTGCGCGTGCACATTGTCACTGATGGCAAGATATCCTCAGTGCAGGAAAAAGAACTCCGGGTCGGGAGCCTGAGCGTTGCAGTCGTTGATTGGACCAAAGAGATTTATGCCGGCGCCATAAACAAGTTCACGATCAGTATCGAAAGCGACTGGGCAAGCCCTATTGAGGGCGTCTATGCAAAGATCTATCTTCCTGACAAGACTGTCGTGAAGACCCCGAATCTTGATATCACTAAATTCCAGCGTGCAACACTTGAAGGGTATATTGATGCAACAAATTTTTCCCTGGGAAACAATTCATTTGATGTCGAGGTGTTCTTTGCGCAATCATCAATCCGAAAAACCATCCCGGTCATCGTCACGCAAGGAACTCCTGCAGAGACTGCAACCGCACAAAGAGAAGAACCGCAAAAGACCACTTCAGGAACTTCTTCAGGCATGAGTACCACAACCATTGTGATCATTGCACTCGCAATCCTTATTGTCGTCAATGTATTCTTCCTTTTCAAAAAGAATAAGCCTCCACAGGCATCAGGACCCTCGCAGGTTCCCCCGAAAGTGTAAGATACAATACCCTGCGTATAAGAGGTCATGGAAACCACAACATTTTAAAATTCTCTTAATCAAGGAGAGACTATGTTTCAGAAAAACATCCTATTCCTCCTCATGATGTTTTGCGCTCTTGCATCACTCACCATGATATTCTATCGCAACCCCAGTGCACCAACTATTACGGGCATGGCAACGAGTTCAGGAAATGTTACACTCACGGTCAATTCAACATCCGCGATTCAATTCGCAGTAAATAGCGTCAATTGGGGCACAGGATCAGTGAACGCATCAGATGTAACGCACAATTACACCTGCACACTTGACACTGAAGGAACAACGACAGGGTGCATCAATTTTACTGCAGTCACGCAACCGCTCATCATAGAAAATAACGGCAACACCAATCTGAGTGTCTCGATCTACAGCAATGCAAGCGCAACAGATTTCATCGGCAGCGGATCAACCTTCCAATGGAAAGTTCTCCAGAACGAATCCGGATCCTGCACCACCACTCCGAGCCCTGCAACATATTCGCCGGTGAACGTATCAGTATCAAACGCAACAATCATCTGCAGCAATCTGGGGTACACTGACTCTAATGATAGCCTCAAGCTCAATCTCAAGGTCACCATCCCTCTTGCAGTCATGAGCGGCCCTGCAGGTGATCGATCTGCAACAATCACTGTCGTCGGAAATTGATATGAATACCTCTTCAACAAACAAGAAGAATACAGAAAACAAGTCATTTTATCGCTATGCGCTTATCCTGTTTATGGTACTTATCATCGGCATCAGCGCAACAATCTTTTGGTATTATGACTATTATATCATGGACCATGTTGAATTCATGAGTTCAGTCACTATAACGAACGCGACTGTCGGAATCAATACCAATACATCCTCGCTCCAATTCGGGAAAATCCCTCTTGAAGGGGTGGGTACGCGATATTTTAAGATTTCAAGCAAGCGACGGGCACTGGTCCGGATCATCCCAACCGGCAATATCACGCCATTCATTGATTTTTCAGAGAATGATTTTATTCTTGATCCCGGCGTTGTAAAGACCATCAATGCGACCCTTTCTGTTCCGCAAAATGCAACTATTGGCAATTATTCTGGCATCATCAAAGTATATTTCTATAGGAAATGATGAATAGCAGGATACGCCATCAGCAATAAACCACAAAGATATTAATTATAGCAATTGCTATACATTTGTAGTATAATGCGAAAAATCAGGCAATAATAAAAGGATTCATAACACTATTTCGGAAAATTTATAAATACATTTGCTATTAAATGCTATACAATGACTGTTGCAGGCAAACAAAGAGAGGAGAATAAATCTACTGAACAGCTTAATCTTCGCATGCCCAAAGCATTACTTGACGACATCGATGTCATTGCACAGATTCTCAAGATCAACAAATCAGAATGGATAAAGATACGGCTGGGCGAACTCGTCTACGAAGAAAAATCGCGACTCCTCAGCAAGTATCATGAACTGAGCAAGAAAGGACTCCTCGAAAAAAAGGAAGTCGACAAGATTATCGAAACACTCTATCATTCACCATAAATTCAGATAAACAAGCGCGCCTGCGCAAACAACACAATACAATGGCAAAAAGAGAAGAATTCAAGAACGGACACATTGTACTTGCACTCATCATCGCAGTTGCACTCCAATTTGCATATATCCAGTATCGCATCCACAACGATATCACTCCCAAAGCCATTCCTGCAACGCCAGATGTTCCTGTCAAGACAACAGCATATGCGAGTGCAAATCTCGGATTCTGTCTCAATACCCCGCCAGTATTGAATAATACGTGTAACTTTACAATACCCTGGGGATACCCCTATACTTGCACAGTCAATGTAACCGATGCAGAAAACAAAGTATTCACGTTCTATTCACAATTCCTTACAAACCAGACACTGTTTAACATCATGTCAAATGGCACAATCAATTTCACCCCGCAAAAAAGCCAGATCGGCAATCATACGGTCAAAATCGTCGTCTATGATGATAGTGGATGCGAAAATAATTATAATTCCCAGGATTACCTTATCGAAATTTATAATCTTGTACATCCTGCAACACTTGTCCGTCCAATCCCCAACAAGACATTTAACAGCATAGGAGAGAGATTCATATTCCAATTAAATGATTATTTCGTCGATCCTGATGGGGATCCACTCAATTATTCAATAACCCTAGTCAATGCCAACGGGGGGGGGAATCCTTCAAGCATCATTAGTGTAGCAATCGCTAACGACAGCACTGCAACAGTGACTGCCGCAGGCTGCGGCGCAGTCTATGCCACGTATTTTGCAGAAGACCCTGGAGGCCTTATAACGCCGAGTAATCTTGTGCAGTACGCAGTGAATTGTCCGATCACATCACAAAGCACTGGCTCAGGAAGCGGCTCTGCAGGCGGCGGCGGAAGCGGAGCAGTCAGCACAACAACCGCAAGTACATGTCATCCCCATTGGGTATGCGGCGACTGGAGCGGATGCACAGTCAATGGGACAATGTCCATGACTTGTACAGACCTTGCAGGATGCGACGCAAATGATTATCAGAATACCTATTATAAGAACTGCACCTATGTCCCTGAAACATATCAATGCACAGAGAATTGGAATTGTACTGCGTGGAGTTCATGCATCAATGGAAACCAGACCCGATTATGCCTCGACCTGAATAGTTGCGGAACAGTGCGAACAAAACCCAACGAGACCATAAGTTGCGGACAGATATCCTGTTTTGATGGTATCCAGGACGGTGATGAGACTGGTGTTGATTGCGGTGGATCCTGCAAGTCCTGCGCGATCCTTGAAAGTCCGCTGCGCGCTACACCCACAAATATACTTGTAGTAAGCGCTATTGTGTTTGCAATCTCGCTACTGGGAGTCCTCACATACGCGTCACGTAAAGAGGTCAGCACGCGCCTACAATCAATCCTGAAAAAATGGTATATGCTCGAGAAGCGGCCCGTCTATCTTGCCGAAAAAGACAAAAAGGCACTTATCGATATATGGGAGCTTGCAGATAGGGGATATGCTGAGAGCAACCGGCGCATGCTTATGACTGCCATCTCACGGTTCAGCAAGGAATATTTCAAGAAGACCATTGAAGTGGGATCACTGAGCGCCCAGGAATTCACTGAAAAAACAAAGACCTTGCAGGATAAGGATCTACTTGCCGTATATCAGGGACTGTTCCATGCGCTCACAACTCTCCAGACGAGTAAACAGGCAATGGATGAATTGCAGATGCGCGCGCTCCTTGATGAGATGTTGCAGGGAGTATATATGGTCGCAGCATTCACTCCAGAGGATGCTGCGCATTGTGTGAAAGAGCGTAAGATTGACGGGACAAGTCCGGCCCATAGTTGCGCATCAAAGCTTGCAAACCTCTGGATTGCGCTTGAGTTCAGCCAGGTCGCTCTTGCAAAAGATCTCTATCGGGAAATCTCTGCACAGTACTCCAAATTAAATGCTGAAGAGCAGAAGACCATGTATCCGGCAATCCTGCGCGCCTTCAACACCATCAAGTATCGGGAGAAATACCAGCATGACTAAGAAAACATATCACCGATGATCAGGATGGCTTGCGGCGGGATAACCAAGGATAACCGACGTATGCAAACAATTCTCAAGTGCAAGCGTTTGTAACAAACTGCCCCAAATCCGATAGATTTATAAAGGAAAATACTAATATAGTTAATATAGATATATAAAGTAATAGAAATAAGTTTAATAAATAAGCTTATTAATATAATTTATTAATATAACTTATGTATTTCGATGGTGCATAAACATGGCAAACATCAATATCATCATACCGGACGAACTCCACAAGAAACTAAAACTCAGCGCAGTACAAAAAGAGACAACCATAAAAGAATACATCATAAAAATAATAGAAAAAGAAATAGAAAAAACAAAATAATCCCCTCAAAAAAAACAGGAAAACAATTAAAGAAAACGACGAGAAACCAGAAATAAAAATCCAATGACAAATATCAATATCCAAATCCCGGATGAACTCCACAAGAAACTAAAACTCAGCGCAGTACAAAAAGAGACAACAATAAAAGAATACATCATAAAAATAATAGAAAAAGAAATAGAAAAAACAAAATAGTCTCCTCAAAACAAAAAACAGAAAAAAGCTAAAGAAAAAAGATACAATAAAATCAACGCGCAGATTATAACGACATATGACCAAGACCTCGCTCACCGGAAAGAAGAATCTTTTCATCATAAGTATCATACTTATCGTTAGTATCATCGCGATCGGGATCGGTACTGCAGCGCTCAGCAATATCCATATCAACACCATCGGATCAAACATCTACACTGACCAGGATCTTGTCTGTTACTGGACCATCAACGAGACAACCAATGCAAATATCACCTGGTATCGCAATGGCGTGCAGAACATCACTGCGTCAGGAATAAACTGCACTGCAAATAATGAATGCTGGACCAATGCCTCTGCAAACGTCCCCAACCAGTACACGACCAAAGGGGATCAGTGGACTTGCGCAGTAGCACACTATAATGGTACAGGAACAGAGATTGGAAACACGACCATCACTATTGCAGATACTGTCCCGACCTATCCCCAATTATTTTACATGAACGGGACGCGCGTCAACAACGTCACAATACCGAATATCTCTGAGGATTTTGTCTCGCAGCTTTTTATCAATTCAAGCGATGCGGATAATGATCCTATCAAGTATGTCATTGCAGCAAACAGTATCAACTGCACTATTGATGCAGCAAGCGGCCTTATCACCTGCGCACCTACAGAAGAATACCAGATAGGGATATTCAGTGTCCTCTTTCGCGCTGAGGACAATAACACCGGCGCAACACGCGGTTATGTGAACGCAAGCATTAATGTCACACCGACCAATGATCCGCCGACATTCTTGCCTGCACTTGCAAGCCAGACGCGATATGAGAATCAGGCGCTCAATTATACGATCACCGGAATAGATCCAGAGAATAATACTCCATTCCTCTTTACCATCACATCATATCTTTCAGATGTGTATATTACAAATATTAGCTCGATGCAGGCCATAATCCGATTCAATAATTCCGGACAGGATATAACGCCCTACTGGGACCGCGGAAACCACACCATCAATGTCACCATCGGTGATAGTGATCCCATCCACCCGAAAAATACGACTGCATCATTTGTCCTGCAGGTCATCCCGCTCAATCATCCTCCTAATCTTTCGCTAATACCCAACCAGGGCGGAATCCAGGGCGGCAGTCTCCTGCTGTATTTCAACGCCACAGACATCGATAACGACACACTCAATTTCTACTCAAATGATAGCCTGTATAATGTGACAACTGTCAGCAATAGCAATAATGCGTCAGGAGTCACCTTTGCAATTGGGATGATTAATATCACTTCGCTTACCAATGATCATGTTATCCACCAATTCGTGAGCATTGGCGTCTCTGATTCAAAAGAGAACGTTACGCAGGGAGTGTTCTTCAACATCACCAACGTCAATGATCCGCCCATTATCTACCCAAACAGTTCTGACAGTGGCAATTTCCAGTACAGCAAGGGATTGAATTATAATATTGATAATCTCACTGCATACACGGGCGTTCCTCTCCAGTACCAGGTCAATGCTACTGATCCTGATATTGCCACATATGCCGGCGACACAATCACATTCACCAGCAATAACTCAGCGATCCCCATCAATACCAGTTCAGGGATCATTACAGTACAATTAAACAGTACAGGAACATATGCATTCATGATTACAGTGACTGATACGCATGGACTGCAGGCAAACCATACCGGACTTCTCACTGTTCTTCCCAATACCCCGCCTGGATTCACACAGATCCCACTCCCCCTATTCTCCTGTTTTGAATATGATGCAGTCAATAATCCGATGAATTGCACGTATAATCTCAGCCAATACGCTAATGATAGCGATCCCGGAGATTATGTTGCGGCCTATACGACAAACAGCACGATCTTTATCGTCAATGATTCAACAGGAATCATTACACTGCAGGCAAATCAGTCAGAAATTGGCGTGTACACCATCCGGGTTAATATCACTGACACCCGCGGCGGAACCAACATCACGACGTTTGCAATGATCATCAACAATACTAATAATCCTCCGACCATCAGCCAAATCCAGAATGATTTCGGATTTGCAACAAGAATCACCAAAGGAGTCCAATACAATTATATTGTCAGCGCAGATGACCTTGACCTCGGTTTGGCCAACAGTACAGAGAATCTCACGTTCAATGTCACCATCAGTGGACCGAATCCGAATCTCTTCTCTATTGTCAAAAGCCAGAACACGAGCGGGATCACACAGACCGGCAGCATCACCTTCACGCCCGGAGCAAATGATGATGGCGCGTACAATATCTCCATTACTGCTACAGATACATTCCATAATCAGAGTACGACAAATTTCAACATAACAGTATACAACACCACTCTTGCCCCGAACATCACTGCAATCACTCCCTATGCAGAGCCGTATGCGTATTGGGCAAACACCAGCTGGAGAAACACGAGCGATTTCACGGGCGCGTGGGCGAAACAAACACTGATCCATATCAATGAGAATGAAAGCTATACGTTCAATACCACGGCAGTTCTTGACGCGCAATATGCTAATACCGCGCATTATTACTGGTACCTTAATGGAACGCTCGTCTCCACAAACCAGACATACACCAAATATTTCGATTTCTTCTCTGCACGAGTGTATAATCTCACTGCTGTTGTTGCTGATGATTTCGGGAAAAGCGATTCATTCCTGTGGAATATCAGTGTCACCAATGTCCCGCGTCCGCCGATACTGGAAAATAATCTCACCAATCTTAGTGTCAATGGAACAACAACATACAGCAATTATTTTATTTTCACTGATGGCAAGACCCGTTTCATCGAACCCGATGACGACCTCAATAGCAATGGAATCATTGACGGCAATGAGACCAGTACGCTCACGTTCGGGCTTGCAAACAGCAATTATTCCTGTACGTACGCGAATTTCACATTTATCGGAGCAGACCTTCAGGTAACTGCACGTGGAATTGGCGTTTGCGCGGTGACATTCAAGGCTATCAATGCTGAGGATCCCACCGTGACGACTTCATCCAATGAAGTGCTCATCAATGTGACTGCAATCACCAATAATTCGATTAGCGAGCAGATTATCTATGTCCCGCGCGGCGGAGGCGGAACAACCACGCAGACCGTTACCATCCCTGTTCCCAAAGAAGTCGATAAGCCCCATCCGCTCCAGATCATCAGTCCAGGAATAGTTACCATCTATCGCAATGACACCGTCAAGGTACCAATAACACTCAACAATACATGGAATACCACACTTGAGGGTATTACGCTTCGTGCAGAAGTCAATGCACCTAATGTAACTGTTTATCTTGACCAGGAGTATATTTCCCGACTTGCAAGAAACGAGACCAAAGAGATCACGGCAGTCATCACTAATTATAAGAGTGAAGGGCATTATGAGATCAAGATTATCGGCAATGTAACCAATCCTTCGTATGAAGACACCGCAACGATTTTTGTTGACGCTGCAGAGATGCGGTCCGAAGGTGACGCTGCAGACAGCAAGATCTCATTTGCACGCGACCTTCTTAGTTCGAATCCGGAATGCCTTGAACTCAACGAATTATTGAACGAAGCAAAAAAACAGGTTGCTGCAGGGCAATACGCGCAGGCAGGTCTCATTATCGACAATGTGATTACCGGATGCAAGTATCTTGTCAGTAATGTAAACAAGAATGTCGTTGAGAAGCCGAACAAGGATTTTATCCAGCGATTTGAATGGCAACAAAAATATACGGATTATACAGTAATCGGCGCATTCGGTTTGATCTTTGTCATCGCTGCAGTGTATATCTTCAGAAAAAAGACTCCTGAAGAAAATTTCTAGAGATTATCGCTTCGGGTTTTCACCCTCTTCATCCGCCAAGGCATAGTGCAATAAACCAGAGTAACCAGTGTATCCGGTAAGAAAAGTATTTATTGAAGAAAACTATTCAGCGCGAATCATCATGAGTGCTTATGCGCGTGAAGACCTCATAAAGGTCAAAATAATGAAGTTGTTTTTCTTCCTTAGGCATCTGGTGGTAGAGCGAGAGTGCATCGATATACGCGAGTTTTGCCTGCATCATATTGCCCTGTGACAATTGCATATAAGCCTCTTCCAGGTGTTCGTTGATGGGGACTGCATGCTGATCAGTCGTGATGAGTGATGCAGTGCCTTGCGGAGAAAGAACAGGTTGCAGAGGTGGCAATGATACCTCCAAAGCAGGTTGTGGCGTTTGCGGCGTTTGTGGCGCAAAGGATGTTTGAGAGAATAGCGGCGCAGACTCAGGAGCTGACCCGACAGCGGATTGCGCAGCAGGCAAAGTGACATCTGATGGAGACGGACTGTGTATTGGCAAAGAAGGTGATACCGGTACCGGTGCAGGCGCTACGTTAAGATCTGCTGAAGCGTCTTTTCCAAATAGTTTCTGCAGAAGGGAGTGTGATTCTGAGTGATGCACTGCAGGAATTGATTCGTCGATGATGCTGCGAAGTTCTATAAAGAATGCGCGAAGTTCCTCTTGGGTGAGTTCAGTGTTTCGAAAATAGGATATCTCTGAGAGCTTACTGAGCATAGAATCGATCCGCTCTTTTGTTGCAGGTCTGATGAATGCCTTGGTGATCTCGACTGAGAGTTCTTCGTTTGCAAACTCATAGTCTAATTTGAGAAACTCTGTGAAGAATCCCTTGATGAGGGCGTAGAGATCAGCGCTATCGAGAAACTCTTTGGCAAGCTCATCATCTATTTTCTGGAGATAATTCTTCCGGATGAGGAGTTTCTTATCTGCCTCAGACACCTCTTTTTCCATGGTATCCACAATGAAGAGCAGTATTTAAATATTTTTGCTTTTTTAGGGCTCTGTAGAAATTCTCGCTTTGCTCAAGTCGCCATTCGCATCGGTGTGGTTTAATCATGGAAAACAGTTTCACTTGCAATCCTCAACTGTTTTCTTGGTCACATATTCGATGATGCTCATCTTCAGGCGACTAACATTTTCTACAGGGCGCTTTTTTAGGGGAACCTGCCGAAACCATAAACTATATAAATAAATATATCTCACTCGATATATCGGATAAGATACATTCGCCGATATTTCGATTACTCTTGCGATTGGTGTGGTGGACGGATGCGTGATGCGTATGATGAAGAGCAACCTTAAACTCATTGTTCTCAAAATTCTAGATAAAAAATCACTCTCCGGATACGGCATTGTAAAAGAAATCCACGAGTTCACAAAGACCTGGAAACCCAGCTACGGCTCTATCTACCCCATACTCAAGAATCTTCGGGAAAACGGGTTTCTTGAAGTGAAGGAAGAAGGACGAAAAAAGATTTATCGCATCACGCCAAAAGGCCATCATAAAGTACAAGAGATCATCAAAAGCAAAGAAGAAATATTCGACCACGTCATCAGCAACATCAAGAATCTTGAGATGATCTGCGACAAGAAGGAGATCAACTTCATCTATCGCTGGCACAAAAATATGCGCAATAACCTTTTGCCATTCAAGAATATCAGCAAAGAGGTCCATGAACTCGGAGACCTGCTCATGATAATATCTGCGTCTCCTGCACTCGAATCCCATCAGAAAGAGATCAAGGAGCTGCTTACAGAAACCATTATCAAACTCAAAAAAATCAATGCAAAAACAGGAAATACGGGCAAAAAATGAACTCCAAAGACGACAAAGAAAAGGACAAGCCAATCATTGAACTCAAAGATGTCTGGAAGATATACCAAATCGGCGAAGTAAAGGTCGAAGCGCTGCGCGGCATCAACATCAAAGTGTTCAAGGGAGAATTTGTCGCAATCCAGGGCCCCTCAGGATCAGGCAAGAGCACGGCAATGAATATGGTCGGATGCCTTGATATCCCGACCAAAGGCCACATCTACCTGCACGGACGGGACATCTCGCATTTGAGCGAGTCAGATCTCGCGCAGATCCGCGGGAAAAAGATCGGATTCATATTCCAGAAATTCAACCTCATCAATACGCTCACGGCAAAAGAGAACGTCATGCTTCCCCTGACGTTTCTTGACATCCCAGAGAGCATCAGGCGAGAACGTGCAGAGGAACTCTTGACCTTAGTCGAACTTTCCAACCGTATGGATCACAAACCGAATGAATTGTCCGGTGGACAGCAGCAGCGTGTCGCGATTGCACGCGCGCTTTCCGTGAATCCTGACATCATCCTTGCTGATGAGCCGACCGGGAATCTCGACAGCAAATCCGGAAGTTCAGTTATGGGATTCCTGCAGGACCTGCACCAAAAGGGAAAGACTATCATCATGGTCACGCATGATGACAAGCTTGCGCAATACGCTGAGCGCATTGAGGTACTCAAAGACGGGGAGATAATCCAGACCGTCAAAGGATCAAAGCATCATACTAAAAACGAACATAATATAGTAGTAAATAAAAAATAAAGAGATGATAAGTGAAAAATAAGGTGGTATCATGAAACAAAACCAAACAACAAAAAATACCAACACAATCGTGCTGCCTGCAATACTTGCAATACTCGTCATTGCCATTGCAGTTCTTCCCAGCGCGCATGCTGCTCCTGCAGTAACCGTAAGCCTTTCAAAATACGACCCCTATCCTGCAACGCCAGGTCAGATCGTGAAGGTATGGCTCCTGGTTCAGAACACCGGCGATAGCAGCGCAAAAGACATCAGCGTGGAGATGATCCCACAATATCCTTTCACGCTCTATGGTAGTGATGCAGTGCAGAAAGTTTCACTGCTCGGACCGCGCAATGATTATCTCATTGATTACACCCTCAAGGTCGATGATAATGCTGTCCAGGGCAATAATGTCATCCGGGTAAAGTTCAGCGAGGGATCAGTCACCAGCGTCCAGCAGACAGTGGATCTGAATATCTTTATCCAGTCCAAGGATGCAACCGTAAGCATTGATTCCATCCGTACTGAACCTGCGGAATTGACGCCGGGCGGCGATGGGACAATCACGTTTACAGTCAAGAATAATGCACCGACAGCACTGACTGATCTGAGTCTCAAACTCTATCTGCAATCAGTCATCGGCGGAGCACTCGTCGATCTTCCCTTTGCACCGATGGATTCCACTGCAGAAAAGCGGATTTATCGACTGGATGCAGGACAGAGCGCGAATTTCACGTATGCAATCAAGGCATATCCTGATGCAGTGTCCAAGGTCTACAAAATCCCTTTTGTACTGACGTATTATGATACATTGGGCAACCAGAAGAATAAGAGCGATCTTATCGGAGTGGTGATCAACAGCAGGCCAGAAGTTGAGATGATTATTGACAAGACTGATCTCTCGCAGCAGAAACGCGCAGGAACCATAACGCTCAAGACCATCAACAAGGGGCTTGCAGATGTCAAATTTCTCAACATCATCCTCCAGAAAAGCAAGGACTATGATATCCTTTCGACCAGCGACACGGTCTATATCGGAAACCTTGTCTCTGATGATTACCAGACAACGGATTTCAAGCTTCTCGTCACCAGCAAGGAAAATAGCGTCACAATCCCTGTAACCGTGCAGTATCGCGACGCCAACAACAAATACTACGAGGAGACAAAACAGATCAACCTGAATCTTGTTGACAGCTCGAAACTGAGCGAGGCAGACAAACAAGGCGGCTCATCTGTTGCATTAATCGTTGTTGTCATCATCATTGTCGCCATCGGAATCTGGATTTATATGAGACAGCGGAAAAAGAAGAATAAGAAGGCACAGTTCAACTGATGCCTGCATTTTTTTCATTTTTTCTTTTGAGACAGCGCAAAATATAGAGTGGACGGATGCATGATTAAGGATTATTTTAAACTTGCAATCGAGAATATTCGGCAGCGCAGACTGCGATCCTGGCTTACGATTATCGGCATAGTCATCGGAATCGCTGCAGTCGTAGCCCTGGTAAGCCTGGGGCAGGGCGTCAAGAAAGTCGTCACTGATGAATTTGCAAAGATGGGCACAGACAAGATTATCATCCAGCCGGCAGTGAATTTTGGATTCTCCGCAGACACCGGCACTCCCACACTCACCGAGCATGATTTGCCGATTATCAAACGTGTCAAGGGCGTCAAAGAAGCCGGCGGGATACTGCTCAAATCAGGAAAAATCGAGTACAAGAAAAATGTGTACTTTACTGTCGTGGTCGGGGTTCCTCTCGATAATACCCAGAAACTGGTCGAAGAGACTTATACCATCAATTATATCAATGGCCGCGCATTAAAGCAGGGCGACCGGTACAAGGCAGTCATCTCCCACGATATCGCCAAGGGAAAGACTCTGGGAAAGCCTGTTGCAATCGGCGAGCGGCTCACCATTGAAGGGCAGGAGTTCGAGATTGTTGGGGAGATCAAACAGACTGGGGACCCCGGTATGGACAGCTCGATCATGATCCCGCAGGAGACTGCGCAGGAATTATTCACGGCAAATACGCCCGGGTATCACGAGGAGAGCGGCATTATCGCGCGCATCAACCCCGGAGAGAATCCTGATGATGTTGCCGCAAGCATCACCCGCGCCATGCGACGCGATCGCAACGAAAAAGAAGGCAATGAGGATTTCACCGTCCAGACCACCACGCAACTTGTCGCCTCATTCAATGTCATTCTTGACGCATTATCCGCCATAGTCATCGGCATTGCTGCAATCTCGCTTTTTGTCGGCGGTGTCGGCATCATGAACACCATGTATACCGCGGTCCTGCAGCGTACGAATGAGATCGGCGTCATGAAGGCTATTGGCGCAAAGAATTCAGACATCCTGCAGATATTTCTCATCGAATCAGGAGTCCTCGGTCTTATCGGCGGCGCAATCGGAATCCTCATCGGCATGGGCCTGAGCAAAATCATTGAATTCATCGGCCGCACATTCCTTGACACCACGCTTCTGCAGGCATATTTTCCCTGGTATCTTATTGTCGGGGCGCTCGCATTTGCGTTCGTTATCGGAATGGCCTCAGGCGCGCTTCCGGCCCGGCAGGCAGCTGAGATGAAACCCGTCGATTCATTGAGGTATGAATAGTCATGATCAAGGATTTTTTCAAACTTGCAGTCGAGAACATCACGCATCGCAAGGTACGCAGCTGGCTCACTATTCTTGGCATTGTCATCGGGATCGCTGCAATGGTCGCACTGGTAAGTTTAGGGCAGGGGCTCCAATACACGGTTGATCAGCAATTTGTCAAGGTCGGCGCAGACAAGATCACCGTCCAGTCAAAGGCAGTGGTCGGCGCTCCAGGAAGCGAGTCAGGAAACACCAAGCTTACCATTGCAGACTTCAATGTCGTCAAGCGATCCGCAGGGGTCGATCAGGTCGTACAGGTCCTTTCACGAAGCGGCAAGGTCGAATTCAACAAGAAGACAAAATTCGAGATGGTCCGCGCATTGCCCGTCGATGAGACGCGCAAGGTGTATGAAGAGACCGGACTTTACGATACTGAGTTCGGCAGGACATTGAAATCCGGGGACAAGCACAAGGTCGTCATCGGATCCACTATCGCTAAAGAAACAACATTCGGAAAAGCCATCAATGTCAACGAGAAGATAACGATCAACGGCGTCGAGTACACAGTTGTCGGGATCATGAAAACCGGAGGGAACCCGGGAATCAGCAGCGCAATCATCATGACCATCGACGATGCGCGGGAATTATTCAATGCGCCGGATGAAGTCAGCATAATGATGGTGAAGGTCCAGGACTCGCGGGACATCGATAAGGTCGTGGAGAACATCAAAAAGGATCTGCGCCGGCACCGCAATGTCAAGGAAGGAAAAGAAGACTTCACGGTCCAGACCACAAAGCAATTCATCGAATCATATCTCACTATCTTCAATGTCATCACGACACTGCTGGTCGGTCTTGCATCAATCTCGCTACTCGTCGGGGCAATAGGCATCGCAAACACCATGTATACTGCGGTCCTTGAGCGGATGCGCGAGATCGGCATCATGAAGGCAGTCGGCGCAAAGAATTCAGATATCCTGCAGATATTTCTTATCGAATCAGCGCTCATCGGATTTCTTGGCGGAGCAATAGGTGTTCTTATCGGTGTTGGCATTAGTAAGATTGCAGAATTTGCAATCGGCGCATTCCTTGGTCCGGGATTCTTCCAGGTCTTTTTGCCCTGGTGGCTCCTTGTTGGCGCAATACTTTTTGCGATGATTATCGGAACACTCTCCGGCATTCTTCCTGCAAGGCAGGCAGCTGAACTTCCACCAGTCGAGGCACTGCGGGGATAAGAAATCTCGAAAGAACGTACCCGAAAATAACATTAATAAATGACAGCGTATCAAGAGCAGCTATGAAACCATCAAAACAATCCAAAAAGAATGAATCTCAAAAAATGGATGAATCCCAGAAAAAGAGCCGCAGGGCAATCAAATCTACTGCACCGTTCTATACCAGAAAACAATTGCTTGCAGAGACTGTTCCGCTCGTCCTGTTTTTGGTCATGACCGGCATCGCATTCGTATCGCATCCGCTTCTTCCGGAAAAGATCCCCATCCATTGGAATGCTGCAGGTGCAGTAGATAATTACGGTTCACGCGATCTCGTGTTTTTATTGCCCGGAGTATTTTTGGTTCTGCTCCTGCTCCTGTTCTTTTTCCCCCTGATGGAGCCATTTCGCAAGAATATGCAGGATAATTATTGGAGGTACTATTTTTTCAAGGTTATCTTCAGCATATTTTTCGTGGTCCTCTTTTTTGTGACCCTGCTCCCAAATTTTGGGTACCGGATCAATATTGCAAGCGTCATTATCACTATGGTCGCGCTCCTCTTTATCGGGATCGGGATCGCAATGAGAAATATCAAGCAAAATTATATGTTTGGCATCAGAACACCCTGGACGCTTGCCAGCGAATTATCCTGGACAAAGACGCACCGGCTTGGAAGCGTCCTCTTTACGCTTCTCGGAATATTGATGATTATCGGAGTATTTCTCCTCAAACCTGAACTGCTCTTCATCCTCTTCCTTGTTGCGCTTGGATCCGTGATCATAGCGCTATTCGCGTATTCCTATGTGATATATCGGAAATAGAGTGTGTTCAGAAAATACGCCAATGCCAATGTGCGAGCATCTTAAATAGTATTCTTGCAAGCTGACATGAGATATTCCAAGAGTAAATGTCAGCAATCCAAATATGATACGAATGCGAGCGGCATGGCGTAAAAGAATATGTTGAACACACTTATCGGAAACAATAAACCTTTTAAATCGTAGTATATATAATAGTGTCATGGAAATTCCAGGATGGGTATGGGTCGTTGTAGGAGTGATTATTGCAGGGTTCTCAGGATACGCCTATAAATATGTCCCACGGAACGGTTCGCCTAATCTTTCCATGGCAGTATTCTTTTTTATCGGGCTCATCTTTATTGTTGTCGGGATTGTAAGGATATTTCTGCATCGCCTGGATAAGGAACAGTCAAAGATTGATCTGCATGCAATCGCGCAGCATGAGCAGCCGCGCGGCCAGCACGTCAATAGGGTTGAAGCCCAGGTCAATGCCGCAATGCACCGACAGCATGGACAGGTTCCTGGCGCAACGCATGCGCAGCAATCATCTCCACAGCATATGCATGCGACGCATCACAGCAGCGAGTACGCGCAGCAGCACCCGTATCAGGGACCGACTGCACCTGCGACACATCATCACGCATCGCAACAAACGCATACCGCTGCAGCGCATCAACAACACCCGGCAAGCGCGCATCATGTGATTATCCAATGCGCCAAATGCGGCACGCGCAATTATACCCACTCCAATTACTGTCATATGTGCGGCGGCAGATTACGATAAGAACGTTATTCTTTTTATTGCATTCACTGGCTCTGGAGAACTGTTAGTCGCCTTAAGATGAGCATAATAAATTATCTATTCGAGAAAATTAACTTGGATTGCAAGTGAGGTAATTTTCCATCAAAAATACATTAATTTGCGAATGGCGACTACAAGCGAGGCGAGAATTTCTCCAGAGCTTAAATCCATCAAAAAATTTATATACGCTGGTGTCTCTAATGATTCGTATTGTTTTTACTGGGAGATAGGGAATAAACAACAACATTTATAAAGATTAGTTTGTTACCACTCCCATAGAAAGACTGGGGGTTGTTCATATGACAATATTGGACGAAATCGTAAATTCTACTAAACAAATTATTCTTACAGGTACAGTTATTGCCACATTTGCCACAGCAAACAACATATATGCGCAGCAGAAAAAAGAAGCTACAGGAAATCAAAAAGGAACCAACGTCGGGGTATACTCAAACAGCGATGCAAAAATCCATCTCAAAAAAGAGTCTAATGGCCGCAAAACAACAGAAGCACATGTCAAAAGCATCAATTTCGGAGGCATCTATCAGAATCAAGAAAACTCACTCAACCCCGAAAAGAATCCTGCAGTTCCATTCAGCATAACACAAGACGCAACAAATATCGGCGGGGGGACTGTCGGAACAGTTGATGTCTATAAAAAAGAAAACCCCAACGGATCATATGATATCATTGTCGACATGTTTAATGCAGGAGTACTCGGACTTTTCCAAAAACAGAATACTACCGTAAAAATTCCGTTCGAAGATGTAGACACCTGTGCAATCGCAAAGAAGGCAGTGGAAGATTACAAAAAGATCCACCCCACAAAAAAGAGTACAAAATCCCCTGCAAAGGATAATACTGCAAAGCAGCTTGCAGACATCATCAACCAATACCAGACGCTCGTGCAATCAATGGATGTACGGGAAAGACGCGCTGATAGCACATACGCGAAAATGATTAGTGGGTTTCTTGATCGTGTGGATAAATTATACGGTCAGAACACTGCACTTATGGATAAGGTATTGGAATATATGCTCAACAGCCAGAAAGATAATACTACCGATAATCCTGCAAATGATGGTAATTCCAAAGATAAGTACACGCATCAAAACAGGAAAGACACAAACAATACGCATAAAGATCGCGTATCAAAACAAACCTGCGCTACTGACACTACCGGTACACCTATCGGGATATATGTCGGTCCGGGAGTTGTTACTGTCGGAAAAGATGCACTCGTTGCAGGAATGATCGGCGTTGAATCAGGAAATGTTGCAGTCGGATTGCACGGAGCATATGGCAAGCTTGCAAGCAATAGCACAGATTATCCAAGTGTTTTTGGCGACACCCGGGTGACTGATGAGCGCGCAATGTGGATTGCAGGACTGCACGGACTTATGAAGCTTAATGATGTGGTAAGCCTTGGCGGAAACATTCAATATCAGGGAATTACTGGCGAGCGAAAAATCCACGAGTTACTGATTGATCGCCTCGGAAATCTTGAGAAAGAGCGAAATTACTCGCAGAGTCTGCCACAAAAAAATTATTGGTCAATGGGCCCGCAGGTAAAATTCAATCTCGGCAAAGGATGGGGCGTGCAGTATAACCTGAATGTTGCGCCGAAGAGAAATCCTGCCCACGGATTTTATATCAACAAGACATTTTAAAAGAGTACGCAGAGTACTGAGGAATAAAAATGAATAAAACAGGGCTAATCATCATCGCTGCAATCCTATTTGTCGTATGCATTGTGCCGGTTCATGCTGCACTCGCCGGAGGAAGCTGGACTGCAAATAATGATGTGACCTATAGTATCACCAATGGCCAGACCGCAGAATTCGAGTTCCGTGTTCAGGCTGTGAGTTCCATGCATGGACATTACTCAATTTATCTTACTGCAAAGGATAATCCTGTCGCGATAAGAACATATGTTCTCAACAAATATACCACAGATAATGGCGACAATGGATATATCACAGTCACTCCTGCAGATTATGGATTTACCGGAGGAGTGTATAATATAAAGATTTATGCAGTCGATGATTTAAGCCCAGATCTGCAGACACTCGAATTGACCGTCAATCCAGGACCTGTAGCATTGCATGCAACATGCAGCAATGTTGATCCCGCGAGTGGCGAAGCGCCATTGACTGTAGCGTTTGCAGCAGCAGCTTCAGGCGGCTCAGGAGCATACACCTATACCTGGGATTTCAATGACAATACGCCGATAGATTACAAGAATTATAATAAGAATACTGATCACACGTATAGTGCTGCAGGAACTTATGTTTCGACAATAACAGTCACTGATGTGAATACTGGTGAAACAGATACTGCAACCTGTCCTGCAATCACTGTTAAACCGCAGCAACCGCACACTATTACAGGAACGTGCACTGCAAATCCGACAACAGGCACAGGATCACTCTTCACCCAATACACACTCACACCAACAGGAGGAAGCGGAACATACACCAAATACTCCTGGGACTTCCTCGGAACAGGAACATACACCGACACAGTACAAAACCCCACATACAACTACAACACCACAGGAACATACACCGCACAAGTACAAGTCTACGACAACGCAGGAAACAGCGGAATAATCACCTGCACACCAGTAACAATAAACCC
>JAKAKR010000001.1 GCA_021813435.1 Nanobdellota archaeon | reverse complement strand
AATATGGAGATGCACTAAAAGCATATTCAATAAAAGGAAGACGCGCAGAAGTAACAACAAAAATATTAGCACATAACTTATGGAGAAGATTAATTCTCAAAATCTACGAGCTTTGCAATATCGCCTCAAGCGGAAAATATTTAATATAACTATATTTAACTAATAAATAATATGTGGCATATAGTAATTGATGTTTCCGGAATGCATCCAGAAGATATTTATATAGGAATATAGGACTAATTTTATTTAATGACAACTACAAAGGAAAATTTTTAGCAGAATTCTATGAACAGTTTCCACAGTTAAGACCATACAACGCTAAATCCACAAGATTAAATTCTGAAACACTGTTTGAGATACTTAAATTTTTTAACGAAAAAAAATTAAGAATGGTATGCTACTATTTTAAAGATTTTGAATGGAAACACCACGAAAGGAGAATTAACGAATTATACAAAGAGATATATCCCGATCATAAATACAAAACGAGTATATACAAATTTAGGGAAAAAATAATGGGGATACTGTATTTCTACGCCATCACACAAATAGGAGTTAAAAGAGATGAATATGATATCACTATGTGCGATGAATCGTGTGTTGATATATGGGAGATATCATCAACCATTAAATTTTTAGCAAAAAAAGAAGGATGGAAAATTAATACATCTGTCAATATCCGAAAAATAGAACACTTACTTAAAATGGCAGATTACGTTGCAGGAGCAAATAGAAAAATAGATGATTTTAAATTAAAAACGTTAAGCAGACACACTTTATTAAAAGATCCTATTAAAGATATAGATCTTAAAAGAGTATTCAGAATTTGGAAAAAATATGATTAGTATATACTACAGAATATAGTTTAAAGATAAACTTTATAAAATAATACTCATTAGAGGATACTAGCAGATACAATCTGCGAAAACAGACTTTGTAAGATCACCTTTTGTTCAAAAAGGTCTTACGAGGATGAGGGGCACAGCCCATTTCTTTTTTTATTAATTCCACTCTAATTCTTTTAGATTCCTTCTATTGGTATGTTCTAGTTCTTCACATGCACATTCAATGATTCGTTCTTGTGCTGGAGTTCTTTGAGCCCGAGTTTTCCGAGGATTATTGATGCATATGGACCGTATGCGAGCAGTTTTGCATCATCACGCGCATAATGTTTAAAGAATGCTCCAACTTTAGTGACTTGCGGAGCGTAGAAGTATCCAAAGAAGGTATCAATGGATTTCAGATCAATGCCATTTTCTTCATAGACATCACTTGTTGGCATCTGTGCAAATATTTTCTGGCGTTTTTCCCGATTCTCTGCTGGTCCAAAACCGAGCATATCCGAATATCGAGTATCGATTGCGCGTGCATATCCATCAAGGCATGACTCAATATCTTTTGGGAGATAATTTCCCTGATATACTGCAATACTTATTTCTGTGGGCAGGATAGATTTGTATTTCTCAATATTTTTTTTTGAGATCTCCACTAAGCGCGCATCAAGCTCAACACCAATAACATGATACCCACAAATCGCCCACATAAGTCCGGCAGTCATGTCTCCAGAACCAAGCTCGAGCACATGTTCTCCGGGATGGATGTATCCTGCATTCTCTGCAGCCTCGATTATTGGAACAAGGGTGTCTTTATCTGAAGGCACCCACGTTTGATTGCCATTCTTTGATCCTGCACCGAGTTCATACTTACGGGATAATGCATTGCGATAAAGTTCCTGGAATAATTCTGAATGTTTTTTGGAATACATTGCTTTCTTCTTTCGGAACCAGAATGGTTTTTTGCGATTATTTGCTGAGAGATAGGGCATAAGTGCTACACCTCGTACATTTCCTTGAATTTTTCCCGTGTGTATCTCTTTTCTCCGAGATGTGTTCGCTTGGGTGAATCGACACGGGGTGTATGACAGGAGAGATAGATACAGTCAGGAGTTATTCCTGCAATATATTCTTCTCCAATGCATTTCATAGATCTAAATATGGGCGTTTTAATGTTTTTTTGCGATACAACCATGCCGATATGATAGGGATCCTGTGACCTGCGATGGATGATGTAGCCAGTAATATCTTTTGCAGGGATTAATTTTTTTAAATTTGATGGTTTATTGAGATCGTTACGTGATAATCCGATGCATTGGGTATTGATGTTATAGACAAAACCACTCTTCATTGTAGTCCCAAATACACCTTTGTACCATATGCTGATATGTGCACCTATCCCGAATGATGGATCTGCAAGTAATTGCTGTGCATCCGTGAGGGTTTCAGATTCTTTTTTTACGAGGATTTTATCAGTGATAGAGTCAATCGTTTCCTTCACGTGTCCATGAGGATTAAGTATATTCATATTCACCACTAAGCAGTCACAGCTTATTTTTAAATGTTTCGCCTGAAACTTTATAAAACCGTCCTCATTCACAAAATCATGCACAAACATATCCTCTGTCTTGCCATTGAGTCGACTGCACACACATTCGGGGCAAGTGTTGTCGAATTTGATTCAGGAAAATTTAGTATCCGCAGCAATGTCCGTGATATGTATAAGACTGAAAAAGGCGGACTCATCCCTTCTCAACTCGCAGAGCATCATGTCGAATGTTTTAACAGGATCATAAGCGATGCGCTCGA
Source organism: Nanobdellota archaeon (assembly GCA_021813435.1). Lineage (GTDB taxonomy): Archaea > Nanobdellota > Nanobdellia > Woesearchaeales > UBA9642 > UBA9642. The sequence continues at coordinate 17,337 of JAKAKR010000001.1, read as the reverse complement.
AAAATCGCATAAATCATTGAAAGATATCCAGGTGATCGCGTTCTCACAGGGTCCGGGCATGGGCCACGCCCTCAGAATCGGCGCAGTTGCCGCAAGATCGCTTGCAATCCAGAATAATATCCCGCTTATCGGTGTGAATCATTGTGTTGCGCATCTGGAGATCGCAAGCATTTATGGCGCTAAGGATCCAGTCCTGCTCTATGCATCAGGCGCAAACACCCAAGTCATTGCCTATGATGGCGGAAAATACCGTGTCTTCGGGGAGACACTTGATATGGGCGTAGGCAATTTCATTGATGCATTCGGCAGGGAATTAGGCCTAGGATTTCCTGCAGGACCAAAAATCGACGAGATGGCGCGCCGCGCAAAAGAGAGAAAAGAGGCATACATTGCATTACCTTATAGTGTTAAAGGGATGGATGTTTCATTCTCAGGCATGTTCACAAAATTACGGACCATGATCAAATCAGGAGAGTACAATACACCAGAGAAAAAAGAGCAACTTTGCATGAGTGTTGAGGAGACTGTCTTTGCAATGCTTCTTGAGGTGAGTGAGCGCGCCATGGCGCACTGCGAGAAAAAAGAACTCGTCCTCGGCGGAGGTGTTGCCTGCAATAGCCGGTTGCAGGAGATGGCACGCATCATGTGCAGGCAGAGAGACGCAACATGCATTATTCCAGAAAACCAGTATCTTGTCGATAATGCTGCAATGATCGGGGTTCTTGGTGTTAAGATGTTTCTTGCAAATCGCAGGACAACAGTGCAGCAGTCAAAAATCAGGCCGTATGAGCGGACTGATGATATCGTCGTCGATTGGAAATAGGTAATAACAATCGCGCACTAAAAATATCATAAAATGGTTTCTTAAAAGCATTCGCTTATTTTCTCGAGATCCACAAGAATACTGCAGCAATGAGCAATCCGATGCTGATCGTGTCAACGACCACGCAATAGACACAGTAGGTATGCAAGAGGAATGCCTGCACATACAGGAACCATCCTGCAAAAAGACCGGCAATGATTCCGCCAAGAATTGTCAGTCGGCGTGTCCATACATTCTGTGTTCCCTGGGTCCAGAACGCCAGTGCTGCAAGCGCGGTAAACCCGATGATGCCATAGACAGGATTGTCGATATTAAAGAGCGTGCCATACGTACTGTGCTGGACTGTTACGCATCCTGCACTGCTTCCGACTGCACTGCAGACTGCAGTGATGACTCCGGCGTTTGCAACGTATTTCTCGACAAGTATGACTGCAGAGAAGAACAATGCGATAATAGCAAAGAGACCAATAAAAAAATAGACTGAACAGACAGGACAGGACTGTTCCTGCAGTAGTAGCTTTTTTGCGCGATGATTCCGGACAGTGACTGCTTTTCGTTTTGGCATACGATGAAGAGCAGGAAGTGTTTTTTAAATCTTGTGAAATATCAACTCATAAAGAGGATGACGCCACGTCCCCATCCATTAAGGAATGAATAATAAGGAATGAATAATAAGGAATGAATAGTGGCGTGCAGTTCACCAGAATACCGCAATGACGATAACGACAAATCCAAGTACTATTCCTGAGAGCAGGATGTCTCGTGCAAGTTTGAAGAGACGGTTTTTTATGGCAACATTGCGCTGCACAAGATTATGGATATTCTCGGCGTATATCCTGAAAATATCGTCCTGGGTGTTGATGTTTTTGAAGTCCTGATGGATGCGTTCTGCACTCTCCACTGCCTCTTTCATCGAGAACATGACTGTCGGCGTTTCAGGTATTTTTCGATTAAAAAATCCGGGGAGATCAAGACTGATAAGGCACACTAGAAATGAGATAAATGCCGTAAATGAGATAATAAAGACCCCAACATAATTGACATGCGCGTCAGGAGCAACGACATAAGGGAGTGTTATGGTCATGATGAACCCGGAAATTCCCAAAAGCCAGTTGATTTTCGTGTCAATATGCGTCTTTGCAGTAAGGTAATTATTGAATACATCAGAAAGAAAATAAGACATGACTTCAGGATTGGTTTCACGAATGCTTTTTTGCGCAGATGAACGCTTGGCCACCATTGCGATAGGATCATGCGATTATATAAACGTTATGTGTATCTCTACAATGATAAAAGAGTTTGACAATGATGTCAACAGCGCCGCGTAAAGAGCAACATTTAAATAGGCGACCTGCTTTGAAAGAATAGTGGGGGACTATGCATAAGCGCAAATATACTCGTGAACAATTAGAATTCTATTTCAAGAAATTAATGGAAAAATTGCGGCGCATCCCGCGTGAAGAAGACATGGAAAAGGCCAAGGGCTATCCTTCAGTCACAGTCTATGTTGAACGATTTGGTTCCTGGCAGCAGGCAGTGGAGCTCTTTGCAAATTTCGAATTGGCAAAGGCAAAGTGCAGGAACTGCGGCAAATCATTCATCAAGACCATGAAGACGCAGAAATTCTGTTCAGAAAAATGCGCGCAAAAAAAACATCTCAAAAAATATTCCACGTACACCAAGGCCACTGAGAGAAAGATCAAGGAAATCCTGCATGACAAGTGTTTTGTCTGCAATTTCAAAAATATCACTGAGATCCATTGCCTCGATAATAAATCAGAATCCAAGACAAAACTGCTCAAGGCGTTCCTAAAAAAGGACTTGCGAACCTACGTCGTACTCTGCCCTAATCATCACCAGATGGTCCATCAGAAACTGGGAAAATTATATTATGCTGATAACGAACTCATCTGGGAAGAATAAGAAAGAGTCGACTGCAGTTACGCGTGCTTATGGATCAATTTCTCGATCTCCTGTTTCAACCGTTCAGCATCCTTTCGCGTTTTTCCCTCGACGCGCAGGCGCAGGAGCGGTTCAGTGTTGCTTGCGCGCATGCTAAACCACGCAGCGCGCATCACTACGCTTACTCCGTCAAGTGTTGAGATCTTTGCATGCAGTTTCTTCTTATTTTTTTTGTAATGCGCATATATCTTTTGCAGTGTTTCTGCATTGTTTTTCACGTGATAGTTCATCTCTCCGTTAAGGTTGTCATATTTATTGAGCGGTTTTACCAGTGTCGAGAGCCGCTTATTCTCCGAAGATAAGAGATTAGTCACCTGCACCATCATCAACAGTCCTGAATCCAGTGAATTGAGCGTCTTGAAATAACAATGCCCTGACGCCTCAGAACCAAATACCGCCTTGTTTTTGAGCATGTTCTCGATGATATATGCCGTACCGACTTTCGAGACAATCTCTTTTCCGCCACTTCGCCTGATGATTTCTGCATAGACCCTTCGTGAGACCATATCATGGACAATTGCGGCATGCTTGTGTTTGCGCAGCAATTGTTTTGCAACCAGTGTCTGGATATACGAATTGTCGACGATTTTTCCGCATTCGTCCACAAAGCGCACCCGGTCTGCGTCAGGATCGACGATGAATCCGAAGTCTGCTTTTTCTTTGATGACGGTGTTTGAAAGAACGATGAGCGCATTATTGTCGAGGGGATTGGGATTATGACAGGGAAAATTCCCGTCCGGTTCTGCAAAGAGCAGTGTATGCGAAAAGGCGTACTTTTCCAGCAGTCGCTTGACGATTTCTCCAGCTGCGCCATTGGAGACATCAGCGACAATGTGCAGTCCTGATTTTTTTGATGCCGCAGTGTAATGGGAAGAGAGGAATGCAACATACTCATCGATATAATCGCGGGAAATGATTTTTCCCTGCGCGCTCTTTTTTTTCGGTTTGAGCGTTGCGAACGCCTTTTGCGCCATTAATTTCTCAACATGCTGCAGCCCATTATCGTACGCCAGCGGCCTGCTGTTCCAGAGGAATTTGAACCCGTTATACTCCCGGGGATTGTGCGATGCAGAGATGATGATGCCAAGAGATATATGGTGCGAGAATGCGATCCAGTTCAGCATGGGTCGCGTAACGAGTCCTGCGTGGATGACATCAATTCCCTGCTCGATGAATGCGCGGGAGAATGCAGAGAATAATCGCAGGTTTGAAGTGCGTGAGTCATATCCGATGACCACTGATTTGGGTTTGGTATACAAGACAATTGTCTTTCCGAGATCGTAGGCGAATGCATCAGTGAGCTCTCTGCCATAAATCCCGCGGATATCGTATGCCTTGAATAATCCCATAGTATCACATCTTACGCGATAAAGTATATGTTAAATCACAACGCAGTATATACGCGTCGTATCCTCTGACTGATCAATTGATGCCATTCCACTTCTTTCGTGCGTATTCGAGTAATAACGGATCCTTTGTCGGAAACCATTGCCCGGAAAAAACATAACCGTAAAGTTTTTCTTCACGCGCAAGTTTCGGGAACACATCCTGTTCCATGGTGGAAAATCCATCCGGGATATAATTCAGGACTGCGGGCTCAACAAGGTACAATCCTGCATTGATAAGATTGCTCGGCGCATGCGTGCGGTCAGGTTTTTCGACAAAGGTCATGATTTTTGCGCCATTCATGAGCGCAACCCCATAACTGCTGGGATCGTCGACGGTGGTCAGCGCAATTGTACAGGTTTTATTTCCGTCCTTGTGGAATTCATACATCTCATCAAGATCAATATGCTTGAGTTCATCAGCATTGAGCACAATGGTTGTTTCAGTGATGAATGCGCCCACTGCTTTTATTTCCCCAGCGGTCCCGAGCGGCGAATCCTGCAATGAATAGGTTACATTGAGTCCGAACGCTTCGCCATTTCCGAATTGCTCGCGGATCTGCAGGCTCTCTTGGGTGATGCAGAGCATGACATCGCGTACACCATGCGCCTTGAGAAGCTCAAGATTCCATGCAAGAACCGACTTATCCTTGACCATAAGCAATGATCGCGGGGGGGATAAGGCGTCAGTTGCATCACGCACTCCACCTGCAAGGATGATTGCCTTGCGCGGCCTATTGGAAGAGAGCGCTTTAGTGAGGAGGAGTTCTACGGCGTGACTCCTATTCTTGATTTTCACACTGTCAACACGCATATCAATACGTTCTAAGAGTTCCTTATCGATGGTTAATGTGACCCGTTCTTTCATATGCGTACCGCCGCGTACTGTCAATTGTGATGTTCACGCAAAGGTTGCAGTGCATAACACCCACAAGTACTGCATCATGCATATCTTATCATACCCGCATTTTTAAATGTTGCTAAAATACTGCGCAGAAATGACGAGCAGAAATTCTGACAGGGATTCACATACATGCAGCGATCATGAAAGGATCTCTCCGGTAAGATCATAATCGCGCGATGCAATGATGCGCACTGTCACGAATGTTCCTAACCGTATTCCTGCAGGAGGATTTTTGATGATGATCTGTTTGTAGTAATCGTTTCGCGCAATGACAGTATTGTTTTTTCCGATCTCGTCAATGATTGCAGTGCCTATGCGCCCGACCCATTTTTTGTTCTGCTTGCGGATCAACGTGTCAAAGACCCTGCGCGTCTCTTCACTGCGCAGTTTTGTGATACCGCCGGGTAATTGTTGTAATTGCGCTGCAGCAGTGCCATTGCGAAGCCAGAAGCGTGAAAGATTAAGCACATCGGGTGCAATGCGCCTGAGCAGCGCAAGCGACTCCTGGAACTCCTCTGCAGTCTCCTCAGGAAATCCGACAATAAGGTCTGTACTGATTGCAATATCCAGGATATGCTGCCGGAATGTCGTGATGATCGACTCGAAATCCTCGATGGTATATGTGCGTCGCATCGCTTTTAGGACGCGATTGTTTCCTGCCTGGACAGGGATGTGCAGGAACTTGAACATCTTCGGATGCGCATAGACTCTTAGGAGCCCTGAGATAATGGTTTTGATGTGATGGGGATTTGCCATGCCGAGCCGGATGCGAAAATCTCCGGGAATTGCAAGAAGATCCCCGAGCAGTTCTGGAAGAAAATATTTTTCCGGGCGATAACAATCAAATCCATAGCAGCCAGTATCCTGGCTGGTGATCCAGAATTCTTTGCATCCTGCATCCAATGCGCTCTTGAATTGCGCAATAATCTGCTCGCGAGGGTACGAATGCAGGATTCCCCGTGCATGCTTTGTCTTGCAATACGAACACTGATCAAGACAGCCCTCGCTGATGGGAATGATTTCAATAAGAGAAGACTTACGTTTTTTAGGAAGATTGAGCCGGTCATGGAAGGCGAACGAGATGTCATGGACCACTTCGCCCTGCAATGTGCGGTTCACAATATCGACGATCTTGATGAGTTGGCGCGTTCCAATAACCGAGGTATGCGCAAGCGGCCCTGAAAGGAGCGCGCGCTCTGCCTGGGGGATGCATCCGGCAACAATGACCGGAATCTTTTTTGCGTTCCAATACTGGTATTCTTTCCAGAACTTATTTTCCGCAAGGTTCTTGACACTGCAGGTATTGATGATTGCAAGATCATAGTCTACATCACCTGCGGTATCTTTCTCGAGCGTATCAGTGACTGTAAATCCTGCGTCTTCAAGTAGTCCTGCCATGAGTTCAGAATCCGACTGGTTGAGCGAGCATCCGAATGTTTTCACATAGATGCAGGCGCTGCGTGAATGATCATCAGTGCCCGCCATAGCAAGAGCATCTGTCATAGCCATAGTGCCTGTCATGACGCCAGGATCTGTCCTCGCAACAGGATCTTGCGTAGCGATGGCGCCGGTATTCTTGCCGTCATTGTTTTCTTCAATGGTTTTTTCTCTTTCTTCTTTCATTTTTTTCCTGTCGCCCATATTCGGGAGAGTAAATACTCCTTTAATAAAGTTACGGCATCGCATAACAGACAATAGACGATAAATCAAGTGATACATCAAGTGATACATCAAGTGATAAATCAATAAGGATTTTGATACCCAATTTTATACCTGGTTTTATACCTTATTTGATACCTAATTGGATACCTGGTGCATAATGAATGATTCATCAACGATGCAAGCGATATTTTACCGACTTATGAATAATAACGAATGTTTATATAATGCTACTTCCTGCAAGGTAGTATGCTCAAACACCTGTATGATAAATCAGATATGAAATCAGTCATCACCAGTCTTGCAGAACAAATCAGTAAAGCATATGCCATTGAAACCAATATCCGCATCCAGGGACTGCCGGATTATATCATCATCTGCGGTATGGGCGGATCATCAATAAGCGGTCAGATTTTGAGCGATTATCTTACGCTCAGTATTCCCATCATCACTGTTGCAGATTATCATATCCCGCAGTTTGCAACCAGAAATTCGCTGATCTTTATCATCTCCTACTCGGGAAACACCGAAGAGACTATTGCATGCTATCGTGAAGCAGTAAAACAAGGACAACACATTGTGGTTATTGCGACCGGTGGAAAGCTCATCGAGTACTGCACGCGCAATTATATCCCGCACATCATTGTGCCGAAAGGATTGCAGCCCCGCAATGCCATCGCATACCTCTTCTTCCCCATGATCCGCGTCCTCGAAAATTCCGGAATCATTGCCAATAAGTCGGCAGAAGTTGCAAAAACCATCGATACGCTCAAAAAGAACCGCGAGACTTATGATGTGCATGCGCAGGAGATTGCAGAGAAACTCGTCAACACGCTCCCAATCATCTATTCCTCGACAGAAAATTACAGTATTGCGTACCGTTGGAAGTGCGAGTTCAATGAGAATGCAAAAATCATCGCGCTTTGCAACAAGTTTCCGGAATTGAACCATAATGAATTCAATGGGTTTGTCAACTACGCAAATCAGAATATCCCCCTGCATATCATCATTCTCAAAGACTCTGATGACCATAAACGGATCATCAAGCGTATGGACATCACCAAGCGGCTCATCAAGGATTTGAGTGATCGTAAGATAGGGTTCACCGAAGTCCATATCAGCGGGGAAAGCCGGCTCGCAAAATTATTCAGCACCATCTACCTCGGGGATCTTGTCTCTTACTATCTTGCACTCAAATACGCGACAGATCCCACGCCGGTTGACATGATTGAGAGATTCAAAAAAGAGATGGGGCCATTCATATAGATCACATAACTGCCTACAGGGATGCATATGGGAATATTTACACGCAATGAAAAAAATTTTCTGGTCGCAGACATCGGTGGGACTACTTGCCGCATCGCAATCATAACAACGCCAGAAAAAGAGAACGGAAAAGGATATACTATCCGTCATGTCCGGCATTATGAAACCAAAAAGATCGTGCAATTCGCGCAGGTCGTAAGCGCATTCCTCTCAGAACAGGCAGTCAAATCCATCCCTATCCACGGCGCATGCATTGCCTGCGCCGGACCAGTCAATGCGGAGCGCACCTGCTGCACAGGAACACACATCGATTGGACAATCGACATTTCAGAACTTGAGGCAAAGACGCCACTCAAAAAAATCATTCTCCTCAACGATTTTGAGGCAATCGGATACGCACTCGATATCCTTAAGCCAGAACAGTATCGGGAACTTACTGCATGTGGAAGAACTTCAGGGACTTCTGCAATCATCGGCGCAGGGACAGGACTTGGCATGAGTATTGTGCCGCGCATCACGCAGCGGCGCCTACCGCTTCCTTCAGAAGGCGGAAGCAGTGATCTTTTGTGCGATCCGAGTGATCCTGTAGAGATGCGACTCTATCAATATCTCAAAAGAAAGAAAATCTCCCGCACAACTGAAAGTATCCTTTCCGGAAGGGGACTTATCACGCTCTATGAATTTTTTGCAAAAAATAATTCCAAGATACGCAAATTACCCCAAGATCAGCAGAGCGCCTTTATCGCCAAAAACGGGATGGAAGGCAGGGACAAGGCGGCAATGCGAGCGCTTGAGTACTTCATCCGTTTCTATGCGCGTGCTGCGCGAACACTCACGCTCACAAGCCTCTGCACTGAACTCGTCATTGCAGGAGGTATTGCCCCAAAAATTTTTCCGGTACTCCAGGAGTACTTCATCGAATCCTATACTATCCATGAAGAGAAGTCTGCGCGCAAACTACTAGAGCAGGTAACAATTCTTGTGATCATCGACGAATATGCCGGACTTTACGGCTGCGCGGCAGCTGCAGATGCACGATTCTAAAAGCATAAACTTTATATATGAAATATACCAGAAGATAGAAACATTTAAATAAACAGGGTTTACTGGGTGTATAGCGGATAACCCACATGACATTATATGGAGGAGATTGAAATGGCTGGATTTTTTTCTAAAATAAAGGGTTCATTGAAAAAAAAGGAGTATGATGATGACGATATGATGGAAGAGACAGAAGAATATGTTGAACTGGACACTGCGCGCGGTTCTGATGTCGGCCAGAAGATCATTGTCAAACCATTTGTCCTTGATGATTTCACTGATATCAAGCCAATTCTTGACGCATTGCGCGAGGGAAACACCATCTGTCTTGTCAATATCAGGCCACTCAAGGAAAAAGACCTTATTGAGCTTAAACGCGCAATCAATAAACTCAAGAAGACTACTGATGCCATTGAAGGCGACATTGCAGGCTTTAGTGATGATTATATTGTCATTACGCCAAGTTTTGCACAGATCTATCGTTCCAAGGGCGCCACTGCAGAGATCAAAAGCGCAGATGGCGGATCTGAAGACGAAGAATAGACAGATCATTGCGTAGTATTTTCTTTTTTTTATCTATTTCTTATTAAATCAGAATTGAGAACAGTAAACAATAGCTCATGCATATGTCCTAACAGTGGAAACAGTATATAGTTTTGAAAACCATAATATATATAAATACGCTTCATCAATAGTGTTTCATGCCAAAAGTCAAGGACGGGAAAAAGGAATCAAAGGATAGTTCTGAACAAAAAAAATCACCTGCTGCTGCACCAGAGGAAGTTATTGCAGGAGAACACTGCCCGTTCTGCAACAATAAGACGCTCACATTAATGGATACGAAAAAGGAAATCCCTTATTTCGGATCATGCTTCCTGTTTAGTATGGACTGTTCAAGCTGTGGGTACCATAAGGCAGATATTGAACTCGAACAACAGCATGATCCCTGCAAGTATACGCTGGATATTGATAGCGAAAAGGACATGAGTATCCGCGTCGTCAAATCGAGTTTTGCAACCATCAAACTTCCCCACATCGGCGATATCACCCCGGGCGCTTCAAGTAATGGGTATGTGACTAATGTTGAAGGGATACTCCAGCGCATGATCAAGCAGACTGAGCAGATCCGCGATAATGAGGAAGAGGACGAGGAGAATCGCAAGAAGGCGAAAAATATCATCAAGAAATTACACCGCGTCATCTGGGGACAGGAGAAGCAGAAACTGATTATCGAGGATCCGACAGGAAATTCTGCGATTATTTCTGAGAAAGCGATTCTTGAAAAACTGAAAGTTAAAAAAGAAGAATAAAAGACTTGACAGACATGCGCGTATCACACTACCTGTTTATCATCTAATTCTCATTATTCTGCGCGCAGTGATTGCAGGCGTCTGACTGTTCCGAAATTATAGATCGTATCTGCGACAATGAAGACTATGCAGTTCCTGACTGTGCTAGCCGGGAGGAATGGACTTAAAAGACGCGCGCTGAGAATATCTGTTCCGAATGATCCCAAATGTGCCGAAGGCATCACGATAAGATTTTTTCTGGCGTAACGTCCCTTGAGAAAGCATTTGAATTTTTCTGTGCGGATCCCTGAAGAGAGTGTTATTGCCGGGTGCTCGTGACCGATGATGATGGTCTTGATTGCAGTATTGCTGCAGGAAGGAGTGATGCGCTCGCCGTGCGTGATGAGAATATCTCCGATTATATATTCGTCATGCATCGGCATGTCGTCAAGGATTGCCGTAAGTATTGCATCATGGTTTCCGGATATCACAATGATCTCCCCAAATTTTCTGAGAAGCGTAAAGAACTGGGTCAGCTGTTGTCGCGCGCTTCGGGAGAGCGTACCGAAATCATGGACCAGATCCCCATTGATGATCACACGCTCAAGGCCTTGTTTTTTGCATGCATGCAGCGCATGTTCGAGACGCACAAGAAAGTCGCGAAAGAAATGTTTAGGAACAAGAAACCCTTCCCGCAAGAGTGCGTGTTCGTAACCGATATGGATATCTGCGATGACAAAGGCGCGATGTTTTTTCAGGTAGAGAAAAAGGTCCTGGATAATGATGTTATCAAGAATTTCCATGGAGTGCACCACACCTGCAGTCAGTTGCAATAGGTTACAGACGGCTTATAGATATGAAAACGATTTCAAAACCGTGAAAGTGGTAAGGCATACTGTGATGTGTGTAGTTATACTTGCCGATCAAGCTCTTTGATGCGTTCCTGCAGGAATTCGATGGTACGCATATTGTTCTGCTCATCCATGAGCTCGCCGCATTCCGGGCATTTAAAGTTAAATTCCATTGCACGCTCAAAATCCATTCTTGTACATGCATTCTTGCACATATAGAATGTTGATGTTGACTCTTTTTCCAGTCGTTCCTTGAGTTTGTTCAGTTTTGAAGCCGTGATCTTTTCTTTGAGAAAGGGGAGTGATCGCTCGTTGAAATCCCAATAGCAGATGTACCATCCCTTGATCTTGTCTTTTTTCCTGATAAATGAGAGGATATTTTGTTCAAAGAGCTTATAGAGGAGATTGCGCGCCTTGTGGATCTCAAGATCCAGTTCTTGCGCAATGACAAATTCTGAAACCTTGGTGCGCCCGATAAGATAGTAGACAATGGTGAGCGCGTCCTCTCCGACAAGTTCCTTGACAACTTCTTCGATCAGTTTTCGGCGCTCTTCAGATATCTTCTGGAATTTTGCCTTGATATCCTTAGTTGTCTTGACATCCTTGGTTGCCTTGGCATCTTTGGATTCTTTTGATGTTGTCTTTGCGGGCGATGCTCCTGATTTTCGGGATTTTTCAGTGTTTTTGAGCGCTGCAGCTATCTTGTTCTTTGCTGCAGCTGATGCGGCAGGTTTTCCTGTTTTTGCAGTCTTTTTCTTTGATGCCATGATGATGCGATAGCAGGCGTGATAGCGCTGCCTTTACAGTGTTCATCATATGCTTTAATGACTATTCACGCAAATCCGTGAATAAGAAACCCTTTCGAGATTCTTATAAAAGCCCCCAAGCAATTACTGGGAAGAACCCTTTATAAAGTTTCCGGTCGTTTTACCCCGACGATACATAAAAAAAGAAAGAGAAAAAAACAAAAATGTTACTACTTGTAAGGGATTTTATCGTCTTGAATCCGTAATAGCCGATTATACTTGCAAACCCTGTCAGTTCTGCAAGGGGCGCCAATCTTGATTTTGCCGCATCCCAGAGCGACTGCAAGATCAGCAATAAACGTGTCCTCAGTCTCGCCGCTCCGATGGCTGACCATGACAATCCATCCTGCAAGTTGTGCAAGCTTTGCAGCGCTAATCGCCTCAGTCACTGTACCGATCTGGTTTACCTTCAAGAGAAGGCCAGTGCAGAGCCGCTTGTCGATTGCTGCCTGGATGCGTTCAGGATTAGAGACCAGAAGGTCGTCACCGATAATGATAACCTTCATTTTTCCTGCAATCGCAGTCAATCGCGCAAAAGAATCAACATCATCCTGATCAAAAGGATCCTCAAGCGATATAATAGGGTATTGTTTCAAAAGCCTGACCCAGTACTCGACAAGTTCCTGAGGCGTATACGGCCGGTCGAGCGTATACAGACCGTTAGCATAGAATTCTGACGCAGCAGCATCAATTGCTATCTTGATGCGCCCACGATATCCTGCCTTCTTGATTGCTGCAGTGATAAGTTCGAGTGCTTCCTCAGGTGTTGAAAGTTGCGGCGCAAATCCTCCCTCATCGCCGACATTGGTCGCTGATTTGCCGTATTTTTCTTCGACCAATCCTTTGAGCACATGATAGGTTTCTGCGCACATCTGGGCTGCCTGCGCAAAAGTTCTTGCGCCGACAGGCGCGATCATAAACTCCTGGATTTTCAGGCTTGATCCTGCGTGTTTTCCGCCATTAATGATGTTGGCGAATGGAATCGGCATTCGAAAATTCTTTTTTCCGGTCCCTGCAAGCTCCCCGAGATAGACGTATAATTCTTCATGCCGCACTTTTGCAGCAAGACGCGCAACAGCCATGCTCACGCCAAGAATCGCATTAGCGCCAAGCTTACCCTTATTTTTTGTGCCGTCAAGGGAAATGAGAAATTCATCAATCGCCTTCTGGTCTAAAAATTCCATTCCGACAAGTCGTTTTGCGATTGTAGTATTGACATGATCGACTGCTTTGAGGACTGATTTTCCACCATAATCCTTTTTTCCATCGCGAAGTTCAAGCGCTTCATATTTTCCTGTACTTGCCCCTGAAGGCACTATTGCTGTTGCACGGATATGGTTAAACCATGCCTCAACTTCAACAGTGGGGTTTCCCCGTGAATCAAGCACTTGGCGTGCGTACAATTTTGTTATTTTCATAAAAGTTCACCTCGAGAATCGCCATCATACTGTAAAAGAGGAATACTGCAAAAAAAAAATAAAAAATGATTAAAGAGTTAAATGATTAATGACTTTTTATTGTCCCTTCAAGTCAATAATGACTGACACTGCTTCGGGAAGTCCTGATTGCGCATTGATTGGCGCGATAGTGAACTCCTTGCGGATCTTGTCAACTCCTGTAACACCAGTGCACCCTGTCATGACAACAGTCACATCATCGTCACCATTAAGTGTGGCGCTTCCTGTTCCTGGCGCAGCGTTCAGACCAGTATAATTACCTTTTCCTGCACGTAATGCAAGATTAGTGCATCCATCAAGCTTTGTCGCAAATGTTGATGCAGTGGCATCAAATGTAAGCGTACTGTATCCTGAGCTCAGATGGAGTGTATAGACAATACTATTGTTTGCCTCGGGGTTAATGACTGCTTTTCCTCCTGCGCAGGAGATGGCGGGGTTTGTTGTGATACATTTTTCAGGAAGGAATTTTCCTGGACTTAAAACTCCAAAGTATGCAAGTGCACCTACAGCTGCAAGAACTACGAGAATAGCCCATCCATATGTCATCAAAAACTCTAGAGCTGCTTGTCCCTTCTTCATCATTTCACCTCAACATGAACAGTATATGTCTCTTCCTGTCAAACACATTTATAAATATTTCGTTTAAATAATAGTATATCACTGCGTTACAAGCATCAGTCCATCATTGTTTTTATCACATACTGGTGTTGCTTGCAGATAAAAGAGTTAGCTCCTTTCAGTCATCAAGAGAATGTGATATGTTGCCCGACGGCCAATGATGCCTTATCAATTGTTCCCTGCTGCAATTCGATGAAATAACGCGCAGGTTTCTCAGTCGAGAAATTAGTGAATGGACGAACATTGCAATGCAGTTCAGTGATGCGATGCGATGCATCAAGAAAAACAATATCAATCGGAAAGAAGACGAAGAACATGGTGATTGTAATATGGCACGTCGCCTTCATGTCAAAAACCCAGCCAGTATGATCGATTGCGCGATGGCTTCTGAACATCAACCCGGTTCCCCGCGTAAAAAATGAGTCGCAATAATGCACGCGCCTTGCAAGTATTTTTCCATTGGTTTTGTTGCGGATCATGGGATGATCATGACAGATATGCGTTCATACTATGAGGTGTATATCAGCGTCAGCGTTATACACACGGATCAAGGATTATCGCAAGTATTTTCCTGCGTTGTCTGCGCCGCTTTAGCCATCCGTCGATAATGACCGTAACGATCCTCGGGCGTATATTTTGGCGGGCGCTTCTCGACGCGTGTCCCGCCACAAGTACAGGAAGCAGTAAGTCCATATGCACCGCAGTGCGGACATTGAAGAATGTGTTTCATGGTTAAAGGGTTGTTTGAGGTTATGCTGTCTCTGCAGTTTCAAGGGAAATGTTTTTTACGCGTTCATACTCTGCTTTTCCCTTGCTCTTTTTCATCGCAGTTAAAACAAGCTCTGAAGCGTCCTTGAGGATCTTCTCCAGCTCTTTATAATCAATCCCTTTGATGATCATACGATATTTTCCGCCACCCAGGTAATGGATCTTGAGTTTTGGCGAGAGTTTCAACGCATCCGAAAGGCATTGCTTGACTGCCGCAAGCCCATTCTCTTCCCAAGTCGATATCGTAAGATCGCCTGCAACAATGAGTTCTTTGGGCTTAATTTTTTCCTTGATGGTCTTAAGGAGCATTTCTGCAAGCGGTTTTTCAAAGAGTGCTGCAAGATCAAGAGAACCTGCAAGCACATCATCAAATGCCTGATAGAGATAAAAATATTGTTTGAGCAATTTTACCGCAAGCTTGTCATAGACGGCCTTAGGATCGAGTTTGAGTGCTATTGCCGTCATCTCGACGATCTTTTCTGCGCGCTGCTCTTGCTTTATGGCATCGCTCCTCTGGCGCCGCTGCCCTTCAGTGACGCGTCGCAGCGAGAGGTCAATGTATCCGCGCTCCTGATTGACATTGAGCACTTTACAGACTACGACCTTTCCCTCGACGACATAATCGCGGATATTACGTATACGCCCGGGAGCTATCTCGGAGATAGGGATCATGCCCTGCCGATTATACTCGTGGATACTGACAAATACAGAATTATGCTGGATGTTGGTTACTGTGCACAATACCAGTTCTGAGTCTTCAGGAAATCCGGTTCTTGTGATAAACATTTTAGAAGATTATTCGAATGCTTATTCGAGTACCTCTAACACTCGTGCTTTTATTTTTGTTTTCCCGCCACTCGGGCTTGCAAGACTCCTGCCACAGACAAGACAATTGATCTCTGAAGCAGATTTTCCGAATATGATTTGCTCATTCTTGCATTTCGGGCAGCGAATCTTGATGAATTTTGATACAGGTTCTCGGATTTTTGTAGCCATGATATATACCTCAATGTACTGTTTGTATACTGTTTAGATAATCTCCACTTTTTTTGCGCGCCGCCCATAACTTTGGGAGTGCTGTTTTCCACAGACCTTACATGTATAACGGATATCGGTCTTTTTGGTGAGCTTTTTTCCAGACATCTTGCGCGAGCCGACGGGCGGTCGTGAGAATCTTCCCTTGTTGCCGTATCCTCTCCAGGATCCACGTGCACGCAATCGGGTATAAGATGATCGTGATTGGGTATGTACAGAGCCTTGACCCTTCTTTTTTGCCTGACCCACCGTATGTTCAGTATGCTTCTTACAGTAGGGGCAGTGCCGTTTCATTGTTTTTGGAATCTTCATAGTAGACCTCGATGATACCACGATGATGCGCGCCAAGGACTGGAAATGATGCATTCATGCGCGAATATCACCGTCAGATACACTCTTCGAAGAAATTAGGGGCTATTTATAAATATTTTGGTATGCGTGGGTGTGTTCAAAAAGTACGCCAATGCCAATGTGCGAGCATCTTAGGATCATTCTTGCAAGCTGACATAAGATATCCCAAGAGTAAATGTCAGCAATCCAAACACCATACGAATGCGAGCGGCATGGCGTAAAAGAATATGTTGCACAAAGACCCTTGCGGGGGTAAACTTTATAAAAATGCCGTTATTTTCACTCACAGAAGTGCATGCCTGAAAAGGGCAGCCTGCAAAGGCGCAATGACGTAGGGGGAACATGGCTGAGACAATACCGATAACGTATGATTTATTGTTCGATATTTTGCGGTATGAAAAGTCCCGTGATGAACTCCAGCAATTAGACGAAGAATTCTATATGCATGTCGCGTCCTATATCCGTGCAAAAGAGGATCTGCTCATCAACTCCCAGACGCCTGTTGCAGAGCGCGAATTGACACGCATCCAACTTGGCAACATCAAAAAATTGCTTACAGAACTCTATGAACGCCGGGAGAAAAAGATTATCAACCTTGCAATCTACCGAATCAAGACGAATCATGATGTCATCAGTACCAATGCGCTACTCAGTGAGGAGCGCGGATTATTCGACACGCTCATGCAGGTGTTCTCTGCCTATCGCGAATCTGTTAGTCATGCAGTGCTTGATGGACGCGCGCCGCAGGTTATTGCACAACTGACTTCGTCCCCATCATCGCATGCAAGAGCAGGACCGGTTGTTTCCGTCGATACTCCTTTTGATACTGCACGTATTGTTTCAGTGCGGTTCATTAAATCTGTTCCCCGGTTTCTCGGACCAGAACTTGAGACCTATGGGCCGTTTGAGCCGGATGATATTGCATCGCTTCCCGGGATCATTGCACGCGCGCTGGTTACTAAACAGCGTGCAGAAGAAATCCATACTTCGTGATGTTTTTTAGAGTGAATCCTGATTTTTGGCGTGTCGCACGATTTTTTTGATGGGGTGGGTGATGTGCTCTCCGAACTTATTATCTTTTTTCGTGTAGAAATACCAGGCGAGCATGGGACCTAAGATCGG
>JAKAKR010000002.1 GCA_021813435.1 Nanobdellota archaeon | reverse complement strand
ACACCGACACAGTACAAAACCCCACATACAACTACAACACCACAGGAACATACACCGCACAAGTACAAGTCTACGACAACGCAGGAAACAGCGGAATAATCACCTGCACACCAGTAACAATAAACCCCATCATCCCAAATCAACTCAGCGTCTCATGCACTGCAAACCCGACAAGCGGAATAGTGCCGCTTACAGTGTCATTAAGCGCTTCTGCAAGTGGAGGAACAGGGGTATACACCGGATATGCATGGGCATTCGGCGACGGAATAACAGGAAGTGGGCAGAATACCAATCACCAATACACTACAACAGGCGCATTCCTGCCGCAAATCACCGTGACTGACAGCAATGGGACTACAGCTTCAGCGTATTGTAACAACAATGTTCCAATCGTCGTCAACCCTCCTACTAATAACACTAATGCATCACTGAGCGCAAACCCTGGTGGTCCGTATTATGGATATGTCAATGAGGGGATTTCATTTGATGGTTCACGATCCACTGGCCCAATCGTTCGCTATCTCTGGGACTTTGGCGATGGAGTGCAGGCAAATGCAACAACACCAACCATCAGTCATGTCTATCTTAATAAGATCGGAGTCTATACTGTAAGACTTACAGTCTATGATGCGCAGGGTAACAGCGCAACTGCAACGACACGCGCGACAATCATTGAGCGCACATATGCTGCGCAGCATGCACCAGTCGCGAATGATGATGGATTATATCTTGAAAAAATTACGATCATGGGAAAAGACGGGACCGAAGGATGCGTTCGGACCAATGACGATCTGCAGCTCAGCGTTGATCTCAAGAATTATGGCAAGAAACTCAAGGATGCGCAGGTCAAGGCAATCATCCCGGATCTTGGCATTGAATCAGAAGGATCAATGTTCGATCTCAACCGCGGCGGCGAGGAAACACAATCAATCGTCGTGCCGATCTATAACACGCAAAAGGGATTATACACCATTAAAGTTGTAGTGTATGATGATAATGTGCGCCGCATCAAATATCGTGATATCCAGATCAGTGATACCTGCGTGTGCAATACTCAATGCGGAAACACTTACTGAATAGCATTCCTGCTTGGGGTTGCATCAACATAGCAACATGCAATCAAAAAACAACACGAATTAAAGCTACTCACGAGTAGTGAAATAAACGAAAAGTTTATAAATGAAGAGGGGTTACTCCTACCAAAAATTTAGCAGGAAGTAACACCACAATACTGCTGATCATCATGTACATAAATCGTATATGTACACATAAAAACCTAAACAATTATTGATAACAGACCAGATGGGGGTACTAAAATGAAAGGATTAAAGACAATCGTCTTATGTTTTGTGTTCTTGATTGCAGCGACCGTATTTGCAAGCGCAGTCAACATTCAGATCAACTATGTCAAAATCAACGACGAGATTGTTTCACAGGCAAACGGCAGATCCATAAACCTCCAGGTACAGCGCGGCGATTCACTCAACGTCAAAGTCTGTCTGCAGGCACTCGCCAATGTGCAGGATGCACAAGTCGAGGCAGATATCTATGGATACCGCTACTCACTGCGCGATCCCCAAAAGGTCTCTGATTCTTCCCCCACATTCGACCTCGACCAGAATGATACTGTCTGTAAGACATTAAACCTCCAGGTCCCTACAAAGATGGATATGGATTATTATAAGGTCCATGTCATGGTCGCAGATCGTGACAGCACACTCTTTGAACAATCATATGAATTGCATGTCAAGGGCATTGATTCATCATCTGCAGTGCAGATCAAGGATTTCACTATTGATCCGACGCAGGTTGTTGCAGGACGACCAGTTACGGCAATGATCCAGGTCAAAAATTATGGACACTACGACTTGAGCGGTCTCAAGCTCACCATGAGCATTCCCCAATTGAATCTTCAGCAATCCGCATACATGAACTCACTTAATGCAGATCAAAGCAAGGTCTTTGAGGAATTATATCTGCGAATTCCCGACTGCGCAAAGCCCGGAACATACACCGTCACATTGACTGTTGACTTCGATGAATATGAAGAGACAACAAAAGACACGACGATTCAGGTTGTCGGAAGCGACACGTGCGGCATTGGCGCAAACAATGGACAGACGCCACCGGCGCAAAAGACAGTCGTCACTGTCCCCAATTATCAGGAGATCAGCCAGGGACAGAGCGTTGTGTATCCAGTCATGATCACTAATCCAATGGCTGTTGCAAAGACATACACTATTGCAGTTTCAGGAACAGGCAATTGGGCAACAACACGCATTGATCCTAGTGCAGTCACTGTTGTTCCCGCAGGACAATCCAAGACAGTCTACCTCTATGTGAGCGCAAACAACAACGCAGAAGTCGGCGAGAAGGCATTCACACTCAGTATCGACTCATCTGATGGTGATACCCGGCAGGTTGCAATCACCGCAAAGGTCACTGGAAACAATAATAGCAGTGATAGCTGGAGCGGCCTGAAGAATGGTCTTGAGATCGGTCTTGTGATCCTTGTCATCATCCTTATCATCATTGGATTGATCATCGGTTTTGGCAAGCTCAAAGAAAACAAGAACGAGCCTACAGAAACGTATTATTAGACGAGCGAATAAGGTATCGCATATACCTGAAAGCAGTAGAGCAATGCGATCCCAGAGAGAAGATACCATAAAAATATCCTCTCCTTAAATCACGCACTGCATCGGCAAGCAAAACATGTCAAAATGAAAACCAACACCTTCATCAAATTCAGTGTTTTATTCCTGCTTGCGCTCATGATAGCGCATGCCGCAAGTGCTGTCATCGACGTCAACACATACCCACTCTACCGCGACTTCTCAGTCACCACTGCAAGCGCCATCAGCGCATGCAGCTGCGCAGGAGCACGCGACCCGATCACTATCACTAATCTTGCATCGTATGATGTAACGTTCACGCTGAGCGCAGACACTACAGCAGTCACATTCTCAGAAAATGCTGTTGTTCTTGCGCCGCAGGAATCACGCACAGTCTCTGCGACCATTGCTGCAGATTGCAGCACCGGAACCCAGGAGTATGAAATCAGCGTCAAGTCAAACCTCGGCCTCGAAAAGCGTTTTGCAAAAACCATCACCACAACACAATGCCAGAATATTGAGATGCGTCTCAAGACAATGAACAGCACAGTACTGCCCTGCAGTCCGGCGCGATTTCTCATCTTTGTCACCAATGTGGGTCCATTCAGCGAAGATTATTCCATATCCAGCAATCACGACGCTGAAATGAAATATTCCGCAAGGACATTCACACTCCAACCGAATACCACTGCGCAAGTCAATGCAAGCGTCACATTTGATTGCAGCATCTTTGGATCAAAAGACATCACATTCACGACACGATCGATCAAGAATGGGCTTACGGCAAGCATTGATTCACCGATCACGATTGATCGCGCAGGATACAATTTTGATATCCTTTTCAACAATAAACCGCTCGCCAATGATACCCCGACCGCAACCGTACAGGTATGCAATCGCGTCTATCGCACACTCATCCCGCTGACTATCATCAACAGTGGAAGTGTCGACAATACATTTACCATCACGACAAAGTCACTTCCCAAGTACATCACGCTCAATGATGTCGATCGCGAGATATCCCTGAAAGCAGGAGAATCAAAGACCGTGTATTTTAGCGCTGATACCCAGGCATTCCGTTATGAGAATGCCTATGATGCGTTCACTGTCACAATAAAATCAAAACTCGGAGATATCAAAAAGGAGCAGCGCATCGGCGTCAATCACTTGCTCTGCTACGAACATACGATAAGCATTGCAGGCATTGCGAAAAACAGCGAAAAAAATCCAATCTTTACTGTTGCAAACAGTCTCTACAGCTATGATGTCACTGTAAAGAATCTTGGCATGTATACTGAGGATATTGCGCTCAGTATCCAGGGCGCGCCATCCGGCGTTGCGCTCTCGCAAAAGAGCATCACGGTAAAATCCGGCGAGTCAAAGACAGTCCGGCTCTTTATCACTGGTCCTGACACGAATGAAATCTATCATATCACAGTCACTGCAGCGCTCAAGAATCAGATCAGCGAAACAAGCGGCGTCTGGATCAAATCATTTGACGTCCAGGAATCGCATAAGATCGCAATCACCAAAAATCTCTATCGCATCAATTATCAGACTGCTGCAATAACAATCCCGGTCAAGAACACCGGCATCAGTGACGGGACATATACTGTTCGCTTCAACGGCAATCCGATGCTTACACTCAATACTTCACAGGTCACGCTTAACGCAGGAGAATCAAAGACAGTCACACTCCTCGCGCACACAAATAACATATCTGCAGGGGATTATAGCGGGACATTGACACTTGTCCATACTGATTCCCAAGCGAGCTATAGCACGCCAATAACTGTACGCCTCAAGGATAAATCGGTGTTTACTAAGGCATGGGAATTCTTTGCATTCGGCACTGTCTGCAGGCAGTTCAGCCTTATAGAGATCATCCTCATACTCCTTGCAATCGCATTCATTATCTTCATTGCAATCCGCGGACCGCATTATCCCTATAAATTCTGGAACAGGGTACGCTATAAACTTCCTATCCTTGCAATACTTGCATTGGTATTTGTCTTTGGCGTAGTGCTGGTTATCCTCTTTGCAGGACTTCCCAAAACCCAGGGACAGGTCTATAATCTCACGCAGGACTATGATACGCTCAGGTTCCAGATGGTTGAGAACGGGCAATTCAGCATCAATGCTGCAAAATACTTTAGTGACCCGGACAATAACACACTGGTCTACAGCATCAATCGCTCGCGACATATTGGCGGGGTTGTCGAGAAGAATATGGTGACCTTTGTTCCTGCACGCGACTGGTTCGGCACTGAAGCAGTATCAATTATCGCTGATGACAGGCAGGGCGGCACTGCGCAAAGCCCCCAGATCACACTCACTGTTGTTGAGGCAGTAAAGCGTTCACAGACAGAACTCTACACGATCTATTGCTGGTACATCAATCTTGCATATTTTGCAATCATTCTTGGACTGGTATTTCTTGCAGTGATTATCCGGCAGAAGAAGCGAGTACGAAAAAAGTAAATAGAGACAACGCAGCGAGGATAAAAGAAGAACATGCAGATAAAGAAATATTCTTGAGATCTCGATATTCTTCGAGAGCTTGAATATTCAATGAGAACTCAGTTTGTTACGCCGATATTCCTATCGTTATGATTCTGATACCCGCGGGTATTATGGTGGTATGATGATTCTCTTGCAAGAAGCACCTGCGTTACAGGCTGCAATGATTCGAGGTTTTTGAGTGTACTTCTCGCGTATGCTGCAAGCGATTTAGAGCAATAACGCTCGTACTGGTTTTTTCCACGCCTTTTTAGCCAGTTTTTCATCCCTGCAATCGCGCGCAATTCATGATGGTGCGCTGTGGAGATGTATTTTGCGATGTTCTTCTCATCTTTCCACACACCCTCAAGAGTAGTTAGTTCTGCAGCAGTCGATTCTTTGAGCAGCAGTCCAATATTATATATTGACAAGAGGAGCATTGCTTTGGTATGATCATCTCCACGAAGCTGATACACATGCGAAGGCAGTTGGTATGATCGGGGAAGTGCAAGATTGATGAGTGATGCCTTTACCGCAGTAGAAGAGTCAGCAGAGAGCGCATATGAAGTCATCTGCCCAGCACCGAATGAGAGACAGGTGTCCCCTAATGCAGGGATGAATTCAATGAATGAGCGCCCACGCGCGCGGAGTATAAAATCAAGGACATCCCTATTATTCGGCATTGCAGGATCCTTTTTATCGTTCGAGGGGAATAATTCAGTCATTTGATAGGACAAGAGATGCGCTGCGGTTATCCGCGAGGCATAGCCCTGCAGGGCGTGAACCCTCGTCGAATCAAGCTCCAGCAATTGTCCGACTTGTGACCAATCAATACTGGAAATGACATGAGAGCGCACAGTATCAATGACTGCAAGGTATTCATCAATAGACATCTGTGCAGTATCATCCAGATACGCCTTTCGCCCTATCGTATTCCAGAATCGCTTAACAATAGGATTTCTATGGGACCGGCGTGATTTTGCAAGCCAGAGTTGGTCCATCCGCGCATCAAAATCAACATAGAGCGAGTCGCCAATCCGTCCTGAAACGCCAAAATAATTCTTATAGAACCCGTCGATGACTTTTCCCTCAAGATTTCCCGTCGGATATTTCTTTTTGCCTGTCGGAGGGGTGCTTACAATAAGAAGGATTGTGTCCTGCGCAACAATGGCCTTGGGCAGAACAGGCGCAGGAGCAGCAGGTGAACTGAATAAGGCATATCCACCTATTGCTGACGCAAGAACGATTGCGCGCAGAAATGCCGGGGAAGATGATTTCATGTTTTACGACGATAAAAAGAGATGCATACCGGTTTATATAGTTTTTGTGTCAGTGAATCGCATGCAACAATACTTTTATAAATACTTGCCGATTCTGCAAGAGAACGGGAATGTAGTATAACCTGGCTAGAATAACCGGCTCCAGCTGACTGGAGCGCTGAGCCCAAAAGGCGATGACTATACGCCAGAAGATACCGGTTGATCTGGGTTCGAATCCCAGCATTCCCATTTAAAGAGTAAAACAGGGGAATGCTAAACGCGCAAGCGTTTACATTCATTTTTGACGCGACTTTTTATAAAAGGCGCGGGTGTATCCCAGCATTCCCATTGTTATTTTTCAGTCGTGGGGGGCAGCGATGGATTTTGAAAAGTTCTGGAAGGCATATCGTAAGATCATCTTCTTTGCAGGAGCACTGATCCTCTTCATGCTCATCATGACTTTGATCCAGACCATTATTTTCCGGACAACCGGCAGTGGTACGGGAATTCACCAATTATATAATCTTGCACTGCTCCAATTGCAGGAAAAATCATGGTTCTGGCTCTTTGTTATCTCGCTTGCCGGCTCGACAATTTTTCTTGCGCTCCCGGTTCATTTCTTTTACATCTATTATATCATTGATGGCGCAGATCCACTTGCAACAACAGTTGTTGCAGTGCTTGCAGTTGCGCTGGGGCGAACAGTCAATTATCTTGTAGGGCATCTCTTCTCAGGATTTGTGAAGAAGAAACTTCTCAAGGAGGATCTGAAAGTGTTCAATAAGCGATTCTCTAAATGGGGCGGGGGACTTCTGATTGCTGGAAATTTCATCCCTTTTTTTCCCACTGAACCGCTCACAGTCTTTATGGGCAGCATCAAATACAACTTCTGGAAATTCCAGTGCTATAACATTGGCGGAAAACTGCTTGAACTGCTGCTTCTCGTGTTTTTTCTCAAATATTTTCTCGTATACGGGATTCATCTGATGACATTCAACTATTATCATTTCATCAAAAATATATTCATCTAGAAGTTCTGGATGGTTCGTACACCAGCAGAAACACTGCCTGTTCTGATTGCATGCAATGCTGATTGTAGTGTGCTCTTGCAGCATACTGCGTCAAAATCAATAACTTTAAAAACATCAAACCATTGAATATATCATAAGTGTAAATGGGGTCGATGAGTATGCATCAACAAGAGATTAATAATGACTTGAAATCGTATATTAATGATCGCAAGAAGAGTAAACCATTCTGGCAGCGCGTATTCCGCAACTCTCCGCGGTCAAAAACTGAGGTTCAGGAAGAGATCAAAGAGGATCTTGAAGAGAAAGCCGCAGCTGAAGAGAATGCGCTTGCTGAAGACGACAAGAAAGAACTCCATGAGATGGAGGCAAAGATCGAGGAAGTCAATACAGTTGAAGAGCGTGTCGAAGAAGAGATTGAAGAGGAGCATGAAGGGGTGTTGAAACGATTCTTCAAAAAACTCCATCACGCAAAGCCGAACGATTCCGCTACCGCTGATGCTGTGGAGGATGACGCAAACGACGCGGAAGATGAGTCCATCGCAGAAGAAACCCCTGCAGTCGAGATCAGCGAAGAAGAGATAAAGACGCTGCTCAAGAACATGCATGATTGGATCCTTGAACTCCCCCCGGAGAAGCTCCAGGAATTCAAGCGGAGCGAGGATTTCGAATTATATACCAAAGCATTGAAACATTATAAACTTATCAAGTAGGTGAAATCCATGCAAGATAACACACCAGTATATCTCCTATTGATCGTCGGCATTGTCGCTATTGTCGGCATCATTGTGATGCTCAGCAGTGGACATGCAACTACGCAAGGCACTGCGGCAACTGCTTCTGCATCAGGCGCAGGCGGCGTCACAGGAAATGTTGTGGGAAACGAGAATATTGCGCCAATCTCATTTGCGGGATTCAGTAAAGTACTCTTTGTGCTTGTTGTCGGCGGATTTGCAGGATATCTCTATTTTCAAAAACACGATTGAGCGGGGTCATAGTGATGGATACTGAAGAAAAATTCTTACTTATCAAAAGGAATACTCAAGAAATAATTACTGAGGAAGAATTGCGCGCATTGCTCGAATCAAAAAAGCATCCTGCAATCTACTTAGGAACATCAGTTACTGGACGACCGCACATCGGCTACTTTGCCTGGGTGCAAAAGCTTGCAGACTGCCTCAAGGCAGGGTTCAAGGTAAAAGTCCTTCTTGCTGACATCCATGGCGCGCTCGATAATACCCCGTGGGACCTTCTCGAAAAACGCTATAAGTATTATGAGATTGTAATCCCTGCAATGATTGAGGCAATGGGTGGGGATCTTGCACAGTTTGAGATGATCAAGGGTTCTGATTTTCAGCTCAAGAAAGAGTATATTCTTGATGTCCTCAAGATGTCAACGATTACTTCAGTGCGTGATTGCACCAAGGCAGCGTCCGATGTTGTCAAGATGGGCGATAACCCGCATCTTTCCGGACTCATCTATCCTATCATGCAATCGCTCGACGAGGAGTATCTTGATGTGGATATCCAGATGGGCGCAATAGATCAACGCAAGATCCTGGTATTTGCGCGCGAGTATATGCCGCAGATCAGATACCGGAGCCGCATAGAACTCATGATCCCCTTTATCCGCGGACTCACTGCTGACGGCAAGATGTCAAGCTCGAATAAGGTCTCAAAGATCGATCTTCTGGATGATGAAAAGACCATCCGGGACAAATTGAAGAATGCCTATTGCGAAGAAGGCAATCCGGAGAATGGTGTACTTGATTTTGCATTGACAGTCATCATGACCCAAAAGATGGATAAGGGTGAAGCATTTGTGATTAGCAGGCCGGAGAAGTGGGGCGGTCCATTGACATTCAGGACCAAAGAGGAACTGTATAACGCGTATGCATCAAAACAATTGCATCCTATGGACTTGAAGAATGGTGTTGCGCAAGAGGTAAATATCCTGCTTGAGCCCATCCGCAAGAAATTCGATCACCCGCACGCAAAAAAGATTCTCGAAGAAGCATACGGGGAGTAGATAATGATTCTCTTTTGATACTGCAAATATCATAAAGGCATAATTTAAAGAATTGTTTTCCGAAATTTTTGATAAGCAAAAATCTCACAAATTACTTTCCGCTGTGTATCTCGACGACATCGCCGTTCTGGAGGGGATGGTCTTTTCCGACCGGCAATCTCTTCTTGACATCGATTGCCTTGATGAAGTTCTTTCCGAAATCTGTATGCAGGCGATAGGCAAAATCGAGTGCGGTTGTTTTTGGCGGCATCAGAAAACAATCAGGAAGCGTCCGACCGTACTGGTCAGTGAGTTTATTGACCCCTCCGGGAAAGATCACGATATACTTGAGCAGGTCAAATACTGCAGCGTTTAACGCAGCTTGTATCCCTGTTCCAGAAACGCTCTTTTGCAAAACATTCTCTTTGATGAAATTGAGCGCGAATTTCTGTTTCTCGGAAAGTTTTGATTCATCAACAAAGGTGAAATCCGTGGTTCCGGGAGTATACTGGATCAATTGATGCTTTGCAGCCTCTTTTAATGCAAGCTCTGATTCAGCTGAGCAGGGGATAATGATGAGTTCAGGGTGCTCTGCGCGTATCCGCGTATAGTTTTCCTGCGCAACAGGGATATCCATTTTATTTGCTGCAATAATCATCGGCTTTGTGATTTTTCGTAGTTCACGTGCAAGGTCGAATAAGTTATCATCAGTCCATCCCATGAGTTGCGATTTATCGAGTTTAAGTTTGCGTATCGCGTCTTCAACGATCTCTTCAGTGACTTTGAGTCCGGATAATTGTTTTGCAAGTGCTTTGGTAACATCGCTGTGTTCTTGTTGGATTTGACGAGCAAATCGTTCCCAACCCTTATTAAGTATTCCAAGATACCAGAAATCTATTTCTTCTTCTAAGAATTTGATGTCTTCGTACGGGTCGCGTGATCCTGCGCTTACAGGTTCTCCCCGTTCATTCGTTGTTCCTGCAAAATCGACAACATGGATTAATACATCTGCTTGACGTAGATCATCAAGTAATTGATTTCCTAACCCTTTGCCTTCATGAGCTCCAGGAACGAGTCCAGCAACATCAATGACATCAACAGGAACAAAACGCTTATGATTGACACAGAATCCCTCACGAGGATTACATTGTGTATTAAAGAATGTGTCCACACAATCGATCTTTACAAAACCAACACCATGATTTGGTTTAATGGTTGCAAACGGGTAATTCGCGATGAGAACATCCATTAATGTTGCTGCCTTAAAGAATGTGCTCTTGCCTGTATTTGGTTTACCCACCACTCCCACTTGCATTTTTTACTCCGTATTTCCAATTCGCGAATTTTACTATTGATTTTACTTCAATTTTATTTTCTTTTTCTAACTTATGGATGAAATATCTTGCGCCCTGTCTTGTCATGTTAAGACGACTTGCGAGTTCATTAACTGTTAGTTGCTCGTTTACAAGCAATTGCAGTATCACTCTTTTGTTTCCCGGGCGATAAATTTTTGGTTTAGATTGTCTATCAATAAATTCTTTGATCTTTAAGCCTTTCCATCCCAAATCAACCACGGGATACTCCTCTTTAAGAACAAGATAGTCTTTATAAAATTTACTTAAACTTGACGATAAAATATATAGACATGCGTATCCATTATTTTCAATCCGTACAGAGTGACTATATCCTAAATCATTACATAAATATGATAAATCATTAGTTAATCCCATATTCTTTATACGTATCACAATCAAATTAGAATCAACATGTCCTTCATCAATAATAAAAGCAATCAAAAACGCAAGTTTATTTTTCCAATCTTTTTCAAAAATCTGCTTAGGAATCCTTGCAGTTTCCGAGATAAAACTACGTTTATCTAACCCATAATACGAATATAAAAGTTCTGAGATTACAATCGGTGCGTAAATTTTGGTCATTTTTAAATTAGTGATATAATCGCTTTTATAGAAGATTCTACCAAAGATTGATTCAATTTTTTTAATATACAAATTACGATAATGCGCATCGTATTGTCGATAGAGAAAATAGTCTTTTCGATTACCGTACGCATTAAGTAAGCATCCATCAGCAAAATGATGCGCGAGAAGCATATCAAAGACAGGAGTTATCTTAATAGGAAAAATTGGGATAGAAATACTGTTATTCCCTCGGCGAGTTTTATACGCAATAACGTGTTTCTGAAATTCGACAAAAGAAATTTTTAGTATAAGACAAGTAACAAGTAAAATTTCCAAATCAATAAAATAGCGATAACCGGGTTTAAATTTATCTTTTAAAACAGAGAAAGAAATCGAGTGATACGTTATGAATTCGCTGTAAAACTCGTTAAAAGAAACATAACGTGATTTAATCATAGACTTAATAGTAGAATATAATTCTCCAGATATCCGTACATTAATCTTTTATCCTAAATCCCAGATATTGATTTCTTCCATACGATTACCTCCGAAGATATTCTCCACAAACTAAGAATATCGCACGGAGCAGTATGAAGAAATCAAGAAGGATTTAAATACACTGCGCGAAGATGTCCAGTGAAAGAAAAAGTTTAATCAAATAGATTACTAATTCCAAAAGAAATTAAACCACTTTCAACAATCGATTTCAAATAATCAAAGAATACATGTTCGGGACTGGGAAAAATTATTTGGAACATTAAACGAAAAAATGCCGGAAAGTTTTTTGAAGCGTCGTATATTAATGGCCCTGCAAAAAAAAACAATTAATGACGGTACGGTGAAAGAACTTTTTCTATTGCATTGATGTTTGAAAAAGATAATTTTCCGTGTTCATCACGTAATTTTGATCCCACAATGAATGCGTCTGCAACATCTGCGATTTCAATAATATTTGAAGGTGTTATTTTTGATGCGCCAACAATGGGAAGTTCACTAAGTGTTTTATAGACCCGAAGTCCTTCACGGGGAATTTTGTTTTCAACAGGCAACGCCTTATAGAGTATTGCATCTGTCCTGCGTCCTGTTTCAGTAAGCGGGTCTAAAGAATCAGAATCAAATACTGATTCTGCGTACGGTGAGGAAAAACCTCCAATAACAATAAGTTCAGAGTTTTCACTTCTTTTTTGCGCATAGGATTCAGCATTGATCTTGACGAGATCATAATCGTTACCTGCGGCATCTAATGTTTTTCGTTTAATCTTATGCGTTCCGTAGACTAAATCAACAACGATAAAAGAAAGACTATATGTTTTTGCAAGATCAAATGCGATCTCGTGTTCTGTTCCCTGACGATTAGGCATAATATTGACGCCGATTTTAATGTTTAAAGTATCATTTGCAAGTAATTCAAGAGCAGAACGTATGGTTTGGATATTTTGTGGTTTACGATCAGGATTCTCTAGGCTCGTATCATCTTCAATATATGCACATCCAACACCAAGACTATTCAGAAAACGAAGCTCATTAGCTATTCGCTGCGGATTATCATCAGTGGTATAGACTCCTGCAATAAGTGATTTTACGCCGAGTACATTCTGGAATCGTTTTATTGAATTGTTCATCATTTAACTAAGGAACATGTATTTATAAAGTTTACTATTGCTAAGTGGTTACTTTAAGAAGAATAATTACTATAACATAAACGCTATGGTGCAAAAGATATCTTCCGGATATCAACAAGATGATCACGATAATTCCTATCAAGCATACCTTGGTAAATATTCGCAGGTAATTCTTTTACACGCAATCGAGTCAACATAAGACTTACTTTCTGTTCAAGTTGAAGCACTGCTGATTTCTTATTCGTCACGACTTCAACTTCTAAAATAAGTCCGAGATAATTAATGCGGTTAAGCTCCATTTTAAGACCATCTAATATATAGGTTCGGCGATAGGTGATGACTGGGACGCATTCCTGAAAACCCCTCTTTTGGAGCTTGTCCACAAATCCGGGAAGTGCAGCCCGTTTGATTTTTGTATCTTTTTCGAACCGCGCAGCATCTGCGTATGTTCCGGTCTTTTCCGTGATATACACATTCGGATCATCAGAACTGAGACGGATGCGCAGGTAGGACGGCTTTCTGAAGAGAAATGAGTCGAGGCGTTTTTCTCCCAAAAATGTTGCATGGGTATCAAGATGCGACTGCAAACGCGCATACTGCGCCCGCGTCAATTTGCTCCGCTTCTCGACTTCATATGCCATACGGACAAGGAGCAGTGATATTTTATAAAGTTTTATGATTTGTAATCTACTGATATGCAAATATTCTGACAGATATCTTCAAAAACCATACGGCTTATTCGATCGCCATATGTTTCAAAGAATTCCTGGGAAGATTTTTTTGATCGGATAAACTGATACGTGTAGCGCTGTAGGAAATATGTCTTATAGATAAGATCGTAGGTAAGGCCTAAAAGATGTTCTGCATCCTCTGCATTGGGAGTATCAACACGAGTAGTTATCGTATGCATATATCGAGCGTAGTTTACCAATATATCCCGCGTCGCAATCTCTCTACGGGTCGATACCTTAAAATGCGCTAATTGTGGACTCTTCAGATAGAACTCCGCGAATTGCTCAATGGAAAGTTTTGCTTTCTGCGGATAGAACGGTACACGACCAAATTTATTAAGCACGCCATCACTATTTGTTTCTTCACCACAAGACAATTCGCTCAATGGAATATTCGAATAAGCGACCATGCTATCAACAATGCAATCTTCCTTATAAACATATGTATCAAGAAACCGGAAAGTTTCTGGCAGAAACCGAAATATTTTTATTATTGAGCACGAGAGGGCGGGTGTGAAGAAAAAAGATTTATATGATACTGTCATAGCCTCGTACAAGGATGGCGTGAAGTCTTGTGAAAGATTGTTTGATAAGCCGATGCAGGGCATCAAGCAATCATTGCGCGTATTTGATGAATATGTAAAGAACTCGAGTTATACCATTAAACAGCACAAACTTATCATAAAGAACAAGAATTATCATATCGAAAAGATACCGCTTTCCGGTTGTTTGAAGAACACCAGTAGAAATCTTGAGATAAAAATAACATCACAAGCAGAAAACAAATTATGTGTCCGCATCGAATATGCATTTAAACATCAGGCATTATTTAATATTGATGTACCGCTCGCCGCAGAAATATATCTTAACGATGGAACATATGATGACCGAAAATTCTTCATCAATAATGTCATCGTACCACTATGATCGGTTAAGAAATACATATCATGAAATCAATCGCCATCATTCATCATGAAAGCATGCACGAGTTCTATTGTATGGTAGACGGACAAAAATGTTTCGTACAGTATACTATCCATCCTGGGGCGCTCGAATTCACACACACCTTTGTCCCTGCGACCTTGCGTGGCAGGGGGATTGCAAAACAATTATACGATGCAGCCGCCGCATACCTCAAGGAGCACGGGCTCAAGGCCATCCCGACATGCTCGTATGCCGCAAAATATTTTGCAGAACATCAGTAATCCTATAAGACACCAGCAGAACAAAAAGAATGTAATAGATACGAACTTTTGCGGAAATTTTAAAAAAGACAGGAGGATTCTAAGAGTATGAAGCAGGAATTCTTCATCAAAAATAATGATATCATTTCCCAAGATATGTGGGAATCAAAAATCCGGTCATTGCAGTCAGACACTGAACTTGAGGATTCTGCGGGTGCTATCGCGCTCCAGTTGCGGCGACTTGTCGAATCCGCAGTCAAAGAACGTCTTGAAGGAGTGGATCATGCCGGCATCTGTTTTTCCGGCGGACTTGACAGTTCATATATTGCAGCGCTCTGCAAGAGATTCAAGGCAAATTTCACCTGCTACACTGTCGGATTCCAGGACGGCGATTTCAAGGATCCGGAAGACATCATCCAGGCGCGTCTTGTCGCAAAACACCTCAAATTACGCGATGATGAATTTAAGGAGAAGATATTTACTGTAAAAGAGATGGAGCCGATAATCGCAAAAACAATACAGATCCTCAAACAAGGATCAGAGCAGTATCATACAGATATTGTCAATGTCGTAACTGTCGGAGTCGGCGCTGTCGAAGTTGCAGCGCATTCTATCTCGCGCCATGAGAAGATATTCTTTTCAGGGCTTGGCTCTGAGGAATTATACGCCGGATATGAGCGGCACAAACTCAATCCTACCAATGCTGAATGTACTGACGGACTCTTCAAGATGTATGCGCGCGACCTTTTGCGCGACACTGCAATCCCGCAGGCGCTCGGATTTGCATTCACCACTCCATTTCTTGATGAGGAATTGATGCGATACTCGCTCAGGATCCCCATACAGTACAAGATCAATGCAAATGGGAGCAAGATGATCCTGCGCAAAGCCGCTGAACCCCTCCTGGGAACATTCAGCGAGCGCCCAAAGCGCGCCGCGCAGTATGGTTCAAGTTTTGATCGCGCGCTACTCAAGCTTGCGCGAATCCACAAGCAGGATGGCAAAAGCGGATATATCAAGAAGATTCTTGAGCAAAATTTATAAATCTTGACGCATAGGGTGGTCTTATGAAATCTTCTGAATCACGCAATTATATTCTTGCAATCATTGCAATAGTGCTCATTGTCGGAATCACGTGGTTTGTGGTCTCCCAAAATACCGGGATTGCGCAGGCAACGACTTCTCGCGACACTGCAGGCGCAGCAACTGCAACTGTCACAAGCGCTGCAACACTTCCCCCAGTCCAGCGGACCCTCGTCACGCATAACCCTACGAATAGTTAGAGCCAGGTAGTGCTGATGAAGACGTATACCAAGTATCTTGTTGTGAACACAAAAAAGAATAAAGAAATCGTCAATATCACCCGTGCGGTAGCTGCTGCAGTCGAGGAATCAGGCATCAGCGAGGGATTATGTTTAGTCAATTCCATGCATATCACTTCTTCAGTATTCATCAATGATGAAGAATCAGGACTCAAACAGGATTTTCTCCACTGGCTTGAGGAACTTGCGCCGGAAAAAACCGGCTACTTGCATCACCAGACCGGCGAGTCCAATGCAGACGCGCACCTGAAACGGACCATCATGGGCCGCGAAGCCACTGTCGCGATCACGAATGGCAAACTGGATTTCGGCCCCTGGGAAGAGATATTTTACGGCGAGTTTGACGGGCAAAGGAATAAAAAGATATTAATAAAAATCATAGGCGAGTGAGCGGGCTTGAACGAAATTCAACCCGCACTTTTTACCAGATTCTTTGTAAAAATCTGCGGATGAATTTGATGGACAGAAAAACAAGAAGGTTCTGATTAAGATTATTGGGGAATAACGATTTTTAGATACCTGCCGATCCTTCAAAAGTTTCAGATATTCTTCGAAAAAAGATTACAAAAAAATTCAAAAATACTATTAATGCAAACTTCCTGCTAA
Organism: Nanobdellota archaeon; assembly: GCA_021813435.1. Lineage (GTDB taxonomy): Archaea > Nanobdellota > Nanobdellia > Woesearchaeales > UBA9642 > UBA9642. The sequence continues at coordinate 3,767 of JAKAKR010000002.1, read as the reverse complement.
TGCTTTTCCCATTGATTCGGCCAATGAACGCGCTCCTAATCTGTTTGCTAAAGGGATATACAAGTTAATAAGTTCTTGAACTTTTTCTTCAGTCAATGGTTTACTATGCCAGTCTACAGCAGCAATTCCTCCATAAGGCAAATTAGGGTTATAAAAAACCGACGTAGGATCAGAATATGGCACTTCTTCACACACCCATTTTTCTTCCATTTCAACCGCCATTCTTTGCGCGGATTCTTGACCTGCAAAAAGTCGTAATTTGTAGGTTTCAAAATCTACATCTCTTACAAGTGTATTAATCGTTTCAGTAATAGACAAAGGAAAATATTTTAATATTGCATTTTTATTTTCAAAATTTGTTTCTAATAACGAATAGAGAAAAGTTAATGGAGTACGGCGATATTGGGCTCGTTGCCGAAGCCGCATCAACGTATCTTCGTGAGATTCACGGATCACTTGCGATCCGACTTCATCTATCCGAAAGCGATAATTTCCGTTAACAATGATTTCACTTTTATAGACATATAGTTGTCTTGCTAAAGGTAACAAATTGACATCGTTCTCCGCTACAACAGTGGGAAGTTCTGGAAAATATTTCTTTGCAATGTTATCTACTGCTGTTTCATTGATGGTGGGATTATTCATGTGTGCCTCCGATAAAATATTAAATGTAATAACTATGAAGTGATAATCTATTTATAATTTATTCGTGGAAATTCGACAACAATAAACTATATAAATACCGGACGTCTTGAGAGGGATATGACACTAGTAAATAAATTGCGTGAATATGGTCTTTCAGAAAAAGAAGCAATAGTCTATATTTCACTATTAAAATTAGGAAGCGCAACAACCACACAGATTGCCGTCGATTCAAACGTTTCGCGAACAACAATATACGACGTTATTAAATCTCTTAGAGACAAAGGGATAGTTTCATCAATGATGCAAGATAAAGTACTGCATCTAGAAGCTGCACCGCCAGAAAAATTAATCCAATTATTAGAAGAAAGGCAGAACGCTATAAAAGAAATCCTCCCTAATCTAAAATCATTAGAAGCAGGAAGACCCGATCTGCCGAGGACTGAATTATTCGTCAGCAAAGAAGGGGTAAAAACCGTATATCAATCACTCATTGACGTGAACAAGCCATTGCGATGTTTTAGTAATACGAATGCAATGTTAACACTATTACCCTACTATGCGCCAAGACATATTGCAGATAGAGTAAAACATAAGATACCGCTGAAAGTATTAAGCGAGGATAGTACTATAGCAAGAAATGTGTTATTCTCTAAAGATAAAAAAGAATACCGTGAAACACGAGTATTTAATGAACTCAAAGATACGCCGATGACTATTTATATCGCCGAAAATATGGTTGCGCTTCTTGGCACGAACAAAGACGAACCGTTAGGGATATTAATCCATCATAAAGATTTTGCAAAAGCTTTAGAAATAATTTTTGATAAAGTATGGATTAATTCAGAGAGATTAGGCAAAGATAAATAACTGTTATAAAAACTCCTTCCTTCCAATCATCATGCAGTTAACCCAGAAATATGTGCCCAAATCGAGCAAGGATATCATTGGCCAGGACGAGAATATCACGACCATTTGTAAAAATCTGCGGATGAATTCGATGGACAGAAAAACAAGAAGATTCTGATTAAGATTATTGGGGAATGATTATTTGTTCTGTTTCCACTTCTTGAATTCAGCATATGCGGCGGTAAATATTGCCTTGCTCACACCCCAAGTGATATAGTGAGTGAATTCTTCTGGTCGGATAAATTTTCGCTTGCGCAGAATCCCTTTGTCAGGATCGGGTTTGAGCGGTTTTATGCGATCAATGAGCGCAACATATCGCAATTGGTAAATCCATTTTCCCTGCTTGTTCAGGTTTCTTGTCTTGCAATAGCCGATCATCCTTGCCTTTGCCAGATCCACTGATGCCTCTTCATTCATCTCGCGCCGGATTGTCTGCAGTGGAGTCTCTTTTGATTCTGGCTTTCCTCCGCCGACATTCCATCCATTATAGCTTGTTGCGCTAATCACCATCACTTTTCCTTCACGGGTAAAACATACGGCATAGACTTGTGTGATTGGCTTCAATCCGTTATAAGAATGCGCCGTATACCAGAATGATTCAATCTGTTCCCCGCGATAATTCCAGATTTCGCTGACTGGACTTTTAGCCATGGATATGACATATAAACAGGCGTTATAAACTTTTTCGTTGCAGTAACGTTGCAGTAACATTTATAAAAACTCCTTCCTTCCAATCATCATGCAGTTAACCCAGAAATATGAGCCAAAATCGACCAAGGAGATCATTGGCCAGGACGAGAATATCACGACCATCAAAAAGCATGTTGCAGAGCATGGTGCAAAAAAAGTCAGAAAGGCGCTGCTAGTATATGGTCCGACGGGAACCGGAAAGACGAGCGCCATCACTGCACTTGCAAATGAATTAGATCTTGAACTTATCGAGGTCAATGCATCTGATACGCGAAACACCGAGGGACTTGAGCAAAAGATCCTTCCTGCAATAAAACAACAATCGCTCTTTGGTCGGGGAAAGATCATCCTCATTGATGAGATCGACGGTATTTCCGGAACCAATGATCGCGGCGGCATCCCGACACTCATCAAGTTCATCGAGGAATCCTCATTTCCTATCATCCTTACGGCAAACGATCCTTTTGAGCAGAAGTTCAATCCCCTGCGCAAGATGTGCATCATGGTCGAGTTCAAGGCCATCGGTTTTCTTGAGACTGCAGGTTTCCTGAAAAAAATTGCTGAAAAAGAGAATATCCCTTATGAAGAAGATGCATTAAGCCAGCTTGCACGCATGTCCAAGGGCGATCTGCGGTCTGCATTGAATGATTTTCAGAACGTCGCTTCAGGAACAAAAAAGATCACCAAGAAGGACGTATTGGAGACTGGCGAGCGTGAACGCGAGGAATCCATCGCGCAGGCGCTTCTCAAGGTGTTCAAGACCACAAATCCAGATATTGCCATCAGTGCGTACGAGCATATTGATGAGGATATTGATAAGATCTTCATGTGGCTTGATGAGAATCTTCCCAAAGAATATACAAAACCAGAGGATTTGGCAGCAGCCTATGACAATCTTTCGCGTGCGGATGTATATTTCGGGCGCATCCGCCGGTGGCAGTATTACCGGTATTATGTCTATATCTACAACCTCCTCTCAGTCGGTATTGCACTCTCGAAGAAGGAGCGATACACTCATACGGTCGAGTATAAGCAGTCTGATCGCATTCTGAAGATATGGATTGCAAACCAGAAAAAGCTCAGGCGTACTGCAATCGCAGAAAAGATCGCAATGCAGACACATACTTCTGCGCGGCGCGCATTTCACGAAGTCGATTATATCCGCGCAGTATTCAAGAAATCCAAGGACAAGAAACTTCTTGAAAGACTCACTGAGGAATTAAAGCTTGAGAAAGAAGAAGTCGAGTGGCTGAAGAAATAATTATCTATAAAATAATTATTACTAATGAAACGTAGCAATAAAAAAATCTGGAATGAGCTAAGAATTGCATTGATTTTAGGGATAGTTTTTATCGGTTTAGGCCTAATTTATTGGTTTTTTAATAAGTTTCTATGGTTGGGCGATATTGCAAAGCTCGTAGATTTTGAGAATTAATCTTCTCCATAAGTTATGTGCTAATATTTTTGTTGTTACTTCTGCGCGTCTTCCTTTTATTGAATATGCTTTTAGTGCATCTCCATATTTG
>JAKAKR010000012.1 GCA_021813435.1 Nanobdellota archaeon | reverse complement strand
TTATATGTTTATTGATATGCAAATTCCCTCTTGTAATATTCCTTTGCAATCGTTTATGTGTTAAATTTTCGCTCACTTTTGCATGGCAAAAACGACTTTTTGAAAGGAGCCGTGAACTGTTTTTACATCTGAACAGTTCGCTTATTTTTTTTGTTTTGTTGTTTTATGTGTTGATCTATGAGCTGAGGTATATATTTCTCATTTACGAAATCTTCCAATTCGATACATGTACGGTGTAACAATGCAAGTTCATCAAGATGCGGCGTCTTCGGACGGGTAATCTTACGAACAATTTTGAATCGCGTATGTAGGTATATGCTCCTATTCCGCATATCTTCGTGTATGCGATGATATTGGAGTAATTGTTCATCAAAATTATGATTGCTCACTTTATTAATGAATGAGACAAGATTATCCGGAGATTCATTGTCTCTGCGGGCGTCATATGTTCCTACGGTCTTGTATATCCAGATTTCTCCAGTTCTCTCGATGTCGTAAACTAAACACTCTAAATCATAGAACTCTTTTAATGCGCCTGATATACTTTTTCCTCGCACGATGTCCTGAACTAGCGGATTATCAATATTTTTATCGATCGATGCACTAATCGGGCGATGATGTTGTTTTTCGTTATATTTTAACATGCACATGGAACACCTCTTTTTACCTCTACTGGGTGGTTATTATTGTGAACTATTTATACTTTTGGTTCAATAATTATTTACCTAATTGGGTAAAAAATAATAATATTTAAATATCCCTCCGTCTCTCCATCACCATGCCCATTCCATCTGCGCTGCCGTTAATCAACAAACCCCAAACGACAAAGGATAGAGTGTTTATTATCCTGAGCACGACATATCCACTCTCATTAACTGAGCTACAACATGCCATAAAAAATCAATTCAACATTTCAGTAAGTTTTCAGTCAGTGCGCAAAGCAGTACTTCAACTTGTTGAAGATGGCGTACTGGTCAAAGATGGAAAGAAATTCTTATTCAATAACGAGTGGATTATCGGACTCGTCAAATACGGGAATATCCTTCAAAAGCAGTATCTTGCAAAGACCCGGGACAAATCACAGATGCAGATTGGAGAACACACCACTGTCTATACCTTAAACTCCTTAGTGGATTTGGATTATATCTGGAATGGATTAATTCATAACGCCTTTAAAGATCCCCAGTCACCAAAGATTATTACATTTAAGGCAGAGCATTTTTGGTTTCTTATTGCAACACTCGCGCAAGAAACAGACTTAATGAGGGAATTGCTCAGGAAGGGAATTAAATTGTACTATATCTGTTATGGATCAACAGCTCTGGATAAATGGACCGTACAAATGTATAAACAAATAGGGATACATTGCATGTCTCTTCCTAAACCAAAAACGTTTAGGTCAGGACTCAGCATTGGAACGTATGGTGACGATATTATCCAGACGCAACAACCCGAGAGATTAGCACGAAAAATCAATGATTTTTTCCTGATCCACGAACATGCAAAGGATATGCCGCTTATTGGTATCAGCGAATTTGTCCATGCAAAAGAAGAGATGCGTTTGCAGGTTATTCATGACCCTGTGCTTGCAGAAAGCGTAAGAAAAGATGTCATGAAGAATTTTAAATGACTATTACTTCTTTCTTTTCCTTCCTTGTGCATAAATAACGCAACTGAGAACATAGCTGTAGCATAAGTATGCGATGAGTCCGATGATGGTCATTGCAAATGGAACTTCTTTTACACCGATGAACTCAAAGATCATGACTGGAAGACCGATGACAGTAAGGATAATGATGCGGATCCAGTGCAGTACAGGATTTGTAATGATTGTTCCGAGGCCATACAAGAGAATGAATAACGCAATGAGCCCTAATGCAATCCACACTTTTTTCTTGCGTGGAGTAAAAAATCCTTCTCTGGCTTCAGGAATTTTCTTTGTCATAGAGATACTATCGCGCGTATTTTTAAAAGTATAATCATTGCATTTCCTTAATCTTGGCATACACTAATTCTGCAAGTTTCCGATGCATGGACGAATCAATGTGGATGCCCTCGGTTTTATCAACAATGATCTCGGCAGTCGGATCAAGATATGCGGCGCCATGCTCTTGACACACATTCTTATAGGTGTCGCGTAATTCTTTTGCTTTTGCTGTTCCGCCGCTGAATAATTTTGATGCAAACAATGTTGTTTCGTCGATTATCGGTGGAACAATGATGAGTATTTGCGGCGCGGGCGCAGTGTTTACGTTTCTAAACTCTTTAATGAGCGCAATCATCTGCGCGATGCCTTCTGCACTGTCTTTACTTTCCTTGCGCATCATCTCTTTGGTGTCTGTGGTTCCCAGCATAATAATAACGAGATCAAGCGGAAGGTGGCTCTCAAGAATGGCCGGTAATGCTTTTAATCCATTGCGTTCAGGAAACTCTGGTCGCGGGTCGTCAAACATTGTTGTTCTGCCGCCAAGCCCTTCTTCAATGACTTCGTATCTTGTTCCGAGCAATTGTTGGAGTACTCCTGGCCATCGTTCATCAATGGGGTAACGTTCCTTGCCCATGCGCGAAGGGATCCATCCCCAGGTGTTGGAATCGCCATAGCAAAGAATGCGTTTTGCAGCATTGTTCGTATTCATATTGTGTTATATCGCTCTTATTTTAAAAATCTGATTATTGTTCCATGACCACTTCATGAATCTGTCCTGAACTTCCGCAGTAGAAGAAGAGATTGCCGCGCGTGTTCATGAGCTTGCGCGCCTTGAAGAGCTGCTTTCTTGCCTTATGGAATCGTGGGGAACACTTGACCTCGAAAAGATCTGTCTTTCCATCCTTGATGCCGCAGAGATCAATCTGTCCGAGCTTGCGTTTCTTTTTTGATATTTCATAATCGAGAATGAGATAATCGTACCTGTCCTGGACCTTCTTGTATAATTCTAAGACATATTTGTCGTGTTTAGTCGTCTTGTCGTTTTGTACCACAAGATAAACCTCACATTTACCTTGAATGATACTTTCTTTCAAGTGTACACTTATATTTAAACATTTGGATTTGTTCGTAAAAACAGTAATCGTAACAATATGATATGTTGCAGTGATTGCAACGTGCACGAGTACTTGTCTAAGAATTATTTATTCTTCACATACGCGCTCAGATCTCTTCCGGATGTGCGTGGACCATAGGCATCCCGTAACTCATTATTGACTGAGGTGAACCTGACTTTCTTTTGGTTATTGATCATCACGATGATGATATCTTTGTTGACGACTTGCGCGAATTCATTAATCAGTTGAAGACAAACCCCGCAGGGCTTGATGAATTTTTTTGAGGGAAAATAGACTGCAACTGCCTTGTAATCATATTTGCCGTTTGCAACCGCATGATAGATCGCGCACTGCTCTGCACATACTCCAAGTCCTGAGATAGTTGTCTGGACATTGCATCCAGAAAATATCTCATCCTCGGTTGTGAGTACTGCTGCGCCGACACCTGCGGGCGTGATAGGATGGAATGCATTCGCGCTTGCCTGCACTGCAGCATCAACCAGTCGTTGCAGGATTTCTTTCTTGATAAGTTTTGTAAACATCATGCTACCGCTGAGATTCCAGTACTTTTAAACCTTTTGCTTGATCTCTTAGCGTTCTGCCTCATAGCAGAGCGGCATCCAGTCGAATTTGTATTCTTTAGGAAAGATCATCGTATCATATCCGCGTATTTCAGGAATGGATTGGCGCAGTTCATCCATCACTGCGTAGAACTGGGTATTATTCTTGACAATGAGCTCTAATTCCAATGGCCATGTTCCGACGCAGAATATCAGAAATCCGATATGTGGATTATTCCGGCAATACTCAATGATTTTTGTCCGTATCCGCGGCTGCAGTGTGTTGAGTGCGATAGTTGCCTTGAAGAATTGCATATCAAGTTTTTCAAGATCAAGCGAAGTGGTGTATCCAAGGATGATCCCTTTTTCTTCAAGTTGTTTCATCCGGTAGATAACAATTTTTTGCGTTGATTTTATCTTTCGCGCAATCGCCATAGCAGGCATTCGTGCATTGTTTGCAAGGATCCGGAGTATCTCGACATCAGTGTGATCTATTTTGGTATCAATGACTTTTGAGCCGAATGTGACGATCTTGCTGTATTTTTTCTGTTCAGGCAGTATCCAATCCTTGCTCATGATCCCCACACTGAGTGTGGTATTGAATTCCTGCTCTTGGATATACTGCCCGTAGCGGGTGATGAATCCTGACATGATCTCATCAAAATGGTTGATGTTGTTTGCAAATATGGTGATGTTGAGGTCCCACTTTCCCTTTGCAGTTGCGACCCAATAGATATACTTGTTTTGTGTAAGCCAGGCAATGGCCTCTTCTTCGGTTTTTTTGTCTATATTTTGGAACTTGAAATACATCTTGTATACGGAATATCCCAGTTTTGCTGTATCGATCATGGTGACGAATTTTCTGATGATCCCATCCTGGACAAGGCGCGCAATCCGGTAATTGATGGTTTCCCGCGGCTGGCGCAGTTTTTTTGCAAGCTGCGTGATCGGTATGCGTGCATCAAGGTCCAGTTCGTAGATGATCTTTCGGTCAATGAGATCTCTGCGTCTTGTCTGATTATTTTTATGATTGTTCGGCGTCATTTTTCCTGTTGTTCTTTCCTGATTATCTCTTGCCTTTTCGTTTCATAATTCAATCTACAATATTAACAATTATACTTTTTTATATATAAATATTGTCATTTTTGTTCATTTATAGATAAGAGAGTTTATATCTATGACTATTTATATTACTATCATGAAGGGGTATCATGAGCGAATATGATCTTAATGCTGTTGCAAATTCCTTCGGGAAACATATGGTATTGGTGAATGGTTGGAATTTTGCTCCCGCAGACTACACGAGCGCATGGAACCAGGGACGACTGCTTACGGCGCAGATAGAACTCAGCAATGTATGTGACCTGTTTTGTGAATATTGCTTTCGCGCAGAGCTTGCAACAGTCAGCAAGAAACGACTGCCAGGAGAGATCACAATCGAAAAGACCTTAGAAGTCATTGATGCTGTGACTGCGCTCGGCGCGCGGGCAATCAATATCATTGGCGCTGGAGAGCCCACACTGGATCCGGCATTGCCCGATGTCATGCGGTATATTGCTCGCAAGAATGCTATTCCGATCGTTTCGACGAACGGCGCGCGATTATCAGAAAAATTAGTGCAGGAGATGCATGCGAGTAATGCCTCAGTCATCATCAAAGCCAATAGTTTTAATCCTGCAATTCAGGATGCATTAGTGAATAGGAATGGATATACGCGACAACGGGACAAGGGTCTTGCGCTGCTGATTGAAGCAGGATTTACGGATCCGACTGCGCAGTATCAGACGCGTCTGGGGATCAATTCAGTTGTTTGCCAAGAAAACAAAAACGAGATCCCTCTATTACACGCGTATTGCCGGGAACATAATATCATGCCGCTCATGGCGACATTTATCCCTGCAGGACGGACAAAAAACAAGACTGCAAGCGAAGTGCCAATGCAGGAATTCATTGCGCTTGCAAAACATATCCGGGATATCGACCAGAATCATTACGGTATCGTCTACCGGCAATTGATGCCCTATTTAGGAGGAGTGCCCTGCACGCAATGCAGCAAGGCAAGTATGTACATCACCATAACCGGCGATCTCTATGAATGCCCGGGTCAAGAGCAGCATATTGGAAATATCACAAATATCTCGGTTGCTGCTGCATTCGAAAAAATAAAAACAATCATAGGAAATGAACAGTGGAGTTGCCCGCCAAGGGTTCATTACACTGCAAAGCGTTGAATCAGATGCACGCTCTCTTTAGAACATTAGATATCCACCACGACCTGGCAGACATAGCGTCCGGTTTTTGAATCGAGTTTTACATACATCTCATTGTAGGTTGCTGCCTTGACCTCAGGACCCGTGCTCTCAAGATTGATGGACTGCGTCCCTTCAAGCACTGCCTTAAGCTTGAATCCCTCTTCAACCTGCTTGATGATGACTTGTTTTGCAAGCCCGACAAAGAGTTCAGCGCTCAATAGGTACAATGCTTCCTCAAGAAAATTATAGAGGAGCGCTTCAAGGTTCTCTGCGGCAACAGTGAATTCGCGCTCGCTGATATCGAAATCTGCTGCGCTGATCTCTTCGACATTGTACATGAGGCTCATCATGGCCTCGAGCGCGTTCTTGAATGATTCTTCGACTGTTATGCCGAATGCCTGGAATTTGGCGTCAGCAGTCTTGTCAAAGAATACATATCGGTCAGGATTGGATTCGTCCATCATGGTTGGAAGAATCGGAAGTTTATAAATCTATTCGATGCTCTCTGACATTTTTTGGACAATCTCTTTCTCGATCTCTGGGTAAATTTTTTTCAGAATATTCTTGGCAATTGCAGCATATCCGCTCTTGTTTGCTTCTTTGGCAAGGTCCTTAATATTTTCGGGTTCTCCTGCACGTTCATAACATTGCGCGATGATATCATAGCGATATCCGGCTGTGCCTTGTGTACTGGGGATTGCAAACATAGGTCCAAAATCCGGCTTGCAATCAGAGTGGGTATATGCAGCAGGACTATGCTTAAGTCTCATGCGTTTTGCAAGCTGTGAAAAAACCAATCTTTCTTCTTCGTCTGTTAACGAGTAGAATCGAATTGTACTAATATTCTCAATCTGCTCTCCGATAATTGTTGCACCTGTTTCATGTATTAATCGTTCTAGCGCTCCGCCTTCATTTGTAAGGATTGCATCATCTTTGTGGTATGTGTGTTTTCGTTCGTAATCTATTGGCTTATCGCTGATAATCATTTTGAATCACCATCTAGTAACTACTATCAAGTATTTCTTTTTTTACCCTCAAATATGTGGCTTGTGAGAATTCGTTATTTTAATGATTTAATGAGTCCTGGCATGAGTCTTTTTTCTGCACGTTTTAAGTGTTCACGAAATGTTGGGACGCTAATCTTCATCATCCTAGAAAGTTTTATGAGATTGGTTCTCTTTGGCCACTCATAATACCCTTCTTCAAAAGCAGAAGTGATTGCCTTTTTTTGTAGTAGCGTTAATTTCGGAAGCAACCGCGAATAATAAATATCGGTAAGTTTTGTTTCTTTAATTTGTTCAATATGCACGTCTTTGGACACCTCTTTTTGAATGCCGGTAATGAATCGCGTAAGGATTTCTTTTTTCCATGAAGTAACCTCCCAATATTCATACCCTTGAGTATCGACTACGACGGGTTTTACAAAAATGATTTTCGGTGAAAGTTGGGAATATACTGATGCCATGACCTTCTTTTGTTTTTGTACTTCAATAAGAAAAATAGTATTTCCTTCAACCTCGAGATTTGACACCTTGCGGTCTTTTTTTAGGTCTGCAATGAATGCGCGAATATCCTTTTCTTCGCCTTCAACAATATGCAATTGCGGAGAATAGGTAATTTGGTTTTGTACGAAAACGTTGAACGGCGTTCCTGTTGTAGTGACCTGAAATCTCTTGCATCGGTTACCAATAATGCAATCATGTTTTATTTTGAGTCTTGCAATCCACATAGTACTAAAATATCTTTGGCTATTAAATATTTTCTTATTCCTAATATTTCTTCAATAAGTCTCCGATGGATGCGCCAATCGCTGCAGGACCGGATACGATGATGATGGCTTTAATGAGTTCAGTCGTGTTATTGGCAAGATAGATGACCCCGAAGATGTAGATGAGGATGAATGCGACAATGAATGCCACGCCGTAGAATGCAAAGATGCGTTTTGCCCAGAATTGTCCGAATCTGCGCTTTTCAGTCTGCGTGACGCGCTTGTAGCCGATGAAATAGATCTCTGCAGTGAGGACCACGAAGGTGAATGCGATGATGGTTATGCAGTGCTCAAGTGGCATGACCTTTGCGACCATGAGCAGATTGCCGGAAAATACTATTGAGAATCCGAGAAATAATGATCCGATGAATGCGCGCAGCACGTCTTTTACAGAAAAATGTTCAGGGACTTTTTCGATCGAGGTCTTGATTTCTGCAACATTTCCCCGGATTTCCTCATTCTCTGAGCGGAGTTCATCCAGTTCCCGCTCTATTTTTGTAATTCTTGTATGCACGCGACTCACACTCTTTTTTACATCCTGCGTTATACCGGTTTATATAGTTGATGGTTCAGAAATCCTCTCAACAGTCTTACCTGCTCGCGATACTGTCTTTTGCAAAGTATCCTATAATGTCGCAGAGGCGAATCAGTACAGGCGCAATGATTTTTTTGCCGTCGTTTGCTGATGTTCCGGCAATAAGAAATTCTTTGGATGAAGAAATTCCCCCGATATAGAATGGTGTGGTGTGTGGTATGATTGTTATCGTGTGATTGTTTGATGCGGAGTTATGCAGGAGCCTGAGACTTGCCAGTTCAGTGATCAGTATCTCGTTATAATGCTGCCTATTGTGCCGGTCGCCGGCAATTTCCATGAGTTGCGCATTGTACCGCAATGACGGGGTGATATGTAGTGTGGGAAGCCTTTCGAACAGCACTTCTTTCATCACCGTATAATCCGATGATTCATAAGAGAATACCGCGCGATCCAGTGATGCGCTTGCTTCACTGTCGGTCTTTACAGGCAGTATATTTGCAATCATGGGTAAAAAGAACTACTTCCACCCGGACTTTATAAACTTATTTCTCTTCCTCAGCAATAAATCGTGCGGTGTCTATTTTTTTTAATTCTTCCTTGATGATCTCGACGATTGCATCGCGATGCGCCTGGACGAATTTGATGGTTCCGGCCATCTCATGCCCGCCGCCGTCGACATTTGCCTCCGGAAGTCTTTTCTTGACAATCTCAATGATGCGCTGGACCGGAAGGATTGGTTTTGTTGCGCGTACAATGATCATATCACTGACGAGGCCCAGAGTGAGGACCGGCAGGTGCTCTTTGCCTTCTGCAACAGTGTCATGGATCATTCCCAGGACCTTTCCAGGTGTGGGATAAGTGAATCGCAAAGTGTATTTCTCAAGATCAATGTACGAGAAGGTGATGCCATTGATATCCTGAGTGCGCAGGTAGGGCATAGTGCTCTGGAGCTGCGTTTCAACACCTGCAGTCACTTCAGTATTGATTAATTGCACGAGCGGCTGGTTGGTGTAAAGTTCCTCGAACAATCCGTGTCCTGCATCGAACTTCATATGGTACGAGGTGAAATCGACTGCAACACCAATCTTTTTGAGATCCTCTATATTCTTGCCGGTCTTTTGGATATACGCGTCCCGTTCAGGTATCTCGCTGCGATCACTGATTGCGGCAACAGCAGGGATGATAACATTATCAAATTCTTCATCAATCATGCGACCGAGTTCGTAGCAGAGCATGCCTGCGCAGGTCTGGCTGTCAAGTCCGAAAAGATATGGGTTTAAGTGCGCGATAAGATAAGAGCAGACTGTCGTCTTGCCGTCCTTGATGATGACCGGATTATGATGGTCAATGACTATGGCTTCGTGGCCAGTCAATTGGAGCATCTGGAACCCTAATTGGTCCTCAGGAGTTGAGCCATTGTCAGTCACGATGATGAGCGGCTTTTGCTGTCCGTGCGTCTCAGTCAGTCGTTTGGACATGGTGAGGTCGCGGAATACATCAGTGGTTTCATAGAATGGCGCCTTGCTGGGCGAGCGATAGAGATTGTATTCAGGATTGATGCCGATGCGCTTCATGAATCCCTCGATACTTTCTTCAAGGCATAGTCCTGCGCCGATGCCGTCAGAATCATTGTGATGCCTGATGATGATCGGCTGGTTACTCACAATTGCCCTGCGGATCTTTGTGGCAAGTTCAATGAATCGCGGCTTCATTTTCTCGAATCGCGCTGAGGGGATGCTGAATGTGGTGCGTTTTGGCAGTGATACTTCGTCGATGACTTTGGAGAAATCCTTTACTGCTTTTCTCATCTGCAGGATCTCGATCTGGAGTCTTCCGGCGCGCTCGCTGACGGGCCCTTCAAGCTGTACGATGTCGTCAACATCAAAATCCGAGTCCTTGGTGACTGCATCAATGGTTCCATAGATGTCAGTGACGTTAAAGATGACTGGTCCGGGTTTTGCTTTTCGGGTGATCTTTACGATTCCGTCAAAGAAGTCTCCTGGCTTTAATTCGCTGATCTTCTTATGGTCTGTCGGTTTGTTTGCGGAAATTATAGGATGATCCCGGTCCTTCTTTTGTTTGAATGGCTTGTAGTGATCTCTTTTCTTTTCTGTACCTGTTTTTCCGATATGTTCTTTGTGTACTATAGTATTCATTTTTTCCTCTGAGTGTTATGCGGTCATAGTATCTATTATAGCTGTAACTCTAACGGTATGATATGTATGCTATGTTACTCAACATAACCTCTTGATTTTTCTTTTTCTGTTTGTTTTTGAAATTTTCGAGAACCGATCCTTCACAAGAATCGACGTAACTCCGTATTTTCAATACTAGGGTAATCGCGGATCAGTATTTAAATCTTATGATTTTTGGAACTGTATTGCAAAATGCCTGCAAAACTATTTAAATCAAATGCAGATACCGAGCCTGATGTACGATTCATACAAGTCAGTCACTCTGAAATCACATGAGCAGAAGTACACTGCGCATCACTTGCAGCAGCTCTTTTCGCACTTATCGACTCACAGCGAATTCTATAATTATATAGGAGTTCCGCTGTTTGATACGCTTGTTCATGCATGGATGAATGATATTATTGCAGTCCCCGATGTGAAGCCCTGCGCAGGGTCCCACGACTGCTACACCATCCATGAACCAGTGCTCCATGAAAATTCTCGATTCTGCTTTCACATTGATGCTGAGCGCATCATCCTTCCGGTACAATATACCGATATGCTTTACCATGATGGATATTTTGACCTTGATGATCATAGTGCAATCAACATGATCTCTGCATTGCACATCACCGGAACCAGCTCATTCTACACTGAATTATTTCAGGGGAATTTTCGTGCATTTGCAAAAGCGCAATCACTTGATGCGCTCCTTAACAAAACGCGAGAATCCCTTGCTTTGCACAAGAAATTTCTGACCAAGGATGTACGCGCATTTTATTTTGGCAAGTGAGTTTGATTCTGAGATACTCAGCGACTGTTGACTGTCTTATAATTTATCACTGGTATGCGTTCGTCAGGTATTGCTGCGCCATACGGTACGAATTGAAGAACGAGGCATTGATTGCAATGCAGTGGCGCATGATCTCGATCCATTTGTCGCGGTTGCCATAGAATGTCGGGATGATGATGGATTCAAGCTTGGTATAGAGGTCATTTGCCTCGTCGACCATGTCCGGATCGATGTTGAATCCTGGATCATTCGGGTGCGGTCCGAGCGACCAGCCAGTGATGTTTTCGATATGCCCTTCCAGCCACCATCCATCGAGGGTTGAGATCTGCGGGACGCCATTCAATGCTGCTTTCATCCCTGAAGTGCCTGATGCCTCCAGCGGCCGCTGGGGATTGTTGAGCCAAATATCGCATCCTGCCACCATCTTGCGTGCAAGGGAGATGTCGTAATTTTCGAGAAAGACGATCTTCACTTTTCCGTTCTCTTTATTGATGTTCTTTGCAATAGTGATGACTTTCTTGATGAGCGCCTTTCCGGCATAATCTTTCATATGCGCCTTTCCGGCAAAGATGATCTGGATATCGCCAACTATTGCCGCGACCCGCTTCAACCGTTCGACATCATAGAGGATGAGATCAGGTCTTTTGTAGGGCGTGAACCTGCGCGCGCAGCCGATGGTGAAGCGCAATTCGTGAAATCCTGCCCCGGTCCGCTCGTTTACTTCATTGATGAGTTCTTTTTTTGCCTCAAAATGCGCATTCCATATCTCTTCTTTGGGAACAGAAAGAACATAGCGCAGGCTGTACGGATCCATGCCCCATTCCTGCAGGTGCTTGTCAAAAATACTTTTGAAGTTGCTGCTGGTCCAAGTTGCAGGATGCACACCATTCGTGATAGAATCAATATGATAATGGGGGAACATCTCCCGTGTCACTTCTCCATGGCGGATAGCAACACCATTGATGTATCTACTGAAATTCAATCCGAGAAGCGTCATATTGAATTTCCCGTCAGTGATGGATTCAGCAATCACTGATTCGGGAACACTATTGCCCGTGATATGGCGGAACATGTCGAGATTAAACTTGTCGTGGCCTGCAGCAATCGGGGTGTGTGTTGTAAAGACGCATTTATCCTTGATGGCTTCTATATCGAGGGATTCATTGAAGTTGCGCCGGTACAGCTCAACTGTGAGAAGCGCTGCGTGTCCCTCATTCATATGATACTTCCTGATAGAGTAGCCGAGCGATTCCAGCATGCGGACCCCGCCGATGCCAAGGACCATTTCCTGGCAGAGCCGGTATGCAGAATCCCCGCCATACAGAAATGAGGTAAGCGTGCGGTCATACTCACTATTCCCTTCGATGTTTGTGTCAAGAAAGAGCACCGGTACCTGATGATGGGTGAGTCCGTTGATGATAAGCTTCCAGCAGCGTATCTTAACTTCCCGCCCTTCAATAGTTACTATGACCTGGTTTGGCAGGAGCGTCAATTGCTCAGCAGGACTCCACTGGACCGGCTTTTCGATCTGGTTGCCCTCAGCATCAATCTCCTGCAAGAAATATCCTTTCTCATTGAGCAGGGTAATTCCGACGACCGGGATACGCATGTCTGCAAATGATTTCAAAAGATCGCCTGCAAGCATCCCTAATCCTCCTGAATACGTCGGGATCTTATGGCTGATGCCGATCTCCATGCTAAAATATGCAATATATTCCTTGTCACCGTTAGGCATGGTCCTCACAACGATCCAGAATATAAAAAGATGATATATAATTTTAGAGTGGTGAAGAATTAAAAATGGCCCCGCGGAGAGTCGAACTCCGTACCTTCGCTGAGTGAGAGCGACATCATACCGTTAGACCACGAGGCCGTGATATCTCTTGAGAACCCTTATCTGATTTAAATGTGTTTCTATCCTTTACAAAAACTCCACATCGACTTCCATCTGGTCATAGGTCGGGTATTGTTCGACGATGGCAGGGACCAGTCCGCGCTGCTTTAATGCGCCGGACAATTCGCGCACAATCCCGATGTTGGTGATGAGCCGCAGTTTTTGCGTATCAATGCCCATGTATTCTTTAGGGATAGCGAATTCTTTGATGATTTTGTTTTGCGCTGTTACCAATCTTTTGATGATTTTCTCTTTATCTTTTGTTTCTGCAAGTCTCTTCTTGTAACCGAATCCTGGTCTTGTCTGCGGGAGATAAATCGCTCCGCGCAGGATTGTCCCGTCGTCAGTGATGAGATCGAAGGATTCTGCAGTGTTTTTTGCGCGTCGCTTGAGCCTTTCTCCAAGCTGCACCTTATCTTTTAATTTACAAGTACAATAATGCACATTAAGTTTTGAATAACTCTTGCTGAGATATTCCAAGATCTGCAGTGCAGTCTCTTCTGAGCCTAATGCCCCGTAATATTGAGCGTTCTTGGTTTTCACATGCTTGATTTTAAACGCCTCGGCATCGGATATTTCAAGTTCGTTCAAATTAATGAAATCTACACTTGACGCAAAATAATCTACGACCCTTTTTGTTACTTCAAATTTTTTCGGGAGTACAGGGATTTCAATCCCGATCTTGAACCGGTATTTTCGTTTTCCCTTATCGTCATAAAATAATGATTTTTTTGACCATAATCTGTCCGTAAACAATTCCGGATGAAACCGTAGTTCGTCAAGTCCTGCATCATTTAATTTTTGTAAATTCTTTTCACTGAGTAAATCCATGCTCGTGTAGAGATGGATGTGAAATTTCTTGCCAAATTCTTTTTTGAGTATCCGAATGTACCTGCATGTCCGATCAATTTTTGTGAGCGGATCGCCGCCAGTGAATCCTGCGCCTTTGGATCTGCACGTCCTTGCCTCTGCAACCATTGCCGCAATCTCTTTCTCGCTTGCAAGCTGCCGCTCATTTGCAAAAATCACATCTTGGTCTTTTTTCTGCTCTGAAAGCGGGCAATAGGAGCATTGTCGCGGGCAGATGCCAGTCACGAACATGACGAGTTTTTCGCCCTTGACGCACTGTTTACATCCGTCAGGCAGATTATTCAACGTCCAAGAATAATAGTTAGTTTTTTTGATCATCTGAAATATAAAGTAATCTATACACCTTTTTTTGATTAAGCATTCGCACCACTTGTTGGCGTGCAGTGATGTTCTTTGTTGCATCTGCATATTCTGGATGTTTAGTTACATACATATCGATTTCTCTTTCGCATTCTATTCTTGTAAGATACACAAATTCGCGATCATAACAATACTTTTCGAATTCTGCATCTAATTGTGCTATGCGCTTTTCTAATACTTCAAAATCAGTACTTTCAATCATGTCTATCCGAATGTTCGCTGATAATTTTGATACATAATATTTGCGGTTTCCTCGATAGTCAATCCCTTGATCTCTGCAATCTTTGCAGTGATCAGTTTGATGGTCCGCGGGTCATTGCGCTCGCCCAGTTTTGGCGCAAGATGGGGCGAATCAGTCTCAGTGAGGAGCTGGTTCATCGGGGTGTCACGCGCGATTTCCTGAAATTGCTGGGTCTTGAGGACCAGCGCTGGGATCGAGAATGTCCATCCATTGTCGCGTATCCTTTTGACGAGATGTTTTCGACCGCAGAAACAATGCATTATGACTTTACTGTTGCCTTTCATCCCTTCTTTCTCAAGGAGTTCGATGAGTTCGAGTTCTGCGCCGCGCGAATGCAGCAGCAGGGGGACATGATATTTCTTTGATAATGCGATGAATCGCAGCAATGCATCCTTCATGATCTTTTTGCGCGCGTCAGTCATTTCGATTTCCTTGTATTCAAGACCCACTTCGCCGATTGCAATCGCTTTTCCTGCGTTCAACTGTTCTTCGATGAATGTAAACTCGTTTTCAAGCCGCGCTATCTCTTGCGCTTCGACCCATTCCACAATATGGACCGGATAAATCCCGAGGGATGCACGGCAATTGGCGTGTTTTTCTGCAAGTGCAAGGACCATGCGATTGCTCTTATCATGCACGCCATTGTTGAGAATGATCTTGACATCGTCTTTTGCGCACGCTGCGATAGTCTCGTCTCTGTCAGCATCGTATTCTTTCAGATCCAGATGTGCATGCACGTCAATAAACATCATGCACTAAAGAAAGAGAATTGTTTTAAAAAGTTATAGAAAATGTAAGACTTCTTTCCAAATTTCTTCATTTTTGCGCCATTCGCATTTACCTGTCCACTCCTATGGAAAATTTCACCACTTGCAATCCTGTGAAATTTTCTGGATGTCAAAATGAGAAGGTGCTCATCTTAAGGCGCAAATAAAAATTTTGAGAGTGGTCGGGAATATGGCTGTATCCCTGCAGAAAGAAGAAAAGAAAAAAAACAAAAAATAAGATTATTTGAATTCATACTTGAGTGTGAATCGGTGTTCTATTGCGGGTGTAATGTCTCCTGGTCCCTTGTTCTGTAATGCAGGGTTATAGGACACTGAGACCTTGTCTGTCAATTTCTTTTCAAGGTTTAATTCCCCGTACATCCATTCTGCACCGTTTTTCCCATTGAGATTTACTTCTCCAAAACTTGATATCTTCATGTCAAGGGGGAGATTTGCCTCTGCATAGTATCCTGCGACACATTTGTTATCGATAGGACTTCCGGCACTTGACAGGTATCGTGGGACAATATATGCTTTGGCGAATGTATGGTCTGGCGTGGGGATGACGACACTCACTCCAAGTCCTGCATGGTCCTCGAATCCTGTCCCGTTGACCATCTGGCCCATAGCACTCACATTTCCGATTACCGGTTTGGTGAACGTGGTCTTTGAAAAATAACTGTTTCCGTCACTATAAAATTCTGCAAATGTGTACCCTTTGATGCCTGTGGGTAGTTGATAGTCTGCATTCAATCGCCCGTAGGAACTTGCGGGTTTTAATGATTTGATGACTTCAGCATTGATATCCTGCGCGTTGATATTGCTACCGTACAATGCTCCGAGTCCTGCCCAGAGTAGTGCAATTTGTGTTAGTCGTTGTAAGGTCTTCATATGTTTCACCTCTTGTTTTATTTTTCTGCGGTAATCACTGCTTCCATGTGGTTTCTGTAGACTGTTCGTATGTTTTTGAAACCGATAATCCTCATGGTTTCTTTTGATTCGTCTTCTTTCATCGCTATGTTATCATCTTCAAGATTATGTGCCGTCCAAAGCTCTTTAAGGTCCGGCCTATTGATCTGTTCAAATATATTGAATTGTTCCATCTGCCATTCTAAATCCGCTTGATGTTCAGCACTGTCTGCGCGGGCATATTTATCCCCGTTCACAAATATCCCTCCCGGTGTTAATATGCGATATGATTCGGAAAGGATCTGTCTTCGATATGTTTCCGGAAAATTGTGTATAGTGAATCCTGTTGCGAATGCATCTATTGACCCTGATGTCAGCGCTTTGATACCTTCAAGCGCATCGATCTGTTCCACGTGTACCCTCCCATGATACCTACGCAGCATCTGTCTTGCTAATGCTGTCCTTGCCTTATCATTATCTATCGCATACACCGTACTCTTCGGATTCATTTCGAGTATTTTCCGTGTGGTGTATCCTTCAGCGCAGCCGATTTCTACGATCTTTATATTCTTGTTTTGAAATCGCTCTGTTATTTGCTGCGCAATCATTGTCTGGAATTCGTCATAGTGTGGACACGCAAGTTTGAATAACTCGTATTCTTCTCCTGCGAATCGATCTTGTTCATGTTTGCGGTTCATGGTTTCCTCTTTGCAACTCAACCTTTTGTTCTTATAACTACTTTATAGTGATACTTCTATTTAAATATTTGCTCTCCATTATTGGAGGAAAAAAGAAAGTTTTATATATTGCATGAGCACAAATAAAGTATGGATCCCTCAATACTCGAGGATATCGGACTTACGAATGCCGAGATACGGGTCTATCTTGCGTTATTAGAATTAGGAAGCAGCACCGCGGGGCCTATCATCGAAAAATCCGGCCTGCAAAGCTCTGTGGTCTACAACACATTCCAGAAACTCTTGGATAAAGGATTGCTGTCCCTCGTGAAAGAAGGGAAGCGGACACATTACCAGGCATCAAACCCACAGAATATCGTATCCTACATCAATGAAAAAAAAGAACGGTTTGAATCACTCCTCCCTGAACTGCTGCTCAAACAGTCGCTTGCCAAACACAAGCCTTCGACAGTGCTCTTCCACGGCATACGCGGAGTCAAGGAGATGCTCCTGGAATTACTCGATGCAGGAGGAACAGAGCACCACACCTTTGGATCATCAATAAAATCACTCATGATCTCCGACGCATGGTGGGTGGCATACCATAAACGGCGGGCGCAGAAAGGAATATCTGCAAAATTAGTCTTTAACAACTCATTGAAAAAATGGGATGCTGCAAAAAAATATAATCATGAACGTATAGAAGTGCGGTATCATAAAGCCGGATTCGAACCGCTCACCGAAACAATCATCAGAAACGATCGGGTCGGAATCATCATCTGGACCGACGAGCCTATCGGGATCATGATCCATAACAAGGAAGCTGCAGATTCCTACGACAAGTACTGGAAGATACTCTGGGATGCCGCAGAAAAATGATTCTTCACTAATGTTCATTAATCCAGAATCTGAATAGGTCGGTGTGTATTCTTACCGTTAACAATCGCGTCAACAGCTGCGGCTTTTTTTGCATAGGATGTTATACATGATCCTGAAGAAATATTTTATATCGGTTCTGAATGGGTGTTGCTTTTTCTCTGTGAGATACTGTTTTTGGAATTCGATAATATCTTTGCGTGTTTTATTCTGGAGATCGCCAAGTGCGTATGTTACGCCAAACAATCCCGGCCGGTAACACAATGCTTCTTTCTGTAATTCTTGAGGTTCAAGCGCCCAGTATGCTACACTTTTTGGCCTAATGCCCACAATACTCATTTCCCCTTTGAGGACATTGTATATCTGCGGCAATTCATCAATAAAGTATTTGCGCATCCATGCGCGTGAGGGAATGATGCGCGGATCATGCGCAGGTTTTCCGAATCCGTTGATTCCATGAGCGGCAACGATCTCCTCGAGTTTTTCGTCTGCATGATCGTACATGGTCTGTATCTTGTATGCAATAAAAGGGATCCCGTTTTTGCCTGAGACCTCCTTTGCGTATAATTCAATACCCATGGCCCGTGGAATAAGAAGCAATATAAAAATATTACTCTTGTTTAGTACTCATCTATCGGGGTGTTATTATGGTCTATTTCTTGCGCCGGATTTTTGGATTGTCACTAATGTCAATGCTGTACTTTCCGTCGCCATAACAATAGACAATGCTTTCCGGCGTGCTGATGAGCGCGTTGATGTCGATCTCATACTTGCCGTTTGCAATGATATTGACTGCCTCAGTATCAAAGACAATCATCCCCTGGTCGTCATCGTCAACAGTGATCTCTGTAGCGTATCCGACTGATGTCGTACTCTCCTTCTTTTTTCCGTCGCCAATAAAATAGAAGAGCTTGTTTCCGCAACTGCAGCCCTGCAGTATCTCGTCAGAATCCTTGGCGTACACCATCCCGCAATTGGTGCATTTGTGCTGCATTATCTTTTCCTCTGGTTACCCTTTTTTCCCGATACGCTTTTGCGCTTTTTCTTTGCAGTGTTACGCGGAATCTTCAGGTGTGATTGCAGAAACATCTTCTGGAAATGCATCTCAAGTTTTTCAGGCTCTTCCTTGATCTCTTTTATGATCTTTGCAGGACCGATGATAGTGATGCCTTCTGGCCGCGGCTCTTCTTTGACAAGCATGGATGCAAGTCTCTTTTTGAATCTCTTGAATCCTGAAATTTCCGGCGCCGGCACGGTATTCTGCAATATTCCGATCTCAATACCCTTGAATGCAGTAAACTCCTCATAGAGATTGTCCATGGTGCGCGCGATTAATGCTACTTCTTCTGCAGGTTGCAGTCTGCCTTCGATGATCAACACCTTGTGTTCTTTGATCAGTGCAAGAATGAGTTTGATTTTCTCTTCAGCGCTAAGCTGCGCGATACGTGCAGAGGGGATATATTGGAATGTGAGCATCTTATCTCTTCCTGATATGTTTTTTGGCCTTGAGCACTGCATCATAGAATTCGTCCATATTCTTTGAGAATCTTGCGCTGATGCCAATGACGGGGTATTTGGGGAATGATTGGGTGACCCGATCCAGTTTGCTCGATTTGAGGTCGGTCTTGTTTGCGGCAATAATGACGGGGATCTTGCGCGCCTCAAGATTTCCGATGATTGTGAGATTGACCTGATTATAGGGATTTTTTGTTGAGTCAAGGACCATGAGGACAACGTCGACTTTGTCGAGCCATTTGATGGATTCAATGACGCCGCGTGTCGCCTCTTTTGCGCGCTGCTTTGCCTCGCGATCGCTCATGCCTGCACGCGCAAACTTCTCATAATCAATGCGCGTTGCAATCCCGGGCGTATCGATAAGGTCAAAGATGACCTTCTTGCCATTGCGCGCCATGATGACACGCTCTTTCACATTGATCTTGCGCGTTTCATGGGCGATGCTGGAAACCTCGCCAAAATCCTCCTCAGAGTTGAGAATATCTTTGCAGATCCGGTTTGCAAGCGTTGTCTTGCCGCTGTTGGGCGGACCATACAGTCCGATCCTAATCACTTTTTGGGTTCCAAAAATTGTGTCAAAAAAATCCTGGAACACTATTTTTAATTGTGCAATCATACGCGAAGTCTCCATCAATCAATACGTTACAGAACAGTGTTATCGTACTACTCTTTTTCACCATTCACTCTTTTTATCGATTGTTTTCTCGATAAAAGAGTGGACTATCAAGCCGCTCATTTAAAAAGTTTATTGAAGAAGACGCATGCAGTAGAACATATACGTTGCCTGAAGATGAGCATCCTTTCAAAATGATCGTCGAACAGACACGCGTCTATTGCGCAGTGCAATTGATTGCGGCAACAGTTCGGAGCAGGATAATGCCGTTATCCTTGGAGATGCTGTTGCATCCCTGATCAATGGTTGATTCATTACTAATATAATATTCGAGAAAATAGATCCGTTCTTTTGACGCATCAGCGTATTTGATGACAATCTCAGAACTATTCCCAACCCCCGGGATGATTGCAATCGTGTATGTTTTGCCGTTGATGGTTTCTTGGATTCTGAACTGGCGGAAATAATGGTCGCTGACTGCCTCGGCAATCCTGATCTCATTGAGGACCTTGTTCATCACATTCTCTGCAGCAGTGTCATCAAGGGTGCTGACGTGGGACACCATATAGTGCTGTACGAGAATAAAGATGACGATAAAGACAAAGAACATGAATGTGGTCAGTATGATAAATTCCACACTGTATTGCGCCTTGATATTATTTCTCATCTTAAGAAGTGATGCTCATAAGCACGAAACTGGTCTCTGACTCGAATTTGATATGATGCAGTCCTTCTGCAAATGTCCCGAGGGTTGAGTTGGTCCAGGGAAGCAGGGTGCAATTGCCAGTGCACGTTGCATTAGTGGAGAGATTGATGGGTGTTGTGATATCAACCGGCGAGTAGAAGACTGCTTCGCTTGTCCCGCTGCTCAGCTCATATTGGATGACAATCTCATTCTTGTTGAGGACAGTGATGCTGTTGATGTTTGCAGGAAAATCCATATCGACAGTTACCCGTGACCCCTCAGCCATCCCATAGATCTGCTCGCTGTTCTTGAGCATGGTGTTGCCGATCTTTGCGATCTGTGAGCGGATAACCCCTTCATTGGATGATTGGGTGTATTGGTAGAAAAAGAGGCTTGTCGGGATGAGTATTGCAAGCGATATCCCGATGATTAATAGGTATTCGAGCGATATCTGTGCAGTACTGTTCCACCTCTTCATCATCATGCTCTGGGTATTCCTATTTAAAAATATTACCGTAATTCAGTGCAGTCAAGTTGAGTGTGTTTGCCATCATAAGGCTTGCAGCACTTATGTCATAACTGCAAGAAAAATCAGAGATTCCAAGAGAGATTTTTCTTTCTAATAATTATCGATCGCTGCAAGCAGATGGCACACACGAAACGTTTGATACTTAAATTGACTTTATCCTTTAATTCAGTGAAAGACATTTGCGTGAGCGAGAAGACGCTAAATTATACCAGGCCGTGGTCTCTAACCACTCATCAACATCTGTTATTAACCCTATATCAGTCCAGTATATCCGCTTACTATATATAGTATGCCAATAATTATGTCAATATCGTGTACCACTAGTATATCATGGACGTGACCTTAAAGCGTGACCGGATTGTATCAGTAATCCTGTATTATCTGAAAATAGAAATATTTATAAAATTATGACCAATCCGCATAAATCATGAGTGATGAGATAATCCAGGATGAGGGGGATACTGCAGGAGAACCAGTTGCAACACCTGCGCCTTCTCAAAAAAACACTGCTGCGCCGCGCGAAGAGAATGCAGGAGCGCAAAATTCTGGAACGCAAAAGCATCAACACACTTCTGAGCACAAAGCGCCTGCGCATCATGCGCATAAACCGGTTCATGAATCGCAGGAATCCCATCACCAAAAACACCACATCATTATCGGGCTCTATGAAAAACATTACAAAGCCCTTATGCTCTTTTCCATGCTTCTTTTGATATTCTCCCTTGTAGTTATCGGCTATCAATACGCAACAACAGGAGAGATTGTCCATAAAGGCGCTTCGCTGACCGGCGGAATAACGCTTACTGCGCAGCTCTCCCACACTGTTGATCCGGACGCTGTAGGAAGATATTTTGCAAAAGCGTATCCTACTGCCGATATCACTGTGCGTAGTTTTGGAAGCAGCACGACTGGATCATTCGGCGGAATCATCGTTGATGCATCAGGAGTCTCTGAGCCAGAACTCACCGCAACATTAAAAGAACAATTCCCTGAACTCACTGCTGCCGACATCTCAGTACGTGCAGTCGGTCCAAGCCTTGGCACTTCATTTTTCACGCAGACACTCAAGGCAGTATTCATTGCATTTCTCTTTATGAGCCTT
Source organism: Nanobdellota archaeon (assembly GCA_021813435.1). Classification (GTDB taxonomy): domain Archaea; phylum Nanobdellota; class Nanobdellia; order Woesearchaeales; family UBA9642; genus UBA9642. Next base: position 64,636 of record JAKAKR010000012.1, on the reverse strand, counting down.
GTTGTCTTCCTCTATTTTGGTGAAGGAATAAAATTGAAGTGGATTGCGACCGGTGTCTCAATCCTTGCAGGAATCATCATGTTTTATGGTCACGCGCTGATCACGATTATCCTGGCGTTGATACTTTGGGTTGGCCTTATGGTCATGTATCTGCGCACGAGTGTTCCCAGTTTTGCAATCATCCTCTGCGCGATCTCTGATATCTTTTTTTCACTTGCCATATTCAACTTATCCGGCATGAAACTCAATATTGCTGGAGTCGCAGCATTCCTCATGCTCGTCGGTTACAGCATTGACACTGATATTCTGATGTCAGTTCGCGTCCTCAAGCGAAGAGAGGGCGCAGTGTTTGATCGCATGATCGGCGCAATGAAGACCGGTCTTATGATGTCATTTTCAGCGCTCATTGCAGTGCTCTCAGCATACTTTTTCACGAGTTCTGATGTTATCAAGGAAATCATGTTCATCCTTGCCGTAGGATTAGTCGGCGATATTGTGTTCACCTGGATCCAGAATGCAGGAATCCTGCGCTGGCATCTTGAGCGGAAGGGTTGGAAGTAAAAGATATGATCGAAAATAAAGGATACTAGTACCATGAGTGCAATCAAAAAAATATTTCATAACTGGAAGATCTGGCTTTTGATACTCTGTCTTGTCTTTGCACTTATCGCACTGCACCCGAATCCCTTTGCAAAGGGTGTCGCGATCCGCAGTGTGGTCAAGGATTCTGCGGCCTATGCTGCAGGAGTTCCCAGTCCCAAGCCCAATGCTCCGCCAATGTCGCGTGAAGTCATCACCGCAATCAATAATATCCCTATCACCAACGTGAATGATTATGCAAAAGTCATGATATCATTGACGCCAAACACGACGCTCTCGATCAAGACCACCAGTTCAATCTATCGCGTGGTGGTAAAGCCAAAATATGAGGTCACAATTCTCAACGAGACTGAATGGCAGAATGTGACTACGACATACTTTAATACCACACTCAACCAGACAGTCAATACCACAACCGAGGTACTCGTCAATAAGACAAGCTCGCGAATCATCGGCGCAGATGACATTGGACTGAAAGTCTATAATGCGCCGACATCAAATATTCGCATGGGACTTGATCTCCAGGGCGGAACAAGCGTACTCTTGAAACCTGAGACCAATGTGACCCAGGATGAATTGGACTCGCTTGTGGACGGCATGACCCAACGACTGAATGTGTACGGACTCAGCGACATTGTGGTCAAGACAACTTCTGATCTTGAAGGACAAAAATTCATCCAGGTCGATATTGCCGGTGCAAGCGATGAAGAAGTCAAGGATCTCATCTCAAAACAGGGCAAGTTCGAGGGAAAGATCGGCAATACTACAGTGTTCCGTGGCGGAACAGACATCAAGTATGTCTGCAAGACCGCTGACTGCGCGCGCATCCAGCAATGTGGAAAGCAAGGCAATCAGTATTATTGTAAATTCGTATTTGCAATCACTATGAGTCCTGAGGCTGCACAATTGCAGGCAGACCTCACCAAGAATATGGCAGTGACTGTCGAGAATGGCGAGGGATTTCTGGCAGAAAACCTTGACCTGTATCTTGATGACGAGAAAGTTGATACCCTGCGCATCGGCGAGAGCCTGAAAGGACGCGCGGAAACTGACATCTCCATATCGGGTTCTGGCAGCGGCCCGACACAACAGGAAGCAATGACAAGCGCCGGGCAGAATATGAAGCGATTGCAGACTATTCTTATCACAGGATCGCTTCCGGTCAAATTGCAGATCGTCAATGTCGATACCATGAGCCCGACTCTGGGCAACCAGTTCATCGGCAACACGCTTATTGTTGGACTCATCGCAATGATTCTGGTGGTAGGAATCATCATGTTGCGCTATCGCAAACTTGTGGTCTCAATCCCTGTTGCAATCACGCTCATCTCTGAAGTTATTATCCTTCTTGGCGCTGCAGCACTCATCGGATGGAACATAGACTTGATTGCAGTCGCAGCAATCATCATCGCTATCGGTACCGGCGTTGATAGTCAACTGGTCATCATTGATGAGATCAGCGGCAATTACCGTTCTGATACGAGTTCATCCTTAGGCTGGAAAGATAAGATCAAGAATGCATTCTTTATTGTGTATGCAAGCTATTTCACATTGGTCGTTGCAATGATCCCGCTTCTCTTTGCCGGAGCCGGTCTTTTGAAAGGATTTGCAATCACCACGGTTCTTGGCATCAGCATCGGAGTATTCATCACCCGTCCTGCATTTGCAGTCATTGCAGAGAACCTGCTCAAAGAATAAATACACTTTTTTTGGTAATGTACTTTTCTTTACAAAACTCTTTTTATACTTTTATATTTTTATCTGCGATAGAATAATTTCTTGCAGGATAGACTATTATGTACAGAAATAGATCATGTCTTTTTCCTCAGCAATGGTCATGATGACAGTAAATGTTTTTTTGATCATCTCATCAATCAGGGCATACTTCTCGCTGCGCTGGAGAACAGTCAAGATGAACCGCTTCTTTCCGACGCGTTTTATCTCAGAAAGACCTTTCTTGATATCATCAAAGTTCTGGATTGCGGTAAGCGAGATAATGACATCGAATTCGTGGTCGAAGAACGGAAGTTTCTCTGCGCATCCGACACTATAACTTGATGCGCCTTTTCGCGCGCGTGCGATAAGTTGCGCGCTGGGATCAATTCCTACACGGCGCGCGCAGTCAAAATATGCTGTGCCAATGCCTGTTCCGCATCCCACATCAAGAAGTGAATCTGAGGGGTTGATGAATCCCTTCAATTGCGGCTGCGTAGTAAGTGTATGCCTGATGATTGCAAGTTTCTGCAATTGCTCTGCACCATGCAATTCCTCGTATCCTTCGGCAATGCCGTCATAATAGTTATCCATAACATTATTAAATCATTCCGGGTTTATATGTGTTATGTCAGAAAAACAGTGGCGGGTACTTCTCAAGACCAGTAGGCCGGCCTTCTGGATTGTCATACTCTGTACCCTGCTTGCAGGCGCATACGCCTGCAGGAGCGTGCTGACGCCGGGGTTTATGATCTTTAGCGTATTTTTTGCTATTGCGCTCTCACTTTTTGTCTTCGGGACTAATGATATCTATGATTATCCTACGGATAAGCGCAATTCCCGCAAGGGAGGGATTGAGGGGGCAGTCCTCAAGCCTCAAGCGCATGCATTGATGCGCCGCGCAGTATTCTTTGCAGGAATACTCATTCTTCTCCTCAGTATCGGCGATGCGTTCATGATCCATAATTATTATCCGCTGATTCTTATCATCCTGCTCTTGTTCTTTGCGTATTATTATTCTGCGCCGCCATTGCGATTCAAGGAAGTGCCGATCGTCGACTCATTATCGAATGGTGTGATGGTACTCTTATTGTTTATGGTCGGTCTTCTGCAGGGAACCTATTCCCTACCAATACTTGTTAAGGCAGTATTTCTTGCAGGAGGGGTCGCTGCATTCCACGCCCTTGGAGCACTCGCGGATTATACTCCGGATATCCGTGCAGGACAAAAGACCATTGCGACAGTTCTGGGAAGACGGGGTACAGCGCTTTTCGCATTCCTCGTCTGCTGTATTATCATATTCTTTTCCGGGATACAATCCCCGATCATCATGACACTTATGATCATTTCTGCAGGAGCGTGCGGTGTTCTTGTCGCGTATCCGCAGGACAAACTCACGCTCTTTATCTTTCGATCCCTTATTGTTCTTCTTATCTGCGCAGCCGCGGCGTATGTGTTTATTCCGTTGATGACGTGATAACACCGTGCCATCTGCAAAAATAGGGCGCTAAAGATGACGCGCGATAAATCATTACATTTATAAATAAATTTTGAATCTTGCATGGCAATGGGCTCGTAGTCTAGTGGCTATGACGTCTCCTTGACGTGGAGAAGGTCGCCGGTTCGAATCCGGTCGGGCCCATTTATGATCTATGATTTACCCATCTGTTTCAATCCGTTTCTGCCCTGATTCAAGAAATATATATTCTCTTCAGAAACATTATGCATGACTACTTTTTGGTAATTTGCTGATAATAGATGCATGGCATGCGCCAATTTGATGTATGTCGGCAGTGCATCTTGCTCCCTTCGGGTTAATGGAATGATCTTCTGGTATTCTTTTAACGCCAATTGTAATTGGTATTCGCTGTTGTCCTTGTTCTTTTCATCGAAGAGTGGATTGCATGCAAGAACCGCAAGTTCCTGAATTCTCGGATAATAGTTTGCTACAGAAAAATCCACTATCCATAGCCTTCTATGCGTATCCTTGATAATATTAGTCGTTAATATATCGCCGTGGACAAATGCATGCGGGAGCGTATCCAACTTTAATTTCTTATACGCTGTGATAAGTTGATCAATGAGCGCGCGGTCCTTCGCATTGAGATACTTGCCCTTTTTGCGGTATTCTCTCAAAAAATGAGGTATTGCCCATTCATCATAGATGAACGATGGTTTTATGTGAAGCGTATTGATGCGCGCTGCCTGTCTTGCAATGAATTGTATCTCTTTTTTTGTCAATGGTTTATGCAGGTCGTGTATCGTCTTGCCGTCGACATATTCAAGGACGCAGAGCTGGAGTTGTGTATGCGGATTTTTTATTGAATAGCATATCCCCTGATTCGATTGATGTAGTTTTGGGGTCGAAACATTTGCAGATGACGTCTCTTTGATAATCCGGGTTATTCTTTTGCATTCACCGATTGTCCGCGATTTTGCAAACACCTTGACGAAATACTTGCCCTTGTCTGTTTCCAGCGCATAATTGAAATCCTCATAACCAATGGGGATAAGCTTGTGGGAAACAAAATCGCCTAAATTATAATCCCGGCAGACATTTCGGGATATCTCTTCTAATTTGCCCTTGTGATTGATTCTTTCAAAAAATTTCTGTTCAAGTAGCTTTTGGTTCTGCATCACCGTTCTATGGCTTGATGTTTTTATTAATCTTTCTAAACAATGATCCTTCTTGGTATCCTACCCTCCAACAGCGTATTGTTCACCCTGTGGATGTCAATCCTATCCGTTAAGTGGCGGATGTTCTGACAGGCAGGGGGTCTAACTGAGGAAATTGACTTTTTCTTGGTGTCTAACAGTCAGGTTTAACTGAAAGGTAAGTGAGAACTCTTTCTTTGTTCATATGGTCCTAACTGAGAATCTAACAGTGATTTTTTTGGAACCTGTAGTCAAGCCAGTAGTCGGAGGGGCGGGGGTATATAAACCATTTTTGTTGTGTTTTTGGTGTAAACCGGCTTTCTAACAGGCTAAGAAGGGAAGGGGACATATTGAAACCCAGTCTCAGACGCAGTCTCTGAAAATGAGAATGGACACATAAAGATGATTCTAAAAATTGAAGCCAGTAGTGAACCCTGTAGTGGCAAATCACATTTTGAAAGCTAACCGAGAAACTAACCGCCTGAATTGAAACCAGTAGGCAAACCTGTAGGCAAAAAATCAAAACCGACAGTGAGACCAACAGTGAGAAATAGGAAATATGTAGAAAAGAATTTTGGAGGAAGTCCAGTGTTAAGATTATGCAATAATAATTTGTCCACTGTCAATTTCTGAGAATTTGCTTGTCAAGTCCGACCTATTTTCAAACGTAAACTGCTCAATAGACTTGACATGAGTCCAGTGATTTACACTGGTCTTGTGTGATTTTCAGGCACTGGACTTTGCATTGCTTTGGTTAGAAGTTCTTTCCAGTCTGCTTTCTGATCTATCTTCGCTTTTTGAGCAGGAGTCATACCAATCTTTGAATGTTTTCTTACAAAATTATAGTATGTCTGAAAGTTCTCTGCGTATTTCTTTTGATTTCCTTTGAATCCGCGCATTACTTTATCTCTCTGCCTGAAAGTTTCGTGGAATCGTTCAATCTTATTGTTATTTCCTGTCTTCTGTCTTAATGAAACATAACGCTTGTGAGGTTTAGGATTTTGATAGGTTGCAAATTCTTTTCTTACGGCTTTTGAATAATTGAATGAGCCGTCTGTGACCACTGTCTTAGCTTTCTTGCCAGCAACTTTCTTTGCTCGTTTGAAGGTTCTTCTCGCATCTTCATAGTTTCTTGTTTTACTTGCATTACTTGCTAAAAGAAATCTTGTTTTGTTGTCAAGTACATTCCAGACATACTGTTGATTGCCTTTGACTTTGATGAATTGTTCATCTGCAAGCCAGTAGTCTCCGACTTGCGGTTGCATAGACTTGACATATTCGGTAATCTTTGTCAGATAAGTATTAACCCAGTTCAAAACCGTAATATGACTTACTTCAAGTCCGTAGATTTGCTTTAAGTGGTCTGCAATTGATCGATAGCTAACGCCCTTCATGTACAAATCCATTACAGTGACCAATCTATAATATTCTTACATCTACCATACTCTACTTACTCTCTCATTCTCTCTTCTATAAATGAAACGTCAATTTACTACTTCTCAGTTCAGTGATGTTGAAAACAGGGGAAAGCCCATTGTTTTATTTTCCTAATTTTATGTTGTATCTCTCTTCCCTGTTTTTTGAGCCACTGGAGTCAATAGTAGTAACATCTCGAGTCCAGTCTGGATGAAAGAGCTCTGATTTCTTTTTAAGGACATTAAGAGTCTACTCTCTCATAAAAAATAGAAATCAGTTTTTTTCTTTATATGATTTTATGTGTCTTAAAACTTTTTTTGCGATAAATTTATAAGTATATGGGATTATATGTGTTTATATGGGTAGGAAAACTTTTGCATTAAGTCTTGACGAAAAAGTTTACGAGAAGTACAAGAAGTACTGTGAAGAAAACGATATGATTCTTTCTAGAAAAGTTGAGACGCTTATGAAAAAAGAATTAGAGGAAATAAAAAAAGCTTAGGTCATAAAATGGTACTTACACAATTAACTAAAGAACAGGCAAAAATTGAACTTAAAAAGTTAGTTGCACAATTTAAAGAGAGCTATTCTCAATATAAAAAAGACACATATAATGAAGCTCAAGTTAGGAAAGAATATGTTGATAGATTTTTTAAAATTCTTGGATGGGATGTTGATAATGAGCAAGGTCATGCTGAACAATATAAAGAAGTTGTAAATGAAGATTCTCTTAAAATCAGCGGTAAAACAAAAGCACCCGACTACGGATTTAGAATAGGTGGAGTGAGAAAGTTTTTTGTTGAAGCAAAAAAGCCAGCAGTAAATATCAAAGATGCACCAGAACCTGCATTTCAATTAAAACGTTACGCGTGGAACGCTAAATTACCAATATCAATTCTTACTGATTTTGAAGAGTTCGCTGTTTATGATTGTACAAGTAAACCTTCTGAAAAAGATAAAGCCAGTGCTGGAAGAATATGGTATTTCACTTTCGAACAATATGAAGAAAAGTTTGAAGAAATATTTACATCATTTTCAAAAGAATATGTTTTAAGAGGAAGTTTTGATAGATTTATAGAATCATCAAAAGGGAAAAAGGGGACTACTGAAGTTGATGAAGAATTTTTGAAAGAAATTGAAAAATGGAGAGAAATTTTAGCGAAGAATATTGCCTCGAGAAATAAAGATTTATCGATTTACGAGTTGAATTTTGCAGTTCAAATAACAATAGATAGAATCTTATTTTTAAGAATATGTGAAGATCATAGTATTGAACGATATGAGCGATTAAAAGAAATTTCATCAAGTTCAAATGTTTACAAAGAGATTTTAAGTTATTTTCAATATGCTGACGAAAAATACAATAGTGGAATCTTCAATCTCGAGCCAGATAAAATTACCACTAAAATTCAGATTGACGATTCTGTCTTAAAAAGCATTATTCTGGAATTATATTATCCAATCTGCCCCTATGAGTTTACCGTTATCGGTGTTGAGGTTTTAGGTAATGTATACGAGCAATTCTTGGGAAAAGTGATAAAACTAACGACATCACACCAAGCTAAGGTTGAAGAAAAACCAGAGGTAAAAAAAGCAGGTGGAATTTTCTACACTCCTTCTTATATTGTAAAGTATGTGGTTAAAAACACAGTCGGCAAGGTTTTCAAAGGTAAAACGCCCAAAGAAATTGAAAGCATAAGAATTTTAGACCCTGCTTGTGGCTCTGGAAGTTTCTTATTAGGCGCATATTCTTATCTCTTAGAATATCATTTGAAATATTACATAAAAAATGATCCAAAAAAATTCAAAAAAGATATTTTTCAGATAAAAGAAAATCAATGGGCTTTAACTTCTGAGAGAAAAAAGAAGATCCTATTAAATAATATTTATGGCGTGGATATTGACTCGCAAGCGGTAGAAGTTACAAAATTGAGTTTATTGCTAAAAGTTTTGGAAAATGAAACCAAAGAAAGCGTAGATCAACAAATGAAGTTAATTCAAGAAAGAGTACTTCCTGACTTAGACGATAATATTAAATGCGGAAATTCATTAATTGGTTCTGAATTTTATCAAGAGACCCAGTTAACTCTATCGGATATGGATACAACAAGAAGAGTCAATATTTTCAATTGGGCTGATTCAATTAAAGGATTTGGTAACGTGATGAAAGAGGGAGGATTTGATGCAATTATCGGAAATCCCCCATATATTCAAATTCAGAAATTAATTGAATTTTATCCTGAAGAAACTGCATTTTATCAAAAAAAATATCAAACCGCTCAAGATGGAAATGTAGATATATATGTTCCATTTATCGAGAGATCACTTTCATTATTAAATAAAAATGGTGTTCTCGGCTTTATTTGTCCCAATAGATTTTTTAATAGCGAATATGGTTCAAATCTAAGAAAGCATATCAAAAACTTTAACATATATCACTTAACAAATTTCAGGCATTATTTTGTCTTCAGCAAAGCAGACACGTACACTTGTTTACTGTTTTTGCAGAATAAAAAGCAACAGTCTTCATTAACATATCAAGAGATTCGAGGATTGTATAAAAATAAGGATGAAAAAATCACATATTTCTTGAATGAAGCAAAAGAAAATGAAGATAATTTTGTCATTGACGAAATCGAACCGCACTTCCTCAATGAAGATAAATGGTATTTCATGACAGAAGAAGAAGAAAAACTCTTTGAAAAGATAAGAAAAAATAAGAAATTTCAAGATTGCTTCGAATTGAATTTTCAAGGTCTAATTACGGGGATGGATGATGTATACATCCTTAAGCTAATAGAAGATAAGGGAAAAACTAGAATTTTTTACTCTAAAAAAATGGATAAAAATGTAGAAATAGAATCAGAGGTAACTTTTAACATCATAGGTGATAGCGATATAGATAATTATTATATTGGGAAAAGTGATGCTTATATTATTTTTCCATATAAAGATGGAAAACTTTTGGAAGAAAAAGAAATCCAAAAATACAAAATGTGTTGGGATTACTTAAGCATCTTTAAAAAAGAACTTAAGGATAGAGAAAAAGGAAAATTCAATAATTCTGGATGGTATCAATACAGCAGAAATCAAGCAATAGATAAACAAAGATTATCCAAAATATTAATTCCCCATGTTGTAAAAAGAGCTCGCTCGGCGATTGATGAAGAAGGTTCAATCTTCATTAAAAATGTAGGTGTGAATGGAATTACCTTGAAAAAAGAAATCAAAGAGGATAAAAAGTATTTATTATCCATTTTAAATAGTACTCTTGCAACATTTTTTATCAGCAAGATAAGCATCTTTTTGAGTGGTGGATTCTACGCTACAAACAAGCAGTTTTCTGGGGAAATACCAATAAAACAAATCGATTTCAATAATAAAAAAGAAAAAGAATCTCACGATAAAATTGTTGCATCTGTAACAAATATAATCGAATTAAAAAAGAAATTCAATGCTTCGAAATTGACATCTGATCAAGAAATCATATCCAGGCAAATAGATGCTATTGAACCGCAAATTAACTCTTTAATTTATGAACTATATGGAGTTAACGCAAAAGAACAGAAGCTTATCGAGGATTCGTTAAAATGAGCGTCGAAAAGATTGTTTCAGGGATTATTGCATTAGTATTCTTGGCAATCATAACGCCAGTACTTATTTCTCAACTTAATTCTGTAGCTAACCCTCCGACAAATGTGGTAGTTGATAACACTGCAATAGAACAAGCCAAAAATCTTTCGGAGCAATTGAAAACTTGTCAACAAAACTATGAAGAACTTAATAAAACAGTAGTTACTAAATCAGATTTAACCTTACTTACGGATGCAATCTCCAAAGTTAATCAGAATGTAATTACAATATATGAAACAAACAATAAATACATCAATACATACATCAGTTTCACTATAAAAATAACAATAGCTTTGACCCTTGCATTTAGCATCGGATTATTTACACTTATAGACTTGACTTTTTTCAATGTAGAATTATCAAAAGGATTAATCAGAAAAATCAAAGAAAGATTTAAGAAGAAAAAAGAAGAATAAACTTAATCAAGAAAGAAACACTAACTGACTAAAATGGCTAGAACGAAACCAATCGCTGTGAATGTTGAACCATCTGTCCTGAAATGGCTTATTGAGAGTTCAGGATGGACAAGAGAAGAAATAGCGAAGCGTCTAAACACTAGCACTCAAAATATTGAAAAGATGGAATCTGGTGAGAAGAAACCATCTTTTAGGCAATTGGAAGAATTAGCAATCATTTTCAAAAGACCTGTAGCGTCATTCTTATTATCAAAACCGTTGACAGAAAAACCAAAGCCAAAAGATTACAGGATGCTTCCAGATAAGACTAACAAATTTGACAAAAAAACTGTTTTTGTAATGCGACATGCAAGAAGATTACAAGAACTAAGCAAAGAATTATCTCGAAATGTAGATTATGAAACAAAATCAAAAATAGAAAAAGTCAAGATTTCTGATAATGCAGAACACATTGCCATTAAATTTAGAGAGAAATTTAATTTAACTGAAGAAAAACAAAGAAAATTCAAAACACCGTACGAACTTTTCAATTACTTAAGAGATATTCTTGAGGATCAAAACATCTATTTATTCCAATTTTCAATGCCTGTTGAAGATGCACGAGGATTTGTGTTTGTAGATGAAACACCAACAGTTATCGTTGTAAACACAAAAGACAATATCGAAGCAAGAATATTCTCTCTAATGCACGAATTTGGTCATATTTTATTAGGAGAATCAGTCATAGATCTTCCTGATGCAACACACACTTTTAAAGATAATGTTGAAAAATGGTGCAATGAATTTGCATCAGCATTCTTGCTTCCAAAAGATATCGCAAAATCAGCATTTGATACGAACAAAGCAAAGCTTACTCAAAAAGAGACTCTAAAATACTTGTCTAATAGATACAAAGTCAGTAAAGCTATGCTTCTTTTGAATATGCTCAAATTAAATTATATTGGAAGAACAGATTACGATGCAATCCTATCAAGATTCAAAAAAGAAGATATCAAACCAACAAAAAAAGAAGGTGAAGAAGGAACTGGCGGAGGAATTCCATCCGAAGTAAGATGTCTTTCTGAAGTTGGAAATAAATTTGTTTCTCTTGTCGCCAACAACTATGACAGAGACCATATCACATACACCGATGCATTAAATTATCTTTCAATAAAATCAAAGAGTTTTGACAAGGTACTCTCAAAGGCGAAAAAATGACTAATAACGTTTACATCATCGATACTTCTTCCTTAGTGAAGTTGAACAGAAATAACCCAATCGATGTATTTCCAAGTATCTGGGAGAAGCTCAAGTTCTTAGCAGATAATAATCGCTTAATTGCACCAAGAGAAGTATTAAACGAAATCAAGCAAAATGATGATATGCTTAGCAAATGGGTTAAAAACCAGAAGAAGATGTTCAAAGAGCCAACACAACGTCAGATTGAGCTAGTCCAAGAAATACTAAGGGATTATCCTGCATTAATTGATACTGAAAGAAAGTTCGATGCTGATCCTTGGGTTATTGCTCTAGCTATCGAATTAACATCAAGTACACAACAAACATTGTTCAGCATTAAACGAATTGTTGTAACTGAAGAAAAACTCAGAGAAAACAGGGTAAGAATACCTTTTGTTTGCAATAAGAAGTCCATCGAAGCCATAGATGTTGTCGAATTATTCAGAGCAGAAGGCTGGAAATTCTAAGTTTATAAAGAAAACAGCCGAATTCTTAACAGCCGACACTTAACATCTACAGGTTGAACAATACCCTCCAACAGCAATCTTTAAATACCTCTTATTCACTTATGTTAACAAAGAGTGTGAGCATGAATTATCTTCCTGATATCCCGAAGTTAAAGACGCATCCTGTCCCTGAACGATTCTTGATCATTAAGATGATCACATTGATATTTCTTGCCCTGCTTCTCTATACAGGGATTGCGATAAACTATTATCTTTTGCAGATTCAGATCCCGCTATGGCTCAATATGTTCTATGGCGTCGGAATACTCCTTCTGATCACGTTCGAAACGCTCTTTGCCTACCTGCAGTACCAGCGCATCACTTATATCTTCTACGAAGCGTATCTTGAAATCCGCGCTGCAGGAGTCGAGAAGATACCCTACACGAGTATCAGGAACGTATGGTATACGAGCAATGTGTTCGACCGGTATTTTGCGACAGGAACAGTGCAGCTGACGCTCGCATCCGGGCGAAAGATTTTCCTGCGGCATCTTGCAAAATCCAATGAAGTCTATTTCTTCATGCAAAAACAGATTGCCTGAATCGTCGGTATCATTGTTCTGCTATGCGGCAACAGACACTGCGCGTAGACCGTGCAGTAAACTTTAAATACTACTTCTCTCTAGTCCGGCGTTATGGAAATGAAGCCGCTCTTTCATGCAATACTGCAGAGCTTTAATCCGTATGCCTATCCGCACCTGACTGAAAAACGGTTCTCTTTTGCCATGCGCTATTTCTGTGTACTCCTCTTCTTTACGCTTATTGCAACATTCATCCTCCTTATCCCTGCACTTTTCATGATTCCGCAGTATGCGCAGTCGCGCGCAGCAAATTTTGATACGCTCGCGTTGCAGCTTGACATGCATTTTACAACGCCATTTGTCATTGCTGCTGATCCATTGATTGTTGCAGATACTAATACCAGCATGCGCGATGCGACGATTCTTCTGAGCAATGATGCACTCTACTACAAATCATTCATCCTCTTCGGCAAGGAACAGCGTATACCATTGGATAAGACGCTTGACCTCAAGAATGACCCTTCGCTTGCGCAATCTGTCGGCATGGTATTTTTCCTGCTCAGTCCTGCACTCTTTTTCTGGGCTTTTGTATTCCTCAGTATCTATTATTGGATCATGATCGCGCTGACATTTATTATCGGACTCCTTTTGGTATGGATTTTGCGGTTCAGCATCCGTCCGTCAAGAATCTTTAAGGTCGCATTGTACGCGTCGACCATCATGATACTTATTCAACTGCTCTTATTCCCCTTTTACCGATTATTCTATATTCCTCTCATCGCCTACTGGCTGCTCTTCATCCTGGTCCTTTTGACCCTGCGTGACAGCGAGACTCCCAAGGGCGCTTCCCAGACCATTACCACTTCGAAAAGTCGCGACATCTTTGCAGATGATCACAATCAGCGGGGTGGACTGTCCCGGCAATCAGCGCCAAGACAGGACAGCTATGACGTTGATGAGCGTGGGAACCTTAAGAGCGGCCCTAAACGCAAGAAGTCCTTTGATGAAGAAAACGATGGATATATGACATTAAAATAATCACGTGCATCCCATGCCAAACTTTTCTGAAATCATCAACCCTTTGCAGACAGTCCTTGTATCCTGCAGGGGAAATGCGACACTTGTCGGCAGAACAACAGTCAAGGATAATCTTATCACTGTCGACTGGCATACGATGATCAATGTCGAACCCTTTCTTTATGGCATTGCGATTGGAAAGACGCGATTCTCGCACACTCTTATCAAGGAAAGCGGTGTCTTTTGCATAAATTTCGTGCCGCACTCTAAGGCCGGCGAAGTATTGTACTGCGGCAGGCATTCAGGAAATTTCGAGGACAAATTCGCAAAGACCGGTCTTGGAAAACTGGACTGTGAAAAGATTGATTGTTGCAGGGTCAGGGAAGCTGCAGCGTTTCTTGAATGCGAGATTATTGAGACCATTGATTTTGCGGATCATACATTCTTCATTGGAAAAGTCGTCCATAGCGCAGTGATGGACCGGAATGCAAAACGCCTCTTTCATCTCAAGGGAGACGAATTCGGGACCATACGATAAATAACAACATTTATATATCTTGCAGGCAATGATTCATTCTCTAATAATTGATACCATTATCTCTATGATGGGTCAAGGGTGATGATGATGACAACGCGTGAAGAACGGATTGCAAGCCTTGCGGCAACATTAAAATCTTCTGGAATGGCGCGCTCTGACAGTCAGGCACGGATGATGGCTGAAGAGATGGTCGGTGTCGAGGATAATGTGCAAAAGCGGTTTGATAGCGAGCACCAGAAAGCCCAGGAATTCTTGAGCACGACTAAGAATCTTGGAACACCGCGCGTGCAGGCAAAACCGCAAGCCCCGCCTATTGCCCCGCGTAATCAGGATAATGTACTCGTGAAACCTCTCGGCGCAAAACCAGTCGATGAATCTATTCATGAAAAAAAGGTCCAATTGGAAGAAGCGCATACTGATGTGAATCTTGGCAAGGGATCGCTCAAGGATTTGATGCTTGGGCAAATCGCTGCTGAACACGCAGACTTGACACCGCTTGAGGACCAGTATGAAAAAATGCAAGCAGAGCGCGCAGCAGCAAAAGATGCGCCCACAGCGCCTGCAGCGCCTGTAGTGCAATCCATCCCTGAGGCAAACATAGTTGAAGAGACCCCGCTCCCGACGCCAGAACCTGCACCCGCAGCAGCGCCTGCCCCGGAACATGAAGAGACGCCTAAGGAAAATGTTGTTCTGGATTCTGAAAAACTTACTAAGATGATGGAAGAGGATGGACCGCTTGAGGAGCATACCCGCGAGATCAAGGAAAAGCCAAAGAATGTAAAACCCAAAGATGCGTATGAAGAAGACAAGGTCGATCTCTCCAACATGTTCAATTTCGGGAAACGCAGCGGATAGATGATCTTATCTTTATGACTCCTCTCGAGAACTATTTCAAGTTTCTGACTATTATTGAGCGATTGAAGTATACTGATAGGTTTAGCGCGGCTTCACTTGAGTTCAAGGAATCGACTGCTGCGCATACGTGGAGAGTTGCGATCATGGCGTTCACGCTCGGTGAAGAGCTTGCCTTGGATATTGATTTATTTAAGGCAGTAAAGATCGCGCTTGTCCATGATATTGTTGAATGTATCCATGGTGATGTGGATTATACTCTGGTGGTCAAGGGGAAAATTTCTAAAACAGAAAAACATGCACAGGAAGCTGCAGCTATCAAGATTATTTGCGCCCCACTCGATCCCGCGCTCTCCGCTGAATTAACCGCACTATGGGAAGAATATGAGCATGTGTCGAGCGCTGAGGCAAAGTATATCAAGGCGCTGGAAAAAATTGAATGCATTGCGCACGCTCTTGACGTAGGGGTAGCATTGCACCATATGCCTGAGGTCTTTCCCGTATATGCTGATCCGCATGTGAAAAATTTTCCTGCACTCCTCCCAGTCCTTCAGGAGGCGAAATTGCGCCTCAAAAAGGAATTCACGAGCGCAGATATTCCTTGGAAGGATGAATACAATTATGGGTTATGATTTCTTTGAGACGCAGGCAACCCCTTTGCATATTATCTGTATATACACTGTGGAGTATTGCGCGAAGACTGCTACTGATGCGTATTCTATCTTATGGTATCCTGTCTGCGGTATATTGTGCAAAGTCCCCTAAACCATAAACTTTATAAATGAGAAATCACTCCGTAGTAACAACTTAATGATTTTTATGTGATGATTGTATATCGATGCTTTCATCAACGACCGGGGGTATACACAATGAGAAAACTGCTTTTCGCTTTAATGCTTTTTGCAGTAGCATTCATGCTTACTGCAACTACTGTCGCTGCATTCAGCATCACTGATGTTTCTGTGGGATCAAACACCCAGCAGCGCGGACAGACTACGACTGCAACAGTCCATATCGCAAATGATCAGAACCAATCAATGACTGTTACACTCTCCACAACCTTAGGTCCTGATTATCGCGTCACATTCTCGCCTGCAACAGTCACGCTTGCACCAGGAGCTGCAACTGATGTTCTGATGAGTATCTATGTCCCGCTCTCTGCCAATGCAGGAAAGACTAATATCGGAACAATCACTGCCACCACGAACCTGAACGGCATCACGCGCATTGCAAACATCTACATGACTGCGCAGAACAATCTTGATGTCTCAAAGATCTATCTGGAGACCACAGACAGTTCAAAATCAATCAGTACTGGCGGAACATTCAAGGCAAAGCCCGGAGACAAGGTTAAGGTTACGATAACTGTGCGCAACGAATATTCCAGCGATGTACGCATGCGGGACATCACTGCTGATGTCTACAATGGCGATCTTGATATTGATGAAAGCCTTGACTTTAGTGATCTGCGCTACGGTGACAAGGACACTGCAGATTTCTCCTTTAGCGTCCCTTCTGATATCAATACTGACACATACCATGTCGATGTCACTTTACGTGGACGTGATGAGAATGGTGCAACCCATGGCGGGAGTTATTCATTTGATATCGATGTCAAGCGTGAATCCCATGAACTCACTGTCCAATCCGCAACTGCTATGCCTTCAACTGTATCCTGCGATCGCACTGTGACAGTGAATCTCAATGTCAAAAACACTGGCGCGCATAATGAAAACAAGATGCGGGTCAATCTCCTCAGCAATGATTTCCTCCTCAACCAGGATTTTGCAGGAATCAGCCTCGACACTGACAGCATCTGGAGAAAGACTTACTCATTCCAGGTCCCAAGCACTGTAAAGCCCGGACAATACAATATCCTTGTAAGTACGTATTATGACTCCAGCTCAGACAGCGGCACTGCAATAATCCCTGTGACTGTAGCAGCATGCGGCAATGACAATTCAAACAATAACCCGAATGCGCAATGCACTAATTATGGGCAGCAATTCTGCGTCTCGGGTACAAGCTATCAGCGCTGCAGCGCGACAGGAACACTCAGTGCAGTTACCTCCTGCGGAACAGGATACCAATGCCAGGCAGGACAATGCGTCCAGACAGCAGCACCGGTTTCCTATCCTGAAGGTGTAAGTGCACCGGTCTATGGATCCAAATCACTCTTTGACAGTCCGGCATATCTTGTACTGCTTGTTGTTGCAGCAGTGATCCTGCTTGCATTCATCATTGTGCTGCTCGTCAAATTTGTATTCTGAGCACTATTTTTACTTTTCATTTTTTTATCTTTTTATGTTATATCACTATCGGTATGACCATGATGTATAACTCTACGGCAAGACTTGGAGCATCCCATGGAGAGCAAAGAATTGGATTCAATCGCAAGCATTGTTTCAGCCCATCCCCTTGTTCAGAGTGTAGAATCTTTCAAAAAACCATTTGATCGCTGGAATATGCCCTTGCGCAATCCAAAAAACCTTTACACTGATATGATCGATAATGAGTATATCCTTGCAGTATCCAAGAATCCGAAGAAAAGTATTGCGGGCATGAATGTGCTTCTCGCACTGATTTTTGCAGAACTTACAGATCACGAATTGCATGAATCATACGAAATCCAGAATTTTATTTACACTGCCTGCCCACTACCCTCTGTTGACATGGGATACATCAAGTTCAAGAAAGATTTTACTGAGAAAGGATTTTCCTGCGCAACATTAACCTATATTATCCCATTCCCCAATACGCCCGCAGCACAGCGGTTTAAGGATCGACCAGAGTTTCACGTCAATTCTGGTGTATTCTTCCAAAGATAATGATTGCCCTACTGTTCTAGAGAAGTTCTATCCGCGAGGCGCGGATTGCGCTATGATGATGACCACAAAAACGACTTTTTGAAAGGAGTCCAGTAAATTAATAAACTTTATATATGCTTTATCTTGCAGTTTATCTGATATTCATGAAATTTATTTTTCATGGTGGAGCAAAAGAGGTGGGAAAGAGTTGTATTGAGTTAATTACGAATGGGAATCGTTATCTTCTCGATGCAGGACTCAAATTCAAGGAACACGGGTTTGAGGCGCCGTTCAAGGTCTTTGATCTGCCCCACATCGACGGATTATTCCTCAGCCACGCCCATCTGGACCATACCGGTTCACTCCCGCTCTTTGAACATTTTAATCTTATCTGCCCAATCTATTGCACTCAGCAGACCCGTGAACTCACTAAAATACTTCTCAAGGATTCTTATAAGATCGCGCGCATCAAGCACTTGCACCCGGCCTACCAGAAGCCTGACCTCAAGAAGGTATATGCGGCAACAAACATTGTCAATTTCGACAAGGAATATACTGCGCAGGGGATCACATTCAAATTCCTGAACGCAGGGCATATCCCGGGGAGCGCGATGATTCTCATAAAGACAGAAGGAAAGAAAATATTGTATACCGGGGACTTCAAACTCTCGACCACAAAACTCATGACTGGCGCGCGTGATTCATCACAAAAATACCTTACCAATGGCGATCTTAAAGATATTGATATCCTCATCAGTGAAAGCACGTATGGCGATAAGACGCTTCCCGAACGCGCGCCACTCGAAGAACACTTTCTGGACCGCGTTGCAGAGGTCACGCAGCAGGGCGCAGTCGTCATCCCGGTCTTTAGTCTTGGACGCGCGCAGGAAATCCTTATCATCCTTGCAAAACGCAAATGGAATGTTCCCATCTATTTTGACGGGATGTGCGTTGATATGACTGATATCATCCTCAAAAAAGATCCTTCTTATCTTACAGGAACAGCAACGCTTCGCCAGATGTTTCGCAAGGTTACTCTTGTTCGCCAAGAGCAGCAGCGGCAAAAGATCATGAACCAGCGCGCGATATTCATCACCACCTCAGGAATGGTCCAGGGCGGCCCGGTCATGGAATATATCGAGAATATCTGGGGCGATCCCAATAATGCGATATTTCTCACCGGATTCCAATGCAAACGCACGAATGGGCGCACGCTCGTCGATGAAGGCTATCTCTACCTGAAGGGATGGAAGACCACTGTGCGCTGCGCTGTCGAAAAATTTGATTTTTCCGGCCACTCTGATGATGCAGAACTCAAAACATTTGTCAATCTCCTCAAGCCAAAGATCGTCATCTTCCAGCATGGTGATGAGGATGCAGTCAATAATCTTTGCACCTGGGCTGAACAGGAGGGATACCGTACCTATGGTCCTGCGGTAGGTCACGAGATAGATTTATAATTAATTTTTGTGGAATATGTTGTGAAATAGAATGTTATAGAGTGATATATAGAGTGATATATTATAGAGTGATATGTTATGGAGTGATATGATGGATTTCAAGGTCAAGACCATACCTATTGCAACAGGTGTAGTGCCTGTTGTTGTCCTGAATCGCGAGGCTTGCGCTGAACTCGACTTTCACCTTGGTGAACGTGTAAAGGTCACTAATCCCAAGAATGGGCGCGAAGTGATTGCAGTAGTCGATTTCTATGACAACAAGAAATTGCGCAAGGACACTATTGCATTGATGGAAGAAGTTTCAGCACTTCTCGGGATTAAAGAAGGCATGCGTGTACAGATATCCCGCGAGGATAGTCCAGTATCACTCTCCTATATCAAGGGAAAATTGAATGGCAGAACGCTCACTGCAACTGAGATTGCAACAATCATCGAGGATATCGTAAAGGGACGGATCACGAGTATTGAGATGACTTATTTTGTCTCAGCATGCTACGCGCATGGGCTCTCGACAAGTGAAGTCATCGCGCTTACGCGCGCCATTGTCGAGACAGGAGAAAAACTTGATCTTCGCGCATCGCCGCAGGAACACATCTATGATAAGCATTGTGTCGGCGGGGTCGCAGGGAACAGGACGACGATGTGCGTCATCCCCATCATTGCGGCATACGGTCTCAAGATCCCCAAGACTTCATCACGCGCAATCACGAGTCCTGCAGGAACTGCAGACACCATGGAAGTGCTTGCAGAGGTTTCGCTTTCTGCAGAAAAATTGCAGCAGGTTGTCCAGTCGACCAATGCCTGCATTGTCTGGGGCGGGGCATTGAATCTTGCGCCCGCAGATGACAAGATCCTGCGCATCGAGCATCCCTTAAGCATTGACACTGACGGGCTCATGCTTGCAAGCATTCTTGCAAAAAAATTCTCTGTAGGTTCGACCGATATCCTGATCGATATCCCGGTTGCAGAACATGCAAAGGTTAAGACCTGGTCGCGCGCGCGGCTTTTGCGCAAGCAGTTCACGACCATTGGACGGGCGCTCGGCATGAATATCAAGATCATTCTTACTGATGGTTCATCGCCCATCGGCAACGGGGTTGGACCGCTCCTTGAGGCAATTGATGTCCTTAAAGTTTTGCGCAATGATATTGATGCACCAAAAGATCTGCGTGCAAAGACAATACTTATGGCAACAGAGCTTCTTGCAATGCATCTCGGAAACCGGAAGAAGGCGCAGCAGGCTGTTGTTGAATTATTGCAATCCGGAAGGGCTTATGAGAAATTCATGGACATCATCGCAGCGCAGGGCAAAAAGAAATTGCCGCAACTTGCAAAATTCCATCACACATTCACTGCGCAGCGCAAGGGTGTAGTGCGCGCAATCAATAACCATGATATCTCGCGCATGGCGCGATTCTGCGGCGCTCCCAAGACCAAGGAGGCAGGAGTATACCTGCATAAGAAGGTCGGCGATATTGTGCAGGTCGGCGATGCGCTTGTGACACTCTACGCAAACAATGAGCAATCACTCGATTATGCAAAAGAGTATTATGAGAAAAACAAGGTGTATGCGATCCAATAATTGATTCAGGATTCACTGGTGATCCTGCGCGTAGACTTCTTATCCCTTGCGGTTGACCTGCTCGATCTTCTTAAGAACATCGTGGTGTTCATTCCAGTCCAGAACTTCCTTGAGAACTTCAGTGATATTCTCGACCGGGATAACCGTGATGTGTGCAAGCTTTTCAGCATCGATAATGATATCCTTCACATTGCTCTTGGGGACAATCACATTCTTGATGCCTGCCGCGATTGCAGCCTCGATCTTTGCAGATACCCCGCCGATGGGCAGTACTTCGCCGCGCACTGACAATGAGCCCGTCATGGCATAATCCTGCTTGATGGGGATCTTCTTTAATGCAGAGATGATGGTTGTTGCAACGGCAATGGATGCACTGTCGCCCTCGACACCTTCATAGGTCTGCAGGAACTGGACATAGACATCCTTGGTCTCCTTGATGTCCTCGCCGAAATATTTCTTGATGATTGCAGAAACATTCTTGATTGCCTCTTTTGCAATCTCTCCTAATTTTCCGGTCGCGATGATTTCGCTTTCCTTGCCGCCTGGCGTGACCTCTGCTTCGATAGGCAGAACGATTCCGGAATAATTGATTCCTGCGCCGATGACTGCAAGCCCGTTCACGCGCCCGATCTTCTTGCCGGTCACGACAATGACTTCATACTCCTTTTTGCGTTCAATGAACTTGTCTGAGATCTGCTGTTCTAATGGTCGCGCAATCTTTCGCGCCTGCACGATATGGTCCTTGCTGACGAATTCTGCCTGGTATTCGCGCGCAACATCGCCTGCAGCGCGGATGAGTCCGCCAAGATCGCGGAACATGAGCGAGAGGTGTCCTTTCCGGTTTGCCTTGCGGCGCGCCTCTTCAATAATATACTCTACTGCCTCTTTGGTGAAATGCGGGATCTTCTTATCCTTGATCACTTCCTGCGCAACAAAGACTGCGATCTTGTTGCGGTTTTCCGGAGTATCAACCATGGTCTCATGCATGTACACTTCATAACCGTATCCGCGGATTCTGGAGCGGAGTGCAGGATGCATATGCTGGACTGTCTCAATATTTCCTGCAGCGACAAGGATGAATGTGCAGGGGACTGGTTCGGTTCGCACCATTGCGCCAGCGCTTCGCTCGCTCTGGCCAGTAATAGGATATTTTCCTTCCTGGAGTGCAGTCAAAAGATCCTGCTGCGTTGCCGGCTCAAGGGTTGAAATCTCGTCGATAAAAAGGACTCCCATGTGCGCCTTGTGGATCATTCCTGCAACCACACGTTCATTTGCAGGTGTGCCGAGCCCTCCGGATTGGAAGGGATCATGCAGGACATCGCCGAGCAGCGCTCCGGCATGCGCGCCAGTCGCATCATAGAATGGGACATTCTTCTTGTCAAAATTATCAACCACAAGCTTGGGCACTCCGCCGTCGCTGTTGATCATCTTTTTTCCTAAATTCAAAAACATGACAAATGCGCCAAGAAACATCATGCCGCCAAGAAAGAATGCTGCAAACATGATATCTGACTTGTAATAATCGCGGATCCACCAGGGCGCGACCAGTGCAAGGATTGCAAGGATGAATATGATGATATTTTGCGTCTTGAATGCTGATGCATGCTCGACCCGCGCTTTTGCGATAACCTCGCGGCCCTTTCCTGATTCGATAGTGCGGATGAGCGGCTGGTTCTCATCATTCGGGTTCGGGAGTGCAAGGACATCGACAAGTTTTTCCTTGGGCAATAATTCTGCAAGCGCCATGCCCAGCATACTTTTACCTGTGCCTGGCTCTCCGATGAGTAGGACATGCCTGCGCTGCTGCGCTGCTTTCTTGATGACTTCGACTGCATCTTCCTGGCCAATGACCTGGTCGACCATGCGCGTTGCAATAGGGATATCCTGGGTCGTAGTATACTTCAGATTCTTGAGATCTAGAACAGGAGTCTTTGCCGCCTCTTTGGAATCGCGGTCCTTACTCTTTACCGTACGGACATTCTTGTCCTTTTTTACGTTGCGCGCAGCCTTTTTGGCTGTACTTCTTGCAGTACGTGCGGCATGCGTTACGCTACGCTTTTTTGGTATTACTTTTTTTGCCATGGTCCCCCACGATGTAACCATCCTGAATGATGGGTATATTATAAATGTATTGGTATACTCTTGGAGAAAGGGAAGATTTAAATAATTTGTTAATTATCTCTGCCGTAGTATCAGTTACTGAAATCGGTTACTGCAATCAGTTACTGCAATCAGTTACTGCAATCCGTTATTCAAATCAGTTATTTATTGAAGAGAAGATTGTTGAGCGGGTAACAATATGAAGAAAACAAGGACGCGATCACACACAAATGCATCCCTGGCTGCACGCGCCACTACGCATGCGGCAGCAATCCATCATACGACTCATGAGACCAATATTCTTGCAGTGCTCTCATTCATATTCGGGTTATTCTTCTTTGTCCCTTTTGCATCCATTGTCGCCATTGTATTCGGCTTTGTAGCGCTCAATCAGATGACACGGACTGCTGAATCCGGGCGCGGTCTTGCAATCGCAGGAATTATCCTGGGGTTTTTCTGGACAATCCTCTACCTTTTCTTTATTGTCATGGCACTGCTGTTTTTGACCGGGCTTGTCGCGACAGGGATACATGTTGCGGCAACACTACCGAGCACATTATAATACGCCGACATAGCTATACCGGAATCGATGAGGGAATAGCTCAGGGAATAAATTTATAAATTCCACAGCAGTGTTATGGATATGAACGTCTTCCAGGGTTTTTTGCTTAATTATCTTTTTGTGGCATTTGCCAGTGCATGGATACTCTCTATTATCATCAAGACCATCCTCACTGCACTTACGCAGAAGAAAAATCCTGATATCAGGGATGGATTCCATAACGGCGGGATGCCCTCGAGCCATTCCACAGTCGTGAGCGCAATCACTGCCGCAATATATTTTGCTGAAGGATTCTCCCCACTCTTTTTTGTTGCCCTCGTCTTTTCCCTCATCATCATCAGTGATGCATTCCGGCTCCGCTACCAGGTTGGCCTGCAGGGCGATGCATTGAATAAACTTCTCAAGAAAGCAAAGGAGAAGCCCTTAACTGTCGTCTACGGGCATACACTCCTCCAGGTCATGGCAGGAATATTGCTCGGAATAATTGTGGCTGCGGGAATCTACCTGCTTTAGAATTCTCTCTTCTCGACGTTATCCTGCGTACCCGCATGCCTTTCTACTTTCTCTACTGCTAAGATGCATTGCAGCGTCTATCCAAAGCTGAGCAGCAAGAGGACAAGAAGCATAACGATAACGACAATGATGAGCGCGCGGTAGAATTTATGGGCCTGCAGGGCATGTTCCTTGTTGTTGCGGAATTCGCGGTATTCAGCCGCAAGCTTTTCCTCAAAGAGTGTATCATAATTCTTCTCTACGACATTGACGTCCATGAGATCTTTCTTGTATTGCGCTGCAGCGCGGGCAGATGATTTTCGCGATTGCGTTGCAGGGCGCGCGCGATGCGCCTTGCGCAATGATTTGTGCAGGACTTTTTTCTTGGTCATTTTCTTCATTTCCTTACCAGAGTCGTGCCGATATTAAAATATTTATCACTACTCTTGAAATAATACGAAGCTTTTTAATGCATTTATACTGCAATGCGTATATAACGCAGCCGCAGGGCTGCAATGGAAACAATGGCTGAGCTGAAACGCACACTAGGATTCTGGACAATCTTTGCAATAACCATTACTGCAATGATCGGAACCGGGATGTTTTTTGGGACAGCACTTGCGGCTGACAAGGCAGGCAATGCCTCGATACTCGTCTGGATATTTCTCGGCATCATGACTGTCTATGTCGGTGCATGCTTTGGCGAATTGACTGCAATGTTTCCCAGCGCAGGAGGAGTCTATGAATTTGCAAAACAGGCTTATGGCAAGGGGCCTCTGGCGTTTCTCATCGGATGGACATCCTGGGTCGTCATCAATATCATGAATGCGCTGCTCATTGTTGCAGCACTCGATTATTTAATCCCGAAAGAATATGGCATGATCTTCAAGATTGTTCTTGCAGTCGCTATTGTTGTGCTCCTGAACACCTTTGCATATTTCGGGACCGACAGCATCTCGACAATCCTTGGGATTTTTGCAATCATCATCATCGTGGTCCTTATGACCATTATTGTTTTTGGATTCGGGCACATCAACTATGCCAACTATACGCCGTTCTTTACGACGCCATTTCTCGGACTCTTTGTCGCGCTCTTCTTTATTGTCGAAACATTCTTTGGATGGGAAAATGCGACATTCATGGCTGAAGAAACAAAGAATGCTGAATACGTCATCCCGCAGGCACTCCTTTGGGGATCAGTCTTTGTCTCACTGCTCGGAATCCTGCTCGCATTTGTCATGCTCGGCGTTATCCCCTGGCATATCCTTGCGCATTCAGGAACACCACTCTCTGACTTGACTGCCATTCTATTCAATCCGCAGGTCGCAATCATTGTCAATATGGGTGTTGCACTCGCGCTTATCGGATCAGCTGCAGGCGGACTCATCGGCAGTCCCCGACTCCTTCTCGGGCTTGCACGCGACAAATTATTCATCGAGCAACTCGAAGACATCCACCCCCGCTACCAGACGCCCTATAAGGCAATCATCTTCCAGACCGTGGTACTTATTGCAGTCATCATTTTCGGGTTCGGACGATACGAATACCTTCTTGAACTGCTCGTACCCATGGCACTTCTCATGTATATCTCAATCATTCTTGCAGTGGTGGTGCTCCGTTACAAAAAACCCAATCATCCCCGACCATTCAAGGTATGGTTCGGAAAAAGCGGGCCCATCATTGTTGCACTCATCTATACTACTACGGTCGTGGCCTGGCTCTTTTCGACTCCGGATGCATTCGGCATGTTCCGGCTGGGCCTGAGTTTCATCCTTTTTGGTATCCCAATCTTTCTGCTTCTCATGATCTATTATGATCCTGACTGGATCAAGAAAGTCAATGACTCATTTGCAATCTTTGATCTCTTATTCGAAAATATCAGTTTTCCCAAGACATTCCGCAAAGAATTGCTCCTCTACTTTTCAGACCTCAAGGACAAGGTCGTACTGGATTATGGCGCAGGGGTTGGAACACTGACACTCCATCTTGCAGATATTGTGGGACCGGGCGGAAAGATCTACGCAACTGATATCAGCCAGAAAAACATTGCAATCATTGAAAAACGCCTTGCGCGCAGGAACCTTACGAATGTCGAGCCGATCTATGATGAGCATCATATCAGCCGAGTCCACCCGAGTGTCAAGAATATCGACGTCGCATTCTCTGTCGGGCAACTCAGCTATATCCAAGATGTGCACAAAGTGCTCCGGGACATTGCAAAGATCCTTCCCCGCAACGGCAAGATCTGCATGGTCGAGTACGTCGACTATTTCTGGGTCATCCCGAACGTGAAATGGCTCTCGGACGATGCGTACATCGAGAAGATTTTTCGTGACGCAGGATTCTCCGTGCATATCACGCGCAAGAAAAGGCTGTTTTGGACCTATGTCATCATCTACGGGATAAAAAGCAGAGAACATATGGTATATATCTAATTATTTTTTTGTAATCTTGAGTTGCTCGCCTAGCGGAGGATAAGAAAAATATACGCGGACATTGAATGTGGCATTCATGAGTTCAATCATCTCAAAATTTTCTCGCGGTATTAATTTGAAACCTTTTTTTGATAAATATTTTTTCTTGAATACATGGTAATCAAGAATAGTAAAATCTGCATCTCCTCTTTCAGGTCTTGTGACGTCAGGCAACCTTATTTTTACTAATCGTAAATCGCCTGCAACAGTGTTTATGGGCGGTATATGAAAAAGTAGACCTGATGGTGTTTCTTTCACCACTGCACCTATCTTGTTTGCAGTTGCGACTAATGCTTCGTATTCTTTTTGATTTTGGGTGAATATGCATGCATAATTTACTGGCGCATGCTTTGCAGTAGTGTGTGCATCTTTAAGCTTGCATGCTTCAGCTACGATTTTTTTCACCAGTGTTATGAGTTGGTTAAGTTCCATGGTATGTTCTGGATTATGTTTTTTTCAGATGGCTTAAATCCCCAAAGCATTCCTTTGCGCAATCCTTGCAATACCATTCGCTGGAACCCTTGATGGAATACTGCGCGTCCCTGCTGCACATGACGCATTTTTTTGTTGTTGTCTTGATCTGATTTTTTAATTTGGTGAGTTCCTTTTTTACTTCGCGCTTGACGCTGAGTTTCTTTTGCGCCTCTTCCTCTTCTTTCAATTTCCGCAATGATTCACGTAGGCCCATGATTTATTCCTCTTTATGTCTGTATCTTGAGTGCGTTTTGCTTGAGTACTGCAGATGCAATGCCTTCACCCATGAAAAAACTGTTCTGGTTCATGGCGCTCATCAGCCGTTCGAAAAATCCTTTGTCAGGAACAAATTCCCGTGTCGTGATCGTGGTATTCAATCTTTTTGCAAGATACGCCTCTGCCTCGCGTTTTCCCCCGAGTTCGTCGATAAGCCCATTCTCTTTTGCCTCGACACCCAAAAATATCTCTCCGGTTGCAAGATCGCGCACTTTTGCGACACTCATATGACGGTTTGCGGCAACTGCACTGATAAAATATTCGTGCAATTTGTCCAGTTTTGACTGGAGCATCGCTTCTTCTGCTGAACTCATGGGTCGGTATGGTGTTCCGGTGTCCTTGAATTCTCCGGCGACAAGCCGCTTGTAGGTGACATTGTAACGGTTCATGAGTCCATACCATTCAATATAGGATCCCGTGACCCCGATGGATCCGACAATACTCATCCGGTTTGCGATGATATGTTCGCTTGCAGTCGAGATCCAGTATGCGCCTGATGCGCCTTCCTCGCGGATCCAGGCAACAACAGTGATATTGTTATTGCGGATATCCTTGATCTCCTCGCTTATCTCATCAGTTGCGACCGGGCTTCCGCCCGGGCTATTGATCTCAAGAATGATTGCCTTGACCTGCGGGTCAGTGCGTGCACGCTCAAGCTCAGCGATGACCGTCGGTGAACTCGCGCTTGCTCCTGCAAAGAATGATCCGCTATCGTCACTGGTGATCTCGCCGTTGATTCCGATGATTGCAGTATTATAATTTGTATCCTGCGATCCGATGCCGGTAAATACTGCAGCGATGAGTACGCTAAATACCAAGAGGATGAGGAGTATCCACACCATGGTCCATAATCGTTTTTTGGGTTGTTCGTCTTTCATGGATTCACCTGCCTGTTCTTCTTTTTATTTTACTTTCTTGAATGGATACGATTTCCATGACCTGTTCTCAGGCGTGCTATACGCATCTGCATTGATTGTTGCAGTGTTCGTGATGCGCTCGAGGAATCGTTCCTTGTAAAACGCGAGATAAATCGGTTCAATGATCCAGAAGATGTAAAAGGGGAAAAAGGGGAGGATATAGAGGTTGCGCGTAAGCGCCTTCCAGAACCCGACTTCACCTTTGACGCGATCAATCACGCGGATAGTGAAGAACATCTGCCCCGGGGTCTGCCCGAGATAATATTCGAAAAAGGTGTGATAGAAGAGCATGAGCAGTGCGACAACGAGGAGCAGAAAGTATACTGCTGGGTTAATGGACTGTGCTGATTGCATGGCCTCTTTGAATGTTTTTGCGAAAAACACCTGCGCAAACGCATTCTGGAATGCCCAGAAAATCACAATGTCAATGATGAGAAAATCTGCGATGAATGCAAGGATCCGTTTACCAATCGGTGCATGATTTTTGATTGTGTGCGTATCCATCCGTCCCATGATATTTGGATTTTTTCTTGGTTTAAAAATTTATTTAAGTGATAAGGTATGTTGAAAATATTTTTTTACGCCATGCCGCTCGCATGCGTATCGTGTTTTGATCGCTGACATTTACTCTTGTCAAAAAAATTGATACTCAATTTTTAGGAAACCAAGTAAACTTTGTTTACTTTGTTCAATATCTTAGGTCAGCTCGCAAAATTGTTTTACGATGCTCGCATAGTGGCATTGGCGTACTTTTTGAACACCCCCACTAAATCAAAAGCTATATAAAGTGTGGGACATTTTTCCTGGAATCATGGCATTTAATGCACCATCAACCGAAGGCACTGAAGAATTCACGCGTGTGCGCACACCCCGCGGAAAAGAAGTGCTGGGCATTCTTGAACAGCGCCTTGGCGGCAGCCGTGCAAAGGTCCGGTGTCTTGATGGAAAGACAAGGAACTGCAGGATTCCTGGACGATTAAAACGCCAATTATGGGTCCGCGAGAACGATGTGGTCCTTATTGAGCCCTGGGAATTTGATGGCGACGAAAAAGGGGACATTATCTTCAAGTATAGGCCAATCCAGGTGCAATGGCTTGAGCGCAATGGATTTCTGGACAAACTCCAGGATCTTGACGAATTCTAGAAATCATCGTCGAATATCGCTAGTATATTCTCATCTTCTATCTTTGTGTGTGCTTCTTTTTTCTGATAACTGTTCGGGATCTTTTTTGAGCATTACTTTTCCCTGATGTTTTACGCTGCATGTGTTTTGATCCACTCTTTTCTTTGCCGGAAACTGCGCGATCTTTTCTCCATAAATCAATTATCAGCGCAATGACTCCCAATACAATCATCATGTCTGCGACATTGAATACTGGCCAGAATTTGAAATTGATAAAATCAATAACATACCCATAACTCACGCGATCAATAAGATTGCCGATAAGTCCTGCAGCAACCACCCATACACCGGTCCGGTGCAATGACGAAGAAAAAAAGATGAGTAGTCCAAGAACAATAAGTGAGAGCATGATGAGAAGCGTGTTCTGCCCGGTAAAGATACTGAATCCTGCGCCAGTATTGGTCACATACACAAAGGAGAATATCCCATAATCCTGTTCATGAGAGAGTTGCGCTGCCCAAATCTTTGTCAGGCGATCAATGATGATAAGGATTAGAAATACGATGGCATAATAATACCCGCCTGCCCGAAGACCGCTTGATATCGCTGCAGTCTTTGCAGGAGTTCTTGCGGGTGTTATGGTATCAATACCACCGTTTTTGTTGCATCTGCTGTTCATCTTTGAGTGCGATACGTTCAATTGTTGAGACCCGCTGGTTGACTGAGTCGAGTTGTGATTTGATTGCATCAAGTTTGAGTGAGAGTATCTGCAAATCCTTCTGCAGGTCTGCCGGGGGTTGTTGCGGGTAGGATGCGTATGTGGGTTGCGTTCCGCCTGCCACGCCCATCATTGCTGCGGTTTGTTGTGACCCTGACTGGAATCCCATACTGGAAAGGTTTGTCGCAGACTGCATATTCATGCTCGAGGGATTTGTTCCCCCGCTCAAATCTGCCGGGTGCTGGTCAAATTCTGGTCCGAGTCCAGGATCAAGATTAGGCATGCCGGGAAGTCCTGCATTCATGTCAAGATTCAGGTCCGGAGCTACAGGTTCTGGATTCCTCTTCTTAAAAAAATCTAGGATACCCATCATTCACCTCTTCAATTCCTTCTAATCGCAGTATTATATAAATGTATTGGTGGGAAGAACTATGCTGAGATCATAATTGCCATCCTCAGGTGAGCGAATATTCATAGTGCATAGAATGCTCAGAAGATTAAATTAAACAAAGAATGTGTTTAATTTCCTAAAAATCTTCGATTTTTATGACAAGATGAATGAGCATATCCTGCAAACATCGTTGAGAGCGAACAGATGGCAACCGCGGCGAAGCGAGGATGATTTCAATATCGTCAGTGAGAAATGTCCGGTATATATAGTAGTAGAGAATTCTCTTCTTATCCAATGACCTGGGTTACTTTTTGAGTGATGCTGCTTGTTATACTGCTATTTCCTGTGCGGTTCACAAGGGATTGGATCATGCTTTGCGGCGCAAACTTGATGAGCATAAAGATTGCAGTCTCCTGATAGACCTCGACTGATCCGTTGCGGTACTCCTGGAACAGTGCATTGATGTGGTCAGGGCTGAAGTAATACGTGATAATTGCAGTCGTGAGATATGCCTTGATGCCGGCAGAATCCATGGACAATTGTGATGCGACAACAGTTGAGGATATCTTCTGTCGTGCTGCGATGATTGTTGCAAGCGTTGTCTTTGCGTCACTGCTCGTGAGCACCTGCATGATCTCTGACTTGTTCAGGGTAAGCCCTTTTTCGATGCTGGTATTCTCCGGCATGGCATCAATAACGCTGATGTCCATGATGATGATCTTGTAATATTCCCGGTTATGCGCGATGTTTGCGCGATCACCTGTATAGGATTTTTGGAGTTCATCAATGGTTGTGGTATTGAGCGGGGTGAGTTTGTCTGCATTGATATTGAGCGCGACACCGCTCAGGAGCATGGTGCCGTTCTTGAGCAGGATGAGGTTCGTGGAATTCTGGAAATTATTCTTCATGTCATTTGCATCCTTGATGACTGCATACGCGACAATGATGCAGAGGATAAAGAGGAGAAGGAACGCGATGGAAAGAATGCGAAAGAGCAGCCGGAAGATAAGGATGCTGCGCAGGATACGGAATACAATGATGAGTGCGATGATCACGACAAAGAATGCGATGATGCTGATGATGATCCCGTCCATACTTTAGCCCACGAACCCTATTATTTAAAGGTTTTTAATTTTTGAGCGATACCGCGCAGAGCACCCATCCATAATATTTATAAATACCTTGGCTTTCTTTGTTCTTGCAGAATGATGGAGCCGATGAGAGCATATGTGCTATGCTGATGCTTTCTCATACCACAACATGATACCGCACAAACAAAAGGTATTATTGCCGACACTCAAGGAACGCCAACGCTATATTGTCTTTGAGTGTATCACCGCGCATACGCCTGTGCATTTCAAGGATGTATACGATGATATCCTTATGCAGGTACAGTCAATGCTCGGGATCTTTGATGGCGCAGCAGCAGGGCTTGCGCCCGTAAAGTATCATGATGCAAAGATGCGCGGCATCATCCGAGTCACCCATACCAGCGTCGATAAAGTCAAGACGTGTCTGGGGCTCATTCATGCTGCAGGTCCTGCAGGCCGCACAGTTCCGGTCACGATTAAAACCATTGCCGTTTCAGGAATTGCGCAACGCGCAAAAGAGAAGATGGACGGATAATGATATACGGACGGATAATAATCTATTAATTGTCGATAAACATTGCTGATAAAATTGCTGATAAACACAACGTGAGGTAAACACTATGACAGATGTACAACCATTACAACACCAGATGATGGGGTATGACCGTGCAATAACCATGTTCAGCCCTGACGGGCGATTGCTCCAGGTCGAATATGCAAAAAAGACAGTCCGACAAGGATCGACTGCAATCGGCATTACCTGCAAGGACGGCGTATTGCTCGTAACCGACAAACGTGTCGTTGATAAACTCATTGTTGCGGATGCTCTTGAAAAAATCTGGCTTGCTGATGATCACATCGCAATCACTGCTGCAGGAATACTCTCTGACGCGCGGGTACTGGTCGAGCGCGCGCAGCTCAAAGCGCAGGAACACCGCGTACTCTACGATACGCCAATCGACGTACTCACGGTCGTCAAGGATATTGCAAACCTCGCGCAGCTCTGCACCCAATCCGGCGGCCTGCGACCATTCGGGGTCTCACTTCTTATCGCAGGTGGCGATGAGGACGGCATCAAACTCTTCGAGACTGACCCGACAGGGATCTATTTCCAATACAAGGCAACGGCAATCGGCGAGGGAGAAATTGATGTCAAGGCAATACTCTCCAAAGAATACAAGGATTCCATGACACTTGATGAAGGCATGCGCCTTGCAATCAGTGCATTAAAGAAAGTGCTCAACGAGAATTTCGAGCCAGACCGTATTGACTGCGTCTTTATCGGTAGCGAGGACAAGAAGTATACCAAGATATCCAAGGACAAGATCGCAAAGATCTATGCATCCATTGATTCCAAGGACAAGAAAAAATAATCATGTAAAAAAATAATCATGTAAGTACAAAATTATATAAGTATGCTATAAACCATGGCAACGCAAAATTTTTCCAAAAAACCCATCAAAGAACGGATCCATATCAATGTTGCACGGATCAAAAAGAATGGGAAGAATTTCGAGGTTGTCATCGATCCGGATAAAGTGATCGCCTACAAGAACCATACGCTTGATGATGTCCGCGAAGTCGTCATGGCCGAGCATATCTTTGAGAATGCAAAAAAAGGGCTCTTTAGCGCAAAGAATGATCTTGCAGTCGCATTCGGGGTGCTTTCCGAGGATGAAATCGCAACATACATCATCACGCACGGGGAATTGCAGCTCAGCGAGCAGTACCGCAAGACACTTGCAGCGCTCAAACGCAACAGGATCATCGAGATCATCCATCGCAATGCCATCAATCCTGACAACAACCTTCCCCATCCCATCACCCGGATCACGAACGCCTTTGAGGAGGCAAAGATCAGAATCGACGACAAGAAGAGTGCTGACGATCAGGTGCAGGCAATCCTTAAGCAGTTAAAACCGATCCTTCCCATCAAGTTCGAGACAAAAAAATTGCAGATCCATATCAGCGCAAAATACGCGCAGAAAAATTATGCGCTCATCAAGAGTTACGGAAAAATCCTCAAAGATGAATGGCTCGAGGATGGATGCTATTTTGTAACCATCGAAGTCCCTGCAGGGATCTACACTGATATTATGGACGAACTCAACAAACGAACCCATGGAGGTGTTGAGATAACAATTGTGCAGTAATGCCATCGCGGGCGCGCAATGCGTGCCGCATCATTACACCCGCACGCTTTTCACGCTTAAACAACACGGAGTTGATATACATGACTATATTAGTACAAGACAAAGAAGTGGTGGTTCCGGGAGACACCCTTGCTGAAGGAATGGGATATATCCCGGGATATGGCAGCTATCGCCAGGCAACAAAGATCATCGCATCGCGACTCGGCCTCGTCAATGTCGAGGGAAAAGTGCTCAAGATCATTCCGGTATCCGGAAAGTATCTGCCCAAGCGCAATGATATTGTCATCGGAAAAGTGATCGACATTCTCATGATGGGATGGCGCGTCGAGATCAATAGCCCCTATCAGGCAATGCTCTCCAGCAAAGAGACGCCCGAATTCATCGAGAAGAACGAGGACCTCACCCGTTATTTCAATCTGGACGAGTATCTGGTCGCAAAGATAACGAACGTCACCAGCCAGAACCTTGTCGACTTGAGTGTCCGTGATCAGGGACTGCGCAAGCTGAAGGGCGGACGCATCATCTATGTCAATACCCATAAGGTCCCGCGAATCATCGGAAAGAAGGGATCAATGGTGACTATGATCAAGCAGGCAACCGGCTGCCGCATCATCGTCGGACAAAACGGGCTCATCTGGGTTGACGGAGAGCCTGCTAAGGAAAACATTGCGGTCGAGACCATCATGAAGATTGAGTCAGAGAGTCATTACTCAGGACTTACCGAGCGCATCAAGACATTCCTCGAGGAAAAGACTGGCGTAAAACTGGACATGACTGGAGAGAAAGGTGATTACAATGGTTTACAATAAACGCGTTGACGGACGAGGATTTGACGAACTCCGGCCAATAGAGGCAAAGGCAGGCGTTATCCCTAAAGCTGATGGATCAGCATATTTCAAGATGGGAAAAACTGTGGCATATGCTGCAGTCTATGGTCCCCGGGAATTATTCCCGAAATTCATGCAGGACCCCAAGAAAGGGATTTTGCGCGTGAATTATAATATGATGCCATTTTCTGGCGCAGGTGAACGCGTCAGGCCCGGTCCCTCGAGGAGAAGTAAAGAGATCAGCATGGTCTCAGAAAAGGCATTATCCACAGTCCTCAATCTTGATGATTACCCGAATGCAGTCGTTGATGTATTCATCGAGTTGCCCCAGACTGATGCAGGATCACGCTGCTGCGGAATCAATGCTGCAGCAATTGCGCTTGCTGACGCAGGACTTGCAATGCGCGATCTTGTTTCTGCAGTTGCAGTCGGACAGGCAGACAACCGCGTCATTGTCGACTTGAACTACGAGGAGGAACACCTCCCGGAATTTGTCGATCATGTGGATTCTGAACACGTCGCAGATATCCCGGTCGCAATGGTCCCCTCGACTGGAGAGATCACACTCCTTCAGATGGATGGAATCGTGAATCGCGAGGCGCTCATGGAAGCATTGCACAAGGCAGCTGCGGCAATACCCCAGATCTCTGCAATCCAGCGCAATGCGCTCAAGCAAAAATTTCATGGCGAAACCGGCGAAGGCTTGAACGGAAACAACGGACACAATGGACAGAGCGCAGGCAACGGAAACAGTGGAGCGACTACACAAACTGCACCTGCAGATAATGAATCCGACTCGACAGATACCGGAGCGGATTTGACTCAGGGATAATACTGATGAGGATGATGACCATGGTAGATATTGAAACAAAAAAACATATTATTGAATGCCTTACTAAAGGCGTTCGTTATGACGGGCGCAGCATGACAGAGTTTCGGCCTATAGAGGTCCGGACAGGACTCATCGAAACTGCAGAAGGATCAGCGCAGGTAAAGTGCGGAAACACTGAGGTTATTGCAGGAGTCAAGATGACTATGGAAAAACCATACCCGGATACTCCCAATGAAGGAATCCTTATGGTTGGCGCAGAGCTCTTGCCGCTCAGCAATCCCCGTTACGAAAGCGGACCACCGGATGCATATGCAATCGAGGTTGCACGCGTGATTGACCGCGGGATCAGGGAGAGCAAATCATTGGATAATAAGCGACTCTGTATCCAGGCAGGTGAGAAGGTCTGGACAATCAATGTCGATATTTGTCCGATCAACGATGACGGAAACCTCTTCGATGTCGGAAGCATGGCAGCGGTTGCGGCCATTCTTTCTGCAACATTTCCCGCAGTCGAAAATGATAAGATCAACTACAAGAAGCGGACTGCAGAAAAGATTCCGCTTGCTAAAATCCCTATTGCAGTCACAGTCTCTAAGATCGGCGGATTCTTCATTGTCGATCCCCAGGAGAGCGAGGAGCAGTCCTGCGATACGCGGCTTACCGTCACCACCACTGACGATGGGAATCTTTGCGCATTGCAGAAAGGCGGATACGGGACACTCACGATACCCGACATCGACAAGATGCTTACGCTTGCACTCGCAAAAGCTACGGAAATAAGAAAACTTATAAAGGATTCTTTAGTTCCCAGAACAGGTGAATCCTATGAATGATATCAATTGGCCTCTTGATCGATTGACCAAATATGAACGCGCACGCATCATCGGTGCACGATCACTCCAGATATCCATGGGCGCGCCACTTCTCGTCAAATTGACTCCCAAGCGACTCGAGGAATTGCATTATGATCCGCTCGAGATTGCAAAGCTCGAATTCGAGGCAGGCGTCATCCCCATCGAAGTCAAGCGCAATTAGATTATTCTTTTTCATTCTTCTTTTTTATATAATTCTCTCCCCTGCTATATCCCTTGCTTCATATATTCTCCTGATAGTATATCTGCGACCTTTTTCGTAAACTATTTATATGACTTCCCGCAAGGGATAGCGTGGTGATTTACATGGATAAAAATGCAATGGTTCGTGTTATGGAAGCTACAAGTAGGGGTATGACGGTTGATGCTTCGACCCTTTATGACAAGGCGGCACAATTTAAAAATGACAAGATTACTGTTGAACAGGCACAGGCGCATATTGTTGAATGCATCAACACGCTCAATAATCATATCAAAACGCTCTCTAAAGCACTGTAATAGTATTGCTGATGTTTTTTAGAATTATTATTCAAGCGCGAGTTTCTTATCGATATTCTTTGCGATCCCCTGCAACTGGGTAAATGTTTTATCGAGATTCTTCTTGACAAGATCCACGAGCTCCGCCATATTATCGACTGAGAGGATGTAATAATTCTTCTGGTTCGTGACGATCCCTGCTTCCATGAGCCTTGTGAGATGGTGGATGACTGTTCCGCGGGAAAGATGCGTGAGCGCTGCGATATCGTCGCTCGTGAGCTGTTTTCTGGTTTTCAATGCCTTGATGAGTATGACAAAGATGCGATAGCAGCTCTTGTCCTTGTCGCGCTCGCTGAATAGTCCGAGTGAATGCCCGAGATACTGCAACTCCTCATTGATATTGTCTGAATCCGGATGATGGATCCTGATAATAGTAATACGGGTGAAACGCATGATAACCCTATCATGCACATCTTTATATAGTTTATCCTCTTCCTGAACTCTCTCCAAACGTTAATTTTATAAATAATCCGTCTGTATCCACGATGATGGGGGGAATTTTGCGCAACTATCGATCTTACCTCTTATACCTACTTATCGGACTTATTGTTCTTGAAGCATATGCTCTGCTCAAGCCTGCACTGCTTTTTCCTGGTCTTTCTATCCGGGTAAGTTTTGCACTTGCATTTATCTTATTGTTGACTATTCTTGCATATATAGACATTGCGCGGATTCTTGCATTTTTTGATCGATTGCAATCACGCTTGCATTCCACCCATCGCGTTTATCATCATGACGTGCATCCTCATAAATCACATGCACGAAGGTTTGCGTTTTCATCTTTTTTTCTTTCATTATTCAAATCTATTGTTCGGGTGTTTCAGCGATTGCTGCTGTTCATACAGCATCATTTTTCCGCGTTGGTGCTTATCGCCTCTTACAGTATCATTGGGGTGTTTACCCTCTTGTTTTATACCGGACTATGGAAGGCACTGAATGTGGAGCTGCTTTTTGTCTGTTTTGTATTAGCAGGAATACTATTTTTCGCGTATCGTATTGATGCGCGTTATATGATCCTTCCCGCAATCCTTTTACTTTGGCTTTGTCCGTTTCTTTTGATCTATAAATTTAATAATGGCGCTGAGGCTGCAGCGATTTATGCGTTCTATTTTCTGGTCATCGGTGTTCTCTTGGAGTTTGGAGAATTGCGTAAAAATTATACAACAGCATTTGCGTTTGTGCATACCGGTCGACTATTTTTTAGCAGGGTGTTTTTATTTGTCGGCATTGCCCTGCTGTTAGTTTTTGGTGTGGGAACAATCCTTGGTTTATCGTCAGTGATCCGTGTGTTAACGCTCTATCTTGGAACAGTCCTTATATTTGGATATTTATTGAAGTATTTCGCCCTTGCAGAAGATGCGGGAGAGATTGATAGTCATGAGAAAATATATTAAACGGATATTGGATAAGGATGATGGTTTGCTTCTTGCAAGCGGCATATTCCTTTTTGGTTCGTTATTCTCCTCAATTGCAAATTACTTGTATCAGATCTATATGGGTCGTACACTAGGTCCAGAGACATACGGTGTTTTAGGAAGTCTTTTTGCATTCATCTATATTGTCCAAATCGGTGGAGGGACTATCACGACAGTAATCTCCCATTATACGGCAACGTATCGTGCACGCAAGGATTATGGACGACTCCGCACCCTTATTACGAGCAGTTTTCGGTATCTTACGATCATCGGGATCATTCTTCTCGGGTTATTTATCCTTTTGGTTCCAATGATTGCACGATTTCTCAAGCTTGATGTTGCTGCAGGTTTAATCCTTGTGGGTGTGCTGGGATTTGTGAGTATCCTTTTTGCAGTCATTGGCGGCTATCTGAATGGCTTGCAGCGGTTCCTCTATCAGAATGTGACGAGTATCATCAGCAGTGGCTTGAAGCTTGTGTTGGGTATACTTTTTGTTGTCCTCGGCTTTGGTATTGCAGGAGCCATTGGTGGAGTTGTTGCAGGGATTATTATTGCGTTTATTGTGGGGTTTTTTGCACTTTTGCGATTGCGTAAAGTTCGTCCGAAGAAGATCAAGCATCTTGACGTACTCAAATACGCTGTTCCCGTTCTTATAACTACTCTTATTCCTGCACTGCTCATTACGATTGATATCCTTCTTGTTAAACACTTTTTTAGCAGTCGCGAGGCAGGTTTTTTTGCTGCCGCGGACAATATTGCAAAAATCGTCTGGTTTGCGTCGGGGTTCTTTGTCGGGGTTATGTTCCCTAAAGTTGTTTACTTGCATGCGCGGGGTAAGGATACATTTAAACTATTCAAGAGTACGCTTGGCTATGCTGCACTTATTGTTGGTGCAATAACACTCTTGTATTTTTATATTCCTCACATTATTGTTCGTTTGTTCTACGGCGCGGCATATGATATCTCTGGACTTATCGGGTTTTATGGTCTTGCTTTCGGATTGTATTCCTTAAATCAGATCATGATTATGTATAATCTTGCCCTGAAACGTTACGCGTTCATCTATTATGTTATCGGTGCGATTATTGTAGAGATCGGTCTTATCTTTCTTTTTCATACCAGTCTCTTCTTGGTGATTCTGATGATGCTGCTTGTTCTGGGGGCCCTATTTGTATGTCTCTTTTTCTATACGCTGCGGTCCTCAAAAAAACATAAACATTTATAAATGATGTATTGATTTTCCTTTCGAGGGGGTTTTATTATATGCAGTCGAAAAAATTAAGCATTATTATCCCTGCATATCGGGAAGGGCGTACTATCCGGAATAATCTTGAGGTTATTAAGCGCAAGCTTTCGGGCGTAGTATCTGATTATGAGATTATCTTAGTTATTGATGGGCATGTGGATAATACTTATCGCGAGGCGCGCAAGGTTGTAGGGATTAAGATCATTTCTTATAAGACTAATCATGGGAAGGGTTATGCATTAAAGAAGGGATTTGAGGCATCGACGGGTGAATTGGTTACGTTTCTTGATGCGGATATGGATATTGATCCCTTGCAACTCAAGCGGATGTATCCCTATCTTTCAGCAGCTGATATGGTCGTCGGATCAAAAAGGCATCCATTCTCTAAACTGCAGTATCCGTTCTTTCGGCGCGTACTATCATTTTGGTATTCAATGTTTATCCGCGTGTTTTTTGGACTTAAATTGCATGATACCCAGACTGGACTGAAACTCATGAAGCGCGATGTCCTAAAAATTATCATGCCGTATATCTTGGTAAAACAATATGCTTTTGATCTGGAATTATGTTTTCTTGCCCATAAGCATGGATTCCGGATTGTGGAGGCACCTATCACTCTTGATTATAAGAATTCGGGCACTGGAATAAACACCAAGACAGTGCGCGGAATGCTCATCGACACATTAGCGATATGGTATAGATACTACATATTGAGGTATTATCAGAACAAATGAACATCCTCATGCTCGCATGGAGGGATATGAAGAATCCGCTTAAGGGCGGTGCTGAGATCGTGACTGATAATTATCTTGCGGGACTTGCTCGAGAAGGCCATTCTGTTACATTGTTTTCAAGCAGGTTTCAGGGCTCAAGAAAATCTGAGAATTATCATGGATATACGATTGCCCGCTCTGGGACCCCGCTCTCAGTATATATTGAAGCCTACAAATTTTATAAGCGAGGTAATTATGATTTAGTAATTGATCAGGTGAATACTGTCCCATTTTTTACCCCACTCTATGTTCCACGCAAGAAGAGAGTTGCGTTTTTTCACCAATTAGCGCTTGATGTATGGTTTTATGAAAAAAATATTGCCGTTGCAACAATCGGCATTGTTTGTGAATGGTGTTATCTAAAATTATATGCATGTACACGCGCATTTGTTGTCTCAAACTCCACTAAGAATGATTTAGTCTCTTATGCCTGGATGAATCCAAAAGAGATATTGGTTCTTGAAAACCAGATTGATTTTACGCCAATGTCGAATGTTTCTGATAAGGAGCATGCATTCGTGTTTTGTGGCAGGCTCAAGAAGAGCAAACGGGCGCAGGATGCAATACGGGCAATGGTTGA
Source organism: Nanobdellota archaeon (assembly GCA_021813435.1). Classification (GTDB taxonomy): domain Archaea; phylum Nanobdellota; class Nanobdellia; order Woesearchaeales; family UBA9642; genus UBA9642. The sequence goes on along the minus strand of JAKAKR010000012.1, from coordinate 23,849 downwards.
TGTTGATGCGAAATTGTATGTTATTGGTGATGGCGATTATAAAAAAGATCTTATGCGCCTCGTAAGAAAACTTCATCTGGAACAAAAGGTCGTATTTACTGGACAGATTGGTTTAATGGAGCGGGATAAGATTATGGCAAAAAGTCTTGCGATACTTGTGACCTCAGTACGTGAAGGGTGGGGACTCATCGTGACTGAAGCCAATGCGAATGGGACAATAGCTATAACCTATGACGTCCCCGGACTACGCGACGCCAATAAGACAGGAATTATGTGCAGGAATATTAAAGAAATGCGCACTGCAATGGACAAGATGATTGAAAATCCACAATATCATGCTACCGAATCAATAACATTTGCAAGAACACACGCAGACTGGAACAAAAACATCGGGAGGCTTGAGAAATGGATAAGCCATTAGTTTCGGTTATCATAACAACAAAGAACTCCGGAAGAACTTTGGAAAGATGTTTGAGAACAATTAAGAATCAAAGTTATAGACATATTGAATTAATTGTGGTTGATAATAACAGTACTGACAAGACACCAGAAATAGCAAAAAAATATGCAGATAAATTCTATACGAAAGGTCCTGAACGAAGTGCACAGCGAAATTTTGGTGCAAAAAAATCTAAAGGAAGGTATTTGCTTATTCATGACTCAGATATTTATTTTCATAAAGATTCTGTGAAGGAATGCGTTGAGCTTGCTGAGCAGACGAATTGCAAAGCAATAATCCTTCCCGAGAAATCCATCGGTATCGGGTATTGGGCTAAAGTTAAGGCGTTTGAGAGAAGCTTTTACGTTGGGAATGATTTAATAGAAGCAGCAAGATTTTTCGATAAAAAAGTCTTTTTAAAAATCGGGGGGTATGATGAAGACTTAAATGCTTTTGAAGATTGGGATTTAAACAATAGAATTCGAAAATATACCAACAAGATATATCGTACAAAACTATTATTAATGCATGATGAAGGTGAGCTAAATATTTCAAATATCAAAAAAAAGAAGGAAGATTACGCAAAATATTTTTATTTGTATCAAAAAAAGAATCGTGTTATTTCAAATAATCAACGCAATATTTTTAAGAGATTCAGTCCTTTTAAGGTGTTAATAAATGGATTATTGCATCCATTACTTTTATTCGGGCTTTTTGTCCTAAAATTGAATGAGTTCATTTCTTTTAAAAAGGGATTAAAAAGTTACATTGAAAGTCAGCCGATGTTGTCACATTACCCTCCAGTAACTTTTATAATTACGACTTATAACTCTGATAAATACTTTGTAGATTGTTTGAACGGAATTTTTATGCAAAAGTATCCTAAAAACAAATTCGATGTAATAATAATCGATGGCGGTTCGAAAGATGATACCTTGAATATCGCAAAGAAATATGATGTTAAAATTGAGAACAATCCCCATCGTATAGCAGAATATGGGAAAGCGGTAGGTATAAAAAAATGTACAACTGAATATTTTATACTTCTAGACTCCGATAATATAATCACAAATGAATATTGGTTACTGAACATGATATACGCCATGCATAACGAAACAAATATTATTGGCGTTGAATCAAAGATGACAATAAATACAAATATGACGTTAATTAATAAATATTGTACACTTCTAAGAATTTCTGACCCTCTTGCTCGAATGCTGTGCACTCCACCTAGAACAGTGGTGCATAAGAAATATTATTCTTTAATTTTTCAAATGCCCGACAAACCGTATATTACGGGAGCAAATGGATTTTTATGGAACAAAACCCTGGTGAGTAAATACTGGAAAGATACCTCGATTTTTGAAGAAGCCAATTTCGTAAATTATTTGCGTACAAAAGGATATAGTACTTACGCAATACCTAATAATGCATACATCTATCACTATTATGCCAACTCTTTAACTGATTTTGTAAAAAAAAGAAAAAAGATAGTGAGTAAAGTGTTATGGCGTTATGACAGAAATATCGGAAGTATCTGGATGAGAGATACTAGTAACATTAAATTTGTATTATCGATTATTTATTTGGCAACATTTGTGGGACCATTCATAGAGTCTGTTTATATGATTTTTAAGGATAGAAATTTTGCTTGGGTTGTGCATCCTATTGCAGGTGTATTAACTGTGAGTGTTTATGCGACAGAATCAATAACATATTGTATAGGTAAATTGGGGTTAAAATGATGATTTGTATTGTTTTAGGGACTAGACCAGAAATAATAAAATTTAGTCCGATTATTAGAGAACTCCTCAATAAAAAAATAAATTTTTTTATTATCCATACTAATCAGCACTATGATGAAAATATGGACTCTGTTTTTTTTCGGGAATTAATGCTACCTAATCCGAAATATAATTTAAATATTGGATCAGCAAGCCACGCCCAGCAAACTGGAACAATGATGCAAAAAATCGAACCGATATTGATCAAAGAGCAGCCGACTTACGTAATTGTACAAGGTGATACCAACAGCACTTTAGCGGGCGCTTTGACTGCTTCGAAATTGAACATAAAACTAGTCCATATAGAAGCAGGTCTGCGCAGCTATGATAATACTATGCCGGAAGAAAAGAATCGCATACTCGTTGACCACATATCCGACTATTTATTTTGCCCCACGCGTATACAAGCACAAATATTATTGAAGGAAGGAATCGCAGAGAATAAGGTAATAGTTTCAGGGAATACTATATCCGATGCAGTCAATTGTAACCTAGAACTTGCATATAAGAATAGTGAAATATTAAATACGTTGAATTTATCAAATAACTTTGCTTTACTTACATTGCACAGACCCTCGAATGTTGATGATCCAACGAAGCTTTCGCAACTTTTATCGTCAATTGATAGGATAAGCCAAGAATATTCGTTAGAAATAGTATTTCCAATACATCCGAGAACACTCAATATCATTGCGAAATATCATATCACTATACCTACATCTATCAAAGTTATTGAACCAACAAAATATCTTGACACCCTAATTCTAATCTCTAAAAGCAAAATTGTTTATACAGATTCAGGAGGGATACAAGAAGAATCATGCATACTGAAAACACCTTGTATCACCTTGAGAGATAACACTGAAAGACCTGAGACAATTGAGGTTGGTGCATCAATACTTTCTAATCACGAATATGATAATCTAAAAAAAGCATCCGAGAAGTTAATATATTCTGATCGTGACTGGATGAACCCATTTGGAGAGAAGGTTACCGAAAGAATCATTAACATGCTAAAATGAAAAAGAAAATATTATTTATTACAACCGGTATAACAAAAGATAACAATAAAGTCGCAATATCGGGCGGGGATATTAGACTATTCGAAATCATGCGACATATTTACCAACAGAATGAATATGACGTACATTTATTAACAAACAAAAATGGCAAAGAATTAACAAAGAAGCTTAAGGTGCCGTACACGAAATTAATAGCAATAAATTATTCTGTAAGTTCATCATTCTCCTCAAATTTTTACATTACGCTATTAACCATAATAAAATCTCGCTACATGAACAGTCAATATGATATAGTGTATAGTTCATGTGAACATATTTATAATGTTCTTCCTGCCTTGAGAGTGAAATTAGCCCAAAAAAGTAAATGGATCGCAGCATATCATTGGGTAGAAGAATATCCGTGGTTAGATACGCGTGGGAATACTCCTGCGTTCGTAAGATATTCATATTGGCTTAATAGAGTTATCAGCGGTCTTCTTATTAAATACTTTTCAGACGAAATCCTGGCAGTGTCCAAAGTAACGAAAAATAAACTGATATGCACTAAACACATTCCCTCACGTAAAATCCGCGTAGTGTATTGTGGCGTTGACTATGCTAAGATAAATTTAATTCCCGTCCAAAAGAAGAATTATGATGCAGTATTTATTAAGCGTTTGAACTACGGTAAGGGCGTATTAGATCTTCTAAGTATCTGGAAAGAAGTATGCAAAAAAAGACACGGAGCAACACTCGTCATAATTGGAGATGGAAATAAGGAGGTAATTGATAAAATAAATAAATTCATTACTGATAATAATTTAGATTCAAATATTATACTACTGGGAGCCATATATGATTTCAATTTAAAATTTAGAATAATTAAATCTGCAAAATTATTTGTCCTTCCGAGCCATGAAGAAAACTGGGCGATAGTTATTGGAGAGGCTATGGCTGCTCAAGTTCCAGTATTGGCATATGATCTTAAGGAAATTGTGCCGATTTGGAGAGATAATGTTGAATGGATTCCGTTTGCAAATACAAACATTTTCGCATCTAAGATACTACAGTACCTGAACAACGAAGGCAGAAGACATCGCTTAGCTGAAAAGGCATATAATTTTGTAAAAAAATATGACTGGAATGAAATTGTTAAAGATGAAATTAAATAACACTTTAAATAATAGTCTAATAATATACGCTAATTTCGATGTAGGTTTCAATCTCGGGTCGATTCCTAAGTATTTAGTAGAGAATTATGAAGATGTTATTTTGTACTCTATATATTTTCCAGATATAGTCCATAATGGTGATAGCAACATCACGGTTTTTAAGAAAGGATCCCTAAGTAAAGTCACAGCGACATACACTTCAAAAAGCAAAGATGTATTTTCTGTGATTCTTTATTATTTATCATTCTTTGTGAATCTATCATCAATCAGATTACGCAACCTCAATAAGAACATTGTTCTAATCTCCTCTAACCCCTACTTAATCTTTTTTGGAAATTTACTTAAACTACATACGATATATATAGTGGGCGACATCATGCGAATCAGTAAAAATAATATTATATCCCGTTTAAAATCGAATATCACTGCCAAAGTTCTGGGATGTAGCTTAAAGCATGCGGATCATCGATGGTATATCTCCCGCAGTTTGAAAAATTACTTTCGTGGATCGAACATAAAAAAAGGGTTTGTTCAGTCCTTAGGCATAGATAATAACACAAAAAAATTAGTTAAAACAGAAAAAAGAGTATTATATATCGGGACGTTTGATAAGGCTAAAGGAATCGCATTAATCGATAGTGTGGCTAAAAATCTAGATAAATACCAATTTGTATTTGTGGGTGGCAATGCAACTTACCAGCATAACAATACTAGCGTATATACGCCTGTGGTTGATGAAGTTCAACTTAGAGTTCTATTAGGGAATTATAACTACATTGCAGTTGCGCCATATATGCCTGATGCAGTTAAATATCTCGGAGATCCTACTAAAATAAAGCAATATCTTAGTTACGGTTATCCTGTAATTACTACTGCGTGCGTTGAATTTTCGAAAATAATTAACAAATACCATGCGGGGATAGTTATTGATTATTCAGAAAAGCAGCTGTATCGCGCGATACTAACAATTGCGAACAACTATCAGTATTATGTAAAAGGTGTACATAATTTATTAAACGCTTATTATTATGAAGATCTATATAAGCCTGTTTTTAAAAAACAATTTGGTAAGTAACAAAATGATAAATGCAAATCCAAAAATTAGTGTATGTATCCCTACATTCAATCGAAACGAATTATTAAAATGCACTATAGATTCAGTTTTAAAGCAAAATTTCAAAGAGTTTGAAATCTTAATATGTGTCGATGGATGTACTGATGGGACAATAGATACATTAAAAAGATATACCGACAAACGCATAAAAGTTATTATTAATAAAAAAAACAGAGGATATATCGAAAGTATGCGCCGCTTGGTTAACGAATCAAACACAGAATGGATTCAATTTTTATCAGATGACGATTTAATGCATAAAGAGTATCTTTCTAATTGTTGGAAGGTAATACAAAAAAAACCCGATATTGGATTTGTTGTAACTGCAAATAACTTTATAGATGCAAATGGCAAATATTTACATAAAGTAACAAGAAAACGAATACATAAAGAGGATTATTTCAGAAATATGCGCGATGTTATTGTTTTTGAGAAGACAGATATGTTGGGTAATTTTACTATGATGAGCATTCCTATGCGCGGAGGCAAATATGCCGTGGTATTACCGACAGCATTTCCAAACCATATTTTTAATAAACGATTATACAAAAAAATAGGCGGCTCAGATCCAGAATTATTTTATGGACACGACAGTTTGGTTGTATCTTCAATTTGCTGCTTGGCTCCTTGTGCATATATCGATAAACCACTTATTGATTACCGTATCCACCCAAATATAAGTAATAAAATGAACGCTACTGTTGAGGGAGTTAAACAATATTTATTATTTATCGATAAATTAGTGATATTTTGCAGAAAAAATAAAATCGAGATACCGTATCTAAAAGGATTACTCCTTCGAGCATTTGAAAAAGATTTTTTTTCAATTAAAGGACGGTTACTACGAATTGCTTCAAAAACGCCAAATTTTAATGCTAAAAATAAAAATATTACAGATAATTTAACATTGGTTTTTAAGACTATTCCTCAAGCAAGATACTCTGTAAAGAACAATTTCATCATATTACTGGCTTATTTATTACCGAGTAATTTGATTCATAAAATCGGTATGTTTTATTTTAAACATTTAAGAAGATGATTATAGAACAATTCAAATTCAAAAAATTTGTTAAAGATAATTGGCACATTCTAATATTAGCCTTGCTGCCATTAGTACAATTTATTATTGCGTCTAATATTGATTTTGAATTCTTTTGGGGCTTCAATAATTTTCACATTTCCAACTTTATAAACATATGGGCAGGCAAAGATTTAGGTATAATACCGGGGTATTATGCGCCATTTTATCTGTTTTTAAATGTGTTATCAAAATTATTTAGCCATAAAATCGGCGTTATACTGCTGTGGTGGGGCATTTATGTTCTAGGCGCTATAGGCGTAGGATTGTCATTTAGGAAGATTTTGTCTTTATTAGCTGTAAAATCGAACCAACTTATAGAGCTTATAGTAGGTTTTTTTTACATCTTCTTTGTTCCATCACAATTTTTGCCAGTAATGCCTTTCTCATTTAATCTGGTTTATGCATTATTCCCGCTGTTAGTATATATACTACTATCATTTATTGATAACGAATGCAATAATATTTTTTACTACTCTGTGATATTTGCGCTATTTTTATTCTTATTTTTAGGGATTCAAGTTATTTTTTATATTTATATCGCGTTTGGTCTTCTATTTATGCTCATATTGGGCTTTTTGTACAAAAAAATATCATTAAAAAAGTTATGTATCTTCATTTTATCATCTTTTTTGATCTTCTTACTACTGGGGTTTCCATATATATACACAGCCATCGTTCTACCACAGACTACGCAGGGACCTTTAGTTAACGAAATGTTAAGTCTAGAAAATCCTACGTTTACCCAATCAAATAGCTACCTAGTTGAGACCTATAAAATAATGGGAATGACATCCTATTACTATTATTATAACGGTGCGTATTCAATACCTTCTGCAACGACGTATTATCTGAACCCGTATTACACCTTTCTTGCATATTATGGAGTGATTGTTTTGGCTCTAATGTTCCTGTTATTGAGTAAATCACGGTATAAAAAAATATCGCTATTATTAATGACGTTATTTCTTATTAGTATTTTTTTGATGTCGGGGGTACATGCGCCGCCATTATTTAATACAATTTATAAATATCTGTCCGGAAATTTTATTTTTTTTAACGCGCTTAGAAACAGCTACAAAATTTATTTTTTGGTATTATTCATTTTCACTATCTCTCTTGGACTGCTTTTGAAACATTTATTAGATAAACAGAGACATAAATTATTAATTGTTGTTGTGTTTTGCTTGCCGTTATTAATCTTAGCCAGACCACTTTATACTCCTGACTTTTACAATAGTTCAAATATTCATGTCCCCATTGAAGTACTTAATTCCATAAATTATATAACTACTAATATGAGCGATACAAGAATTTTATTAGTGCCGATAACGCCATTCCCTATTTTTAACTTTTCAACAAGAGGATTTAATGTTTATGAAACTGCAACAAATTTTAATGTATTAGCGAATACCAATTCAGCAGGATCGGCATCCAAATTATTACGACCTATAAACCAAGCCATACTGGATAATAATGTGACGTCCTTCTGCAACAGCATGGATATCATTGCAACAGATTACGTGCTATGGTCGGGGTATATTGATACCCAACAATATCAAATAAAGAGCCCGCAACAATGGCTGCCTTTTTTTGAAAAAAATTTTGAGCGTATATATAATACTGATAATATAAAGATATATAAAGTGTGCGATAATAAAAATTCATAATACGAAATATGAGGTATTAAATGAAAAATGGAAAAAAATGCCCAGTATGTAATACTATAGATTCAACACGTATTGATAGCTATAATAACTACGCGATATACTCCTGTCGTAATTGTAGCCTAATATTTTGCGATCCTTTCAAGAATCCCGGAAGTGTATTTTACGAAAAATTTTATGAAAAATTGGATTTACATAATGTTGATAGATTCAATATTAACGAAGCACAGCAGTATTTTATAAAAAGAAATACGCCTGGAAAATTAATAGATATTGCGTGTGGAACAGGAAGGTTCATACATCATGCTAAGAAGTATAACTTTAATGTGTATGGGTTAGATTTTGATAGTGTTGCTCTAAATGTTTGTAAACAAAAATATCGATTAAAGAACGTGTATAATATTCCCTTATCTTCGCCGAAACTATTCAAATTCGGTAGATTTGATTATGTTACCTTAATTGATGTTCTTGAACATGTTGATAACCCTTTGAGTTTAATACAGAGTTGTAACAAAATATTAAAAAAAGATGGCTTACTGGTAATTTCTGTACCGAATTATACTCGAAAACCCGATTATATCTTTAAACAAGGTGATAGCCCACCCCATCACCTGACTAAATGGACAACTGAATCATTAAATTACCTTGTAAAAAACCAAGGATTTAAAGTTGTTTATTGCAAACCTTTGAGATTTACAAATCATGACACCTATATGTGGATTAAAACCATGACTTACGATAAAATTTTCAATCACGGATACAGGAGGAAAAAAATATCCAAAAGAAATGGGAATGCTATTATTAAGTCAACGCGTTCATCCTTATACAAATATAAAATCCGGGATATACTCGTGAGTATTTTCGAAATAGGTTTAACACCTATCACCTTTATTGGGGTGCATTTGATAAAATTCGAATCTGATCACATCTATTTAGAGGCGCGAAAACTATGACAATTTTAAATTACGGCATAATTTTATTGATACTTGGTCTGATAGCAATACCAACTGTCTATGCTTCAAATGTTTTATACTGCAAAAATGTTAACTGTTCAATTAACAAGGTAAGCAATGAAGAGTATATTATTTCATTAAATCACCTCACGGATAACGCATCATTAGTTTATCTAAATAATTACAATCCCGAATGGAGAATTTACTTGATCAATTCACATACAAATCACACACGATTTATATTTAATCAAGATATTTTTCGAGATACTCACACAATTATATTTGGATATGCGAATAGTTGGTTGATTGATACATCAACCATTAAGCAATCTCACGATTACTACACTACAAATCCAGATGGTTCAATAAACGCTGAGTTGTCTTTGTATTTCCGTCCGCAATCGTATTTTTACTTAGGATTACTCATATCGTCGTTAACATTAGTATTCTGTTTTGCATACTTGTTTTATGATTGGCGCAGGAATAAGTCTGATCGCTGGGCAGAAAAATTGCATAATTGGTTTATAAAATTCAGAATCGTTAGGTGGCTTTCGAAGTGAAATCCAAGGATTATTACGGTTATTTGATTATCGCCGCCGTAGTTATAGTCATATTTTTTTCTAATCTTTTTCAAAATCTATTACTATTGGATTATACACCGTCAATCTATCACGGTTTTACGAAAGTTATGTTAATGAGTAATTACTCCTTTAACAATTCTATTTTTACATTTATCTTCAGTTACGGTTTCATGTTCACGTTAGGTATTCTCATCGCTATGCTTCTCTCCTACTTCTACATCAAAAAACTCTCAAAATACCCGCTTCTCTTCGCGTTTATTTATTTTTTTAATCCATTCATTTATAGCCGTATCATGGTCGGGCAGTTGGGTGTTATTTTAGCGTACTTACTCCTCCCGGTCTTTATCTATTATATTCTGGACAAGGATAAAACCTCGTTATACAAAGCAATTATTGTAGCAGCGATCATTGGCTCGATCCAGGCGCAATTTTTTGCGATAACAATCGGGTTATTTCTCCTCTCATTGTTCTTCTATAAGCATAATAGGAAACTCAAACCCGTTGTACTCTTCCTCATATTAACAATTGCCCTTTCAGCATTTTGGATTCAGGGATTATTTCAGAACCAGATCTTTAATGATATTACCATAACGCACGAATCATTCTTTGCACCTAAATTATCGCAGGATGTCCCTGCGATTGCTAAAATAATGTCTATGTATGGCTTTTGGAGGGAGGTCGGATACCAAACATCATACCGTATGCTGCCGATAGTCTTATGGTATATTCTCCTTGCATTATTATTAATTCTCTTCCTCATAGGCTATTTTCATAATTCCAAGCATACATTCTATTTTGCATTATGGTGGGCGGGAATTTTACTTGCAGTGGGTATCAGTCATCCATTCACGCAAAACCTCTTTAGTTTCCTCTTCAATAATGTTCCATTCTTTAACGGTTTTCGGGACAGTCACAAATTCGTCGCATTAGTCGCATTAGCATACGCATTTCTCATACCTGAAGCAGTCATTTATCTCCAGTCAAAGATGAAGAAATTCATTCCCATAATTATTGCAGTAATGACCATAGCTCTCCTCTCACTTCCTTTGATCAACCTGAATAATCAAATCCATGCCACCAATTATCCTGACTCCTACAAGAGCACTGCAGCATATATGGACGCACAAGTCATCCGGGGCAAGAGCATCTATCTCCCCTGGGAACTATATCTCACCTATAACTGGACAACAAGAGCGAGTCCGGATGGCAGGATACCTGTACCAATAAATAATATCGTCAAACCAATAATCCTGACTGGTCCTGATGCGTGGGGTACTACCACTGCATTCCAGAAAAATATCACGATCTGCCTTGCTAATCAATCAATCACTTGCCTTGAAAATCAGGCAGTCGAATATATCCTCTATGACCACTGCGCGCATTATCCTGCGTATAAGATCAATGCGACTATAGTTCATGAAGACTCATGCATCACTATCTATCATCTCCCCGCACAACAGGTCACTACTACTCATCCGGTGCCTGTAGGTTTTATCATCGGGATGATAATCAGCATCCTTGCACTCGTTATTGTGATCATAGTTATCACTCGTTCATAATAATACTATTAGTGTTTTTTCCGCAATATTTATAAATATTCATACGTGTACACCTCTTAATTGGGGTGTATTACTAGGTGAGGGATTAGAAATGAATAAAAATGTTCCAAAAATCTTTTCAGTGGCTATTACGATAGCCATTATTGCTGCATTGCTGTTTGCAGGTCCTGCGCAGGCAATCACTGTCGGGATTACCAACACTGCAGATGGAACATCGAATGGTGTTTGGAAATATACTGCTTCTGTCGATATTCACACTACAGATTATATCCCCTTGGATGTTATTGCGCTCCAATTGATTGATGCAAACACTTCTACAACGTATAATTGTTATTTTAATTTCACCACACATGCTTTAGATGCTGCCCTGTCTTCTGATGCCTTAGTTTGTGCTATTGCAAGTATTGATGCAGTAACAAATAATGCCGTTTACACGACAACAACAACCGGTGCAGGATACGGTTACGGGTATGATACTACAACAGGACAGTATACGACAGGCAATGAGACTTATGCGGGATATGGTTATGGATATGCTTCGGGATACGGCAATGATGCGTATACTACAACAACAGCAATGAATGGAGAAGTACAGATAAACTTTACCATAAATACTGCCTCAAGTGTAGTCGCCGCTGGACATCAATTCAATTTGCATGCAGGAGTTGCAGGATTGCAAACAGGAACAGTGAAATTTGCATTCTATAATCAAAATCCGCTTACTTTGACTGCAAAAGGTACTGACACTACTCCGCCGACAACTACTGCAACACCGCTCAGCTTCTCAGCCTTTGGTGTATGGACAAGTGTCCCGGTACTTGCGATTAACCTCTCCTGTACTGATGCGTCCGGATGCAACGCAACTTATTATTGTACTAACGGGCCAACTTGCACCCCATCAACGCTATTTAATGGTACGCCCATAGATGTGAGCACTGAAGGTGTATCGTATATCCGCTATTATAGTGTAGATTCTGTGGGTAATAATGAGACCATAGATAATCAAACACTCTTACATGACACCACATCGCCAGCAATTGTTACGTATAATAGCACTGACACTGATGTCTTCTATTCGCCGTACGACAATACTGTGCATGTGCATGCGAATGTGACTGACGGCGGCAGTGGTGTTTCCTTTGTCCAGGCAAACTTCACGAACATGACTGGCGTTACGTGTACGAGCGGCGGAATGCTCAACCTCACGTATAATCTAACATCAGGATATTATGAGGGTTCCTGTAATGTTACAGCAGCGATACCTGCTTATGGACAGCCGCCAGTAGGTGCAGGGATTACGTTCCTTGCAGAGGATGCAGTGAACAATGTGAATTTTACCACAAGTCCTGTTACTATTCTGCTCCATGATATGGGCGTTCCATCCATGGGCGCAAACTCCTGCATGCGATTTGGCAATCTGACGACAAACTTCTCTAAGGAAATGAATTTTTCAAACGTGAACTTTGTAATCCAGATGGAAATGAATGGTTCATGCCTTTCTGGACAAGGAAACGGTTCATCGCCATGGACGGGATTCCAGCCAGTCATGATGATGAATTTCTCATCACTTGACATGTCCTCGCCAGGCATTGGTGCAAAGCTTGCAAACCTCCAGAATGCGCTCCAGGTCAATATCAGCGCGCCGCATGAGTTCGGACTCACCAGGATCTATGTGAATGACACTGCATTTGCAGAACTCAACACTAATACCACAATCACATTGTATAATATACCATTTGCGACAATGCCTGCAATCCTTGCGGATAATTCGAGCAGAACTGCAGGAGTTACAATTGATTCGTGGACTCCGGGAACACCGTTCAACATCACCATTGCGCAGTTGAACATGAGCATCTTAGTCCCGCAGGGAACACTCCAGTTTACTGTTGGAGGATTCTCCGGATACAATGTGACTGATAATGTTGCACCAATCATTGCATTCAACTACCCCATCTCGGGCCAGGGATTGCAGAATGTGAATCTCATCAATGTGACATTGAACGGTACAGGAACAGAGATCAGTGCAGCATACTTCTCCCTCAACGGAACAGTGGTTGCAAGCTTCTCCAACGCGTCCAACACTGCAAATTGTAATGCGATAAGTGTCGGCAGCGAAGTGTTCAATTGCGTATTTACGCCAAATGTTTCCACTGATGGCACATACAATCTTTCAGTAACAGCCTACGATTATGGACCGGCACCTGTCGGAAACAATGCTACGAGTTCGATTATCTTTTACAAAGATAACACTGCTCCAAACACAACCAGCAATGTCGGTGCAAGAGCAACTGTCTGGCAGAATGCAGCATTCAACATCACACTGAATAGAACTGATGCATTATCCGGAGTCAATTATACCACATATGCTGTCGATGGAGTCTGGGCAAATGGGACGACAATAGTCATCAACACGAGTGGAAACCATAGTGTTTCGTTCTACAGCGTCGACAATGCAGGCAATATCGAGACTGCAAAAAACACTACTGCACTCCTTGATATTACTCCACCAACAACAACAGACAGCTACAATGGGACAGGATGGACAAACGCTCCAGTAACAGTCATCTTAACATCGACTGATGCACTCTCCGGAGTCAATTACACCAAATATAATTGGTCAGGCGCATGGGTCACAGGTACTAATGTAACACTGAATGCAAGCGGCAACCAGACACTGCAATATTACTCAGTTGACCTTGCAGGAACTACTGAGCCAACAAAGACCAAGACAGTCCTCATTGATCTTACTGCACCGACAACAACAGCAATCGCATACCTTACGGGCAATGGAACCAATGTGACGCTTGATGATTGGTACAATGCTACAGTAAATCCGAACGTCTCCATAAACCTTTCCGCAACAGACAGCCTATCAGGAGTCAACACCACATTCTACTGTAAAGATACTGTAAACACCTGTACGCCTTCAACGCCGTACAATGGAACAATACTCTTGACTAATGTGAATGACACCATCTATGTGCGGTTCTATAGCATCGACAATGTGAACAATACAGAAACCATAGTCGTTAAGAAGCTCATGGTCGAAGCAAGCAACCAGAAAGTGCTCAACGCAAACACCACGCTCGATGAGAATACTACCAGTATCATCGTCCCTGCCAACAATACTGCAGCAAACATCACTGTACCGCAGGGCGTGAACGGAACACTCGATCTCAGCGATCCCTACAATGCATCGACACATAATGCAACACTTGCAAGTGCAATCAGCGTAACTGCCAATACCAGTATTGGTATTGTGACTATTGCGCTACCGGAGAACGTGACTATCAGCGGAAACTCCAGCTGGACAGGAATCGTGAACCTTCCGACAATAAAATCCACAAGCACAGTAACCGTAACACCGGATTCAGGATACACTGCAACGCCCTCAAGCGTCGTCGAGATAGGATTTGACGATGTCGGCCTGACCCTGAGCAGTGCAGTGCGCATCAACCTGACCGGGCAGCGTGGCAAGTATGCAGGATTCTATCGGGGATCAACATTCACGAAGATCAGCGCAACATGCAGCAATGATACCCGGGCATGGGCAGACAGTAATTTGACATCGTCTGATGCGTGCAAGATGGATGTGGGCAATGATCTCATCATCTGGACAAAGCACTTCACGAAATTCGTGACCTACACGCAGACTGCAGTTGCTTCAACAAGCTCTTCGTCTTCCAGCAGTTCTGGAGGCACGACTGTTTCGCCGGCGAATCCGTATGCATCAGTGATCTTTGGAACATTGACTGCAGGATCAACTCTATTTGATTATACGACAGATGGCCTTCCAATAACAACCCTTTTGGTCACCACCAACACTGCTGCAACTGATGTGAAGATCACTGTAACAAGGCAGGATACCACGCCCGACACACCGTACACCGGGGCGCTCTACAAATATCTCAAGATAGACCACTACAACCTTGATAATGCGCAGATCAATAGCGTCAAGATATCATTCAAGGTCGAGAAATCCTGGCTTGCAAACAGCAGCATTGCAAAAGAGAATGTGGTGCTCTACAGGTATACGACTCAGTGGGATGCATTGCAGACAAAGATCACCAGTGAGGATGCAACATACGTCTACTATGAGGCAATCTCTCCTGGATTCAGCCTCTTTGCAGTAGCACCGGCGACAACACCAACGACAACTCCGACTACTACTCCAACAACGACTCCGACTACTACGCCGACTCCAACACCTGCACCAACAACGACTCCGACTACTACGCCGGCTCCGACACCTGCACCAACGACAACTCCTGCAAAAACAACTTCAAGTTCAGGCAGTTGGGTCTGGGGACTTGCAGTTATCGTAGTCCTTGCAGTAATCCTCTACTTTGTCTTCTATCGCAAGAAGGAAGACTAAAAACTTTTTTTCTTATCTTTTTATTTTTTTTTAATGCGAATACGCAGTGTTATAGAAATAAAAAATCAGGAAAGTAGCGTAACTCTCAAGAAAAGTTATCATCAAAAGAATGGTGCTATTCGTGCATATGAATAGCACTAGTAGATGTTAGCGTAAGTTTTTTTCGGAAGAAATAAAAAGTGCGGGGAGTAGGATTTGAACCCACGAAGGCACTAAGCCAACAGGTCCTAAGCCTGTCCCATTTGACCACTCTGGCATCCCCGCGAGGATACGTACTTCTCCTAGAATTTTCGATTCTATTTAAATCTGTCGAAATATTTATAAATAGCCGGAAAATCCTTTGAGTATTGTTTTGTTTTTTTTATGGAGGGTAAGAACATGGATCCAACACGGCCAATCGATGCATTGAATAATGCACGAAACAAGAAAGTCATTATTGAGTTAAAGAACGGACGACAGTATGTCGGTGTTCTGCGCGCATTTGATATCCACATCAACTGCGTTCTTGAGAATGCTGAAGAGCGCGAGAAGGGCGAAGTGACGCGCAAGATGGGTATCATCTTTATCCGTGGAGACACTATCACTATCCTTACAACAGAATAAAGGTGCAGTATGACTAAAGGAACACATTCAATGGGCGAGAAATCAAAGGGGAAGAACCATATCATCTGTAGGCGATGCGGTAAACATTCACGAAACCTTTCTACAGGCGTTTGCGCATCATGCGGGTATGGCAAATCTGCAAAGACCCGCACATATCAATGGAAGCGGGATTCCAAGAGGTAAACCATGGTTATAATCCAATCTAAATCCAAGCGTAAATCCACAGGCGGCAGGTATAAGTCAAAGATTATCAAGAAAAGGCAGCATTTGATCGGGCGATTGCCGGCAATGACCCGCGTTGCAGCACTTCGTATCCAGCAAGTCCGTGCGCGAGGAAATACCAAAAAATTGCGGCTCCTCTCAACTGAAAAAGTCAATGTCTATGACCCTGCCACAAAGACATACAGCACTGAGGCTATCAAGAACGTTATTGATACCCCTGCTAACAAAAACTATGTCAGGCGTAAGATCATGACCAAGGGAACAATCATTGAGACTGCAAAGGGCAAGGCGCGTGTTACTTCACGGCCAGGACAGAATGGAATCGTCACCGCAGTGCTTATCAACTAATTTTTTTATATTTTTATACTCTTCTTTCTTCAGATTATTATCTTATTACTCTGTGGCTTTTGGGAATAATGCAATGTAGCGTTGTTCGGGTATCATGACTTTCCACCGCTTGATATACATATACCGTGGCCGGGTAAGCCGGAGCCCTTTCTCCTTGAAATAGAATTTCTTGGATGATAATTTTTTATGAAACGCTTCAAGATCATCTTCACTGATCCCAAAATATTCCTTGACAGTATCAAGTACGAATCCTGTCTTGTGGTACAGGATTGGTTTTTTGATCTTCTCAAGATAAGAGAGCATGCGTGAGGGATTTATGGTGTGATTAATGGTTTTTGCGTATTTGAGTACAGTGATGAGTTGCTCAATCTGCATGGTCCTGTTCCAGAGGCAGTCAATGATGGTTTTTTCAAGATCAGATACCTTTATAGGGATAGTGGCATAAGTTGTGCTATAGGTTGTTTCGAGCGTTCCCAAGAGATGTTTTTGCTTGAGCAGGCGAAAGGTGATGTCCTTTACGCGCATCTTTGCTGAATGTGTTGCAGAAAGGTATATGGTTTTTTCCCGCGCAAGGCACTTGAGTACAGTAAAACTGCTATTGCAGCTCATCACCCCGTTTTCCCGCAGTTTGGTTGCAACATGGATAGGGTCAGGATAGAATTGCGGATCATCAATAGGTATAATATAATAGAGCCCGCTGCGTACCCGTTTGATGAGCCCTTTTTTTTGTAGGCGGCTTATGGTGTTCTTGCAGACCTGATAATTCTTGATGATTTTGTTTGCTTCGCGTAATGTAAAGAGCCGTTCATGATAGAATGTGTTGTAGATGCGGTTCATGATATCATTCATGCTGCAAACTATTAAAATTTTTCGATTTTTTACAATAAATAATCTTTTTTGATTACTTTTCATTCTTAAAACGTACATCTTCTGTTATCTTTCATAGCATTTTACGATTTGTCATTATATAGTTATGAACGTCTAAAAATGATGAAATTTTCATTTTTAGACCTTTTATCTAATTTATTGTGCTCAAAACACTGCCAGTCACCACAAAGTTTATAAACAATAGGCATTACTAAGACTCTATTCAGGTGTTTGATGGCCTTAATATGTAAAGGCGTAAGACAATTAATTATCATGCATATTCCATGATGATTATTAACGTAAACTTTACATATAATCTGCCAGAAAACATTGTGAGGAGTAAAACACGTGGAGGTGTTTTTAAATGAATAAAACAATAAAGAAAATCGTTGCATTAGGGTTTGCAACAACAATGGTCGCAGCAACAGCAGCATTTGCAGTAAACGCATCAACACTTGCTGACTACCCATCACCATTTGTCTCCGGTGGAGCATTCAATGGTAAGATCATTTTGGGTACTACTGCACAGACCGCAGACCTTATCGGCGCAGTCGATATCGCAGCTTCATTGCAGCGAGACTCAACTACTGCAGTCGCAACAACTAGCGGAAGCACAAGCGTGCAGGGCGGATTCCGATTGGACACCGCTGGGGACAGAATCTATCTTGGGCAAACATTCTCAGTAGATTCAGTCACAAAAGACAACCTCGATTTGCTCTCAGACAGTGAGTTTGATGATGCAGCAGGTACTGTGTACAAATATACACAATCTGTTACATTTGCTAAGAGCATGTCAGGTGGAGACAGGCCATTGTCATTTGGTCAGCACACATTAGGCCAGGTCGACAGCTTCCTCGGATTCGATACTACTGGAGGAACTCCAACGTCAGATGCTGCAGCATTATATGCAATGAAAGTTGACTTCAACAAAGCATTGAACACCGCTGCAACAGACACTATAGGCCAGAAAATTACTTTGTTCGGAAAGGAATACACTTTCTCAAGCGAGACAGATACATCGTTGAACAAAGTTGTTTTGTATGGATCATCCAAAGAGGTTTCACTTAGCCCTAAGGATGATTTGACACAGACAATTTCTGGAAAAGACTACGCAGTTAAGGTAATTGGATTCTCCAGCAGCGCAAGCAAGGTTACTGTGAGCGTCAACGGCGTAACAGATTCCATCTCTGAAGGCCAGTCAAAGGTCATCGGTGGACTCAGAATCTATGCGAAATCCGTTTCCTCATGGAACAATGGAATCGACGGAATTGCACAGTTGCAACTTGGAGCAGACAAGCTCATCTTGCAAAACGGGCAGAATGTCGAACAGGGTTCTGGCGAAGACAGCATTGCAGGAACAAAGGTTGTATTCACTGGAAACGCAACTGCATTGACAAGTATCAAGATCTTAGTCAATCCAGACAGCGATTTCAAAGTGCTTTCTGAAGGAAAGTCATTCACTGACCCGGTCTTCAGAACATTTGCACTGCAATACACTGATACTGCAAACGGACCAAAGAGCGACAACAGAGACACTGTAAAGGTTGCAACAAGCGGATCCACACAGGTTGGCGTAACATTGACTCCATCCAGCGGATCACAGAAGACATTGTACTATGCATACCTTAGCGCTGTTCCAGGAACACCAACAATGGCAGCAAGTTCCACAAACCCAATCTATCCGGTTGAAGGAACATCAGCAGCACTTGATGCATATGTCTACTTGACTCCAGGTCAGGCAACAAGTACAACAACAGATGTTGCTCGATACACACACCTTGTGCGAATCACTGGAATCACTACCCACGCAACTCAGGGTAAAGTGACTTTCAAGGATGTCTTGACAGATGCAACATACGAGGCGCAGCAGGGAGCATTTACTACAAACGGCCAGAACTTGACTTTGACTGTTGATGGATTCACATACAATGTCCAGTTGACAGACAACACTCCAGGCGCTGAAAAGGTCGCAGTAACATACGTAGGTTCAAGCCCAGCAACAGTCGTCTACCCCGCAATAACATTGAAGGGTGGAGAGACATTTGCACTGCTCCAGAATGTGACAACAGCAATTCCAGCTGGTGGCGTCATCTTGTTCCCAACAGGAACACCGGGCGTTTCTGCTGGATACACTACATTAGCTGGTGCTAATGGAACTGTTGAAGTCTCAGCTGGTGGTGTCAACTACACATTGACTCGCGCAGGTAACGTAACAACTAATATTGGGCCACACATCGGATCAACTTTGCTTGACAACCCAACAGTATTGGTCAAGGAAGACAAGGACGACCAGAACGCAGAAAACGCAGTTGCAATACCATTGATCAACGATGCAAATGGATTGAATGCAGGAACACCAGTATTCACATACTCTGGAGTTACAGGCAGTTCAATGGCTGATTCGTACAACTATGGATACGTCGACTACTATGGTACATACGTTAACAAATACTTCCCAACAGGATACAATGCTAACGTAGACACTGTGACATATCCATCAGCACAGATGTACGCAAATGTCTTCATTGCACCAACAGGCGCCGCAAAGACAGTTGTAACATCAACTGGCGCAGTATCTGTGAACCCAATCGCTGTTGGAATGGCAATACTTGACTCTGAGGCAACACTCGGATCAAAGCCATACATCGTCGTTGGCGGACCATGTGTCAACACTGTTGCAGCAGCACTCCTCGGAAACCCAGCAGATTGTACTACTGGATTCACCGAAGGCAAGGCAAAGATCAAGCTGTTCAGTGACAAGAACGCATTGTTAGTCGCTGGTTACAGTGCAAAGGATACTCAGGGAGCATCCCGCGTACTTGCAAACTACAAGGACTACAAGGATAAGTTCACTGGCACAGAGCTTGAAGTTGTCACAACAAACCTTGCAAGCTTGTCTGTAAATAATGTCCAATAAGGACATTACTTTTTTTCTTTTTTTTCTTTTTCTCTCATATTCCTCATTATCTTTCTTTCTCAAAATTAACACCTCTGAGGATAACACTTATTTGCTTTATCAAAAAAAACGCTACAGCTGCTCGCCGCATTATTCTCTATTTGAAAGAAACACACTCCTCTTGCAATCTATCACATTTTTCTTTAACATAATGGTAAAATGCTTGCCTGAAAACAGTGGCGTTGCAAGCCAGCGTGGCTCTAGAAAACAAAATATTTTTATATACTGTCATTCAAGATGAGATGTATGAAGTGGATGTTTCTCTTGCTTGCAATGATCGGGATAATTATAATCCCTCTGGTATCTGCAGGAATTGTGTATACCGGAAAACTCTATACCGGGGATAATTTCACCATCAATAACGAGACATTCACCTTACGCGGGCTCGATTCTAACACGGATTTTGAACTTAACTACACTAAACTCTTACTCACCAGTCCATTGAATACTTATGCTATAACACAGGGGCAATGCTACGTGACAGACTATTATACCTACTGCTATCTTGGAATCATCTATGACTATAAAGACGCCCGAACACTAGCCCATCAAGGATATGTTGAGCCAAAAATGAATATCCAGGTAACCTACACGATCCCTGAGATCACGGCAGCGCGTACCACGTCAATAACCCTCGACTATAACACTGCCGCGCAGGTGACTCTTACATTCAAGAATTCCGGACTCAAAGCAGGCAAAGTCACCTACACTGAAACAGTCCCCGCCGTATACACTGTAAGCGGGTCAGATCTCACCATTGCCAGCAGCACGGGAGCAGGAACAACGCTCACTACAACAGTATCCCTGGCAGCAGGAGAATCAAAAACCTTGCGCTATTCCATAACAACCGCCCAATACACTCCTGTCAACTGGACCGGAACAGTCGTCTACTCTTATGATACTACCACAATCACCCAAAATACGACACCACTGAGCGCAACCACCCGACTGCCGTATACAATCACTGAATCCTACTCAAAAAAAAGTGCTGACACTGTTGCTGCAAGCGACTATACTGATTATACGCTCACCATAAAAAATACTGACCAAAAATCACCACTTCACGCAAGAGTCCTCGTCAATATCGGGCAACTGCGATTCATTGCGGCAAACCATTGGATACCCACTGATGCGCCAAGCATGGAATCAAATATCTCTATAACTCCTGGACAGAGCGAAACATTCAATCTCCGATTCAATGCGCCCTACACCGGCATTTATCCTATCACCACGCAAGCAGCGATGAATATCCACGATACCACATTCAATTATTCCTCAACACAAAACTATACTGTTACACTGCCGAAAGGGATCGTGCCGACAATCATCACGAGCAAGACAACAGTGCCGCTTGGCGAGCGCGTCAATATCAAACTCCTCCTCAAGAATATGGACAAGAAAAACACCTATTATCGTATTGAGGGAACTATTCTGGGGGACGCTGTTACTGTTCCTGCACTCGGTCCTGGCGAAGAACTCATCGCCTATGAGACTGATTATACGCCGGGCGCAAATCCCGTAGGAACACTGCCAGTGTTATTCACAGGATTCTATCGCACAGAATCAGGACAGGGGACAGCAATATCTGCAAACGCGACACTCACTATCCCTATTGGGGCAGTTGCTCCGACACATAATGCAACGCGCATCACCACTGCAGGAAATATCACCAGCAATCAAAAAAATACCACCACAACTCCTGCAACAACCAAAACCACCACAGAAAATCCTTCGCAAAAACCTTCTGCGTCACCCACTGCACCGCGAGGATTTTTCGGGCAATTATTTACAGACATCGGAGACTTCTTCAGTAAACTCTTCGGAAAAAAATAAGGAACCTAAGATTATCCTGCAGGTGTGCTCGAAAATCTTTTTTGTTCTAGCGTCTTTCGCTCAGTTGATTGTTTTTTCGGATATGCAAATTCCCTTCTGGAACTTCCCTTTGCATGCGCTGGTGTAATAGAGATTCGCTCACCTCAGGACGCTAAAACAGATCTTTTCGAGCACATCTTTATCATTCTGCATAAACTATTTAAAAGAATCAGCGCTAAGCCCGGTATGGGACGCGAAACGTATCGTGCACGAATAATCACTACCCGTACAGCCCTTGCACTCAAAAGTGAGGGATACCAATGCTTTGACCCGCATGTCCATAGTTCTTACTCTTATGATGTCGCAAATGTTTCTGAGACAAAACCTGCGTATATTGTCGAGCATGAAAGAGATATGGGCATGATCCCCATCATTACTGACCACGATACCATGGACGGATACGCAGCCCTGAAATCAAAGCGACTGCATGACGGCGTTATTCCTGCGGTGGAGATCCGGATAAAACCGCAGAAATGCAAATATGGCGCAGGTCTTGGCGAGATTCACACACTCCACGTCAATGTATTCGGGTTAAATACGCAACAATTCAGGATCCTTGAAAAGATCGCGCATGAAAAGGACCTGGACGCATTCATCGATTATCTGCGTTCTGAAAAACTTCATTATCTGTATAATCACCCTTTCTGGCATGAACATCATGAGCGATTGAATTGGAAAGCGGTTCCTCTTCTTGCACGGCACTATTTTGATGTCCTTGAAATCAATGCCGGAAGATCCTTTGCACTCAATAATGTGACCATGTACATTGCCGAGCAATTGCAGAAAGGTGTTGTTGCAAGCACTGATACGCATACCGGAAATCCCGGCAAGGCGTTTGTGATCGCGCAGGGAAAAGATTTTGATGAATGCTGGGAACATATCAAGAGCCGCAAGATGTTTATTGTACGCAAGGACTTGACACCGGCTTTTGTCGCCGGAGAAACTTCACGGGTCATCAGCCAAGTGTTTAGTGCAAACGCGCGGCAGATGAAGGCAAAACAGTATCAGATGGATTCGCATCTCCCGTTATTTGACAATCTTGCAAAAAAAGTGAGTTATGGATCATGGAAGGATCGACACGCATTCAAGATGGTCATCAAAACAATTCTCAAAGGATGCAATTATTCACTAGGTCCCATGCTCGCCTGGTATTTCTACACGAAAAAAGATAATAAGTTCGGAGAGCACATCACCCACCCCATCAAAAAAATCGTGCGACACGCCAAAAATCAGGATTCACTCTAAAAAACATCAC
>JAKAKR010000007.1 GCA_021813435.1 Nanobdellota archaeon | reverse complement strand
CCATGCAAAAGTGAGCGAAAATTTAACACATAAACGATTGCAAAGGAATATTACAAGAGGGAATTTGCATATCAATAAACATATAACGTGAGCGAAACATGGCAAAAAGAAAAGATTTTGAAAGGCGCCAAACAGTTCACAGAACATTTTTAAACCCTCTTCTATTCCAAAAAGCATGCAACTGGCGAAAATCAATGAATTCACCTGGAAGATTGAAAAAGAGGGAGCAATGCAAGTTCCCGCAATCATCTATTCCTCAGAAAAACTTATGAGCGCAGTACGAACTGACCGCACATTCAACCAGATCATGAATGTCGCGCAACTCCCAGGAATTGTCAAGAGCGCGTACGCTATGCCTGATGCGCATGAAGGATATGGTTTTCCAATCGGTGGAGTCGCAGCATTCGATGCGAATGAAGGAATTGTAAGCCCAGGCGGTATCGGGTATGATATCAATTGCAGTGTCCGATTGCTGCGTACAGACTATACTGCTGATCAGATCCTCACCCAGCGCACTGCACTACTGAATGAATTATTCAAACGCGTCCCGGTTGGTGTCGGACGCAAGGGAATCATTGATTTTACCACCAGTGATATTCTTGAACTCATGGAAAAAGGCGCAGCGTGGGCAGTAGATCACGGATATGGCACGCATGCAGATATTGAACGCACTGAAGAGAACGGACATCTTGCAGCAGATCCAAGCCTTATCAGTGATAGGGCGCTTGCACGTGGAGTCCCCCAGATTGGAACCCTTGGCTCAGGAAATCATTTTCTTGAATTGCAAAAAGTCGATGAGATCTATGACGAGCATATTGCCCGGGCATTCGGCATCACGCATATCGGACAGGTCATGATCATGATTCATTGCGGATCGCGCGGATTAGGCCATCAGGTCGCAAGTGATTATATCAAACTCATGGAAGAAAAGTATGGTTTTGCAGACCTTCCTGACCGT
The DNA here is from genome assembly GCA_021813435.1 of Nanobdellota archaeon. Lineage (GTDB taxonomy): Archaea > Nanobdellota > Nanobdellia > Woesearchaeales > UBA9642 > UBA9642. The sequence continues at coordinate 98,073 of JAKAKR010000007.1, read as the reverse complement.
GAACTTATCAATGCGCCAATCAATTCTGATCTCGGACAGAAATACCTCAAGGCCATGGGCGCTGCAGCAAATTTTGCATTCACCAATAAACAAGTTATAACCCACCAAGTACGCAAGGCGCTCGAACAGGTGTACGGCTCAAGCGAACATGTCGACGTTGTCTATGATGTCTGTCATAATATCGGAAAATTCGAGAAGCACACTGTCGATGGAGAAAAACGCAAAGTCTGCGTGCATCGCAAGGGCGCAACGCGCAGCTTTGGACCTGGACGTGAAGAAATTCCTGAGGTCTATCGCAAGTACGGCCAGCCCATCATCATCCCCGGATCCATGGGAACCGCATCCTATGTTCTTGTCGGGACAAAAGCCGCCGAGGAGGCATCATTTGCAAGCACTGCGCATGGTGCAGGACGTGTAGCAAGCAGGGCAGAGGCACTACGCACATTGAAAGGAAGCGAGGTTGTTGATGCGCTCAGGATCAAAGGGATTGAAGTCAAGGGCAACAGCATGAAGGGAATTGCTGAAGAAGCGCCCCAGATGTATAAGGACATCGACGAAGTCATCCGTGTCAGTCACGGCATCGGCATCGGCAACAAGGTCGCACGGCTTGTACCGCTCGGAGTCATCAAGGGATAATCATGGCCCTACTCGATGAAGATGAGTTAACAAACGAGAATATCAGGGGATTCATCACTGCATACGTCAAATCGCATCATGTTAAAGAAATGAATCCGCGGACAGTCGCCAATATCAGTGATGCGTTTTTCGACAAATACCCGCAATTTATCTCATGTCATGCAAGGACCCGGATAGAACAGGACTGCAAGCAAATGTATAAGAAACATGATGATGACGTTGATTATAAGTATCATCCGCAAAGATGAGCATGAAAAAAGAAAGACAACGGTACCGTATTATATCTCAAAGATCTTTCCCCGCTGGCCAACATTGATGACGCGGGTTTTGCCGATTTTTTCTTCGAGTCCTTCGGCTTCATGGACATGCGAGCAGAGAAGGATGTCTGGCTTGAAAGTATCGATTGCCCTGCGCACTGCCTTGCTGCCGGGGATAAAATTCGTGAATTTTTCCATTTTGGAATCAGCAGGATGAACATGGGTCACCATGATCTTCACCCCGGTATCCTTGATATAATCATGTCCTTTCTTGAGCAGATCATATGTTTCCCGATCTGTTATCTGATGGATTCCGACATTGACTGCCGAACAGCCGAAGATTCCGATGCTCTGCGATTTTCCCTGCGCTCCTTTCGTCGAGGGTTCAATGAATCGCATGGAGTAGCCGTGCAGGTTCTTGATGCCATAAAGCTGTTCGAGAAAATCAACAGTTGCAAGTCCTTCATGATTTCCAGGAACCACTAAGACCTTCTTCTTGTACTTGAGGAATGGGCCGATAAGATTGTCAGTTTTTTCATCTGCTTCAGTGAGATCCCCGCAGAGTATGACAATATCTACTCCTTCCTTTGCTGCTTTTTGCGCAAGCTTTTTTGCAATACCTGCATCACCATGCAGATCTCCTGCAGAAAGAATTTTCATACGATCACTTTTCGACAAGCTTTACTTCTTCAATAGGAAATTGTATCTTAGGAGATGAGCGTTTTATCGGTGTCCGGGGCTGCACCACGACCGCAGCTCCCTCAAGATGGATAAGTGTAGAAAGCACGCCCTGTTTCGGCCCATCATAGAATATGTAGTCGACTGCAGTCCTTATCTGCGGATCGAGCGTGTCCAGCGATGTCATAAAATCTCCGCCAGTGACATTTGCCGATGTTGTTATAATCGGACGATTAAGCTGATATGCTACTGCAAGAAACCAATGGTTTGGCATACGCACACCAATAGTCGGGGAATCAGCCCCCTTTACATTATGCACATTGCGCGCGACTGCATTCTTGTTTTTCAAACGCAGAATCAGCGTATACGGTCCAGGAAGCTTTCTTACCCACTCCTCGGCCTCTGCAGTCATCACACAATGATGATAGATCCAGTCCTTGTTCGGGACAATGATCGAGAATGGCTGCGCGCTCTTCTTGAGCAGCCGGATTTTCTGAACGAGTTTCTCATTTGTTGCATCACAGCCGATGCCATAGATCGTATCTGTCGGATAAACGAAAACCGAGTGATGCAAATCGCGGAGCAGGGTCTTGCGGTGCGTGTTGTACTCGTCAAAATTTAAGATAATCATACTAGGAGGAGATTTTGCAGATTTAAAAAGGTATTGAAAGAAAAAGTTAACGAAGAATATAACACGAACTAAAATCCCGATGTTTTTTAGCTGTAAAAATGAAATATATGATTTGAATAACTAGCGCAGTTTCTATTTAAGAATGCGTCTTCTTTATCTCGTCTAATTCTTTAAGTATAATTCTCATGAAGAATGCTATATCTTTTCTAGGCCACGCTTGCATCGCCCATACATACTCGTCTTTTGCTTTGTCGTTCTTTCCCAGCTTTTTCCATGCATTACCCATATGGACGTGAGCATAGCCTAAATCTCTTTTATGGAATTCGTCACGTTTATACCCATTTGCTTTCCTGTGTAGTGCAAGATTAAATGCCTTTATCGATTCGGAGTATTTTTTTAGCTGATATGCAATGATTCCTCGGTCAAATAATGCGTGAAAATAATAAGGTCGAATCTTAAGATAATACGCGTTTAATTTGAGAGCTTGTTTGTGTTTTCCTAAGTTACGAAGACAACTAATCTTTTCTTCTATTACTCGAAAATTTTTTGGATCAATCTTTAAAGTTTTATCACAGATAGCGATCAGCTTATCATATCTTTTTAAGCCGAAAAGGCATGATTTTTTTCCTCTGTGAGCGTCTTTATTATTTGGATTAGATTTCAGTATCTTCTCGTAAATTCTTAGAGCTATACTATACTTACGTTCGACACAAAAGCAATTTGCTCTATAAATCAATTTTTCAACATTCATTTTAATCGTGTTTACATTTGTTTTGGTATTTTTAATGCCGTTTTTAATCTCAATACTGCTTTTTTGAATTCATTCATTTTTTCAGGGGTTGAAAATACTTTGTAGCTGAATTCTTGGGTTTCACGCATATTGACTATTGCTGTTTTCCCAGTGATAGCTGTTATTTCTTTGAAGTATTTCTCTATCTCTTCGTTGTATGGTTTAAGATCAGGGTTTCCTAACAGACCACCCATCAGCCAACCATAAACATTGATTCTGCCATGCGCCCATAACTGGAATAGTGTGATATATTTTCCTGGTGAATATTCTACACGGAATGTAAAGTTGGGTTCTTTTCCTCTTCCCCAGCCCATTCTGTCCGCTTGTGATTCCGCAAATTGCAACAGTTCGTCAACAACTTGACGTTCTACCCGCTCATGAACATTTGTGTCACAGTATTCTATAAAATCGTTTTTTGATATCGGTGCTGCGGTTGAATTTATTGTTTCTTTAGATTGCGTTTTCTTGTATTCTGCTCCGTACAGTTTGGGTATAACTATCTCATACGAATCATGTTTATAATATTCAAGTTCAACACAGTATATTTCAAAATCACTGTTTTCATTCATAAACAAGATAAGATCTTTCAATCGCTCATCCACGCTATCCATTAGTATGACGAATTTAAAGTGTCCTTTGTCGAGATTGTCTCTGGCATTCTCCAACAACTTAAGTGTATCATCATATTCAAGGAATCCAAAAAACTGCATGAATTTATCCTCTAAACTTTGGTCAAATTGCTTTACAACTGATTCACTGATAATAGATTTAAATTTGTTAAAATCATTGAATTTCTTCCATAGTGCAGCACCATAATCCAATGCTTGCGCCACCACCTTCCTCTTGTCAGCATTCTTGTAAAGTTTTGTTTCAATGATGTAGATATTGCCATACTTATCCAATGCTAAAGCATCAATTGGCCCGCTGTTCGTAGGAAATTCTCTAGAAACAATAAGAAGCTTTGTATCCTCTTTAATATCGTAAATTTTAACAGATTCAGGATTATTAAAAATATATTCTTGAAGGTAATTCTCTTTATCAATAATCTCTTTTTCGAGAATCCGCGCATCTTTGCCGTTTTGGGATACAACAATTGTCATGCTATCGCCTCCACCGGTATCTATTCTAATAATTCAATTTATATGTATTGTGGTCGTGAAGTATATAATTTAACAATATATTATTTATAAGCCATATATAAGAAGTGATGAATAATTTATAAATAAAAAAAGAAGAATCTACTCGTAGAAATAGAAATAAAAAAAACTGATTATCCTGCTATCTCGAGCTTTCGTTCCATGAGTGATATGCGTTCATCAAAGAGATCCCGGTTCTCGTATTCCTCAAGCAATCCCATGATTCTTTTCCGTGCGGATGTTTTTCTCATTGTAGCCACCTCCAACAATGTGATAATGATACACTATCCTGCTTGCAGTGCAGGGGATGATGCGTGATCATGCGACTTTTGCCGCCTGTTTTGAGAGTGCCATGATCTGGTTGTAGAACAATCCCTCAATAAATACCAGGTCATCGTTCTGGTACCTATACGTCTCTTCAGGTATTGCCGTAAATCCGGTCGTTGCAGTTGTTGTTTGTGTCATCTTTTCCTCCGTTATGGCGCGATTGCGCCAGTGCTCTGTTGCGAAAATAAAATATACACAAATGAAAACAATCCTTGGGGTGCTTGCAAAGGGGTTGTTTCCATTGGGTATGTTATTCAGTATCAGCTTCATCAGCTGCGTGAATGATCTATTACTGCAAGAAGTTCTTTAAATACCCTGCGCAGAAAAGTCTAGTGTGTCCAGTGCAAATGCATACAAAAATAGAACTAATCGCGTGCTATCATTGATACCCGCTAATCAACACTCCATCAATACTCAGTCAGTTTCTTGTTCACAATGGTTGTGTTTCCGCCGGCGAATTGGCGCTCGAGCGAGATGAACCGGCCCTCGTCAAGCTTTGCAATCTTGCGCTGGAATGTCTTGTAAGAAATCTTGCCGCCGGTCTTCTCATAGACTTTATAGAGATCACCGATCTTGAGTCCGGAATTGTCGCGGATTATTTTCAGGATTGATTTTGATTCATCATCCAGTTCATCAGTATTCTTGATAGAGAATTGTGCAAGTTTTTCAATTGCACGCTGCGCATGCATGAGTGTGATTCGTCGCGATGCCTTCTCCTCAGCAATGAATCCTGCCTCGCGCAGCATAAAGAGTCCGATGCGGATATCCTTGAATTCTGCAGCCTTATGCGCAATGAGCTGCAATGCATCTGCATCAACGCAATCCTCGGTAAAGGCATAAGAAATGCGTTCCTGCAATATCCCGCGCATCTCATCTTCAGTATACTGCGGAAATTCGACCTGCTCCAAAAGGAGTCGCGAGCGTATCCGATCATCAAGTTCGAGTATCCATGACTTGTAATTAGTCACGAGGAATATGCTTTTCTTGTAGATGACTTCTGAGAGAATATAGAGAAAATCCGTATCCTCTGCCTTATCGATCTCGTCAAAGATGAATATCGCGGATTTCTTGTTGATGATCTGGCTCACGATCTTGAAGAGATCCTCAGTATTCTTGTTCTGCGTGAATGCATATCCCACAGCGTCGCATAATTCCAGCACAACCTTGTAGGTCGTATTCTTGTGCCAGCAATTGACATAGATGAGTTCAAGCTTGTCTGCGAATTGGTCGCTTTCCTCAAGTTCCTTTATGAGATGGCGCAATGCCGCAGTCTTTCCGACCCCGGGCGGTCCATGCACAAAGACGTTCCTGCCATTATGGTCTGCAAGGAGCGGTCGAATGCAGGTCGCAAGAAATTTCTGCTGCGATTCGCGGTAAGGGATGCGCTTAGGGAGAAATGCGTAGTCGAGTGCATACTCATTCTTGAATAATGATTCATCATGCTTCAATAAATCGTCGTACATCCCCATGATTTTCAGAAATAAAAGAACTTTATAAACATTGTGGAAGCACAGGTGCTGGAGAAAATGTTAGTCGCCTTAAGATGAGCATCTTTAAGACAACCCTCTCAAAATGTTCACAGAATTGCAAATGGTGAACATTTTCTTCAAATCATGATAAGGAATGCGAATGGCGACTGCGAGCAAAGCGAGAATTTCTCCAGAGCCAGAGGCACAACTATTCACTCTTTGCGTGCATGCCTTGCAGAAGCCGATTCCACAAGATCTTTCTTGAACTGGGAGATATTCGAGGTCATATTCTTCTCGATCTTGACCTTGTTTATCTTCTTGTGTGTCGCATCAATGATCGTTATGGTCACCGGGCCAATGTTCAGGACTGTACCGGTTTTCGGGATTTTTCCCGACTGATAAAAGATGTATCCTGCAATAGTCTGATAGGTCCCTTCCTTGTCGTCAATCTTTATCGCAAGCATCTCATTGACGTCATCAATATTGATGCTCCCCGGGGCGATGATCGTGTATTTGTCGACAACCTTAATATTATTCTCACTTTCATCGTCATATTCATCCTGAATCTCACCGACCAGTTCCTCAAGCACATCCTCCATCGTGACAATACCTAAGGTGTTGCCGAATTCATTGACGACAACTGCGATATGCTCCTTTTTATTCTTGAAATAATGGAAGAGCGTCCCGATCTTTTTTACCGCAGGGACATGGGCGATCCTGCGCATGATCTCGCGCATCCTGACCTGCGTCTCTCCCCGCTTGAGATAGGGCAGGATATCCTTAAGATAGACGACTCCGACGATATCCTCGATATGTTTCTCATAGACCGGGATCCGTGAGAAATTGTCCTTGCCGACAGTCTCGGAAAATTCTGCAAGGGTCATACTTGCCTCGACTGCAACCACGTCACCCAGGGGCTTCATGATCTCACGGACAAGGATGTCATTGAAATTGAGGATGTTGTGGATCATCTCTTTTTCTGACTCGCGCAGCGTTCCTTTCTCATGGCTCATCTCGACGAATTCGCGCAATTCACCCGTGGTGTAGAATCCGGATTCCTGTTTTGAAGCGCCAAAGAATCGCAGGATTAATGACGCAATGCCCTCAAAAACAACAGCGAACGGCTTGAAGATGATGCGAAAGAAGTTGAAGAATCTTGCACTCTTGAGTGCGAATTTCTCTGCCTTGCGCACTGCAAAAGTCTTCGGAGTGATCTCACCAAAAACAAGGAGGATAAAGGTCATGACACCGGTCGCGATGGCGATGATATACCCTGCCTCGATCGAGTAGTGCGAAGCAAAATCAAATGCCATCTTTGTCGCGAGCGCTGATGCAGAAATGTTGACGATATTATTGCCGATAAGAAGCGTGATCAGTGTCGCGTGCTGATCCTCCTTGAGTTTTTCGACCAGCTTTGCATTATGGACGCGCTTTTTCACGAGTTCGCGGATACGTGACAGGCGCAGGGAAAGTATTGCACTCTCAAATCCGGAAAAGAATGCAGAAAGCATGAGGAGTATAATAAAGACAAGCCATTCATAACTCATAGTAACCACCAGGATAGTTCCATGAATCCAATGATTTATAAATATTCTTACTACACTCCATATATCCAAGCATCACAATTGCCATCCATGTGCGAGCATCAACGATTATTCCTCACGAAAAATTCGTAGAATTCCAAGTGACGAATTGTTCCCGCGGCAACACCAAAAAAATGCGAGCGATGGCCATTGCCATCAATGCGCAAACATCAATAGTATTCCTCAAATGAAAAAAAAGACATCAAAAAAAAGTCTTGCATACGTATTTGTCATCAGTTTCGGATTTCTGAATGGACTCTGGCTTGCAATCGGCATCAACCCGCAGGATGAAGTATTTAATTTCCTCAAATATTATCTTGATAATCTGCATCCGTGGATCCACACTGCGTTTGTTGTCCTCCCCATATTTTTTACAGTCACGACCATTATCACACTGCTTTCCATTTATCACAAAGGCGGAATCCTCGGCGGGATGCTTGTCCTGCTTGCATTTGCTGCAGGAATATCCATACTCAAATCACCCGTACTTGCACTTGCAATCCTTGCCATCAGCTATATCATCGGGCTCTTTGTGTTCCGGAAACGATAGAAGAAAGATGCGACCGACGTAAAGAACAACCTTTTTAAAATCCCTCATCATGACTTGATTATGGATTATCTCGATTTGGCTAAGGTCTATGAACAGCTTGAATCAACGACCAAGCGTATTGAAAAGACTAAGATCATCGCGGATTTCTTGAAGGAGTGCCCACCAAAAGAGATTGAGAAAGTCGTCTTATTATTGCAGGGACTTGTCTTTCCAAAGTATGAGGACAAGAAGATAGGCATCGCTTCAAAGCTCGTCGTGAAGGCACTCAACACTGCAACAGGTATCCCTGCGGATGAGATTGAGAGGAACTGGAAGAAGACTGGCGACCTGGGTGAGACCGCCCATGATATTGTAAAGCGCAAACGGCAGCATACGCTCTTTAGCAGCGATTTGACCTGCGATAAGGTCTATGCCACTATCCGCAAGCTTGCAGATATCGAGGGGACTGGCTCAACTGATCTGAAACTGAAGATGATCGCTGAACTGCTCACGAGCGCAAAATCCAGCGAGGCAAAATATATCACGCGACTCCTCCTCGAGGATCTGCGCATCGGCCTTGGCGAGGGGACACTGCGCGATGCAATCGCCTGGGGCTATTATGAAAAGATGAATAGTGTGAATATTGCTGCGGAAAATGAGAGCATATTCTTTGGTAAGGACACTGAGCTTGCAAAGATCCGTGATAAGATACAGGAAGCATATGATATCACAAATGATTATGCAGAGATCGCAAAAATTGTATTTGCGCAAGGACTTGAAAAACTCGGAGAGCTGGAATTGGATCCGCTCAAGCCGGTCAAGGTCATGCTTGCGCAGAAAGTCAAGAATACTGCTGAGGCATTTGAGCGTGTCGGAAAACCTGCGGCACTCGAATACAAATATGACGGATTCCGGATGCTCATCGGAAAACAGGGCGAGAGCATCACTATCCACACACGCAGGCTCGAGAATGTTACCGCGCAGTTTCCTGAGGTTGCAAAACTTGTCAAGGCAAATGTGCATTGCCATTCATGCATCATTGATGGTGAGGCAGTCGGATATGATCCTCAGACTAAAAAGTATGTCCCATTCCAGAATATTTCACAACGCATCAAGCGCAAGTATGATATTGAGGAAGTGGCAAAGGATGTCCCTGTTGAACTCAATATTTTCGACATCCTGTATTATGACGGGAAAAGCACTATTAACGTTCCATTTAATGAGCGCAGAAAAATTATTGAAAAGATCATCACGACTAAAGCATTCCATATCAATCTTGCAGTGCAGATCACAACAGATGATGAAAAAAAAGCGAATGCATTCTATCAACAATCATTGAATGCAGGCAACGAAGGCATCATGTTCAAGACGCTCACCGCGCCGTATAAGCCCGGCTCCCGCGTCGGCTACATGATCAAGATGAAGCCGGTCATGGAAACACTTGACTTAGTCATTGTCGGCGGAGAATGGGGTGAGGGAAAGCGTAGCGGATGGATCAGCTCATTTGTGCTTGCAGTCTACGATCCTGATACTGATGAATTTCTCGAAATAGGAAAATTTGGGACAGGAGTCAAGGAAAAATCAGAGGAAGGAACGAGTTTTGATGAACTAACGACATTATTGAAGCCGCACATCAAAAACGAAAAAGGACGCGAGATCATCATTAAGCCGCACGTAGTTGTAGAGATCGCGTTTGAAGAAATCCAGAAAAGTCCGTCTTATAGTTCAGGATACGCGCTCCGTTTCCCACGACTGGTGCGCGTCCGTGATGATCGCAAACCAGATTCATGCTCCACACTCGGACAAGTAGAAGATATGTACCGGGAACAGTGACAATACAAACATTGTTTTGTAACCCCTGTAAAGTGACAAAAAAATAGAAAATTTTATATAGAAGTTTGTTTTTTCTCAAGATATGAAAACACTCCGAAAAATCGCACTCATAGCCACCATGCTCTATGCCATTGGATTTGGAAAAGCATACGCGCAAGAAACTTCTGCAAATCTCAGCAATACCTTCATTAGCAAGAACATGTTTTATGGAATGAATTTTGAAAGTAAGCCGATGAGTCAACTCTATGCTGAAGTAAACAAAAGCGATATCACAGGATCCATCTGGACAAATTATGATATCAATAATACCAGACTTGTAGAAACAGATTTCAAGATCAAGAAAAACCAGAGTACAGAGGTAGGCGACGCCACATTCACGTTTAATCCTGCAGTTGCATATTATGCTTTCCCCAACTCAACAATGGGGGATGCCATTGAAGTTATGGTTGAAGGGGGAATCACCGGTACAGCTGTCGATCTTTCCTACAAAGCAGGAAAAGTTTTCGGAAAGGATTCAGGAGAGGGAGCCATGGGCATTGTAGGAGCCTCAAAAGATGTCAAACTCACAGAGAACATCAGTGTCTCAGGAAGAATCGAGGCAATATACCTTGACAATTATTTCTGCAATCAAAAAGGGATAAGCAGTATCGCAGGAACAGTAGGAATGACCTGGACGCCGACCCCAAAGTTTAATATTAATGCGTCAGTCACAACCCAGAAACGAACGAATGAATCATTCAAGGATATTGTCTATAATGAAAGTTGGGGAACTATGACAGTAAACTATAATCTTGCCCCATAACTGCGCCAGATAAGTATCAAAATAGTTAGAAAATCGCTAGACGCACACATTTCTACAATCGGAAAACCTCCGGTACGTGAATAGAAAGGTATATAAACAGCGGATTCGTTCTTAATATATATCTGCGATTAGCCAGTAGACTGTTCCACAGGTGAAATGCACATGACTGAAAAACCTGAACGGATAGATTTCAAGTACAACCTTCAAATCTATTTTGGACTATTGAAGAATTATAAGTGGTGGTTTACGCTAGTCATCATACTCATCCTCATCAATGAGGCAGTGAATACCAGCACCCGATTCCTCTTTAAGGCAATAGTTGATGGGGGGACTGCATTTGTCGCAGGAAGCTCAACCGCAGACACATTCATGCATATACTCTTCATTGTTGCCGCAATCTATATCGGGCTCAATATCCTCAAGTCCATAGTCAAATGGCTGCATCTCCATTACCTCAATAAGCTCGAAGGAGAACTTATCGTAGATCTCAAACGAAAATTCTTCAATCATATTGTCACACTCTCCCACGCATTCCACACTACGCACCGGACCGGTTCAATGATCTCGCGGCTTACCCGCGGGGGACGTGCAATCGAGCGCATGACTGATCTTATTGTATTTTCCGTAGCGCCGATCATATTCCAGATCATCATTGTTACCGTGAGTCTTGCGTATTTTGACATGACAAGCGCCATAGTCATCCTTATCACTGCAGCAGTCTTTGTCTGCTATAGTTTCATATTCCAGAAGATAAGGGAACCCTCAAGCCTGCAGGCTAATGATGCAGAGGATTATGAGAAAGGAGTCATTGCAGACATGTTCACGAATATTGATTCCATCAAACACTTCGGCAAAGAAGATTATGTCAAGAAAAGGTATGCAACAATCAGTGAAGACACCAAAAAGATCACTGTCAAGAGCTGGAACTATTACCGTTGGATTGATGCAGGGCAGAGCCTTATTGTTGCGATAGGGACATTCTTTGTCATCTATTTCCCGCTCGTAAAATTCCTCAACCACGAATTAAGCCTGGGAACACTCGTACTCATCTATACATTATATGGCGGAGTCGTTGATCCACTCTTCAGGTTCGTCTCTTCAATGCGAGAGTATTATATTGTCATGGCAGATTTTGAATCGCTCTTTGAGTACAACAAGATTGAGCAGGAAGTCAAGGATAAACCCCACGCAAAGCCATTGCAGATCAGACATGGCGCAGTGGCATTTGACCATGTCACATTCCATTACGGGAAGCGCAGGATCTTCAACGATTTCAACCTCAAAATCAACCGCGATCAAAAGATTGCTCTTGTCGGTCATTCAGGGTCAGGAAAGTCGACCATGGTTAAATTACTGTACAGGCTCTACGACGTTGACAAGGGAAGTATCACCATTGATGGGATTGATATCCGGGATGTCAAGCAGGAATCACTGCGCGAAGAAATGAGCATTGTCCCGCAGGAATGCGTGCTCTTTGATGATACGATCTATAATAATATCGCATTCTCAAGGCCGAATGCAACTCGTGAAGAAGTCATGAATGCAATACGGTTCGCGCAACTGGATAAGATCATAAAAGAATTCCCCAATAAAGAAGAGACCATAGTAGGTGAACGGGGAGTCAAATTATCCGGCGGCGAAAAGCAGCGGGTTTCCATAGCGCGTGCAATACTTGCAAATAGAAAGATACTGGTCTTGGATGAAGCCACCAGCGCGCTTGATTCACGCACAGAACAGGAGATCCAAGCAGCGCTCAAGCGGCTCATGAAAGGCAGGACCACAATCATCATCGCCCACCGTCTCTCAACAATCATGAGTGCTGACAAAATCATCATCCTCAAACGCGGAAAAATTGTCCAGGAAGGAACCCATAAGCAGCTCATCCGGCAGAAAGGGGAATACAAAAACTTATGGAATATCCAGAAAGGCGGGTATATCAAGTAAGCATACTACTAAAGTGCCAATACGCATTCTTGCGTAATCTATTTACTATTCTTTAGAAAAAGTTGTTTTTTTATCTACAATAAGGCCGATTGCGAATATTGTTTGGCCGCGTGCATACTCAATGCAGGGAATATTCTTGATGCAAGAAATATCCTGAGTGTTAGTGATTTTTTTGAATTGTTCCAGTTCCCTGAGGCCGTAGAGCCCAAACGGGGCAACACCTAACTTACTTTTCACAGTAAGATAACATCCTTGTTCATTGGCACTAAACTTCTTCTTATCAAAAGTGGTGGGATTATATGATCCAAATGGATCAGAAAAACATGCACTTTTGATAGTTGCTTCATTTATTCGCGTTGAGGAATCAAAAAGTTCAGAATGTTCATAATTCTTATCGATAAATAGCTTCAAAGAATAGGTCGTATCTGAATTTTGTACCTGGTCAACAAGCGGCATAGGTATAGGAAAATCGTATTTATTTATAGATTTAGCTACTCTAAAGTGGAGTATATTCAAGCGTAAAATCTTTATATTACTTCGATTCTTCTAAAGGTTATGCGCATTCAAGAGCATTTATTCCAGGGGTTCTTCGGGATTAAGACCAAGAAGGATGCATTAAAGTACTATAAAGAAAAAGAGCCGAAACTTCTCGATATTGATAAGAAGCTTGATGGAGCAATCGAGGCATTCCAGAAAAAGAAATCCCACCACAAACAGAAGATTCTTGCATATAACGCTTTCCTCCAGAAAATTGATGCTGAATCATGGCATAAACTTGCCACAGAGATCAAAAAACTTGAAGGCATGTTTGATGAGGATGAACGGGCCAATGATTATGAGAAAAAGGAGATAGAGTACATCAAGGATGAATTAAAGCATATCACTAAGGGTGAAGATGATACTGAGCTCAAAAATGTTGAGCGGGAGATGAGTGACGATACTAGTGAACTCTTGACAATTGTGGACAACACCGGAACGCTTTGGGAACAGCAGCTCGGTATTGCAGAAAAAGGAGACGAGGTTCTTAAAAATACTCTGCTGCATACGCAACTAGACACGATATTTCATGAAGAGAACCATCTGATCAGTAGAGAAGAGATATTATTAAAGAATATTGATCTCAAATTAGGCATTCTTCTACGCAAGACAACACTCAAACTTCGCGAGCTTGAACGAACTACAGATATGAATATGCAATACCGTGAGATCAGACATATCAGGTAATAGTCATGATTATTTCTTTAGGGACAAAGAATCCTGCAAAAATCCAGGCAGTAGAGAAAATCATACAAATGTATGATACCCATCCTATCGAGATACTTGCGTTTCCTGTTTCTTCAGGAGTTTCAGAACAACCCAAGAGCTTAAAAGAAACCATTGATGGCGCCCGCAACAGAGCGCGGCTTGCATTTGAATCAGCCGTAGGAAAAGCAACACTTGGTTTTGGGATTGAAAGTGGACTTATGGAAGCACCGTATACATATACCGGATATCTGGATTTTACTGCATGCGTCATTTATGATGGAGAACACTATTATATGGGTCTCTCATCAATGTTTGAGTTTCCGAAACAGGTTGTTGAAGATATCCTGACAAAGGGCATTGATTCCAGTACTTCATTTTTTAACCATAAAATGACTGATCAATCAGATATTGGCAGTAAAGAAGGGATTGTGGGAGTTCTTACCAATAGGATACTGACGCGACAGGCATATACTGAACATGCGATCATTCATGCAGTAGCGCAATGGAAGAATAAGAAGCTGTATTTCTAAGTAAGAGTATAACCATAAACGTGCGATATAAATAGTGATACGTATGAACTGTCTCAATTAATCCAAATATGAAAACTAATTTCAAAAATGAAAAGATTTAAATAAAAGCGCGTACAATAGCAAATCAATGGAATCAGCAAAACTGCTCGAAAGCCTTTTTGACATAAAAACACTCAACATCCTCAAGCTTTTTTTAACCAAGAAAGACCAGGAGTTCTGTCTTCAGGAAATCTCGAAATACAGCAAAGTCCCGCTTGCTTCCACATACCGGATTGTCAACAAGCTTGTCGCATTACAAGTGCTCCAAAAGAACAAAACAAAACACCTCAAGACGTATATCCTACTGAGTAACGAGAAGACCAAATTTCTTGATTCCATACTCGAACAGAAGAAAACAATACTCGATGAATTTATTGAACAGGTGATCAAGGACCCGAATATCCGCGGGATTATACTGTACGGCAAGGAAGAAAAGGAGAAAGCAAACCTTCTCATCATCGGAGACGGGGTAGAGCAGAACCCCATCCGACAGGCAGTGGTACAGATCAAGGAGCAGCACAATTACACCATCACGCAGCTCGTGCTCACCGAAGATCAATACACGCAGATGGTTGCGATGAATCTGTATCCGGATAAGAAAGAAATAATATTTGAGCGCTGATTATCCAAATATTTTTGCAGGAACAGGTGTTTTCTGGTAATTAAGGAGTCGCGCCATTGATTCGTAATAATTATCGCAGGAATTTTTGGCAGGGGTTTTTACGTCAGCAAGCAAGCACACATCGTGGATAAACGGGGAGCTAAAAATCTCTTTATAATGCCCGCCATAATCGCCTGAAACGACAACAACATTTTTGGGGATATCTGCAAGTTGGGATAGGGGCCCGACATCGTTATTGATGAATTGCTCGCCTTCGCGACCAAGTCCCTGCATTGCAATGATTCCATCAGGCAAACGGGAAGAATCAGTATGGAGATAGGATCGGGCATCAGCGTATGATTTCATCCCGATTGTTTCAAACCCGTACATTTTTCTAAAGATATGTTCGTCAATCTTACGATTGAAATCATGTTCATTGATAATCATGATCAATTTTGACATAATCCACCTAAATAATCCGCTTAAAATAACACAATCAGTATACAAATGAATATACTTATATATAAATTTTATTAATTTTTCATTGTTGGATTTTATCTGCTGAGCGCTCAGGATTGATCAAAATCGCGTTCCAAAGATGGCAGTATTTGAAAAAAATAAAATATTTCTCGTGCATAAAAGAGAACACCGACATAACACGCACGAAGTATATACTCAAAAATAGTAATTAAAAAACAATCATTGAGAAGTAATTATTATGAATTACTAATTTGCAGAACAGAAATATTTATATATAAGTTCTGAGATTAAAAGAATTAATTAAAGTTTTTTGGCGAAAACTTTAATATACGAGTATACAAAAAAGGTAACCAAAATCGTGCTTTTTTGGCGAAAAGTCCGATTGGCGAAGTTTATCTTTGGCGAGATAAAAACTTGTTCTAAAAGGGAATAGTGGAAACTATTATATAAACATTTTCATAGTCAGAAGTATATTTTGCAATATATGTTTTGCAATATATTATCAAGGACAACCAAAAACAAGGGGGAAAAACCTTGGGGGCAAAAAATGGACTTCGTTAAAACAACACAAGCAAACGGCTTTGAAGGCATAGAAGTAGGACAGGCCAATATTAAAGTTATTGGCGTCGGTGGAGCAGGAAACAACATGGTCAACTGGCTCTACAAAAAAGGGATCAAAGGCGCTGAAATCATCGCCTGCAACACAGACCAGCAACATCTTAATCTTATGGAAGCTGATCGCAAATTCTTACTCGGAAAGGATGTAACACGCGGACTTGGATGTGGAGGATTCCCTGAACGAGGAACAGAAGCAGCACAGGAAAGTATCCAGGAAATCAAGGATGCACTCAAATCATCAGATATGGTATTTGTCTGCGCAGGAATGGGCGGCGGAACAGGAACTGGTGGAGCACCCGTAGTCGCGCAAACTGCTAAAGATATGGGCGCAATCGTTATTGGAACAGTCACCATGCCATTCAAGATTGAGAGAGCGCGCGTTGACAAGGCTGAATTCGGACTCCAACAATTGCGACAAGTATCAGACACGGTCATTGTTATTGACAACAATCGACTTGTCCAGATCGCAGGAAACCTGCCAGTCCAGCAAGCATTTGCAGTCGCAAACGAACTTGTGGCAACAATGATCAAGGGAATTGTAGAGACTATCGCAATACCATCACTAGTCAACTTAGACTACGCAGATGTCAAGGCAATCATGACTGATGGCGGAGTCGCAGCAATCGGTGTTGGCGCATCAGATACCAACAACAGAGTTGAAGAGGCAGTCAAGGGCGCACTTTCAAACCCACTCCTCGACATCAGCTACGAAGGCGCTACAGGCGCAATCATCCATGTCTCTGGCGGACCTGACTTGACACTTGATGAGATAAGCAGGGTTGGCGAACTTGTGACCGAAGCAATGGATGAAGATGCAAATGTCATCTGGGGAGCACGTGTCTCTGAATCCATGAAGGGTAAACTCACAGTCATGACCATCATCACTGGAGTCAAGAGCCCCTGGATCCTTGGAAAGACCACTCCAAAACAGGCCAAAGCAAACAGGCAGCGCATGTCTGATGAACTCGGCATTGAAATCGTAAGATAAACCTTACGATTATTATTTTTTTATTTTCCCTCTAATCACTACCTGCGCTACATCGCAGTTCAAGAATCACATTCCGTTATGGATGTAATTCTTTGCCTTCACTCATCACCCCCAACGACAAGTGAAGGCAAATTTTTTTATTATCAGGTAATCAAACCTCTAGAATCTAAGAACCCTCAAGGTTTCTAGAGGGATTTTATTTTTCTTTCGACTTTCCCAAAAAGAGCGATATTTGCATACATTTATAAATAAATCCTCATTTTCACTCCTATGACGGAGTTACCTTTTGTAACAGTTGTAATCACTGCATATAATAAACCGCAGTATGTAACAGACTCTGTTAAAAGCGCATTAAATAATGGGTATAAAAATCTTGAGATTCTTCTTGTTGATGATGGAAGCAGCCCGCCGCTAAAATCATTGTTTGATTCTATCGATGACGCTTCATTCAAATATCACTATCTTGAACATCTCGGACTTCCTTACGCCTATATCCGCGGCGTTGAAATGGCACAAGGGAAATATTTGATGATTTTGGATCATGATGATGCCCTAAAACAGGGATCGATTGCTACGCTTGTGGATACTATGGAACAAAATCCACAGATAGGTCTTGCGTACGGGGATTTAGCGTATATGAAAGAGAACGGAAAGGTATATTCTCATAAAAAAAATATTGGATTAGAAGATTCTCATGAATTAATACGAAAATTGTTAGGCGGAGCGATAGTTCCTATAAGACAGAACTCTTGCATGTTCAAGACTGACGAATTAAAAGCGATTGGAAGCTACAATAAGGATTGGAAGATAAATTTTGATACAGAACTTCTTGTAAGGTACCTGAAAAAGAATACGAGTAAATATGTGAATAGTGAGATAGTCAATATCCGGACTCACAAAAGCAATACGAGCAGTACACTCGGTTATCGGCTTCGGGATATCAGTACCAAATGTCAGCTCATAGAAACACACTTGAGAACTGAAGAAGATAAACATATTCTCAAGGCAAAAGCAGTCACATTCTCTGTATTAAAGATATTGTTCGATAGTGTATACCATTGTAGACCGCAAAAAATGATGGATATTCTCGCCAAGATTTAGTCCTGAGTTTCATTCTGAGATGTGATGCATCCTAAACAAGAGCTATAATGTTTTAAAAAGAAACTCTAAAAAGAATAAAAAAAAGTGAAAGAACAGTGTGGTCACAATAAGACTTACTTCTTTTCCATATACCCACACTTGCCGCATGTCCAGCGGTCCTTGTGGTTTGCCATAAAGACAGAACACTTTGGGCAGGTCTTGTTCTTTGCCTTTGCCTTAGTGCCAGAGACTTCATAAATCTTATACATATGGTATTGCTTTCCTTTCGGTACGGGTGCTCCGCCTTTTGCGGCGGATTTTGCTGCGGGTTTAGCTGCCATGAATATCACCTTTGAATATTATTTTTTTATTACTTTTTCTTCTTTGCTGCCTGCGCTGCAGATTTTGCAGCTGCTTTGGCCTCTTTGAGCCTGTCCTTTTCTTTTTTCTGCTCTTCTGTGGAGAGATGCCTGAGCAGGACGTGCTTGTTTTCCAAGGTCTTCATCGCTGTCTCATCCTCATAAAAATATCCTTCAAGCATTGCGCGTTCAGAACCATAATCAGTGGTGATCTTTCGCACAACAAGCAGTTCTGGTTTTGCGCCAAGGGCATGTGCAAGCTCTTTTTTGATATCGAGCCGTGAAGGTGTTTTCCCTTCAAAAACCATTTTTGCGCTGAACAGAGTCCGTTTCATCAGTGGTTCAGCAGTTTTCTTTTTTATTTCAATAGATGTTGCCATAATATAACCTCATGATTTCTTATTTGACCTTGATTGCGTACTCTCCTTTGAGTTCTGCATTCACTTTTTTTGCAATGACTGACTTGCCGGTATCGACAATGTACAGTCTACCCTGCCAATTTGTTGAGAAACTGTTCTTTTTACAGATAGGGCAGGTCTCTCCTTCCACAAAAATCTTGCATTTCTTACATACTTTTTTTTTCATGATGACACCTTATTTTGCCTTTTTGTCCTCTTTTTCCTTGGACTCTTTCTCTTTCTTCTCTTCAGGTTCGTCAATCCAGTCTTCTTTGCCAAGGCCAGTCTGACGCATGGTAAGGCCGATCTTGGGATTGCTGACATCCTTGTAGGATACTGCAATGATTCTTGCACGGCAAACGTCGCCGACTTTTAATGATCGCTTGGTATTTTTCCCTAAGAGCACTCCATCTTTACTGAATGAGACAAAGTCATTCATGGTCTGGCTGATATGGATCATGCCTTCGACTGGACCGATGTTGATGAATGCGCCAAAATCAGCGACATTCGTGATCTTTCCATACACAATTTCCTGCATTTCCGGCTTGAATGTGATCATAGAGAATGTGACCTGATAATGTGTTGATCCATCACCGGCAAGTATAAGTCCCTGGCCGACTTCCTCGACTCCTGAGACATCGATCACAAATCCTAATTCCGGACTGATATAACCGCTGTATTTCTTTTTTAATTCCTTGATTATTGCAAGCTTTTGTTCATCGCCAAACGAGCTGGGCGGAACGCGTACATAATCTTGGACTTTGGTTTTGTAGTACATGTTTACCTCCGTTTTCAAGCATTAAGTCATGCAAAACAATGAGTCAGTGAATGGGTCAGGATAATCCTAACCGTTTTTGTGATTGGAGCGTTATGATTGCAACGTTATTATCTTTAAGCGCACGCTTGAGCGCTTTATCCTGCGTGCACACAATGTCGCGGGGTGTGGACTCTGCGACGATGATTGCGTCAGTATAGTGCTCCTCAACACCGTTATTTTTAAAGGAATTAGGGAGTATTTTTAAGTTTTGCTGTTTTATGAGCACTAATGCCAGTTTTGCTGCAGCACCGTCTTTTCCATTGCTTTTTGCAAGTTTCTGGAGTTCAACAAGTGTTGCCTTGAAGATGCAAAGTTCATACGGAAAATTCAGGATTCGCGCGAATTCTGTATAGATATCGACCCTGAACTGCCCGGGAATCATTGCAAAATTCGTGTCCAGGATGACGCGGGTTTTCTGCATACATGAAGAATCGAAAGGGGGTTTATAAAGGTGACTTTTGGATACGCGAACTCGACCGACCACCATAGCGGTCAATACCATACGCACATAAGTTTTATATATCGGAATATTCCTAGAGTATTTGACGTACGATGTGGGCACTAAAAATTAGGGCTAAAGAGAACGACGGACCATTCAGTTGGCGCACAGAAAAATTTGGGGTAACAATCCATTACTATGCATTGAGTCATTATATAGAGAACGGGCGAATTTTCGTGACCAGTATTGGCACTGTCGACGGAAATGAAAAACAACAAAAACAATTTTTCAAGTCACTTGCGATGGATAAGAAAAAGCATTTTTTTGAACATCACGTCAATGCGTTTACGTTTATTTATTCAGAACCGCTGAGTGCGCCGCGCGCCAAAGCGATACAACTTGTCTATAACCCTAAATTATTGTATATTACACCTGCGTTCGTCGACAAAGAAGGATTTGAATATTGGGAGATTGCATGCCCTGAGCGCAAACAGCTTGAAGAGATTATCAAGCTCGCGCATCAGTGGAAGGCAGTTAATTTTAAAGTGTATCATTTGAAGAAGAAGCACGTATCTAGTTTTATGATTCTTTCAACCCTACCAAAGATATCCGCAAGACAAAAGATAGCGCTCGATCTTGCGATCGCAAACGGATATTACGGATATCCCCGACATATCACGCTTGAAAAGCTTGCAAAAATGATGAAAATCTCGCTTTCAACGTATCAATTCCATCTTGCGAAAGCAGAGGAGAAAGTACTGCCATATATTTCTCGAAATCTTAAATAATCGGAATATTCCGATAAAAAATAGAAATAATAGTTCAATTTATCTTTACTTGTAAGGGATAACAAAAAATATGATCATACATCACTTGATCATATATCCTGCACTGAAAAAGATGAAAAAATAGGGGGTGTTATTCATGAAAAAGAATGCAAAAACGCTGTTTATCGCTGCGATTGTTACAGTACTCATTGCTGCAAGTATTATAGCGCTTATTGTTATTAAGTTACCAACTGCACAAGTCACCGGAAATCATGATCCAATAACGATAGGGTTTGTGGGTCCACTCAGTGGAGATGCAGGAGCAATAGGACAGGCAGAACTTGATGCCGCGACGATTGCTGCAACAGAAATCAACAGCAATGACGGCATAAATGGACGCCTGCTCAGAATTATTCCAGAAGACGGGAAATGTAACGGGAAGGATGCAGTGTCTGCCATCCAGAAACTCATAACTGTAGACCATGTAAAAATAATCTTAGGAGGGACGTGTAGCGGGGAAACACTTGCGATGGCGCCATTGACTGAAGAGCATAAAATTATACTGTTCTCGTCGTCATCGAGTAATCCTGCGATTAGCGATGCAGGAACCTATATCTTCAGAAATTCTCCTACAGATAATGATTTTGCTCCTGCAATGGCAGAGTTCATTGCGCGTAACGGATATAAAAGAGTTGCCATAATTAGTGAAAATACCGAATATGCCATGAGTGTTCGTGCATTATTCAAGATACAGGCCGCAAAACAAGGGACGCACATTGTTGCCGACGAAGTGTTTGCTTCCGGATCAAAGGATTTAAGAGCTGAACTCACCAAGATAAAAGATGCAAATCCCGACGCACTATTCATCAATCCTCAAGATGATACTAGTGGTGGGTTGTGCGCAAAACAGGCAAGAGAACTTGGCATTACCGCGCAGTTTTACAGCGCGTATTATCTCAGTAGTCCACGAGCCATAGCTATTGCGGGGTCTGCAGTCGACGGAACATTGTTTCTTGATGCAAGAGGACTCACGACGACTGCAGGAAGGATGCTTCTCGAAAAATACCGTGAGGAAAAGGGAACACCGGTCAATGAGTATATTATTGGCGCCAGTTATGATCGTGTCTATATCCTTAAGGATGCACTGATGCAATGTGGAATAAAGACCGACTGCATCAAGAATTACATGTATAATCTCAAAGAATATCATGGAACCATCGGAGATTATGGTTTCACTGCAAGTGGAGATATGGATCGTATACTGGTCGAGATAAAGCAAGTGAGCAATGGAAGCATTGTTGACAGAGGACCATTTCCCTAGCGGCGCGCAACCGCAGGGACCCATGTTCGCATCTTCACCGCGTCCCTTAAAGGATCCGGACTCTCGCAGATGAGTGTGACATTCTTGTCATGTTTTTTGAGAAGGAGCGCGATTTTTTTCCATGCGGCAATATCCACAGGTACATGGTTCTTCTCGCCTTTAAGTCCATAATTGATCCCGGAATAATGGGCGTGGAATGATTGCGGCAATTTCCTGATGAGCGATGCATAATCAACAGTGCCATTGTATCGCGCAAGAACATGCGCAAAATCAATAGTCATTCCGCATCCTGTTTCCTGCGCGAGGCGCAAGAGTTCGTTCTCGTCACCGAATTGCGTGGGTTTACCTGTCAGTTCAGGGCATAACAGCACATTCCAATCCTGCTCTGCGATGACTTCCTGCAATTCAAGAATCCTGTCTCTCACTGATTCGTAGACATCGCTCTTGTCGATGTCCTGATAGTATCCTGCATGAAAGACAATAGGAACCTTTTTCCTGAACAGCGCAGAATAAAAATAATTTCCGCGCGCGCAGGAATCAATGATCCGTTTCTGGCTTGCAATGATTTTTTCCTTTTCTTTGGAGACAAGATTAATGAAATAGGGCGCGTGAACACTGAGAAGCACCTTATTTGTTTCTGCAATTCTTCCGACGGATTTTGCAGTCGCAGGACTCATCTGCACGCCATGCGTGAATTCCACCTCAAGACAGGAGAGTTTATGCTGATGACAATACTGTAATCCTTCTTCATACCCTAACCCGCCGGTTCCCCCGGGGCCGATATGGATCATTCTTGAAAGAAGTACGCGTCCTATTTAACGTTTCTGTTTCAGATTAACGTTTCTGTTTCAGATCCTGTTTTCGCCCGAAGCGGATTTTCTTCAGAACTTCAAAGAGCCTATCAAGCCGCATTATCTTTTTATGCTCCAGATGTTCTGCAATCGTCGAGACGATCAGTGAGAGTAGTAGGATCATGAGCAGGGAATTGACGAGTGCTGTCGATCCCTGCAGATACGTAGAGAGCAGGATAATCATGATTCCAAGGATCATGCCCTTGGGCGCGATGGTCAGATAAAACTTGTTTTTGAGTGAATAGGATTTAT
This sequence comes from Nanobdellota archaeon, assembly GCA_021813435.1. Classification (GTDB taxonomy): domain Archaea; phylum Nanobdellota; class Nanobdellia; order Woesearchaeales; family UBA9642; genus UBA9642. The sequence goes on along the minus strand of JAKAKR010000007.1, from coordinate 74,673 downwards.
GGACAAGCGTAATGACGACAAAGCGGAGTGCTAAATAGACTACGAATATCAGGAGGCTCTGCCAAAATGTCTTCCACGACAAGAGCAGGGGAATTGCAAATCCGATGAGGATAAAGATGAGCATCTCGAGTGATTTAAAGATGAATGGTGAAAAGCTCTTGTAATCTGCGCGCTTGCGAACAAAACTGTTTCCATAAAACATCCCCATGACCATGACTGCAAAAAGGCCAGATCCATTCACATATTCTGTGCAGATAAAAAGAGTGAGCGCAGCGGCAATAAGCGCAAGTTCATGAAACCAGGTTATTCTGCGATGCTTGAGTGATTTGAACACCAGGATCCCGACGAGTACACCCATGCCGAGTCCGATGAGCAGGTACTGTAGGAAATAGAGCAATGAGAAGAATGTTGATTGCATTGAGACATAAAACCCGAAGACAAGAAAGCTGAACAGCAAGAGGAGCGGGTTTGCAAGGTCGCCTTCAGCGCGCAATTCTTCGATGATAAAGAATTCGATGGTGGAGATGATGAGCGCGTATACCATTGCCTGCACGAGATCAATCCCTAACAGCACTGTTGCAAGAAGCGTGATGATGACAAGGTTTGCAATGACGAGCAGTCCAATACGGGTCAGGTGCTTTCTGGTGATGCGGATATTTTCAGGGTTAAGCCGTACACTCAATTCGAACATGAGTATGACAAGGAGCAGGACTCCGACACTTCCCAAAAAATACCGGTCAAAATGAATGATTGACGTGCCGTTGACAGTATAGGCGGCAAGGAGAAGTCCGAGGATGATTAATACGAATTTGTAGAATGATTTATTTCCGGATGCTTTTCGGCGCAAGTAAAGCACTCCTCCCCCCAATACGATAATGATTGCAAGATAGATGAACTGTATAATGAGTGAATCCACACCACACCTCTTTGCTTTTTTATCAGAAAAACCCATTTATTAATGTTTCTATTATTCGCTTCAATGGGCTTCACGCAGGGCAACAGAAGTACGGTATGACCATACACCCATAAATTTTGCAGTAATTGATTCAGTGGTGAAGAAAGCATAAAACTTTTTAAACGCCAATCGGTTCAGTAGCAGGATGAAGCAGAGCCGGATGGAGCGCATTCTTGAGCAGGTGAAACGATCGACCAGGCCAGACCTGCGTATCCTGCACATTGTTGATGAGACTGTTGCAATCATTAATGCGCAGCTTGCACGCGCAGGGATTTCTGCGATTTGCGTCAAGGGCGGCAGCACTGCAAAAGAGACATTTCTCAAAAACAATCATGATATTGATCTATTCGTGCGATTCAATACTGCGTATCGCGGCAAGGATATCTCACGCATCACCCATGATGTCCTGCAGGCATGCAAGATTAAGGGGATGACTCCTCTTTTGCGCATTCATGGCAGCAGGGATTATTTCCAATGCACGCAACAGATCATATTTCAAAAACAGAAGATTGCACTCCAGTATGAGATTGTTCCAGTCCTATTGATCCACGCGCAGGATTACCAGGATGCAGAGAATGTGACTGACCTGAGCCCGGAACATGTTAATTGGGTCAATACATATACTGCAAAGAATCCGGGATTAAAAGATGAGATACGTCTTGCAAAACAGTTCTGTAAGGCAAATGGCGTATATGGTGCAGAATCCTATATCAATGGGTTTAGCGGGCACATCCTTGATATCCTCATTATTCATTATGGATCATTCACAAAGTTTGCAGTCGCGTTTGCAAAAATAACGCCGCAAGATATGCCGATCATCATTGATCATGAGAAACATCTTAAAAATCCGCTCAAGGAATTGAATGAGAGCAAAATAACGCCACTCATCATCGTCGATCCCATCCAGGCGGATCGCAATGCCGCCGCAGCCCTCAGCAAGGAAAAACTTGAGATGTTCATTACTGCATGCAAGAAGTTTCTCGACCAGCCGGACAAAAAATTCTTCCAGATAACGCCGTTCAACCTTAAAAGAGAGATTGCTGCGACGCTGCGCAGGATAAAGACTGCAAAGAAGATTACCCATCTGCAGACCGATGTCATCACGATTAAAACACTTGACGGGAGCAAGGATATTGTCGGTACAAAGGTACTCAAAGTGTATGAACTGCTCACCCGGCATCTTACACTTGAAGGATTTGTCATTCTTGGCGCAGGATGGAATTTTGCATTTGAAAAGAGAAGCGCAGTCATCTATATGATCACTGCCAAAGAATCATTGCCCGCAAAGATCGAAATGCAGGGACCGCCGGTCCGCATCACCGCAGATTATAACCGCTTTGTGGAAAAACATCGGGCGCAGGGCGAAGCGGTCAGTATCCGGGGCGATCACGCCATTGCAATCATCAAACGGAAATATACGACACCTGCGCAGTATCTGAGTGAACTATTCAGGAAGGATTTTATCGCTTCCCGCGTCGCAGAAATAAAGATACATAAATGAAAACAAAGATGTCCCAACAAAGATAGGTATGTGATGATGAAACGCAAGATAAAAACCATTGGTATCGCGGCACTGATTGTCCTTGCGATACTTGCAAGCTTTATTCTCGACCACGCAGCCTATGACGCTGCAGTATCACTGCGCATTCCAGTGCTCACGGCATTTTTCAAAGGCATCACTATTGTCGGCGAGGCAATGCCTGCAATCATTATTGCAATCATCATCACTGCAGCGTTTCTTATCACCCGTAAGGATACACAGTTCTTCTGGATTGCATTCATTGCGAACTCTGCGCTGGTCTATATCATTAAGGCAGTGACTGATCGCGCGCGGCCATTCATCGCGTATCATGGAAGCCAGCTTGTCAATGTCTCGTTATCATCCTTCCCTTCAGGTCATGCAGCATTTGCGTTCCTGCTCCTCCCATTTCTCAACAGAGGATTTCCAAAATGGAAGGCAGTGTGGTGGACGCTTGCATTCCTTGTTGCACTCAGCAGGATCTATCTTGGGGTACACTATCTTAGTGATGTAGTTGCCGGAGGAATCCTCGGATACAGTATCGGAACGCTGTGTGCGCGATTCCAGGAGTATTGCGAGAAGAACTATGCAAACAAAAAAGACACTTGTTGATTGGTTTGAATTACGCAGAAAATTATTCCATATTGCGCTCGGTATAGTGCTGATAACGCTGATATATCTGAGTATCCTCTCATGGATAAGCGCAGGAATTATTCTTATGATAGGAGTCATCATTTCGCTTGTCGCAAAAAACATAACTATCCCTATCATCACGCCACTGCTTGACTGGTTCGAGCGGCCGCATCATCGGGAATTCATCCCAGGGCGCGGAGTTATTACCATCTTTCTTGCAGTGACACTGCTCCTTCTCTTTTTTGAAAAAAATATTATCCTTGCATCCCTTGCGATCTGGACGCTCGGCGATAGCATCTCGGCACTTGTAGGCATGCATTACGGCAGAATCAGGCATCCCTTCAATTCGCATCGGCTCCTCGAGGGGACCATTGCAGGAATTATCTGCGGAACGCTTGGCGCAATGCTCTTTGTTCCCTGGTATGATGCGCTTGGGGCTGCAATCATTGCAATGCTATTCGAATCAGCCGACATCACTTTTTTTGGTCACGACATCGACGATAATTTTCTCGTCCCGATCGTGAGTGCAATCGTGATAACAATCATCGGATTAATCGGGGTATAGCAGTGTGTACTGTGACCTATTTTAGGAACATTTTTAAAATATTCCCTGTTTGTATGAACGGTCAGTGGAGGGAAAACATATGAAGAACAGTACTGAAGCATTGCAACGCATCATTCTACAGGAGACATTCGACGATATCTTAGGGCAGGAACCAGTAAAGAAAGATCTGAAATCTGCGCTTTTAATGAACCGGCATGTGATCATAGTCGGAAGCCCGGGTATTGGTAAGACCACACTTGCAAAAAATGTTGCAAAGATCCTTCCGGAACTCACCGTCAACGATTGTGGGTTCAATTGCAGTCCAAATCATCCTATCTGTCCTTCCTGCATTGAAAAAACAAAGCGGCATGAAAAAATAGAGACTATAACAATTACAGGCAATGAACGATTCGTCAGGATCCAGGGATCTCCTGATCTTACTGCAGAGGATCTCTTAGGAGACATTGATCCAAGTAAGGCGCTCCAATACGGCCCCTTGAGTATCGAGGCATTCAGCCCGGGAAAGATCTTTCGCGCAAACAACGGCATCCTCTTTTTTGACGAGGTCAACCGTTGCAGCGAAAAACTACAGAATGCACTCCTTCAGGTGCTTGAAGAAAAGCAGGTCACGATCGGCAGCTATCATATTGATTTTCCTGCATCATTCATCTTCATCGGAACCATGAATCCCGAGGACAGTTCCACTGAGACACTGAGCGATGTCTTTCTTGACCGCTTTGACATGATCTATATGCATCACCCCGAGAGTCTTGATATTGAGAAAGCGATAGTGCTTCTCAAAGGCAAGCGGATCGCCGACATTGAATTCTCGGATTCGATTCTTGAGGGAATGATCCAATTTATCCGGGGACTACGACAGGATCCGAATATTGAAAGAACACCTTCTGTTCGCTCGACACTCGGGATCTACGAGCGCGCGCAATCATACGCCCTGCTTTCCGGGCGGGACAGTGTGACGCCAGAGGATATCCATAAGATCATGATCTCAGTGCTCAGCCATCGCATCAAGCTAAAACCATCAGTCAAGTATCTTGAGACACCAGAACAGTATATTGAAGAACAGTACGCAAAACATAAGGCGCGCAAGGGTGGTTCGACCTAGCGTCGAGGAGACCCAAAACGATGCGGACGCAGAACGCATCATCCCTAAACTCGACGAGATCAAAGAGAAGAAGGGAAAGCTTGCAAAGCAGACTGATGAAGACAAATTGATGCATAGTATTCTCGAGGATGACAAGGAAAAGATCAGCGACGGGAAACTGCTCTCCGAGGCGATCACGCAGGGCATCGGCAGCATCACCCCTGACTTATTATTCACTAATCTTGTCAAGGATTTCAAGCTCGCCAAAAAATTGTATGGTGAAACCATCATCCGGGAACTTACCAGGTATAGTCCTGATTATGTCGAAAAAAATATTGCGATACCTGAATTCAAGCGCGAGCTCAAGAAACGGATTGACGATCGCATGGATCGGTTGCAGGACGAAGGGTTTCTCAATAAAGAAGGGGAACTTACCGATAAAGGGATTGCGCTCTCTGCACTGGTACTCTATGTCGAGGAACTTGATCATCTCACCCCGAAAGGGTTTGGTGAGCACAAGAGCAAGAAGAAGATGTTCTATGGCGATAAGGAAGAGTATCAACAGTATCGACGGCAACGCGACCATTACCGCGACATTGCGCTCAAACAGACCATCAAGACAACATTGCGACGTGGACATTCAACAGTCGAGAACAGCGACTGGAAGTCAAGCATTCGCGACAATGAAGGGCGCATCTCCATCATTTATGGGCTTGACGCTTCTGGAAGCATGAAGGGTGAAAAGCTCAAGACTGCAAAAAAAGCAGGGATTGCCCTTGCATTCAAGGCAATCACTGAAAAGAATCGCGTGGGGCTTGTGGTCTTCGGTTCAGACATCAAGGATACGATTCCACCGACGATGGATTTCATGCAGATACTCCGGAAACTTGCAGATATCCGTGCATCAATGGAAACCGATATTGCCCGGAGCGTCACCAAATCAATAGAGTTGTTTCCCAAACACGATACCAAGCATCTCATTCTTCTCACTGACGCCCTGCCCACCAAAGGCGATATTCCTGAACGTGAAACACTGCAGGCAGTCTCGCAGGCGCGTGCCGGAGGGATCACGATCTCGCTGGTCGGTATCAATCTTGATGAGAAAGGACTTTCACTTGCGCAGAAGATCGTCGAGATCGGCAGTGGCAAACTGTATAAGGTGACTGATCTTGCAGATCTTGATCGCATCATGCTCGAGGATTATGCGATGATCAAAGGTTAACCATAGTATATCCCTTTACCCGGATGCTTTGGGCGCTCATCCTTAAAACAGAAGAACATATAATAATTGAAAGAGACAGTTTTTTTCGAACCGGGTTTAAGCGGCATCACATAAGACCATCGTTCGGTGAAGCGTTCGAATGATTCTGTAAGATATCCCCCCTTATGTTCGAGGTTGTCATGCGGGCGCTCGCCACGATATTTCGGATCAAAGAGCGAAACTATTTCATTGCGCATGTCAACGTCGTATACAAGAATATAATGCCCATCACCCTTATCTTTCCCGTTGAGCTTTCTGAAGACAATTGCAGGAATGCCTGCTTTGGTGATTGCGTTAAGATTCTTTATTGTACCATGCGATCCTGAGAAAAAATTGAGATCAAAAAATCTTGCAACATTGATCATTGTTTTCTGGTAGCCGCCCTCTTTTGCGATAAAATCAGTTATGAGATGCCCCGAACGGTCATACCGGACATAATCATAGGCGATGCCTTTATCTTCGCTGAATTGTTTTGCGATGTATAAATCCTGGACGAGCCGGATCAAGTGCGTTTCTTTTTTGAAGGTAATACCTGCAAGCTCTTCAAGACTGGTACGCTCGCAACCAATTCCGCAGCTGCTGCGATACGCCTGGCCGCGACCAAAGATATCGCGACCATTATCCGGTGTTCTTATCGTCTTGGTTATATGGTATAGTTGATCGAATGTTATGGGAGAATCAACGTATTTGAGTAATGACGTATTGCTTCCTTGTTTGATATGACCCAGTTCGATAATAGGATTATGAGCGATGAATTCCTGCGGGATTTTCATAGGTATGCGCGGGAAATGACTGCGGTTTAAATGTTTTTTGACCAACAAGAAGTGGAAGGAGAAACAAGAGAGGTAAGAAGTAAGAATAGAGTAAGAAATAAAATAATAAAAGCACGAAGAACAGAACACGAGTGTGTTTTAGGGTGAGGTGATTGATGGAAACAGTTCTTCGTGCTTAAATCATATGATGAACATATGAGCGTTATGTGGATTTAGTTGAGACTGTGGATGAGCTGTACAGAGTCAGTAACCCTGAATCCGTAATCGCCGGAATAGGTGATTCCTTCGTTTTCGATAAAGGCGTTGATCTCGTCAAGAGTCATATCTGAAACGTCTTTTGCTGCATAAACCCGTTTGACACGAGTCATTTTTTGCATGATGATAGTGTGATTCATCATAATCCCCCAACGATATTTAACCACTCAATAGTAACTATAATATGAACTTATATATAAATCTTTCGTTTTGTAGCTACTGTATAGGGGTTAAAAAATAGAAGATTACAAGAGATATCTAAAGATCAAAAAAAGATCAAGGATTGTTCAAAGATTAATAATCTTTTGCCCATAGGTTGTGGGGAAGAGATCAGAAAACCATTCGTGGAGACGGTGTTCAAGATGCTCAGAGTAATTATGGACATGGGATTCTTTGCGCTTTGTTGCACGAAAATGCACATAACCAGTATCATGCGGCATCTCGACCTTATAGATATGTGACTGTTCAGGATTCAGGAGGATAATTTCCAGATTGATCCCGCGCGCATTCTTTGGAGAAGTGTCAATCCAAATCCCTGGAAGCGCAAAAATCTTGAGCACCTCCTCTTCTTCACTGCAGGAATATTCTTTTCTGCGCAGTTTGCGCGCAGCATTCCGCGCAGCAGCATTGATGCGCGCGTATTCCTGCTCGATCTCCGCTACGGATTTTTTCAGGATATGCTCATCCATAAACTTGAACTGCCCGACGTATTCCCAGATCTTTTCGTGATCAAGATAGGGTTTTGCTTTTATCAATTCAGCAACCTGTTTGGTGCTGGGTTTCAATTCGAAAGAGTAAGACGCAGGATCACTTGTCTCCTGAATATACCGTACTACTCGAGGGATCTGTTCTGTTCGCACAGTTTCGAGCGATGCAATAGGATCAGGAAGTTTTCGTGAACGCACTCCGGTAAGAAAATCAATGGTTTTTTCCCCTTCACGCATGGACCGCTTGACTCGGGTCTGGTATTGGTAGAGTGGCGGGCCTACAGGTTTTCCCAGCAATCCTTTTTTTGCAGAGGCATAGAGGACATTCTGGGTTGCAAGGACCACAAAACCCTCTGCGCCGGGTTCAATATCATACAACTGTTTGATGATCTCAGACTTATATACCTCGAGGAATTTATCAGTCTCAGATTCAGTAATATAATAGATGTCGTCGGTGATCTTGCGCGTAGAGCCGATGATCTTATAGATTTCTTTGCTTTCAAAGTCAAGCGACTTTACAATCTTGTTATTCAATGTCTGCACTGACAGATTCAGCCGATAATCAATGGAGAGTCCTTTCAATTCATTTTTCTTTCCGAACGCAACACGCTCCTCGAAATATTTGCGGAGCACTGATTCCCGTGCATCAATATACTGGGGAAATCCGACGACAAATAATTCCATCAGTTGAGTTGTTGAGATCGCATTGTCTAGCATGATGGGTCGTGTAGAGAGCGGTCGATGATGCCGGTCTGCTTCAAGAATTCCCGGACGCCAGTAATAACTGTCCAAGAAATTTTTCCACAGTTCATCTTGGGCCTGCTGGGAAACAACAGAGCCAGGAGCCATATCCTTATAGGCAGGGTTACGGTATAATTCAGTGCGTAATTCCGACAATCTGTCGCGAAATGCGTCTAGAATCTTGTCCATGTATGATATTGCGTATGGCATGATACTCCTTTATGATGTTGTTAATACATTGTTAATATGTTATTAAGCTATAGCAGAGCAACTATGAATGAGATACCTCATCATGGCCCCCGAGTGTTATAAACACACCACATTTATAAATTTTTCTATTTGTAGTCACTATATAGTGATTAAATACAGAGTAAAGAGTTTGCAAATAGGAGAATGACCTGAAGGACAATCAAACAAAATGCCGGTAAAGAACATCACTTCTTGAGTTGTTCCCGAATCCTGCCAAGAAAGGTGTCAAAATCAGTGGCAATAACAGAAGCGCCGCAGGCATGTTCATGCCCGCCGCCATGCCCATTGATACCTACAAGCGCTTTTTCCAGGATTGCGCGGACATTGAGTTTTTCTGAGCGAAGCGAGCAGATCCTGCGATCACCCTTGATGCGCGCAATAAGGATGAATTTATCCGGATAAAAATAGTTGAGCTCATTAGAGATATCGCCAGTCATGGAATGCGTATCCTCATAGGCATAATAAATAAGTTTTGAGCGCGTCACCTTGACCCCGGCACGGATACGCTCATAGATTGCATTGATTTTCTGATAGTGCTTGTAGACAAATTTCCCCTGGCTCGTTGTCTTATTCAATATCTCGTAAGGGTCATTGATCCGCGTCAATATCTTCACGCAGCTATTTGTTTCTGTCGTGGACCCCTTGAGCGCAAACTGGAATATCGTTGCAAGAGTGCCGATATCTGCCTCAAACAATAATGTCCCAGGATTTCTTATCTTCAGATTCGGCGGAAGCAGATAAGGGTACATAGCAGAGAATTCGTCCTTGAATTCCGGGATGAACCAGTCAGCAGTACAGCCAGTCATTGCAATCCATAAATCATCCTTTGCATCCTCGCCAAGAATCCGGTATGCCCAATAGGTTGTCGGACGATTATCCGGGACATGATGCGGATCGGGATGCTTGAGCGGATTAAAATAATGAACTCCAGTATGATTTTGCAGGGGATGATGGTCAAGCCAGTAAAGCGGAACCTTGATTGCATCAATGAATTCCTGGCTCACGAGCGGCTTATCAAGAATGAACACCTTGTCAGGACTGAACTCATCAATTTTCCTGAGGAATAATTCGCCCTGAAGTTCTGGCGTACTCTTGACTGCAACGCCCTTGATGTCCTCGCAATGGTTCTTGAGGAACCGGTAGAAGAGGAGAAACGAGGAGAGCCCATCGCAATCATCATCATAATAGATGAGCGGGCGCTTTGTAGAAAGAAGCGCGTCCTTGAATTCATCGAGCTCTTTTTGCGTTAACATGATACCACATATCACGGATTAATGGAATGTTTATAAACATTGTGGAGAAGATAAAGTGCTAAAAAAAAATTCTTTGTAACTACTTGTTAAGGGTAAAGTTTATAAATCCGCGAATTCCACGATTATCATGGATGAATCCTTAGTTGAAAAACTAAATAAAGATGAAGTAGTATCAGTCATGAGAATCTTGCCATATTCGGACACGTTTTTTGATACTGATGAGAATCATTCTCTATATAACAATGTTGTAAAACCACTCAAAGAAAAAGCAGAAGCGCTGTTAAAAGAAGGGAAAAATAGAGAAGCATTGCAAACATTTGACGAACTAGAGTCGATCACTCCGAGAGGATCACCGGATATTATAAAAAAAGAGGGGAAATACTATGCCACGAGCGAGTTCTTCCAGTGTCTGCATAATATAGACGTGTTCCTCTATACGCAGATTACTCCTGAAAAATATTATCCTGAAGTCACAAGATACCTTACGGAGTTAGTTGAAGGAGAGCTGACTTCAGGCGATAAAGCCATCGTCCATGATATCGCCATAAAAGATTTCCATCGAAGACTAGAATATATGGATGATATTATGACAGGACCTTATGGTAATGTAAATAAAGAGATGACATTCTTGTTTCTCCAAAAGTGCCCCACAACAGCCGCAATTAGGGAGCTTGCAGAATATGATATTAAAATCAAAAATATTCCTCATGAATATTATGATAATGAGAGCAGTATAGTCAAATTCGATGCGCTAGAGTAAAACCATCATCAAAAATATAAACATCAACCGCTTTCTTTCTTCATGCACGTCGCCCCTTCAATCTGCCCGCGGTGCGGAAACAAGATTATCCATAGGCAGTGCTATTGCATCCTGCGCGACAAGATCAAGATCCAACAGGAATTCAATGAGAAGGCAAAAAAAGAGTTCTCTGGCGAGAATTATAATGTCTTTGTCGGCAGATTTGGCTACCCTAATATCAATGTTGGTTTCTTGAATACCGGTGAACTCACCAAAGAGGATGATGCAGACAACCCTCAACTCTGGGCTGACAAGAATTATCAGATCGAGGATGTCATCACCAAACGATCAAACCTCATCAATTCAAATTTTAGAACGCAGATCAAGGGATTCAATGACCGGTTCACTGCACTCGCGCGGGATATCGCGCTTGCAAAAGAGCCAGTGGATACTGAAGTGAGCTTAGAGAAAAAACCGCAGTTCAGCCTCAGTCTCCATCAGGAGGCAGCGCCGCACGGCCCAAAAGTGAATGTGGAGTCTGCACGCGCCACAGAAAATATCAAGATTCCACACAAAGTCGACAAGATTGTGAGTGACGATCTGAAGGCCAGCGAGGGACTTGAGATTCTCCATGCGAATGGATTTGAGCAGCACTACTTAACCAAGATACTCAGCACCGGAAATCTTGGGCTCACCGGCAATAAGAAATTTGTCCCTACACGCTGGGCCATCACTGCAGTCGATGATACGCTCGGCAAAAAACTTATTGAGGAGATCAAGGATTACAAGACCGGAGAGTATGCCGCATATTTTTCCGGATACCTGGGCAATTATTATCTGATCCTCCTGTTTCCTGAACCCTGGTCGTACGAACTCTTTGAGATGGGGGTCTCGAGCGGCGAGTATTCGACTGATCATGAATGGTACGAAGGAAGAAAGGATTATGCATCAGACACTGTCGGCGGATATTATGCTGCGCGACTCAGCATCCTTGAACAGTTGAAGAGAGAGAAAAAGCAGGCTGCAATCCTTGCATTGCGTTTCATCACTGATGAATATTGGGCGCCTTTAGGAGTCTGGGTTTGTCGAGAATCTTCTAAAAAATCTATGAGTACGAATCCGCTACAATTTAATAGCAAAGAAGAGTTATTAACGTATGCAAAAAAATTTGTTAAAGAAAAATTCAAATACGACGTGTCAGAAATATTCAAAAAAAGTGTATTACTCGATCAATTACATCGACAAAGAAGAATTCGGGATTTTTTCTAAGAAAATAGCAGTTTTATGTGCTAAATCGCAGGTTGGAAATATTTGTGAAATTCGCGCAATATCAGATTTAATCTGCGGATAACTGTATGAAGAAATACTGAATCTATAACAATCAAATTTTTTACATGCATATTTTTCTCTGATGGGATGACAAATATACCCACAATGTTCACCAATATCATGAATATCCGATAATAATTGTTTATTTTTTGAATAGATAGTAATCACTTCACCGATATTGCCTTCATCAACAATAAAAGAGAATAATGCCACTTTCAAAAAGTCCGCAGGATACTTCTTAAGATGTTCTGGAACATAAGATACGAAAGTATCTGTATCAGGAAGAAGGAAATAGTAGGCATAAAAATCCGTAATAATCTTAGGAACATTCAATCGGCCATTATTAAATTCATTTAATCCATATCCAAATTTTCCGAAGCTATTTTGCAATTTAGATAAGAAATTTTTTAATCCTAAAGGATTCATCTGGCGGTAGGATGAAGAAACGTTTGTTTTTCCGATATGACCATCTCCTAAAAAATGGAAGATAACAGAATACATCTCTGGCGTTAAAATCAAAGGTAACGAGGAAGGAAAAACAGGAATAGATCTGCCCCATCCCGAATAGTAGCGGATATGTTTTTCTATATTATGCATAGAGAGGTTATCCATAGATTTTGCATTGGAAAGTATTTTTGAAATTTCTATAAGTACCCATAATGGAACGTTAACTGTTCTTAGCATCTTCCGGTCCATTTTTTTGCCTTTTATCCACGAATAGACAGCCAAACTGTTATGATTTCTTTTTATTCCATAAAACCATGCTTGACTGTTAATATAAGAAATAAATTTTTCTCGATTATCAAACATAGCAATCGCTTTTTTAAATAACATCTGTCTAAACGTATCATCCAATTTTATTGTTGTTCTTGTCGGAGGAAATTCCCAAATATGTATTTTTCGATAATCCATGTAAATCACCGGAACCCTTAGTTGAGACTACATAAGTGATTTATATACCTCACGACTGGTTGTCTAGTGAGGGAAAATCACAATTTAATAGTCGAAAACATTCCGATGTGATTTACAGAGCGAAAAATAATTAATTTTCGAGCAAGAAATCAATGAACAGCACGCAAATCTATTTCTCGTCAATGGATGAGATGATGCAGTACGCGATGGCATTTGCTCAAGAACGATTCAAGTACGACATCGCTGGAATCCTGAAAGAGAGTAAGCTCTACAATCAGTTGAAACAGCAGAAAAAATTATGGGAATATTAATCAACATATTATTTTTATTTTTCATTCACAGCATATACGCCAAAGACGAATTTTTTATCGCCATTCAGTGGCAATGCATAAATCCCCAATACTCTACCCGTAAGATTTTTTGCGCTGCGAACATGATATGCTTCAGTCAGCGATTGCGTGATTGAGGAATCCAAGCTGAAAGATTCCATTTCTTGGGTGTTATATTTATCGATTTTCGGTCCGCCATTCTGGGTTCGGTAAGAAGTTTTGGTTATGCTATTGAAATTATCGTCATAATCAAACAATGCTTTATGATTATTAAGCAAAAACACGTTTACATCTTCAGTTGTTACAGGAAGAAACATCTCTGTCTTTTGAGTATCCTGTTTTTGTTTTGTTAGATAATTAATCAATTCTTCAGTGATATAGACCTTTTTATTATCGATAGTTGTTACAATCATTGTTTCACCTTAGTTCTTATATCTAGGGTTTGCACACATTGCAGGGATGATAGCCATGCTTTAATGCATCTTTTCGTGAAGTGAAAAGTGTCAGTTTATTCTTTTTTACATGCTTGATGGTCATGCAGCCGGGTTCGTGAAAATTAGTTCCGGTGTCTGTTGCGACAAAGAATGACTCTTTAGGTGCAGGCGATACGACACGCACAGTCTTGGTCTTGGGTTTTGCCTTTGCAAGCGTATCGATGCTCTTTTGCAATCTGACGAGTTCATGCGCCTCGCGGGTAAGTGCGTTCTGTTTTTTCTTTGCAGACGCTGCTTTTGCTGCAGTGATGGACTTTTGCGCCTGGGCAAGTACTGCTGCTTCGCGCAATATTTTCGTTGTCGTTCCACGTTCTTGGACGTGGTTGATATCGCGCTGCGCGTTCTTGAGCGCATTAGCCTCGCGGAGTACCTGCATGGTCTTTGTCGCTGCCTTGATCTGGTTGATATCGCGCTGCGCGCGCTGCAATGCTTCAGCTTCTCTTGCAACACGTTTTACCTTCGCGCGGTTCTGGACCTTGACAATATCTTCCTGCGCTTTCTTTAATGCACGTGCTTCACGTTCTAATTCATACGCGACTGCCTGCGCGCGGGCCTTTTGTGCATCCTGTCTTGGAGCGTGTGAGATTGATTTTTTTGCAGCATGTGGCGCAGCACGCGGTTTTGCTGCAGGGCGAACTTGCAGGGGAGTGATTTGAAGAGGCATGGAAACTGCAGATGTACTCTTTTTCTCCCGCTTCTTTTCTTCCTCGATCTTTTTCATGGCATTCTGGAAGTCGCGGATCTGCTGATCGATCTTTTCGAGTTCTGTTGCCTGGCGTTCGAGTTCATGAACATCATACTCTTCAAGACCGGGTTGTTCTGTCTGCGGTGTGATTGTACGCGCTTCAGTGAGCGAAGAAGAATCTGCGGGCTTCTGAGGCGACGGTTGCACTGATGGTGATTGAACAGGGCGCAATTCAGGATATTCCTCATGATCATACACGCGAAGTAATGGCTTTGCGCCCTCGACTTCACTTACTGCTTGCTGGAATTTAACATTTTCGATATAGTCCAGCCATGCCGCGACAAGAAATAGTATCATGACTGCAACGCCAAGTACTATAGTCAATAATCCTGCCATGGGCAGAAAGAATGCGCTAAAGAGCAGTGATGAGAAGAATGCGGTGAATGCGAAGAATTCTGCAAAGCTCCACTTGCGCATGAGGAGTGTAATAAGGATCGCAAGATCGACAATGCCAAAGACCACGAGCGTGATAGTTCTCGTTAGTCCCTGCGCAAGGCAGAGAAGCAGGATGATGAGTGCTTGCAATACCAAGAGGATATAGAGTGATTTACGGTTCATAGTAACCCCCATACATTCAAATACTATTCTCCACAAACCGAATGATATTTATAAAGTTTTCCCTTCTTTTCCATTATAAAGTAGTGATAAGTGATATCATGAGTACTGTCTATAGTCAGATAGCCGGCCATAATCAGCTGCGGAAAGTCAGCCACAATCAACCATGAATGATCAATCATTGAATGATCAACATAATCAACCTGGAAATCTTTGGTTTCAGTGCCTCACACCTGATTTTCAACATACCGCACGCACAATTACATTTAAAAAGAGTTCTGTATCCCCCCAACGCATGCAGCAAAATAAACAATTTGTATTCCGGAGCAATACTGGCAAGTTCGTTCTGCACACTTCAGCAAAAGAGCTTAAGGACCTTCTTGTCGCATGGATATTTGTGAGCCTTGCATTTGCAATAGCGCAGGGCATCAATGAGAATAAGGGTGTTGGCGGATTTTTTACAACAACATTTCTTGTAACCATGATCATTGCTGCAATAACCGTCGGCATCGCATTCCTGTTTCATGAACTTGCACACAAGATTGTCGCGCAGCAATACCGCTGCTGGGCAGAATTCCGTGCAGACCTCACCATGCTCGGATTCGGGATACTGATAAGCCTGCTCGGCGTCATATTCATCGCGCCCGGCGCAGTCATGATCTTTGGGGATATCACCACCAAACAGAATGGAAAGATATCGCTTGCAGGGCCATTCACCAATATTATTATCGCGCTCATCCTGCTTCCATTCCTCTATTTCAAGATAGGTAGCGGCATTGCACTAGAGATCATCACTTCAGGATTCATCATCAACGCGTGGCTTGCACTCTTCAATATGATCCCGCTCTGGAATTTTGATGGCGCAAAAATCTACCGCTGGAGTAAACCAATCTATTTTATTATAGTCATTCTTGCAGCACTCCTCGTATTCATCTATTTCATGAGGACTGCCTGAGGTACCAATGAACCACACACCACCAATACCACTACCGATAGAAGTCAAGGAATCCGGGATACACAATAGAGGCGTATTTGCCACACGTAACATCAAGAAAGGCGAATTCATCATCGAATATACTGGTGAGAAAATCAGCAAGGAAGAGGGTGACCGCCGGGTGGATGCCACAAACAAAGCGCATCGCGAAAATCCGCAGCACGCATTCACTTACATATTCGAATTGGATGAAAACTGGGATCTTGACGGAGATACGCCTGAGAATACGGCAAAATATATCAATCATTCCTGCAACCCCAACTGCACATTCAGCATCACTGATGCGCGCATCATGATCTCTGCAGCGCGCGACATTGCCGCCGGAGAAGAACTTTCCTATAATTATGGGTTTGATCTTGACGAAGAGTATGAAGAATATATCTGCAGGTGCGGCGCCTCGAATTGCGTCGGTTACATGATTGCAGAGGAAGACTGGCCGGAACTTGAACGGCTTCGTGCAAAGAAGACCGCGAATCCATAACATTTTAAAAGAGGGCCGACATTACAAAGCATATGCCACTCTCTGAAGAATATCAAAAATCGGTTTCTGAATCACAGCTCAAGGATCGGGCATATACGCCGTTTGAGCTGCAAAAATATGAATTAGATTCATTAGAAGATATCAAGAACATGATCAAGAACAAGAGATATAAGGATGTCCCGACACTCCGCGAATCCATGGATTTCATTGAGAAACTTGCGGATCGGGTCAATGTCGCGATCACCAATGAGCGTAAGGAGAGCAAGACCACCTGGGAACTCGAGGCAAACCTTGCAGATATCAAGAAGATATTCGACCAGCTCGAGACAATACTTGCAACCCTTGAAACAAGCGAGAATGCTGCAAAAACAAGCCTCAAAAAGAATAAAGCGGGATTTATACTCCGCTCAAGAAGATGAAATGCGATAGTTGTTCTGCACGTATTGAATTGACATTCATGAATAAGATCGTCGGGACTTATTATCGGAAGGGCAAAAAGAAAAAGGTCGTCTGCCCGCAATGCCAAAAACAATATTCTGATGCTGAACTCAGGCAAAAACTAAATCTGTAGACATGGGTTATCAGAGCAAAAAACAGGATTCTTGATGCGGATCATGAGAGGATCCTTTCAAAAAGTCGTTTTTGCCATGCAAAAGTGAGCGAAAATTTAACACATAAACGATTGCAAAGGAATATTACAAGAGGGAATTTGCATATCAATAAACATATAACGTGAGCTAAACATGGCAAAAAGAAAAGATGTTGAAAGGCGCCGGATCATGAGAGAAAACTTTATAAAGATATAGTATACATTTTAGTATGGAATATACTGAGAAAATAAAACAGCGTATTATTCTTCTTACACAACAAACGAGCACATTCAACGAAAAATTCACACAAGTGGTTGGTGACAAGGACAATCGTGGCCTGTGGGTTGCGATAAATGAACAACACCAGCTTGCGATACGCGATCTGAGGATAAAGAGAGACAAAGAAAGCCTTGATAGGCTTAACACTATTGTCAGCAGGGAAAGAAAAGTTCTTGAGAGCTGCGAAAATGGAATGAAATTTTATATACGAACGCTTGATGGTGTCAGCGATGAGCTCGCAAAATTTTTTAAGGTAAAAAGTATCGCCAAAATCCTTTGGTATATACGATACACGGCGTTGCTCCTTGATAATATCAAAAAAGTGCAAGACAGAATCGAAATGGAACAAAAAGAAATAAACACCATGCTTCATTATTATGAAAAACATCATATCATCGATCCCTACACCATGCATCAATACTACAATAATCTTGAAGCTGAAAAGGATTCATTCGGAAGAATGGTTGACAGGCACAGTGTAGATAAAATATCTCTCGATCAGGTATTCCTCAAGACCATAGGAACAAACATCGTGAATAATGCTGCGTTTAAATTGGTAGATTGGCTTTTGGACAATGCTCCAGGTACGGATACCAGATTCAACGATTACCCCGGTCTCGGTACTGCAGCCGGCGGAGCAGTCTTTATGCTGTTAGGGATAGTAGCCACTATTCTTACTGCAGTAATAGACCCCATCGCAAAATTCTCCGTAAGCATGGTGATAAGCACACAGGACTTAAACAAAGCGCTGCAGCACACCTAATCTTCTTGTAGACAAAAAAAACTAAATCTTTAAAAACAACAGGATAAATCTTCTCATCATGCCCTCGTAGCATAGTAGCTAGTGCGTCTGACTCGTAGGCAGCAGTGCCCAGAAATCAGAAGGTCGCGAGTGCAACTCTCGCCGGGGGCTTTGGTTTTACTGACGATAGATAAGAACACAAAAATAGCAGTTCAGTATTCTGTAAAACTAAAATGAAGAGAAAAAATCTACCTTATAGGAAGAATTGTGAGGGCTACTTCTTATACAAAAATAAATACATTGTGGCAAAGGATACGAGAAAAGGCTATGTGGTCTTTCCCGGGGGAGGCGTTGATTCAAAGGAAAATCCAAAAGAGGCGCTTATCCGGGAATCTATGGAAGAAGCAGGGATTGTCTGTGATAACATCATCAAAAAAATAGGTGTCTTACGTTTTGATTGGGGACCTGATTGGGCCAAAACCAGAAAACAAAAGAAAAGATACTCAAAATTTAGAGGCGAAGAGATGCACTTTTTTGTTGGTACAGTCAAAGGATTTGTCAAACCGAAAGGAGATCCGTCCGATGCATGGAAAGGAAAAAAATATCTATTAATAACGGATGCAATCAGATTGATAGAAAAAACCAAGCCATTTGATAAGGAAATAGAGAAATACCGAATAAAACAGTTGAAAACATTGTATTCTTTGAAATGAGTCTGAACTGATATCGATATCCTTTCAGCGGATGTAAGAATGTACTCCTCAACTCATGTCCAAAAGTAAAGTCAAGATTTTCTCACGAATGATCATCCGGCATTGGCGGATGTGCTGGCTGATGCGGGATGACTGGCGCAGTATCGCGCTCTTTTGATTCCTTCAGTTTTTCCGGCCTGATGTAGAACCAGACTGTCTCGTAAGTGCTGATGGGATTGAATTTCTGCTTATAGCGCAGGAGCCCCTCGTCGCTGGTTCCAAAATCCATGTAGTGGTATCCTGCCTTCTTGAGTTCTTCAAGAAACATCACTGTCAGAAAGTCCCCGAGTTCTGGGATACTATAATCATGCAGGTTGATGCCATAATAGACAGTCTGCTCAGTATTCGGCACTTTCCAAGCTGCAGAGACCCCGCAGAGCCTTCCGTTGAGGCGGAGCGCCAAATGCACGTCTGAACCCTTGAATCCATTCTTGAAAAACTGGATATAATCTTCATAATAGGCGCGGTCGCGCGCCTTGCGCTGCTTTTTCCATGCATGGACGAGTGTGCGGTATTCCTCAAGTGGCACTGCTGCAGCATCATTGCCGGCAAGTAGTGTAACAGTATAATTGCGCTGGAAGCGATTCTTGCACTTGCGCAGTTTACTCATCTCCGGACCCGGCAAGGCAGGATCCCATGCGATAAGTGAGATAATAGGGGTGTAGAGCCGATCAATAATGTCTCCGGCGATAATTTTCGTTCCGGCATATGCACCGTCTGCAGGGATGAATATCTTTAATCCCTTGATGATTGCACTGCGTACCTCAGGGATGCATTCCACAAATATCTTCTTGCAGGGATAGGACTCGAATGTTTTTTTGATGAATGCAAGAAAGAGTGATGCGCGCAGCTCTTTGGGCGCCATAATCTGTGATTCGACCTGCCAGAGATGATTATCCCATTCAGTGCATAAGAGTCCCTGATAATTCCCGAAATAGATGAATACGAGTCTGCGATCTTTCTCTTCGCAGGAAAGAAAATAATCATAATTGTGCTCCGGCGTATAGCCGTTGCGTGCAATACATTCCTTGATCAGCTTCGTGTTCTCTTCGGATTTGACGTCAAAAAAGAATTGTGGTTCAGGGACCATGGGAAACCTTTGGAGTGTGATGTGGTATAATAATGGATTGATGCACTGTTTATATGATTTGCGTTTTTTATGTGCGCGCTCGCGCTTTAATGCGCGCCGTCCCTGACAGAGGGATCTTCTGCTTTGGTGTTCGTTGTTTTTCCTGTCGTGTTGACTGTGCGTGATACAATAGAGAAGATATGCGTCTTGTAGTAACGTGTCGGCCGGAATTTCTTCTTGAAGGTCGTAAGTGTCTTTTCCCCACCGCCAAAATCAGCAATTCGAACGTTTCGGGATTTGAGGAATCGGAGATCATCAATATTTGCAATCTCTCCGGTCCTATCGATGTCACGCAGTGCAATGCCGATCGATGAGTAATAGTAGCCGTCGCGCGGGAAGAACCCTGCAGTGATTGCCTGTACTTTCCCGTCGACGCGCATGATGCGATGATAATCAAATCCCTTGAATCCATGCACGATTGCGTGCCGATAATAATGGGCAAATGTCTTATCGCCAGTCGTACGCTGCGCTTTCCAGGTGTCGACGACTTGCAGCAATTCCTCTGTTGAGACGTCAAGCGCTGACACAAACTCTACGTGGTGTTCACGAAAATATTTGTTCCAATAATAGCGCATGTCCTTCCAATCCTTTCCTTCAAAGGTGTCGCCGGTCCATTCCAAGAGGTCAAAAACCGGCCAGGTTAGGGTATAATTGATCTTGTTTGCTTTATACGAGTGATGCGTCCTGAGCGTCTCAAGGACTGCTTTACGTGTTTGTGATTCCAATTCGACCCACACCTTTTTGACGGGAAGATTTCCCGCAAAGACATGATTGAGAAATGTAAGCAATCGCTCTGTTTTTTTTTCAGGAGGGGCAAGGATCTCTGAGAAGATCGTCCACTCACTTGACCGCGGATCATATTTTGCAAGGATTCCTGTACCGTCTGCGAAGATAAAGACGAATGGTTTTTCCCAGGGTTCTATATTATACGTGTAACAATAATACTGGTGTTCTGCAGCGCAGCCATATGCCTGTATCAGTGATTCAACACGTGCACGGTCCTTTTCGATGTCAGAAATAATTTCCATAATACCCCAAACAACGACCAGATCATGACATCGCATTCCGAGATGCGTATGAGAGACAGCTTAGATGACAATGTCTGGATCAACCCGTACTGGTTTTTCTTTCTGCGATATCTTCTGTTTCAACTCAGGAATCTGCACTTCGCCATTTCCTGTCTTGAGTGCAGTCCCGACTTCTGTTGTCACCGCAATAGGTGTATTCTCTGTAGTTGCGGGTTTTGGCATTTCCATAATCTTGATGGTCATGTTATACCGTTCAAGCGCCTCATTAAATATGCGTAGTATCAGTTGATCATAATTCATTTCTGCTTTTTCTGCTGCAAGCGGGATGAAGTCGGGCTGTTCATCGTCGGAGACTGTCGGGCTGATACCCGGGTTCGGGTTCATCTCAAGGACATAGGGTACGCCGTCAGGACTGAGCCGCATGTCAACCCTGCCATAATCCCTGACTCCTAATATATTATAGACCTGTAGTGCGGTCCGCTTGATGCGGTATTCCTGGTATTTAGGCAGATCTGCAGGAACCTCGATCGTGATACCTTTCCACTGGTCTGAGTCCTTGCTCCATTTCGCCTCATAACTGTAAACCTTGTTGTCCTCTGCCGGCCAATTCTTGAAGACGACTTCTGCCGTGGGGAGTAGTGTTGCGTTTCGTCCGTTGCCGAGAACTCCTACGGTGATCTCTTTTCCGGCAATAAATTCCTCGACGAGCGCTGGCTGGTCATAGGTGCGCAGGATATAGCCGACTTTTGAGCGCAGTTCCTCATCATTATTGACGACTGCATCTGAACCGATGCCGATGCTATTGTCCATGCAGACGGGTTTTACGATGAGCGGGAATTTGAGCTCAGGATCGAGTTTCTTGTTGCGCGAGTAGAATACCTGATAGTTCGGTGTCAGGATTCCGTGATGCATCAGGATTTCCTTGACTCTGACTTTGTTGATGCAGGTTGCAAGTGTGAGTGGTCCAGAACCCGTATAAGGGATGTTGAGCAGTTCCAGCATTGATGCGATGTGCGGTTCAAAAAGGCTTGAGCCATTGAAACGCTCGCAGACATTGAATGCCATCTCGATATCAGAATTGCGCAGTTCCTCAAATGTTTTCTCGTTCACATCAAAGAATACTGCTTCATGTCCTGCACTTTCAAGAACGCGCTTGACTGCATTGCCAACCGTGTAGAGATCCTCTTCCACTTCCTTGAAATCTCCCTCTTTGCGAAAGACACTGGAAAGGATTGCAACTTTCATTCCCCATCACCATCATCAGAAGTAGAGTGTGATGTGTAGCGCATATCGGTAGAATAATCGTGCACTGAAAATTGTTTATGATATGAAGTCATTTTTGTCATGCAATCAAAAAAATCGATGAACGGCATCAACAAGTCTGATTTTCTGAAATCAATACTGAAGAAATGCAAGAACTCATTTAAATAGTTTCTTATTTGCATCATCGACGGTTTTTGAGAAAAAAATTTCGTAAAATGCGCGCGCAGGAATTTTCCCGTCGGAAAACTGCAACACTGTTTTGCGCAAAAAACGCGCGCAGAGAAAAATAAAAGAATAATTTTGCGCAGATATCTGATTAAATTGTTTTGTCAAAAAAATATTCCAACAGCAGATGAAACAACAAGCAAAAAAATAATATTTGCAAAAAAAATGTGATAACCCATAATATACTGCTAAGCTCTCGTCGGAAAAAACAAAAAATTGCAATAGCAACATTTATAAACAAAAAATGATTCTAGAAATATCATCACATCCGACGACAAATAGATGAAAAATACTTCGGATGCACAGGAGACGCAGACCTTATGACTGAAAAAGACAGCACTGAAAAGAGCACAGCAGCAACCAGCGCAGCGCCGCAGAAGACCAGCGGCAAGGAATATGACGCATCGCAGATTGTAGTGCTCGGCGGACTTGATGCAGTGCGCAAGCGCCCTGCAATGTATATCGGCAGCACTTCTTCACGCGGACTCCATCACATGGTCTATGAGATCGTCGATAATTCTATCGATGAAGCGCTTGCAGGATTCTGCAGCAAGATAGATGTCACAATAAACAAGGATAATTCGATCACAGTCTCGGATAATGGCCGCGGAATCCCCGTCGATATGCATCCGAAATTCAATATGACTGCACTTGAAGTCGTCATGACCAAACTGCATGCCGGCGGAAAATTCGAGAAGAACGCCTACAAGGTTTCCGGCGGATTGCACGGCGTCGGTCTCAGTGTTGTTTCAGCATTATCCAAAGAACTCGAAATCACAGTCAAGCGCGATGGCAAGATCCACTTCCAAAAGTATCAATACGGAGCGCCCACCACCAAACTCGACGTGATCGGCACTTGCGAGGGCAAAGACACCGGAACTGCAATCACATTCCTTCCGGACAATACTATCTTTACAGACACCGTCTATGATTTCAATATCCTTGAGAATCGATTGCGTGAACTTGCCTTTCTCAATAAGGGAATCCGCATCACGCTCCGAGATGAGCGCATTGCCGAAAATGAGCGCGATACTGAAGGAAATGTCAAGACTACAATCAAAGAATTCTATTATGAGGGCGGTATCGTCAGCTTTGTCGAGTTCCTCAACAAGAACAAGCGCGGACTCCACCAAGTCGTCTTTATCGCCAAGGAAAGGGACAAAGTGCAGGTCGAGGTCGCGTTCCAATACAATGATTCCTACACAGAAAATGTGTACTCGTTTGTCAATAATATCAATACTGTCGAAGGCGGAAGTCACCTTGTGGGATTCAAGACCGCACTCACAAGAACATTCAATAATTATGTGGAGAAGAGCAATAATATCAAAGAAAAGGAAAAATTGTCCAGCGATGATATCCGTGAAGGGCTTTCTGCAATCATCTCAGTCAAGGTTCCAGAGCCACAATTTGAAGGACAGACCAAGACAAAGCTCGGCAACAGCGAAGTCAAGGGGATAGTCGATAGCATTGTGAGCGCTGCACTGAATACATATCTTGAGGAGAATCCCAAGATTGCAGTGACGATCATTGAAAAATCACTCCTTGCGGCACGCGCACGGGAGGCCGCACGCAAGGCGCGCGAATTGACGCGCAGAAAATCCGTGCTCGAATTCTCAACGCTTCCGGGAAAGCTTGCAGACTGCTCTGAAAAGGATCCTGCAAAATGCGAATTATTCCTTGTCGAAGGAGATTCTGCAGGCGGCAGCGCAAAACAGGGGCGCAAGCGTGAATTCCAGGCAATCCTGCCGCTGCGCGGAAAAGTCCTTAATGTCGAGAAGGCAAAACTATCCAAAGTCGTCTCGAGCGAGCAGATCACCAATATTATTACTGCGCTCGGCTGCGGTCTTGCAGAAGAGTTCAATATCCAGAAATTGCGCTACCACAAACTCATCATCATGGCAGATTCTGATGTTGATGGATCACACATCCGGACATTGCTCCTCACATTGTTCTATCGGTATATGAAGCCGCTCATTGAGAACGGAAATATCTATCTCGCGCAGCCACCATTATATCTTGTCAAGAAAGCAAGTCAAAAATGGTATTGCCTCACGGACAAGCAGAAGGATGAACTTATCGCGACCATCGGCAATGAGGTGACTATTCAGCGTTACAAGGGACTTGGAGAGATGAATCCTGAACAGCTCTGGGAGACGACCATGGATCCGGACCATCGCACTATCAAGAAAGTGACCATTGAGGATGCGATCGAGGCAGATCAACTCTTTGAGACGCTGATGGGCGACGAGGTTGCGCCACGCCGCGAATTTATCGAACTTCATGCCAAGGAAGTCACGAATCTTGATATCTAAGATTGTCTAATCCTTTGCAGTAGTGGGGATGATGTGGTTCCACTCAAAATTTTTGGGGATGATCACGTCGTATTCTTTGATGACTTTTGCGAATTGTTTTTTGAGTGTCTCCTGAAATTTGCGATAATCATCCTGTGTCTCTCCGAAGAACTCAAATTCCAAGTCTGCCCATCCTAAAGCCTCAGTGATAAATAGCACGCGAGGATCTGAGAGGAGATACTCTTTGAGTCGCGTGATGTCCTTTTTCGTGAATGATCCGAATCGGAGTATGATTTTGTAATAGTCGTATCCTAACGTAAATCTGTTGATCTGTGTTTTATAACCGATGATAACGCCTTTTTTTTCAAGATTTTTAAGACGATACGCGATGGTCTTGTAATCGGCTTTCAGTGCTGCGCCAACTTCAAGAAGGGTCATGCGTGCATTGCGAAAGAGCAGTGAAATGATCTTTCTGTCAAGGGCGTCCAATGCGATAGTCGGGGTCTCGATGATTGCAGTACAGGTTGTTTGTTGACGATAAATAAAGTGATGTTCATACTTTTTTATTGAAACGACCGAAGAAATAACATATTCTCGGATATATTCGCTAAAAGCGGAAAGAAAATCGTGCAGCACCTGCTGTGTCTGGGTGATTGTTGTCGACCATACCTGAAACGCGAAATTCCAGTCTCCATCTGCTTCAAAAAACCATCCTATACGGGGATTTGAACGGCAGTACGCGATAAGTTCCTCACGGGGGTAATCATTGCGCAATTTGAGGATGATGCGATCGTATCGCCCGGTAAATGCGAACGGGTTGATGAGAAGATAAAATTCCGTAATGATCGCGTGATCGCGCAGGTGTTGCAATCGATAATTCGTATTGCTGACCGAGAGCCGGATTTTTTTGGCAATCTGTGTAATTGGCATACGCGCGTTCTCATCAAGGCATTTCATCAACTTTCTATCTTTTTCAGATAACTTCTTCATAATGGTTAATATATCCTATTATTTATAAATATTTTGTTAAAATAACTAATTTATTATAGAAAGTTTGAAATAATAAGGATATCTTCAGATTACAAGTCGTGTTATCTGGAGGTTACTATGAACAATATAAAATTCATCTCAACCAAAAAAGTAAAGCCACGATCCATCGGTGAAGCAATACAAAGAATTACATACCGCATATTAGCACCAGGAATCCCATTCTACTCCGGGATGTATCGAGGATATTGCCATGCATCAGGAATACAATTGCCCAGTGATGTAGAATTCATGTTAACAAATGGCCCGAGCATTGTGAACAGTTCAGCAGGTGCACTATTTGGAGGGATCATGGGCATAAGTTACGGAGCCACATTTGGACTCTCATCCTGCTCACGCGACAGCGCCCTTGAGAATATTGTAAAAACAACAAGTGGTGCAACGGTAGGGATTGTGGGCGGAGTCACTGTTGGCGCAGTATTTGGTGCAGCAATAAGCTACGCGAGCAATTACGTAGGATATATGATCGGACAATATCTTACGCATTTATCAAAATAAACCATCAATATCTTACGCATTTATCAAAATAAACCATACATAATATTTATATAGGGGCCGTTACTATCCCCGACTATGTTCATCACGTTTTGGGAAATTGTAGATATGCTCCTCATGATTGGAGTCATTGGATTTATTTTCATGAATACATTCAAGACTGCAAAAAAGAATGAGGACGTGCTCGCACGCTATCTGCGCAAGGCCTCAGGGTTCCAATGGGCGGATTTCTGGTTTGCAGCCCTTGTCACAGCCCCTGCAATCATCCTGCATGAACTCGGACACAAGATCACCGCGCTCTCTTTCGGGCTCTCTGCAACATTCCATGCCGCGTATCTCTGGCTTGCAATCGCCATAGTCTTGCGACTCATCAATTTCCCATTCATATTCTTTGTACCGGCATTTGTCTCCATCGGCGGCGCAGCAACAGTCGGAGAGAGTACGCTTATTGCGTTCATGGGTCCTGCAGTCAATCTTGCGCTCTTTCTTACGGCGTTCATTGTCCTCAAGACCACTCCACGGCTCAAGACAAGTACGTTCCATTTCTGGACGCTCACAAGAAACATCAACATATTCCTTTTCATATTCAACATGATCCCGATTCCCGGATTTGACGGATTCACGGTATTTTCAGGATTGTGGCACATGGTAGGATTGTAAAAGAGGAAAGTAGATAAATACAGTCATCTTATATGGGATTGCATGAAAATCGGACTCGTGCTCAGTGGTGGCGGCGCAAGAGGTTTTGCGCATATCGGCGTACTCAAGGTGCTCAAGGAGCATAACATCCCTATTGATTATATCGCCGGCTGCAGTGCAGGAGCGCTCGTCGGCGCATGCTACGCGTATAATCAGGATATTGAAGCGCTCGAAAAACTCGTCGCAAACATCAAGAATATTTATGACATCTTTGATTTCTCACTGTCAAGGACAGGACTTGCAAAAGGGGATAAGGTCCAGCAGTTTGTTTTGGAATACCTCAAGAAAGAGGAGCAGAAACAAAAGATCGAGAACAAGAAGCACTCGGAGAGGATAAAGGAAAATATTATGCAGTATTTCAGGCAAAGAAAAAAAGAGACAGGAAAGAATCAGAAAAAGGAGTATTGCTTTGAGGACCTGCATATCCCTTTGTACGTAAATGCGACCGATGTCGTCGCAGGAAAAGAGGTGGTGTTTAGCAAGGGCCCGCTCATGCCTGCAATCATGGCATCCATTGCCTATCCGGGCATCTTTCGCGCAAAAAAATATGAGGAAAAAATCCTTGTGGACGGCGGAGTCATTAATCCATTGCCATTCAAACTCATCGAGGATAAGGTCGATTATCTTATCCTTGTCAATGTATCGCAGGCAGGAGTTGAGATCAGCGCGAAATCCGGGTTCAAGGACATTTTTCTTAAGGCAGTATCGATCGGCCAGGAAAAGATCATCGAGCATGAACTCCATCACAAGCAAAAACCCTCGCGGATGATCGAGCCGGATATCACGAATGCCACCATCATCGATTTCACGGATGTTAAAGATATCATGGCTGCAGGAGAGAAGGCGACAAAAGCGCAGATTGCCGCAATCCAGGGGGACATTGCGCAATTATCCTCCCCAAAAGATTTATAAATACCCCAAAATTCCTTCTATAAACACAATTGGTGGTATCTTATGACGGCAAAAAAATGTATTACCTGTAAAACATCATTAATGAATAATATCGGCTCAACAACATTCCTCTGCCCGGGCTGCAGCAAAGTAGAGATTACGCGCTGCGCAAAATGCCGCGAGACAGTCGCAAAGTATAAGTGCCCGGAATGCGGATTTGAGGGACCAAACTAAGAACGCATACGCGTTTTTTCGAGGAAAAAAATGGGTACAGCAATAATCACGCTCAAAATCATGCCTGAGAGTCCTGAAGAGGATTTGAAGCGCATCGAAAACGAAGCAATGCAGTTTATTGTCGCAGCTTCTGATGAACGGCAAAAGAAAGTCGAAGTCATCCCTGTCGCATTCGGGCTCGAATCCATAAATATCACATTCTTATGCGATGAGAAGAAGGCAGATATGGAGCCGCTCCAGGAAAAGATTTCTGGTATTGCCGGCGTCCAATCCGTCGAAGTCAGTGACATGCGAAGAATCATCGGGTAATAGGTTACTGCATAAGCAGTATAAGTGCTGTCAAAGGCATTGCGGTCTTTATCCCATATTCTGAAAAGATTGTTCGGGTACAGGGATAACCTTTCTTGCGGATCTTTTCCATGAGCTGTGAAAAGTTGGGAACAGTCAATTTGTACCTCTTTGCGATCTCATGGATATCGTAGAATCCCATTCCTATGTCCTGATGTTGTGATTCCTCGGCGATCATCTGTAAGAAACGGGTGTTTGATTTCTCGACGTTATGCTTTGCGATTGCTTGCGCGAGCGGTTCATCCCACAGTCTTCCTGTCCATAATTTTCCTGCATGGATGAATGGTTTGTTGCAGGAAGAGCAAATGCCATGATTAGGAATTGACGGATGAACAGTCATGCATTCCTTGCAGTAAAGCGCGTAGTGGTGCTGGGAAATGATCTCATCACAGCTCTTCTTGCTTTTTTCGCAATGAAAAAATATCCTGAAATAATGGTCTTTTGCATAACTATAGATTGGCATCAGTACTTTCTCATACTGGACCCCGACAAGCTGGACCTTGCGAATCAAGATGCGCAGACCAATCTCATGCATCAAATGGTTGCGCAAGGGCTCTGCCCAATATTTTCTCCTGCAGGCGTCCACATAGGTCCCGCAGAGCGGCGCAGTGTCTGTTGCAGTGACTGCAAGGATTCCCTTGCGTGCAATGCGATCGATTGCAGCATCAAGAAAAGGGTTTGGGCTGCCGAATGGGTCGATATCAATATAATCAAACCCGCGGGATTCACGAAGGAAGATATTGGCGTCTTTTGATGCAACAGTAAGGGGGAGCGTGTCTTCATCAATGGCGTTAAGTGAAAGATTTTTTTTGAATGTCGCGACAAAGTTATCATCGTAGTCATTGACTGCAATTTTTTTTATGATGCCCTGATTGAGTTCTTTAAGGAACCGTAACGACCTTATGCCGGAACCTGCCATGATGTCTGCAATCTTCAAGTTCTTACGGTCAAGCGCGTTCAAGAGCAGGACTGAGACGTCACGATTGAATTTCATGACCGGATTATAGAATACCTCAAGTTCTTTACTGATTTTGCCATCATCTGCCTTTGACGCATAGAATTTGATTGAGCCTTCAGTAATGAGATGCATGAGATATGTAAGAGTGCAGACATTTAAAAAGTAAATGGAATAATAAGAGAAAAATAAGTAAAAGAAAAAAAATTAATTATTCTTTAGCTAAAAAGCTCCACCAGGGCTTGGCGGTGACACCCACACTACCTGTCGTTGCATCAACACTGCTTGTTATCAGCATCTGCGCATTGAATATACCCATGACCTTTACATCTTTCGTTCCCGTTATCTCATAGACAGGCTGCCCGACATCCTTTAATTCTATCTGATAATTCTTTAACTGCAACTGGTTTATTGCAGTTTCTGAAGCTGTTGAAGGCATAATCTTGATCTCCTTTGTTCCCTGTGTGGTATTCATCATCAGTTTCTTGTCTTCAATGACTAAATGCGTTGAAGTCGATACCGCGGTTTTCCCTTCAGTGATGATCATTGCATCATTAGTGCCTTTCCCTACAGAGATCGTGTTGGGACCCTGCGATGTAGCTATTTCAACCTCGATAGGTTTACCTTGCACTGTTGGACAAGTCGTTGCTTGGTCATTGCATACACAATTTTCAGGGCAGGCCTGTATAGGGCATGTGTAGATTGTACACTTATTTGAATCAACTTTTCCTGTATCCACAGGTGTAGAGTCATTACTGCATATCGGTCTAGAACACGCGCCTATAGGTTCTGGAGTAGGCGCTGTCGGACAGATCATTATCGGGCAGCCATGATCATCAATCATGCCAGTATCAGTCCCACCTGCACAGATGGCACAGGCTGCTATATTTCTATCATCTGCAACACATTCAACAACAGGTTTACAGGAATCACTGCAACCCTTGAACTGCGGAGTGTTACCGTTAGTGCAATCAGCTGTTGTTCTTACGCAAACATCCCCTACGCAGCATGCACCATTATTAGCGACGCAAGTGGATGTGTTTGTCTGAGTACAGAAACTGTTATCAACAATATTTTTTCCGCCACCGACAAAACCTGGTTCGATGGTGCATTTACTCCTCGGCATCATCGCATAACTTGAAGGGGTCTTAATCATCCTTGCGCCATATCCAAAACTTTCACAACAGACATTAGCATCTGTTGCATCTGTTTTACATGCATAAACATGACACTCATTTGAATCAAGTTTTCCTGTATCCACAGGTTGGACATCATCTGCACATATCGGCGTTGCGCAAGCATTCCCTTGCGTGATGGTGGTTTCCGTAGAACTTACCGTGATAACTCTTCCCGTGATAGGAAAGGCAAAAACAACGCTTGTTACTGATAATACTAGGAGTAAAACGAACAGACCAGATAATAGTTTATTTTTTTTCATTTGTATGCCTCCGAAACGATCATTATATCGCATCGATTAAGTAGCTATTACTATTCAGTATCCATTTAGATATCTATGAGTATTTAAATACTTAGTTATACCTTCTAACGAACTTAAAGTGATATTTCTTTTTGAGATACGATAAGTTACGACTCTTGCATTCAATGTTGACAGTGGTGAAGATATGGAACGTAATCGCAATCTATTTAAATAGAGGAATATAGGGATAGAAGAGAGGTGAGTTTGTGGCAATCAAGCAGAGCGCAGCAGCGCAATTTCAAAATACGCTTCTTAAGGCCAAAGAGTTTGACAATACTATCCAATCCTATCAGAAGAAGATCGCAGAGATCCGCAGCGAGGTCGCAAAGGTCATTGTCGGGCAGGACAAGATCGTGAGCGCGCTTATCGAGGCATTACTCTGCAACGGCCATGTCCTTGTCGAGGGTGTACCTGGTATTGCAAAGACCCTCAGCGTCCGGACGCTTTCTAAAATCACCCGCGGACAATTCTCAAGAATCCAGTTCACGCCAGATCTGCTCCCGACTGATATTGTGGGAATCACGACATATGAGGAAGGCAAAGGATTTTATTCAGTCAAGGGACCGATCTTTGCAAATTTTGTCCTTGCAGATGAGATCAACAGGGCTCCGCCGAAAGTGCAGTCTGCACTTCTTGAGGCAATGCAGGAGCGCCAGGTCACTATCGGTAAAGAATCCTTTGCGCTGCCGACACCGTTTTTTGTAATGGCAACCCAGAACCCGATTGAAAGTCTAGGAACCTACAAGCTGCCTGAAGCGCAGGTCGACAGGTTCATGTTCAAGCTCAAGATGGAATACCCGAATATCGAGGACGAACTCAAGATCATCCACCAGAATAATACCCTCCAGAAATTTGAGGAATTCGAGATTGCGCCGGTCATGACTCCTGAGGATATCATCCGGGCGCAGCAGGATGTCAAGAAGATCTACATGGATAAGAAGATCGAACAGTACATTGTGCGGATCGTGGAATCGACACGAAACTATGAGAAGTACCATATCACAAGCGGAAAATACCTCGAATACGGCGCATCACCGCGTGCAACAATCGCATTATTCATCGCATCCAAGGCCCATGCATTAGTGAAAGGCAAGACGTATGTGACGCCGATTGATGTCAAAGAGATCGCGCATAATGTCCTGCGGCATCGCATGATCCTCAATTACGAGGGACAGGCTGAAGAGATGAACACTGATAAGATTATTGATGAGATACTCCGAAAGGTTCCCATACCGCAGTGAGGGTGGGAAGTGCATATGCAATGACGTGATTTCTGAAAATGGCGATACGAAAACTCGATGCGGATCTTCTCCCAAGAATCCGCAGGGCAGATATTTATGCAAAACAGTCAGTGCTCAGCGAGATCATCGAGGGCAATTGGACCACAAGCTTCAAGGGCCACGGTATAGAATTCTCCGGGTATCGCGCATACCAGTATGGTGATGACGCATCACTCATCGACTGGAAGGCATCCCTGCGCTCCAAATCGCTTCTCGTCAAGGAATATGAAGAAGAGAAGAGCGTCAATGTATTTTTTCTCATGGATGTCAGCAACAGCATGCTCTTTACCAGCCAGAAGAAACTGAAGGCAGAGATCGCTGCAGAAATCGTCAGTTCACTCTCGTACGCAATCCTGCGTTCAGGCGACGGGGTTGGCCTGAGCATGATGAATGACCATCTGGTCACGCGCCTGCCCATCAACATGGGACGCAAAATGCACGCATTCATCGTCAAGGATCTCTCCAATGTCAATAATTACGGGGGAAATTTTGATTTCAGAAATGTCATGAAATATCTCTTCACATTCCTTAAGCAGCGTGCAGTCATTATCATCATCTCGGATTTTATCGGACTTGCAGACGACTGGTACAAGTATCTGCGCATCGCATCGCAGAAATACCAGATCATCGGGATCATGATCCGCGACCCGCGCGACCGTGAACTTCCCGCAGGAGCAGGCCAGTATGTCCTCGAAGACCCGTATACGAATGACAAGCTATATATAGATGTTGATCAATATGCAGCAGCATACCGCAAGTATGTACTCGAGGAAGAGGCAATGATCGAAAAACATTTTCGGGCGACAAGATCAGATTTTCTCAAGGTCACAACCGATAAGGACTTTTATAATGAACTCGTCAGGTTCTTCAAACGGAGGGCACTTACCCAGATCGTGCGCTGAGTGCAGGCATCTATGTATTTCACATTCACCCACGCAGAATATCTCTGGTATCTTGCAAGTATCCCGGTACTGATCATCACGCATTTTGCATTCCTGCGCTATACCAAGCGCCGCGCAATCAAATTTGCAAATTTTGTGGCATTAAAAAGAGTCAATGCGCAAAAGATTGTGACGCATAACTATACGATCCTTGTCATCCGCATTATCATCATCATTGCGCTCGTGTTTGCAATCGCCGGCACCACACTCTGGTATAAAGGGGAAAGCAGCAATAATGATGTCATCATCGCCATTGATACCAGTGCATCCATGTCTGCGCAGGATCTTATGCCGACACGCCTTGATGCCGCAAAGGGTGAAGCGCGAACATTTGTCGACCATCTTTCCGCAGGATCAGCAGTTGGCGTCATCAGTTTTTCCGGGGCAGCATTTATCGAGCAATTGCCGATACGCGACAAGCTTACTGTAGAACAATCCATCAATGGAATCACACTCATGAGTACAGGAGGAACTGACATTCCCGGCGCCATCATCACCGCGTCAAACCTGCTTCTCAATTCAAAGCATGGGCGAACCATTATCATGCTCACTGATGGAAGCAACACCGCAAGTTATTTTACCACAGACCCGATTGCGCAGGCCATACGCTACGCAAAGGAGAATAGCGTCATTGTCTATACAGTGGGCCTGGGAACCAATAGCGGGCCTATCGGATATCTTCCCGAGTATTATAATATCAGTTCAGTTGTCGATGAGAAAACACTCAAACGGATCGCAAACGAGACTGGCGGAATATATTATGCAGCGCCGACCAATGACAAACTGAACGCCGCATATCAATCTATCGGCATGCATACTCAAGAAGCGTATATTGATGTTGATCTGACCATCGGACTGCTCATCATATGCATCGCGCTCATCTTTCTCGAGTGGGGCCTTGCAAACACCCGGTTCAGGAGCGTACCCTAAACCAATACCTTTATATTTCTCCAGACTGCAATCACTGCGATAAGTAGGTGCATAAATGGCTACAAAAGATTATGATGCATTAGCAGTGGAACTGCACAAAAAATATCGTGGAAAGATAAAGATCGCATCCAAGGTTCTGCTCCGGAACCGTGAGGATCTCTCTACGGCATATACCCCCGGCGTTGCCGAGCCCTGCCGGCGCATTGCGCAGCATCCTAATGATGTCTACACGTACACTGCAAAGGGCAATGTTGTCGGTATTGTGACTGATGGATCTGCAGTTCTCGGATTAGGCGACATCGGTCCTGAGGCATCGCTTCCGGTCATGGAAGGGAAAGCAGCACTCTTTAAGGTATTCGGTGGGATCGATGCAATCCCTATTGCAATAAAATCCAAGGATGTCGAAGAGATTGTCGATACTGTTGCGCGCTCCAGCGCCTGGCTTGGCGGGATAAATCTCGAAGATATCAGCGCGCCACGCTGTTTTGAGATCGAACGAAGACTTCAGGAAAAACTGGACATTCCGGTATTCCATGATGACCAACATGGGACTGCGATAGTTGTTCTTGCAGGACTCACCAATGCATTGGCGCTTGCAGAAAAAAAATTTGCTGATATCAAAATTGTCATTTCCGGCGCAGGAGCTGCAGGAGACGCTATCACAAGGCTTCTCATGCATGCAGGAGCGAAAACCATTATTCTTGTCGATCGCAGTGGCGCAATCTATCCTGGAAGACCAGTGAATATGAATCCTGAAAAAGAGGATATTGCAAAGATAACAAATCCTCATCATGAGCAGGGGACACTTCACGAAGTCATGCAAGGCGCTGACGTATTCATCGGAGTGAGCGCGCCCGGGCTCGTCACTGCAGAAATGATCAAGTCCATGAACACGCAGCCGATTGTTTTTGCGATGGCAAATCCAATCCCTGAAATCATGCCTGACATTGCAAAAGATTCCGGAGCATTCATTGTCGCGACTGGTCGCAGCGATTTCCCCAACCAGATCAATAATGTCCTTGCATTTCCCGGAGTATTCAAGGGCGCATTAAAAATCCGTGCACGTGTCATCAATACTGAGATGAAGATGGCCACTGCAAAAGCGCTTGCATCATTCGTCAAAGAGCCGACCGTCGAAAGAATAATCCCATCACCATTTGATAAGGGAGTTGCGCAAGCTGTGGCGCGCGCAGTCATGAAAGCCGCAAAAAAGACGCAAGTGAACAGGATATGAATAGACTCGTGAAATTAAGTGCAGAACGAAGAAAACAGGCTGAAAAGATATTACTTGAAGGAAAAGTCATTCCGACATTGATGAAATATGGTGAACCTGAAATCATCGGAAGCTTTGCCCTTGATGTGATGTATAATCCTGACATCGATATCGTAGTTCTTACCCCAAACCCTCAACAAAGCGCTCTTGGCGCGCTCAATGATTTCATTAGCCAAAAAAGATTTCAAAAGTATGAGTATGGCGACTTTGTAAAATTCAAGCGAGCAAATAGACCACAAGGATTCATTATCAATCTGCATTCACATACTACGAGTCCAAAATGGGAAATAGAGATATGGTTCCTGAAATCCATCACCAAAGAACAAAGGTTGCATATGCGATTAAAAAACAAGATTAATGACACTAACCGGAATCAGATACTGCAATTAAAACAGAGACGGGCAACCCGTAAATTAAGCAAGCACGATCTCAGCAGCATGGACATCTATCGCAAGGCCATAAAGAACATGCATTAATCTCGTGCTATCAGAATAGTTCTCGATTTCGCATACGAATTAGTAAAGCCCCCTGTCACTTTAGACCACTCGAGTATAAGATACGTGGAAAGTTAACTTCTTCTACCTTCCTCCGAGATAAGGGAATACCTTGGATTATTGAAAGTTGACGAAAATATAACTTTATAAATTAAAGATAGCATACTGTTCATATGAAGCATGGTTTTGATATTAACATAATACAACATGATGGCTACTTGATTATTCCAGTTTCTATGGCACGAATTTCTGCCGGTCAAAC
This sequence comes from Nanobdellota archaeon, assembly GCA_021813435.1. Taxonomy (GTDB): domain Archaea; phylum Nanobdellota; class Nanobdellia; order Woesearchaeales; family UBA9642; genus UBA9642. Next base: position 38,478 of record JAKAKR010000007.1, on the reverse strand, counting down.
TCCTGAAGAAACATATGAAATCTTTGATTATTTGGCCAAGAAACTTGCTATTTTCTCTAACGATGTAATCATTTTGTATACCACAGGTCTTTATTTTAATGCTGAAGATATATCTCATGAACTTCGTGTAAAATTCAATCAGAAAGTCATTCAACATGCATCGGCATTAAGAAAATTGATTGACAAGAAAAAACAGTATATGCCAAACGCATTTCATTATTTACCAATAGATTATGTAATATTAAATTCAAAATATTATGGATTATTTTTTAATCTTCTAAAAAAACAAGAAAGAGAAGATCCAAAATTCAGAGAATGCATAAAAAAAGACATAGGCAATAGAAAATATAGTGAAGCAAATGTAAATTTTATTCTTGAAGAGATTGCTGTCGGAAATATAATCAAACAACGATTGGTGGAATTTCCAAGAACTCTCGTAAGAAATGATGTCTGGAGACTAATAGCATATCCCGGAGCATATATGGAATCCGATGTATATCAATGGAAAAACAAGATATTGCCACAAGATGATACAGTCAATCCATATGCTGGAACACAATACGATTTTACAAAAAAGAAACTATGCGTCTTTAATGAAATATAAATAAATTTATAATAAATGAGTTTCTTTGTATTAATATGGTGAAAGCGTTAATTATTGTAGATATGGTTCAAGCATATTCAAAGGATATTTATTCAAATAAGGCGATAATAAAAAAGCAATTATTGCTTATTAAAGCATTTAAAGAAAAAAAATTTCCTGTTATTAATATTATTCCAGAAACGCTAAAGAAGAATGGAAAAAATCCAATCATGATATATTTGTGGGGAGATACATTTCAGGGAGAAGAAAAAAAAAGTTCTGAAGAAAAACTCAGTAATCTCATATTGGAACTTCAGCAAGCGAAATTCGATAAAATCATAAGAAAACCTGAATACAGTGCTTTTTTTAATACAGAATTATGGAATTATTGCAAGAAGAAAAAAAATAACTGAATTATATTTTTGCGGAGTCTGGTCAGGAGTCTGCGTTTATCATAGTGCGGTTGATGCTGCTTATAGAAGAATATGGCCTATATTAGTAACTGATGCTTCAGCAGGCCAAACTAAGACAGTTCATAAAAATGACTGCAAGAGATTTGCACAAGAAGTTGGAAAAATTATTTCTACAAAAGAAATTCTTGAAAATCTATAAAAAAAAGATTTGCACTCTGAAGTGCAAAGCCCTACCCCCAAAAAGCACTATATTATTTGAATCGCCTTATTTACCATCATTATACTCTGAGCGTCTAAAGCCCCTGGCGAGAGTTGCACTCGCGACCTCGAGATTGCTTGAATGTGTTTACAAGTCTCGCGCAATAGCTACTATGCTACAGAGGCATTGATGGGAAAGAGTTATAGGCCATTTAAAAAGGTTATTTTTTCGCCGAGCGTAAGAATCCTTCAAGAAACAAGGGTATGATGTCCTTTATTCCCAGGAGTAATGGCAGTCGTCGCACGTGTACGAGTAGGTGTTCTTCTCGACGTTATGCGCCTCTGTCACATTATCCCCGAGGCATACGGGGCAGATCATAACCTCTTCAGGGTGATATTTGTTTAAAAAGATTATGATTTGGTCGGGGTTATGTTGCGCTGAAAATTCCACACACAATGATCTAAAAGTCGCGGGTTTAGAGAAGGATAGGTTTGTGCAAGAACTTCGCTCGTTTTCTGAATGAATAGCTGTGCCTCTTCAAGACCGACTCTCCGTTCAAGTGTTCTTTCGAGAAATCGTATAATCATCCGATCAGGTTTTACCATATCATCTGATCCTGCAAGCATAAAGAAATATTTCAGGGATATCCCTGATTTTTGGCCGGATATCATCTTTATCTCGCTCTCGAATGTGGCGTCCGATAATGCCTTTGGCACATCTTGAAAATAGTTCACGCCATGATTCTGCAACACCCTGCAAAAATCATAGACTGCTTCTGCTTTGAGGATGCCGCGTACTGTTGACGTCCTTTGCCTATTCATAAAAACAGTATCAGTAAAAAAAGAAGTTCCCCGATTAGTATAGGCATTGCAGAAATCTGTTATCGATTCCTGCGCTTCGATTGCAGGGAGCGCAGTCATATCTGCACGGATTTTGCGCAGGTTAAAATAATCGCAATACCGCTTGACCACATTTCTTGTCGCAGTATAGGTGACTCCGATAGAATAGACCGCATCAATAACACAGCAGGGAAGACTATTGTAGAAATATTCTTCAGAAAGCGTCGCATGGGACAAGTCAAGGTTCTTTTTGCAATACGCTGCGATGGTCCTGATCTCAGTATCCATGACCTACAGAAACTAGAGGAGCATATAAATTTTTTCGTTCCCATGAATTGAACACAAAAGGAACGATTGCAGAAGATACTACGCCAAGAAAGGCACGCTATCAAAACACAAATGCCTCACAACAGGGAAGAGCACACGACCAGAACATTTAAAAAACCATTCTCGTTTCGTAAGGTTATGGGAAGTTGCCGCTCGCCGATCATTGCAGTCCTTGGTCATGTCGATCATGGAAAGTCATCCATTCTTGACAAGATCAGAAATACCGCTATTATTGACGGCGAGGCAGGCGGAATCACGCAGGCCATCGGCGCATCGACTGTACCGGTCGACACCATCAAACGGTTCACGGATACCCTCGGGGTCAAAATGGAGTTCATCATCCCAGGATTATTGTTTATCGATACGCCCGGGCACGAAGCATTCACATCCTTGCGCAAGCGCGGGGGAAACCTTGCAGACATTGCGATTCTTGTCGTTGACATCAATGAAGGGTTCAAGCCGCAGACTGTTGAGGCGCTCGAAATTCTCAGGACTTACAAGACACCATTTGTCATTGCATTAAACAAGATTGATCTTGTGGATGGATTCAAGGTTATTCCGGAATTAAAGGGCAAATCGCTTATTGCAAACCTGAATGCCCAGGATCCCTTTGTCCAGCAAAAAATAGAGGAGAAACTCTACACGATCGTGGCCTACATCAACGAGAAATTTGGCATGGAATCCGAACGTTTTGATCGCGCAGACTTCACCAAGCAGATTGCGATTGTCCCGTGCGCAGCAAAGCGCGGCATCGGCATCCCTAAGCTATTGATGGTACTTACCGGTCTCACCCAGAAATATCTTGAAAGCAGCCTCCAATGCAATATCGACAGCAAATCAACAGGCAAGGGAACCATCCTTGAGGTAAAGGCAGTCGAGGGTATGGGGATGTGCCTTGACGCAATCATCTACGATGGAATGATCAGAATTGGAGATACACTCATGATCGGCGGGCTTGACCAACCCATTGTCACCAAGGTCAAAGGATTGTTCGAGCCGCGACAGCTGCTTGATATGCGCGACAAGAAAGCAAGATTTTCGAGCAGCAGGGAAGTCGTCGCATCAAGCGGCGTGAGGATCAGCGCGCCAAATATCGACACTGTCATTGCAGGAATGCCCATCATCGCGTTGCCGTCAAGTGGCACGCCTGCAGAGATTGACGCTGCAAAACATGCAGTGCAGGCAGAAGTCGAGGAAGTCATGATCGAGACCGATAAAGAAGGCGTGGTCGTCAAGGCAGACACTATCGGAAGCCTTGAAGCGCTCATCAAGCTCCTCAAGAACAAAGGCATCATGATCCGCAAGGCATCAGTCGGCAATATCACTAAGAAAGATATCACTGACGCAGAATCCAATTATGAAAAGGATCCTTTGGAGACTGCAATACTCGGGTTCAATATCACCATGGACTCATCGATAAAGAATGAGAAAGTAAAGATCATCACCAACACCATCATCTATAAGATCATTGAGGATTATGAGCAGTGGAAAACAAGTGAGGGACGCCGGATCGAGGAAAAAGAGCTTGAAGGACTCACGAGGCCCTGCAAGATCGAATTCCTCACGCATCATACATTCCGCGCAAGCAACCCTGCAGTCTTTGGCGCAGAAATTCTCGTCGGAAAAGCACGGCCAGGGATGCCGCTCATGAAGTCAGACGGAACAATCATCGGCAGTATCAAGGAGATGCAAAAGAACAAGGAGAGCATCAGTCTTGCAGAAAAGAAGGACCAGTTTGCATTATCACTTCCAGGCGCAACCATCGGCAGGCAGATCAGCGAGGGAGAAATCTATTATTCATCCATCCCTGAAGCAGAATTCCGCAAGATCAAGATACTCACCAAATATTTGGGTAAAGATGAAGTCGAAGTCCTACGGGAGATCGCAGAGATCATGCGGAAAAACAATCCAGTCTGGGGCGTATAAATGCAAAACCTCAAGATACTCAATACCCGTGATGTGAAGCATATTCTCGAGAAACTTGAAGCGCAGTTCGACTACGTGGTATCGCGCGAGGAACTCGAGTATATTTTTCTCATGAACAAGGATAATCGCATCTATCTTCTCTCCAAGGATGTCGGACAAATTGATCTGGACCTTTTGCGCATTGATGCCATGGGCGTCTACTTCGGGGAACTCTATAATGAGAGCATCCGGCTCAGTATTGAAGGCGCGCAGATAATCGCGCAAAGCGCAACAAAAGGCATCGTGCATATTGCGCGCGAAGAAATGCTTAGCTGGATCAAGGGCAGCGATATCCCCTATGAAGAAAATCCCGGCAACAGTTTTATCATTGTCGCATACCATAATCCTATCACCCAAAAGGATGATATTCTCGGCTGCGGCAAGTGGAAGGACGGAAGAATCATGAATTATGTTTCCAAATCAAGAAAACTTGTCGTGGTGAATGAGTAAGATAGCGCCATTGCTACAACGATCATAATCGTTAGGCATATTTCTTTGCAATCTTTTCGACATCGCTGATGTGATGGATTTCATGGTCGACGTACTTGAAGTGCGTACTGGTATTGAAGTGCTCCTTTGTCCAGACGGTCCTAAAGCCAAGCCCTTTTGGCACGAGAAGATCAATGTCCGGATGATCGCCGACCATCATGCACTCTTTCCCTAAGACCCCGACTGCCTTGAGCAGGTACTCCCAATTCTCTATTGCAGGTTTGTTTTTTTTGGTGTCATCGGTCGTGATGATAAAATCAAGATACTTGTCAAGACCAAGATACACCATCCTTCTGATCTTTATCCCTTTCTCACCGTCAGAATCGGTGAGGCATGCGGTGATGATTCCTTTATTCTTCAATGCCTGTAGTGTCTCAAGGGTGTGCGGGTATAATTTCAGTTTCGGAATCAGAAAATCCCAGTATGCCTTCTCATACGCTGCGCTCAGTGTTTTTATGCGCGCAGGAGTTATCGTTACCGGAAGTTTTTGTAGCGTCTCTGCAAGCCAAAGCCCCCGTGAGAATTGTTCGGGCTCCAAGTCCTTGTGCATATGCGCGTGTTTTGACTCATTGAATGCTTTGAGAATTGCAGAAAGGGTCAGTGCAGTGCTGCTCTTTGACTGGCGCACTGTCTTTGCCTTTTTTGCACGCGCAGGATGTTTTTTGTGCTGCAGGAAATCTGCATAGATCATATCTGCAATATACGCTTCAGTCTCTGCCTCAGCAGCATCGTACTCGCAAAGGGTATTATCCAGGTCAAAACAGACGAGTTTAAGCGGCACAGCGTCCTTTTTCTTGAAGAGATTAAGGATATTCATATGCATCAATCACCACCTTCGTATGTGCTGTTTTCTCTTCCGGATCTTGATGAGAAGGAAGAGGACAATGATGATGATGGCAAGGATGATAATGATATAGATTGCATTAAATCCCTGCGCTTCCTGCCCACTGTTCACGTTCAGAATCGAGCTCTTCTCGAAACTGAGTTTATTGTTGTAGAGGACCCGTGCAGAAATATAGTATTGCCCGAATTTTTTTGGGGTGAAATAGTAGTCAATATTTTTTGTCTCTCCGGGATCGACGTCATAGAAGTCAGTGTCAATGACCTGTACAATCTTGCCGTCGAGCGTGATGGTTCCTTTGATCTTTGCAGAGACTGTTCGCGCGCCATTGTTGCGAAACACTGCAGTGATAGGCACTGCCTCGCCGATTGCTGCCCAGGGCTTGTTCTCGACGCGGAGCAATTCGCCCTTGTCTGCGATTGTTCCTTTCTCCACGACATTAAAAGATACGAGATCAGACTTCTGGCAGGGGCTGAGGGTCACGTACGCCCAGTATTGCCCGATACGGAGCGGATTGTCAAAACGCGCAGAGAATGCCTGCTGCGTTGTCGGCAGCACCTCCTGATTGTTGAACGTCAATGCCTGCGTCCCCAAGAATTTTGTCTGATCCTGATTCCAGATATCGATAGAAACATTCGGTGTAATCCGGACATTGCCTGAATTACTGACCGTCATGCTGTACTCGAGCGGTTGACCGATCTCTGCATCTGCGATAGTGATCCCGCTAAAATCACATGCAAGATGCTCAGTACCGGTCACTGCAATCTGGATCCGGATGAGGAAAGCGGCCTGCAATTGCGAACCATACTGCCCGCCAGGCTTGTTGATGGTTCCGGTGATGATCCGCACGCCGCCAGAATAATTTCCTGGACGTGCATCAACCGGCGGCTTGACAATAATCTTGATCGGCTGCACTGTTGTCCGATTGATAAAGATAGTCGTATTGGACGCGTTAAGGTCTGGTTCGAAAAAGATCCAACCTTTCAAGTCTCCGATGACTTCATAATCGAGCGGGATATTGATATCTGCGTCAGTTGAGACATAGACAGTATCCTCAGCGTATCCTCCGCGCAGCACATTGTCATAATTCATGACTGCCTTAGTGACTGAGAGACTGACTGCGTGTACGCGAGGAGTTGCGATGATAAAAAGCGATAGTGCAACGATGAGGATGAATGATGCAGAAACAACTGATATGTCACGAGATATGTCACGATTATTTTTCATAAACTCACCACAGTAGTGCTTCGTATATCCGGTATTTATATAGTTTTATACTCTGCAGGATTTTGAGCGGCATGCGCAGTATGCAAGAGATATGCAACGTGCAAGGAAAAGAGGTAACAATCATTGCGTCTCCCCACTAAAGATAATGTAACCCTCACATGTTCGCGTAGAGGATCCAACGGCAGGCGTTGGCACAATCTGCCAGTAGACAGATTGATTGATCGGCAGTGCACTGGTCTGTTTTGATAATTGGAGATTTGTCATCTGCACAGCGCCCGTAAGCAGCGTCTTACTGGTAAATGATCCGCTCGTTCCTGAAAAGCCTATAGCGCTAATCGAGATATTCGTCAAATCAGAACAGTTCATCCCCATAGCGTCCCCCGGAGTCTGCGCGTAGCCCTGCACAGTGATATTGAGCGGCATATTGCCAAGATTCGTGATGTTTGTCGCAAATTCGCTCGAGGAAAAACCGGCCTCAACCGGTCCGAAGTTGAGTCCGTCAGTAAGATGGACTGCATACAACGGATCGATGGTGACTGACGCATTGCTACTGGAAAAATAAGAATAAATGTTGTAAACAGTCGCATTACAATTCCATGTCCCATTATTTGCATAATAGTACACATCAAATGCGCAGAAGAATATTTTACTCGTCGCATTACTGCCTACCACACTACACGAAGCGTTCGTATAATGTACCGTATTATCATTCGGGTCAGAAGATTTGTTTAAGTAATAATAAAATGTTGCAGATGCATTCATTATAGCGCTTGCGCCTTCAATATCCGAAGCTGCAATCGTGCAGTTGACTGGTCGCGTGGATCCCGCAGAGAGGATGACTTCCCCGGATGGCGCCAGACCATCATCAACAGTCATTGAATCAACAGTTGGCGCATGAAGCGGTATCCAATCGATAATCTCCCATTCGCCACCTGCAGCACCTGCAGTTTCAGAGCGGGAACCGTCAATAGTTGTCGAGGAGGATAAGTTCAACAATTGGAATGATGACTCGATAGCAGTAGTGGTGGAACTATCAGCCATACGGCTCGTAAGCACAGGATTCCATGCCATAGAATTATTCAGATTGAATGTCGAGACAGTAGCGCTTGCAGTTCCCGTACCTGCAGCATAGCTAAAATATCCGCGCTGGACGTTCACATTCCCGGAGAAAGTGATTGCATACACATTGGCATTCAATGTAGCTACAGGAACGCCGAGCCTCGTACCGGTAACCGTAGTGGAATCAGTCAATGCAACATATAATGAACCATCACGGGGATCATCCTGGGCCTCACTGGTAATATAGGATGCGATCAGGAAAGTCTTGCCGGTATCGATAAAAGAGATTGTTCCTGTAGCAGAGGTATCACTGCTCGCAAAATTAAGAGTAGTCTTCTGGACAGAGAATCCTCCATCTAAAGATTCAAACACATACCAATGGCCGGACTTTGTACCTACAGTCCCTGCGACAGAAAAGTTTAATTGGTTCACATCACTGATATTTCCCATGACCGTATTAGAATTATATATTGTACTGCCGGAAGTGGTATTATAATAGAATAGGAGTGCGGCACGGGAGAGATCGACAGGAGAGCCGATAGAAGCAGTAGCGCTGGTACTGCCTGCGCCTAAAGTAAATATGCCACTCTGTACCCGCACTGTCGCAGGATCAAACTGTACAACATTAATATTGAGATCCATAACAGCCCCAGTGCCTCCATTACGCGTAACAATAATTCCTGTAGAATTAAAATAGACATCGGGCAAAAAATAATTCCAGTTAGGAGTCGTAGCACTCATACGCATAGTGACAAAAGGGACAGCATTAAAATCAGTCTGGCCCCCGATAAACGGGATAAAACCAGAAGACACTCCTGAACCGAGGGAGATAAAATATGTCTGAACAGAAAAATTTCCTACCAGCGGAGGAGTCCAATTGAGTATTACTGTCCTATTTGTGGAGCCGAATGTTGAGTGTAAGCCATTATCAAAACACTGGATATTCCAGATAAACGTTGTATTGGACAGATTGTTGAGCGTAAAACTCGTGGAATTAGAAACTCCGCCAACACTCTGCGTCTGATTCAAAGACCAAACACCAGAATAATTAGTCCACAAAGAACAATTAACAAGCCCCAAGTCATCACTCACGATTGCCGTGAATGTTATATTGACAAATTGAGCAGTATCATTGGTATAGCCCGCAGGGGGAGAAGATAAGGAAACCGCCGGAGGCGTATCGACTGCAGGATTCCAGTTCAAGGTGACTGTCCTATTCGTAGATGCAAATGTTGATTGTAACCCATTATCAAAACATTGAATATTCCAGACAAAAGTCTTATTTGTCAGATCGGTAAGATTAAAACTGGTGACATTAGAAACGCCGCCAACACTCTGCGTCTGATTCAAAGACCAAACACCAGAATAATTAGTCCACAAAGAACAATTAACAAGCCCGTGATCATCTGAGACTGTCGCATTAAATGTCAAGTTAACAAATTGCGCGACACTATTCGTATAGCCATTGATAGGTGAAGATAATGCTACACTCGGAGGCGTATCAGTCCAATTCAATGTAACAGTATTTGCAGCTGCACTAAATGTCGAATGTGAAAAAATATCATGACACTCAATATTCCAGATAAAAGTAGTGTTCGTTAAGCCGGTAAGATTAAAACTTGTAACATTAGAAACTCCGCCAACACTCTGCGTCTGATTCAAAGACCAAACACCAGAATAATTAGTCCACAAAGAACAATTAACAAGCCCGTCAGTATCTGAGACTGCCGCAGTAAATGTGAGATTGACGAAGATATCAGTATCATTATAGTAGCCGTCATACGGAGAGGACAGGGTAATATTAGTGGGATCATCGATGAGTTTAATTGCATAAAAACATGCATCAGCACTTGAAGTAGCGTATAAGTAGTTGCCTAACGCTCTTAAGCTATAAACACCGTTATATACGCAAGTACCGGATGTTTGATTGAAATTTCCTGCTATTGTTGGCGCAGCAGGATTCGTTACATCAACAATAGAGATACCTCTCCCGGCGCTTGTAGATCCTACAAACGCATATTTTTTCCCATTAAAATCCGTTGGTGAGACTGCAACAGAAGTAATAGTAGTCAAGCCGCCGACAGAGCCGACAAGTGTGGGTGTTCCTGTAGTAATATTAGTCAATATCGTCAAGTAACTATCAGTCGTGCCAGGAACATAGAGATATCCTGTTGAATTCTCATAAAAAAAGCTTGTAAAGCCCTGGATACTTCCCGCACCCGCAGTATCAGTATAGCCTGAACCGATACAGGTGATCGCTCCTGCTGCTGAAACATTCAGAACTGTAACATAACTGCTCGTTGTACTTGCAACAACAACAAGAGTAGTGCCGGGTATATTATACATCTGGGTCAAACCGCGAACAGTGCATGCACCACTGGTATCAGTAAACGATCCGACAACTGTTGGCCTAACCCGCGGATTCGTCACATTAAAAGATGAGACATAACTATCAGTCGTGCCGCCAGTAAGCAGCCATTTGGTCGACCCCGTATTAACAATGACCACATCATATTCACCCTGCTGACTACCGGCGCCTGCAGTATCTGCGGCAGTATCGTTCAAAAAGACAAAAGTACCTGTAGATATGTTATACCACGCAGTCGTGCTGTCTGTTGCTGATGGTGCATAAAAGATGTTTGTTGCCAGATCCAATGTTCCAAACCATATCCCGTCAAGACTCCCTGGTGGCGCAGCATTAGTTACAGAACCATAGACGGAAAGATTGAAAGGATTGCTAAAATTGATGGCAGTCAAAGAGGCATCAGTATTAGAGGATACAAAAGCAATACTTCGTACTGCATCTACCTGCATTCCACGCGCGCCATCAAGACTGCCCGGCGGGGCATTATTTTGATATGTGCCTGCAAGACCCATACTTAAAGGATTAGCATGTACAATAGGCAGGAGTATGATCATAAGAAAGAAGAACAGTAATGCGACAGATATCATGCAACGTATAGTCGTAGTATAAGACACAGTTATACCGCACCACGCATTATGTCGCGCTATATCTTTATCGATATTGTTTATTAAGCTACCCTTTAAACTCAAACCACTCACCCATTAAAGATAACAATAGTGGCGCTTTTTATATTTTCTTGTTTCTAAACACAAGCAAGCAGTGTAACCAAGAAAATAAGAGATAATGCCCCGCAACTACAGCGAATGAAAAAATGCATCGATAACAGGAGCTCTTACAAGAAGAGCAATAGAAAAGGATTAAAAAAATTTAAGGAACTTCTGCCTGGAAGATGACATAACCCGTGCAATTGCCTCCCGGGTTTGGCGGGATGTATAATTGCCAGTATGTACTATTGACCATTGGGGTTGAAGGAACAGTCTGTTTTGCGATAGTGAGTGCAGGAATAATCTGTGTTGAACCGCTCGTCAGTGGAACTTTTGCGCCCCATACAGCAGCAATGTCTGCGGAGAATCGCTCGTTTGCGATACTGATATTTCCTCCGAGTGTACAGTTCATTGCAAGGCCATCACCGCGTGCCGTACCATAGCCTTCCACACTGATGTTTATTGCCTGGTTTCCAAAATTTGTGACATTGGATGTCTGGGTCGTTGAATAATCCTCGACTGCGACATTGCCGTAATCAATGCCATCAGTCACGTTCAATGCATAGAGCGGATAGATGACTGTTGTATTGGTGTTGTAGCCGGTCTTATTGAAAGTATCCATTGCTGTTGCATTGCACATCCATGTACCATTGTTTGCGTAGTAGTACACATTGAATGTGCAGATATAATTGACTGTATAATTGACGCCGTTTCCTGCGTTTGTACAATTTGCATTGGTGTAATGGGTATTGTTATCATCTGCTGCATTGCTATTGGAATTCAATGTGTCCCAAAGTGTGGCATTCACGTTCACAATATCGTTGTATCCATCCCAATCGCGAACTGTCGCATTGCAGGTCACCACGCGGGTGAGTCCAGCAGAGAGTGTGATGTTTTTAGTTGAGGAATTAGTATCCTGATAAACTGCAAGTGAGAGTACCTCTGGTTTTGAATTGGAGATATGGACCTTGGTCAGTACAGTCACATTCTTATAATTCCCGCCGACCACATTTGCAGCGCTGGAATATTGTGAAACCATAAAGAAGAGTACAAGTCCTAAGATAAGGACTACCGACGTAATCGCTGTGGTTTTTTTCATTTTATCAAAAGTCGTTACTAGCGTAGTTTTTGTCTATTAGTATACTAATTGCTATATTAGTAGTATAAGTTATATATAAATGTTGTGTTTTCCCCATAAAAAGCGGGAATTAATCGAGAAAATTACTTTAAAAGATGAAAAAGACTTTAATCATATAAATAAAGAAATATATAACATATTTTCGCATAAATAGAACAAAATAAGAATATCTTATGCAAAAATGCGCAATTATCATCAAAAAAAAGAGTAACAGATAAGCACAAACACACGCACAAAATACCATACAGGATATGCGACAACACTGATTTATAACAGCACCGATCAGCGCATAACCACAATATAGTACATTGCTTCAGTATACATTACTTCAGTATATATAATCTCTGGCAGCATTATATCTATACTATCGCGCGATATTGCGATATACCATATCACAATAGTAATCATCAAACTAAAAAAAACAAATACACAGAAAGAAAAGAATGAATAACGGCCTGCACACTTTTGCACGCATATGATACTCACAAAATTGGTGTCAAAACAGTAATGTGCAAAGTTAAAAATAGTTGCAGACAAAAGTTTCTTATCATTTAGCGTCCTAAGGCGAGCGAATATCCGACAATTTTAGAACATTGTCAGAGGGTTGGCTCCTTCGGAGATGACAATACTCCGCTTACACTTCGATGAGAGCGAGAAGACGCTAAATGATAGCGTAGTTATGTCCGCAATTAAAACATCATAACATTTATATATGATGACATGTCATGAAACCGTAAAGAGTGGGTGATTGATATTAGTACCAGTAAGACAGTAATCTCTTATCCAAAGATTATACTATTCATTGCATTGGTTGCAGTGATGCTCGCAGCAATCCCTGCAGCAAGCGCTCTAGACAAAGTCATCTCTAATTCTGCAGACTGGCGCGATGTCTATTCTTCAATGCTCTATGCAAGTATCATCGGAAAAAAACCAGGACTCTTTCTGACCAGCGCAAGGCACGGAACAATCCTACTCTATTCAATCCCGAAAGATACGAACGGCACGCTCATCCTCTCATCACGAACACAGCCTTATGTCGTCAACTACAAGGCAGTCATGGACGCACAAGGATATACGGGTGTTGAAGAGATCGTCTCAAATACCATCAATCTCGACCTTGCAAAACGCCTTGCACAAGAGAAGAATATCAAGAAATTCATCATTGTCGATGACGCGTACGGATACAACGCACTTTCTGCCGCAGCGTATGCGGTTGCAGACAATTACTATGTCATTTTCGCAAATGATCGAAACATCGGCGCAGTAGATAATTTCTTGAACAGCATAAACCCCACGAAAGTCATCATCTTCGGACAAGTCGACGAGGTCGTCAAGACAAGACTTGCTGCATATAATCCTGAAACCATCAATACGGGTGATCGGTTCGAGAATAATATTGAACTCGTCAAGCGATTCCAGAATATCAGAAACTCCAAACAGACGCTCATGAGCAATGGAGAGTTCATAGAATCCAGCATCATGGCTGGCGATGATCCTGTGCTCTTTATTGGCCGCGGCGCAGTGCCTCCGCAGGTCGAGGAATATATCAAGAGCAGCGGATTCCAGGTCGCAGTCCTCATCGGTAACGAACTTATCAATCAGGCAACAGCAATCCGCAGGCAGATCGGCATCAGTGTGTTTGTCAAATTCGCGCAGGGCGCGCGCACTCCGACAGGCGCGATTGCAACAGTTGAGGATCTTGACAAGTTCCCCATGCCAAAATATACGCTCAATCTCGAGTTGTATTCTATCATGTACAATAAAGCAACGCATGCACTCTGGGTCACGTATCATAATGCCGCAGGCCTTGGAACCTATTTCAAGGGCACAATCACTGTGTATGTTGATGGCAACAAGACTGTCATCGGCGACCAGAACCCGATTTTCATTGACAAGAACCAATACAAGACCATCACATATGACCTCATGGTCGATGGAGCAAATATCACTGCAGACATCTACACATTATTTGGCGAAGGGACGCGCTCATTGGAGAACGTCCTTGATACCAAAGGCGTGAGTGTTGAATCTGTAGAAATCCTTGACGACGCAATAATCAATGTGACCAATATCGCATACAACAAAGGGAAGGGGCAATTCGTCGTCACTATCAAGAATATCGGAACTGTTGACTCGTATGTCAATGCAGAACTCCTCGAACTCTACGTGAACGGAGAGTATATCACTGTCGGCGCAACAAATCCCGTCCTTATCCAGCCGGGCAAGGAAGGAACACTCATCATACCCGCAGTGCTCAGCGATTCTGATATTGCAAACAATCCGATCGTAAAAGTCAAGGGGTATTATGGAGAGCGTGAGAATTCCCTCGTCAAGACGACCTATGGAGAGTACGCATTCCAGTTTGTACGTATTGACATTGTCTACTATGCGCTCATCGCAGTAGTCATCATCCTGATCCTACTGGTGTTCTTCGGAAGAAAGAAATGCAAGCAATGCGGAACAAAGAATATGCAGTGGAGCAAGAAGTGCCAAAAATGCGGCGCGCTGCTGAGTCATAAGCATCATCAGGAGCACGCAAAACATGCCACACATCATGAGCATCATCATGAATCCCCTACAGAAGCGCCACAAACCGAAGAGCAGCGCGCAGAATAATTAGTCATTCAATTCTCGACACTAAAAGTTTATTAAGGGTTATTATGCAGGCTGTTCTGCTCCGCGCTCGATCTGGCGCTGGAGTGTCTTCATATAATCAAAATATTGTTCCTCATCAGTATCCTGCATATACACAAAGAAGTTCGGATCACGGGCGAAACGGACGAGAAATTCAGTGAGTTCATGCGCATCCTTCTGCAGTGCAGCGACAGCACGCGCATGCAGGTGTTTTGTTGCGTCATGGGATTTCTTGAGAAGTGCAAGCTTGAGATAGCAGTAATTGAGAAGCACCTGCGATTTGTTGCGATTCTCAACAGATGAAAAATCAGTATGATGATATATACGCAGCGCATCATGATACAACCCGCGTGCTTTGGCATACTCAAGCGTATTGATCATATAATTGCAATAATCTATTTTATGGAAGAGGACAATCTCTGCGTCACTGTCAGTGATATTGTTCGGCGCATGCAGCACGCGAGGGGATGATCCTGCAACTGCTGACGGTAATGCAGCTTCTGCAGCCATTGCGTGCACGTCCGAGTCTCTTGTCTGACTGACACTGAGGATGAGCGTATTCTGCAATGCCGCAGATGGATGGGTAGACGCAGCGTGTTTTGCATGGCGAGCGCCCAAAGTGATGATGCGATGTCTCTGTTTTTTATCAGAAGAGTCATCTGCAGAGTTTCCTATCGGTTCATCATCGCTGCGCAGGAGTACGACATAGTACACGGATAACCCCAGCACCAGTCCAACACCAAGGATGATCATCCACTGCATGAAGGATAACTTTGCGATCGGGATGGCGTCCAACGCGACAAATCCAGTGATTCCGCCTGTTGATTGGCCTGCAGGGAGCGTATCTGAGAACTTAAAGTCCGGACGGACCAGGGGAACAGTGCGGGTATTCTTGAAGTCAGTCACGTCCACAAGATCATTCACAAGATAGGATACCGATACTTTATCCAATGAATCATACGACCATTTCAGTACCGGATCATCCTGGAGGATGACAGGATATGTTTCGCCGTCAAAATCAAAAAAGAGGTTCGATGCCTTTTTTTCAATGGTCTTCGGGATGGTTTCGACGACAATGACTGAATGCAATGTTGCAGTCGAATCAATGGTTTTTGTGATGAGCGTGTATTTCTGATAATCATCTTTTCCGAGATATTTTATCTTGAATGAGGTCATTGCTGCAGCGATAGTAACCGTGTCCTGCAGTCTCCGATTTTCCTGCGTGTAATTCTCAAGGATCTTTTTGGAGAGATTCCAATTCTGCAGTGCATATCCTTGCGCGTCCAAAACATCAGTATCAAGCGTTGTCTGCTCATAATCCGATGATTCCTGAAGGACAATATCTTCGACGACTGTGGATTCCCACTTGATGGCGTCCATCTTGAGCCGGTTCAGGTTTACGTCAAGTTCTGCAGATGTGAGGGCTGAGTCCTTGAGTTTTTTTGCCTGATCGATATCAGCATTGATCCCTGCGATTGCCGCAGTAGTCTTCTCATTGATCTTGAGGAGTGAGATGATCCGTGCAATGCGGGGATTGTCTAATTTGAGTGCGGATTCTGCCTGTCCGATATCAGTTAGCATCTTGTTGAAATCTGCAATCTGCGCATCGACGCGACTTGCAAGCACCGGGCTTAATTGCGCGACAGGAGTTGTCGGAACCTGCGCTGATGATAATGATCCTAGAGAGATATTAGGTGATGCCTGCACGACATCGGACAATGGGCCTTCGTTTCCTGCCTCGTCGACCGGAGAGACACGATAATAATATGTTGTCTGCGGACTTACTGCAGTATCATGATAAATGGTCTGACGTACGTCGGAAGTCACTGAAACCGTGGTGTATAAATCAACATAATCAACGTTGGGATCTGTCGAGCGATAAACATTGAATCGCGCGAGCTGCTCGCCATCATAATACCATTTGAGCTGGATGGCATCATCATCAGGTTTTGCAGTAATGTCAGTCACTGCAGGAGGCTTTGTGGTATCAATGAGGAACAACTCGCCGCTCGTGATGCGTGTTCCGACGACATTGGTGAAGTCGGTTCCGGAAAAATAGAATGTTCCTACTTTGTCCGGAGTATTATCGTCGATGATGAGGTAGCCTTTCCAGATTGTCCCTGACCCGCTTAGTGAGACCGGATGCTGGACTGCATCACTGTTGAAGACATAATAGAGACGCGGGTTTGCCTGGACATTCTTCGAGGTCGTCACGGTCACCGTATATGTTCCTGCCTTGAGCGGCGGATCTTTGTCGAGAGTGATGATTGCAGAAGGTTTTGCAGAGATAGCGAATGTGACAATTCCCGAGGACGGCATACGATTGCCGAGTGCATCAGCGCAGCGAACATAATAGGTATAGACTCCGTCGCCGGAATAATTCACCGGCGTGGAATGCTGCGATGCATTGGTATTTGCAAACGCATTCTGCATCGCATCAAACGATCTGTCGACGGTATCGTAGCGACAGGATGCGATCTTGTCTGTGACGACCCGGAGTGTTGCAGTCGAATCAGTATCGATCGTGGAAGACGTTGAGAGGATGATGGGATTTGCAGTGTCGACGGTGAACAGGACTGATGCATTCGCGACATCAATCGTATCCGTGCAGGTGACGGCGAGGAGTGATGATCCGTCGGAAGCGAGCGTTATTGTCGACGAGTAATGGACATTGTCGGCGGATGAGAGATTTCCTGACTGTCCTCCGGAAAGCGTGTACGTGCATGCCGCGGCATTCCGGTTTGTTGTTGCAGTGATACTGATTGTGCGATTCCCATACGTTATCCCTGCCGGCGTATTGAGCGCGACAGTGAGCGGATTATCGACGACAACAAGAGTATGGTTCTCGCTTGTCTCGGAATTATTATCTTTTGCGACAAAGCTGAACTCGTAGGTTCCTGCACTGGTGTAATTGTAAAAAGTGGTAAAATATCTCGTCGATGATACAAGTTGGCCATTTGCATAGATAGTATAATTGATGGATCCATTAAGGTCGCTTACTGCCTCGAATGATGCCGCAAGTGAGCTGTTCTCCTGCAGTGATGCAGGGATCGAAACATCAATGATGGATACTTGGGAGAGCGCCGCATAAGAACTGAGGATGACCATAAAGAGAAGTGTGATGAGTACTGCGATGATTCTATAAATCCGTCGACGTTTCAATTGTCCGATAAGTTTATGCAGCGGGTTCATGATCGATCCATTGGATAACCGATTTTGATGAGCGCATGTTTCAGTGCGGGTGATGCAGCACAATAACAATACGTATATAGTGACATTGCAGTATTCCCTTTCCGTAATCGCAGGATTTTTCTGAACATCGTATCCTCAGCCTTTTGACAATACACTGATAGCAAAAGCGACGCGCAACTCTTTCCGACAAAAACAGCAATAATTGTCGATACGCTCTGCTTCTACACTTCAAGCATTGCAGTGCCTGAAAGACCGGATGGCATCATCGTTATTGTTTTGTTTTTATCTTGTTGAGTATTGTCTGGTCGCGCTCGATTGCATCAGTGATTGCCTTGTCGAGGTATTCGTTCAGGGTCATATCCTTCAATACGGCAATGACTTTTGCCTTGGTATGGGTTTCTTCATCCAGTTTTATGTTGACCCGTTTCATTGGTGTTCTCGATTGTTTACCGTCGATTCAACAACAGCACAGTGTTCGAAAAATAATACCTTAGTAGCCGAAAATCGCTACCAATATCATTTTTATGACATTTATGAGAGAAGTTATTTATATACTTTTCTATTATGTATGATTTATATGATTAAAGTCATATAAAAATCTTTGTACATATACGTCATATATGTCATATTTATGATTAGTTCATAGTATATTTTAATGAAATAAGTCCCAAAACGTATTAATTCATTATTAAATTTATTAATATAATTAATCAAATTAATACGATAATACATATTTTGAATTATACTACGGCGAAAAGATACATGACCTGCAAGTACAGAAAGGAGATGCGCCCAAAAACAAGAGCCGATAACTATAGCAGGAAAACAGCAGTAACACGCACATAGCTGAAAACAGACGTTCATCAGGCATTACCGGGCATCAAACCAGGGCCAATCCACAAATCATTTAAACAAGGAGAAGCATAAAAGAGAAGGGTATACAAAAAAACAACAAAACACAGACTATCAAGTCAGCCGATGAGGGATGACAAAGGATAGTAAAAGAGCAGGGAGCAAAAGACAATGGTGAATCACATGATAGAAAGGCATTATATCAACCGGAAGACAAAAATCGTATGCACGCTCGGACCAAGTTCCAACACTGAAGAAATCATCAGCAAGATGCATGAGAAAGGAATGGACATCGCGCGGCTGAATTTTTCGCATGCAACACACGAAGATCATCAAAAATTCATCGATCACCTCAAGACCATCAATGCAGGACTCAAAACCCCGATCGGAATCATGCTTGACACCAAGGGGCCTGAGATACGCATCGGAAAATTCAAGGAACCCGTGACGCTCAAAGACAATGAAGAAGTGGTCATCACCACAGAACCTCTTGAATACTCAACTGAGAAGATCATCGAGATCAGTTATGCAAATCTCCCCAAGATCGTCGAGAAAGGATCATTAATCTACATCGCAGATGGAACAGTCGAATTGCGTGTCGAAGAAGTGCGAGGAAAAGAAGTCATCTGTAAGGTCAGTATCGGCGGAGAGATCGGCACAAGAAAAAATGTCAACATCCCAGGATCAATCGTTGATTTGCCCGCAGTCTCTGAGCAGGATGTCAGTGATATCGAATTCGGCATCCAGAACGGGATTGATTTTATTGCGCAATCATTTGTCAAGACTCCTGAAGATGTCCTTGAAGTGCGCGCACTGCTCAAAAAACATAACGCAGAGCATATCCATATCATTGCAAAAATTGAATCATTCCAGGCGCTCCAATACTTAGACGAGATCATCAAGGTCTCTGACGGCATCATGGTCGCCCGCGGCGATCTCGGAGTCCAGATCCCTATCGAAGAGATCCCTGAAATCCAGAAGAAGATCATCAAAAAATGCAATATCGCAGGAAAGCCAGTCATTACTGCAACGCAGATGCTTGAATCCATGATCAAAAACCCCCGTCCTACGCGTGCAGAAGCGACTGATGTCGCAAATGCAATCATCGATGGGACTGATGCGATCATGCTTTCCGGAGAGACCGCAAACGGAAAACACCCCCTGCGGGTCATTGATGTCATGGATCGCATTGCACGCAAGACGGAACGAACGCTCAAGCATATCCGGATGTATCCCTGGTCTGAAACAGAAAAGGATCATAAACCAACCATCATTGATTCATTGTCGCGATCCGTATGCCATACTGCACGCGATCTTGAGGCTGTCGCCATCATCACCTGCACTGCAACAGGAAATACTGCACGACAGATCTCTGCGCACAGACCCATCACTCCGATCATTGCCATCACACCTCATGAACGTGAATTCAGAAAATTGGTGTTAAGCTGGGGCGTACAACCTATTCTTATCGAGACACCGCAGAATACGGATGAACTTATCGCGTATGCTATTGATATTGCAAAGCAGGAAGGATATATTGCCTCTTTTGATCTTGTCGTCATCACTGCAAGCATTCCCTTCAACACTGCAGGAACAATGAACATGATGAAGGTCGAATTTGTCAAGTGAACAGAAAGGCAAAACAGTCTAAGAATCACTCGTCACGACCTTACGCAGATTTTTTTCCTGTTGATCTTTGTTTTTGCTCCTCGAGTTTTTTCTGGTTTTCCTCTATCTCATCCAATTGGTCATAGATCTTCTGTTTCTCTTCGTACTGGCTGTAGAGCGTCTTTAAGCGGGTAAAGATCGTCTTAAGTTCAGGATGCGCTGCAAGCAGTTCCTTGAATTTCTTGTCAGTATCAAGGGTTGCAATCTCCTCACAGAGATTTCGCTCGACTACAAAAGGATTCTTGCGTTCATGATAGTTCGTGTATAATTCGACCAGATTCTTGTAGATCTCCTTCAGGTCAGGATAGGTTTCCAGGAGTTTTTTGAAGTCATCCTTGCGGGAGAGTTCGTATAATTTATTTGCAATAGCGGTCTCTTCTTCTGCAAGCATCTGGTTTTCGATGTCAATCATGCGGAGCAGTGACTGATAGTGGACGTCCTCGAGTTTTCTTGCCTTGTCGAAGTGCTCTAGTTCACTATACTCGAATCGTTTCATGATGGTATGAATGACGAGCGGTATAAGGATGAGTAGTACCACAAGCATCCAGCTGTAAGAAAAGAATTCAGTCGGGCACATCAAGAAATAGTAGCTGTAGAACGCGCTTGCAAGCGTCAAAAAGAAGAGTGTAATCGCAAAGAGCAGGGTGATGCGCTGCTCTGAAAATATCTTTTTTGCGCGGTCGAGGGCAGAGAGTTTTGTGTCTTTCTTGCGTTTGCGTATCTTGCGCAGGCCATAGAAATACCTGAATATCATTGCAGTAATGATAATGATCAAAAATATCCAGAATCCGATATTGGTATAATCAATATGTCGTTCACAGACTTGTTTGGGCACCTCAAGTTTTGGAAGTGTAATCGTGATGTTGGTGAGTGGTTGTTCAGTAACTATGCATTTTTCTGGGCAGGGACCGCCACAATCAATGCCCTCTTCACAAGAATTATTATGGCAGTTCTGGATATTATCAAAACAGTTCGCAACATAGGTACATTCCTGGACTTCAACGGGTTTTGCAGTGTAGGTCTTACAATCATTCTGATCAAAACATGAGCGGGTCTGGATTCCAAGGATTGTGCAATCAGTCCAAGAAGTGCAATTCCATCTCTCTGTGCATTGACTTCCTGCAAGTTGCCCGCCGCCGAAACTATTTCCAGAAATTGATCCGGCTCCACCCGCACCACCGCCACCTCCTCCTCCGCCACCGCCACCGCTGCCCGCACTACCTGCGCCGCCGCTTCCTCCCGCGCCTGAACCTGCGCCTGATCCTGAACCACCGCCTGCGCTTCCTCCTGATGTTTGGTTGGTCTGATTCGTTGTCGTTGTCTCATTATTTGAAACAGTGCCATTGCAGGTGTGACAGTCCTGGGGGCAAGAGCCACAACTTTCTTTGAGATCGCAAAAACCATCACCACAAAAAATGATTGGTACAGTGATATTTACTCTCTTGAATTCACCGCTGGTAAAGCTTGTATCTCCAAAAACTGATACGGGATTATTATTGAACGAGAATACCACAGTATCCCCATTGATCCCTCCTGGTGTTGCAGTCTCGGTGTCAATGCCTTTGCAGGAGAGCACTCCGTAATGCCCTGGATTTTTGATTACATACTGCCCGCAGAGTGTTCCATTGATATAGACGCGGAGTGTTCCTCCCGTCGCATTCTGATTGAAATACACAATATCGCCATAAAATTCTGTAGGAAGCGTCGGCTGCGCATATGCAAGGTTTATGAATAAGACTATTCCGAATAATAGAATGCAAAAGATTCCTACAAACGCTACTGTTATGGTTTTTCTCATGGTATCGCAATGATCGTGTTATAGTGAATAATTTATGGCGCAATGTTGAGCGATTGTGATATATTGGTCTGCATCCAATAACCCGTATAGGGTTCGAGTATTGTTAGGGTATTGCCTGAACTACCCGGGATATAGGTAAGCCATTGACCCGTTGAGGGATCATATGTTCGCAATATGGTAAATGAGAGTGAACCAAATGTACTGTTTACTGCGCTTGAGGAGAGTCCGGGATATGCGATCATATTCCAGCCCGGAACTGTTTGTATTGTCGTGTATTTGCGCGATCCTGCAAGGAAATACGCTGCACTCTGGTTCATGATGATAATATACCCTGATGCGCGACTCAATTCTGTGAGTTGCTGGGTCGCCCATGAGGGTAATGCGGGATTATAGCTTTTCCAGGGGTCAGCGCTGTCCAGGGGGTCATAATAGAATATTGCATAGACTGAATCGTTGATTGGTGCAAGGACTGTCGACACATTCTCGTAGAGCGGGATGCAGGGGAAAGAGACCATGTTCATTCCAGAGGAGAGACTGAATGAGCAGTTGAACGGGACGAATCCTACAATAGTGACGCTTGTTGTTGTCACATGACCAGTGATGCGGTTTGGCGAGGAATCGTTGAGTGCAAAAAAGACTGCTGAACCAACAACTGCAATGAAGATTACTGCGACAATGATTTTATGCTCGCCAATAGTGTTTACGGTGATGCCAGTCATGGTTTCCTCTGAGGCGATGAAGATGCTGATTTTTTTCTCACTGATTTTGTAAGTGGTGGATGTTCGGAATACTCCTCTATACGGGTATACCAGCGATTTGAGCGCGCATCGTATTCGAATACGATTTCCTGTTTTTTTGTCATATCGACAGCAAAAAGAAGTTGAAGGGGGATTGTGGTCTCAAAGCTTCCGCCCCGTGCATAAATTTTTCTGCGTAAGCGTACTGCCATAGATCATTCATGGAAAGGAGAGTATATAAAGTTAACGATTTACTTATAAATATACTTACTTTTTTACTTACTTTTTGTTGGGACAATCATAACAAAAAAAGTATGGCAAGAACATATGCGCATAACACCAAAGAATATATCAAGAGGATAAAGATTAGAAAGATAGAGATTAGAAAGATAAGGACTAGAAAAATAAATATCAAAAAATGAAAAAAATAAAAACTTAATAGTTGCCTTTGCAGGCAAGCTATTAAGGGTGGCGTGTATACTTGTTCTAAAGGCTGAATATGCGTTTAAGTCGTGATTGCCAACAGGATCATTGCATTATGATGATTCTGCCTGGAAGATGACATAACCTGTACAATTGCCTCCAGGGTTTGGCGGGATGTATAACTGCCAGTATGTGCTGTTGACCATCGGGGTTGAAGGGACAGTCTGTTTCGAAATAGTGAGCCCTGTGATATTTTGCGCGCTTGAAGTGAGCGCGGTCTTTGAACCCCACGCAACATTCTGCGCACTGAACCGCTCATTATCAACAGTGATATTGCCGCTCGGTGACCCGAATGCAAGGCAGGTCATTGCAAGGCCATCGCCGCGTGCCGCACCATATCCCTCAACACTGATATTGATAGGCAGGTTTCCAAAATTCGTGACATTTGCCGTAACTGTCGTTGAATAGTCTTCAACAGCGACATTGCCATAATCAATGCCATCAGTCACATTCAATGCATAGAGTGGGTAGATGACAGTGTTATTGGTGTTTGCACCGGTCTTGTTGTAAGTGTCCATTGCCGTCACATTGCAAGTCCACGTGCCATTATTTGCATAGTAGAGCACACTGAAATTACAGAGGTAATTGACTGTATAGTTGACACCATTGCCGGAATTTGTGCAGTTGGTGTTGGTGTAGTGCGTATTGTTGTTGTCTGCTGCGCCACTGTTTGAGTTGAGCGCATCCCAGAGCGTTGCATTCACCAAGACAATATCAGCATAACCATTCCAATCACGAAGAGATGCATTGCAGGTTACAATACGGGTGGATCCTCCTGAAAGCGTGATATTTTTCAGTGAAGCGTTCGTATCCTGATAGACTGCGACTGCAAGTACCTCGGGTTTTGAATTGGTGATATTGACCTGGGTATGCACAGTCACATTCCTATAATTTGTCCCAATGATATTTGCCGCGTGGGTAATGGTTGAAAAACTGATGAAGAGTACAGAGAGCACAAATATGGCGCTGATCCCGATGTTGTATAATCGTTTTGTATTCATGGTCTCATCCTCATCCAAGCTCTACATAAAAGTAATAGGGTGTCGGCGTTGACGATGATTCATTTTCTGCAATAATCATCTGGAAATCATACGTACTTGTGCCATCATAACTGGTATGATCGTTGTTAATCAGTGTAGAGTAGATCAGCGAACTCGTGATATCATCCTTCAACAAAACCTCCTGGAAAAACGCGTTTTCTGTAAGGGATTGCGCTGCACTATTAATATAGGTTGCAGTAGAGCGGCAAGTGCTGTTGGTGATATTTTTTGTTCCGACCAGAAAACTCTTGTGAATTGTTGCGTTGAACGTAGTGTTGATGCTGTCGGAGGCTGTTGATAAAATGCCAAGCGCACTTTGTTCAGAGTCGATGACAGCCTGACTTACGCAGGAAACATTTACCCAGTTGACTGTTCCGCTTGCACGGGTAGCATAGACTTCTCCAGTGATGGTTGCAAGCTGCCATGCATAGATCGATTTTGAATTTGCATCATCCAAAGCAAGCCCGCCAGAAACATTTCCAACATATGCCTTCCATTTGTAATCCTGCTGGTTTGCTGACATGGTAACAACAGTGATGGTTCCCTTCGCATCCTGCGATCGGTTAGCGACCGGCGCAGTATATGTTGAGTTAGAAACATAAGTAATCGTCGGTCCTGCAGGTGTTGCGGTTGTAAAATGTGCAAGAGTGATAATACTCACCAGCAGCATAATACCTACCACCAATACTTTGCTCGAGGCATTTGCACGCAGCAGACCGTGGTCTGGACAGAGCGTATGATGTTTTTTGGAATTCATTTTTTCCTCTTTAGTATCTATTAATCATAGTCTATTAATCATTGGCTTGTTGTAGTGTTGCGATATCCAGTTATTGATGAATATGATTTTGCGTTTGTTATGACAATTTTTTGTGATTTTGCGTTTGTTATGACAATTTTTTGATTGTCGATGTGCATTTGTTTTGTTGATCTTCCATTGGCGCGCATGCGCGATGCAGTACATGTAAAAAAAAAATAAAAAAAATAAAATAGTCCTGATACCTGCAATCACAATGATTTATTGTAATTCAAGGTAAAAGTAGTATGGTGTGGTTGCAGTGTCTCCGTTGTGCCCGTTCTCTGCGACAAGCATCTCGAAGTCATGCGTTTTTCCGTCAAAGCCCATGTAATCCTGGTCGAGGAGCGCAGTGTAAATGATATTTGTGGTGTCAGAGAGGACGACCTCTGAAAAATGGTTTGCGACCGAGCTTCCGGTATTGGTGTACATATTTGTCGCATAGCAGCTTGCCCCTGATGTTATCTGGACAGTGCCGACATAAAATGCGTTGAATGACGTTCCATTGAGGAATGTATTGTTAATCCTGTCTGCAGCAGTTGCCGATGCACCAGTATACGTGTGTTCTGTACTGATCTCTGTATTATTGGCGCACTGGATACTTGCCCAGTTTGGTGTTGAGGCGGTTCTTGTGGCATAAACCTGCCCTTGTGGACTTGCAAGATTCCAATCATAGAGCGACTGGTTATTGCTGTTGCCAAGCACGATTTTTCCAGTGATGTTTCCGAAGAAGCCCTGCCAGGTCTGTGTGATCGATGTTGCATTCATATTGATCTCTGTCACATTACCTGCAATCGCCGGTGTCGACTGCGCGCTTGCTGTGCTATATCTGCTGCTGCTGAGCGGCGTTATCGGCCCGCCTGGTCCAGTCGGTATTGCAAAAACAAAACCGAATCCGAATATCGCTAATGCGAATACTATCCCCGCAAATTTAAGCCCATTCATTGTTATTCCTCCTCTTGTTTTTTGGTATTGTGTTTTTTGTATAGTCTATTCATGCTTCGCCCCTGTTCCGAGCAAAGCAGGATCATGCAGGATGTGATAGGCGGAAAGATGTTTTTTGATATCTTGTTCCTTGATGAATGTAACGAGAAACTGCTTCTGCCCAAGTGCTCCGTCAATGAGTGTATCCTTGACTGTTTTTTTTACTTCAGCATTATCACTGATGACTGCAACCTTCACTGTTTTCGTGTCGCTGTCATCGATTGCAAAAAAACTGATCTTTTCAAGATATTTCTCGATTCCCCAGAAGAATCTCTCGACATAGGGTTGGAGCGCAGCATTCTCGATGAACCAGATGCGCATGATGATTTTTTGGTATTCCTTGAGTTTGAGGAATTTTTTCTCAACAAACCCTGGAGTGCTGACCACGAGATAAGAATAATTTTCTGCAAGTGAGTAGAGTATTCGTGGCAGGCCTTTGTCGCGATTGGCGATGCGCTCACTTTTGACAAATCCTGCAAGTTCGAGCAGTCGCAATTGTTGGGAGATATTTGCGACAGAAGTGTTTGATTCTTTTGCAAGCTCGAGTGGCGATTTTTTTCCTGTGGCAAGGCACTTAAGGATATCCCACTTCGAGGATGTAAACAGGGTCTCTTGTTCCATAATTCACGCAATCCACAAGGACAGTTCGGGATAGCGCTCTTGCGAGTAATGAATAGTTCACACTCTCAAAAAACGCTGTTGTTCCTGAAAACTGTTCTTGTTCTCTATACTTCCAAGCAATCCGTACTGTAATGAATGGGATAATAGTTTGATTCCGGTGATCCCTGCTATCAGTTCAGCGGTTAGATCAACCGCACACACCGGATGCTACACGCGTAGGCGCATTGCGCATTTTTTGCAGTTATCAATGATTACAAGTTGTAATCAAATTTTGAGGGGTTGATTACGCGCGATTATCGTCGATAAAATGTATACGCTTTCAGTATACATTTTTGTATCTTAATATATTCATGACTAAACTTATATTTAAACCTTTTGTTTTATTCGTAAACTATGCTTGATTACTGAAATAAAACAAATATAAAATAAATTAATATCACTTATAAAAATTAAACAATGAAAATAGTAAAAAAACTAAAAATAGTATAAAATTAAACAATATAATAAAAATAGATAAAGATAAAACAAATAAAATATAGTCATTTATGTAATTAAATAATTAGTCTATTTATGAATTTTAGCTTTCTAAGACTTATTTATCGTGAAATAACGGATTAGATTAATTCTGCGTAGAGATAATATGTAGTCGGAGTCGCGCTAAATTCATTTTCAGGAACAATCATCTGGAAGTCATATTTCAAGCCATTGAATCCAGTCGTATTCTGATTGATAAGAGTCGCATAAACAACCCGTGAAGACCCATCCTTGAGCAGGATCTCCTGGAATTTCGCATTCTCAGAGGAGGACTGCGCTGCATCGTTCACATATGTTGCGATAGCATAACACGTACTGTTCTGGATGAGCGCGGTTCCTACATAGAATGATTTGTGTACCTTATTAATGAATGTCGCATTCAATGAATCCGCGTTTGATGCGCTCATATTCAGGGAATTCTGCTCAGCAAGGATTGCGCCCGTGTCTGCGCAGCCTATCGTCGACCAATCAATAGAGCTGTTTCTTGTCGCGTATACCTCACCAGTAACACTGGTTACTGTCCAATCATAGATTGATTTCTTCGTCGAATCATCCAATATGAGCTTTCCGGTCACATTACCTGCGTACGCCTTCCAACGCGGCGTCTGTGTAGTCGCATTGAGCACAAGCGTCGTGAATGATCCGCCCTGCGTGGTGATCTGTGTTGCAGGGGTAAGATTTGCTGTCTCGGTCTTATTGTATGTAATACTCGGTCCTGTTGGCACTGCATGGACGAGTGTTGCACTAATGACGAGCAGCAAGAAGAGTGCAAGTCCTGTCTTAAACAGGTTCTCTATCCATTCTGAAACGCGGGTATTCATAATTTTTGTATTGCCCTCCGGTAAACTGTCCTGATGGTCTGGTAATTTTTTCCGAGTAATACAGCAATTGCAGTGATAGTGAGCCCTTGTGTCGTGACAAGATAGAATACAATGGATTCAAGAACGCTTAATCTGCGATTTGTAAGGATCGAAAGCGGGATGAGTTGCGATTCATCAACAGTATACTGCACTGTTTTTGCATGATATGTTGCCCAGATTGTTCGCGGGTCGCGGTTGAGAAGTCGCGCAATTGCAGTATACGAGAGGTTATGCGTTCGCGCAAGATAGTGTACTATTGACTGAAGCGCGCTGTTTGATTTAAGTATGGAAAGTGGAATAAATAAATCCGCGGGGACTTCTACAGGATCAGAATGATAAATCATCTGGACAGCAGTATCCCTAAAATATTCTGGTGCATAGTCCAAAAACCGCTGTGAAAACATATTTTTTACTTATTTTGTAATATAAATTTATAAATTTATTGGTTAATTTAACAATTATTTTCTTATTATGTAACAGTTTAATGAAAAAACAATATGTTCACCCGCAACACCAAAAAAAGAAAAACGCAGCTGAGCGTCAGTATAACTTGGAACAACGCAGCACATAAGAACATAATGCGGATATACCGGCGGATATACCGCATAAGAAGATGAGAAGTTAATGCAAATAACTATTAAAGAAATACTATCCGAAAAATGCTATTCGAAAAAAAAGATTCAAGAGATATAAAAAAGAGATAAAAGAGAGAAATGAAAAAATAAATGAAGATAAAAAAGAAAAAAAGGCTTATCCGAGTTCCACATAAAAGTAGTATGTTGTGGGGATTGTTGCTGACTCATTTTCTGCAATGATCATCTGGAAATCATAGGTATTGACACCGTCGTAGCCAAGCTGGTCATTGTTGATGAGCGTGCTGTACACGAGTGATCCTGTTGCGCCATCCTGCAAAAGGATTTCCTGGAAATTTGCAGTATCATTGACCACTTGCGCAGTGCTATTGACATAAGTTGCCGTTGATTTGCAGGAATCCTGAGTGATATTTTTTGTACCGACTAAAAAGCTGGTGTGATTAAGGTAACTGAATGTGTTATTGATATTGTCTGGTATGCTTATTGCAAGTCCTAATGCTGCCTCTTCGTTTGTTACAACTGTGGTGTTTGCGCAGGTGATGTTTGCCCAGTTAATGCTTGATGTTCGTGAAGCATAAACCTCTCCAGTGATTGTTGATAATGCCCAATCATAGATTGATTTAGCGTTCGCATCATCCAACGCTAAGTGACCTGTCACGTTTCCGACATATGCCTTCCATTTGTAATCCTGCTGCTTTGCTGACATGGTAACAACAGTGATTGTTCCCTTCACATCCTGTGACCGACTTGTACTGATTGGTGTTGCAGTGGAATTGGAGACATAGGTAATACTTGGTCCTGCAGGAAGCGCGCTAATAAATGAGGAGAGCAGCAATACTGCGAGTAATCCTACAAAAAACCATTGGGTCTGTTTCTTCATTTTTCCTCGTTATCCATGCAGATGTCGTTTCTGTTGGTTGTTATTCATGCGTGTTATTATGTATTGTTGTATTGTTGTATGATCGTGATGGGGTTATGCGGTGATTGTCCGATGAGCGATGGTAAATGAGCGATGGTAATAAAGGGATGTAAAATAAAATAAAAAAAATAAAAAATATTTATTGCAGTTCGAGGTAAAAGTAATATTGCGATACTGCAGTGTCTGTTCCATGACCGTTTTCGCCGACAATCATCTCGAAGTCATGTGTTCGTGCGTCAAAACCATCTGATTCTGCATAGGGGTTCAGTGTGTGTGCAATGATTCCTGTGTAGATGAGGTTTGCACTTCCGTCAGAGAGCATAACTTCCTTAAAGTATGGTGATGGTTGATGCGTACTGTTATACATGACTGCAACCGGGCATGCGTTTGCGTTGATCTGTGTGCTTCCAACCCAGAATGCAGGATATGTCAATTGTGATGATCCGAATCGTGCAATCTGGTCCGGTGCTCCACCGACGACAAATGTGACGTTGACTGCATCAACTTCATTGTGGCTTTCGTTGACGCCCAAAGCGACATCTTCAGCCTGCAATTGCGCTTGGCTTGCGCAAACAACGCTTGACCATGTGGGTGTTGCGGCATTCCTGACTGCGTAGATCTGTCCTTGCGGGCTTGATTGTGACCAGTCATAGAGAGTTTTGTTGCTCGCATCACCTAATGTGATAGTGCCAGTGATGTTTCCAAAATAGCCCTGCCATGTGCGGGTAATTGTGGACGTGTTCGTGTTGAACTCTGTCACGTTACCGGCAATTGCATCCACTACCTGTCCAGACCATGTTGGCCATCGCTCGCTCTTTATGGGAACGATCGGTCCTGTCGGTCCCGAAGGCAATGCGAATACTACTGTAGAAATAGTAAGTAGTGCCAGCACTGCAAGCAATACTAGTTTGTTTCTCATGTTATGTCACCTCGATGCGCTCGTCGATTCTTATTGTTGTCATTACTTAGGTTACTGTTATCACATAATCCTAAATTAATATACAAATGTGTATACTTATATATAAATGTTTCGATTATGTACATTTGCTAAAAATAAAGAAAAAAATGACCTCCGATAATTAAAAAAAGAATAAAATCGACGTTATTATAAGAGTCATTAATGGATTTTTGACATAATGCAAGAAGTACTAGAGCATAACGCAGAAGACAAAAGAAAAAATCATCATATGCTACACTATATATACTATCCCCTATTATACAATGTATTATGAGTAAGGTATCATGCGCGTGATGCCAGAGTATTTACCAATGATCACCAATAATCACCAGTGATCGTGGATGGATTGATGCAGTTGCGCCTTGTCTCTGAGCGGCTGGACCATATCTGCAAGTCGTGGACGATTGAAGACATAACGGATCCAGTTTGCAAAATCATTCTTGTCAGCGTTCACATGATGCCGGAATGTTTCATCATCCATCATCGAGAGAAAATCAAGAAGATCAGTGATTGAGCGGAGTGTAAGTCCATTGGCGACATAGAAAAATGTTGCAGGATCAGTCAGCACAAAATCATTTGCAAGTACAGGTTGCACGGACAGGGAAGATTTCACTGACGAAGAATCCTGTTGCAATGGCGCAGGGGACGATGAGGCAGGAGGAGTTACCGACAGAGGTGAAGATGATGCAAGAGGAGGAGCGGCAGAAGTTGCAGGAGCAGCAGGTGTCAAGTCCATTGACTGAACAGTGTTCATCGTCGAGAAAGATTGAGGCGTAGGAGCCGGCGTCAGTATCTCTGCTGCAAGCTTGCGGAGTTCCTCAGTCTTGAGAGCGATGAGATGCTCAATGTCGTGCAGTGATTTTTTTGCCGAAAGTTCACGCTCGTGAGAACTTACCCAGAGATGCTCGAGATGCTTGAGTTCTACGATGGTCTCAGAGATTTTTTGGCGCAGTGCTGCAATAGTCGATGGATGATCCGCATAGTACTCGCGCATGCGATCCAGATGTATGCTGTCAATTAATGATAATAATTCCTGTACCTGTTTATGATGCGTCTCAGTGGGGTTTGATGATTGTCCAAGGAGCTGTGATTGGATGCTGAGTGCATGTTCGCATTCTTTGAAGAATCCGCGATCGTGTTCGGGGAACGGATATCCGTTAAGATAGTTTTCCTGTTGTGGCGGCGTGAACAATGTCATTGCAGGAGGGGTTGGATAAGAGAAAGGGTATCCAGGGGAAGAGAGAGGATAAGGATAGGGGGTATATGGAGAAGCGTAAGAAGGGAATCCATAATAGGGGTAGGGCATCATGCCCAAAGGTTGCGGTGACATAGGCATACTGTATGGTGATGGCGCAAATGATTGTGTATACGCCGGCGCTTGGCTTGTTTGCATCTGCGCAGGTTTTATCAGGCATGAAAGATAGTCCTCGATGCGCTCGCGAAGTAATTTGTCGAGTGCAGAAGAGTCCAGCGCTGACATTGTTTGTTGTGACGATGCGGATATTGCAGCGACGGGTGTTGATATTTGCGGCGCAGTTGACGCGCTTGCTGCAGGGACTGATGCAACTTTTTTGAACTGGGATATATCAGGTGATGATGCGCCGTCAATCTTTGAAGTCGGCTCTTGAGGAAATGCGCGCGGTGCAAGTGCTGCAAGTGATGAACGATTGCGTGCATAATCAGGAGCAATTTCTGGCCCTGACTCCTGTGCAAGTTTCTTGAATCCTGCAATATTCTGATCATAGAGATCTTTTGCAAGGTCAGGGATTGTCGCCGGAGGGTCCAGCAGCGCAGGATTGGATGCTGCAATACTTGTTTGAGGAGTAAGAGTTGTTTTTTGTGGAGTTGCAGCAGTGGATGGGATTGTTGTAGTTCCAGAAGTAGTTGTAGTGCTCTCTTCCTCTTTTTTCCCGAATAACATGAACGCTCAACCTCTTTTTACTAAAATACTGCGATAACATCTACAATGGGATCGCAGATCCTCACTCACCGTATCCCATTCTATGTATACCATGATTTAAAAATGTTTACTTTGATTACGGCGCCTCTCAAAATCTTTTCTTTTTGCCATGTTTCGCTCACGTTATATGTTTATTGATATGCAAATTCCCTCTTGTAATATTCCTTTGCAATCGTTTATGTGTTAAATTTTCGCTCACTTTTGCATGGCAAAAACAACTTTTTGAAAGGAGCCCTTTGATTACTTGATTTCGTAATAAAATGCGACAGTGTTTGTCAATCCCGTATATGATCGTAGTGCGGCAGGGACTCGTATTTCATAATCGTATGTTCCATACCTCCCGGGTTTTCGGGGATTAATTTTTGTCGCAAATACGATATCTTCATGGTCGATAATATCATATTGATAATTTACACTGTAATCGTCAGCAGTATCCCAGAATATTCCGGTCTCAAAATTGCCGTTATCAGTGGAGTTTATGATGGGAACGTTTGAGATATCTCTTCCCAGAATGGTAAATATATCCGTCTGGGACGGGACATCTGTATTATTTGTCCATATCTGGTCAATAGAATCCGTATTGTTGGTGCTCCCTAGAATTGAGTCGAGTTCGGCGAAGTCGTTATTTACCGTGCTATTGAGAATATTCCGTCCGAGAGACTGGAGATTTCCGAATTGGAATGAACTATCCGAATCAGCGATAAAAATGATCCCGCTCGTAATATTCGCATCGATAACCGATCGGAATGTGTTATTCTGTGCAGTCGAGAGTACGATAGTGTTACTAATGTTGCCATAGTAGTATTGATACATGCCCACGATGATGCTGTTTGTCGCATTATTATTTGCCTTGGACGTCTCATTTATCATGCTGGATACATCAAGAACGACTACAATCTTATTTGTTCCTGCAGTAAGATCATATGATGTATTCACTTGTACCGTCGAACCTGCAGCAAGACCTGAAACGGTGATATTCTGCCCAATCTGTGATCCATTGATTGACGGGTCCGTATGATAGAATGCTACGATGAATGATTGGTTAATGCCACTTAGACCTATGTTGGAGATATTTGCATAAATTGGGATAGTTTCGCTTTCGACAGGTGTACTGGTGTTTCCAAATAATATTGCACTGGCTGTAATCGAGAGATCTGGTAGTGTGATATTGAGTGTGAAATTTGATAACGCATACGCCGCATTTCCCTGCACGTCATAACAGCGGACGTTCCACGTGTATAATCCTATACCGAGATAGATATTTTGGAACATATTAGTGGCGTTATTCTGCGGGTTCTGATCAGAAACATTTGGGAGGAATGTTCCATTACGGTCAATATACAGTGTACAGTTCTTGAGGTTATAATCAAATGGAAGATAAGTGAAATTGAAATACCCTGATCCTGCCTGCGCAAGATTGGAAGGTGCGAGTAGTGTTACGGTCGGAGGTGTGGTATCCGGGATCAGTGTGAAATAGGTGGCATTCATCGCATCGAAAAATCCTGTCAAATTGGCGATGGCAACGACAGAGTAATTTCCATAAGGTTGATTTTTGCTGTCAAATAAGAAATGCGATGTTCCATCAATAATATTTGTAGTGTTGGTATTCCATTGGAGCAATTGTTGTTCATTTTGCATGGTTCGCGCCGAAGGTTCTTGAGCCGCGTATGCGCGTATGCGGAGGTTATCCCACCATGTGGTGTATGATGCACCCAATGCATCTCCAATAAGACCAATATACGGGCCGTTGTTTGTGAAGGTGTATGCGCTGCCGCATACGGTGTTGTTGATATACGCCTGAGCGGTTGTAGATAAGATGATGAGTTTGAAGCTGTACCAGGTGTTTGTTGCAAGGTTGCTACAGGTCTGCGAGGGCACGCTCCAGGATGTCCACGATGCTGCTGCACCAATTCCTGCATTGTTTCCTGCACGCGTCTCTGCCCTGAAGTGCTGCCCTGCGCCCGCACTGTTCGCAAGGAAATAGAAGTTTCCAAGACCATCGGACCGTACATTGAATTCAACTACGGAGTTTATCGCAAGGGAAACATTCCGGTAGAGATAATTTCCATTGACGGACGTTGCATAATAACTTGGGGCAGGCATTCCCTGTACTGCGGATTGTCCTGTGGTTCCGACCAGAGACCAGCTTGCAAGCTGGTCTCCGCTATCGTAATAGTTGAATATGCGCGAGCCGTTCGATACTGCGGTTGCTGATGGATTGCCATAGTAGACAACAATGGTTTTGCTCTTGTTCCCAGTGAGATTCAGTTTCAACCAGACCTGCGTATTGGTGGTATTGCAACCACTCTCGGTATAGTAGGGGATTTCAACGGCGGTGTCATCGGTGAATCGCAGATCACTACAATCCGCGAGGAGCTTTCCTGCAGCGATGAGTTGCGAAGTATTTAAGCTGACATTCACCTGATAATTAGTCAGATTGGTATTGTTCGTTTCAGTTATATTGATGAAATTGCGGTACGGCCATGATCCGTTCCACCAGGGTATTGTTGTTATTGTGGTATTGAGATAGATGATTGCAGTTCGTGTATCTGCAGAAAGCGGCGTTCCATATAAGTCCTTGGTCGTGACTGTAATAGTGACTGGCGATCCTTGCTCATAAGTGATATTTCCGGCGCTAACCGTAAGCGTCATGTTGGTCGTCTGGCGTACAGTTAGGTTTCGTTCCTCGCTTCGCCGGATATTTGCATAACTATCCGCACACTGCACGCTCCAAGTATAGTTTCCATCCGGCAGATAAATGGAAAATGTCTGCGTCACATTCCGCGTCACATTCGTATCGGTCTGATTAATAGTACCGCCGATAAGAAGCGAACAATTTGCGATAGCACTTGCATCTTGCACCAGATATTGGAATGTGACGGTGGCTATCCCTACAATGGATGCGTTTGCAGGAAATTGTAATGTAACATTAGGGGGCGTGGTATCATTGACATGAACGCTGTATGTGGCATTTCCTGTAGTATAGTTTTGCGTTGCCGGATAATAGGCCGTCACGGTGTAGAGCCCCGGCGTAGTAAAGAGCGTGAGATTGGTGAGGGGCGCTGATCCATTATTGATGATGACGCCATTGATGGAAAGCGTAATATACCCTGTCGCTGGTGCGGTGAGCGAAGCGGTGATATTAATGAGTCCTCCTTCAGCGGTGCTGATGTTGGCGGTAGTGCCATTAAGGTACAGGTTTATTATTGGATAAGCCTGTTGTACTTCATAATAATATTGCGGTGTATTATTGACATTATTCAGCGAATCATTTGCGTACCAGCGATATGAATAATTGCCAGCAGCAAGTCCAGTACGATTTATTTCATAGACTCCATTGCCCATATATTGTGCAGTGCTATTCTGCATCATGCCGCTAAAATTTTGTTCAAGAAGCACAGTATCGACTGCATAGTTGTCTATCCATGAACTGTTGAACTGATAGGTCTGACCCGAATTGTATATTGTTGGCGATAGAGGGGATACTGCGATAGCAGTGTACGCCGGCGGAATCGTATCAACAGTTATGGTGTAATTTGTTGCAGCAAAACTGCTGCGTCCTGCAGCATCAAGGCATTGTATATTCCAAAGATATGTTCCGTCGGCAAGATACAGTGCTAAAGTGTTTTCGATTCCATTGAACGGATTTGTTATAGAAATATTCGGACCGAATAGTCCTGTAAAGTTTCCATATAATATGCAGCGATAAAGATTTGTATCGTTAGGAATAAATGAAAAATTGACCGTATTCGAATTGATGAAAGAATTATTACTCGGAGTGGTCAATACGACTGTCGGATTGGTCAGATCAACAGTGAGATTGTTCGTTTGTGAAACTCCTCGGTTGTACTGTGTGCTATTGTCGTAGCAAGTGATAGTCCAATTGTGATACCCTTCCGTCACTCCATCTGCAACAATGATATTTGGTGCAAATACTGTTACGGTGGTATTGGTGCTATTTGCTGTCCCGTCAATGTAGAGCGAACAGTTCGCGATGCCTGTCGCGTCTTGAGGGGTATAATTGAATGCGATGATCCCTGACGACAAATATGTTTGTGGCGCGGGTGCGTTAATAAGGATGATGGGCGGATCATGATCGACAACGTCAAGCGTGAGATTGTATATCGCGGATTGTCCGGTAAAGCCATTGGTGTCAGTGCAGTTCATGCTCCAGGTGTGATTACCATTGCTCACAAAATTAGTCATGTTAAAAGGGATGCCGTTGGTAATTCCTGATTTTGTCTGTACGGCAGCTCCGTCGATGATGAGTGTACACGAGCTGATGCCACTCATTGCGTCAGTCGCATTTGCCCAGAATGCCTCGTTATTCGTGTTATTCTCAAGGGTCGCGTTCTGCGGACTCATCAACTGTACGATGGGGGGCGTAGTATCGACGGTCAGGGTGTAGTTTGCAGTGGCCAATCCATTATTTCCTGCCTTGTCAAAGCAGAGGACATTCCAAAGATATTTCCCATCACTAAGCGTTACCACAAAGTGGTTTTGCTGATCTTTTGCGATGGTGATATTAGTCTGATTTGATGACCAGAACCCGCTGAAATTTCCGTAGAGTGTGCAATGATCAAGGGTATTTGCATCATGAGGGGTATAATTGAATGCCACTTGCGTAGTGAGCACTGAAAAAGTATTTGCAGGAGTCATGAGATCAACCGTTGGTGCCAAGGTATCAGTGATATACTCATAATCGCTCGTCGCATTTGTTGATGACCCGAATACATCGTATGCAACGATACGCCAATAATAATGCACATTTGCATTCAGTGCATAATCGAGGAGTTTTGTGGTATTCGTCATAGTAAACGTATTGTACATGAATGCAATAGTTGAGAAATTATTCGCCGTACTTAGAAGGATGGTGTAGTTTGCAAATGTTGCGTCTGTGGTTTGCTGCCATGCAAGCGTCGGCGTCAGTGATGCCGATTCTGTTCCGTTTGCAGGGTTTAAGAGACTGAAGGGGGCAGGCGGAGATGGAGTGACGTTAAATGCTATCGTCGAGAAAGCAGTGTTATTCATGTTCCCTGCTTGATCAACTGCGATGATGCGAGTAATCGTATATGTGCCTGTAGTATTAGTATCGCTAAAAATTGTGGACCAGATATCGCCTGATCCGCTGGGAGCAAGGGAATAATTAATGAGCGTGTTATTCGGATACTGGAGTGTTGCGGTAGCCCACATCACCGGCGTCTGATCCGTGATGGTAACATTGAGTCGCACTGTTTCTGACTGGTTGATACTAGTGGTGTTGATCGATGCTGCAGTCAATGCAGGAGGGATTGTGTCATTGACAATGGTGATAATGATACTACTTGATTGATTGGCCGTGATGCTGCTATTAGCAATTACGAAAAATGTCCAAGGCGTACTAGGGTTGCCTGTGCTGTTCACAACCCAATTCAGGACGCAGGAATCATTAAGATTCATGTTAGATAAACAGGTCATCGTTGAGAGATTGAATGGATTGTTGCCGAGCGTATAGAATGGTAATCCGGTGTTCATGGGAATAACTCCTTTTTCCCCCATATGTGCCTCGCTGCCATAACTCACCACAGGGTTAACCGCGGAGTATTTTCTTACACGGATATTATCATAGAGCGTAGCATTACCATAATGATTCTGCAAGGAAATCTCACCCGCAGAAGCATAAGTAGAATCCGTACACACCTTAGTCTGTCCACCAGTCGTAAT
>JAKAKR010000016.1 GCA_021813435.1 Nanobdellota archaeon | reverse complement strand
GGAAAAACTCCAGCAGAAGCAGCAGAAATAAGATTAGAACTTGGGCAAAACAAACTGCTCAACCTCATAAAATTAGCAAGAAAAATAGAGATGACGATAAGATGACATCATCATTCTTTAATAATATTTATTAATAACCGGTTATTGCACTGAGTATGGATAGCAAAAAATTCCTCGGGACGAGTATTCTTATCGCCGCAATCCTTGTTGCTGTTCTTATTGCAGGTGGATGCGCCACCAAGACGGGATCGTATGATGATCTTGCACAGTGCCTTACAGCGCATGGCGTCATCATGTATGGCGCGTCCTGGTGCACGCATTGTCAGGCGCAAAAAAAGATGTTTGGACCATCATTCGAGTATGTCACGTTCATTGACTGCGATAAGGATGCAGCGGATTGCAATGCTGCAGGAATCACCGGATACCCGACATGGGTCATCAACGGCACCAAGTATGAAGGCGAGCAGAATTTCTATACGCTCGCAAAGAATAGTGGATGCATCGAGAATCTTACCGGCAGCACAGCAAAATAATATCCCCGGTATGCGTTATCACTGCAGAAGTCCTTGTTTCTTGCGCAGAATCGAGGTCTTATAGATGTGCGGATTGTGCGCTTTCCTGAGCCGGACAATCCTGCAGGCAATCTTTCGCTTGAGTAATTCTTCTGCAAGGTTCCTCGTGAAATGTGTCTGATCATAGCCTAAGACGATACTATCGGGCTTGATTTTTTCGATGATTGCATATTTGTCCCCTTCGCGGCCGATGATTGCAGTATGGACGCCGGGGTGGCGCTGCACATTGCATTTGCGGGTATTCTGGTCATGCACTGCTCTGCGATTCTTGACTTTCTGCACAGTATCATCGCGGGCGATCACGACATAAAGTTCATCGCCATAACGTTTTGCCTGGTTGAGAAAATGCTCATGCCCTTTATGGAAGAGATCAAATGTTCCAAAGACCAAGACCCGCTCTACACGTCTTTTCATGGCGCAGAAGAGCAGGAGGATATTCATAAATGTATTGTTCGGGATGCGTTCAGCTGACGCTGATCCTATACTGGCAGTGGACATGCGACATGTTGCGAGACATGTTGAGGCATGTTAGATATCTGTACTCGCTTATGCAAATAATCATGGCGCGCGTGCACAACACAAATAACTATATAAAAACCAGCACATTCAAACAGGCATGCATGATCTTATTATCATCGGCGCAGGACCCGCAGGACTCACTGCTGCAGTGTATGCTGCACGCTATAAGATGGACCAGCGCATCATCACCCGCGAAGTCGGCGGGACTGCAGCAACTGCAGACACAGTCTGTAATTTTCCCTCGTATGATCGCATCAAGGGTTTTGAACTCATGCAGAAGATGAGCGCGCAGGTCGAAAAACTTAGTGTACCCATAACCTATGACGGTGTCTCTTCCATCACGCGCAGTAACGATCATTTCATCATTACAACAGAGAATGGCGATCATTATGAATCGCGCAAGGTCCTGTATTGCGCAGGCACTGTGCACAACAAACTGCATATTCCTGGCGAGGAAGAGTTTTTAGGCAGGGGCGTAAGTTATTGCGCGACCTGTGACGGCGCATTCTATAAGAATAAGACTGTTGCAGTCATCGGCGGAAGCGATGCAGCGCTCACTGCAGCTTTGCTCCTTTCTGAATTTGCAACAAAGGTCTCTATCATCTATCGCAAGGATAAGTTCTTGCGCGCAGAGCCCGCATGGGTCGAGGCAGTGGAGAAAGAGTCTAAGATCACTGCACTATTCAATACTGAAATCTCTCAAATCCATGGCGCGCGGGTGGTGACTGGCGTCCAGCTGAATACCGGAAGCATGCTTTCTGTCGATGGGGTATTTATCGAGATTGGATCAACGCCAAAAACCGATCTTCTTGGGGGACTTGGGGTGGCGCTTGACAAGGGATATGTTGTTGTCAATACTCAGATGGAAAGCACAGTGCAGGGATTCTATGCTGCAGGCGATGTGGTGAATCATGAACTCAAGCAGATCGTGACTGCGTGCAGTGATGGCGCAACTGCAGTGTATGCAATCTATCATGCATTGAAGAAATCGCAATGATGATGCAGGCATTCATATGTAGATATTGACGCATCAATTTCTCAGAGAATAAAAAAAGGTATTCAGTAATTGCTCTTTCCAGGCGCCATCGACCAAAACCAGTCCTTCTTTTGATTTGTCCTGCGAGTCAAGGGAGAATACGACGCGATGGGCAGTGTGGTCCTTGATGATGATCGAGTCATAGACTCTCGGACGGAATATTGAGCGCTCGCGGGCATTATTCAGATACGGCAAGGTCATGCGCCGCTCTTCATCGACATAATATATGCCGGTAATGCGAAATGTTGTCGTCGAATACTGTTTTTCATACCTATTTGGTTGATGCGCATAGGTCGGCCGTTCTCCGGTCGCAAGCACTGCATTGCAAAGAATCGTAATTGTATCGACGGAAAAGTTATGCCGCTCTTGCATGCTGCAGGAATATTGCGGTATTTTATAAATGTTCGGGCATCAACAAAAAATGAAAAAATAACTACTCTGCAAGTACTACAAGAAACATTTTTAAATGGAAAAAGAATCCTCTTGCAATGACACGAATAATTACCCTTGCCTACGATGGCGTCACTGCAGCGAGTCTGGAAAAGACGCTGGCAAAGACAGTAAAGACACTATCGACAAAAATTGACGGTGTACGACTACATCCATCCACGGTACCGTCCGATGCTGCAAAACCAGTTCTCGGCAACTATCTGTACAACGTATTGCACCTTGCAGAAAAAAACAGTGTACCGCTATTCTGCGCTCCTGAACAGCTCACCTGGCTCTCTACACTCTTTGCACAGAAACGCTTAGCGCAGGAAACACTATATACTATTGTCGGAAATCAGGAAAATGGGTATCGTATCAAGCGATTCAATACCTATCAGTTCACTGCCCAAGAGATTGCGCAATTCAGCGATCACCAATCCGTCGTGAACGGGGTATTCGGTCAGTATAACGAAAAGACCAAGATATGCACAGATATCTATTTCCCGAAAACTGCCACCGCACAAAAACAGTTGAAGGAAATCATCGGTGCATTCTTCTCATGGAGCAAAAGCAACAATTTCTGGCTGCACCTCAATCCAAAAATCGTCGAATACGCGCAAACACATCTTCCTTTTATCATCGAGAGCAACGGAATTATTGACCGGGACTCGCTGCAGGGTTATACGCTTGCAAAAACCGTGACCCGCAGTGCAGGACAGCGCGATGCTGATTTTGACGACCGGCACAAAGAGGATGCAATAGGAAAACGAACGCTCGACAGGCGCAATGGCATACTGCAAAAAAACCTATACTCTGACGAGTAAGCAATCATTTGTTGCCAGAAAATCATGATACATAAAATCAGTCCGACAGATGTCCCGTATGATCGATTGATCGCCGGCATATGCCGAACGCCATTCTATAAGCATGCGCAGGGCTGCCCGAATTATCATCATAAACACAATTGCCCGCCGCAGGCATTAATCACGTATCTTCTGGATTTTGAACAGGAATTATTCGTCATCTCTACTGCATTCAATGTCGGCGCATTCGCAGAACGCATGAGAATTGCGCATCCTGAATGGAAAGAATCATCCTATCCTGATACTCCGGCAAAGGGCGCAGTATTCCTGCAGGACATGGTTTTGCGATTGCAGGAAAAACATCCGGAATGGCCCAAGGAATATTTTCCCCCACAATCAGATGGCTCTTGGGAATCATCACGCAACTGGTATAATCCTCGTCGATGGCAGGGCATTGCACGCAAGGAACGGGATACTGAAGTCCAAACATTTAAGGCAATGCACCCTGATCTTGTCGTCAACACATTCCCTGAGGCGCATGGCATCAATGTAACCGGCATGATGCATAATCTTGACATTACCCTCAACTGGCAGTGGCCGCCGCCGCATGATCCACAGAATATGACTTATCTTGTCGCGATTGCAGGGCACGCAAAAAATAGTTCAGTTGCAGAATGCAATTATTGTTCTTCGGCGCGCAACCCGTTGCAGAAGCAAACTTT
Source organism: Nanobdellota archaeon (assembly GCA_021813435.1). Classification (GTDB taxonomy): domain Archaea; phylum Nanobdellota; class Nanobdellia; order Woesearchaeales; family UBA9642; genus UBA9642. The sequence goes on along the minus strand of JAKAKR010000016.1, from coordinate 100,524 downwards.
ATGAATCGCAGAACCCTTAGTATTTATTCAGGGGTGTTTTTCATGAGATACGCATTCATTGGATTGGTTCTCGGAATAGTCTTATTGAGTGTGGCGTTTGTCGCCGCAGAAGATGCCTGCACGCCGGATTTGAGCAAATTCAGTGCAGTGAATAATTTTTCTATTGGCACATTTGCCGGTGCAAAGGCGCTCATCGGAGACCATCAGACCATTGCATTGGATATTGGCGAGCAGACATTCTATTATAATGTGACTGACGGGTTTGTAAACAGCGTTCCCGGTCCTGAGAATCCACAATTCATTGTGACAACTGATCTGTGCACTCTGGATCGCATCCAGAAAGGCGGGGATGCCATTGCTGAATACCATGCAAAACATATCACGGTCCGGGCAACTACGACAGGATCATCCATCAAATTATGGTTTGCACGGTTTGGGCTCACAATCTATGGTTGGTTCAGATAAGATATTTCGTAACCTTTTTATAGGAGATAGGGAAACGCAATGACTCATGGATAGCGATATACAGAATTACCGGCTCAAACCACTCAGTGATCGCATCGCTATTGCGTATAACCTGCTTGATGATGAGTCAAAAGAGGCATTTCGCACGATTGTGACAACAGAGATCATCCCGCAACTGAACTCGCAACTGAAAACTGCGAGCATTGACTTTATTGCAATCGTGAGTCATGCACAATCCAATGGATACCAGAAGAATCTTAAACGAGTATTAAGTCATGTCATCCCAGATATTTATTCTGCAGCACTAAACCCGAAGTCCCTGTATTCTTCTCCTGCAGAAATCAAAAAAATTCTTGGGGCATATGCGCTGAATTAATTCAATTCTCTTTTAACGGATTGCATCCGAGGTACTGTTTGCCCCAGGCATAGCCGTACATCGGAGTCCCGATGCATGCAGATTCAGTCATGTTCACATAGCGCACAAAGACATGCCATTGTTCTTTCGGGCAGTAATCCGCGCAATAACAGATTGCCTCGACCGGATGGTTGTTGTAATCGCCAAGGATTTTTGGATAGGTATCCTTTGCATCATAACAGGAACCATTTATCTGCGCATTGCGGATATCCTGGTCAGACAATTGGTGCGTGCATGCAGTCGCAATGACCAGCAGCATTCCGATGATGATGAGTGGTTTGTACATACGACCTGTTAATGCTCCCTCCTATAAAAATATACTGATGACTTCAAACAGGATTGCAGGGAAAATTCTGTCACCGAAAGCTTTCCGGAACATTCTTGTAAAGACTTAATAAGCAGTAAACAGTTATTTCGATAGATTTAAATACTAATGTAAATTATAATTTACAATTAGTTAATTTAAATTAACTAATATGCATAATGAACTAAGGGATTTATTGCAATATATGCTCTCGCATCACATCATCGGCGCAAGACACGCGCCCGAGGATCGTTTGATTACGTCGCGGATTAAGCATCTTCCCCGGAACGTACAAAAGGAATTTTATGAAGAGTATGATGCACTCTGCAGAAAAGGATGGTGCATCCGGTTAAAGAAGCGAACAGGTAAAGGAAGCGATTGGCATATCAGTATCAATCCAGAATATACCTCTGAAATAATGGGATATGTTGGTGAAGACAATGAAATATAACTACGGACAATATTGTGAAGTGTATGGAAAAAATTTAACTAATCTATTATGGGAATATATGCTCTGCTATTCGCATGCCGGATTTGCAGTGGGTGATCTTGCGCGGGAAATAGGCATCAGTAGACCAAAGGCGTACCAGTTCATCAAAGAATTCCTGAAAAAAAACTATATCGCCAAGGACCGCGTGATCGGGCGAACACAAATGTATATGATTAACAGGGAAAACACCATTGTAAAAATATACCTGCGCAATTTCAGGGAATGTCTCAGGATGGTCGCAGATGAATATGCGCCGAAAAAGAGCTCAGATGTGCGGGTAGCAGCGAGTGCAAAAGGAATATGATGATTTACGGCAATACATTTTTATAGGCAGCACCATTCTCCCTGTCATGGATACCATCATTGATGTGTATGCACTCGCACCGGTCCCCAATGTCTGTGACCAGATTCTCCGTGAAGTCATTGCACTGCCTGACGTCAGTCTTGCGCATGTCATCATGGATGCAGGAAACAGATCATTATTGCATCAACACCAGCACATGACCGAAATCTATTACATCCTCTCCGGCGAAGGGATACTCTGCAAGGGAACAGACGCGCTATTGGTCCAGAAGAACAGTCCAGTACTCATCCCATCCAATACCCCGCATCAACTGCACAACACCGGAAGCAGTACACTCGAACACCTGGTCTTTGCAATCCCGCCATTCATCCCTGAAGATATTGAAGTCATGGACGGAAAAGAGACCATCTACACTGTAAAAAAAACATCTGCACCAACGCCACTCATCCCTGCAACTGACGGCGCAATGATACGCGAGATACCCACAGGAATGGATATCGGACTTGCCGCAGGATACCTGCCTATCGGACGCAAGGCACTACCACACTACCACGCCATCAGCGAAGAAGTATACTATATCATCAGCGGGAGCGGAATATTGCACCTTGACAGGCAAAGGCATCCCGTCAGTCCCGGAATCACTGCACGCATCCCGCGCAATACGATCCACGCACTCGAGAACACCGGAACGCAAGAGATGGAAATACTCTGCTTATCCACACCAAAATATACAGAAGAGGATTTCATACGGGTTTAGAGAGAAAACATTTTTATAGACGCATCAATAGTACTGCCTTATGAAAATTGTCGTCACAGAAGAATTCGGATTCACCACAGAACAAATCGCAAGGCTTCAGGCGCTCGGAGAGGTCACGTTCTATCATGATCTTCCTGCAGCTGATGAATGGCTCAAACGCGTCAAGGACGCTGATATCATTCTCTCCGGAAAACGCGGATTCAAGGAAAAAATTTACGAGACGCATGACAAATTCTACTCTGTCCCCTTTGTTAATATTGCATATCTTGATTTTGAAAAATTAAAAGCGCAGAATATCACTGTCGCGAACTGCCCGGGCTGCAACAAGGACGCGGTAAGCGAATGGATCATTGCAATGACGCTCAATCTCTTCCGCGGGTTTAATGGTTATATCAACTGTACTGCGCTTGACCCGATGAATATCACTGCAGTAGGATTGACCGGAAAAAAGGCGTGTATATTAGGCAAGGGAAATATCGGTTCGCGCGTCGGAAAGATACTTTCTGCATGCGATATGGATGTACACTATTTTTTACGCGGAGATAACCTCACTGATAAAACACGCGATGCAGACATCGTGATTGATTGCTTAGGGCTAAATGAGACCACCAAGGGATTATTGGGAAAAGAATTTTTTTCACACCTCAAGAAAGGATCCTATTTCATCAGCATCACATCCCGGGACATTTATTCACTGGAAGGATTATTCGGCGCGCTTGATGATGGGACACTCAAAGGCGCAGCACTCGACGGAGGAAACATCCCCTTCGGCGATGCAAACGACCCCACCTACCGCGCATTACTACGCCCCGGATTACTCGTCACACCGCACATCGGATTCATAACCGACGTCACCAAACAAGTCTCCAACGACATGATGATAGAGAACGTGGAGAAGTGGGTCGGGAAGAGATAACTTTTTAATCGTACGTATGTTCTAAGATACATGCCTCCGCCTGTCGTTAAAACAGTAAGAGATATCATATTCTATCAGTATGCAAAAATTATTTCTGAATCCGCAGGATACGGTAAGAAGAATTATGGATTCATTATGTCCAAATGGAAGAAATTAAAGGACGGCTCGGAGGAATGGTCGACAGCGATAAGGGAATGGGTCAAGGAACATGAAAATCCAAATGAATGCATATACTGCGGCAGCACTGCTGCACTGACTACAGAACATATTCTTCCAAGAGATCGTGGCGGACCAGATACTGCTGACAATGCAATACGCGTATGCAAGTCATGCAATTCAAGCAAAGGAGATAAACGACTCTATGAATGGAAGGGACTCGAGAATAAAGACAAGCATCACCGCATCGCAGAAGGAAAATACCTCAAATTACTCTACAAATTACACGAAGAAGCAGGAACACTCGACTACACTGCAAAGGAATTATGCGCGGATTGCGACATGGGAAAGAAATGTTTATCTGCAGGAACAGCAGGGAAGCTGACAGTGTATTGTGTGGAAGGGAAATGGAAGAAATAGTCAATGTAATAAAATACTGCTTTGAGAATATTTCTAGCTTGAAGCAGATTGATTGCATTCAGCTTCGAGATTAAACTGCATATCGATAGGGTTTTGGAGCACGCCATAAAAATAAAGCGCAGCGTCTGACGTACTAAATTCTATTTCTGATTTATCCTGCATATCTAGTACACATAAATTAGGCGTGCAAAATTTCGCCGTAACATTCGATCCTCCCGTCATTTGTACAGAGCTAATGTTAACTAATCTACAACTACCCGCAACAGCAGGACTAAAATGCAGATAATTAAAACTTGATAATTGTATTCCGTTTAATTTAGCAGGGGATGAAAGAGAATTATTTAACTTAACGTTAAAAATACATCCCGTAGCATTACATTGATCATATACATAAGTATTATCTGAGAACTGAAATGCAGTACTCGCAGTACGATTGATTTTATTGAATCCATAAATGATAATCTTATCGAAGTCGCGGAAATCCTTTTTCTTAATCGAAAAAATAATTCGCCTATGCTCAGCATCAACAGTAAAATTCCACACCTTTTCATCCAGAATAGAACAATCGAAATAATTTAATGATCGTTCGTTAAAATCTCGACAATCATTATTCTTTGCATAAATTTTAGAAATATTGGTTTTCGAATTATAGATTGATACAAGAATTGGTGAACCATTCAAATCGTATTTTGCATAGGATACTGCGAAGACCTTACTTTGACTACCTATAGCAAGAGGGCCGTGAGAATAAATTGTCGTACTAACAATAATTTGTTGAAATATATTGGCAGGAGTATTTCGCCCGTTATAATGATCGATAAAGTAGCTAGTTTCTTGATACAAAGATGGTCCGAGCAGATATATCTGTAAACCACCCCATACGCCTCCGACAATTAAAATAGTTATAGCAAATAAAGTATATTTTTGCATGTACTTACGAGAGACATGCTCAGAATCTATGATGCCCAAATTATGCGCTACACTCCAATAAAGTATAATAACACCGACGGATAGCATGAATAGACCAATAAAATTAAGCCAAGCCGTAAAAGTATCGGTTAACAAATAAAATTGTGTGAAAAACCAAATCGATACAAAACTGAGACAAAATAATAACAATCCTGTAACGATTTTAAGACCTAGTTTTCCTGCAATCAACAATGCTCTCTTAGATAGATCGCTTAAAGATGCTATCGCCACTAAAACAATTAACATGACTGTAATTATAGTACTAACTTGCTGCATTAATTCAAACTGAAATAAATTAAAGTTCAAATTTGATGTACTAGCGATAGCGTTACTGAAAAAACAATAACTGAAGACAGTAATAAATAAAAAAATAAAAATATGAATAATTATTAATAAATCTTTGGCAACCTGTGGTTTAAGAGATTGGTTTCTGCTAAAAAATTTTGCTCATAATAAATACGATAAAAACGCAAAAACTGCTAGATAAACTGGTAAACCAATTCCTAAAACACTAATTGAATCCGCCATGATCCCTCAATCAACTTAATAGTTTCCGAAAAGATACCTTCATTTAAATATTTTTGCTACATATTATATAGAGACGGTTCAACAGTCGTTTTTTCACCCCTTTTCTATCAGTATTCTCTCTCTTGTCTGCAGCGCCATTCGCATTGGTCTAATTATATAGATGGAAATTCTTACCACTTGCAATCCTGTAAGATTTTCTTGAATTACTATTCTTTGATGCTCATCTTTAGGCGCTGCAGTCCTGCTTACATCTTTCTATCAAACCCAAACTTTTATAAAGGGGGAGTAATTCCCTTCTATTAATTGAATCGTCATCTCGACGATGGATTCGGTTGTAACAAACCGCAATCACGCACAATGGCCTGAAAAGCATCGCCTGTTCAGTACAAGAGTTCAATCTTGTTCTCAGGGTATGCACGGAAAGGCTTATTTGACATTATAGATGCGTAATGCAAACCGTAATGTCGATGAAATGTGAATAAATCGGTACGTTAAAGTTTAGTGCCAAGTGCTAAAATTCGAAGAATTTTACACTCACTTTTACTAAATTTTTTCGTAAAAAATTTATGCCTAAACATCATCATCCAAGACATGGAAGCATGCAGTTCTGGCCGCGGGTCAGAGCGAGCAGGCCTTATGCACGAATTAGATCATGGAATAGCACTTCAAAAGATGCAGTCCATGGTTTTCTCGGCTACAAGGCAGGCATGACCCATATCATCGGCATAGACACCCACAAGAATTCTGCAACTAAAGGAGAGGAGATCTCCATTCCCGTCACCATCATCGAATGCCCGCCCATGAAGATCGCTGGCATCAGGTTCTATAAGAAGAATGTACGCGGCCTTTATCCTGCAACTGAAGTCCTCTTCAAGGTTGACAAGGAACTGGCACGCAAGATCACAATCTCCAAAAAGACGCACACACTTGAAGGCATAAAGCCTGAAGAGTATGTCGAGGCAAAACTACTCGTCTACAGCCAGCCCAAGCTTTCTGGCGTCGGAAAAAAACGTCCAGAACTCTTTGAGATAGGACTTTTCGGGACAGTTGCAGACAAGGTTAAGTTCGCGCAGGAAAATCATGATAAGGAATTATTCATCAACAATGTCTTCAAAGAGGCAGAATATGTTGATATCCATGCGGTAACCAAAGGCAAGGGATTGCAGGGAGTCGTCAAGCGATTCGGCGTACCATTCAAGCCGCACAAGACTGAAAAAGGCGTCAGGCGCGTCGGAACACTCGGTGCATGGAGCGCGCAGGGACACACACTCTACCGCGTACCGCACCCCGGACAGATGGGCTATCATCTACGCACTGAATACAATAAACAGATACTCAAGATCTCAAATAAGCCAGAAGAAGTAAACCCGAAAGGCGCATTTCTCCAATACGGCAATGTCAAGTCAAGCTATGTCATAATCTTTGGCAGTGTTGCAGGCGCAAGAAAACGCGCAGTCATATTCACCAAAGCGACACGGCAAAAATACAATGATCCGGTCCCGACAATCATCGAGATAAGCAAGGAATCAAAACAATAAATATACTGATCAAATAAAATGAAAATACCCGTCGTTGACAAAACAAAAAAGGAAGTCAGCAAGAAGGAATTGCCCACGCAGTTTGATGAGCCGGTCAGAAATGATCTCATCTATCGCGCAGTCATGACCATCCAGGCAAATGATCGCCAGCCCTACGGGTCAGACCCTGAGGCAGGAATGAAGGTCTCGGCAAAACTCTCGCGCCGCAGGAGAAACTACCGCGGATCCTACGGTCAGGGCATGGCACGTACACCACGAAAAGTCATTTCACGACGAGGAACACGATTCAATTTCACCGGAGCACTCGCCCCAAACACCGTTGGTGGAAGGCGCGCACATGCACCGAAGGCAGACCGCATCTGGGACAAGAAACTCAACACCAAAGAACGGAAAAAAGCAGTCTGCAGCGCGCTTGCCGCAACAGTCGACAAGGACATTGTCACAAAACGCGGACACCTTTTGCCCAAGGAATTCCCATTCATCCTTTCCAATGATATCGAATCAATCGCAAAGACCAAGGACGTCATCGAGCTCCTCTTCGCGCTCGGATTCAAGGACGAACTTGACCGGACCAAAGAGAAGATCAAGCGTGCAGGCAAGGGAAAGAACCGCTCGCGACCCTACAAGGTCAAGAAATCAGTCTTATTTGTCGTCTCAAAAAAATGCGCATTGCATAAAGCTGCCGCAAATGTCTCTGGCGTTGACATCGTCACACCCGACCATCTGAGTGCAGAACTCCTTGCACCCGGCGCAAATCCTGGACGATTGACACTCTACACCGAGGCAGCAATCGACGCTATCAGCAAGCAATTCAACTATTGATACCAAAACATTTGACACGCATAAAAGGCAAACATGGAAATCATCAAACACCCATTATCGACGGAAAAATCCATCAGGTTGATGGAAGCGGAAAATACGCTCATCTTCGAAGTGGACAAGATGGCAACAAAGGACGCAATCAAGCGGACCCTTGAAGAGATGTTTGCAGTCAAGATCATCAGCGTCAACACCCGGATCGGCCCGGATGCAAAGAAACGCGCATACGTCAAATTCAGCGGCGAAACGCCTGCAATCGATGTCGCAACAAAACTCGGACTATTATAATCATAAAAAATCAATAAACACAAAGGATCACCATGGGTAAAAATCTTACACAACAGGCACGAGGAAAAGGCGGCCCACGCTACACTGCGCCAAGCTTCCGCTACTTAGGAGAAGCGCGGCTCAAGCATGGCGTGACGAGCGCAACCATCACTGACATTGTCAAATCGCAGGGCAACTCTGCGCCACTCCTGGAAGTCGAATACAATGACAAGACCAAGGGCCTACTTATCGCGCCCGAAGGAGTCCAGGTCGGACAGACATTACTCGTCGGAGAACAGGCAAAACCTGCTATCGGCAACAGTCTCTGCCTCAAAGACCTTTCCGAAGGAACACTCATCTTCAACATCGAAGGCGTCCCGGGAGACGGCGGAAAATTCTGCAGGACAACCGGAAGCTTTGCAAAAATCTTTTCAAAATCAGATAAGGAGATTGCAGTCCTATTGCCTTCAAAGAAATTAAAGGAATTCCATCCCAACTGCCGCGCAACAGTCGGCATCGTTGCAGGAGCCGGAAGAAAGGAGAAACCATTCCTCAAGGCAGGAACCATGCACTATTATATGAAGGCACGCAACAAGAAATACCCAATCATGTCAGGATCCGCGCAGAACGCCGTTGACCACCCATTCGGTAACAAGCGTTCATCACGTAAGAGCAAGGCAAGACCTGCACCGAAGAATGCGCCGCCAGGAAGAAACGTCGGCTACATCAGGCCACGCAAGACCGGACAATCCAAGACAAGAACAAAGGTCGTACAATAAAATGGCAAAAAAAGAATTCATGTATCGTGGACTCTCACTTGAGGCATTACAGAAGCTCTCACTTAAGGAACTTGCTGAATTGCTTCCCAGCAGGCAGCGTCGATCAATCACCCGCGGCTTTGACGACGGGAAAAAGAAGATCATTGCAAAACTTGCAAAAAAAGACAGCATCGAGACCCATGTCCGCGACATGCTTGTGCTCCCGCAATTCGTCGGCAAGACCATCAAGATCCACAACGGCAAGGAATTCATCCCGGTCATCATTCAGGAAGATATGATTGGCATGTTCTTTGGCGAACTCGTCATGACCCGCAAGCGCGTCCAGCATAACTCGCCCGGTGTCGGTGCATCAAAATCATCAGCGAATACCGCAAAATAAGTTGTAACCTGTGAACGACCATGACAAAAAAAAATCACGCATTCCAAAAAAACATTGAGAATACGGCAATGGCAATTGGGAGAAACCTCAATATCTCCCCCAAGCAGTCCATTGAGATCTGCAGTTACATCCGCGGACGCAGTGTCGGACAGGCAGTCATGATCCTTGACGACGCAATCACCAAGAAAAAGGCAATCCCATTCCATAAATATACGAACGGACTTGGACACAAGCCCGGCATTGCTGCAGGACGCTATCCCGTCAAGGCATGCACGGCAATCAGGCGTGTCATCAAGTCTGCAGAGGCAAACGCAAAAAACAAGGGTTTAAGCGCATCAGACCTCAAGATCGTCCATATCGCAGTGCAGACCGCACCCAAGCAGTGGCATTACGGCAGGCAGCGTCGATCAGTCTTCAAGACCGCGCACATCGAAGTCGTTGTCGCAGAGGTCAAGGGGACTGTAAAAAAGACTGCGCCAAAAAAGGACGTCAAGGAAAAGGATAAACAATAAGGGTGAAATGTTGATAGAGCGAAAATTTGTTGCAGAAAACCTGAAGGAATTCCAGATTGAGGAATACCTGCGCAGTGTCCTTGGAAAAGCAGGACTCAGCTACATCAAACTGCAACGAACACCACTCGGAGAAAAAATACTCATCTGTTCCTCAAGGCCCGGACTCGTCGTCGGAAAGAGCGGCTCAAACATCACACGGCTCACGCAGGAACTCAAAGTACGATTCAAGCTCGAAAACCCGCAGATCGAACTCGTAGAGGCAGACCAGCCCTGGTCTGATGCAAACATCGTTGCAGAATCCATCGCAAATTCACTCGAACGATTCGGCACTGCACGGTTCAAAGGCATCGGCCATAAGGCAATGAGCGATGTCATGAATGCCGGCGCGCGCGGAGTCGAGATCCTCATCTCCGGAAAAGTCCCTTCCAGCAGGGCAAAGACATGGAGATTTTACATGGGCTATATCAAGAAGTCCGGCGATGTCGCAGTCTCAGACATCAAGACCGCATACACTTCAGCAAAATTAAAGACCGGTGTTGTCGGAATCCAGGTCCGCATCATGCCAGGAAACACCAAGCTTCCGGATGATGTCGAATACATCGATGCAACAGTCCAGGACGCAACCACCGGAAAAAGCATATCCATGACTGAAACTGCTGCAAAGACTGAACAATCAGAAAAGCCTGCAGCAGAGCAGAAGAAACGCGCAGCACCACGCAAGAAGACCGAAAAGACCACTGCAAAAGATGACAAGGCTGACGGCGAGAAGAAAAAGCCTGCGCGAAAGCCTGCAAAAAAAAAGGAAGAAAAGAAAGAGTGACGCAATGAAATTTAACGATCTCCAGAAAATGCCGAAGGACGAGCTTGCAAAAAAGCTCCACGATCTTCGCGTCGAATTAATGAAACTCAACGCGCAGGTTGCTATCGGCACAACGCCCAAGAGCACAAAACAGATCCGCGAGATCAAGCGGACAATCGCAAAAGCAGAGACGCTCACCCGGCAACTCACTGCAACTCAAGTTCAATCATTACAGACGAAAAAAAAGGCTTACAAGAGCCTTTAATGACATAAAAAACAACAAAGGTACACAACAAGAAAAATGACTATGGTATGCAATGTTTGCGGTTTGCCTAAGGAACTCTGTGTCTGCGAGCAAATAGCTAAAGAAAGCCAACAGATTGTTGTGAAGATTGTCAAGAAGAAATTCGGCAAGCAATATACATTGATTGAAGGTATCGATACAACTGATATCGATATCAGGGAACTGTCCAAGGATTTAAAGAACAAGCTTGCCTGCGGCGGAACTGCAAAGAATGGATACATTGAACTGCAGGGCAACCATGTCCTCAAGGTTCAGGAACATCTTGTGCAGATGGGCTTTCCACCAGAGACCATCCAGGTCAAGGAGCGCTAAAGACGTAACGCGTATTCATATGACAAACATACTCAAAATGGAATTTATCGGCAAGCAAGTCGAAATCATCAGGAGCCGCAATACCCAGCTTCAGGGGCTCACCGGCAAGATCGTTGATGAAACGCGCAGCAGCTTCAAGGTGCTCGTCACCAAGCAGAAATTCCGCGAGTTCAAGATGATCATGAAAAAGGACAATGTCTTTTTGATTGAGCGCAGGCTCGTCGAAGGGAATAAGATCATGAAGCAACCGGAAGATCGGATCAAAATCAAAGGATAAAATGAAAGACGCGAAAACACGAAACATCGGATTGGAAACTGCTGCACCGAAAACTGCATGCACTGACCGCAAATGCCCGTATCACGGCGCAATCAAAGTCCGTGGACGCATATTCACCGGAACAATCAAGAGCGACAAGATGCAGAACACTGCAATCGTCGAGTGGCCGGTTCGCAGATACAATAAGAAGTATGAGCGATTCGAATTGCGACGAACACGGGTCAAGGCGCACAATCCTAAATGCATTGATGCAAAAGCCGGCGACACAGTCCGCATCGGCGAGACAAGACCGCTCTCCAAGACCAAGACATTCGTCATCATCGAGCGCGTCAAGAAAGCAGCAGAGGCTGCATAAGGAGCGCGCAAACAATCCAAACCATCATCAGATTATTATCATAAAGGTTTACCATGAAAGCACTCAAAGCAAACATCGTCAAATCATTGCCGGTCGGCTCTGAAGTTGAGACCTGCGACAATTCCGGCGCAAAGACTGTTCGCATCTTTGCAGTCATCGGACACAAGACCCGCAAAGGCAAGAAGCCTGCAGCAGGAATCGCAGACCTTGTCATGGTCGCAGTAAAGAAAGGTAAGCCTGATGTGCGAAAACAGGTATTTTTTGCAATTGTCGTCCGGCAGAAAAAAGAGTATCGCCGGGCAAATGGCATGCGCATCAAGTTCGAGGATAATTCAGTCGTCGTCCTCAAAGACGAGAAAGGAAACCCGAAAGGAACAATCTTCAAGGGACCGATTGCAAAAGAGGTCGCTGACCGCTGGCCTGCAGTTGCAAAGATTGCAAGCATTATCGTATAAAACATTATCGTATACAATCATGAGGATTCATTACAATGAAAACATTTTCACTCAACTGGAATTCCAGCACCAAGCCAAATAAGCAGCGCAAGTATCGATTCAATGCGCCGCTTCACCGCAAAGGTGCATTCCTGCATGCGCACCTCTCCAAAGAGCTCCGCGCAAAGTATGGTCTGCGCGCACTCCGACTCCGCGCCGGCGACAAGGTACGCATCATGCGCGGGCAATACCGTAAACAGGAAGGAAAAGTTGAAGAGATCGATGTCAAAAATGGACAGATATTCATTTCAAAGATCGAGCATACCAAAAAAGACGGCAGCAAGGCGCGCCATCCGCTCGAGCCATCAAACCTGCTCATCGTCGAACTCAATACTGACGATAAGAAGCGTATGGAAAAACTTTCAAAAGGCAAAGAAGGCCGCGCAGCACCGAAAGCTGCTGTCCCGCGTCCTGCAGCAAAGACTGCAACGACTGCAACAGTAACAAAGACAGCGCAGTCCGCAAAGGCAAGTACTGCAACTACCGCAGGCACTGCTGCACGCAAGGCACAGTCCAAAACCGCAAAATCAAATACCCAGTCCGCATGAGGAAAAAATGGTTAAACGACATTTAAAACGATTAAACGCTCCGAAGACATGGCATATCCAGCGTCGCGGGATAACATTCATTACCCGCAGCAATCCGGGTGGCATGAAAAAAGAGCTCACCATGCCTATTGCAAATATACTCAAATATGAATTAGGACTTGTCCAAAGCATCCGCGACACCAAGCACCTGATCAAGACTGAAGAGATCATCGTGAACGGTAAAAGGGTCGCTGATTACCGCTACCCGGTCTGTTTTACTGACGTTGTGACATTTCCCAAGACAAACAGCAACTACCGACTCATCATCGACAAGGACAGTGTCCTCAAGCTCATCCCAGTCAGTAAAGAAGAGGCAGGACTCAAGATTGTCAAGATCATCGGCAAGAGTTATGTGCAAAAGAAACTCCAATTGAACCTTTTGGATGGCCGCAATGTCTTTTTTGAAAAACAGCACTACAAGGTCAATGATTCACTCATCCTCACTGTTCCCGGACAGCTCGTCAAGGAGCATCTGAAATTCGAAAAGGATATGCTTGCACTCCTCTACAAGGGAAAGCACACGGGAAAAATCGGAACACTCCTTGAGGTAAAGAAAGAATCAGTCATCATCAAGGAAGGCGATGAGGTCTTTGAAACAAAGAAGGATTATGTACTCATCGTGGGCAAGGACAAGCCTGCAATCAAGATGACAAAATAAGCAGGATTATAATCAGAATCAAAAAGGTTTTTGAATAAAATGACAAGCGAAAACATCATGCGAACAATCCGTGTCGAGAAGGTCACGCTCAATATTGGTGCAGGTAAAGACCAGAATGTCCTTGCAAAAGGCCAGCGCCTCCTCAAGCACATCACTGGCATTGAACCTGTAAAGACAGTCACGAACTGCAGGATTGCTGCATGGGGATTGCGACCAGGACTGCCCATCGGATGCAAGATCACGCTCCGGCACAAGGAAGCGTTAGACATCATCCCGCGCCTGCTTGCAGCCTCAGAGAATCGCCTTGACCTCAACAATTTCGACGAGAACGGCAATATCAGCTTTGGCATCAAGGAATACATTGACATCAAGGACACCAAGTATGATCCTGAGATCGGATCCATGGGACTCCAATGCGCAATCACCCTCGAGCGTCCAGGATTTAGGATCAAGAAGCGAAAAAACCTCAAGAAGGTCATCCCGCTCCATCACCGCATCCCGAAGGATGAGTCCATTGCGTTCATGAAGAAAAATTATCAGGTCAAAATCATCTCAGAAGAAGAGGAATAAAATGACTACAACTGATCACTCAAAAGTATTGCAACAAATCCGGGGCAAGCCGGGAAAGATGGCTAAATACAAGAAGTATAGTATTCCCAAGGATCGCCCGCAGAGTGATTTGAAAAAGAAATGCGTGCGCTGCGGAAGAACAGGCGGCCATATCAGCAAGTATGGACTCCACTTATGCCGCCAATGCTTTCGTGATGTTGCAACAAAGATCGGATTCAAAAAGTATAATTAGACAGCGCCAAATCTTCGCGATAACACGCGTCGGAGCGCGCATATAGGTGTAAAATGCTAAACGACCCACTCGCAAACGTACTGTCCCATATTAATAATCATGAGAAATTGGGACGTAAGGAAGTCATTGTCCAGAATAATTCAAAGATCATCCGCAAAGTACTCTCACTCTTGAATACGCACAATTATGTCGGCGGATACACTGAAGTTGAGGATGGCAAGGGCAACCTGCTCCAGATCAACCTGCTCGGAACAGTCAATAAGGTCGGAGTCATCAAACCACGATTCAATGTCAAGAAAGACAATTATGAGAAATTCGAGAAGCGATACCTGCCCGCAAAGGACTTCGGTATCATCATTGTCTCAACATCAAAAGGCATGATGACACACCAAGAGGCAAAATCACTCGGACTCGGCGGACGATTAATCGCCTACTGCTACTAAACACTGCAATCAATAGTGAAGATATTATCAAAGGAATACCATGAAACCAGCACAAATGACTTACGAAGTTGCAATCCCTGAAAAGATCACTGTAACAAATGATCACGGCGTATTCAAGGTCAAGGGATCCAAAGGAGAGGTCAGTCGCGCATTCATTTTTCCCAAGATTGCAATCAGTGTCCAGGATAATAAGATTGTCTTTACTGCAAAAAAGCCGACTAAGCGCGAGAAGGCAGCAATCTACTCCACTGAAGCGCATCTCAAGAATATGTTCCATGGGGTCACGAATGGAGTCACTTACAAGCTCAAAATCTGCTCAGGGCATTTCCCGATGAAAGTCACACTCAAGAACGGAATCCTTGAAGTCAAGAATTATATGGGAGAGACAGTCCCCCGAACACTCAAGATCAAACCCGGAGTTGAGGTAAAGATCGCAGAGCCAGAAATCACAGTTACTGGCATCGATAAAGAACTCACTTCACAGGTCGCAGCTGCAATCGAGCAGATTGCACGCAGGGCAGACTTTGACCGGCGCATATTCCAGGACGGCATCTACATCACCAATAAAGATGGCGTCGATATGAAGTAATGAAGGATGGACGATTAAAATGACTGATACGAAAAAACTCTTGAAGGTCCGTAAAACCATCAAATCCAAAAAGCCAGAATTTTTGCAGCAGGACTATCATAAGAAGCGCAGACTTTCCCGGCGATGGAAGAGACCTCTGGGAATCCAATCAAAGATGCGACACCAGAAAAAAGGCTATGCCCGCAGAGTCAAGCAGGGATGGCGATCGCCAGTCGAGATCAGAGGATACCACGGCAAGGGATTCAAACAAGTCATCGTATTCAACACTGTAGATCTTGCAAAAGTCCAAAAGGATGAGGGAATCGTCATCGCATCAACAGTCGGTACCCGCAAGCGTCTCGAGATACTTGCAAAGGCGCAGGAGCAGAAAATCACAATCCTTAACATCAAGCCAGAACAGGTGACTGCAAAAATCACTGCTGCAAAAGAGGCTAAACAGACTGAGAAGAAGACCAAGGAAGAGAAAAAGAAGAAGAACATCGAGGAATCAGTCAAGAAAGCCGAAAAGAAGGAGAAAGACAAGGCAAAGGCGCAGGAGACCAGCGCTGCAGAGACAACTGAGCCTGCTGATGAAGAGGAGAAGCGCAAGCTTGAAAAGAAAGAGAAGGATGACATCCTCATCCACAAGCAATAAATATATTGCAGCATGAGGCTGCATGCAACACACTATTCCAATACACACTATTCATTGAGGTTTAAAATGGATCTAAAAGTTCAAAAAAGACTCGCCGCACAAATCCTGCAGTGCTCTCCCAAGAGAGTCGTGTTCGATGAGAGCAGGCTTGATGACATCAAGCAGGCAATCACGAAACGTGATCTGCGACTCCTCGTTGGAGACCATGCCATCAGCATGATTCCTGCACGCGGAATATCCCAGGAACGTACACGCAAGAAAAAGATCCAGAAGAGCAAGGGACGGCAGAAAGGACCAGGCTCACGCAAGGGAAAGTTCGACACTCATTTCGACACCCGTAAGATGTGGAGAAACACTGTCCGTGTCCAGCGCGCATTCCTCAAGGAACTCGTCGATAAGAAGATCATCAATCGCAAGGTATACCGCGATCTCTACCTTAAGTCCAAGGGAGGATATTTCAGAAGCAAGCGTCACATCAAGATCTTCCTTGAAGAGCATGATCTGACCATCACCAAGAATGGAAAGAATGGACAGAAACTGCAGGAGACAAACACCGCAGCAGCCCCCAAAAAACCTGCAAGAAAAATCATCAAGCAATAAAAAAATCAGGATCAGAACACTAAGGATTCACAATGAAAAAAGTCAAAAAATTTGTACCGTACCGACGAAAGCTTGAAGGAAAGACAAATTACCGCAAGCGACTAAAGCTCCTCGTATCTGCTGCGCCGCGATTTGTGGTTCGCAAGACCAATAAGCACCTCATTGTCCAAATCGTTACTTACGCTCCGGATGGCGATGTCGTCGTGACGACAACAAACTCCGCTGAATTAAAGAAATTCGGATGGAAATACTCCACCAGCAATCTTCCTGCAGCATACCTCACAGGCCTTCTTGCAGCAAAAAAGACCACTGCAAAAAAGATTAGCCATGCAATTGTCGATCTCGGACTCCAGGTTCCCCTCAAGGGCTCACGATTATACAGCGCAGTCAAAGGCGCGCAGGACGGAGGGCTTGATATTCCCGCGTCCGAAGAAGTGTTCCCGAGCGAGGATCGCATCCGCGGAAAGCATATTGCAACATACGCTGCGACTGCAACACAATTCAAGACAAAACCGGTCGATATCGAAAAGACATTTGACGATGTCAAAAAGAAGATCATCGGAAAATAAAATTATAACCTGTTAATCATTGATTGAGTGAACAAAATGACTCCTAAAGGAAAAGAAACCGAAGAAAAAGTGCTTATCGAACCCATCGAGGAAGAGGTTGTTGAAGTTACGCTCAGCGCTGACCTTGAACGCTGGCAACCCAAGACCGGTATGGGAAGAAAAGTCAAGACGCGCGAGATCACAAATATTGACGAGATTCTTGATCATGGCATGGCAGTCCTCGAGCCAGAGATTGTCGACATGCTCCTGCCGAATATGGAATCCGATCTGTTGATGATTGGACAGTCCAAAGGTAAGTTCGGCGGCGGTTCACGACGCGTATTCCGCCAGACCCAGAAGAAGACTTCTGAAGGCAACAAGCCAAAATTTGCGACCTACGCAGTCATCGGCAATGGCGACGGGTATGTCGGTCTTGGATTCGGCAAGGCAAAAGAGACTGTTCCTGCACGAGAGAAAGCAGTGCGAAAATCAAAATTAAATATCATGAAGATTGCACGTGGATGCGGCTCCTGGGAATGCAGCTGTAAAACCCCGCACTCCATCCCTTACAAGGTTTCAGGTAAATGCTCATCAGTCACTGTCGAGCTCATGCCTGCGCCGAAAGGCACTGGCCTCAAGGCAGAAAAAGAAGTTGCAAAAATCCTCAAACTCGCAGGCATCAAGGACATCTGGTCAAAGACCAGCGGGCAGACCAGAAACAAGCTCAATGTCATTGAAGCACTCAAGAAAGCACTGTTGCAGTTGAACCGGACAAAAGTGCAGGAAGTACATATTGAAAATCTTGCAATCCAGTACGGTTCAGGCAAGAAATCATCATAAACCGTTGCATATGTATGCAAACTATGTAGGAATATAAAATGGCTGAAAAAATCGCAATAATCCGGATTCGTGGAACAGAAGGCGTCAAGACTGAGATTCTTGACACCATGAAAATGCTCAAGATGCATCACAATCATGTCTGCAGTGTCTATGACAAGACGCCAACCATCATGGGCATGGTCGAGAAATGCAAGGATTACTGCACGTACGGAGAGATCGACGAGGAAACATTCAAACTCCTCCTCGAGAAGCGCGCAATCAAGGATAAGAAAGGAAAAGTCCAGAATTATTTCCTCCTCAATTCGCCCAAAGGCGGATTCGAAAAGAACGGTCTTAAGCATTCCTTCAAGGACAAGGGCGCGCTCGGAAATCGCGGCGCTGCAATCAATGCACTCATCAAAAAGATGATGTAAATTACAATCACTATGGTTTACGCCAATGTGCGAAAGTTTACCATCACAGGATCCTGAAAAATTCACAGGATTGCAAGTGGTGAATTTTTCCTGCAGATACACGCTAAAACTTGAGCGGCGTAAACAAAAAATAAAAAACTAATCATTATCGAGGTTCACTATGTTAAACCGAAGAAAAAAATCCATCAAGTTCCGCGGAATGCGCAGTCACGGCTATGGAAGCCACAAGAAGCACCGGGGAAGCGGCCATCAGGGCGGCGTCGGCATGGCAGGCACAGGAAAGAAGGCTGACCAGAAAAAACCGAGTATCTGGACAGACACCAAATACTTTGGCCGGCATGGATTTATCTCCAAGACACGCGTCAAGACGAACGCAATCAACATATTCTTTATCGAGGAACATGCCGCAGCACTCGAGAAATCCGGAAAGATGAAAAAGGAAGGCGATGCCTATGTCCTTAATCTGAAGGATTTCAAATGCAACAAACTTCTTGCATCAGGAACACCAACTCGAAAATACAAGATTACCGCGCAGTACGCATCAGTCGAAGCGATCACTAAGATCCAACAGGCTGGCGGAAGCGTTGAAGGACTCCTCCCAAAGAAAGAAAAGAAGGCAAAGGAATCCGACGGCAAGAAAAAGAAGTAAACCTTTTAAATCAGTTTTTATAGTGTACAGATCAGTACGAGGGTTATATGGGGTTTTGGGACACAATCATCGAGAATCTTCCTGAAGTTTCAGGGCCAACGCAAAAGAAACTTCCCTTCAAGGACAAATTGAAGTGGACGCTTATCATTCTCATCCTATTCTTTGTCCTCGGACTCATCCCCTTATTCGGGCTGGGATCAAATGCATTGCAGAACTTCGAATTCCTCTCAATCCTTTTGGGTGCAAGCTTTGGATCAATCATCAGTTTAGGAATCGGTCCGATCGTCACTGCATCAATCGTACTCCAATTATTGAACGGCGCAGGAATATGGAAATTTGACCTGACGACACCTGATGGCAAAAAAAGGTTTCAGGGATACCAAAAATTACTTTCAGTATTCTTCATACTCCTTGAAGGAACAATCTATGTCATCATGGGCGGACTTGCACCAAACCCTGCGTATATCGGAACGCCGCTCTACGCGCAGCTGGAACTCGTCCTCATATTTCAATTATTCCTTGGCGGAATCCTTATTATGTTTATGGATGAAGTGGTGAGCAAGTGGGGCTTTGGCTCAGGAATCTCACTCTTCATCGCCGCAGGAGTCGCGCAGCAGATATTTGTCAGCGCATTCTCATTCCTGCCAAACCCGCAGACTCCCGGACTTGCATCAGGTGCAGTGCCGGTATTGTTCCAGAGTCTTGCCGCCGGTGACCCGACGACAGCATTCCTCAAGTTTGCAGCGATTGTTGCAACAGTTGCAGTATTCTTCCTTGCAGTCTACGCGCAGGCGATGAAAATCGAGATCCCACTCTCATTCGGCAGAATCCGCGGGCATGGCATCCGCTGGCCGCTCAACTTTCTTTATACTTCAAACATCCCAGTCATCCTTGTCGCAGCGCTCATGGCAAACTTCCAATTATTCGGAACACTCCTTCAGCGTTGGGGGCATCCGCTTCTCGGAACATTCTCCAATGGCCAACCGGTCTCAGGATTTGTCCTCTGGATCAGTGGGCGACCAATCCTCAGTAATATCATTACCGGAACATTCACTTTGCAGGTATTCCTGCACTCACTCACCTATGTCCTCTTCATGGTTGTCGGATCAGTCATCTTCTCCATATTTTGGGTCCAGACCGCAGGAATGGACGCGCGAAGCCAGGCAAAACAGATGATGGCATCCGGTCTGCAGATCCCGGGGTTCAGGCGTGACGAGCGCGTGCTTGAGCGCATATTGAATAGATATATCTGGCCGCTTACTATCATGGGCGGTATTGCAGTAGGGTTCATCGCTGCAATCGCTGACCTTTCTGGCGCATTATCCCGTGGAACAGGAATCCTCTTAACCGTTATGATCGTCTATCAATTATACGAGCAGATCGCCCGCGAACACCTCATGGATATGAATCCTATGATGCGCAAGTTTATGGGTGGACGATAAAACCAGCGTCATGCGATAACAACTATCTTTATAAACCATTGATTATTTCTCAGATTGTGGGTGAATACTATGGCAAATTTTTTAGATGTAATATTTAATCCCTGGCTTGGACCAGTCCTGAATCTTCCGGCATTTTGGGCAATCCTCATTATTTCTGCAGGAATCACGCTCCTCGTCACAGTCGTCTATAAGTATACGACGAACCAGGCAGAGATGAAGCGCATCAAGACTGACCTGAAAAAATATCAGAAAGAGATGCGCGAGACCAAGGATCTGAAAAAACTCAAGGGCATCCAATCCAAGGCGCTTGAACTCAATATGAAGTATATGATGTCCTCGTTCAAGAGCACGCTCTACACATTTATACCGATCATCATCATCTTTGCATGGCTCAATATGCATATCGCATATATCCCTATCCAGCCGCAGCAGGAATTTCCTGTCACTGCAACATTCGGCGCAGGAGCGCATGGAAATGTTACACTCAGCGCAACACCCGACCTGAATCTTACAACACCTGCCACTGCAGAGATCGTCGATGACAAGGTAGTCTGGCGCATGAAGGGTGACGTTGGCGAGTACAAACTGACAGTCACGTATAATAACGAAATCTATGACCATACAGTTCTCATCCAACCGCAGGATGCAAAAGTCCCGACCTATGATACGCCGCAAAAACCAATCCAGGACAGCAAATTAAAGATGATTAGTGTCGGCTACACTACAGTACATCCCTTTGGTGAGAGTTTCAATCTTTTCGGATGGTACCCGGGATGGCTTGCCGCATACATTGTCCTCTCACTCATCCTCTCTGCTGCATTCAGAAAGATACTGGATGTGTATTAGACAGATCAGAAATAGATTTTTTTATTATTTTTCTCATGAAATGGAAAACTCTTAACCAATGGCTTGACGCTATTGAACATGTAGATTCTCGCGAATTATGTGTTCTTGGCAAAAAGTTCGACAAAAAATTTTCACGAAAGACTATTGCTGAAAAGACTGGAATTTACGGCCATGTCATTGCACTCGTTTATGACACAAACATCGCTGATCTTGCAAATGGTCTTGAAATTGCGAGTGCATCATCTAAAATTCCCCTTATAAAAAAGGTTGGAACAGTAGAAAAAATCGATACACTATACGAATTCTATCCTAAAGAACTCTCCGGAACGCCCAGGCAATTCAGTCTTTATTATATCCAGGAATATGCGACACCGCAAAAGACTGCGCAGGGAAGACTTATGGCATATACCTGCTTTTTCTCGATTGGCGGATTCCATCATATCCTGCCCAAAACAAAGACACCGATGATGCAATCAGTTGCAGACTTTGCAAGATATCTCAAAAAAAATCACATCAAGGCACATATCACAACGACAGATGAGAAAGGGTATTGGACTGCATAACATGATTAGCGAAACACGGCCTAAAGATTTCAACCCAAAATTTCCTGCAATAGGGATTTATCTCATGCACGAAGGAAAATTTCTTCTCATGAAATTTGCAACAAAACATGGGAGAAAATGGTCTGGTCCTTCAGGCAAGGTCGCAAAAGGCGAGGATCCGATGGATGCAGCGATCCGCGAGACATTCGAGGAGACAGGAATCAGAATCAATCCGGAACATCTCGTTTTCTTATTCGATGCATATGTCCAGTATGCAGATTATGCTTTTGAATGGTTTGCATATCGCTATGAACTTTCTGAAAAACCGGATGTTGTGCTGAGTGTAGAGCATGATGAATACCGCTGGGTAACGCCAGAAGAAGCATTAACCTATGATCTCATGCAGGATGAAGACTGGTGTATCAGAAAAACATTCGGCCTGAAATGATGTTTGAACTATCGCATGGATCACAGAGCATCTGATACATGACCAACACCACTAGGAATGTTTTGGATACAGATATTGTTCTATCTGGTCTCTCATGATCATACCCGCAGCCTTATGGCCTATCGGCGTCCAATGATAATCCAGCGTATACACGGTGTTATTTAATGCAAGGGTACGTAATGTTGGTGCGACATTGATTACCGTGATGTTGTGGCGGACCATGATCCGGGTATATGCCGACTCGTCAGATAGCCAGATGCATGCATTGAAGGAAAATATTTTCGAATGATTGGCACGCGCGCTAAATAGTGCGATGAGTGCGTCAGTTGTCTGGATCGATGCATTGAAATCTTTTACCGCATATTGATCGGCAAATATCTTCAGCTCTAGGTTATCGTCATGGGATATCGTCTTCTCCACTAGCGCATCATACTTGTAATTAATGAATCGTTGGAGTTGCGAATCGCCAATTAATGGTAACTGTATGAGCGCCGGGTTCTTATAGATAAATTTTCCGTGTTCAAAATAAGGTCTTATGCGTGCAATATTCTGCCAATATGTCCGCTGTTCGAGATTATAATCATTATTGATGAAATCATTGTCACAAAATTGCAGTATGATAATTTGAGGTTTTAACATATCATATGATTTGTTGAGAAATAGGTATTCCTGTGTAGTTCCCCATGCATTGACCCCTTTTACAAATACCGATACATTCGGGATATCTTCAAGATAAGCGTAGTAGGGTTCATTATCAGATACGTGGTCTGCTTGAGTAAAACTGTCGCCGATCACAAGGATCCTTATGCGATTATCTGTCATAGAGGGAAATCGCTTAAACCCGTCAGCGTAAAATGTGAGGTTAATGGTCCGCTCAGTCCCGCCGGGATAAGCGATTTGAGTCGTATAATTTACGTTTGGCCAAGGATCCCATCCATAAAGTTCTGAATCACGGGGCAGTAATTGTCCAGGAACATGGGCCATACTTATCCAAAAGTATACGAGAAATATGCTTGAAGCAACGAGAAGTAATACGGCCACGTATACTACTATATATAATAATTTGCGCATTGGTTTCAAAACAAGATAACATACTGTGATTATAAAGATTGTTGTTGAATAAGCTTTCGGTAAAAAAGTTTTGAGTGCCCAAATGCGAGTGTCTTCAATAACTATGCACGAAAACCATGCAGAATCGTCAAAAATAAAATTTTTGATCGTGATCAGATTTTTAATTTCTGACATGCAAGTGACACGATTTTCCTCTAAAATAGTATTCTATATACGGGCGATAATGGTTCTTGACAGTCAAATAGGCACAAAAACTCGCCATAACCTTTATAAACATCCTTTTTTTCCTATTCTTATTCATGGGCGATTAGAGTAATATACGCAAATAGAGGTTTACTATGGTACGAGGAAGTCAAAAATCACGAACATTTCGAAGGATTCATGTCAAGACGCCAAAGACGACTAAATTAGTCTATGCAAAGCGCAGCCACAAGAAGGCGCACTGCGCGCAGTGCGGACAAGTACTGCCCGGTGTTGCAACAGGAGCAAAAAGTCTTCTCATGAAGATGTCAAAGACAGAGCGCAGGCCTGAGCGGCCGTATGCAGGGCAATTATGCTCCAAATGCATGCGCGCAAAAATCAAGGCAGCAATCAAGAATTAATTTTTTTATCCCAGTTATTATACTAAAAAACTAATGTCTCTCCCGCAAACGGCGACGATGCGGTTCTGTAGAGACGGAGAAGATTAAAATGTTTGACGTAGGAAGAGTATGTGTAAAGCTTGCCGGACGCGATGCCGGACAGAAATGCGTTGTAGTCGATGTCCTTGAAGGAAAGTATGTCCTTGTCGATGGGATGACTAGGCGACGAAAATGCAATATGCTTCATCTCGAGCCGCTTGAAGAGACGCTCGACATCAAGAAGGGCGCAAGCCATGCAGAGGTCGCTGCAGCATTCAAGGCGCTGAATCTTGAGGTTAAGACAACAACCAAGAAGG
Source organism: Nanobdellota archaeon (assembly GCA_021813435.1). GTDB lineage: Archaea > Nanobdellota > Nanobdellia > Woesearchaeales > UBA9642 > UBA9642. Next base: position 75,916 of record JAKAKR010000016.1, on the reverse strand, counting down.
CAAAGACCGCAAAACCAAAAGCTGCCCGCAAGGCAAAAGAAAAGCCAGTAGCAGACGCAAAGCCGAAGAAGGAAAAGAAGGATCCTGCAAAAAAGAAAGAGTAAATAGTTTTTTTTATCTTTTTTATGTTATATATATATATTTCTCTTCTTTTCAGCGTTCATAAACCACTGCAGTCAGGACCAGGATGGATCATGAGTTCTGCAATTCCCGCAACGCGTCACGCGCAATCCATCGCGCAGCCTTAGAATGCGCATATGTTTGCAGGATATATTTGCACGTCGTTATTGCTTCTTTACGCAAGAAGGTATTGCGTTTTCCGATCTGTCGAATCGCCCAATTGACCGCCTTGCGCGTAAAATTACGCTCATCAGTGCAGTCATCCCTGCAGATGGCGAGGAATGCAATGAATTGTTTATCTTCCAATTCCTTGCGATGCACGGCCATTGTTGCCATGAGCACAAATCCGGCACGCTTGATAAATTCTTCTTTTGATTTGCGCCACACCAATGCGCGCTCTATTGCATAAGGCGTTCTGTCAAAAAGATTTCCGCACGTTTGATCGCAAAGATCCCATGAATCAAATCCCTTGACCCATGCATTCATCTGCGTGCGGGTGACTTGTTGAGGATCGTCGATCATTCCGGCAAGGATGCGTGCTTCATGGATCTCTGAATCCCACAATGCCTGCGCAAGCGTATGATTCCTGCCGATTGTTTTGGCCATTGCCCGAAGGCAGGGAATACCGGGTCCGCCGATGATATTCTTGCCTGTGATACCAAAACGCTGCATGCCTGCGATATTTTGCGGGTCATGATGCTTCTGCAATTCCCTGATAATTTCCTGCGCATTCATAAGAGTAATGCAGCCTCAGTAAGTTGTTCGTCTTCATGTGTTTCCGACGGGAATAACCTCATCACCGGCTGCACTCTTGAGAATGATTTGGATATTATAAATTTACTTGCCGTGTGACATTTCTGCTCCGGTTTTCTATGCGATGAGCAATTAGAACGGACTTGCCGCAAGTCCCTGAAATATCTTTTCCCAAAATGTCGCCTTATCCATTCGGGAGCAGTAATCCCACAACGTATCTTTCTCTTTATATCCTCTTATATCAAGATATGTTTTGAACGTGGAGAATAAGAGGAGTTTGTGTTCTAGTGATACAGTGTAATATTCTTCGGAATTTCCGATGAGTGCAATAGGCATTGTGGTGATTTCTCTTTCAAAGCAGCATTCAGTGTAGGCTGCAGATTTTTCTATTATGGGGTCCAATCCGTGTTCTTTTCTGAATGCATTCAATTCTGCTATGGCGTCAGCAGATTTCGGAAATGTTTTGAACATATCGTTTACATCTGTATATATGAATCTTTCATACCCCGGGATAAGTGTCGAGTGATAGTTCGTGCTTGCGGCATTATTCCTCTCTGTCAGCATCGCCATGTCAAAGGGCAGTGTATAATCTGCCTTTGCATCCGTAGTAAAGATGAGTCCTTCCGGCCTGTAGGTTTGCGTGTATCCTTTATGTAATGCAGATACGCAAAGCCGTTTTGGTAGTGTTGCATGCGTAGTATTTGGCTTGATGCGTTTGGTTTCTAATATCTCGCGCAATGTTTGAGAGATGACTTTGGTTTCAGTATGAGGATCATACGTTGTTGTTGCCTGTTGTTGTCCCACATTTACGAGGCTTTTGAAATAGATAGTTGCCATAAACCCTCTGATTAGTTACTTATTAGTGGTTATTAAGATGAAGTAATATTTAAATATTACCTCCTCCTTTGTGGGGAGTAATATGTATGAAGAGTTTCTTGAAGGAACAGGTCTTACGAAGAACGAAGCAAGCGTATACCTTGCACTCCTCAGAATCGGAAAGTCAAAGACAGGAATGATCATTAATGAATCAAAAGTCTCGAGTGGGAAGATCTATGAGATACTCGGCAAACTTTCTGATAAAGGTCTAGTAAAATCAGTATCCGAAAACGGTGTGAAACATTTTATCGCAAGCAGTCCTGCAGCACTCGTGGATTATCTCAAGGAAAAAGAACAATTGCTTCATATTAAGGAAAAAGAATTAGAAAAACTGCTGCCAGGCCTTGAGCAATTGCAGAAGATAGACCATAATCTTGAGACTGTATCATTGATAAAAGGATTCCGTGGAATATCATCTCTGGTCTACGATGCGTTGACAAATGGCAAGTCCATAAAGATTATGGGCGTTCGCTCATCAAAGGATGTCAAGTTCAATAATTTCTGGAAAAATTGGCATCGTCGCAGAATCGAGCTCAAAAAACCAGTGAAAATGCTTTTTGCAGACAAGGGATCAGACTACTGGAAATTCTTCAAGAAATTGCCGTTCACAACAGTGCGCGAAACACTCGCCGTAAGTCCGTCCGCAGTTATGATCATCGATCATCAATGCTTTCTCTTTTCTTATGACGATGAGCTGACCTGTATCCATATCCGTTCAGGTTCTATCGCAAAATCATTCACGAGTTTCTTTGATAGCTTATGGGATTCGGTCAGGACATAATCACTGAAACACCCCTTCGGGCGCGATATCGTCCTTGATGATATCCGGATTCATCATGATATTGTATATCTTTACCGTATCGCCAAAATCCTTCCGTATGCCGACGAGCACATTGCGGAGTTCACGTACATCTTTTACAATGACCCCAATGTCCATATCCCAATTCTCCTGGCCAAGGTAATGATAGTAATACATGATGCGGGGGTGCGCAGCAAGATATGCCAAAAATTTCTTATTCGGTGTCGTGTCCAGTTCCAGCTGGATATTGTAGAATTGAAATCCTAATTGGGTGAAATCAAGCGAAATCGTGTACCCGCTGATGATCCCGGTCTTCTCGAGATTTCTGATGCGGTATTTAATCGCGTTTGCAGAGAGCTTGGTGTGCTGCGCAAGTGCCACATATCCGATGCGTGAATCTTTTGCAAGAAGCGAAAGTATCTTCTTATCGATCTTGTCTGGTCGGTAGGATTCTTCTTTCTGTACCGGTTTTTTTGGCTCTTTTTCCCCTAAATATTTATGCGGGAAATACTGGTAATTTGCCCCCGGATTCGTGATCAAAAAATTAGTGAGATGCATCCCGATACGCGTCTTGATCCCGTCGAGTATCTCTTTGAGATGCGTATCACTCTGCGCGTGGATATCAAATGCGACATTCCACTTTCCAATCTGCGGCCCGACAAAACTGATGAAGGGAAACGCTGCAATATCCCGGATGAGTCGCTCTTCTTCTTCGATAGTTATTCCGCTAAATTGCATAAGACAGCCGTATCTTCGAAATCCCAGCGCGGACAGATTGATCGTAGTGTAATATCCGCGGATGATTCCTTTGTTCAGATTGTTCATACGATAAAGCGCGACCTCCCGGGAGACTCCTGCTTTTTTTGCAATCCGGGTTATTGATTGACGCGCATCAGTGATGAGCGTTCCCAGAATCTTCTTATCCTTGTTATCCATATTTTACGAAAATGCGATTATAATATAAAAATATTGCGATTATGTAAATAATTTGTTCTAAAGTTTAATATATCTGCTAATATATACTACTCATAAGTTAATAAACTAACGAAAGGTGATTTATGAGCACGCATACCACATCAACAAAAAAATTATTTTTTTTTGGAATGATATTATTCATAAGTATTTTGGGAGGGTTGTCTTTTTGGATTTTATCAGGGCAATCATTCACTGGAAAAGTCATTACACTGTCACCAAAAGAATCAGTTGATCCTATCCGCATCGGCGCAATGCTCGCGCTCTCCGGAGACGCAGCTGCGTGGGGCACTGCCTCTCAGCACGCGATAGACCTCTCTGTAAATGAAATAAATAAGAATGGCGGAATCAATGGTCGTCAAATACAGGTTATTTATGAGGATACTCAAGGCGATCCTGCAATAGCTGTCAGTGCATACCATAAACTCACCAGCATCGATAATGTTGTTGCAATCATCGGACCAAATTCCCAGACAGAGGCAAGTGTCATCGCGCCGCTTGCCGCGCAGGACAAAGTTCCGGTCATCACCGCTGCATATGCGCCGCTTCGTGACCGCCCAAATCCCAAAAATCCTTTTTTCGTGTGGGTGGATCCTTCAATTGAGGCAAAAGCCATGGCAGATTATGTCTTTGCACAGGGTGTGAGCCGTGTTGCAGTGATCGGAACGCTCGATAGTTGGGAGAAACAAGTTTCTACTGCGTTTGCAGAAGAATTTACTGCACGCGGAGGAACCATCACCTATACTGATTTTGTGACTGCGGACGCTACTGATGTAAAGACTCCGGTCACTAAACTCGTTGCGACGCATCCGCAGGCAGTATTCATCGGAACATATTATCAGTTTGTGGCAGTGACTAAAACATTGCATGAACAGCAGTTCAATGGGAAAGAATATTCCCTGGAAATCGACGAATATCTTGCCGGGGAAACAAAAACATATGTTCCTGAGCTTCTCTTTGCAAGCCCGGAATCCTATACGCCATCATTTATCGCAGATTACACCGCAGCGTATGATACCGCGCCCTCACTTCCCGCAGGACAGATGTATGATGCCACGCGCATCCTTACAACTATGCTCAGGAATTCTACAGACAGACAATCCATCATCACGCAACTCGAGGAGCTGCATACATTCGAAGGAGCATCAGGGACACTCTCTGTTACTGCGCAGAATCAGACCGTGCTTCCACTCGCATTATATCTGTTACATAACGGCACCATCACGCGCGTGCAGGGATTGACTCCTGTAACGCATTAACTGTTATGACTCAGAACACCAGACGTATATCTGTAATCAGGAGGCCATGATGAACGCTAAAACCATTGATGAAAAGTTTGATCGTCGAATACGCCGCGGATTCACAGGCGGGATTATTGGATTGGCGTTAACAATCGCGAGTATTCCTGCGGTGCATATGTTGCGTCCACAACTTGTTGAACAGGAATATTATTCGCAACCGCAACCCATTGTTGCTGTTGACACGAATTATATCCACAAGCAATTCCGCGCGCATCAACCGCTCTCTCTGGATAAAGTCATTGATACGTCAAGCATTGCCACTATACAAAAATATTTTGCATTAGTTGATTCAAAAGCGTACAAACAAGAATCACAAGATTTTTCAAGAATAGTGGATACTTTGTTTACTATTGATATCGCATTGACGTTGGGATCATGTGGGTATGGGGCAGTGATGTCCTTATGATGCCCTTATTATCGGAAGCGGCATCCTAAAAAATTTTGACACTAGTTGTTGCCAAATCATATAACGCGTTCTTTATATCATCTCATTGTGAATCTATATCCCGCGTGACTCATGACTCTCTCGAATTGTCGCTACTAAACAGTAACATTTATAAATGGTTATTGCTCTCTTTAGTGAATGGCATTTCGTTTCAGTTCCTTAGTGGATATGCAGCAATTAGAGAAAAACGTCGATAAAACAATAGATGTCATCATCGCCGATATATCAAAAAAAGCAGGCGCTGCAGTAAGCCTCAAAGGATATTCAGGTTTTAGCGACGGAAAAAATTATGCATGCAAGAAGGAATACCTGCTCAATGGCTTACATGACGATGCAAAGCTTGTGACAGTATTTTTTGAGCCTGGCGATAAGACCGGCAACCCTGACGGAACACCGCGCGCCAAAGAAGGATACGCAGAATTGCTTTTCCCGGTAGGCACGCAATACAACCGTCATTTTGCGCCATTCCTCTTATCGCTCGAGGGAAAAACAATAATCGACAATGCAATCATGACCGACAAACACTTCGGCAGCAGAACAGCACTCGACTATTGCTATGCCATAGAAGATATCCATGAAACAGGAAGGGCATCATACTTCCCGCGCATGGGTGAAGTGACATTCTTTGAGAAAACAGAGGGCAATCCTCATGCGATCACATTCAATGAGGAAATCATCCATAAAGTGAATTCATTCCCGCAGGAATGGATCCAAATAGCGGCATTTCTCCATCTCCCGACAAAGACCCCTCAGGCAGATCGTCTTGTTCTGCAATCACGGGCGCAAGACACGTTCTCCTATATCTATGTCCCGCAACATTTAAAGTAATGGGTTCTGACCGCCGTAGAGCGCCTGGAATTTTCCATCCTTGAATTCTAGACTGAAGACATCAGTCTTTGCGTTTGTCGCGCGCATCTTCACAATCGAAATCTCGCGGACGACCTGTCTTCGGAATTGGGTCAACCGGATGTGGATAATGCCGTCGCAGAGAAAGTCTTCAACACCGAATTCTGAGTATCGCGACCCATCAAGCGGCATCTCTGAAATGAGATACGTGGTCACGTCAAGATCCTTGAGGAACTGGAAAATATAGAACAATTCCACGCGCGGATTCTCGAATTTGGAAAGGACATACAACGCCGAGAGCGAATCGAGGACAAAGAGGTCGAGTTCCAATTCACTCTTGATTTTCTTGACAAGATTCTTGATGACATTGATCCAGCCTTCATTCACTGTTGCGGTGACCTTAATATCCTTGATCTCACGCCTGATGCATCCGAGATCTGCAAATATGAGCGTTCCCCGCTTTGAATTCCTGATCTGTTCAAGCTGCGCGCTGATATTGGAGAGATTATTGATGAGCAGGATATTGACCTTGCTCAGATCATAGCCCATATTGATGATGTGGTTGAGAAGCGAAGGGTACGACTGTTCCAGCGAGATGTAAAGCCCGATTTTTCCATGCATTGCCGCCTCATTATAGACTGAGTTGAAGGAGACTGAGGATTTCATTGTTCCTGCAGCGCCGCAGACCAGGACAATATGCCCTTCGGGCACTCCGCCTTCCATCTTCTCATCAAGACCGTCGACATATAAGGGTATTCGCCTTATCTCGCCCTTGCGTGTAATTAGTTTTTCCATGTGACTCACCTTATGTTTTTCTATGGACAAGATCATTGATCTTTCCTGATTCAGTATTGACAATGATGCTTCCGTCGATGTGCGCGCACCCGACAATAATTCCTTCAGTCTGGTATTGCCAGATCTTTTTTCCCTTGGTCTTTCCCGGCTGCTTGGTCAGTGCCTCGCCGTACTGTCCGGTCTGGCCGACAATCCCTGACACGCCCGGGACATAATCAAGCAGATAACTTCCCTCCGCATCAAGGATATAGATGTTATGATCATATGATCCGACAACGATCTCTTTTCTTCCATCGCCATCGATATCTGCGATGAGTGGGCTCGTAACGACCCAGAAGTCAGTCTCATAATTCCACAGCTCTTTTCCGTCGATGGTGAGCGCATACACCTTATTGTCGCAGGATCCAAAGACAATCTCTTTTTTTCCGTCATTATTGATATCATCAACAGTCACCGGGGAGAATATTGCCCCTTCAGTATGGAACCGCCACAGCAATGCGCCATTCTCGTCGATGCAGTAGATATCGCCATCAGTTGCTCCTACAATGATCCGCAGGTTTTCTTTTTCATCACGCACACTGACGGCTTGCGCAAGTATCTTGCGGCCAATAGCATACTTCCAAAGGAGTTCACTCTTGAGATTGATGCTGTAGAGTGTGCCGTCATTGGTGCCGAATATAATCATCGGTACAGGCGTTGGCGTAAGGATGGGGCATGATTCGATAGGGGAATCTGCAGCAAATTTCCAGTAGAGTTGCCCTGCGCCATTGAGAAAATAGAGCTGCTTATCATGCGATCCAAAAAACACTCCAGTCTGATTATTTGCAAACCGTTGGATGAGCGCAGCTCCGCGAATTGGACCACCCGTCGGAAACTTCCACAACTCTTTGCCCGAATAGTCCAGCACATGCAGGATGCCCTGCTCTGTCCCGAAAACAATCTCTTTTTTCCCGTCATTGTTAATATCCTCGATATTAGGGGTTCCGCTGATGCTGTTTGAGGTCTCAGCGTCAAGAAACATAAGCTCCATATCAGTATATTCATTACTCACTGAAAAACTCCACTTGAGATTTCCATCAAGATCGATCGAGATCAATCGTCCTTCCTTTGTCCCAAAAAGGATTTCCTGCTTTCCATCGCCATCAATGTCGGCAATCTTTGGTGCAGCGAGCAGGAGCGAATTGGTGTCATAATTCCAGCGTTCCTCAAGATGCCCGCTTTTTGCAGCAATGTTTTTGAACCCAAAGGTGATTGTTCCCATCAATTTTTTTTACCTTGGACACTATATAAATTTTTTGAAAAAGAACTCTGAAGATAGACGGAAAAACAACCATTTCAAAATGACAACGGAAGCATTGTTGTTTGAGTGCGACCGGTGGCAACATTTAAATATTCCCTGCCTTATCGATAGGCATATGCGTTTGGAAGATGAAATAAAGAGGGAGCTTGAACGACATACAGATGTTCATGCAGTCAAGTCCGCATTAATCAAACGCGGATATCTTGAAGAGGACATTGACGCCGCGCTTTGCACCTTGGTTACAGGTGGCAACGATGAACGTGCACGACATAACAAAGTGTTTTCTATTAAGGAATCCCTTGATCGCATTGGATACGGATTCTCAAGTCAACAATTCATCAATATCCTGTTCATGCTTTCGGGTGCATCGCTTTTTGCAATCGGATTCATGAATGGGCTTAAGACCGTACTCAACTATTTCATCTCTGGTCTGCTCAAGGAATACGCGCGATTGCGCTATTTAGGCAAGACTATTATCAGTATCGCTGGCATCATCTTTGGATTCAGTTTTTTAGGTATGGCGCTTGCAGTCATGCTCGGAAACCCTGTCCTTTTTGCAATCGCGATGCTTATCGGGACAGTCGGCATCATTGCGCATGGTGATATCTACACGGATTTTTATACTGCAACACTGAAAATCGAGCGGCGCAGCACATTTTTGCGCTTTGTATCTTATTTTGGGGTCATCATCACTGCGCTCTCCCTGCTTCTTGCAGGATTCATCATGCAGATCATCCCTGTGAACGGCACGGTTATCACGCTCAATCTGACCAGTCTCGGATTTGGCGCAGTCTCTATGCGTGTATTCGGATATCTTATCGCGTTCGAACTCACCGCAATCATGTTCATTATTTCCGGGTATGTCCTCTCATTCATCAGCGAAAAAAAGGAGACACTCTCAAGTGTCGTGCAGGAACGTACCTTTATCAGTGCATACTTCAGGAAATCACAGCAGGACATAAAGATCTTCACGAAAAATCACAAGATATTCTTACTCATGCTTGCAACAGTCATCACGACCATTGTCCAGATTGTTGGCAACTCATTCTACGGGATCTATATCTATCAGAGTTTCACACACGAATTTTTCGGCGGCTTTTTGAACGTAGCATTCATTTTCATGATCGCAATCATTGCATCGCTCTCTGGTTCAATGCTGACCAAGAAATTTGCAAAGGATTTGGGCGAAGCGCCGATGCTTGTCTTCGGAACACTCCTTATCGCGCTTCTTCCAGTCACCTTCTATTTCAATAATCATCTCTACGCGATTGCGCTTGCAACAGCGCTTGCTGTTGTCGGCGCAACTATTGTCGGTGTCGCGCAGGGAATGCTCGCCGAACGGCTGCTCACTGATGATGAGCAGAAAAGCTATTTTTCCTCGCTCGGATTTGTCTCTATCATCCCGACGCTTCTTCTCGTGACGCTTGGCGCGCTCATCGCGCAGGTATTCAGTGTGGAATTGCTCTTTTTGATCTTAGGAATCATCCTTGCAGCAATCGTCATGCCGATTTACTTCATTATTGTTCTGATTGTCGATAAAGAATATCGGGAGAAAAAGCGCGTGTCGCGGGCGTAATGATTATCTTTGCATATGCTGTCTTATTCCTTCAGTCACCTTTTTAAAATCAGGGTGATCTCTCTTGTCATGGTCGCATCAGGAGTGGTGAAGGGTCAGATCATCTCCGGGAAATTCGGGGAGATTCTTGCACGGCAAAAATCCGATTCTGCATTTGAGTTAGGAGAGATTGTCATTGCAGAGGATGCAGAGAAAAAAGTCTTTCTTCAGGTCTATGATATTGAGTACAGCTCGCAGGTCTCGCAGCAGAATCTTGAGCTCATTTCCGGACTTGCACTTGAAGAGGATGCGGCAATGGAATTCATGGATAAGAACTTACGCAATTACAAGCTCGCATTTCTCAAGCCGCTCATAACCGTCTGGAAGAAAGATGCAAAAAACTCTGTGCTCTCAAAATCCCTTCCAGAAATCTTTTCAACACTCCGTACTGTTGAGCGTGAAGACCTCTCTTTTCTGACCCGCCCTGCACACGCATTATGTTTAGGCAATCTGCGCAGCGGCAGTCATACACTTAATGTTCCAATCTATCTTGATGGGCCCGCAGTGCTCACGCATCATGTCCTCATCACCGGAACAACCGGCAAGGGCAAGAGCGTTCTTATGAGCAATCTCTTATGGGACATCACAGGAAAATCCTATGCATCACTATTGGTTCTTGATCCCCATGATGAATATTATGGGCGCAATCACGCTATCGGCTTAAAGGATCACCCGTCAGGAAAAGTGGCGTATTATACTGCGCGGGATGTTCCGACTGGCGCGCGAAGCCTCAAGATCAATCTTGCGACATTGCGACCGCAGCATTTCGGCTGCCTTGACTTTTCAGATGCGCAAGAGCAGGCCATGAATGCATTCTACAAGGAATATGGCGCAAAATGGGTTGAGTCGATCATTCTGGAAAAGCCGGTCAAGGTCGCTTTCAATGATGCAACCATCAATGTCCTTAAAAGACGATTATTATACCTACTCGACCTTGATTTCTCTGCAAACCAATTGTTCTGCAACGGCGTCTTTGACATCACTGCAGGAGAAAATACCGTAAAAACAATCTGCGAGGAACTGGAAAAAACAAGCACAGTCATTATCGATACAAGCAATTTTTCCGGGCAGGTCGAGCTTTTGATCGGCTCGCTCATCGCTTCAGAATTATTTGCGCGCTACCGGCATTACAAACGGGATGGAACGATCGCGCAAAAACCTGTGGCGTCTATTGTCCTTGAGGAAGCGCCACGCGTCCTTGGCAAGGAAGTTCTTGAGAAAGGTGGCAATATCTTCTCATCTATTGCGCGTGAGGGAAGAAAATTCAATGTTGGCCTTGTTGCAATAACGCAATTGCCCTCGCTTATCCCGCGCGAGATCCTTGCAAACATGAATACCAAGATCATTTTGGGTACTGAGATGGCAGGAGAGCGTCAGGCAATCATTGATTCTGCATCACAGGACCTTTCGACTGATTCGCGCAACATTGCAGCGCTCGACAAGGGTGAATGTCTTATCTCGAGCAATTTTTCGCGGTTTGCAATCCCTATCAAGGTACCGTTCTTTGAAACTCTTGCAGCGCAGGATATTGCATCTGCAAAAAGTGCGGCGTCAAAGGAGAAGCGCGCATTTCCCGGAGTGCAATTCACTCAGGAATGATCTCGTGCGTTCGTATGGCACTACTGGAAAAGTTTATTGAAAAATTTATAAATGGTTGTTTAATTCCCTGATTCTTCACCTGCGTTAGTGTGAAACGATTATGATACAATTATTATACGATGATTATGAAACAAGGGGGCGTCATGAATACTAAAGGTTTTCGCACGGTTTATAAAAATCCTGATTTACAGTTCGTGTTCTTGCAGGGGATCTATCTGCGCAAGGAAGATGAACTGCGTTCATTGCAGTCTGCAGTCTCCAAGCTTTCACAGCGTGATGAGTTCACGGATTTGAATCTTGATACAGTGATTGCTATTGAACTGATATCTGTTCCTGCGCAGCTTTCGCTTGCCGTCAATTATCGCATGCAGGTCTTTGGAGAGGAGGCACTCGCATTCCAGTCAGTCATTGTGCGGCTCATTGACTCATATCATGCACGCATGGAATCTCTTGTTGAACGTTTTGCAAAGACAAACGGTCTTCAATTGAACGGGCGCCCGGTGGCGACCGGCGCTGATAATGCGTACGTACAGGCATGTCTTGAATCTTCTTTTGGTTATCAAACATTTTTCCTGACGCCAACCGAGCCTGCGCTGCGCAAGTATTATGGATCGCTTTATTCGAGGGAAACAAAGCGCAAATGATGCGTGATATTCTGAAGGCATTCATCGATCAAGATGTATTATCACTTAATAGTGATTAATAATCGAAAGATTTTTAAATACATTATTTTTTCTTAAGCACTATGAATACAGAACAAACAGACACACAAAAAATGAACACAATCAAACGCATCCCTTCAGGAGAAGCACTTGGAATAGCACTTCCCGGCGCATCAACGCGATTGGATAAATATGCTGATTTCAAAGCAATATACGACACCATCGCAGAGAAATTTTCTCAGGGGACAACTGTTGCCCGCTATATCTGCGACGATGCTGATGGTCAATGGCACGACATGGGAAAAACCACCATTGATACGATCACAGAATCACACCCTACTCTCAAAAATCCGCATCATAAACTCTACCAACTCATACTCGAGGGACCGTCGCTTCTGGAAACCATCCAGGCAGACCTCTATGGCGGCAATGCGCATAAGGTCGCTGTCTACACAAAATCCGGTGCAGATTGGCTTTACATCATGGATGATTTTCACAACAACGCGCAGAACCCTGCTGACCGGCAATACACAGTGCTCAAGAAACTGAAATAATTTTTTTTAGTTATCTTCTCGTTCAGGTATTCTTTTCTCTTATTCTCTTTTTTACTCACACTATTTTTTCGTGTACTATTCTGCGACCGGAGTATTCCACTACCTTAATAAATCCGTTCCTACTCCCTCATCATATGAAATTTGCGCATATGGCAGACTGTCATATCGGTTCCTGGAGGGATCCGCAATTGCGGGAATTATCCAGTGAAGCATTCAAGACAGCAATCGCACAATGCATAGAAGAAAAAGTCGATTTTCTCCTTATCGCCGGAGATCTATTTCACACCGCAATACCAGGCATTGAACACATTCGCAGTGCAGTAAAAGAATTGAAGCGATTGAAAGACGCAGGAATCCCGGTTTATATTATCGCCGGATCACACGATTACTCACCATCCGGAAAGACCATGATTGATGTTCTTGAGGAAGCAGGGCTGGTCCTGAATGTCGTCAAGGGATCAATCGTCGATGGAAAGCTTCATCTCAAACTGTTCACGGACAAAAAGACCGGCGTAAAAATCGCAGGGATGCTTGGCAAACGTGGAACTCTTGAAAAACAATTCTATGAATCGCTGGACAAGGAATCTTTAGAGAAAGAAAAAGGATTCAAGATATTTCTGTTCCATTCTGCAATCACTGAACTTATGCCTAAGGAATTGACCAGTATCGGCGCTTCGGAATTATCCTATCTTCCCAAAGGATTTGATTATTATGCCGGAGGACATGTGCATATTGTCAAGGAATATACCGGCAAGGATTATAAGAATGTCATCTATCCCGGACCGCTTTTTCCTGACAGTTTTGCAGAACTTGAAAAGCTGGGCAATGGCGGATTCTACATCTACGATAATGGAAAACTCATCAGAAAAGAAGTGCTCATAAAAAAAACCGCAGCCTTGGTGATTGATGCAGAACATAAGAGCCCTGAAGAAGTCGAGGAGATGATCGCTGCAAAAATCCATGACCGACAATTCACTGATACGATTGTACTTTTGCGCATTGCCGGAAGATTAAAGACCGGCAAGGTTTCTGATATCAATTTCCGCGAATTATTCCGGAAGATCAATGCGCAAGGCGCATTCTTTATCCTCAAGAATACGCATAAGCTCCTTGCTCAGGAATTTGAAGAGATAAAGATCGAGGAGAAGAGCATTGCTGAATTGGAAGATGCGCTGGTCAGAGAGCATCTGGGGCAGGCAAAGATCACGGGCGTTGATACTGATAAAGAATTCCTACTTGCCAAAAAACTCATCGCGGCATTCGAGACCGAAAAACATGAGGGCGAAAAAGTCTATGAGTATGAGGATAGGGTGCGCAAAGCAGGAGACAAGATACTTGAACTCTGATACTGTTTTCTGCAGCACACACCAGACTTCTTAGTCGATAGGATGAGTTCAGACGGCGCGATAAGGCGGGCGTGTGCCATTATCCATGAAAAGGCAGTAATAATCTCCCATGATATCATGCTCTCGATCCTTTGTATTGATCATGAAGGTTACTACACTGAAGGGATACGTCTTTTTGAGTTTTTCATAGAGCGTTTCACGTGCAGCAGGGATATACACATTCACTGAACGATGTCCTTTAATGCCTTTTTGGAGCGCGTAAGAGACTTCCTGCTGAACAATCTTGTCTACTTCGCCATTCACAAAGATGTCTAAAGAATTTGAGGTATGAGTGGTCGTTGTTTTTCGGGCAACACCCATACAGAAGAGATGCTGCATCATTATATAAATCTTTCTTTAATATTTTTCCTGTTTTCCTGTCGCGCTCTTTCTTATGCCGGACGCTAACTATATAAACCCTTGCGCGCACTATCTGGATATGTGGATTACAAAGCTCAAATTGAATCATAAAGATTGTCCGATCGTCAATCGCTGCAAAAAATTTCATCTGATTGTTTATTCTTATCCCAGTACCTGGTACGAGGAGAAAAAACAGAAATATGCGACGACAACCTGTTTTTTTCAGAGCAATGATGAAGCGCAAAAGAAAAAATTTCTCAAGGATTTACAGTCAGATAAGCGCATAACAAAAGTCGAGATTTCAGGCGATATGTTTACCTATGAGATTAAGCTTGCACCTGATGGCGAGCATGTCATGCTCTATCATACGCGCAGAATATTTTTTGTAAAGCCGGTCGTGAACCATTATGATGGGCATGAATATTGGGAGGTCGCCGCATGGGATAAGGAGGAGCTCATGCAATTCATCAAATCATTGAAATCGCATATGGATGTCTGCACCATACTGCGGCTTGAACAATCAGTCCTCACTGACATCTATTTCCCGAATGTCATGCCCAAACTTTCTCCGCATCAGAAGCGTGCACTCGAACTCGCCTATGCGCACGGCTATTATTCCTATCCGAGAAAAATCACTGTACACCGGCTTGCAAAGATCGCAAAACTTGCAGTATCAACCTATCAAGAGCATCTGCGCAAGGCAGAATTAACATTATTGCCGGTGATTATCGAGCAGGAATTGAAGCAGGGATAATGCGCATTCTTTCTTGAGCCGAACATGTTCGGGTAAAAAAAGATATACTCTTGTCTACACCACTTTAAAGTGATTACTATATGATACATCCTGATTTAACACCTGACTGTAATAGACCAAAACTCGAAAGCATACTCGCTAAAGAATTATCCCACGGAAAACTGCCGGATTCCCTGACGCATATTGATTGTAGTGATGAGAAGCCGCGCATATTACTTATTGTTCCGTATTATACTCGGATCGTAAAACCATTGGATATTATCATGGAAGGAATCTATCGTGACGAAAAGGATCCTCAAGAATTAGCCTATTGCAAAACCGTGACGCAAACGTTGCGCGACAACAGCATCACTGAACTGTCAGAGATGAAACGTGCAGGTATCCCGATGGGACTATTGCGCGTAGGGACTGCAGCAAAGCGTGCAGGGTACAATGTGAGAATACTTGATGCGCCATTTGAGGATTGGGACAACGAACAACACTATTTCACCTCGGCAGAAGGCAGCATCATGATGTCTTATGGGCTTTCACGTGCAAAAATCGCGCAAATTGTGCGACAGTATGATCCGCATATTGTCGGCATCACCATCGACTATACTCATCAATGGGGCAATGCGCGCGAGGTTGCAGACCTTATGAAATTACTCAAACCAGAAATCCCTGTTGTCATGGGTGGAGCGCATGTGGGAGAACCGGACAACAGTTGCGTGCGCGACGCGCTCATTGATTCACCGATAGATTATGTTGTCCTGCAAGAAGCAGATCACGCTTTTGTTGCATTAGCGGATTTTCTGACAGGAAAAAACAGTAGGCCAATCTCGGAAATCAATGGTATTGCCTATCGGAATAATAATCTGCTTGAAATCAGGCCGCAACAAAAATTCTTATCAGATATCAGCGCCATTGCAATCCCTGATCTATCATTAATAAATCTCGACCGCTATAACAAACCATTCCACTCTGCAGGCGCAAGAAAACAGATCGATGGAAATATACTTTACGGGTTCACATCAATCGGATGCAATGTGAAATGCGATTTTTGCACCATACCTTCGATACAGGGACCGACCCGGTATGTTCCGCAGGCATTGCAAGAACAGTATTTTTCAACACTTCAAGCTGCAGGAGTGACAGAATTGTTGATCGATGACGATAACTTATTTCATGACCCGCTCGCTGCACTGCAGATGATGTCTACATTGAAAAAATATGATTTTGCATGCTATGAAGAAGGGGGAGTGGCGTTATATTCACTCATCGCCCTGCTCCCTGAAGTAAGTATCAGTGAGATACAGCGCAGTGTCCGGGCAGGTGAAGAAAACAAATTCAACAGGATTCTTGCTGCAAAAAAGAGTGGCGTCACAACAACAGATATGGTTCGCGCCATGCATGAAAGCGGGTTCTACGGATTATACCTTGCAGTCGAATCAGCAAATACTGAATCATTGTATGATAGCCACAAGCCTGCACTTAATGCCAATCAGGAACAGACAATAAAAATAGTCCGTATGATGACAGATTATGGACTTGATGTAACCTGCGGATTCATGCTCGGATTTATTGGAGGTCATAGTAAAGGGATTTACCGTTTTGGGGAATCAAAACAGATGATACGTCAGAGTATCTCCTACGGCAAGAGATTAAAACAGGCAGGAACAAAATTCGTCAATCCATTCTGTTACACTATACTTCCAGGAGCAGAACATTTCTTTGACCTTTTGCCAATGGTTGATACTTCAACTGATGACGGATTTTCGCACGAATTGGCGACAATAGAAATATTTGATTTTGGCGATGGAAAAGGATGGTCGCGAAATTGGCTGGATCTCATACGGGTAGGGTCCATAATCGAAACTGAAGGGATTGAAGGATATAAAAGACTCAGAACCACTGGAACATGGCCGACATGACTCTTCTCAATTCTAGAATAATTGAAAATAAGATAAAAAATTTACGGTGTCACTCGCAGCATTGTGCGCGGGAATGGGATTGCATCCTTGATAGTTTCAAGATGACAGATCCATGATATTAACCGTTCTACACCCATGCCGAATCCGCCGTGCGGAACGCTTCCATACTTGCGCGTGTCAAGATAGAAAGTGTATCTCTCTGGATCCTCGTCCTGCGCAATGAGTCGCTCTTTGATCTTTTCCAAATCTGACTCGCGTTCTGAACCGCCGATGATCTCGCCATACCCTTCCGGAGCAATGAAATCGCATCCATGCACGACTTCCGGATTCTTCTCATCCTCTTTCATGTAGAATGCCTTGACCTTCTTAGGATAGTTTGTGACAATCGTGAAATGTCCATGCGCTTTACTTAATATATCTTCTTCGATAGTGCGCAGATCTTCACCCCATTCAAGATCTGTCTCGTGTTTTTCTTTCAATTCCTGAAGCGCTTCATCATAAGTCATGCGGATGAATGGTTCATGCGCGACCTTTTCAAGTATTTTAGTATCCCGTTCAAGTATCTTTAACTCTTCCTGGTGCAGTTCGAGCACGCGTTTGACTACAAACTTGATGAGCGCTTCACCGTAATCCTGGATATCCTTGAATGTCGCCCAGGCGACTTCCATTTCTGCATGCCAGTATTCTGTCAAGTGGCGTGAAGTCTTGGATTTTTCTGCGCGAAAACTGGGCGCAATGGTATAGATCTTCTCGAGCGAAAAGATTGCGGGCTCGGCGTAGAGTTGCCAGGTTTGCGCAAGATACACCGGATTCCCAAAATAATTTACACTAAAGAGTGTTGAGCCGCCCTCTGCCTGCGTAGCCTGAAATATTGGTGATTGATACTCATAAAATCCTGCTCCACGAAAATACTCGTGGATTGCGCCAAAGACAGTGCTTCTGATCTTGAGTATCGCAGTCGTGTAGCGGGACCTGAGCCATAAATGTTTCATATCTGCAAGAAGCTCAGTTGACTGGTCCTTCTGGATTGGCCAGCCGACACTTTCGCCGACCAGCTTCAATGATTTGACCTTTACCTCAAAACCTGTCGGTGCGCGTTTGTCCTCTGCAATCTCTCCCACCACTTCAATTGATGCCTCGATATCGGTCTTTTGTGCATCAGTCCAGCTTGATTCATCAACCAGCGCTTTTTCAACAACGCATTGGATGATATCTGTCGCATCGCGCAGGACAATGAATCGCAGGGCATTGCTGCCGCGGGCGCGATAGCACCATCCGCGTAAATGAACTGTTCCTGCGCCTTGGCGCATCGCATCCTTGATTGCAATGAATTCTGTTTTCATGATAACCACCTTTTGCTGAACTTTCTCTTATTTAAAAATTTCCTGTTTTCCCACGGACTTAGGTTTTGATATGCCTTTTTTATGGACACTCTGCACTGCCCTGCCTGATGGATCATCCATCTTTTCGAACTCTTTACTCCACCGGAATGCTGTTGGTGTCGAGCAGGCAATGGACGGCCCAACGGGAACAGTCATTGCTGCACTCTTTCCCTTGAATAATTCATCAAATAGTGTCCGGTAATAATACTGCTCCTTGGATGTCGGGGTCTGCAGGGGGAATCGCGCTGCAGCATCCTGCATCATCGCATCAGTCACATGCGATTCAGTGTATTGTTTCAGATAGTCGATCCACTCATATCCTACCCCGTCTGAAAATTGTTCTTTCTGGCGCCAGAGCACTTCTGTCGGCAATACATCCTTGAATGCATCGCGTAGGATCTTTTTCTCAATGATCTTTCCTGTACACATCTTTGCTGCAGGATCGATTGCCATTGCATATTCCAAAAAATCCTTGTCAAGGAATGGGACGCGCGCCTCAACACCCCACGCTGCCATGGCCTTGTTTGCACGCAGGCAATCATATCTGCTGAGCGCCAGTAATTTCCGAACCGTTTCCTCGTGGAACTCCTTTGCATCAGGAGCCATGTGGAAGTAGAGGTACCCGCCGAACACTTCATCTGCGCCCTCGCCGGAGAGGACCATCTTGATGCCCATTGATTTGATGCGCCGCGCCATCAGATACATCGGGGTTGCTGCACGGATTGTTGTCATGTCAAATGTCTCAAGGTGGTAAATGACGTCACGGATGGCATCAAACCCTTCTTCGATGGTGAAGGTGATCTCATGATGGACTGTTCCGATATGTTTGGCGACAAGTCGTGCATACTTCATGTCCGGCGAATCCTTGAGTCCCACGGAAAATGAGTGGAGCCGCGGCCACCATGCTTCTTCTTTCTCCCCGGTCTCGATGCGCTTCTTGCGATGTTTTGCGGCAATTGCTGCGATGAGCGAGGAATCAAGCCCTCCAGATATCAATACTCCATAAGGGACATCGGACATGAGCTGCTGTGTTACTGCGGATTCAAGGGCCTTGCGTAATGCTGTTTTTGATGCTTTTTGCAACGGGACCTCATGCATCCAGGAGCGATCATACCATCGCACAAACGTTTTTGATTCACTTGAATAATAATGCCCGGGCGGAAACTCCTTGATGATGGTGCAGTATGCGTCAAGCGCTTTCATCTCGCTTGCAAAATACATTGCCCCGTCAGCATCATAGCCATAATAGAGGGGGATGATTCCGATATGATCCCGCGCGGCAAAGTATGCTCTCTTCTTTGGATCATACAGCACGAACGCGAATATCCCGCTGAGCATATCCACGCATTGCGCTCCGAATTCGTCATATAAGTAGAGGATGATTTCACAGTCAGATTTTGTCTGCCAATCGTGTTTCTTTTTAAGTTTCTTTCGCAGTTGCATATGTGTATAGATCTCGCCGTTCACTGCAAGAACCCTGCCAGTCTTGGTATCGATAAGCGGTTGCGCGCCATGCTCGACATCGACAATGGAGAGTCGTTCATGGGCAATGACTGCATATGCATCACTATATATCCCGCTCCAGTCCGGACCGCGATGCCGGATAAGTTTTGCCATCTCTAATGCCTGCGCTTTTGCTGTTTTTACATCTTTTTTATAGTCGAATATCCCAATTATTCCACACACGGTAACCACCTTGTTTTCTTGTCATATATTGTCGTTATCTTATAGTTTCAGAGACTTTTTCACTTGCGTGTACAGTTTCCTCGCCTGACGGCTTCGGAGACTTCCGTACTGCGTTTGGAGCCTCCGAATGCAGCGGCTTCGGAGGGATTTGAACCCTCGACCTTCCGATGACTGTGTATCATCTGATCTATAACAGTCGGACGCTCTAACCGCTGAGCTACGAAGCCAAAAGAATATACGTGAACCTAGTCGATGAATACGGGGAGAAGAATAATGGTCAGGAACCCTGAATCTAGAATGATCTTGTACTATGATTCCGTAAACCAGGTAATGTTACCATTGAAGTCATACGATCAATCCTCGATATCTTTAGATATGTTTGGCATGTTTATATATCTATGCCCAATATTTCGCTAAAAAAATGCACAAAATCGCTAATTTTATATATATAATTGAACAAATGTTCCATTATGAGCACAATTGATGAAAAAGATAAGCAGATTCTTGCAGTACTCAAGGACCACGCAGAGTTTACGACGCGTCAGATCGCCAAAAAGACACTCCTTCCAGTAACTACCATTCATCACCGTTTACAGAAGCTGCGCAAAGAAGGCATCATAAGGCGCTATACGATTGAGCCTGACTATGCCGCACTCGATCGCGGATTACTCGTCTATGTTCTGATCTCAGTCAATCTCAAATACCTCAAATCAAAGCATAAATCGCAATATGATATCGTGGCTGATTTGCGTAAGCAGTATTTTGTGGAACGCGCAGACGTGGTCTCTGGCGGAACAGATATTGTTGCTGTGGTCCGCGTCCGCGATGTCACTGAGTATGACAAGGCGCTCCTGACAAAGATCCAGATGATTGATGGGATTGATAGGACACAATCGCTTATTGTCATCCATGAGACTGCGTGATATCACCAATATGCCTTGATTTGTAGTCACTTTACAATAATAACAGTAAACTTTTTAAATACGTGATGTTCAGTGTAGGTATGGACAATACTGCGTTCTCAATTGATGACATCAAGCAAGAGATTAAACTACAAAATAGCATCTGCTCAAAAATTTATCTTGTCAAGACAAATTATTCTATTGCGCGAAATGTTCCTAAGATCCCTTATATTGCCAAAATGATCGCGCAGCGCGACCATGCGATTGAGCGCGCGAATGCGCATTATACGCAAGGTCTTGAGACCTATCTTTCTCTCCATGAAAACTTTGCAACGCTTTCCTCTACGTTTCGCAGCTCGCTTTTTACACGTGCGCGAATCCATACTGCTGAAGGGAGAGTATTTGAACAACACGCTCGTGATCTGAATATGCGCATTGCCATCCAGAGTGCTTCGTATCATCAGGTAATGCAAGATGCATTGAATGCTTCACTGGTGACTGCGCAGCAGACGCAGAAATATCAGTATCGTAATCCTCAATCATTCAATGCCATTACACCTCAAGAATCGCTGGAGTATGGCAGGATAATGCGAATACTCAATTAATATGAGAATAATAAAAATATAAAAAATAAAATAGTACTGCTTACTTCTTTCTTTTCTTTGCCGTCTTCTTTGGTGCAGCACTTTTTGCGGTCGTCTTTGCACTCGTACTGCAAGTGTTCCATCCGAAGAGTGTATAAAGACAGCACCATCCGGTTATTGCAGTAATCAGGAGCAATGCTGCAGGGATGAACCATCCCCATCCATAGATAAATCCGAACACGACAAAGACAATAGTAAGAATCAATCGAATCAATCGATCTGCAAGGCCAATATTGCTATTCATAGGCATCACCAATCACTCTACGGTAAAAACTGTTTATAAATTTAGCTGTTTTTTAGTTGCGGACATGAATACGCTATAATTTAGCGTCTTCTCGCTCTAATCGAAGTGTAAACGGAGTATTGTCATCTCCGAAGGAGCCAACCCTCTGACAATGTTCTAACATTGTCCGATATGCGCTCGCCTTAGGACGCTAAATTATAAGAAACTTTTGTCTGCAACTATTTTTGGTTTATCGCGCGATATGATATGCGATGTTGATTTTGTCATTGAGGGTGCCTTTTGATTCCCCGTTGCCGCCAAAGCATGTTGTTTTTATGTCTACATAATGTTCTATTGATCTTTTCGCATCAATAACCGTGTGCGTTGCTTCAAATGTGATGATGTATGGCTTGTATTGTTCTCCGGGTTGATGAATCCCTGGTTTTATGTATAATCCCATATCCTCAATAAGCTCATGCAGATTATGCTCTTGCTGTCGCAATTTTTGTTCTTTGCGCATGTGTCCGAATTGTATGCTGCCTGAATCGACGATCGCCCCCTGCTGTTCTGCTTCTTCCAATAGTGCAAGGGTTTTCTCGTAGTCAGGGTATGATGTCTCGGAATGATAAATCTGTTTTTTTAATCCTTTTGTTATGTTCATGGTTAACACCTCTTTTGTGAGTTATTTTTATTGATTTTTTATTAACTATCTCTTAGTAGTATCCTTTTGAGTATATAAATTTAAATAGTAGTACTTACTACTACCCTTTCATGCAAGATATTCAATTGGTTCTCGAAGAGTTCGGGCTTACCAAAACAGAAGCAACAATCTATCTGACCCTGCTCCGGCAGGGATCGTCGACTGCCTACCGGATATCAAAAGAGTCAGGACTCTACAAGGCAAACACCTACCAGGCTATAGAATCACTCATCCAGAAAAACCTCGTCATCAAGGTCGTCATTAACGGAAAACAGAAACTCACAGCAGTCCCTCCGGAAGAATTCATCTCGATTCTCGATCAGAAAAAAGAGCGCATGCAATCCATCATCCCGCTGATGGCGCGCAGCTTTCAGGAGGATCTGGAAGAGATCAGCGTATTCCAGGGCGTGAATGCATTCATGAATCTCATGTACGAAATCCTCAAACAGAATACGCCGATTTATGTATTCGACATCCCGGCCTATGTCCCAAAGATTGTCCAGGCGCACATCACTGACTTCCATAAAGAGCGCATCAAAAAGCGCGTTGCGATGTATCACATCTATGATTATGATGCACGTGAGCGCATCGCTTTTCTGAAGAAACTAAAATACACCTATGCAAAACAAGGACCCTATCATCGCAATTCAACAGTCTCGACCATGGTTTGCGGCAACACGACGCTCATCATCAACTGGCAAAAGCATGTGAAGACTGTGCGGATTCTTGATGCGGATATCGCTGAGGCGTATCGCAACCAGTTCAAGGAATTATGGAAACAGAACTGATCCTTCTCTCTTTCTGACTTAGAATCTCACTGCAATCACGTCGCGATCGATCTTCTTCTCGATGAATCTGATCTTATCCTTGAGGTTGTCATCTGTCGTTGCATGCAGGATCTGCTGCAGGAGGTCAAGGATCTGCCGGATGAACCGGACAATATCCCCCTCAGGCATGTTCGTATATTTCATCAGGTCAATGAATGCTGCACCGTCATACCATGCATGCAGGAACGGCTCGAGCACATGGAGTTTTCGTTCCTGAAAATATTGCCGGACATATGAATATTCCTGCATCTTCTTGAATACTGCTTTTGCAGCATTGCGGCTCCCTTCTTTGAACGCAGTATTCTTGCGTTCCTCATACACGATGGTTCCTGCAATGAGCAATATCTCGAACGGGATGAGTTGTGGGGTGAGCGCAGTGCAGAATACCTCAGAGACCAGGAGTTCTTCGGTATAGATGCGCAGCCCAAAATGTCCTTTTGCTGTCAGTTTATCGCCGTGCGGTCCTTTGGTGATATACTCTGCGTCATAGAGCTTCTTTTTTTTCTTGTTGAATGAGTTGATGATCTGTTGCGCGCCGCCTTTACCCTCTTTCTGATAGGAATAAAATGAGCTTTCAAGAATGATCGTCTGCTCTTCAGGAGTATGCGCATGCAGGAGATTGAGGACAGTATTATAGGAGAGCTGGAATTGCGATTGCAATGGTTCAGTGTCTGCCGCAGTGATCTGCCGGATTTTTTTCAGGTCGGCAAATTCCCGCTCGATGCGCGTGACGACAAATCCCTGCTTGTCAATCCCGCGTCGCCCAGCGCGCCCCGCGATCTGGAAGTATTCCTTGCTGTACAGGTAGCGAAAATTTATGCCGTCAAATTTTTCAAGCGAGTCAAAACAGACTGTCTTTGCCGGCATATTGATCCCGACTGCAAATGTCTCTGTCGCAAACAGGACCTTCACCAGTCCCATTGCAAACAATTCCTCGACAATTTCTTTGAGTGTAGGAAGAATCCCTGCATGATGGAATCCAATGCCCTTGGAAAGGCATTCACGGAGAAGTCGCGTGGTCTTGAGCGTCATGACAGAAGGGTCTGCCTTCTCAAATTTTTCGCGTACAAGACGCGAAACTGTCGTGCTCTCTGCAGTCGTGAGATAATTTTTCTTGTATTGCAGTGCCTCTGCTTTTTTTTGTGTCAATTGCCGCGAGAAGCAGAAATAGATTGCAGGAAGCTTTTCCTCGCGCTCCAAGTCCTCAAGGATGTTGAAGAAATTGAGTCTTTTTCTGCGCTGCATCTCCTCGAATTGTTTCTTGCGCTGCCGGAATGCCTGATGATATTTCGGATAACTATCGAGTTTTTTCCATTTCTCGATCTCTTCAAGTGTTGCAAATCCTTTCTCATCATCATAGAATTCATGTGCGAGCGGCACTGCACGCCTCTTTTCAGTCACTACATCAACTGCATGTTTTTTGATGTATGCGATCCAATTCGCAAATTGCTTGGCGTTCGGGATGGTTGCAGAAAGACATAGGAACCGTGTGGTTTCACGGCTGAAAATGACAGATTCTTCCCATACTGTGCCGCGCTCCAAGTCCCCTAAGTAATGGATTTCGTCAAAGATAACGTAGGATAAGTTTTCAAGGACATCATCTTTTGCAAGCAGCATATTGCGGTAGATCTCAGTCGTCATGATCTTGAGCGGAGCTTCAGGATTGATGGTCACATCACCAGTAAGTATCCCGACGCACTCTTCCCCGTACTGCGATTTGAAGTCGCGATATTTCTGGTTTGATAATGCCTTGATAGGCGCGGTATAAATGATGTGCTTGCCTTGCTTGAGATATTTATCGATCACATAATCTGCGATCAGGGTCTTGCCTGTCCCTGTCGCTGCAGAGACGACGACTGAATGATTCGATTCAATGCTGTGGATTGCCTCTATCTGGAAACGGTCAAGGGTGAATCCGTGAAAGACAATCTCCTCTCCGCTCTTGAGCTCGTCAGGAAGTTTTTCAATGATCTCTGCATGCTTCTTATCCGCAATTTTTAACTGACGTTTTTCAACCATTACTATACTCATCAGTGTGGTTATTTTTAATGATTGTTATTTTAGGATTACATCGAATTAAAATCCTCAACTTTTTAAACAATCTGTCCCTCCATCTTTCATGCCAAAATCAGCGCACATCGCATTTACGATCACGCATCAGGATACGCACTCTGCCGCGCGCATCGGCCTGCTCAGAACAAAGCATGGCACTGCAGAGACCCCTTATTTCATGGCAGTTGCGACAAAAGGCGTTGGAAAATGCATTGGACCAGATGATTATGCAGAAACAACTGACGGGCTCATCGCCAATGCCTTGATACTTTCCATCCGTCCCGGGCTTGATGTTATCGAAGCGTTTGATGGGGTCCATCATTTCATGAACTATCATAAGCCGATATTTCTTGACTGCGGGGCATTCCAGATGCTGCGCGAGAGCTTTCTTGAGACAACCTCAAAGAAAGGGATCCATTTCAAGAGCCCGTTTGACGGCAAACGATTCCTTCTGACACCGGAAAAAATCATGGAGATAGAGCAGAAACTTGATGCAGACTGCGTCATGGCGCTCGATGATGTTGCACCATACAATGCGACACGCGCGCAATACGAAAAATCGCTTGAAAATGCCATGCGCTGGGGCGCGCTCTCAAAAAAATACCACACCAAAAAAGACCAATTCCTCTACGGGATAGTCCAGGGCGGGTATGAAAAGGATCTGCGCGAGAAATCTGCGCAGTGGGTGCGTGAGATGGATTTTGACGGCAACGCCATCGGCGGTGTTGCAATCGGCGAAACCCGCGCAGAGATGTTTCTTGCAATCAACGCATCACTACCGCATCTCGATCCGAAAAAACCAAAACATCTCCTTGGTGTGGGAAGTCCGGATGATATTGTTGAAGCAGTGAGCCTCGGCCTCGACACTTTTGATTCAGTCTATCCCACGCAGGCGGCACGCCACGGGACAATGTTTACTTTCCAGGGAAAGATCGACATCATCAAGGGAATATACGCAAAAGAAAAAGGGCCCATAGAGAAGGGGTGCGACTGTTTTACCTGCAGGACATTCTCTGCAAGCTATGTCCGTCACCTCCTCAAATTAAACGAGCCTGCAGGAAAGCGCTACGCGACAATCCATAACCTGCGATTCATGCAACGATTCATGGAAGAGGTACGGCAGTCCATAAAAAAAGGGACATTCGAAACCTATAAGAAGCACATTATCGACATCTATCGCAAGGACAAGCATCACCCGACACACGCTGTCGGAACAAATGTGAGCAAGAAGAAACAATAGCAACGCGACTTAGTCATACTTGGTCTTCCCTGTACTCACAATCACTATTTTCTTATCCTTCGGAATCTTGTTTTTCATCTGCAATAGTAATGCAAGTCCGGCGATACCTGAAGGCTCGCAACTGATATTCTGGGACGCTGCGATCTGCATTGCCTCGTCGAGAAATTGCTCCTTGAGCAAATATACATTTGATGTCGGGCCGCAGAATCCGGCATAACGATACATCCTGATCCATTGCTCATCATAATGGACAAACGGCAGATGCGACGAGTATAATTTTTCTGCTTTTGAACGCGGATTATTTGTCGTGACGCCCATGAAATTGCACTGCCTTAAAATCTTTGTATTGCCTTTGAATCGTGGATCATGATTTTTTGTTGAGATCTCCTTTTTGGTGATGTTCAATACATTCTCATACAGATTGCCAGTACCGAATGGGATGAAACAGTAATCCGGATTATTATTAATGACCTCATAGCTAAGCCAGTCGTAGAATCGCGTGGTCGGGTCCAGCGCCTCTGCAGAAGTGATGTCAAACCCTTCAGGATTATGGGTTAATTCAAGGATTTCCTTCCAGTGCAGCGGTTTTTTGCCAAGGTCAGTCTCATAAATTTCGCATCCGATCTTTTTGAGTGACTGGATGATTTTGGGATTCGTATTGACATCGATAAGCACTTTCAATGCAGGGAGATGGTATTCCCGCAATCGCTTCTGTATTGCAGTCGCAGCTGATCCTGAAGAGATGATGGACATGTGCGGGAGCGATCCCTTCATCTGTCCATTCTTTTTTGCCAGAAGAAAATCACGGTACGTAACGATGATCTCCCAGGCCATCCTATCCTTATGTGTTCCGGTCGGATTGTGACTTTCATCCTTGAGCCAGACATTGGAGAATCCAGGAACCTTGATCTTATATGTTGGTGTTGCAGGAAATTTAGGATTTTCAGGAGGAAATTCCGGGTTGCGCGGATCATTTTCAGAAGCAACCCTGATCGCATTGAGAATCTTTTTTTCTGCCGCAGTGAGTCCCATGCTGTGAACTGTTTATCCCCTCTTAAATAGTTTTCGATTACCCATAACTCTCTTTGACAATGCACTCGTTGGCAACACCCTTCTTCTGCAATAACGCTACAGTCTCAGAGACAAATTCCTGTCGCCCACAAATATAGAATGTCTTTTCTGCAAGATCTGTTCCGATATGGCTTGCAAGATGATCCTGGATATGTCCGGTCTTATCCCATTCCTCACGGCTCAAGATAGGGATATACTCGAAATTGTCATGTGTTTCTGCAAGCGCAGAGAATTCATCATAAAAGAGTAGGTCATCTTTGGTTTTTGCACCAAAAAAAAGCTTGAACGAATGATCACTGCGATCAATATATTCAGTAATGATGCTATAGAGCGGCGCAATGCCGGTGCCTGTACAGAGAAAATAATGTTCATGCGCTCTTTCATTGAATCGCATCCTCCCGAAAGGCCCGCGTACACTGAATATATCGCCAAGGTGCATATTCTTGAAGACGCGGGAGGCAATACCATCAGGGATTAATTTGATGCAAAGATCGATCCTGCCTTTCTCTTTTGGGTTGTTCAGGATTGAATACGCATAATTCTTGTCATTCCCGCTCTCTGGATTCGTGATGGTCAATTGTACGAATTGTCCGGGAATGAATGTGAAATATTTTGGGGCATCAAGCGTGATGCAGATGACAGTATCAGTCAATTGTTTTTTTTCCAGAACTTTTGAATTGAATGTTTCAACCATCGATTGCAGCCCCGCAGCGCATTATTCCCGAAATGACTTGTATCCTTTCTCTTCCAATTGATGGACAAGTGACGCATCGCCTTGGGCAACAATCGATCCATCCATCATCACATAGACCTTGTCTGGTTTGATGTAATTTAACATGCGCTGGTAATGCGTGATGATGATGAGTGTCAATGCAGGATTCTTTTCCTTGAGGATATTGATGCTCTCGCAGACCTTCTGTAATGAGTCAATGTCAAGGCCTGAATCAGTCTCGTCAAGTATTGCAACTTTGGGCTTGAGCATTGCCATCTGGAGTATTTCCATCTTCTTTTTCTCGCCGCCGGAGAATCCCTCGTTGAGGTATCGTAAGGAAAATTCTTTAGGGATATGCAGTAGTTCCATATTTTCATGCAATAGCTTGTTGAATTCAAGAATCCGTATTTTCTGGTCTTTTTCCCGGTGACTGTTCATTGCAGTGCGCAGGAAATTTGCGACACTCACTCCTGCTATCTCCATCGGGTACTGGAATGACATGAAGAGTCCCTGCTTTGATCTTTTATCTGCAGAAAGCCCAAGCATCTCAACACCGTCGACTGTGACGCTGCCGCTTGTCGTATACAGTGGATGCCCCATGATACCATTTGCCAGACTGCTCTTTCCAGAACCATTAGGCCCCATGATTGCAATGATCTCTCCCTCGCCTACTTCAAGGTCCAATCCCTTGACAACTTCTTTTCCTTCAATTGCAACCTTGAAATCCTTTAATGCTAATATCTCTCTCATTTTCTCTCCTTCTTTAGCCATTCAACAATATTTTTTTGCGATTCAGTATAATCCCCATCCACACCTAAACCATGATCTGCGCCCTTAATGATGACGAGCTTTGCTTTTTGGAAATGCTTTGCAAGTCTAACCACAGATCTCAGCGGTACAATAGTATCTGCACTTCCATGAATCATTAACGTTGGTGCTTTGATGTTTCTTGCTCTTTTATACATATCATATTTTAACGCATCGCTATACAGCGAATATTTTATTCTCTTTGTCCTGCCGTTCTTTAGTGTGTATGTGAAATAACCTTTTCTCTTCCATTCATCTACTCCTTTGCTGCCAAGATAATTCCTGAACCATTCTGCATCTGACGGACTTGCGGATCTGAGTATCAGTGAATTGATTTTAGGATATTTCAATGCAGTTACCATCGCAGATAATCCGCCAGCGCTTGTGCCGATAAGATTGATTTTCGTAAATCCCTGACTTTTGCAATACTGTATCGTGCTCATTATTGTATCGACATATGTTGTTATCGTCATATCCTCAAATTTTGGCTCTGATTCCCCGCAATTATCAAGATCAATAGCAATACTATTCAGCCTGTGTTTTGCGAGTATTCCTGCAGTAAACCTGCTTCCACCATCCTTATTTGAAGAGAATCCATGAATGATTATCGTAATCTCAGGTGATTTCTTATCAGGGACAGATAATATCCCGACGATTTTTTCATTCCTATTATTTTTAAAATTTATTTTCATTTTTTACTCTCATAATCGACTATTCCCTTCTTTAATGCAGTGAGTGCAAGCATGGCGCATTTCACCCTGCTCGGAGTCAGTTGCAGTCCTAAGAGCCCCAGCATATCTTCACGGGTCATGCGCTGCATCTCATCAATGGATTTTCCCTCAGCGTATTCGCTGACGATTGCGGCAGATGCCATGCTGATAACGCAGCCTGTACCCACGAACCGCATCTGTGTGATGATGCGATCCTTGACCTCAAGCTTCACGTAAATATCGACGCTGTCACCGCAGAGCGGATTCTTGTCGCTAAATTGTATATCTGCATTTGCGATAGTTCCCTTATTTGCAGGATTGTGATAATACTCTAAGAGCTCTTCGCGATACATTGCATCAATATTGTTTATGGCGTCAGGTTCCATTTTTAGTATCATATGTTAACGTCGTTCATATTTTATTTTTTTTATCTGGTTTTATCGGGTAATGGTCTTTATGGCATCTTTTATGGCAGTGATGAGCGCATCACTATCCTGCTTCTTATTATAGAATGCAAGGCTTGCGCGAGCGGTTGCGGCAATACCGAGTGCGTGCATGAATGGCTGGCAGCAGTGATGTCCTGCACGAATGCAGACCTGATGCTTGTTGCAGATAGTTGCAAGATCATGAGGATGCACGCCATCAACAGTGAAACTGATCACCGGACCATAGCCTGTTATCTGATGAACAGGATCCTTGACTTTTGAATGCCCGAGAATTTTTACTTGCGGGATTGCGCGCAATTGTTTTATGGTATACGCGCGTAATCGCTCCTCGACAGCCATGGTCTTTGCAAAGCCGATACCCTCAAGATATTTGACTGCTTCTGCTGATGCGATGATTGCCGGTCCATTGATTGTTCCTGCCTCGAACTTTTCTGGAAGATCAGCCCACGTGCTCTTCTCAATCGTCACAGTGCTGATCATGTTGCCGCCATAAAAGAAGGGATGGATCCTTTCCAGCAAGGATTTTTTCCCGTACACTACGCCGATAAGCGGGCCATAGATTTTATGCATGGAAAAACAGAGGAAGTCAACATCCCAGTCCTTGACATCAACTTTTTCATGGGCAATTGCCTGGGCGGCATCAACAATGATAATAGTATTTGGATTCTTTGCACGGATGTCTCCCACGATCTTTTTTACATCAAGCATTGCGCCGGTGACATTGGATATTGCAGTAAATGAGACGATCCTCGTCTTATCATCGACAAGCCCTGCAATGGATTCTAAGAGCAGCGATTCCTTATCGAGCCGCGCAACACGAAATTCCATTCCCTTGCTGCGCGCAAGTTCCTGCCAGGGAACAAAATTGCTATGATGCTCGATCTCAGTCACGACAATATTTCCTGCATTGCCTGATCCTTGCGCAAAATTCTTGCCCAATGAATTTGCAAGCTGATTCATGCCTTCAGTGGTATTGCGCACAAAGATGATTTCCAATGGATCTGCATTCACGAATCCTGCAATGGTTTTTCGTGACGCTGCAACCCGCGCAGTCACTTGTTCAGAAAGATCATAGATGCCCCGGTGCGTATTCGCATTATCCTTTGACAAGTGCCCGCTGATGGTATCGATAACCACTTTCGGTTTCTGGGTCGTTGCAGCATTATCAAGATAATGCAATGTCTTGCGATATTTGAATAATGGAAAATCCTTTCTCATGTAAGCACCTCTATCTCCTTGTCGATGATTCCTGCAATGGCCGTACGGATCTTTTCATCACTGACCGCATTCAATGCCTGCGCGTAAAATCCCTTGATTGCAATTGTTGATGCGTCCTTTCGCGAAAGTCCCCTGCTTTGCAGGTAAAAAAGTTTTTCCTCATCAAGCCGGGTGACTGTTGAGCCGTGGCTGCACTTCACATTATTGTTATGAATCTTAAGATTAGGGACAGACACTGCAGTTCCATCTTTGATGATGAGCGCATTTGACTTCTCATAACCGTCTGAATCCTCTGCATTCTCATTGATTTTGATGAGTCCTTTGATGAGTGATCTGCCATTGATTACAATCCCGTTTGCCGTGAGTCGCGAATACGTGTTGCGGTTTGCATGCACTGCCTGCATGTCCAGTTCATATGCCGGGCGAGTGCCCTCAGCGCTTCCTGTTCCATTGATAAGATAGATATTATGCAATTCAACGCGCGATCCTTCGCCCTGAAGGATGCACCTGATGCTGCTCTTTCCTGCATTACGCGAGAATACCACAAGCGTCAGTGTTGCATGCGCCCCGATAGTGAACGTGATATCTGCTGCAGTGTCCTCAATATAATGGACTGTGTTTTCAGTAATGGCGATTTCGCCCCCGATGATTTCGGCTTTCTCCATTGTAGTATTCTTTGTGTTAGCGCCAATGTGCGAGCATCTTCACTGTGTACGTCGAGAAATTCTTGCAGGATTGCAAGTGGCAAGAATTTCCTTCACTTTTACATTCTCATGCGAGCGGCGCTAACACGCGTCTTATTATCCTAAGCTTTTTTCCATTTCCAGCTGTATCAGCCGGTTCATCTCGACTGCATATTCGAGCGGCAATTCCTTTACAATCGGCTCAATGAATCCATTCACAATCATCTGCAGTGCCTCTTCCTCAGAAAGCCCGCGGCTCATGAGATAGAAGAGTTGCGCCTCACTGATTTTTCCGACCTTTGCTTCATGGACCATGTCAACATCTTTTTCCTGGACATCGATTGTGGGGTAGGTATTTGATTCGCTTTCATTGTCGAACATGAGCGCGTCGCAATTGACTGAACACTTGCTGTTCTTTGCGCCCTCCTTGATCTTGACAAGGCCGCGATAACTGCTGATGCCGCCGCCGCGACTG
This sequence comes from Nanobdellota archaeon, assembly GCA_021813435.1. GTDB lineage: Archaea > Nanobdellota > Nanobdellia > Woesearchaeales > UBA9642 > UBA9642. Next base: position 43,092 of record JAKAKR010000016.1, on the reverse strand, counting down.
ATGCTCTTGCTCTTGACAGTGCTTGTGGTGTGCGGTGCAAGATGATAGACCTTTGAACCAGTATCCTGGTTCTGTCCGGGTCCTGCAAAGGCAATGCCGATATGGTCTGCTTTTGCGCCCCTGCCGAGAAGCGCACTTGCAGGATAGAGCATGGTGACTCCGGATCCAAGGTTTCCAGAGACCCATTCCATGATCCCGTTCTCCTCGACTATTGCGCGTTTGGTGTTGAGGTTATATGTATTTTTTGACCAGTTCTCAATCGAACTGTATCGCATCCGCGCATTCTTGTGGACAATGATCTCGACGCATCCTGCGTGCAGCGAATTGGTCGAATATCTTGGGGCTGAGCATCCCTCAATGTAATGGCATGATGCATCCTCATCGATGATGATTAAGGTATGCTCGAATTGTCCAAGGCTCTGCGCATTCATGCGAAAATATGCCTGAAGCGGCTTTTCGACATGGACGCCTTTGGGGACATAGATGAATGTCCCGCCGCTCCATACTGCGCTGTGGAGTGCTGCAAATTTATGCAGGTCAGGCTTGACGCATTTCGTCATGAAATATTCTTTGATGAGATCAGGATGCTCTTGGACTGCAACATCCATGTCTTCGAATATGACGCCTTGTTTTTTGATCTCTTCCTGCAAGTTGTGATAGACGACCTGGCTGTCGTACTGCGCGCCAGCGCCTGCAAGGGCTGTCCGTTCTGCTTCAGGGATTCCAAGCCGCTCGAATGTGTTCTTGATCTCTTCAGGGACTTTCTCCCACGCGTTTGCATTATGCGCTGCGTCAGGGATGTGAAAATAGGAAATGCTGTTCAGGTCAAGATCCTTGAGCGAGGGACCCCAGTTCGGCATCTCTTTAGCGGCAAAAATCTTAAGTGCCTCAAGCCGTTTCTGGAGCATCCATTCCGGCTCTTTTTTGTATGCAGAAATTTTTCTGATGACTTCTTCGCTGAGTCCTTGCGGTATCTTGAACTTTGCGCTGATACTGTCCGAATGGTCGAATAATTCACGCGAGATTTCCATGAGGTTCATCCTCGGTATCTTGTCTTTGGAAGCAGGAATGTTTTATAAAGGTTGTCCTAATGGTAACCATTGATAGATACTCGAATATATACTTCCAGGGATACTTATTGTTATACTGGTTTTCATAAAATGGGAAACTAAATAAACGATATCTATCGTACGCTATTATGAACGCCGCACAACTACTCTTAACACAAAAAGCCGTCAGTCTTTCACCGCAAAAACCATTTCGGTATGCCTCAGGGATATTGAGTCCGATCTATTGTGATAACCGCCTGTTGTTGACTGACCCGAATGCACGCCGCCTGATCGCTGACTACTTTGTTGATCTTATCAAGAAGCAGCAGCTTCAATTCGATGTGATATGCGGCATTGCAACAGGGGCGATTGCATGGGGAATATTAGTTGCTGAACAGCTTAAAAAACCATTTATCTATGTGCGCTCTGAAAAGAAAGAACATGGCAAAGAGCGGGCTGTCGAAGGGCGGCTGGAGCCCGGACAATATGTTTTGATGATCGAGGATCTGGTGAGTACGGGAGGGAGCAGCATCAAGGCAATAGAGAATGTCCGGCAAGCCGGCGGAATCGTCACGCATTGTGTCGCAATATTTTCTTACGGGATGGAAAAGTCGCGAAACGCATTTACTGAAACCCAATGCGTACTGTACACCCTGACGACACTTCACGAACTCCTCGAGGTTGCAGTAGCAGGCAATGCGATCAATCACCAGGAAAAAGATATAGTGATCGACTGGACTGCAGACACTGCGGGGTGGGGGAAGAAACATGGATTCGAATGATCTTAACCGTGCAAAGCAATCACTTTGTCTCCCGCTCGATATCGCCACAGGAAAAGAGGCATTGCAACTTGTGGATGAACTCAAAGAGTATGTGGGCGTGTTCAAGGTGGGATTACAGCTCTATACTGCTGAGGGTCCTGCAATTGTCCGTGAGATCCGCAAACGCGGATGCATGGTTTTTCTAGATTTAAAACTTCACGACATCCCCAACACTGTAGTACATGCAGTGCAAGAAGCGGCTAAGCTCGATGTTTCTTATCTCACTATCCATCTCAGTGGCGGATCGGCAATGATTAAAGCAGCAGTTGACGCCGCAGCACAATCGCCGCATAGCAGATTGTCAATCTTAGGAGTGACTGTTCTTACCTCATTATCCCCTGAACAATTGCGCAATGAACTACAGGTCACTAGTGAGATGTCAAGTCACGTGCGATCACTCATCGAACTCGGTGTCACCCAAGGTATCACGGGAATAGTGTGTTCACCCCGAGAGCTTGCTGGACTGCGCAAAAATTTTATGCAACTCCAATTCGTCACCCCCGGAATACGCCCTTTATGGTCTGAGAAGAATGATCAACAGCGGATCGCAACTCCGGAATCTGCGATTCATGATGGCGCAACATTGCTGGTGATCGGCAGGCCAATACTTAATGCCTCTGATCGTATCGCAGCAGCAAAAAAAGTTCTCGAGGAGATAGCGCATGCTCAGCACACACAAATTTGATCCGTATACGCTCAAGCCAACGCACCATCTTGATCCCGAAACTTATTTTGGACTCGAAAAAGAATTAATCGAAACAGGAAAAAGCGATTTTGCTGATCCTATAGTCGTTTTCGGGGAAAAGAAACTTATTTATGACGGACATCATCGAACAGCCATCACATGTAATAAACACCGTACCACCATTTACGGGTATCATGTCCTTTCTCAAGAAGACTTTCTCAAGCTTCCTCAAAAACATTGGCACGCGGAATTTACTCCAGAAACACATACCTTTGAGGAAACGTATCGCGCATTACAGCAGCATGTTCTTGCAGATGATGAAGTGTTTAACTTATAGTGCTGTGATTCTTATTTCTCGCTTTGCTTCCAGAGCATGTTGAAATACTCCATAAAGCTTCCTGCGACATCCTGCGACCGGATATGGATTGCAGTTATTTCTGCGCCGAAGATGATGATGACTGTCCGATCCTTGTAGATATTGATCGCAACCGGCGAGGTATGCGCGATATATCTCGTTTCAGTGTACTTATATCTACTGAACAATTTTTCAGTCTCTTTCTTCTGCCGATTGTTGTAGAGCATTCTTGTTTTGATCTTTTTTTCTGCGCGAAGTTTATGGATCTTTTGGAAGAATGCCATCATTGCCTCTTCACCAATCCCTGCAGTTCCGCCAATCACATAATTGGTTTCCCCCGGGTTCATGATATCGATCTGTTCATAGAATATTGCCTGCATGCCCTTAAGCCCGGTATAGAGTTCCACTTCGTTCTCCTTGATGGATGCATGATATTTTCCGAGAAGTTGCGGAAGAATTGTTTTGATATGGCTTTCTGTAGAATCGATTTTCTGTTTTTTCTCCTCAAGATACTGGAGAAGTTGTTTGGGGCTTGCAGCCTTATAATGTTTGACCTTGTTCTTAAGATACTCAGTGATGAGCCCTTTCTGTTTTAACCGTTCAAGCACCTCATATGTCTTTGAACCAGTAACCTGCGATCTGTCTGTAATCGGCCCCTTAGTCGAATCCCCGAGGTCAAGTACGCCGAGATATACCCTGATTTCAGAATCAGTAAGTCCGATTTCCCGCAGGATATCTTTCATAGGAACCCTTAAGGGGTCCCTTATATTTAAATATTACTTCGTCTATTTACTATTGAACAGTAAATAAATAATAAAGAGGTGTGTTATGAATAAACTGACTACATTTCGAAACATCGTCAATGGATTGGTAGTGGGCAGTTTGCTGTATGCCTGCACATCCAATAACAAAGTTGCGGATAAGATGCAACATATCGCAGTCCCCAAAGTTGCTTCTAATCAGACGATTATTTTACATCCTGATTATCTGAACGGGAAAGTTGAAGTGGGCTATACTCTTCTTACAGATATCGATAGTGACGGGACATGGGATGCTGCAGAATACCTACACATACCTAAATCAGGGTTATACGCGACTCCACCAACAGTGCATAAACTCTACTACAAGAAAGGATTTGGCCCCGCGCAATCAGTATCGCCTGCAATACCGCTACGCTTTGTCGATAAAGAATTCTTTAAACCCTACGAATAAATCGTAGATATTTTTTTATTCATAACCCTTTTAAACCCGTTTTAGTTCCTTTCATCATGTCAACATTCGACTTGGAACTTGACCGCATTGTCAGAGAAGTCAAGGAAAAAGAAGCAAAACTCGTCCTTATCCAATTACCTGACGGACTCAAGCCGCAGGCAAAACTCGTGGTGGATACGATTGAGCAAAAGACCACTGCAAAATCGCTCATCTGGCTCTCCAGCTGCTATGGCGGCTGCGATATCCCGGTAGGACTACCCAAGCAAATCGATTTACTCGTCGCATTCGGCCACAACCAATTCCACCGATTGCCGGAGGGATGGTAAGATGAGTTCTATTTGCGTCCATGTGCAAGCATCTTCATATCGATGTATCGAGCAAAAAACCAGAATTGCAAATGGGGCTTTTTGCAATCGAAAAACACATCAAAATGCGAGCGACGCAAATAAGGTGGGTGTATAAATGGTCGAAACCCTCTATATTGATGCGAAATATACCGGAAAGATGCAACTCAGCAAAAAGACACTTGATTATCTCAAAAAGATCGCTCCACAAAAACTTGCACTCTTTGCTTCAGTACAATTCCTGGCACTGGATACTGTCAAAAAACAATTGCAAGACCTCAATATCACAATGCTCACTACCGCTGCCAAACGCACCGATAAGGGCGTTCAGATTCTGGGATGCGATGCGTACCATGATTCCTTTGCAGATAACATTATTGACAAGAGCGACGCAATCCTCTATATCGGCGACGGATTATTCCACCCGCAGGCAGCACTCTACGCGCAGATACAATCCTCGCGTATCAAAGAGATCATCATCTATGACCCTTTAGGCGATCATATGCGCATCATTGGAAAAGAGAACATCCAGGAGAATATCGATAAGCTCCGCCGCAATCTCAAGGCATTTATCGCGGCAAAGACCATCGGGATAACAGTCACGCTCAAGCCAGGTCAGCAATACCTGCATGGCGCAATGAAACTGCGCGAAAAACTCATTGCCGAAGGAAAAGAAGCTTATATTTTTATTGACAACACCATCGATATGGGTCACTTTGAGAATTATCCCTTCATCGAAGTATGGGTAAATACTGCCTGTCCGCGCATAGGACTTGATGACATCATCAATGCGCCAAAGCCATTACTCAACATCAACCACGCGCTGAGTCCCATCAAGACACTTGAGACATTGCAGAAATAATTATTCATCTCATAATCTTAATTTCTTGACGATCTTCATCATGTCTTCTTCGCTGCCAAAGTCCAGTTTTGTCCTATCGATGATAATAACTGATTTTTCTTTTTTTGCAAGTACGATATACTCGTTCTGTATATGTATGGCGCGATTGATCGCCTCCTTGTTCTGCTCAGTGGAACGATTGCGCAAAGCAATGGTCTTTTTGAGATACGCATCGCTTGCAATAAGCAGGATTGTCTTATCAGGCCAGAGCTTGTTGAGCGGTGAGCGTATTTTTTCAAGTTTTACATGATATTTCTTCTCTTCGTATACCATGATGGCAGAAGTGCTGAGGGGCGATCCGTCAACAAAACAGTGGATGCAGTTCTGGGAGATGATTTTTGCCTTAGAAAGATTCTTGACATATCTTGCGACAAAGAATTTCCATCGGTCATAAGGCGTCTTTGCGCTGAATACATTCTGGAGGATCTTTTTCGGGATTGTGCCTTCCTCGCCTTCAAAGAATGCCGGAGCGCAGTAATAGGATGCAAGCTGCTTTACGAGAAATGACTTGCCGACACCGCTTGTCCCGACCACTGAAACAACAGCCATAATCCCCCGCGGTCCTTTTGATTTAAATAATTTTCCATAACTTTTTTATACCACGCTTTTTACTTGAACGTATGCCGCAACCATTCCAAAACACAATCCTTTCCTGGTATAGCCAGAACAAGCGCGATCTTCCCTGGAGAAAAACAACCGACCTCTACAGGATCATGGTCTCAGAAGTTATGCTGCAACAGACACAAGTCGATAGGGTCATTGATTACTATGAGCGATGGTTGAAGAGATTTCCCAATGCAGCAGCACTGGCGAAGGCATCGAATGCAGAAGTGCTCAGATATTGGTCAGGTCTCGGGTATAATCGCCGGGCGCTCTTTCTCAAACGTGCCGCAGAAGAATTAGTGAATAAGGAAAAAGAATCACATCTTCCCCGAACGATCGAAGAGCTTCAGGAACTTTCCGGCATCGGCCCCTATGCTGCGCGCGCAATAGCGGCATTCAGTTGGGATGCAGGCGTAACTGCAACAGATACCAATATCCGCAGGATATTCTCAAGATATTACTTTAAAGGCGCAGGATCAATCACATCTATCAATAACAAAATCGAATCAGAAACACCAACTCATGGCCGTGTATGGAATAATGCGCTCATGGATTTCGGATCACTCATCTGCACTGCAAAAAATCCGAAGTGCCATGAATGCCAATTCAGGAAGACTTGCAGCGCATTCGAAGCAGGAAAAACAGGCAGATATACAAGAATTGCGCCGCCACAATCAAAATTTGAGGGATCAAAACGGCAGTACCGTGGCGCCATACTGCGGATTCTCCTCAAGAAGCCGATGACAAAGAAAACATTAACTGCCGCACTCATCAAGGAACTTGGGGACAGGGAATTTATTGAAGAAGTGATCGGGGATATGGTAGGGGAAGAACTTATTAAGAAAGAAGAAAGTAATTATCGCTTAACATAAGTGTTATCCTTTTCCCTGCATCCAGATAATATCAAATTGGCTTTTGAAGCTTTGATTCACTGCTTTATCCTGCATGAGTATTGCAGTGATGTTCTTCTCATTCCAGGTTATCAATACAGTCTTATCTGCATAGATCCATGCAGACATCGGCATCATATGATCCCTAGAGAGGTATCTCACAGTTGTAAACTTCATCTTCTTTAACTCTCGTCCACGTTCCCGCGATTCAGGGATATCGTTATAGATTATTCTTATACTAATCTTTTTTTCAATCCTTCTGAGATGAAAATTTGGCATGTAATAAGGCAGTAACTTTGGTGCTTTCCCGCGACCGATGATGCAGAGTTCATCCCTTTTTTTTGATGATCGGATAGCATCCTCCCATATTGTCTTTAATCCATCAGTCCCTTCATACACTTCAACAAAGGTTTTTTGTTCGTCAAGAGATTTTAATTTTTTTAGCTCTGCTGCAAGCGCACTCAATTGAGCCAATCGTTCATTTTCAATATTGATAAGATTTTCAGGATTCGTTGCGTGGAAATATTTCTTGCCTGATGTTATAACATATGAAACAAGACCTTTCCTGATAAGATTCTCGAGGATATAGTATGAAGTGGTCCGGTGTAATGATAGTTTTGAAGAAATCCCTGATGCAAGAAGATCTCCAGATCTTGTGAGTTCAAGATATACGCGTATCTCTAAATCGTTCAGACCGAGTTCGCGCAGTATTTCAGTATTCATCTTCATATAGGAGATGTTCTTAATTATAAATGTTGTCAAAAATTTGACTACATAAATTGATATAGTCCAACACCATTACTACTATGTGATGAATGGGGGTTACCATGAGCATATACCAAACTTATCGAACTAACATTAAGAAAAAAATTGCCATTGCAGTCATTGGCAGTTGTCTTAGCGTATTCGCAGGTAATTATATATACACAACAAGCATGACTGAATTAGATAATAAATTCCCACACATTGCGAAAATTCATCAGATTGAAAAAGATAGTTTAGAAGCAAGAATCTATTCACGGGCGCAATTAGATTCATTACGTGCGAAAACAACTCCTAAGGAATTGCATGATTATAACTCTGGAGATCATACTGCGGATTTTTTAGGAAGATTGGTAGAAATTCATGGCGTACTTGCATCGGTATTATATTATGCTGTCTCAAGAAAGCGATACTCGTAATCCATAACCCATTTAAATCCCCGTCAACTTCTTTCTCTTATGCAAGAGAACAAGGCTGTGATGGATGAACCTTCAACAAAGAAGCAGTTCTTTACAGAGATCATTCCCTGGATCATCGAACATCATCCGAATAAGATGGAGCTTTCGAAAAAGAAGCGCGAACTTTCGAAGAAATACAAATTGCAGAATATGACTGATATCGAGATCTATCTCAACACTCCAAAGGAATCAATCCTGAAAGTCAAACAGTTTCTCCAGACAAAACCAATGAGGACAGGCAGTGGCGTTGCGGTGATTGCAACAATGACTGAGCCATTCAATTGTCCGCACGGTTCATGTACCTATTGTCCGGGCGGTTTAAATTCTGCGTTTGGTGATGTGCCGAAAAGTTATACAGGCAAGGAGCCAAGCACCATGCGCGGCATCAGGAATGATTATGACCCCTATCGAATCATCTTCAATCGTCTTGAACAATACATTATCCTCGGACAGAATCCTGACAAGGTTGACCAGATAATCATGGGCGGGACATTCCCAAGCTATCCGAAGGAATATCGCGATGAATACATTTATTTTTCCTACAAGGCATATAATGATTTCTCGACATTGTTCTATAAGGATGGAATTCTTGATGTTGATCAATTCAGGGAATTCTTTGAACTTCCTGGAGACATCTATGATGACGATCGCAGGGAGAGATTAAAAGCAAAAATCCTCGCATCAAAAAACAACAACATAAAAAATCTTGGAGAAGAACAGCACATCAATGAGACAGCAGCAATCCGATGCATCGGTTTAACAATTGAAACAAAGCCTGATTGGGCATTTGCTGATTACGGATTGGAATTCCTCAGGTATGGATGCACGAGAGTCGAGCTGGGGGTGCAGACAGTCTATGATGATATCCTGAAAAAAATCCATCGCGGGCACACTATTGAAGACACCAAACGCGCCATTGCAGACCTGCGCGATCTCGGGTTCAAACTCAACTTTCACCTGATGCCCGGGCTTCCAGATGTCGATGGAAGACGTATAAGCAGGGAAAAAGATATTGCATCACTCAAGACAATCTTTTCTGATCCTGCATTTCGCCCGGATATGCTCAAGATCTATCCCTGCATGGTAATGCCGGGAACAGCGCTCGAAAAAGAATTCAAGAATGGAATATTCACACCACTCACCATGCCTGAAGCTGCAGATATTATTGTGGAATTCAAAAAACATGTCCCTGAATATTGTCGCATCATGCGCGTCCAGCGTGATATCCCGACTTATGCGACGACATCAGGAGTCGATCGTACTAATCTACGGCAGTATGTTACTGATCTTGCGCGCGAGCGCAGCGTGCAGTGCAGATGCATCCGCTGCCGCGAGATAAAATTTAATGATACGATAACACAACCGACAATCATTGTCCGTGAATACGATGCCAGCGGTGGAAAAGAATTCTTCATCAGCATCGAATCAGATGATAGACTGCTCGGGTTTGTCCGTTTGCGCTTTCCACCCCGATCACTGCATCCTGCAATCACACTGGATTCTGCACTCATCCGCGAACTCCATGTGTATGGACAGGCCGTTGCAATCAAGGGTGTCGATGCGACTAAGACCCAGCATCGGGGATTTGGCAAAATGCTTTTAGCCAAGGCAGAAGAGATTGCTTGCGCCAATGGAAAGACAAAAATAGTCGTTATTTCCGGCGTCGGTGTCCGCGAATATTATTGGAAACGCGGATATCAGAATGAAGGACCATACGTGAGTAAAGAATTATAATTTGTTCTTCTTTTTTGTATAATAATCAATGACTTCGGGCACAACCCAGGGTTTACAGTCATCCTGAGAAAATCCCAATGTACGCGCAGCAGCAAACACTTCTTCAGTGTCATGTCCTTCTATCTCTAAATATTCCGGGACAAATGCATGTTCTTCGATATATCTATCAAATTCGTAATGTAGTCCGTTGTGTTCATAACTTGTGCGATGTTTTTTAAGAGATGCAAATGCCGTGAATCCAAGATTCGATAATAGTTCTTTGATTGTATCAAAATCGCTCACCACGACCTCTAGCTCATGAGTCGAAAGAACGGTATTTTCCCCTGATTTTTCCTTGAAGGTTAATAGGGTTTTCTTCCCTTCTGTTCTAATCCGAAGAAGTTGGCCGCAAGATCGTATCTGTTTTTGTGCATTATCAAGCCTAAAATCGTGTATATCCCCATCGAAAATCTTCTTTGCACCAAGATTGATAAGTTTCTCTTCGATCTCTTTGCGGTTGATTTCAAGAATTTTTACTTCTACTTCCTTCATCGGTGCCCTCCGTGGCGCTTTCTTTCTCTACGAGTTGACTGTTCACATCAGAGACGATCTTATCAATCTCCTCTGCAGTCATGCCATGCGCGCTCATGCCATCTTCAAGAGTCTCAAAGACATTTGCGCCGCATCCAAAACAGTGGAGTCCATATTCGAGCATGAATACTTCTGCAAGTTGAGGATATTTTTCGACGATATCTATGATGAGCATGTCTTTGGCGATCATTTTTTTGCAGTCCTTCTCTTAATGATCTCGACCACGGCAACGACTTTATTGTCTTTAGTGATGGGGTGCGCGTTGATCTGTGCGGTCCGGTTGGTGCTTGTTGATGGTTTTCCGGTCTTGAACGTCTCCTTGACTGCGCAGGTCTTGCAGCACGCTTCATCGTCGCAGCGTACTTCCATTTCCTGGGGAGTCTTGAGTATGATTTTTTGTCCTGTGGCGTTGAACACCTGGGTCAATTCATCATGCAATGATTGGTTCTTTTTCATTGCTGCAGCAAGCGAGGATCCGCTTGGCGAGTACAGTTTTGATTTTCCGCGCTCCTGCATCTCAATAAGCCCTGCAGATTGCATCTTCTCAAGATATTTTGCAGTGGTATGACGCTCCTTTTCGAGCGCTGCTGCAATTTCGTTGATGGTCACTCCTTTCTTGGATTTTTGGAGGATTGCAAGAATCTGTTTTTCAGCGTTATCCATGACTGTCGGATGTCAGGAAACTTTAAAAATCTAATGGTTACCATTAGAATTGTTGTTACTGTTGTTATTTTATCTTCTTCAGAAATCCCATAAGCGCGTAGGCTTCGCGTTTGGAAAGAAATCCTTTACTGATGAGTTTTTTCCAGACCATGCGCTGTGTTTCACGCTTCTCGGCGGTTGCAAACTCCATCTTTTTGAGTTGCGCATCTAGAATCTTAAGAATCTGCTCTTTCTCTCTTGCAGAAATAGGGCTGATATGCGAGATGAGATTCTCCTCACTTGTTTTCTTGAATATCTCATAGAGGATGATGGTTGTTGCATGCGAGATGTTCATGGTCCCATAGGTTTTTGAGGTAGGGATGGTCACGACAAAATCGCATCCTGCAATCTCTGCATTGGTCAGACCAGCGCTTTCGCGTCCAACGAGTAGGCCGATTCTTGTTTTGGACCCCTTCTTGATCTCGCATAGCCTTTCTGCAAGCTGTCCAGGAGTGATAGGGCTTCGGGGGATATTATAGTCCCTGCCGATCTTTGCAGTGGTGGCGATAAGATAATCAAAATCTTTCCGAAGTTTTTTGAGTGTTGTTGTATTAAGACTCTTGATGATGCGCGCGTGATCAATGACATCATTAGCCCATTTGGCACGGTTACGCAATTCCTCATTGTCTTTCTTGAATGCAGGATGGATGAGCAGCAGTTTATTGCAGTCAAAATTCTTCATGGCGCGCGCTATTGCGCCGGTGTTGCCTGGATGCTCAGGCTCCATAAGAATAACAGTCAGTTGCATACTCAGCGTGGTTCTTTTTTATTAATAAATGTAGTTATTGTGGATTCTGTCGTCGTTTGAACCAATCATTTAAATGTAATCACTGATTAGTGATAATAATTCGAAAACTTTATAAATACCGCGATGTTTTGTTATCTCAGAATAAACATCAGGAGATATGATGAATCACAAATCAATCGAAGAGGTACTCACAGAAAAAGATTTGCAGTCGCTCCAAGACCAACATTATGAGATATTGGAGTGGGTTGGTGAAGGCCAGACGCGCGATGTATTTAAAGCGCGCTATCAGCACAATGGATTAGTAAAGACACTTGCAGTAAAAATTACGAAACCTAAAATCAATGAAAATTCTATCTGTACGGTCATTAATCAGTCAAAATTCCCGAGGAACAATATCAACATTAACGAGATTGAATGCGCTAACGAACTTGAAGATCATCCTAACATCGCAACCATCCGCGATGTGATCATCATCAATAATAAATACTGTACGGTTGAAGATTATATCGATGGAGAAACACTCGAGGATTTCGTGAATAAGAATGGTCCATTAAAAAAAGATCAATTCCTTGCAATCTTTAGCGGCGTCACCGCAGGAATATCCTATCTCCATCACATGCACACTCCCGGGCACTTCTTTGACCCGCTCATTCATCGCGACATCAAGCCCTCCAACATCATTATCGATAAGAATCTTCGCATAAAAATCACAGATCTACAGAATGCTAAACGTGAAAGTAAAATCCGTGATCAACTGCTTCCAACGCGTGGAGGAACAAATTATACTTCACCAAAAATTCTTAATGCGCTCGTCTCTATGCAGGAATCAAGTTGCAATATTAAGACAGATATGTATGCGATCGGTGCGTCGATGTATTTTGCGCTTACGGGAAAAGTGCCGTTCTCTTATGATGTGACGTATGATGATAACGGTTCCGCAATCAAACTTCCCGATCGTGAAATAAAAGTCTCATTGACTAACAATAATAAAAAGATAAAATCAATATCACTCGAAGAACACGAACACAATCTGGAGAAGGCACTAAAGGCAGCGCCGTCCGAATATCGTAAAGTCATCCGTAAATGCATGAGTTTCAAAAAAGACATCTACTATAACACCACCGATCTTGCATATGATCTTGAACGCATTGATCGTAAGAAAAATTTTAAGGAAACGTTGAAACGGATTCGTAAGCCGGCGAGTTTTATGCTCTCCGCTATCGCTTCGCTTGCTGCGGTGATAGCCCTTCAACCGAATACAAAATTTGTTAATGATCATTCGCCCACGCTACGTGAACTTCTTGACACAAAAAGATATCTTTCACACAATCTCATTTTAGGTAACACCGCTACTCCAAGTCCGCTGGGGCTTCTCGATGACATGAAAGGATACGTACAGGAATTGCGTCATCAGATGACGCGAAGTGATGTGCAGGATGTCCTTGCAGACATTCATATGGCGAGTAGAACATTTTTTGTAGAGGAACCTAAAGATTTTACTGCAATTATTCTCGCAGCATACCTCGGACGCAATGATGGCACTCGGCGCGCATATGCCAATCATCTTTCCAAAACGCTTGTTCCAAAACCATTCATATATGTTATGAGCAAGGCAGATGTGATGTCGGCTGTAGATGATCGGATGAGTGGCATAGAGTCAAGCACTTTACAATCAATAGGCGCCGCGCTGAATTACTATGTTGCGCAATCCTCATCAGATGACAGACTCGAGGATACTTTTGTCAAATATTTCTGCACATCAGAAGATATCGCGACAGCAAAAGAACGGGCCAAATCCACAAGATATTTTCCCATAAGTATTACTGAAGTCGGTCCGTCCATCAAAGCTGATCACATCACTGAGAAAGTAGTAAGTCAGACTGTTGAAGGATATGTAAACGGCTATCGATTCTATCTTCCATCCGAGAAGCGTGAGCTTGTTGATCGCGCTATCGCCTTTTATTTCGCGCTTAATGACGATGGGACAGTAAAATCTGTTGATGCATCGGAAAAGCAGCAATCGCCATCTCTTGCCGCATACGCTCACGACAGTACGCATGCAGCGATGCCCGCATCTTCAACGAGAGACTCATTTATTGCGAAGAATTAATCCTATCAGTGGACTGCTTGATAGATAAAAATTACGTAAACTCGCAGAAAAGTGGTATAGCAATACGGATTCTTTCCCGTGTTTTTTTTCGAGCAGGAAATATGACTCGTTGTAGATAAGTGTCTTTTCTTCTGCATGGATAGATTCGAGAAGGGTAATGTCCTTTTTGAGATAGGCATCCATGATATGCTCAAATACTGCTTTAATGCGTTCAAGAAGTGCATTCGTTTCTTTAGACACTTTGAATGCATGCGCATCGAGATAAGTGTTTGCAAGATAGAGTTCGCGCTGCCCGTGGATCATAAGCGTCAGAAATGTCCAAAATAACGGGTTCCGTTCATGGTCGATATTTTGCTTCGTGATGACTCTTCGGCAGAAATTGTCGTATTGCTGTATCCGTGACTCGATTTCATGATAATCTTCGATAGGTTTTTTCCCCTTAAGTCGATCGCTAGTGTATGTAAATAATTCAAGAATATTGTAAAATATTTTTGTAAGAAGATTCTCGAAATGTTCGGATCCAGGCTCTGTAATATTTTCAATGATAAGATACTCTTTCTCCTTTTTGGTGATGTCGAACCCGATAAGATTATTCTTGATGACTTGTTGAACGATGCTATACTGCTCATCATTTGCGATATTAACACGGATACGGTCGAATCCTGTCCGGTAGGTGTTTGTGATGACTGTGCGTATTGCTGATTCGACGAGTCCTGCAAGTGCAATCGTCGTTTCCCGTCGCTGTGCATGGGGTGTGGCATTGATGAGAACGCTTCCTTCTTTTATCTCAACATCAACTTCTCCCCCTTTCTGAAGATTGTACTCGTGGCACCATTTTGTAGGGAGACTGATCATGAGTGTGGCCTTCCCCTGTCGTACAATTTTGCGTTTCATGAAAAAAGTTAAGCACAGAAATATATAAAGTTTTTGTTTTTATTTATATCTTTATACATATATATATAGTATAATAAAAAAGTATATATATCTATTAATCACTATGTAATAGTAATTGTGGGTTATTGGAGGTAGCATGATGAGCCTATCGCACATCGTAAACACAGTGAAGCTGTTGAATGCATTATCTGGACAGCCAGATACCACTGTGCTCGAACAGAAATATGTGCAAGATATCGCTACTGCAGCAGCTGTTCAATTCTACGAAAAGAAGGACACTACACGAGCGCAGCTTGATTCTTTTAATGCGCTCTATGCAAAGAAACTACAGGAAGATGCGCATAAAGATGCTCAGGAAAATCATGCGCTAAAACATGGATTTGTACCTACAAATATTTCTATGGAAGGATCAATCACGCAATCACCTGATGCGAACGGTTCAGGAGTGCAAGACACAAAGATCACATTCAATAATGGTACATTCATCAGATATGTCGCACAACATGATATCAAGACCGGTAAAGAACAGGGTGATGTTCTTACAATGTTCGGGCCAGAGTTCTCAGTTGCCGGAATAACGCTGGGTGCAGGATATCTGAAGACAGGCGATTGGAATGAACGCGATGTCCATTATCTGGACCTCTATGGAAAGAAAAAATTCGAAACGTCTCTAGGTAAAATCGAAGGATACCTTGAACTTGGAACAGGCGTCGGGCAAAAGACCCATAGACAGGACTTTATAATTTCCAGATTAAGCCATGAAAATTTTACAGCAGAAGGCGGATTCTTTTCAGCACGCGGACTTATCGGAACAAAATGGATGGATTTTGATAATACCGGAATCTATGGATGGATAGCCGTGCATCCTGAACATGGATATCTTGCACTTGGAAATAATACAAATGTTACTTATGGATTTGCAGGAATCAAGGGGTTCAAGGATTTCGGAGAATTTGCATTCGCAAAATACGATCGCAGGACAGGAGACTACTGGATCAAATCACAGACAGGATTCGGCGATGTAAACCAAGGATTCTATTCAACAGAGATGTTCAACATTGCATCAAATTACTTCTGTCTCGACCAATTCAATCCCATGCATCTTGGACCAGTCTCTACCAAGGCAGATATCGCACTCAAAGTCGAAGCAAAAGGGAATGAGCATGGAGCAAAGGCATTCGAAGTTGTTGCCGCAAATCGTAATGACATCCTGCAATTCGGAATCGGGATCAATACACAATATGGTCATGATACGGAAAAAAAGAGTGGACTCATCATTGAAGCATTCAAACCCATCAACATCGGGGATTTCAAAGGTGCAATCGAAGCACGCTACGATGGGCTCAATAAGAAGACACATCTATACGTAATCGCAAATTATGGATTTTGAACAAAGGCAAAAGGGTAAAACAATGAACAAATACGATCTATGGATGACAGAACCAAAGGGCGAGGTCATCGATCAAATTAAGAAAGAGAAACTCGGTGAGGAAGATGAAGATGAATGATAAACAAAAATTAGAGGAAGCGGAAAAAGAAATACTTTTACTTAAAGATGAATTAGAACGAATTCAACAGCCGCCTTATATGACGGGAACAGTATTGGATTCAGGCACTAAAACAACACATATTGCAATAGATCATCAGGGGATTTATGAAATAGCAAAAGTGCCTGAGAAATTCGAAAAAACATCTATCACGAGAGGATCAAGAGTAATATTGAACCCAAAAACTTCAGCAGTAATGGGTATATCTGAATTTCCTACACCGACCGGTCAAGTAGTGTCTGTTGAAGAAATCCAAGATGGCAGACTAAAAGTCATCAAAGATGGAAAGCCGCACATTGTTTACAATTCAATGAACGGAACTGTAAAAGTTGGTGATGAAGTTCTTCTCGATGAGGGTGGATACATTGCGCTTCAGCGTTTTGATAAGAAAAAAACAAAATACATGCTTGAAGAAGTAGAGAAAGCTCCTTGGAATACCATTGGGGGTTTAGAAGATGTTATTTCTGTTATCAAAGAGGAAATAGAATATCCAATAACTCACAGCAAGATCTATGAGCGCTACGGCAAAAAACCCGCGAAAGGTATTTTATTATTTGGGCCGCCAGGCTGTGGTAAGACGAAACTCGCAAAATCTATTGCATATAATCTTGGGGTTCTTGCAAATAATGGAAATGCACACTTTATAAGTGTTAAAGGACCCGAGATTCTAGATAAGTATGTTGGAAACTCAGAATTGAATATAAGAAATATTTATGCTGCAGCAAGGGAAAATTCGAGGGAAACTAAAGCACCTACAGTTGTATTTGTTGATGAAGCAGAAGCTATTGCAAAAAAGAGGGGAACAGGAATATCTACTGATGTGTATGATTCTATTGTTCCACAATGGCTTTCAGAAATAGATGGTATGTCAACAACTGATAATGTCATAACAATTCTTGCCACTAATAGGGAAGATATACTTGATCCTGCGATTTTAAGAGATGGTAGAGTGGATAGAAAAATCAGAATTCCTCGACCAAACAAAAAAGGCTGCAATGAAATATTTGATATTTATTTTAAAAACAAGCCTTTGCAAGGCGCATTTACATCAGTACGGGATTTTATATCACCTATTCTTGATGAAATATTCTCAGATGACAGTATGGCATATCGGGTGATGAGCTCCGATGGTCAATGCCTAGGAAAATTCGGATATAAGAATCTCATCAGCGGTGCTATGATTGAAGGGATGGTTGCAAGAGCCTGTGGTTATGCGATAAAAAGGGAAATTGCAAATGGTAAGAAAGGGATATGTAAAGATGATCTCTATAGTGCTTTCAAAGATGAATTGAATGAGACAACACAAATGACTCAAACTCTGGTAAAAGACGACTGGAAAGATGTATTTGGAGAAAAAGCCAGTCAATACGAAGAGATGTTTAGACATGGATATATTAATTTACAGAGAAATGTAAATTAGGAGGAATAAAATGACAGGATTACAAAAAAAAGACGGATTAGAAAATAGTGTATACAAAAGTATAAAAGAACAAGAAAGGAAAGTCTTAGGTTCTCAAGAGGAAACAACGCCCTTGATTGCAACTGCAAGACCTGGTTTGGCCGATTCTGAATCTGCTTTAATGAGAAGGCTTCCTTCAAGCTATGTAGATAAGAGTGTTAGGGATGTGTTAGCCTATATTGTAGATTCGCAAGTAAAAGATAGTGAGGCTGCAACAGCTGCAAGCTTGAAAAAAGAGCTTGGAGCAGCAGGTAGTGTTATCGTCATTAATGGCAAGAATGCAAAACTGACTGATAAAGTATCTGATTACATTATCAAAGCAAACAAGGACGTTGCTGGTAAAAAAATCAATTATCAGCAACTCGAGATAGAAGTCTCTGCGGTACAGCAAGGCGGCTATAGAATTTAATGCTTAATCTTACGATTTAAGTAGGAGGAAAAATGACAAACATAGATGCACTCCTTCAAGGAGATGAACCCGTAGAACATCAAGTACCGATCAAAAATTTTGGTATTGACGAATTGCACATATCGCGGTTTGCATACGATAAAGCATTCAGGTATGCAGCGCTTGTTTTGCAATTTAGCAGAAATAAGAATGTTGAGATAGGAGGGTTTCTCACTAAGGCAAAAGATGCCAGGGATCGTGTAGCTACAGACGCGTTTCTTCCTCGTGAACAAGAAGTATACCGGGGAGAGTACGTATTAAGTGCTGAACATGTCATTAAAGCAGGTAAAGAGTTGGATCAGCAGGGAAGAAAAATCGTTGGCTGGTGGCATAGTCATGGAAGATATGAAACATTTCATTCTAAAATTGATGTAAATAATCAGATGGTCTTGTTAAATGAGATCTCTCCTTCCAATTATATCATATCCCCTAAAGAAAAGGTGTACAGAGGTTTGCAAAGCAGAGTTGAGGGAAACAATTTGATATTCTGGGATCCCGAAAACCAATCAATCACTTACAGGATAGGATTAAAAACAGAAAATCCTGAACTCATAGCACAAGAATTGCAGATTTTAGAAGAGAAAAGAGTGGGGTTTGCGTATAGTTTTGTGGTTAATCATCATAGATGGCTTAGTAAAAGAGTGCCGTATTGTGAAGTTGCAACTAGAGATTTATGCCTTAATTGTGCGAATGTTGAAGATGTAAGTGAACGTGTCAATTACAAGATATTTGATGGAGAAGAATATAAATTAGATAATGATCAGTTGAAAGCTGAAATCCATGAAAAGGTAATTGTTGAAAGACCGCGGAAGCTTATAGATTATTTTTTGCCTTCAGTTTTTGAAGAAAAGAAAACCACCGGGACATTGACTAAACCTGATTTTGGTTTTAGTCCTAATCAGGAAGATGATAAATACTGACCGTGAGTGAGTATCTCAGCAGCAGAAATAAGAAAAGACCTTGGGAGAAATGATAACATGGATTACGAAGAAGGCCAAGATGTTGTCATCAGAAGGAATCTTGGAATAGCAAATGGAAGAGAAAAATCTCAGTATTATTATGGGGGTAGTATTAGAAAGGTTCCTCTAGGATCAAAGGGAGTCATTGAAAGCGTAAGTAAAACATCAATATATGTAAAATTGCAGAATGGCACAGAATGGTCTCTTCATCCCGATGAATTACGTACAAACAAGGAGCATGAAGAAGCAGAAAAGAAAAGGCAAAAAATAATAGATTCAAAATTAGAAGAGATACTACAAGTAGCAGAACCTAAAACAGAAGAAGAGATTATAACAGACAGAGAGGCCATAAAAGAAAACACGGGCAACAGAACCGAATATCAAAAGGAAACACACACAGGAATTGTAAGTAAAATCCTGAATTATTTTAGAAAATCAAGAACAGAAGTGGCATCGAACGCAGGAAATCCGTTCAAACCAGAATTCAATCCACGAGAAGAATATGCGGTTTGGCTAAAAAAAGAATTTCCAGAACTAGATACCTATGCAAGAAGAGGGGAAAAGTATATCGCATTAATTGAAAGAAAGGAAGAAGTACTCGGGGGAGCAAAAAAAGCATATAGACATGCAATGGATACAACAACGGACTGTGTAAAGAGAAATTTTGCGGATAAGTATAACGCATTAGTAGAATCAAGTAAAACAAATTATTTTACGCGATCTACAAATGACTTTCTCAAGTATATCATTTATGTATCCTATAATCTTAACAATGGAAGAGAAGAGAGACACTATGGAACCGCGATAATGGATTGATTAAAATGAATTACGAAAAAGGTCAGGATGTTGTCATCAGAAGAAATCTTGGAATAGAACACGGAAATGGAAAATCGGGGTATTATTATGGTGGTAGCGTTAGCAATGTTCCTCTCGGATCGAAAGGAACTATCGAATACGTGAGTGAGAAAAAAATAGATGTAAGATTATCAAATGGTAACAGGTGGAATGTCCATCCTAACGAATTACGTACAAGCAAAGAAACAGAAGAAGCAGAAAAGAAGAGACAAGAAGCGAAGAATTCACAATTAGAAGAAATACTACAACTAGAGGAACCTACAACACAGAAAGATGCAAAAAAAGAACCAATGAGTATCGAAGAAGTCGTTGTTCCTAAGGTTTTAATTAAGCTAAATCTTGCAGAGCAGTATAAAAAGATCATGTTAAGAATTAAGAATTATGGTAATGAGATTTCCAAAACAACAGATGACTCTATAAAAAAGAGCGAGCCATTCAAACCAGAATTCAATGTTAGAGAAGAATATGCAGTATGGATTAGGCAGGAATTCCCTGAATTAAAAGAATATGCTGAAAAAGAAAAAGAATACGATTCCTTGAAAAAGAGAAAAACAGAGGTTATGGATGGTGCAAAAAAAGCGTATGATCATGCTATGAAAACCGCCACAGGTTGCGCGTTAACTGATTTCAAGAATATCTATGACGTACTTCATGGAAAAACAGGTGGCGATCCTAGAGATCTGTGCTACCCCAGCTTTGCAACAGATTCTGGAACTTTTGCCAAGAGGTTAGAAAAATTTGTCAGCTTTATTGAGTTTCTCTCACTCAACTTAGAGAGTGTCTCAAGCAGAGGTTATAAAAAACATCATGGAACAGTAAAGGTAAAATAAAATGACAAACGACAATATTCGATATGATAGACAACAACGGATTAAGAATTGGGATCAGAATAGATTAACTGATGCAAAGGTTGCAATCATCGGTAGTGGTCCATTATCCCAGTTTACTGCTGCATCATTAGCAGCATTAGGGATAGGAAATATAGAAATTTATGATGATGGTGTAAATAAGGGATTCTTAACTTCCTTATCTGAAAACTATGAGAACCAATCAATAGAGAATATACTGCAACAAATAAATTCTGGAATAAAAGTCAAGCAGACCAAAATTGATGATTCCCTCGAGAGGTCACTCGATAAGAAAACTGACCTGATTTTAGATTTGACAAATACTCCTGATCTCAAAGATAGAGTGATGAACTATGCTTCATCTGAAGGGATTAGTGTTATATCAGCATCAACAGATAAAACTGGAGGAGCACTATATTATGTAAAACCCGGAGAAGACGTCAATGGCGCAAATCTATCAGAATACGCTGGCGAGACTCAAGGAAATTTTAGTAGTGAACTATTCGGAGGAATGATCACTGAAGAGACCCGAAAGCATATAATGCCTCTTGCCGATGGAGAAAAACCGATTAAAAAATTAGTTTACAATGCGACTGTTGAAAGAAGATTTAATGCTGAAAAAGAATTTGACGCGCAACCTTATGAAGATATATCACAAAAAAGAATCCTGATAGTTGGCGCAGGTGCACTGGGTAATTTTGTTGCTCTTGGAGCAGCATTAGAAGGATTTGGTTATATTGATATTTTAGATTATGATGAGGTAGAAGATCATAACCTCAACAGGCAAATACTATTTTATGATGCTGTCGGAAAAGCAAAGTCCGCTGCATTAGCAGAAAAAATTAAGAAAATTAATCCAAATATACATGTTGAGGGATTGGTGGGAAAATTAGATGAGAATTCAACATATTTCTCTCAAAAGAAGCCAGACCTTATATTTGATTGTGTTGATAAATTCTCAGTAAGGGCCATCATAAATTATTTTGCAGTGCATTATAGTATTCCTCTAGTCAGCGGCGGCACAAATGCGCATTCGGGACAGGTTGTCGTATATGAACCGGGGCAAAGTGCTTGCCTTGATTGCAAAATGGGTGTTGAAAAAGCTCTCGGGATATCGCTGCAGGGCAATAAATGTACTGATGAGCCGGATCCTAGTGTAATTATGACTAATGAAGTTATTGGGGGAATGATGATTGGGGAAGCATTGAAAGTGATTGATAAAGGGTATGGCGCTCCAGTCTCGAGAATCCTCAAATATGATGCTAATGTTTCGACTAGGGGAGGATTAGTGGGTGCAAGCAATCCATGCGATTGTTCTCGTAGCGATATCCATGAGTGGTTGTGTGATTTGAAAGAGAAATATGCATCAATTGGAGAAAAGGGTGATGGAAGTTGAATTACGAAAAAGGCCAGGATGTTGTCATCAGAAGAAATCTTGGAATAGAACATGGAAATGGAAAATCGGGGTATTATTATGGTGGTAGTGTTAGCGATGTTCCTTTAGGATCGAAAGGGATTGTCAAAAGTGTAAGCGAAAAAGAAATATACGTAAGACTATCGAATGGTACAACATGGAGTGTTCATCCCGATGAATTATGTACAAGCAAAGAAGTTGAAGAAGTAGAAAAGAAAAGGCAAAAAGAAAAAGACTCAGAATTAGAAAAAATGTTGCAACTAGAGGAACCTACAACACAGAAAGATGCAAAAAAAGAACCAATGAGTATCGAAGAAGTCGTTGTTCCTAAGGTTTTAATTAAGCTAAATCTTGCAGAGCAGTATAAAAAGATCATGTTAAGAATTAAGAATTATGGTAATGAGATTTCCAAAACAACAGATGACTCTATAAAAAAGAGCGAGCCATTCAAACCAGAATTCAATCCACGAGAAGAATATGCAGTATGGGTCAGGCAGGAATTCCCTGAATTAAAAGATTACGCTAAAAAAGAAAAAGAATACGACTCTTTAGAAAAAAGAAAAATCGAAGTGATGAATGGAGCAAAAATGGCTTATGAACACGGGACAAAAACTCTTAGAGGCTGTGCATTAATTGATTTCAGAACTGTTTATTGCACATTTAACGGGCAAAAACCGGATGGCCTGTACTACTCTGATTTTGCAACATATTCTGGTGTGTTTGCTGCTAGATTAGAAAAATTTGTCAGCTTTATTGAATTCCTCTCATTGAACCTAGAGAGTATTTCAAGCAATGGCTATAAAAAACATCACGGAACAAAGAAAATGGATGATTAAAATGATAAACGATAAACTAGATGATTTACTACTGGGAGAGTCCCCGATTGAAGAAATGCATTCAACGAGTAAAGAGTTCAAGCCCGTATTTAATGTTAGAGAAGAATTTGCACTATGGATTAGAGAACAATTCCCTGACCTTAAAACATACGCAAAAAAAAGAAGAGTATATCAAGATTTAGAGAGCCGTAAGGAAGAGATATATCAAGCAGCATTAGGCGCAGTCAATCATGGAGTCTTATCCACGGAAGCTTGCGCTACTGCAGGATTACGCTACGGTTGGAATAAATTTGAGGAGGGATTTGGAACCACAGGCAATCCAAATAATAGAGCAAGAAGTTTAGAGGCTTTTGTGAGCTCATTAGAAAAATTATCCATAAGTTTAGGAGGAGATAAACATCACACCGAAGCAGGACGATATTTGGATGGGGCAGGTTACGGCAGGTTTTCATTTGGAAATCTTAACGCTTTTGTGTATAGAATAGGAGATGAAAATGGAACTTCAACAAGATATCTTGTATTTAATGAAAGACAAAAATTTGATGGAAAAAATAATTATATATTGATTGGGGAATTAACCAGACTCACTAAGCAGGATGTTAAATATTTGAAACACGTTGTTAAAAAATTCAAGGGTCCAGAAACAACGTTTATAGAACAGATAGATCGAGTAATCCCTGTAGACGGTTGTCGTACAGCATATGCGAATCAAAGCTATTACTCTGGATTATTTGGCAGGCGTGAACATTTCGACAGATATGACCTTTTTGATAGGTATGATAATTTTGATATAAGAAATGAGAGTAAACCCGCCAGATACGACGCTGTGAAAAAAAATAATGATTTTGATGCAACTATGGCATATGTAAATCCTATTGGGGGCAAAAATGAATGAATTTCAAATAACCTCCCATCATCGGTATGATTTGAGGGATTGGCTCAATGGACAATTCCCGTTCCTGAAAAAGTCACTTGAATATACGTCAGATGAGTTGGGGATGCTTGAGAAGCGTGCAATCGAAGTGTATAGTGCATGTAAAAGGTTGAAGCGATCGATTGCAAGACACATTCTGTGTACGTAAAATATTACGCGCAGGATTGGATTGCAATAGAACAATCATATCTTGAAAAAGATTACAAGAAGCTTGCAGTAAACCTGAATACGCTGCTTAGCGCGATTGATGTCGAATAAAAATGGAGATGATCAACATATATCAATAAAAAACGTGAAACCATGGAACTCACCGATATGTTACTCATTTCTGCAACCATCGCTGCAGGGATAACGCACGGGATCGTGAAAGATCGCACAGACATATTTAATGCAGAATACGTACCGATCCTTATCAAGGAATCGTGTACGAAGCAAGAATATGATAAAAAGGTTAAGGACTGTACGTTGGTCATAGAAGAAAGTCCAAATCTGGATTATTACACATCGATTCACGCAGGAATTGCCGGCGTCGTATTTGCGCCGAGCGAGACCCTGATAAGCCTTGCCGCGAATGGCTTTGGATACACGGCAATCTATCTTGCAAGTATGCGTATTGGACGCGCAGTAAGTAAGACCCTGCGCAATCATGCAACAGTATCCAAACACGAAAAAAAACAGTTCGAGAAGAAACTTGACTATATTGTCAATAGTGATATCTCTGAATCAGCGGTACAACCCAGCGCTGAAGCAACACTATACGCAGATACTATTACTCGACATCATAAAAATGTGAAGCTCTACACTAGACTTATTGATGCGATACATCTTGCAGAAGCGCAATCATTATTCCGGCAAGGTGCACAGAAATTAGTGGATGAAAAAGGGTTTGCGACACTTACGTATGCATCGGAAAAACCTGAAAATCCGCAGCTCTATCTTATCCATCGCGATATGCTCTATACACTCAATCCAACCAAGGATGTATCATCGACCGCAATTGTTGCACGCGCAGAGAAGTTTATTGAAGGGTATCCATCACTCATCAAACGATTCACTCCAGAAACACAACTCATCATCCTCAAAGCAGACGCGCATTGTGAATTCAATTCCATACCCATCAAGCGCCATATTGCGCAAACCATTAGTCAATACTACAAAAAAGGTGATTCCTATGAATCTTGAACAACTGGTAAGTATCGGTACAGCATTTACTGCAGGAACTATTGCAGGGTTTTTAAATGATCGATATTTGCTTTCGAGAATCGAAATAAACAATACCATAACCGCGGTCATGCATAGCACGTATAAGTGTGATGACACTGCGTGTGATACATATGATACATGCACAGAAACACAATTATATCATGAGACGCAAGCAGCAAAGCAGGGCAATAATCCTGCGAATAAGAAAAATACTGGCTTAAGTCCATCAAAATTTGTGAATACGCAAGAATCCTTACTTGGAGCAATCAGCGGTATATACGTAAATCTCACTATTCCAAAAAGCGATGTGGGCACTGATATGATGACACTAGGCGCAGATATCGCAGCA
Source organism: Nanobdellota archaeon (assembly GCA_021813435.1). Lineage (GTDB taxonomy): Archaea > Nanobdellota > Nanobdellia > Woesearchaeales > UBA9642 > UBA9642. The sequence goes on along the minus strand of JAKAKR010000016.1, from coordinate 17,402 downwards.
GCATACAGTGGCGTACGTTTAGGACGAAAAATCAGTAAATACATAAGATCAAAATCACCGCTGAACGAATCTGAAAAGGAACAATTCAATTCTTTAGTAAATAATTATACCTATTCGCTGGATAATCTTGATATTGCTGGGGATGTGTATAAAAAAATGATAACATACGTATTAGATGTCTCTCAAAAACATCATAATCCTGAGATTGTGAAAGGTGTTGGACCGGCAATCAAAGACGCAATGCGTTTCACAAAGGAATATCTTGCAACGAAACCGCTATTTACACCGCTCAAGGACGTCCTTCTCATCCCAATTCCCGAAGGGATATATGCAACATCCGCGATCAAAGAAAAGAATTTCAAGAATGATTATTCAAAAGCGACAATCATCATGTTCCATAAGGATAAACGGTACGAATATGAAATGACTGCCCCGGATATGATGACGCCGCTCGTTGCAGCTGACCAACTCAAAAAAACAGATTGGGACGGCTCAGTATATAGTGCAGTAAAATCGTTTTATAATCGTAAAGATCCATTGATCGTCGTCCGTGGCGATGATAACCGCGAGTTCATGGAAAACATGATATTTGCAAGCATGCAGTATCGTGAATCATACTCGAAGGCGCTCGCGCGTCAAGCGCAGAAAAACTAATGCGCTCTTCATGTTGGACTGGGCGTTCTGGATACGATGTGCGTATTCCAACCCACAATGCGCCCAGTCCAATCATTTTTTGTGATCATAACTGCATGAGAAGAACAATAATATCACCTACATCTTGAAGAGCAGGTTCTTGATGATGGGCACAAAGACCAGTATGATGAGGATGACGAGAGTGATGATGCTTATCCTTATCCACCATTTGGTCCCTTTTTCTTTTCCTTTTACATCCCATAATCCAATGCGGAGCATGTGCCCGCCGTCGACTGGTCCGAGCGGCAAAAGATTTGCAAGACCGATACCAAGACTGAGCATGAATACCCATTCAAAAAGATTGATAATGATAAAGAGTATATTGTAGAGTCCCTGGTACCACCAGACATCTGACTTGACAACATATTTAGTGCTAATGCCCGTGACTCCAAGATATCCCTTGGTCTTATCAGTCGGACTTGCAGCTGTTATCACAGTTACGTTGGATTCATTGCTAGTAAAGACTACGGTCTGGTTTGGCTTGACGCAGGAGAGTTCAGTGATGAGCGCGTTCTGGTCAGTGATGTTGACACCATTGACTTGAGTATAGGCTACATCTTTCTGGATTCCGTATTGTTCGGCAGGATATCCTTTTTGGATTCCGGAGAATGTGACTCCTGAAGGCGTAATCATCATGGATTGGAGCGGGTTAAGGATGAGGAGGAGTACGAGAAGCACTGCTGCTGAGAGTATGACATTAAAGAATGGTCCTGCAGCAAATACTGACTGTTGTATATGACTTGACTGCTTGGTAAGCTGTTTTTCGTCTGGTTCGACAAATGCGCCGATGATAGGACCGAAGAATACGATTCCTGTACTCTGGATCTTCATGCCATGCGCGCGTGCAATAATGCCATGCCCGAATTCGTGGAATACCACTACGATGAATAATGCGATGATGCCATACCAGAATGGGACAAAGACCGGACTGCCAGGGATTTGGACTCCGGGGATGACAAGCGACATGACTGCAGGAGCACTGGGAACAAAGATAAGATCATACAGTCCCTTGACAAAGAACCCGACAATGGTGATCATCCCTACAAATCCGATGCCGATTGCAGAATACCCGATGATCTTGAGGAATTCCTTGTTCTTGTCTGCGAATTTATTGATGAAATTGATTCCCCACTTGGCCCGGTACATGAGGATGAATTTGCTCTCGACGGTGAATTTTTTGCGGTTGATGAATATGATAACGGCAAGGATCACATAGAACAATAATACCCAGATCCAATTGTGGGTGACAATGAATGTAGTGATCGCAGACGTCATTATCCCTACTGGGAAATCAGATATTTATAAATTTAGTCATTGTGGGATACTCTCTTTACCACAGTACCTTACTCTCCTATGGCAACGCTATCTCGGAAAGAATAATAATTAAAGAAATAAAAAATCAAGAGATTTACTTCTTTCTAACAGGCCGTAATGCCTTGTCATTGCAATTGCGGCATTTCACTGCCTTTGCGATAACCTTCATGTTGTCGGTTCGTATCTTACGCTTGCACCTGCGGCAGACAAAGACATTTTTGTATAATCGTGCTTGTGCTTCAGGGAATTTGACCATGGTATACCTCGTTATTCTGGTTTGACCTGCTTCATGACCTTATCATTGAGGATGATCCAGTAGAGGATATTTGCTCCTTCTACGCAGGAATCCTTCAACTCTTCAGGGATTTTGAGGTCGAATGTTTCAAATGATTCTGAATCCATGACATTGGCGACACTATTTGCGATAGAGAGAACTTGTGCGGTCTTCTTCTCAATGATAGGAACATCAATATTGTCGTGTCCGGGCAGGACGACCTCGCGTTTTTTGCCGTCAATCATGCCGACTGCGACAAGACGTACTTTTGCGTGGCCGTGTTTTCCGGGCCGTGAAGTCTGTGTATCACTGACCACACTTGCAACGCCGTCGATAACAACATAATTTCCTTTTTGTAATGTTCCAACTGATTTTGGTACTGTCTCGCCCATAAGTTCACCTAATATCTGATTTTTACGATAAGAAGAGGAAATTGGAAGTGTTTATAAAGCTTGCGGGTGTTTACCAGAACCTGAATAGTTCTTTGAATGAGCGCTGCGGCGATCGGGCTATCCGCCCTACAGCATATTTTTTTCTGCGCAGAAATCCTGAGAGTTTTGCTTCCATCCCGCTGCCGAACTTTGCCTCATCGATCCGGAATGCGCGGGTATGGGCTGAGTGCCTGCCATTCTTGACACTAAACGAATGCTTCTTGTGCAATAATTCATGATAGAGAACATACTCAAGATACATCTGGTCCTGCGGCGAAAGATCCTTGAAGATTGTACTCATATAGACAGTATCTGTTCCATACTCATAACTCCCGAGTTTATGGAATGATTCATTTGCAAAGACAAGGTTCGGTTTTTGCATCCCGCCTTCAAAGAATTGCGCGTTGATGCGGTCAAACGCTTCTTCAAGTTGCGGGTCATAGGTATGCTTTTTGGCGTAGCGCGAAAGATTTTTCATGAATGATTCATAGAGCTCCATCTGCGCAGTCTTTTTGATCTTCAATTTGAGCATCTTTACAATAAGGTTCTGGAGCAATCCGATCTGGATGTCAGGGTCTACCTCTTCCCATTGTCGTGACGCCGTGAATGCGATCTTTTGCGCGCTATACCGTACATGCGCATTGTAGCCTTTGAAATGGCCGGAATAATTCAGTGTAATCTGCCGCTTCTCCTCGATTCCTAAGCCGAGAAATGCGTGCTGCGCAATCATCCAGGACGGTTCCATCGTATCAGAAAGAAATAAAGAGTTTATGAATGTTGCGGAGTTATATTATTATCTTCCCCCGCCTCCACCACCGCCGACGCCTCCACCTGCTGCGCCGCCAAATCCTCCGCCTGCGCCTCCGCTGTTTCCGCCGACTGCGCCGGTTGCTGAGCTGGTGTGATAGATCCCCATATAGATGTGCGATTGCGTTGGTGTAATAATCTTCCATTCCTGGAATTTTTTAATCACTGTTTTCTCCACGCCAAGCGCAGTGGCATAAACGAGGTATTGATTCCATAGGACCACTGCTTGTGGTGGGGCTTTCTTCATGGAGTCCATTGTTTTGAGATAATTCTTGAATCCCTGCCATTTCTGGTATTCAGGATAATACTCTTTTTTGTAGCGGATGAAGAGTGCGGATTTGTGGGCGATAATTCCCATAGTGATAAAACAAACAATGTAGAGCAGTGTTATCGCATGCGCGCCCATGATATTGTAGAGTAGGACGATGATTGCAAGCGGGCTGAATACAAACCAATTACCTCTGTAATCAATGTATTCTTTACTTTTCTCTTTAATGCGCTTTTGCAATAACTTGTAATGGGTCTGCAGTTCTTTTTTTTCAAGCGCGCCGGCATGGGTAATGGCGTCATTCATATTAAAGGAGGTGCCCTTTGCGTTGCCGCTGATTTTTGCATCGGCATAGATATCATTGAGGAAGTCAAGGAATTTTTGTTCCACATCATCAAGTTTTTGGTTATGATGCTCGTTGATACTCATATACGTGTCTCCATCAATCTCTTTAACGTCGATAATCTTTCTATTATAGAAATCCATGATCATGGTCGGGATGAATTGTTTATCCAACTCTCCGAATGGCGGATGGAAGTAGGCGACAACCTCCCAGGCCTTTCGTTCTTGCGGGTATTGACTTAACTCATGCGGGAGATCCTCTTCTCTTTTTTCTCTTCCGAAAAAGAACCAGCCAAAAAAACATACGATTGCCGGAATGAGGGAGAAAAAGAGTGTCACGAGGATATTTCTGACACTATTTTCATACACAAAATCCTTTGCGTCAATGATTCTTGCATACGGCATGTCTTGCGGGTTGATAGGGAGATACACAATCACGTTCTCATCAGGGAGATAGAATGATTTGGCGACAATGTTTGCTGATGTTTGTAGCGTGGAACTTTTTGAAAGGAGAGGGTGCTTTTCTGATGAGTAGGCGACGAATTTGATATAATATTGTCCATTGATTAAAAATACTGTTGAAGGATGGAGCGTGTATTGGCTGGTGATTGCATAGGTCGTTCCCTGCTTGAATCCTGTATCTTCACCATACGTGCATCCATACTCGTTATTTTCTGTGTACTGTAATGACATGGTTGCGCCAGGAGCGATCCGGATGTGTGTGTTGCCGTCAAAATCTCGGGTATAGGATACCCCGCCGCTGCATGCGACCGCTGTCACATGGATAGAGTCTCCTTGTTCGAAATTTTCTCGGATTGGAGTTATAAAATTTCGGTAAAGCGTATGATAATCCTTGTTAGGGACATAAATCAATGTTTCAGTAATCTGCGGGCCGTCTGCAGTTATGGTTGCCTGTGAGAAACTGAATGGTGCTGAAAAGATTGTATAATAGGTATTGATCAGACCGAATAGGATGAATATCAGAACGACAATCGTGATTGTGGTCTTCTCTTTCATATTGCGCCTCTTGCTATCTTGACTTATGCTTTTAAAAAGGTTACTTAACACACAACAATATCCTGAATTTTGCGTTTTTAGGAGCTAAAAACGCTGTTTTATAATGTTATCACTAAAAAGTAGCTAAAAATAACAAACTTTATAAAGTAGGACGTCTTGCTACTTTGTATGAAGAAAAAGATCAGTATCTCGATCGAGGAAACACTTGACGAGAGACTCGAATCACTATCACAAAATCCGCTCTTTCGGAACAAGAGCCACGTCATTGAATATGCAATAGAAAAATTCTTGCGCTATGCAAAAACTACAGGAGGAGGTGAGTTGCATGAGTAATATACTGCCTCTGAAACAAATAAAATCATTGCCGCACACCTCCGGATTCACCATAGAGAACTATATCAATTCAGGATTTTGGAAAGACGTATGGAAGGCAAAGAGAAATTCCGATCATTCTACTTGGGCACTTAAATTTCTTAATAGAACCGACGTTGCATATGAGCAATCGAAGCAAAGAAACCTTTCTGAAAAAGAAATCTGGATAAAAGAAGGTCTCTATGGTAATACGACCGCGTTTACTAATCTTGCATTCCATTATGTCGATGTCGCTGATGATGGAACGCCGTTTGTCGCTGAGGAATACGTCGATCGATTCTTGTCTGATTATATCGCTGAGGGATCAGTCAACACGAAAGAAATATTACATATTACTCAAGGTATCGCTGCAGGGCTTCGTGATCTTCACACGCATATTATGCGACAATCAGGCGACATTGTCAATAATACTCTTGAACAAAAAATCGGGGTCATACATGGAGACCTCAAAAAGGATAATATCGGGTACACTACCCAAAAGATTGTGAAAATAACTGATTTTGGAAATGCGACCGGCGGATCGCATGGTCGCGATAATGTGGGGTATTTGTATTCGCGTGCTCCTGAAAATTTTTCCGAAGCGCCGATTATGGCGTCAGATGTGTATTCTGCAGGAACAATCCTCTATGAAATGCTTGCCGGGAAAAAATTGTTTAAAGAAGAATTCGGCAACACCCCTACACACGCAAAGACATTCATACACGAGAATTATGCCCGAAAAAAATGGAACAGGTTAATTGATAAAAAAACCTCCGGGATGCCGAAATATTTCAAAAAATTATTGCGTTCCGCGTTGTATCATCATACTGATCGTTTGAAAGATGGCGCAGAATTATTGACCGCAGTGGAACATGCGAATCAGCAGTACGAAGAGAGCAGATCTTCAAACCGCATAAAACGATATGGTCTACGTACCGCAATTGCGCTTCCGCTTCTCAGCCTTGCAACATTTTTTGCAGTGGAAAGCGGGGCCAAAAATGAGAAGCTGATTCAATTAACATTAGCGAATGATTTGAGTCGTCGATGGGGTATTGTCCATAACTATTTCATTAATCATGCAACAACTGATGAGACGATTATTGATACACAGGCAATTGACGGATACATTGACTTCTTTAATGGCGATAGAAAAAGCGCGGCGTTTGCGTATGTATTCCCTGATCAAGCTGCACGGGCATATGCACTGAGCGATGGCGCAAAAGATTTTGATACATTAAAGAAATATGTTCCCAAAGATTTTGATCATATCGCTCTGATTGATTATGTCGACTATAACTATTATGATAATTGGATGATCACCGGGAGAAGCGAAGTTGTACGTGAGGCTATCAAAAAATTTACCGGCAAGGTCGCTGATTTCAAGAAAACGTATCAGGATAGTGTTGCGCGTGAAGAACAGCTACAAAAGAAGATGTATGACACAGAACAGTCTATCAAGCGTTCTCTAAAATTAATCGGAAAATAGGGCTGCTTCCGATTTGGATCATTCTAAACACTTCCTTTATCTGTGCATGGATTACCGTATTTTTTCCTTTCTTTAACTGTTTTATACATTCGCCAAATTGATATGCTGATTTTAATTTGTTGATGGCATGGATCGCATTGATGTCTCTGTTAGTGTAGGCGTTCATGTACAGTTCGTAATATGCCCCGAGTTGTTCAAGAAGTGAGATAATAGCAGTATCTTTCGCATAATTTCGTTCAAGCTCTTGATAGAGGTAGTATGCTGCATGTTCAATATGTCTGAGAAAGGTGATGAGTTCCCATTCAATGACTGTGTTACGCTTAGAATTTAGCGTCAGTACCCGTTGGCAATAGAGGAGATATTTGTCTTGTTCTGCTCGCAATTCGGTGATATTCGATTTTTGTTCTGTTCTTGCAAATTCTATGCTGTTCTGTATTGTCTCTTTGATGATCCAAAGGCTTCTTTTGAGTAATACTTCGTATTTTTCTTCTGCGGGAAGCGCGATACTTTCCAGTATCCAAGTATCTTTTTCTTTGGTTGTTGTTTCAAATCCGAGGAGAAGTGTGGTGACGGTCCTTCTTGTTTTTTCTTCTATTGTCTTGTCCATATTTTTTAATCTTATTTTTTCGAATCCCTGTCGGTATGCGTGGGTGAGTAGTACTTCAATATCGTCTTTATTTTCACCCGTGATGGTTATGGTAATCTCCTTTGCTAAACGCACTTGTTTATTGCTCTGGAGCACTAATGATCCTTCTTTTTCCACTACCTCGAGTTCTTGTCCAGGTTTTATTCCCTGCTGCACTCCCCATTGATGTGGCAGGCTGACGACGAGTGTTGAGGGTCCGAGTCGCATGATCTTGCGCTTCATGGTATAGAGAACGCAGAAGAAGTATATTAATTTTTCGTTTTTATATATATGATTATATAGATATATATAATATTAGGATTAAATATATATAATTTCTCAACACTCATTCTATTATTACCACTGCCGAGGAACAACCTCGCAACTATCGTTTGGGGGTAAAAAATGACGGATGATCTCACAACACAACAAGTACCCGGGTGGACTACTGATACCAATGGTGCATTAGTGGTCTCTAAACCGGCTATCCTTGATATTTCGGGAAAAATTCAAGATTTAGATATCCCTCTTCGGGATATTTCTGCAAAATGTTATATTCCTGTACCTGACGGCCTCTATGCCGCAGGGTTTAATAGCCCGGCATTGGATGGCACGAGTTTGAATGGAAGCCTTTTCCTCAAATATTATGACAAGTCAACGTCACAAACCGATTCTCATGTCTTCTCGGCATTCATCCTCAAGAAGATTTTTGGAAAAAAGGCATTGTTCACCTATAACGATAATCAATACACCTTTTCGTGGATTGTTTTTGCATCGACTTACAACCAAAGATTACTTTTTGAGAATTTTGACAAGCGTACTACAGTGAATACAGATGCGATAGCCACAATCAAATCAGAAGTGCTCAATAAGCATAATCTGCTTCTCTCTGACGCATTTCTTCAAGAATTATACAAGCCGTTACTTGATGGACTTCAACCGGTTTACGAGCAACTAAAAAATTATTAGAGGGAAACACATGAAAACAAAAACAAGTTTGTGGATTGCAATTGTGGCAATTGTTCTCGTCGCAGTACTTGCGACTGCATGTACGAATACGCCTACGGGCAAAGTGACAACTGAATCAAAAGAACCGATCAAGATCGGACTTTCGGCGCCATTGTCCGGTGAAGCAGTATCTTTCGGACAGAATGCGGTTGCAGGAGCGCAACTTGCTATTAATGAGATCAACGCGAATGGCGGCGTCAATGGGCGTCCTCTGGTACTTGTTGCCGAAGACGATGCATGCTCAGCAAAAAGCGTTGCTGCAGTCACAAAGCTTGTAACTGTCGACAATGTTGCAGCATTGGTCGGACCGCTCTGCTCATCAGCAGCAGGACCCGCATTGCCTATTACTGCTGAACACAATGTTCCAGTCATGCTTTATGCCTCTTCCGCGCCTAAGCTCACCAGCATCGGAACAAACATCTATCGATTATACCCTTCAGACTCGTTCCAGGGTGTTGCCGCAGCAGATTTCATGTATAATACTCTCGGAAAAAAGAAGGTCGCACTACTCTATGTACAAAATGACTGGGGCGAAGGACTCCAGGAAGTATTCACCAAGAGATTCAAGGAACTTGGCGGAGTCATCACTTACAGTGCAGGTGCAACTCAGGATAATAAGGATTTCAAGACACAATTACTCAAAATCAAAGATACTGATGCAGAAGCAATCTATCTTCCGCTCTACCCTATCGGTGCAGTGGCAGCATTACGGCAGATGAATGAATTGGGGATGACACTGCTGGTGGTTTCAGGAGACGCATTCTCTGATGATTCCATTATCACTAGTGGATACGCCAACGGTGCAGTATTCACCATGGCAAAGATCGATTATGCACAGACATTTGATGCAAAGATACATACAGTTGAGGGGTATCAAAATTTGAAAGTATTATTCATTGCGCCCCTTACCTATGATTCAGTCAAGGTGCTTGCAGCAGCAATGCAGAAAGCAGGGACAACAGATCCGACTGCAGTCGAAAAAGCGCTTGCAGAAACCCATTATGCAGGTGTATCGATGCGTATGATTGAGTTCAAGGACCGTGAACTTGCAAAGCCGGAATTCGATTACAAGACAGTACGCAACAATGCAGTTGAGGAATACACATTCCCTGATGCAACACCCGCTACGGAACTAGTTGACGGAAAACCAGTCATCAAGATCGGAGTCATCGGCATGTATACTGGCGATAGCGCGCCCCTAGGCATCAGCGCAAAGAACTCAGTGATCCTTGCTTCAGAAAAACTGTCCAACAATACGAAATATCATTATGAACTGGTCTTTGAGGATGACCGGATGGATCCGAAACTCACCGCCTCTGCATTCCAGAAGGTCGTGAATGTTGACGGAGTCGATGCAGTCATCAGTATGACTTCAGGACCGGGAAACGTCGTCAGTCCGCTCGCAAATGCAAATAAAGTACTCCACTGCGGCATCGCTTCAGACAAGAATATCGCAAGCGGCGATTACAACTTCATCCACTGGACAACACCTGAGGCAGAAAGCAGGGCATTTGTCAAGGCATTGCAGAAACGCAACATCACACGGGTTGCAGTACTTTCCTGGAACCAGCAGGGTAACGCTGCAATAGTCTCCATGCTGCATAATGACATTGCAGGAACAAGCATCCAGATAGTCTCTGAACAGACATTCAACAGCGGAGAGAAAGATTTCAAGACCATGCTTCTCAAGGCAGCAGACGCAAACCCTGAGGTTATCATGGTCGAATCGTTCTCACCTGAATTAGAGCTTATTGCAAAGCAGGCAAAAGATCTCGGACTCACTATTCCCTTTACATCCATTGAGGCAATCGAATTCACCGAACAGCCACAATTATTTGAAGGATCATGGTATGTCCAGGCCGCAGGGATAACCGATGCATACAAAGAGATGTATCATGCACGATTCAACATGGACCCTAAGATTGCAGGGCCAAACGCCTATGACTGCTTTGACCTTATCGTCACTGCATACGAGAATGCAGGAAGATACACCAACAATAAGCCGACAGCACTTGCTGCAGCAAAGGAATTTGCAAAAATCCAGGACTTTCATGGCGAGATCGGCGTATTGAACGTTGACAGCAACCACATCGTCCAAAGCGAGGCTGTCGTGCGTCAGGTCAAAGGCGGAAAATTCGTCACAATCGACGGATAAATTTATTTTTCATTTTTTTTGATTATCACACGAAAAGACACTGAAGAAAAAGAGTTGGGGGAAAAATGGATTTTCCGCAACAGACCGTATTATTGTTTTAGGCGCACCCTTTGCATTGCAGGCGCTTGTGGGAGGATTTTTTCAGTATGCGTTTTCCCGTGTAAAAAAAGTTGTTCATGACCCATTCAGGAACAGACAAATCACGGTTCATCTTGAGTCGAAAAATCATACTATCGATGAGTATGTCTCTACTTTGGAGACCAAGATGCAAAATTCGGTAATCGCTCTCGCGACAAAAACTGCGTTGATCACTGCAATGGGTTATTTTGCAGGCCGCGCAACACCCTATCTATATGCTACGGCAAAAACCATTGGTGATTATCTATGTCAATAACTGGCGATTATATCAAACCCCACTTGAAATCAATCAATGATCCACTTCCTAAACTCAAAAGCGCTTTTGATTTGGAGGAATGGTTGCTCTCAAGATACATTACTCAGCGTATGGATGAATTAGGAATGAACTCCCTCAAGATTGCTGACTTTGGCTGTGGGACAGGGAGACCAATGATTGCACTTGCACAACGGTTTCCCCAGAACGTGTTTATGGGTTTTGACAATGACCCGAACATGATCGCTGCAGCATATGACAGAGTAAACGCTCCCGGTCTCCTGAGAGTAAATAGCAGTTTTCATGAACAGGACGTCCTTTTATTCGCAGAACAGAGTAATGATCGCTTGACAAAATGGTTTGATGTCATCTATTCTGCGTATAACACTATAGGATCATTTACTGATGCTGAACGCAGGAGATTTATCTTGGCGCAAAAGATGCTCACCGCGTCCGGGGGGTACATCATTAATGGAACGTGGAGCAGAGATAAATCCACCACTGCGTTCCTGAAGCAGTATTATCCACATATCGGGATACGGATCAATCAGATCACGCCAGATTTTGCTGATACGGATTATTGCGTATTCAAACGACTTGATCCGGACCAATTACATGAAGAAGAGAGACAACAAGGGATCATACCTGAATGCACCATCCATGCAGGTGTCTGGACGTTTGTTATTGGAAAAGTAGAATAAGAAATAGAATAAAATAACATTAATAAATATGAAGATATAAAAACGACTATTCCTGAAAAAAAGAGGACATACTATGATTGCTGCACAGATCATTGCAAACTCGCTCATCATCGGCAGCATCTATGCCCTTGTCGCTTCAGGGTTCTCGCTGATTTACTCAACCAATAAGTTCATGCATTTCGCGCATGGAGTCATGGTCGCACTAGGCGGATACCTCTTATTTACGTTCTTCTCGCTTGCGCATCTGAATTTTTATATTTCCTGTATCCTTACGCTCATTGCCACAGCGATTGTGGGGCTTATCTCGTACCGGATCGTCTATGCGCCGCTCCAACAGCGCCAATCCTCGAACATCATCCTTCTTATCGCATCGCTCGGCCTTTTGATTCTTATCGAAAATAGTATCATGCTCATCTATGGTCCGGATGTAAAGACCATCAGTTATTTTGAGATCGGCAAGGGATTAACAATTCTTGGAGCCATCATCACACCAGTCCAGATCGCAATCATCGTCGTTTCGCTGCTCCTGCTTGCAGGATTATACCTCTTTATGAATAAGACCAAGACCGGCAGGAATATGCGTGCAGTATCTGACAATAAGGAATTGACGAGCATCATCGGCATCAATTACCGCTGGATCGCGGATCTCTCATTCATCATCGGGTCAGTGCTTGCAGGGATCGCAGGAATCCTTATCGCGATAGAACAAAGCCTGACGCCGACCATGGGAACCGGCCTTATCATCAAAGGATTCACCGGTGCGGTCGTCGGAGGAATTGCTTCGGTTCCGGGTTCAATCATCGGAAGCTATATCTTGGGATTTGTCGAAAATATCGGTGTCTGGTTCTTGCCATCAGAATATAAGGATGCCATCGCATTTATACTTCTCTTCATATTCCTCTTATTTGTACCGAACGGATTATTCGGCATTGACAAGGGGGCGAGAAAATGATTGAGGGATATATCATCCACATTCTTATCCTTGTCGCAATCTATTGCATCCTTGCAGTCAGTCTCAACCTGACACTCGGATATACGGGTCTTATGAATATGGGACACATTGCGTTCTTTGGGATCGGCGCATATACCTCTGCACTTCTCACCATGGCTGCAGGATTCCCTTTCCTATGGGCATTCATCATTGCAGGGCTCTTTACCAGCGTCTTTGGTTACATACTTGTTTATGCGACAAGAAAATTACGCGGGGATTATCTTGGACTTGCAACACTGGGATTCAGCTTTGTCATCTACTCGCTTCTCTTGAATTGGATTTCGCTCACGCGCGGGCCCTTAGGGATACCGGGCATCAGTAAGCCCTGCTTCTTCGGGTTTTGCCTTTCTGCAAATGCAGCATTCCTTGTTTTTGCAGCGCTCATTGCGCTCATCTCGATCTTTATCATGTATATCATCACCCATTCTCCATTCGGTAGGCTTATGGCCGCTACACGCGACGATGAGATCGGCCTTCGCGCCTTAGGTAAGGACACCTTCAAGGTGAAGTACAAGGTGATGATGGTCTCTGCATTCTTTGCTGGGATCGCAGGATCGCTCTTTGCGCACTATATCAGTTATATTGATCCTTCCTCATTCATGCTGACAGAAGTCATCTTGGTATTCACGATTGTGATCGTCGGAGGGATTGCCTCGATCAAGGGAACGGTTGCTGCAACAGCAATCATCATTGTGGTCCCCGAACTTTTGCGGTTCCTGAATCTTCCCAGTACTATACTGGGTCCTGGTCGGCAGATCATCTATGCAATAATCCTGCTTACTATCATACTCCTTAGGCCTAAGGGCTTGTTCGGAAAAATAGACCTTGAATGAAATAGGAGAACATCACGAATCATAATCACTATGCATGTAATGCACAATCCACCATGACACCGCAAAACACTTCATCAAAACAAAATCCTCGCCCTGCGTCACCGCGTGTAATCCTCAAGGTAGTTGATGTGAGCAAACACTTTGGCGGGATAAAAGCGCTTGATCATTGCACGCTGGAGATACATGCCGGAGAAATCACTGCAATCATCGGGCCGAACGGAAGCGGTAAGACAACACTCTTTGACGCAATAACAAGCCTCATCCCTGTTGATTACGGAAAGATCATACTCAATGCTATTGACATTACGACCTGCAAGGATTTTGAGGTCGCAAAACATGGGATATCACGGACATTCCAGCAAGTACGACTATTCAAGAATATGACCATCAAAGAGCATCTTGCAATAGCGCTCAGTAGCACGGATGAGTCGCTTGCAAAAAGTGTCTGGGATAAACTCTTCCACCATAAACGCGAGGAATCGCGCAGGATGCAGGAGATCCTATCGCTCGTGCATCTGGAAAAACCGCTCGACACTCCTGCATCGGATCTGAGTTATGGTCAGCGCAAATTGCTCGATCTTGCAATCGCACTTGCAAAACCGCACGAAATCCTGCTCCTTGACGAACCGGTTGCAGGGGTCAATCCCAAACTGCGTGTGGAAATCATGGATATCATCAAATCATTGAAAGAGCGTGGCGAGACTATCATCATTATCGAGCACGATATGAATTTTGTCATGGGGCTTGCAGGAACGATCTTTGTCCTTGAGGCAGGGACCATGATTGCACGCGGGACGCCGCGCGAGATCCAAAACAATACGCGCGTCCTGGAAGCATATCTGGGAGGATAATACTACTAACAATTACTACTACTAATTACGAGAACAATTACAGGAGGATGTATGTTAACAATAAAAGATTTGCACGCCGGATACAACGGACTTAAAGTTTTGAAAGGGATTGACATCATGGTCAAGCCAAAAGAGATCGTTGCCCTTATCGGACCGAATGGCGCAGGCAAGAGTACAGTCATCAAATCAGTATTCAACATCGCAAATGTGTATTCCGGATCAATCCATTATCACACTGAGGATATCACCAATCTTAAGACGCATCAGCTCATGAAGCGCGGCATCAGTTATGTCAATCAGGGAAGAATCAATTTCGGAAATCTCACTGTCGAGGAGAATCTCCTGATCGGCGCTGATGACATCCATGACAAGAATGTGATACAGAAAAATCTTGCCGATGTCTACAAAAAATTCCCGGTGCTCCGCGAACGCAAGAAAGATCTGGCGTATGGACTGAGCGGGGGACAGCAGCAGATGCTTGCCATTGGTCGCGCGCTCATGAATAAGCCAACACTCCTACTCCTTGATGAACCATCGCTCGGTCTCAGTCCATTGCTGCAAAAACAGGTGTTCGCGCTCATCGCAGAACTTCGTACTGAGGGCATTGCCATCCTTATTGTAGAGCAGAATGCCAAGAAAGCAATAGAGATGGCGGACCGGACGTATGTTTTGGAAGATGGGAAAATCGCACTTATGGGCGGCAAAGACATCGTGCACCATGAAAAGATCAAACAGGTCTATTTAGGGGGAAGTTATTAGAGAAATTAATGAGGGAAGTTATCGTATATTTTAGTGGGGAAGTTACGCGCAGGGACTGACACGAACCTGCTCGTTGGTCTATACAACTTCTGTGAGGTGATTGGGATAGTAATAGTTGCTACACGCAGGAATGCCTATGAGCCTTGAAGAAAAACTCAGACACACGCCAATAACACCATTGCGCGAAGATGAACGAAAGACAAAACTCGCTGATATAGCGACAAGCATATCCTTCTCTTTGACGATTGGGACAGCACTCGACTTCTATTCTGGCCTGCGAACATTGGGAGAGGTTGCACTCTCGCGCGCACTAAACGGTACGTTTGCAGTTGCAACATCAACACTTTATGGCGATTGGAAAGATTATCTCTACCGCAAAACAAAGACAACAGAATACCATTCATTGCTCCGCAGAAAGACCGTTGATTGGCTTGCTTTTGCGACATTCGGCGCGCCAACCTATCTCCCGTTTGTCGGCGGAGTGAAATTTATTTCGCTCTATCTCTCCCGCGGGAAAATCGATGGAGTGACAGTACAACAGACCCTGGATGTTATCTGGAATGCAACAAAAACAATCTATGCGGTATCGCCATTCACTGGAATCCTCTACGGATGGTATAATGATGTGGTCAGAAAATTATTCGGTGCAAAGACATCAGGGGAAAAATCAGAGCAATACATCACGACGCATCACACGCCGCAACAAAAAGATGCGCTGCCGCAGAAGGATAATTATCAGACTCCTGCAGATTCCACTCCTTAATAAATGATATTTCTCCCTGAGAACAAAAGAATACGCACGCGCTAGTATTCCCCACGCACTTCATAGCGCAGGATTGCCGCGATCTTTCCGATATCGCGCAATTGGATCCCTTCACGGGTCTCTGTTGACACCAGAACCACCTGCGAATTCACTTTCTCTGCTTCTGCAGTGAATTCATCAATTGTTGCATCATCCAGATCCTCAGAGAGGAGCAGGATGTCCACTGCACCGAACTTGATCTGCTTCATCACTTCATCTTTACCATAGGATGCCTTGCCCGGAGTCTTTCCCAGGGTGTCAAAGAATTTTTGCATGACCTTCTTTTCTTCGCCGATCTCCTCGTTTGCAAAGACGTCCTCGCATTTCTCGACAAGTTCCTGCAGTCCGAATTCATCAGTATACGTGATGTCTTTGATTGCAATGATCTTCTTCTTGACTTCATTGGTGATATTGTTCCCGTCGACAAATTCGTATTTGGTCGGTCCGGGCCCGCCAATAATGATGCCCTTCAATTCTTCCATCATGAGGAACTGGTTTTTCATGATGTCACCGATCTTGCGGTAGAATTCTTTTGCGGCAAGTTCGCGGTTCTGCGCAAAACGGACCGAGGACTGCCCGCCTGCCTTCATCTTTCCCGGGACCATCGAGTCTTCCTTGACGAGCGGAACAATGGTCTTCCCCTTCAGAATCGCAACAGTCGCGTCGCGCTTGTCCATGACGACAAGACCATATAGCGTCTTATCTGTTGCCATCTCCTTTAATGGATCAAGGATGAATTCCTTGTCGCAACGATAGATGCGGATATTGATGGGCATGGGCGGCTCGATTGACCAGACGCGATAATTCTGGAATCCCTCACGCTCTGCGACATTTCCTGCAAACGCCACAAGACCGTTTGGCGGGGTGCGCTTGACCAGTTTGAGGTGCTGCGTCATTTTTTCGAGTGCCGCAATCACATTGTCACGCGTACTCTTGCTCTTGATATTTGTTGCAGTCCCCTGTTCCTGCTGCAATTGGTTGATGACACCATTTAAGTCATATCCCTGGGGGACGTATACCGTAACAAGTTCAGTATGCCTGCCCTTGAAATTGTCCAGTTCCTTGACGAAGTGCTTGAGTTTTTGACGCTGTTGGGGCGTCATCTTTCCCTTGCCTTCTTGCGCATTGACGTTTGCCATCAGTAGAGAGAATTGGAAGACGGTTTTTAAATGTTACTTTTATATGATAATGTCAAGTAAACGTCATCTTTATATATAAGTTCATCTTCTTAATATTGGTGATGTTTTATGAATTGCGACTATTGTGGTTCTTCCGACGTTGTGAAAAAAGGTTTTCGACATAA